>JAHEXI010000034.1 GCA_023252195.1 Pseudonocardiales bacterium
TCAAACTCACAGACCAGCAGAAGCAATCCATACCCATTACACGACACGACTTCCACGGTGACTGGAATTACACCATCCGACGATCAAGTGAATGATTAATTCAATTCCGGCTCCTAAGCGTCGCGGCGCTCGCGTGCCGTGGCAGCGGCGACTTCGCGTTCGACGTCGGTGCGAAGATCGAGTGCGCTTGGCCTTGACGTCACTCCACTCGACGTGCTCATTGCTCATTCTCCTTTAGCGCGATCAGGTGCTCAGCGAAGCGTTCATCGGCCAGTTGAATCGCTCGGTTGTACCAGCGTTGCCAGTTGCCTGCCTTGTCGCCGGCGCCGAGGAAGATCGCCTGCCCTGCAGGGTCGAAGGCAAAGAGCATCCTCACCTCTCTGGTCCCGGTCGAGGGCGGTCTGAGTTCCTTCATATTGTGCTAGCGGCTGCCATGGACTCGGTCGACGAGGGGGCCGCCCGGCGGTGGGGCCTTCGTGTGTGAGCTGGTCGATCGCATCCTCGATGAGGTCCGCGGTCTCTGGATCTGTCGCGCAGATCTTGAGGTACCAGGACTCGACCCCGGGATGGAGACGGATCCCCCAGCTCATCCCGCGAGTACAACGTATTTGTCATGTCTTGCGTCCGCTGGACGTCGATGCGTGCCGCGCCGCTACACCACGATGAGGCGCTGCGTGAGCCCTTGTTCAGCCAGCTTGGCTAGGGTCGGCAGGTGCCGACGCGCCAGCACCGGCCACCTGACATGGCCGTCGCGAGGTATACGGCTGGGCGGTCGTGCCGGTCAGCCGAAGCCACGCCGAACCGGCTGGCGCCCCGACTGTCACCGCAGTAGAGCTAGAGTAGAGAATGAGCACTGCCCGGCGCACCAGCATACAAGGTAGCCCACTCACAGTCATACTGGCTGGTCAATCGTGGCGCCCCCGGCAGGATTCGAACCTGCGCTCCCGCCTCCAGCGGCCGGGAGAACACTGATCATGCCTATCTCTGGTGTCTCCCCGTTCCGTTTTGCCTGGCCCCCGTCTCATGAGTTGCTGTGGTATCTCGCAGTTCATTGCACGAGCCCTTGCACGACGAGCATCGCCGGTCACGCCCAACGCACGGAATCCCCCTTCGTGGTCCACCTCAGGCGGTCGGCGATCCGAGCGGTGTTGGCGACGATAAGGGGAACGGGCCCGTGATGGCTGGGGGCGTTGCTAGTGGAGGCTGATGGAGACACGAACCTACAACGGGTGCCACGCTGGCTCATGAATGAGCTGGGATGGGTGGCAGATCTTCGTTCTGCGCTGGACGCCGGTGGATGGAGATCAACTTGGCTTCCTGTGAGCCGGTATCCGGAGGCGGTGTAGCTCCAGCGCAACGTCCGCTCTTCCGATGAGCGCGCGTTGGCGCAGGACCGGGTTGCGACGCGACGAGTGCGTGTGCGACGCCCGTGGGAAAATCCGCCGAGGTGAGCCGGTCGACGGGAACTATGGAGAGATATGGAGTTTGTGGGCGAGTTGGCGGTAGTCCAGCAACGCTTGGCGGCCAGTCGGGATCTGGTTGCCCGACGCCTGGCTGTGCTGGAGGCGCTGGCGGTTGCTCCGGGTGAGCAGGTGCTTGAGGCCGGGTGCGGGTCCGGGTTGCTGCTGCGTGAAATCGGTGCGGCCGTGGGTGAGCAGGGCCTGGCGATCGGGATCGATATGAGTCCTGATCAGCCCACTGCGGCCCGGTCGCACTGCAAGGACATGACTCAGGTGCAGGTACGGGTGGAGGACATGCGCGCCGTGGCCGCAGCCGATGACCTCTTCGACGCCACGGTCTATGTCCAGGTGCTGGAGTACGTGCCGGATGTGGAAACCGCCGTGGCCGAGGCCGCACGCGTGACGAAACCTGGTGGACGGTTCGTCAACGTGGCCACCAACTGGGGCTCGTTGTGGTGGGCGGGCGGTGAAGCGGAGCTTACCGCGCGCATGGTCTCGGCATGGCATGGACACCACCGCATCCGAACCTGCCGGTGGTGTTACCGCTGCTGCTGGAGCACGCTGGCTTCACCGCCGTGCACCAGCGCCCGCTGACCATCCTCAATCGCCATTTTCATGCAGACACCTTCAGCTACTGGGCTGCCCGGCTGATCGCCGCCTACGCGACAGCGAACGGTGGAAAATCCCCCGACGATGCCTCCCGATGGATGGATAGCCTCACTGCCGCCCACGAGCATCGATGCTACTTCTTCTCCTCAGTGCCGGTACTTACCACCGCCACCCTGACCGCGCACCCGACCTGAGCGACCACACTCATGGCCCCCAGGATCCGCGCGAAGGGCCGGCTGAAGTGGCGCGACATCCACGCGACCAGCGGCATCCTCGCCCTGGCTATGGTGCTCGTCTTCATCACCACCGGCATGCCCTGGTCGGCCTACTGGGGCAACACCTTAAGCGCGGTGAACACCACCCTCACCCCGGGCCCCTCCATCGACGCACCCTCCACCCTGGCCAAAGCTGGCGACCTGGACCGCTTCGGCAGACACATCCCCTGGGATACCCAGCAGGACCCGGTGCCCGCCTCGACACCCTCGGGAAATGGCACTACCGGCCTGCCGGCGAGGTTCTCCCTCACCGATGTCGCCCACGCCGCGCAGCAGGAGGGGATGCAGCCAGGCTATGACATCGTGCTACCGATCAACGAGAAGAACGCCAAGGGCCAGATGGTCTACGGCAGCTACCAGCTGGCGAACCCCTGGCCAGGCCGGATCAACACCGACAAAACGATTTACCTCGACCAGTTCACCGGCAAGAAGCTGGCACAAAGCGACTCGAGCTCCTCCGGTGCGATCGGCCAGGCCACTTCGTTCGGCGTCTACATCCACATGGGCACCGAGTTCGGCGTGATCGACCGCATCATCATGACCACCGGCGCACTACTGCTGCTGGTCAGCATCGGCACGTCGCTGGTGATGTGGTGGATCCGCCACCCACACAAGCGTGCGGGCCTACCCAAACGCCCTGCGGACCCGCGGCTACCGTGGACCCTGGTGCTGATCGGGCTCGTGATCGCGCTGATCTACCCCCTATGGGGAGTGTCCGTCCTGGTGGTACTCATGCTCGACCAGCTGGTGATCCGCAGGGTGGGCCGGCTGCGCTCCGCCATCGGCATGCCCACCGCCACCAAGGTGGGGCCCCAGTTCTCGAAGATCATCCCATCGCCGGTTTTACCCGTGTCGCCCAAACGCCCCCCAGCTACGCCAGATCGCAGGGGTGGACGATCGCAGCCAAGCTCCTGGTCGATAAGCAATCCGCTGTTACGGAGCTTGACTATCGATAGTTACGCATCATCTGGTAATACGAGGATTAAGCTCCGCAGATGCGGATTTAGCATTGACTGTTTAAGGGCTGCAGTGCAAGAGTCGGCTCATGCCCACGTTCGATTGCCTCGGCGACCCGGTCCGACGCCGAATCCTGGGGGCACGCGACCGTGAACGGGCCGCCGGCGAAGTCGGCGGCATCGCCCAGGGAGAGTTCGGGAGCTCGCAGTCGCGGGTGTCTCGCGGCACTCGTGGGTGCGGCGAGACCACGGGCTGGCGACCGTCTGGGCCCTCAGCACTCGACGCGTGAAACTCGCACCCTGACGGCGATGAACACCATTGGCCCGGAAGTGACGCGAGCGTGTCTTCGGGCCAACTCTTAATCCGGCCGCGGAGCTGGTCAGGCAGGCTGGCCGCGCGGCCCGAGGACAGGCCACGTCCGGCCTGCCTTTACCCAAAATCGTCGAGTTGATTCCGCGGCGTCTCCCTCTACCGGGGTCGGGGAGTTGTTCAGCGGGTCAGGAGGAGAGGCACCGGTGTGCCGTCTACCCAGCAGGGCGGGATGGTTGCGAGTGCGTCGGCGAGTGCTGCTCCCCGCAGGAAGGCGGCCCGGTGTCCGCCGATCACCCGGGCAACACCGCCTTCCCACGCCACGGGGATCAGGCGGGTGAGTCCGGGTGCGGGGCGTACGTGACCGGTCACTGGGGCCTGCGGCAGTTCCGGCAGCCGTCGGCCCGATAGACCGGCCAGCAGCGGGGCGAGCAGGGTGTACGCCGCGGCGAGTGCCGCGAAGGGGTTGCCCGGCAGGCCCACGACCCAACGCCGGGCTCCCAGGCCGGCCAGCAGCTGGGGGTGTCCGGGGCGGCAGGCCACAGTGTCAACGACCCATCGTGCAGCGCTGGCTCGGAGCAGCTGCCGTAGCCGGTCGGTGACGCCGATCGATGTCGAACCGGTCACCACGACGACCTCGGCGATTCCGTCTTCCTCCGGCGGGTGCATTGCCGTGGCTAGAAGGCCCGCCGGGTGGTCCGGCAGGTGCCGGACCTCGCGTACTTCCCCGCCCAGTTCATCCACCAGTGTGGGCAGCAGCGGCCCGAGAGCATCCCGCACCCGTCCCGCCCCGCTCATCCCGCTGTGCGTGAGCTCCTCCCCGGTGACCAGGATCCGCACCCACGGCCGCGGACAGACCAACAGAGTGTCATACCCGCAGGTCGCGGCAAGTCCTAGCAGAGCGGGCCCGATCCGGGTACCGGTCGGCGCCAGGGGCGCCCCCGCTGGCGCGTCCTCGCCCGCCCGGCGGATGTGGGGCCCCCCGGAGTGCCCGGCGCCGGACACGGTCGCCCCGTCGCGGACCGCCAGTTCCACCGGAAGGACCGCGCTCGCGCCCACAGGCACCTGCGCCCCGGTGGAGATCTCCACAGCCTCCCCGGACGCGAGCGCCCCCTTCCAGACCGTCCCCGCCCGGACCTGCCCCCGCAATTGCCAGGGCCCACGGCCGGCCACCGCGTACCCGTCCATGGCCGCGGTGTCGAAGGCTGGAAGCGGCACACAGGCGCGGATCTCCTCCGCCAGAGTCCGCCCGGCGGCGTAGGTCAGCGGGACACGGCGAGCGGCGAGCGGCTGCGGCGCGGCGTGCGCGAGCACCCGGGCCCGTTCCCACGCCACCGCCGTCGACCGGTGCCGGTCAGCAGGATCGGTGCCGTGCGGCGGCGCTGTCCTGTTCGTGGCAGTCGTGAAGACGGTCATGCCGCCCACCCTGTCCCCGCTGTATTTCCTCCCCCTACCCCTCAGGTTGCCGTCGCGCACCGACCCGCTCACATCCCGACTCCTGGGGGACGTGAGGCCGTCGGAGTACGTGTTCGGGTTCAGCCGTCACACCCGACGAAAGTGTCGGTGTCCCGTTATTAGCTTCCACTTGCTGGAGGGTGACATGGGGCTCCCGCAGGGACGCGCTAGTGGTCCTTCGGACTATGATTGTGGCTGGTCACGAAGGCTCTCCGTGATCGTCGGCGTCAGCTCTTCGCCCACCTCAGCGCCCTCGACAACGTGGTGTTCGGCTTGCGTGCCAGCCGCGTTCCCCCCGCCGAGGCCCCAAGGTCGCACCGCCACCGTGATCATCTCCAGCGGGAACTGAAATCCTGCGAACCCAGACGTCGATACTGACGCTCGGGCACGGCGAGGAGGCATCTTCCCACCCTGCCCGAGCCCGTCGTCGGTCACACGACAGACCCACGGCGGTCACCGGGGCCCCTGCGGAGAATATCCTGTGTACATGCCGACATTGCGGATCCTGAAATGTCGACGGTGGATTCTCCTGGCCGTGACGGCGACTCTGGCGTTGGCTCCAGTGTCGGGTTGTGGGTCTACGGCGACTGCACCGACGGGCGCGGCACTCACCACAACGCCAGCGCGCCCGGTTTCTCCTCCGGGAACGGTGCTGGTCACGGGTGCGCTCAAGCAGCCGTCCCCGGTCACGATCGACCAGCTTCACGGGATGGCGATGCACGCGGTGCAGGTTGAGTTCCAGAACGACAAAGGGACCGAACACCACACCGAGGTGGGTGTGCCGCTCGCGCAGCTGATCCCGCCTACCGCGCTGGCCACTCAGGACAAGAAACACGACTTGTTGTCCTTTGCGGTCCTCGCGGTGGGTGTCGACGGTTATCAAGCTGTGGTTTCCTATGGGGAAATCTCCCCGGACTTCGCCAACAAGGATGTCCTGGTTGCGGTCAGCGAGGACGGCAAGCCGCTGAGCCGTCCCCGGCTGGTCGTACCCGGCGATGTCAAGGGCGCCCGGTACGTCATCAACCTCATTGAACTGCACGTCAGCCGACTCACTCCGGCTTGAAACCGTAAAAACCCGTACAGAAAAAGTTCGGACTCAGGCAACGAAGGCATGATCCCTGCGCTCCGCAGATGCGCATATTCAGATGCGTTTGCCCCGCTTACGCGGTTGGATCTCTGTGCGAGGATGCGCCCCGTCAGGAGCAGGGGAGGGTTGGGCGGTCGGCCGCCCGGGGGAGGTGCGGGCCGACCGCCCAACTCGGCGCGATGGGGGAGTCTGTATATCCGTCACTGGTGTGACCTCGTTCCTCTCGGCCATGAGCGACATTGTGTGTTGTCCAACCTGCGCTCGGCCGGCCTTCGTCGAGGATAGGTTGTATCTGGACAGCACCGACGGGTTCGTCGAGCACGTGCGCATCTCGTGCCCAAGCGGGCACAGTGCCGTGCAACAGGCCGATCGGGTTGCTCACGTCTCGCTGCCGACTTTTCCTTTTCATCGGCACGTACCGGTCAGCAACTCTGCCGGAGTAATGCCTGGTAGGTGATGTGTACGCCGTGGGTGAGGCGGCGGTCAGAAGCGACGTGGTGGACGGTGCCGCTGCCGACGACGGTCAGGTTCGGTAGTGCACCGGTGGCGCATCTAGGATCTGGGTGCAACGGATACGGTTGCGTGCACCTCACGCACTGCGCGGCGCAAACCCTCTATGACACCCTGCACGTCGGCGACGAGGTACGGGTCATCGGCTGAGGGTGATTTCCGGCTGTCCCTTGACAGGCGCGCACCGCGGTCGGGGTGGACTCCGGCTACGGCGCTAATACCGACCTGGTGCAATGGCTGCGGTGTTCACCCTCGACTGGGTCCCCTTTTTTTTGTCACCGTTGCTGGTGTCAGGGGCCTGCGGTTGCGATGCGGCCAGTGAGACAGCGGGGTCGCTCATCCCCGCTGCGGGTATAACAACCGCGGTCGCTGAGGGTCAGCGAGTCTACTTCTTCTTCGTACGGGTGGCGCCGCCGCGGCCACGCAGCGTCACACCGGACTCGGAGAGCACTCGGTGCACGAAGCCGTAAGACCGCCCAGTCGACTCCGCGAGCGCCCGAATGCTGCCGCCCTTCTCGTACTTCTTCATCAGCTCGGAGGCGAGCTTGTCCCGGGCGACGCCGGTGATTCGGCTGCCCTTTGTCGGCTTGGTCACCTCGAAACGCCTTCCTTCCGACGTGTCGTCCAGGGCGATGTGGCGTAGCCAGGCGGTCAGGCTCACGGCCAGCTGCAGCCAGGCAGCGTTGCGGTCGTAGTCGATCGAGGGCGGGTTCCGGGCGCCGCGGGCCTTGATCTGCTTTCTCCGGTCTTCGACGTGGGCCTGGGTGCGGTGGCGGGCGTCGAGGAACTGGACCTGTCCGTTGGGGGTGTTGGTGACCAACGCGCCGTACTCGAAGTTCGGGTGTTCTCCGAGCTTGGCGGGCTTGTTCGCGGGGTGTGGGGTGCGTCGGGCGATCACTCGCAGGTCGGTGGGCCAGCCGGCCAGTCGGTCCTCGCCTGGGCCGTGCCGCAGGATCCCGGTCAGGTCCGCGACCCGGGCCTGCGGGTCGAGCTCGCCGTCGGTGTCGAGCGCGTCGCCCCGGTCGCCTTCGCGTAGCTGCTCGATCCCTGCCAGGGTCCGCTCGTCGACCGGCCAGCCGATCGAGTACTCCACCCGCTGGGCCCGTTTCCCGTGCGCCGCGGCGGTATTCAGGCCGGTGAGGTGGTCGATCACGTCGTGGGAGGCGCCCGCGCCGTCGATGGTGACCAGCACGTCGCTCCGCCAGCCGGCGGGGATCTGCCCCGGTCAGCCCGAGCCGATCGGCCAAAAGCCGCGGCACCACCACCCCCGCCTGGGCCACTGTCCCAGCCCCACCAACCTCGACCTTAAGTCTGTTCGACCACCCCAGCGCGGGATCCACGACCTGACCACGACCACCTGTAATCTGCACCTGAAAGGTGTCCCTCCCTGCGGTTAGTGCAGATCTCGACAATCCGCATTCTCCCAGGCCAGGGACACCTTTCCCCGTCCCGACACCCCAAACTCCATGATCAGGTCATTGCCGTGAATATCTGAGGCCCGCGGTGGGGTCAGGTGCGCGCCGAACAAGTACTCCGACGGTCTGACGTCCCCAGGGACCGGGACGTGAGCAGGCCGGCGCGCGACGGCAACCTGACGGGCAGGGAGAGAAATACAGCAGGGACAGTGTGGGGGGATGACCGTTCTCATGACTGCCACGAACAGCACACCACCGCTTGACACCGATCCCGCTGACTGGCACCGGTCGACGTCGGTGGGGTGGGAACGGGCACGGGTCCTCACGCACGCCGCGCGGCCTGCAGACAGTCGTGGTGACGTAAGTGAGATCTTTTGACTGGGGCGAAACCCGCAGCTGCCGGGGCTACGCTGGGGTAGGTGAAAAGCGCTTAGCCGAGGATGTTAATGGCTGGTAACGGCCGCTTATGCGGATTACGGTGGTGCCAACTCCCGCTTGTGCGGACCTCGTCTTCTGTGTGATGCTGCGCTGTGCGGGGGAAAAGGGGTCGTGGGCACCCACCCGGGGGCTGCGCGGCCGCACCACCCCTGCTTGGGTGAGGAGCGCGTGGGATGTCGTTCACCGATGCGGCCCTGTCCCTGCGCCATGAACGGCGTGGTGTGCTGCCCGACCTGCGGCCTGGCGGCCACCGTGGAGAGCAGGTTCCGCCTCCAGGGCACCGGCGACCCGATTGGCCGGCTTCGTATCTCGTGCGTCGAGGGGCATGGCTGGCTGCTGCTGGCCGACCGGGTCAGGCAGGTGACACTCGGCGGTGACCTCGACGCCGTGGCGGTCCAGGTTGAGTCGGCCTGACCAGTCGATACCACCCGGGGGAACGGAGGGCATCACCATGTGCCAGGCCAGTGTTATCGGGCCGCAGATCGGCGACCCGGCCGAGGCGTTCACGCTGCCCTACACCGCAGGGCTGGTCCCCGAGCGCACTACGGACCCTCGGCGAGCGTTCCACTTGTGGTCCAGCGATGGTGCGGTCATTCTCCGCACGAACCACACCGGCGTCGCCGGGATACTCGCCGGTGCCCGCGACGCGTTCGGGCCCCGTATCCTGTTCTGCCAATCGCCCACGACCATGGCCACCGATACCAGCGGCGGCCTAGCGCTCGAGCCCCACATCGACGGCTACCTGCCCTTCGGAGACCACTACCCGGATCTGGTGTTTCTGCTCTGTGAGCGCCAAGCCACCGCGGGCGGCGACTCCTTCATCCTCGATGGCCAGCGCCTTCTCCATGGCATCGCCAGCGATCCCACCCAGCGCGCGTTGAGCAGGTTCCTGTGGGACGTCAAGCTGGAACAGAGCCGAGCCGATGGCCCCAACGCCGCCACGACTGGCAAACCTCTCTCCAGCCGTCGGCCGGTGGCCTCACGGACCTGCGGTGGGCGCCTCACCGTGCGCCGCCACCAACACCAACGCCTCCTCGATGACCGCTCGCCCCGGCTCGACGACCGTCACCACCTCGCCGCCTGGGCACGACTCACCCACCAAGCTGCCCGCACAGCCCCGCGGTTCCCACTCCAACCCGGTGACCTGCTCTTCCTCGACAACTACCGGGTCTTCCTCGGCCGCGAACCCTGGGCCGGCCACGACCCGATCCTGCGCAAGCTATGGGCCTGGACCGACATGGCATTCGGCCTGCCAAATGCGGCCGACCTGGTACGCGGCCACCTCGCAGACATCAACACCGAGCCTATCTAAAGTTGAGCTGAGGTTGAGTGGATAGAAGACCTCTCGGGTGAGAAAGCTGACGAGCCGGTCACGTTCGGCTCGACGGGGTTGTGTACGGCATCGATCTCTCGGCGAACAAACGCGGGGATATTGCGGGAAATCTTTGAGGATTACGTCAACGCTGGCGGCAGGATTAGCAAGCTCACTGCCTGCTCCGCCCGCCGGAACATCACTGCGAGCACGCGGCAGAGTCTCGATCAGACCGCGGCGATCCGTGAATGAGCCCGCAAGGGCCGGGAATGTCGTCTCCGAACCGTGGTCGCATCTCCACGGCGGTGACGGTCGCATTCCAGGAGACGCACCGCGATGTCGCGACAGTGGGGCAACCGAAAACTTTTCCCATGGCCACCCGGCCGGGTGGCCATGGGGCACACCGGTCGATGCGCGCCCCAACCGGATGATCGAGTCATACGACACCAAGGACGTTGGCCACGACAGCCAGCTAGGAGGGCTCTGAAAAAAGCCCGAAAGGTCGGGCGGTGTGTCTGCGGGGGACCGCCGACCCGGCTTGAGATGATCTTCAGGTGAAGGGTCTGGAGGGACCGTGTCGGGAGCTGTGGGACGCCGCCGAGGTGGTGGGGCACCTGGTCGGCGAGGGCGAGCATGGTCGCGTTGTTGGCCGCGCACCGTGCGCAGGCGTTCCCCGATGAGCAGTACGCGGACCTGTTCTCCCCGGTGGGTCGCTCGTTGATCCGGCGCAGCAGCCGCACCGGATCAACGATGCGATCCGGCAGGTGATCGAGGGACGGGGGTGTTGCGTGGTCGGCGGCGCTGGGCGGTGCCACCCAGACACTGTCACTCAGGTGATCGCCGGATCCGCCGGGTGGGGACGCAGGTGCCCGGCGCGGCCGCGGTGATCGCGACCGAGTGCATTGGGTGCGGCTACAGCACACCGGGCAAGCCGCGGATCGACTGGACGGACTCGTAGGCGCGCAACGCACTGGTCAACGACGCCAACGCGGACCCGCGGCACTGACCGGACCAGGACCGAGGCCGGGACTGAGGCCGATGAGGTGGCTGCGGCTGCGTTGGCGTTGTTGGCGCTGGTCGCCGGGTAGTTAGGGTGGAGTCGGCCGGGGCTCCGACGGAGATCAGGTACTCGGCCGCCACGGTGAACAACAGCGTCTGCGAATCGTGCTCCATCGCCCGGTCCAGCAGGAACTGCTCCAGATCCTTCATCGACCCGCCGCCGGCCGGGGCCGGCTTCCAGTTCAGATACTCCGCCACCAGCCGCAGATGATCCGAACGAGTGTGCGCACGCTTCCCATTCCTCCAGCACCGCCGGGGCCAGGCCAAGCCGCTTTGCCAACCTGGCCACCGCGACCGGCGGTGCCGCACCTACCTCATCAGGCACGAACCCATGCCACGGCAACGTCGCCAGCGCAACGGCAAGCCCGAGCCTGTCGGCTGGGCCACGCCCCCGGCCCGGATCAATGAACGCCACATCCGCCGCAGTGAGTGGTGAAGAACCGGATCAGATCATCCCTGCCGATACCCGGGAACGACCACAGCTGCTGCAGCTGCTCCTTGAGAAAACATCCACGTCGACACCGACCACCCCCACGCCAGAAACAGGCAAGCGGTACGAACCGTAGAGGTAGATGATCGATGAGACCGACACCGGCTCCAGCGTTAGCGCTGGTCAGGGATATCCGACCAGAATTTCCCAAGGACTACCGGGATCTCTTACGGCGTCACCCCATGACGATCTACCGTCACATTCGGACAGGCGAGCGAAGACCACAGTCAGCGCCCCGAGAACGCCGATGACGCCGTCCCGCATGCTCGTCGGCATCCACCTCAGCGTTGGCGTCGCCGGGCAAGCCGCCAGCAGCGGTGCCCGGTGGCGGCTTCACGACCGACGACCGACCGTGAGCACACGCGAAGGAGGACTCCTACCGTGACGACAGAGCAGCGGCCGACACACCCACCACCGCCCAAACACGCCCGTCTGGCACCACTGCCATCACCCCCACGACGACCACCAGCGCCCCGGATGACCCGGACACTTTTCGCGGCGCGGGTCTGAGGGCCAGCGATGACCCAGGAGGCACGGAAGCACACTGAGACGACCAACCCGGGCATCGCGCCGGACCGGCACCGAGTTTCTCGTTTGAGAAGTTTTCGATGACTCCTATACGCATCTGCGGAGTGCACAGTCTTGACGCGGCGCATATGAGAGAGTCACTATAGAGGCGGAGCGACCATTGTGGTGAGGGGTGGCTGCACATTGTGGTTCGGCAGGCGTGGTGTGCCCGGGCTCGGCTTGTTCGCCGCCCAGGTGGGCTGGTCGCTGTGACCATGGCCGCAGTCCGCCGGTCAGTACTGAGTGGCTCGACGATGGGTGTCGTGGTGGTCAACGGTCGGTCGGCTGGGCGAGTCACGCCGACCCTGGCAGGGCTGCCAGGGATCTGTGGGCAGGTGTTCGGCTTTATCGGCGGTGGTTGTTGGCGAGGTGCGGTGCATCCTCGCTGAGGGTGAACGATTCGTGAGGAAAGGAGAGACCGGTTATGATCTTGTGGTGGATTGGTAACATTATTTTGGTCTTCGTGGTGCTGCCCGTCGTGGCGGTGTTGATGAAATCCATCGTCGCGCCGGTAGATCGAATCCGGGCGACGGTGGATGACATTCTGCATGACGGCGTCATCCTGACTGGGGAACTCGACAATGTGCCAGAGCTATTGGCTGTGACGGACGGTGCAGTCAAGGAGATCTCCATCGGCGCGACCCGCTACGTGAAACGCGTTGGTCATCTGCTGGCCGCACTGGGCGTCTAGCGAACTAATGACTTGAGGAAAACGTCCCAAGAATAGGAGGAAGTCATGCCCTTGGCTGCGTGGGTCACGTTGCTCGCCGTTGCGTTGGTCGTGGCCGTTGTCGGCGTCTCGTTGTTGAAGGTGATTTTTCAGTTGAAGCATGTTGCTTGGACACTTGGTGCGGTTATCGTGGGGGTCAACGCAATCGCCTATCAGACGAGGACCGTTCCCGAGGTGTTGCCTTCGGTCAACGCCAACCTCGCGCCGGTACGATCTATGGCAGAACAGGTTTAAAGGACACCAGCGCCGCCCAGCCGCCGACGATATGGGCTTCGCGTTGGAGCTGGATCGAAAGGGTAAGGAGATGCACGAGTTCACGTGCGGTCATCAGGAATGCGACTCGCGATTGATCTCGTCCGACAAGGACATTCTGATGGGCCAGGTTGCGGATCACCTTAAGGTAGTTCATAACGTTCAGACGGCGACCCGGACGATCTTGAATTACCTGGAGACTGCCTGTGTGACCTCGTCACCGGACTGGTAAATTCTGTGTGACGCAGTAGTTAGTTACAACTGCTACAGAAAGTTAGCTACAACTGTTACAGAAAGGAGGTCTGCGGGATGATGTTGCTTGCGGAACAGGCGCCCGGGCCTAGTGAGGCGCATTTGTTCGGCTGGTACCTGGGTTTCGTGATCGCTACCGTCGTGATCTCCGTGGTGGTCGCATTGGTAGCCCCGGTACTGGTGCTCGCCGCGCGGATCGCCCGCCAGGCTCCACAGATCAACCAGGCCCTGCAGCAGTCATATCGGAACACGCTCCCGTTGGCGGCTCTACGACAGACGATCGACCATGCTGAGGTCATCATCGAAGGTCTGGAACGCGGACGAGCCAGACTCGGAGGTTAGCGATGGAATTTTTACTTGGGTATGCCGGTGGACCTGATGGATATGCACCTGAAGAGGTAACCTTTTGGTGGATCGCGATAGCCATGGGCGTCGGCGTCTTGATCGTAGTGATCCTACTGCTGGGGTCCCTTGTGTCCATGGTAAGATCCATCAACCAAGGTGTTCAGGGAGTGCGAGACACCCTACGGGCCATCCCGGAGAACACCGCGAACGCCGCGCTTATTCCTATCACTGCCGACAGGGTTGACGCGGTACTGGCAGAGGGCCTGCAGCATCACCAATTCCTCACCAGAGTGCTGGCTGGTTCATAAAAGCCAGTTGAGTCCTAGACATGACTCTTATCCACTCCGGTGGACTGGTCAGACCCGCGAGAACGGCTGCGATGGTACCTGGATCGGACCCTTACCATCACCTGTGTCAAACCAGCTAGGCTGCCATGGATGACTCCGATCTTCCCCGGCCAGATGTCCCCCTACCCCGTGATCCGCTCCCACGACCAGAACTCGCGCAACCGTTAGCTGATACAGAAAATTTCGCGAGCTTCAACGAGTTTTATCGTGGGTCCGTGCCAATCCTGGTCGTTTTCCTCGTGTGGCAGGGCGCGCGCCTTGACGACGCCACCGATATCGCCCAGGAAACAATGACCACGGCATACCGGTGGTGGCCAAAGATCGACCACCCGAAGGCGTGGTCCCGAACAATGGCGTCCCGAAAATTGGCGCGCCACATCGCCAGCATCGAGGAAGACCCCATCGAGCACCCATCCCCGCGCAACTCGCTAATGCCGGTCTCGATCGACGTGCGAATCTGGGAACAGCGACACCCGGTCCTGGCTGTGCTCAATCGCCTGTCACCGCGGCAGCGCCAAGTGATGGCCTGGACTCTTGACGGCTACGCCCCCGCCGAGATCGCCAGCGAGCTACAAATCAGCTTCCAAACCGTCCGAGCCAACCTGGCACAAGCCCGCCGCACGCTCGCAGCACACCTAGACACCATAGGCGATGAACAATGACCGACGTCGCCTCCCAGCAGGAACAGGGACTGGACCTGTGGCTTACCTACCAGCATCACAAGCTAGTCATCGACATCGTTGGCACCCTTGGAGTTGAGGCCAGTCTGCGCGAGGTGCTAATCGCTACCCACCACGCCGACCTCGTTACCGACCTGACCCAGTGCCTGGACATCGAGGCCGGCCTGGCCTCGATCGTCGTTGCTGAGGGCACGCCGTCCACCGAGCCGCTCATCCCGAACCCGCAGCCCACAGACTCCGAGCCTGTCGCCGCGACCAGCCCCGACCACATCAACGTCGACCAAGCAAAGCCCGACACCGCCTTGCTGACGTTCCTCCACGCTGCAGCGTCCTGGAGCCCGAGTACCCGTCTGGCCATGCGAACCCACCCCCTATTCAACATCGCAGGCTTTCACGACCGTGCACAAACCCTCGTCCTGGGTCTCAGCACCACCAGCGACCTCGCCAGCGGACTCGACCACAAACTTCAGCCCGTCCTGCGCCGCATCCTCGACCGCGTCCCTGACCTGCCGCCCGACCTCGACCGGGCACTTGACCGTCACCTCGACGACGCCCTCAACCCCGCCCGCGACCTCGGTGGCGCCCTCGACCGCACCCTTGATCGCACCCGCCACCTCGCCCGCGCCCTCGCCCGCGACCTCGGCAGCGAACTCGCCCGCGCCCGCGAACTCGACCGCCTCCCCACGATCGACCTCAACTACGTGCTCGATCACGTCCTGAACCTCGACTACGCCCTCGACGCCAACCTCACCCCCGCCAGCAACTACGCGCTCCTGAGCACCCACGACCTCGCGCACGTCTGCAACCGTGTCCGCGCCCTGGTCCGTGACCTCGACCGTGTCCAATCCTTCGCCAGGGAACTCGCCCAAACAATCCAGGCCCTCGACCACTTCCACCAGGTGCTCAACGACGTGACCAGCGTGGACCTACGAAACATCGACCTGGCCGGGATCCCTCTGCAGGGCCTACGCTGGTCGGCTCAGACCAGGTGGCCACAAGAAATGGAAAACCAGATCTTCCGCGACTCAGTGCAAATAGCAAACGGGATATACGAAGTCGACCCCGGTAACACCACAGACACACTGACGAACATCAGCGAGTAACCACACCCACGGTCGCCCGACTCGCCACCCATAAATAACGGACACCAATCTCATCGCCTCTGGTGCGCCGATACCCACAGAGTCCAGATCCAACACATGCAAGAACGGAACCGTCACGTCGTTGATGTGGTGGGTATGGGCTCTCGATGGATCTTCGGGGAGGACCCCCGCGTGATGGGGCACCGTGTCGTCGTCGCGGTACAACGGCCATCGATACCCGACGGAGATCATCAGTTACGGCAGGTGGCTGCGTCACCTGTCTCCGCTGAGCTTCCGGGAAGTCGAGGAGACGATAACGGAGCGTGGCGTCGTGGTTTCCTACGAGACGATCCCGCAGTGGTGCCAACGTTTCAGCTCGCACGGCCATGCGCAGCGGTTCCTCTCCGCTTTCCGCGGGATATCACCGCACTTCGGCCCGTCGCCACCGGCTCTGCGCCGATGCCTACCACCAAGACATGACATCCCGCTTCGCTATCTGGAACGACGTAGTTGGACTTCCCACGGCTAGTTGACACAACCCCGATCAGGGCCACCCCGCACCCCGCGACGCCCTCGTCACGCTCAACACCCAACAACTTGACAGCGACCTTCCGTAGGATGTCTGAGACTCCGGATCCCGCGCGGTGCCGCAGTTCTCATATTGCCACTTCCCTCGGCTCGTGATCGAGGGTAAACTTCAGACTACGGGACCGCAAATAGCGGGGAAATGACCGCGTTTCCGAGCCTGATCGAGTGCCAGAACATTCCTCGCAGGGTTGGAGGTAGCAATTGAATGAGTTTGGGCAGCTGCACCTCACAGCATTGAATCAATTTGGGGAGCCGCACCTCGGTGGCTGGTGGGTGGGCCTGACCATCGGCGTGGTGATCGTGGTGATCCTTGTGGGTGTGCTGCTGGTGCTTGCCGCCCGGATCAACACCCAAGCGCGTGCAGCGGCTGGTGAGCTCGAGGCGATACGGACGACCACGCAGCCGCTGGTGGAGCTGCGCCGCACGAACGACACGCTTCAGAGCCTCCTCCGGGGCGCTCGGGCCGCCCGGAAAGCATTGGGGGGATAACGATGGTCTTAGCTCTTGCCTCCGCGGAGACCACACTCTGGGAGTTTGCGCTGGTTTTCGGCGCGGTCGTGATTGTTGCAGTGATCGCGCTGCTCAGCCTGCTTCTCTCCTCCGTCGGCTCTATCGAAGCCAGCGCGGTGAGGGTGGGGAACGTGGCGCGGGGGGTGGCCGACAACACGGCCAACATCAAGATCGCGCTCGCGGTCGCAGACAGCCTGGATGAGATCACCGACGAGGCGAGCCGCCATGCTCGACTCCTGGGAGTGGGGGCGCAATGAGCCCGGTACTGCTCGTTATCCTCACCGTCGTCGAGATCGTGGCCCTGGTGGCCGTGTTGGCGCTGTTCGTTATTTTGATAACTCGCCGGCTGCGGTCCCTGGCCAACACCCTCGGGCAGGTGAGTGAGGGGGTCATCAGGTCGATCCAAGGAGACGTGTTCCTGGTCGGCGCCGGCGCCGCGATCCTGAACCGGAAGCTCAACGCGATCGCCAAAGCGCTGCCGGCGATCGCGGAAAAGGCCGAGTCGCTGTCTTCGCAGCAACCGCAGGCTGATCCGTATGCTCGTGCCCCGAGATAGCTCGGGCCCCCCGGTCAGGGGTCCTGTGGTGGATCGGTAACGCGCTTTTCTTCTTCTTGGTCATACCTGTGGTGGTGATACTTCTGATCGGCCTGTGGAGGTCTGCCGTTGACGTCGGGAGGCACGTCGACACCGTGCATGATCAGGCCGGGGGCATCGTCATTGCATGCGACGATGTAAAGGCGCTGATACCCACGCGACGCCGTGAAACGGGTGGGGGCTGGCCTTACCCGCTATGTGCAGGCGGTTGCCCGCATCCTGTGAGGAGCGAATCACCATGCCGATAGCCGCTATAGTCACGTCATCCTCGCCGCGCTCACCATACTCGTGCTCGCTGCCTACCTGATCAGTATTGCGCGCGTTCTCGGACGCGTGAACGCCAAGCTCCGCGAAGTCACCACCGGTCTGCACCTCGTTACCCAGCGGACCGAGCCGATCGGATCGATCGTTGGGGAGATCAACAACGACCTTGCCGGAGTGGACAAAGCGCTGAAGGCCCTACTCGCCAGATAGAGAGGCTGTCACCCCGAAACCCGCACGCCGAATGTACCGCCCAGGGCATTGACAAACTGGAGCGTCCAACGGACTGCTCCAGCTGCACTTCCCGAAGCGCTCCGACCTGTCGATGCGGATCAAGGACGAACTGCTCGCGGTCCAGACCCGGCGCAACGCCGGACGCGGAAAATCTTCAACTGCGCGAGCCCCGACGCTCGTCTACGCCAGCCGTTCGACACGCCAGCCGCGGTGGACACCCGAAGATCGCTAGTGGGCGAGGCGCTGGGCGGTGTCTTTGAGGACTTCCGTGAGGACGCGCTGGGCTGCCGAGCCCATGGTCTTCAGCACCGCCTGCAGACGTCGGGCAGTGTCCGGGTCGATCTTGCCGAGCATCTGCGCCGCGGTACCGGTGACGGCTACCAGCACGCGCCGAAGGTCCTCGGGGTCTGGTGTGCGACAAACCAGCCCGGCTCGGGCGAGCCGATCGACCATCGCGCAGGTGGCTGGTGGTCGGGTGCCCAAGGCGTCGGACAGTGCCATCAGTGTCATCGGAGCCCGCGCGCTGATGATGTGCAGCGCGATCAGCTGAGACAGGGTCATTTCGGTGCCGGCCCAGGCGGCGGGGCGGGTGGACACCAACTTCCGCAGGTAGCCGGCAAGCCAGCGGGCATCCTCAGTCGTCACCATGACTGTATGACCGCCTGTCGATTACCCGAATCCGCATTCGTGACCTCCGTTTCTCGCGTTCCTCACCCGGAACCCATGAAAGCAGTCGGATATTGGTCACACCGTTGGCAACGACGCCAAACGCGCGACCTCTACTACCGCCACGGCCGCCAATCCCCATAAGCGCGCATTGCTTTACCTCATGGCCAGGACGGTATCATCGTCACGCATCCAGGTAGCCTAAACTCCCCCGAACCTCATCTCCGTCCAGGAGACCCACACTCCGCGAAGAAGCCGCAGCAGGAACCGCGGCGGGCGCTGCAGCTGGTGCCGCAGCAGGAACCGCGGCGGGCGCTGCAGCTGGAACCGGAGCAGGTGCCGCCGCTGGTGCCGGGTAAGGAGCTTCGGAAGGATCCACGTAGGGCGCGGACTTAGCGACGCCGATGCGCTCGGCAGCGTCGCTCAACAGTGGTAGCGCTCCTACCACTGTTGTGCCGGTTTCGTTGATGCGCTCGATAGCGGGCCCGATCTCCTTGGCCTGGTAGGCGATCTTCTTCACGTTCTGTGAGCAGTCATCGAGATTGTCGGCGGTGCGGTTGAGTTGCACGCCGATCGTAAAAAGAAAGATCGCCAGAGTGGCAACCAGCAACGCGATGACGACGACTGTCAAGACGATAAGAGTCATCTCACATCCTTTCTAATCAGGCTCCCGGAAGCTCGGTTACGGTCAGCGCGACCCAGTGGGTGACCCCGCCGTTGACCACCACGCCACCGGCCCGCTCTGGTGGTCGCGGCGACCAACCGGCCCAAGGCGGCGAGCAGACCAACCACGGGTCCCGCGTGCCGAACCGCATCCCCAGCCACCTCCCGGCCACGTGATCACTCCAGCTAATTGTGACGGCGCAAACGCGGTTAGTCAAGCCTGTACAATCCGCAGATAGAGATGCTTCAGGATGTAAATTCCGCAACTACGGATACGATAGACGTATCGAGCCCTTCCCGCTCGTGTTGTCAGGGAGCGATTCAAGCCACTGCCAACGGAGACCCGGTCCGGCGGCATCTCCGCGTAAGCGGTTCGTAAGAGTCACTGCAACCCCAGACACCGAGTGAGCAAGTGCGTCCGCTGGACGGGAGGTCGGTCGATGACCAGGACACGGGTAGCGGTGCTTCTCGCGCGCTACCAGCCGGGCCGGTCGCTGAGCTCGATCGAGGCTTCCGCCGGACTGCCCGCGGCGAGCCTGACCAGATGGGTCGACCACAACGCACCAGCCCGACCTGCCGCACCGGTTTCCGTGGACACGATGCGCCGCGTCGCTGCAGCAATCGGAGCGACGCCATCGGTGGTGTCAGGCGCCTTCACCGGCACCTGGTACGACTTCAACGGCTGGGAATGGAACCACTTCCAGCCACGAGATCGGGTGATCGTGTTCGGCGCTCCAGACTCCAAGACCGGAAGCCGACGGGTCCGGGGAGGCACAGTCACCGCCGTCGACCCGCTCGGCAAGCTCGATGTTCTACTCGACGACGTCACCAAACAGCGCAGCAACCCCGATACCGAGGGCCTGATCAGCCATTTCAGCGGCGGCTGCCGCTGCAACACCCCGCTCCACCCATGACCGCGGTGTCCCAACCGCCTGACATCGAAGGCCAGCCATTGAGGCGCTACTTCTAACCGGACAGAATGATCCGGCACGCCACACCCGGCACGAGACCGCCACAGCGCGACATTCCAGGCGTTTCCACCCGCTATCAGCAAACACGCCCTGACAAGACCGCCCACGCGCCACTGGCGGCTACACCGCTGGACCTATTGCAGTGATCCGGTGTTTGCGGCCCACCGCCGTGGCAGGCGACGTGCGCTCCGGTGTCGAGGTGGATATCCGCGCAGGTCAGCCCGGTGAGCTCGGAGATCCGCAGCCCGGTTTGAATCGCCAGGCAAAGCAGCGTGTGGTCACGCCGCCAGGTATCCAGGTTGGGGGCGCCCAGCAGGACGTTCACGCCTGACGCCGTGCCCCGATAGTCGTGCCTAGCCCTGGCCGCGGACTTCGCGTGCTACTCGTTTACCAGCCGCCGCGATCACCTCCGCGTGCCTCGCCGGTTACCTGGTGGTTGGCCGAGCCGCCGGGCAGCGCCTCCGGGTTCGCCGTGAACAACACCGGTGGGTAATTCCATTCCTCGCCGGGGCGAGAGCGGCGAGCCCAGGCGAAGCGCGGCCGCAGCGTCAGCAGGACCATAATGGCCAGCGGAAACCCCGCCATGACCAGGATCACCTCCAGGGACGTCACGGGGTCACAGTAGTCGACCTTGCCTCCCACCGCCGCCCCACCTGTTTGGGTTCGGCCCCGTCCTCCTCGCGTATCGGTGATCGCCTGCTCACCGAGAGCGTTCACGCACCGGCGGATAGAATGGTTCGTAATCTCCTCTAATTCGCAGCGATGCCGCCTTTTCCTCCGCTTGTGCGGAACTGATCTCCGTGCGATGCTGGAGTGCGCGGGAGGAGTGTGGCCGCCCGTATGGGGGTGGGATCATGCCCGTGTTCCGGATCGGTGAGGCGGCCCGCCTGCTCGGGGTCAGCGATGACACCCTGCGGCGCTGGGCCGACATCGGGCGCGTGGCCTCCACGACCACCGAGTCCGGGCGCCGGGGGGTGGACGGGGCGGAGCTGGCCCGGTTCGTCACTGCGCTGGCCGCGGATGCCGAGGAAGTCGTACCGCAGCTGCCCGCCTCTGCCTGCAACCAGTTAGCCGGCCTAGTCACCCGGGTCATTCGGGACCAGGTGATGGCTCAGGTGGAGATCCAGGCCGGACCACACCGGATCGTGTCGCTGATGTCCGCCGAGGCAGTCGATGAGC
This sequence comes from Pseudonocardiales bacterium, assembly GCA_023252195.1. GTDB lineage: Bacteria > Actinomycetota > Actinomycetes > Mycobacteriales > Pseudonocardiaceae. Next base: position 21,299 of record JAHEXI010000034.1, read on the forward strand.
TCGGGTTGGAACCCGGCGTACTGGCCGTGGCCACGGTGAGGTCCACCAGCGTCGTCGTCACGATGCCCCAGCCGCCACTAAACGGCCCCACCAGGATCAGCCAAGCAAAACGTTCAAAAAATGCATAAGAGGACACGTGCGGCGGGGCTTTCTGTCAGCAGGTACGTAGCCGTCGAGGAGTGCGTGAGGTGATCCGAGATGCCGTTGACCCCGGCCGATGTTGCCAACGTTGCGTTCAGTAAGCCGTCGCTGGGCAAGCGGGGCTACGACGAGGGTGAGGTGGATGCGTTTCTTGATGTGGTGAGGGCCGAACTGGCTCGGTTGATCCAGGACAACCAGGGTCTTCGTGATCAGGTTGAGCAGCTCGGTGTGGCGCGGGTCGATACCGGTCCTGACCTTGGGCCGTTGGAGCCACCTCGGTTGGTGATCGCTCCGGTGGTACCGATGAGGGAGCGGACCTCGCCGGGTGGTGATCACAATGTTCGGGCTGCCAGGGTGCTGGGTCTGGCCCAGGAGATGGCGGATCGGGTGACCGGTGAGGCCAAGGCCGAAGCGGACGGAATGCTGGGCGATGCTCGGGTCAGATCCGAGGAGCTGCTCTCCGGGGCGAGGGCGAAGGCGGATGGTCTGTTCACCGAGGCCAGGACCCGGGCCGAGACGATGCTCAATGATGCCCGTAGCAAAGCGGAGATTGTGGATCGGCAGTCCCGGGATAAGGCTGCGTCGCTGGAGCGCGATGCAGCGCGCAAGCACGCCGAGATCATCGGTTCGCTGAGCCAGGAGAAGAACACACTGGAGAACAAGCTCGACGAGCTACGCACGTTCGAACGTGACTATCGCACCCGCTTGACGACCTACCTGGACTCACAACTTCGACAACTCAACGGGCGCGGATCCGTCGCACCAACAGACCCGATACGTAACCAGCAGGGCGTCACGGGCACCGAAGTCGGCGCGCACGCCACAGCGGGGTAGCCAACAACCGGAAACCATCAACACCCCTGGCGTGGGCATTGTCAGGTTGACGGACTCTTCGCGGCAAAGCTGGGAGCGGTGGGGTTAAGGAAGCCGGGACGACACGCCGGGCTGGGGGTGAGCGGCTGAAGGGCCTGGGGCGTTCACGATCCGTGATCACAACCAAGCGATCATGATCGTGAGGGCGATATTGCGGCGCCTGCAACTCGGAGAGGTGTCCTGACCTCCAGCTTAAGCTGCTCGGGATCGCTCCCGTCCGGGCGAATCTGGCGCGGGCGGTACGACCCGGCCGGAGTGCCGGTGTGGTCGCGAGGAGGCGCCACCGGGAGCGTTTCGACTGGTGACAGGCCTGCGTGCGGATCGGTTCGAACGATCCGATAAGCGGCGTCATGACGTTTTGTCCGTTATGTTCCTTTGATCGTCGTCAGGACCGCTGACCTAGGACGCCCGCAGTCGGCTCCCCGGCCAGCAACCGACACCACACACCGCCCACGACGACTAGCCCAAGACGGCGGGGAGGCACGCAGCACCCGGCGCGCCGGGTGCGCATCGAACAGGACGTCGTCGTCGAAGGTGACGTGACACACTCGGCAATGCGCCCGCACCGCCTCCCGCCATGACGCCGCGCACCCCGCGCTAGTGGTGACGTTGGCGGCCGAATCATCGCGAGGCACCGCCTCAGTAGAGCAGCGCCGCGGAGTCGTACCTGGGAAGGACACGGCCCGATCGATACCGTAGGACTCGGATGAGTGTCGCCACGTGACGCGGCCGACCGGCGGTGGCCAGTTCTGGCCCCGGGATCCGGACTTCGGCGGCTGAGCCGAAACCTTCCTCGGGATCGTTCGGCCCCGACGCTGCCCCTTACCGATCTCCGACAACCAGTTCGTGAATGCCTACTCCACAGCGTTCAGCGCCGCACCGTACTGCGAACTCGACGTCCTGGTCCTCGCCGCGATCCTCATGTTGGTGCTCCAACAAAGATACCGGCATGTAAAACTAAACGGGGGTGAGTGAGATTCTTTTCCGTACCACCTATGTGAGAAACCGCAGGTCACGATAGTTGCAGGTGACAGGTTCGGCGCGCGCAAACGATCACTTTGTGGATCTCGTCCGGTTTGTCGGTTCCATAACCGGGCGGGTCACAGCCTGGTGAGCTTGTCGGGGTTGGCGATGGCGTGGATGGTCCGGACCAGGCCGTCGGCGATGTCCAGCGCGAACATCGCCAGCGGGGTGGCGCCGGAGCGGACGACGATGCCCGACCCGGCGTTCACGGAGGTGATCTCGGTGGAGATGTCGGGGATCGTGGTGTTGTTCAGGCCGATGAGGAACCGCGCGACCTGGCCTGCCCCATGGATCGGGCGCCGCGGTGCCCGGCCGATGCCGCCGCCGTCGCCGATGAGGACGACATCAGGTGCGAGCACCGTGAGTAGGGCGCCGAGGTCGCCGCGTTCGCACGCGGTCAAGAATCGTTCGGTCACCTCGGTGTGTGCGACCCGGTCGGTGTCATATCGGGGTCGCCGCGCTCGGACGTGGTCGTGGGCGCGGCGCGCGAGCTGGCGGACCGCGGGTTCTTTCCGCTGAAGGATCACCGCGATCTCCGGGTGGGAGAAGCCGAATGCCTCGTGCAAGACGAACACCGCGCGTTCCAACGGCGATAGTGTCTCCAGCACCACGAGCATCGCGATCGAGATCGAATCGATTAGCTCGGCCCGGTCCGCCACATCGGGTTCGGTGAGAAGCGGCTCGGGTAGCCACGGGCCGACGTAGGTCTCTCGACGGGCGGCGACACGGCGCAGTCGGTCGATCGCCAGGCGGGTGACCACTTGCAGGAGGTAGGCACGGGGCTGCGCGATCGTGGAGTGATCCGCGCCCGTCCAGCGTAGCCAAGCTTCCTGCACGACGTCTTCGGCATCCGAGACCTGGCCGATCACCCGGTAGGCCAGTCCGGTGAGCAGGGATCGGTGCTGCTCGAACACATGGGTCGCGTCCGTGGTCACTGCTGACTCATACTCCGTTGAAGCGGGCCACCGCGAGGATGAGGCAGATAAGCAGCAGCACGATGTTGATCGCGACGTTGCGTGGCTCGCCCAGCCGGGCATGGATGACGCCGGCGCCGACCATGATCGCGGCAAGGCCAAGCGCGGCCACAGGGGTAAGGGCTCGGGCGGTCCCTGTCGCCCACGGCAGGATCAGCCCGGCAGCGGCGAGCAGTTCGCAGACCGCAATGGCTCGGATCCCGATCAGCGGGACGTCCCGCACACCCGTTTGGCCGGTGGCGAGCAGACGCTCCTTGGACTGTGTGACCTTGACCAGCCCCGACAGGGCGAACACGACAGCCAGCACCCCTTGACCGACCCACAATGCAATATCCATGCTCGTGCACCTCTCCGTCCGGCCCTCTATCGCAAAGGACGCAGCGGGGCTCCGAACCGTGACATCACCACCCGCCCGACACGGCTTTGCCCAATCGTCGCAGCGGCCTGCGGAACGTCCGACGCCGATGTGCGACCACTCCGGCAAGATCGCGAGGAAGCGACGGGTTGTCGGGCCGTCCCGCGGGCGGATCGCTGTGCTGGACGTCCCGATGACGTTCGCGCTAGAACGGGGCGTCGGTCAGTTCCCGGTAGTAGTAGAGGAGCGGCTGGTTCTGGCCCGGCTCGGTGTTGGTGTAGCCGTGCCGTTCGTAGAAGCGGCGGGCGTCGATGTCGTCACTGTCGACGTTGATCTCGAGTAACTCGCCACCGCGCTGTCGGGTGATGGCCTCGGCGGCGGTGAGCAGCGTGGAGCCGAGTCCTCGTCCGCGCAGCCCTGGCGCGACATAGAGCTCGTCGAGAAGGGCAACCGGACCCTGGTACCACACGTTGGGGCGCAGGGTCAGCAGCGCGACGGCGACGGCGGGATCACCCGCCAGCAGGGCGATCACCTCTCTGCCGGCCAGCAGCCGCCGGAGCCGTGTACCGAGGACTCCGGCCCGGGCGTGGGAGTATCGAACTCCCGGTTGAACGCATCCAGCAACCTGGCCACGGTGCCAGCCTCCGCCACCGTGGCCACCCGGGGCGTAACGACCGACCGCTGCTTCATCTCCGCGAGTATGTCGGAGACGGTCCGCTGACCGGGCGTTATTTCGCGGATTCCGCGGACCATCCGATGAAGGGGGGACGTACGGCGGCGCACCGCGGGTTGCCATTGTGGTCAGTCAGACCCAGACAACCGACGAGAAGGCCCTGGTCCACGGCGCTGGCAACGACGTCGGAAGGGATGCAGTCGAGCCATAGCTTCGCTCGGCGGAAAAGCTCGAAAGTTTTGGCGTCGTCCACGGTGCCCCACGACAGGTAGATGAACCGCGCGCCCGGCGGACCCTGGATGTAAGGACCTTTGAGGTCGAAACCCGAGGCAGTGGGGACGGGCACGCAGGCGATGGTCCAGGTCGCGGACGTTGCGTTGCCGGGGGTTAGGCCAAGCAGCTCGTCTCTGCGGTGTTAGCCGCCGTTCCTGATGACCATGGAGCAAGCGATCTGCGTCAGCGGGTGTGAACGGCGGGAGGGGTCGGGCTGGGGGTGGCCGTGTCGTTGGTGTGCGACGACAACGTGACGATGTG
>JAHEXI010000035.1 GCA_023252195.1 Pseudonocardiales bacterium
GGCTAACGGCCTGCTCCCTGTATTCCTGGGTGAAGCTTCGGCGTGTCGCCACGCGATTTCCTCCGCTGGCAATCAGCGGCAGTCACAACGGGTGTCTACAAGATCGGGTACGGTCCACTGTTGCCGCGAAGGTCGACAATCCAGGCGCGCGCGGACTGGTAGGTGTCCAGGATGTCGAACGCGGCTCGCACGTAGTTGACACCGGCCAAAGAGCGTGGATCCGCGATTAATGCCGCAGGAAGACGGAGGGGACAGAAACGTCGGCCGCGTCGAGGTCACGGACAGCGCCTACGGGCAGCCAGCCAGGGAACACGCCTGCTAGGGATGGGGCACAGCCCCGTCAGTGATGCCAGGGAATCGTGGGCGAAGGCAGTGTTGGGGGGTTGAGAAACGGTGGGACGGCGGATAGGTCGATCAGGTCCCACGGCGCGGTCGCGCTGGCGTCTCGACGGGTTAGCGGTGGCAGATTCCACTTCTCTTCGATGAGCCTGAGCGCGGATGTGTGGTCGAAGGGTGTCGAGGATACGTAGTCGGGTTTGGCGTAGGGGCAGACGACGACGGCGGGCACCCGGAATCCATATCGGTCGTAACGTCCGTCGTGGGAGTGCAGCGCGCGCAGCCCCGGCCACAGCCCGGTGTGTTTCACCAGCCATCGCAGCGGCCCGGTGCCGCCTCGGAGGCTGTGCGGGAGCACGTGGTCGGGTTCGACTGCAGGGGGTGGTGGCACGTGATCGTAGTATCCGCCGTGTTCGTCGTAGAGCCAGATGAGCAGGGTGTGCGGCCAGCCCGGGCCGCGCATGACTGCGTTGATGACCGCGGCGGCGAAGCCTTCCCCGAGGCGAATGTCCTGGGGGTTCTCCTCTGAGGACACCTCAAAGTCTGGGTCGACGATGCTCACCGGCGGTAGCGTGCCCGCCGCGGCGTGGTGGAAAAAGCGATCGGTGTGGCGTATGTGCCCGATCGTCCGCGCCAGCCCGAGTGGGTAAAGGTTCGCCGTGCATTGGAGCTCCCCGCGGACGTGGGCCTCGATACCGGGCAGCAGCTGTCGGGCGAGCAACGTCAATGCGCGGACAACGCGGACCCCGGCGAGTCGCTTGCCGATCAGGTGTAGACCCGGGACGTGGTGATAGTTGATCCATCCGATGCCGTGCCGGTTGAGCAGGTCGAAGATCGTGCCGGTTCGGGGGTAGTCGATGATGCTGGCGATCTCGTCGTCGATCAACCCGTGCGCGGTTGCCGCGATGAGGAAGCGTCGGTTGGGAAACGTCGGGCCCAAGCAGGAACTAAACCAGCGGTCGGCGAGGGGGAAGGTCCGGACCAGCCCTGCGTAGAACGGGAGGTCTGCAGCGGTCCAGTAGCCCATTGCCACGCTGGCGTCAGCGTTCGGTGCGATGTCTTCGACGCTGGTCACGAATCCGTCATTGCGGCCCTGGTCAAACTGCAGATGGCTGGAGGGCCAACTCTGGGAGGGCACATGTTCGCTCTGCATGGTGGTAGCGAAGGGGTGCGCGGGCACCGGGCTGCCATCGCGGCGGCGGTTCACTGGCGCAGGGCTGGGCAATCCGTCGCCGCGGCCCAACGTGCCCAAATAGTTGTCGAACGAGTGGTTCTCCATCATCAGCAAGACGATGTGACGGATCTGCGGGATCCGATCCGTGCCGGGCAGCAGCGACGGATCCGGAAGCATCTCCTGATCGCGGCCGGCGTCGCGGTGCCGCAGCCGCCTCCGACCCGACATCCGATCCAGTGGCCGCCACAAATCCGTCCCGCTCACGTCATCACCTCGACATCATCGCTCTGATTCGACCGACTCGTCCCGGGTTCTCTACCACGGGTGCGACGACCGCCAGACCCCGCCTGCTGGCTGGGCTGCGGTCACGCTAGCCCGATGAGGCCCATGCCGCATGCCCGGCGGTACTGCGACTGTGTAGATCCATTTGAAGATGTCGTTGTCGGGCGGGTTTCGTAAGGTCAGTCGGGACCCGGAAATGCATATCGAAGGCGTGATGGATGCGGAGTGGTGTATGCGCGAGACCGCGGGCAGCGGTGGGGGATACGTGCGGCGCGCCTTTTTGATGGAAAGGTCCTGCACCGGGGCATGCCGTTGGCGGTGATCCAGTGTGGCGATGTCGCCGCGCCGCTGCTGATTGGGCAACGGTTCAGATGATGGCCGAGGCCGGAGTGTATGTGGGCGTGACGGCCGGCCGCCTGCCCCACGGAGCACCGTTATCCTCGCGAGTTGCTGCCGCGCGAGCGTTGCTCGCGCTGGACGGCGCTGTGTCCCCTCGGTCCGGCGCTCCATGGCGGCGCGCGGCGGCGGTGCGCCCAGCCTCTAGGAGCAGGGTCGCTCCCCGGGCGCTGCAAAAGGTCGCCGACAAGATCATCACTGGTCCCCTGCGGGGTTGTGTGGTGACCCGTTGCCCTCGATGGTCGCCGCAGGGCCATTGTGACTTGCCTGGTCTTGCTGGCCACTGGGGTGCTGATGGGCTGCGGTCCTGGCTCGGGATGGCCGGTCGCGCCTGTTGGTGGGTGCTGGAGATCGGGTGTGTTTAGGCGGTGGCGATTCGGGCTAGCCCGCGATCAGACGGCGAGCGAGTAGGCGGCGGTTTTGACGATCAGCGCCTATATCCGGTTGATGCCGTGGTTATCGGCTAGTCGAGGATCGGGGATCGCTGATGGGCAAAACAGCGGGGGACTATCTGTGTGAGCGTCTGCTGGACTGGGGTGTGTCCACGATCTACGGCTTCCCCGGAGATGGGATCAACGGGATCCTCGGCGCGCTGCGGCGCTATGCGGACCGGTTGCGGTTTATCCAGACTCGGCATGAGGAGATGGCCGCGTTCATGGCGTGTGGGCACGCCAAGTTCACCGGCGAGGTCGGGGTGTGCATGGCCACCTCAGGCCCGGGGGCGATTCACCTGCTCAACGGGTTGTATGACGCGAAGCTGGACCACCAGCCGGTGGTGGCGATCGTCGGGCAGACCTTCGTGCGCGCGTTGGGGGGGCATTTCCAGCAGGAGGTCAAGCTGTTGCAGCTCTACTCCGACGTCGCGTCAGCCTACTGCGAGCAGGCCAATGAGCCGGGCAGCATCCGGCACACCCTGGACCGGGCGTTGCGGATCGCCCAGACCGAGAAGACCGTCACCTGTGTGATCATCCCCGCTGATGTGCAGGAGATGGACGCGGTCGAGTCGCAGCCGCACCTGACCCACACCATGCACTCCGGGGTCGGTTATTGGCCCGGTCGCGTGATTCCCGAGCAGCACGATCTGCAGGCCGCTGCGGACATCCTCAATGCCGGCGAGAAGGTCGCGGTGCTGGTCGGCCAAGGCGCGCTGCACGCCACCGATGAGATCATCGCGGTCGCCGACACCCTGGGCGCCGGGGTGGCCAAGGCGCTACTGGGCAAGGCCGCCGTGCCCGATGACGTGCCGTTTTGCACCGGCTCGATCGGCCTGTTGGGGACCAAACCGAGTTGGGACATGATGCAGGGCGCCGACACGCTGCTCATGGTCGGCTCCAGCTTCCCCTACTCGGAGTTTCTGCCCAAGGAGGGTGCGGTCAAGGGGGTGCAGATCGACCTGTTGGGGCGGATGCTGTCGATTCGCTACCCGATGGACCTGGCCCTGGTCGGTGACAGTAAACAGACCCTGGCCGAGCTGCTGCCGTTGTTGCACCGCAAGACCGACCGGTCCTGGCAGGAGGGCATCGTCACGGGCGTGGCGGATTGGTGGCGGTTGATGGATGACCGCGCCAGACCCGCCGACATCGACCGGGACGGGGACCGGCCGCGGGTCCGCCCGCAGGCGCTGTTCGCTGAGCTGTCCCGGCAACTGCCTGACAACGCGGTCTTGTCCAGTGACTCCGGGTCGGCAGCGAACTGGTTCGCCCGCCAGGTGAAGATCCGCCGTGGGATGAAGGCGTCGCTGTCGGGGAACCTGGCCACCATGGTGCCAACGAGGACCTCAACCAGGTCACCTGGGAGCAGCGGGCGATGGCCGGGGACCCGAAGTTCCACGCCTCCCAGGACATCCCCTACGTCCCCTATCACGCCTACGCCGAGATGATCGGTCTGCGGGGCATCAAGGTCGAACGGTCGGCTCAGATCGAGGGCGCCTGGCACGAGGCGTTGTCCTCCGACCGCCCGGTGATCATCGACGCGATGACCGACCCGGAGGAACCACCGATCCCACCGCACGTCTCCTTCGCCCAGATGGAAGCGATGACCAAAGCCTTCGTCGCCGCTCCCAAGGAAGGCCTACCCGGGGCCCTGTCGGCGGTCCGCGAGTTCGCCCACGAGTTCCTCCCCGGCCGCTAGCGTGGCGCCCGGGCCCGCCCGGTGATCGTCGTGGCCGTGGTGGCCGCCGGTCCGTGTTTCGCGGTCGCTGGGGTGCTCCAGCAACGCGAGTCCAGCACTAGGCCGGCGGACAACCTCTTCCATCGTCCACGTCACCGACCTAGGCGCCTTCTGTCTCGGGTATGGCAGGTGATCTCGGCGTGGCTCCCGGGCCGCGGCCCGGCCAATGGGACCGCGTTGGACGACGACCCCACCGCCCGCGCGGGAAACACCCGAACGGCCGCGGGGAGCCGATCATGACGATCGCCGCCTGCGTCGGGAGCACCGCTGCCGCGATAGTCGGTGTGCTTGCCCTGGCTGGCTGCGGGAACGCCGCAGCACCGTCGGGTGCACCCGCGGTCCTCGATCAACTTCCGGGGAGTTGAACCGATGCCGAGCTTCTTCCCGTGGTGGGTGGTCATCACCCATTTCCTGAACATCTTCTTCCTGCTGTTGCTGGCCCGCTCTGGGCTGGAGGTTCTGTCGGCGTTCCCGAAGCTGTACTGGAACGACGACTGCCCACCGGGCCGGGAGTGGGCCCGGTTCTCCAAGAAAATGTACGGGGCGGATTCCCGCCGGATGTGGTCGTCGTTGGATGAGGAGGAGTCCTGGAGCCCGGTGGTCGCGCTGCCGGGGCGCAAGAACCTGGGGTTGGGCCGGCACTGGCATTTCATGACCGTGCAGTTCTGGATCCTCACCGGCGCGGTCTATGTGGTGCTGGTCTTCGCCACCGGATATTGGCGCTACCTCATCCCGACCCGGTGGGAGATCGTGCCGGAGGCGATCCGCGCGGTCGGTACCTACCTGCATTTCCAGCTGCCGAGCAAGCTGCCCGGTCAGCCCTTCGAAGCGGCGCAGAAACTCACTTACTTCCTGCTGATCTTCGTGCTGGCCCCGGTGCAGATCGCGACCGGTGCGGCGATGTCGCCGTCGGTGCTGGCCCGCTTCCCCCGCTACGGCAAGCTGTTCGGTGGTAAGCAAGGCGCCCGGAGCCTGCATTTCCTGGGGCTGTGCGCGTTCGCCGCGTTCACCGCACTGCACACCTTCATGGTGATCGTGCATGGGGTGCCCAAGGAGTTCGCGTCGATCGTGCTGGGCGATGAGCACGCCAACCGAACGCTAGCGGTCAGCGTCGGTCTGCTCGGGATCTTCGGAATCCTGCTGTTCCATGTGATCATCTCGTGGTTCTCGCTGCGCTACCGGCGCGCCACCCAGCGCCTGCTCGGGGTCATGGTCGATCCTTTCGAGCGGGTGATCTCCCGGACGTTCACCTCCCGGCAGCACTTCGCTCGCGGCGACATCTCGCCGTATCACCGGGTCAACGGCTACCCGCCCACCGGGGCGGACTACGAGCAGATGGCCGCTGATGGATTCACCGATTACCGGCTGGCCGTCGGCGGTCTGGTGGAACACCCGGTGTCGCTGTCGCTGGAGCAGCTGCGCGGCCTGGGTCGGCGCAGCCAGATCGTCAAGCACAACTGCATTCAGGGCTGGACCGCGGTCGCTGAGTGGGGCGGGGTGCCGCTGAGCGCCGTGCTCGCACTGGTCTGCCCAACCGCGCAGGCCCACTACGTCGTGTTCTACGCGATGGATGACAAGGGCCTGACCGAAGGTGAGGGCCGCTACGGGTTTTTCTACGAATCGATGGAACTGCACCTCGCCACCAACCCGCAGACCATCCTCGCGCTGGAGATGAACGGCGCGCCGCTGCCCATCGAGCACGGGGCGCCGGTTCGGCTGCGGGTGGAGACCCAACTCGGTTTCAAGATGGTCAAGTGGATCAAAGCGATCGAGTTCGTCGCCGATCCCGCTGACATCGGCATGGGCATGGGCGGCTGGCGCGAGGACCAGCAGTACTACGCCAACGCCGCCGGCATCTAGCCCACCCACCACTAATGCCTCCGCCCGCGGAGCCGAGGAAGGTCGAGACACCGATGACCAGCACCGACAGTACGCAAACGTTCGCCCCGCGCGTGCTCCGGGAGTACGCCCTGCTCGCCGACGGGCAACGCGGAGCGCTGGTCGGGCCGAGGGGTGACATCGCGTGGATGTGTGCGCCGCGCTGGGACTCCGACGGGGTGTTCTCGTCGCTGGTCGGCGGTGACGGCTGCTATGCGGTCACCCCGACCGGCCGGTTCGTCTGGGGTGGCTACTACGAGGACGGCAGCCTGATCTGGCACTCCCGCTGGATCACCGGGTCGGGGATCGTCGAGTGCCGCGAGGCGCTGGCCTTCCCGGGTGATGTGAACCGGGCAGTGCTGCTGCGCCGGATCATCGCAGTGCAGGGCCCTGCCCGCGTCGACGTGGTCCTGGCCCCGGCGGCCGGGTTCGGCCGACATCACCTGCGGGAGCTCCACAGCGACCCAGATGGGTGTTGGCGGGGCATCCTCGGTGAGCTGCGGCTGCGGTGGACAGGTAGCGCCGACGCGCAGGTCAGCGGTGACGGGCGCTGCGGGCGGATGCTGCGTACCACCGTCACGGTGCCTGAGGGCGGCCACCACGACCTGATCCTGGAGATCGCCGACACAGCCCTGGGCGACGAGCCGCCGGATGCGGACCGGGCCTGGCAGGGCACCGAGACCGCCTGGCGAGAAGCGCTGCCGCAGCTGCAGGACACCGTCGCGCCGCGCGACGCCCGCCACGCCTACGCGGTGCTGCGCGGGCTGACCAGCTCCGGTGGTGGCATGGTCGCCGCCGCCACGATGGGCCTGCCCGAACGCGCCGCCCAAGGCCGCAACTACGACTACCGCTACGTCTGGATCCGCGACCAGTGCTACGCCGGCCAAGCCGTCGCCTCCGACGGTGCCCACCCACTGCTCGATGACGCAGTCCGGTTCGTCGCACAGCGCCTACTCGCCGACGGCCCGAACCTGATGCCCGCCTACACCATCACCGGCCAGACCGTGCCCGACCAGCGCCGTCTCGATCTGCCAGGCTACCCGGGCGGTACCGACATCGTCGGTAACCACGTCAACGCCCAGTTCCAGCTCGACGCCTTCGGGGAAGCGCTGCTGTTGTTCGCCGCTGCGGCCCGCCACGACCACCTCGACTCCGACCACCACAAGGCCCTGACCGTCGCCGTGAGTGCCATCGAGGCCCGCTGGCGCCAACCCGACGCGGGACTGTGGGAACTGGACAACCAGCGCTGGGCGCACTCCCGGCTGATCTGCGCCGCGGGGCTGCGCGCCATCGCCGGCGCGGGCGCCGCGGCCACCGACGCCGCCGGCTACAGCGCCCTGGCCGACGCCATCCTCGCCGACACCGACACCGACTGCCTGCACCCCTCGGGACGCTGGCAACGCGCGCCGGGCGACCCGCGGATCGACTCGGCGCTGCTTCTCCCGGCGATCCGCGGCGCGCTGCCCGCCACCGATGCCCGCTCGCTGGCCACCTACCAGGCCGTCCACGACGAGCTGGGGCAGGACGGTTACGTCTACCGGTTCCGCCAGGACGCCCGCCCGCTCGGGGAGGCCGAAGGAGCGTTTGTGCTCTGCGGGTTCCTGATGGCGCTGGCCGCCCATCAACAGGGCGACACCCTCGCGGCGACGACGTGGTTCGAACGCAACCGCGCCGCCTGCGGCCCACCGGGGCTGTTCTCCGAGGAGTACGACGTCGCCCAGCGCCAACTGCGCGGCAACCTGCCGCAAGCCTTCGTCCACGCCCTGATGTTGGAAACCTCCATCAGGCTCACCGCGCCCCCGTGGTGCTGAGCATCGGTTTGGCGGTGCTGGCGTCGATGGCCAATGCCACGAACGGCGCCTGGCTCGCGCTGGCCGTCCTTGGCGCCGCCACGATCGCGGTCGCCACCGTGATGTTGGCCCGCTCCCCGCTCCTGCAGGGATCCCGTGGCCAATCGGAAGGACCCCCACCCGCTGTCGCTGTCCACCCAGCCGGGCCAACCCCAGCGGGTGCGCTGGCCCCGCCCAGATGAGCCGGCCCTAGCCGGCGGAATAGAGGATGAGAGTGAGCTCACCACAGGTTGTTGTGATCACCGGTGCCAGTGCTGGCATCGCCCGTGCCACCGCCCAAGTGTTCGGCGCCCGCGGGGCGCACGTCGGCCTAATCGCTCGCGGGCAAGCCGGACTGGACGGCGCGGCCAAGGACGTCGACAACGCCGGCGGGCGAGCGCTGGCGATCCCCACTGACGTCGCCGACTACGACCAGCTTGACGCTGCCGCCACCCAGGTCGAAGACACCTTCGGCCCGATCGACGTGTGGATCAACATCGCGTTCACCTCGGTGTTCGCCCCGTTCCACGAGATCAAACCCGAAGAGTTCCGCCGAGTCACCGAGGTCAGCTATCTCGGTTTCGTCTACGGAACCATGGTCGCGCTGTCCCGGATGCGCCCGCGGGACCGTGGCACGATCGTGCAGTGCGGCTCGGCGCTGGGTGGGCGCAGCATCCCGTTGCAGTCGGCTTACTGCGGTGCCAAGCACGCGATCAACGGGTTCACCGAGTCGCTGCGCACCGAGCTGATGAACGACGGCAGCAACATCCACGTCACGCTGGCGCAGATGCCCGCGGTGAACACCCCGCAGTTCTCCTGGGTGCTGTCCCGGCTGCCCAATCACCCCCAACCGGTCCCCCCGATCTACCAACCCGAGGTCGCCGCCCGCGGGATCGTCTTCGCCGCCGACCACCCGCAGCGCAAGCAGTACTGGGTCGGGGCCAGCACCGTCGGGACCCTGTTCGGGCAGAAACTCGCCCCGGCACTGCTGAACCGCTACCTGGCTCGCACCGGCTACTCCTCCCAGCAGACCGGGGAGAAGGTAGGACCCGACCGTCCCAACAACTTGTGGGAGCCCGTCGACGGCGTCGGCGGCCACGATCACGGCGCGCACGGGGACTTCGACAACAAAGCCCACGCCCACGCCCCGCAACTGTGGTTCTCCCACCACGCCCACCTGGTCTCTACCGCCACCGCAGCAGCCGCCGGGGCCACCGGCCTGGCCGCCGCGACGACCCGGTGGCACCGGCGATGAACCGTTTCACCGCCCTGCGCGCCGGCTACGGGATTCTGCTGCTGGCGGCCCCCGGCCCGGTGTTCCGCCTCTACACCGGACACCGCGTTAACCGGGTGTCGCGCGTGGTGGTCCGGATCCTGGGCGCCCGCCAACTCGCCCAGGGGATTGTTACGGCGGGGAACCCCGGCCCGGTCGTGCTCGCGTTGGGGGTCCAGGTCGACCTGGCCCACGTCGCCTCCATGCTCGCCCTGGCCGTGATCGACCGTCGGCTGCGCCGCGCTGGCCTGGTCGACGCCGTGGCCGCGAGCGTGTTCGCCATCACTGGGGCGGTCCTGGCGGTGCGGGCTCCGGCCCTGCCACGAGGCGACGACGCCCTCGGCAGGCTGGCCGCGCTGCGGCAGACCGCGGCCCGCCGCAGTGCCCACCAAACACTGCCATCGGCGATCTCCCGCTGGCTCACCCGCGATGGGTGACCCCACCTGCCGCAGCTGGAAAGGCAACCATCGATGCCCGAGGATCACCGCGGCCAGTCAAGCCCCCCACCCGTAGGTCCGCAGGCTGCCATCGAGCAGGCCCGCGCGCAGCTGCTCGCCGGCCGGGGCCCGGGTGCCACCCCAGCCGAGATCACCCGTCACACCCGAGCCAGACCGCGCCTCGGCGGGCAACCCACCGCGAGTGAACGTGATCAGCTCGCCGAGCACACCGCGCTCGCCCTGCACGCCGCGGACCGGGCCGACGCGCTGGGTGCGACGGTGGCAGCGCTACGCCAGCGTCTCACCCCGATCTTCCTGGTCGGGGCGAGACGCCTGGCGCTGACCGCGGCCACGCTGGGCGCCCTGCTCACCGTCGCGACCGTGCTGCGCCACCACCATCGGCGCCTGGACCGATGACCACCCCGCCCGCGCTGCCCAGTACCCGGCAATGGGCCGCAGCAGCACCGCGATGATGACCTACCCGGTGCTGCGAACTCCGATCGCCACGTTGCATGCGTGGTGCCGGCATACGGTGGGCGAGCGGCTCAGCGCCGCGGTCGGGGCGGTGCCCGGCTGCGGGTGGTGCGCGCTCGGCGGCCGCCTGGGCGTTGCGGCTGTACCCCGCGGCGACGTGCACCCCGGAGCGGGCCAGTGCTGTGGTGATAGCGGCGCCGATTCCGCGCGCGCCGCCCGTCACGATCGCTACTCGCTGACTGTTTCGCGCGGTGTCGGGTGAGCAACCCGACCGACTCCGTTGGCGTGGTGTGCCGATCGAGAGTACTATTCGCCGGCGGTTGACTACTCTCCGTGCGCGCGGCATCCTAGCCCGCGTCGTTGTCGGCCTCACGATGACGCCGGCTGCCTTTCCTGCCGGGACAGGAACGCCGACATGACGTCGGTTCGCGCCACGAACCCCGCCCAGATCGCGTCGATGCGCACAGCTGAGGTAGTCAGAGTTCGGCGAGCACCCAGTAGACTATCTGATGTGCGTGCCCATGACGGCGATGCGAGTGCACGTGCGCAAGGTCCTAGCAATACGACCAAGCCGGGCTCGGCGCCGCAGTTGCTGCCGGGGGGCCGGTTGCCGGCAGTGGTGGTCAACCCGAGCAACATCGACGACGTGGGCACGTTGCGGACCCAGATCATTGGCGTGTGCGCGGAGCTGGGGTGGGCGCCACCGTTGTGGCTTGAGACCACCGTCGAGGACCCGGGTGGCGGTCAGGCCAGTATCGCGCTGGCCGCCGGCGCCGATGTGGTGCTCGTCTGCGGAGGGGATGGCACGATCCGCCACGTGGCGCAGGTCCTCGCCGGATCGGGCACCGCACTGGGCTTGGTGCCCGCGGGTACCGGCAACCTACTGGCTCGTAACCTCGCTATTGGGCTGGGCGACCCGGCACGAGCCACTCGGATTGCGTTGTCCGGGGAAAACCGCGCGGTCGACGTCGGTCGGGTGTTTATCGATGAGTGTGCCGAGGAGCAGGTATTTCTGGTGATGGCCGGAGTGGGCTTTGATGCGGCAATCATGGCCGGGGCGCCCCACGAGTTGAAGTCCCGATTGGGCCCGTTGGCGTACTTCGTCTCCGGAATTCGTGCGCTGAGGGGCCCGAGGGCCTCGATCGCCTTTGCTGTGGACGGCCGGATTGAGCCGCCCCGTCGAGTCCGCACGGTGGTGGTTGGCAACTGCGGCAAGCTTCTCGCCGGGCTGGTGTTGATGCCCGCAGCCAGAGTTGATGATGGGCTGCTGGATGTCGTGTCCATCGGGCCGAGGGACATTTTCGGCTGGCTGGCGGTGACCGCGCGGGTACTGACCCGCCGATGCCGTGGCCACCAGATAGTGCAGCACTGGCAAGGTCGCACCGTCATCATCAGCGCGGAGGCTCCACAGCTGGCCCAACTCGATGGCGATCCGGTGGGTGAAGTGCGGGGATTGCGGATGCGCATCGACCCGGGCGCCCTGCTCGTGCGCGTCTAGCGGGCCCGCTGCAAGAATATCGAGCATGGCTAAGACACGAGCGGATTCCGCTGAGACGCCTCCGCCGTGCCTTCCTCGCCCGTCCGACCCTTCCGAGCTTGGCTTCGTGCGCAGGCCCATGGTGCGCTGGCTCGATCCCCACCAACTCATCGACACCGCTGTGCGGGTTTTGCTTTCAGGCATGTTCAGCTCCTACGCCGACAATCGGGAATCGCAAGAGCGGGAGCCAGCCACGGTCCCGGATCGCTCCGGGGAAGCCGATTTGTGGCTGGACTATGTGGCCGACGTGGGTGATGGGTGGAACTCGACATACACCGTGGCCCGGCTGCTAGCCACCGAGGAAATCAAGCTCGACTGGGACGGTGAGACCCACGCCACTCAGCGGGGGCGGATTCTCGTCATGGGGGGCGACCAAGTGTACCCGGTGCCCAACGCCGCGGAGTACGAGAACCGCATGCTCGGTCCGTACCGGGCGGCGCTGCCGGGCGTTTCCGGCGAAGCTCCTGAGCTGTTCGCCATTCCGGGAAGCCACGACTGGTACGACGGGCTGGTCAACTTCACCAGCGTCTTCTGCCGCAACCACTGGATCGGTGGATGGGGAACGCGCCAACGCCGGAGCTACTTCGCGATCAAGCTCCCCAACCGCTGGTGGCTGTGGGGCATCGACATCCAGTTCGGGTCCTTTATAGACGAAGCCCAACTGCAGTACTTCACTGACGTCGCCGCTGACCAGGTGCAGCCCGGGGACCGCATCATTTTGTGCATGGCCAAGGAGGTCGAGAGCGGCAGGAAGCAGTCCGAGATCCATTCCGATCGGGATGTGACGTACCTCGAGCGTGAGATCATCCAGCCCTCTGGCGCCCAGCTGGTGCTGTACCTCAAGAGCGGAAAGCACTACTACGCCCGCTACGAACAGGAGGATGGCGTTCGCCAGCACATCACCTCGGGCGGCGGCGGCGCCTTCCTGCATCCCACCCACAACCTCCCCGAGCGCATGAAACTCCCCGGAGCGCAAGGATCCATCGCCTACCGCAGAGCCAGCACCTATCCCGCGCCGGCCGTATCAAAACGGCTGAGGAAGCGGATATGGCTGCTTCCTGTGTACAACCTTCCCCTTGCCGCAGTGTTCGGCACCGTGCAGGTGCTGTTGGCGTTCATGCTGGGACTGCATCTCGGAGACCGCCACGTCGCACTCGGCCTCGGTGACTTGCTGCTCGCTCTGTGGGAGAGTCCGACGTCCTTCCTGCTCAGCCTGCTCATGGTCGTGTCCTTGGCTGGGATGGTGCGTTTCGCCCACGACGCCAGTGGCGCCCGCCGATTTATGCTGGGGATGATCCATTCGACGCTGCAACTAGCGGGCGTGGCCGGAGTCATGATCGCCGCCTCTTGGCTGTCGTCTGTCTTCGGGCTTCGGGGGGTGTGGTCCTTAATTGCTTTCATCGGCCTGGTCGGCCTGGTGGGTGGTATCGGGGGAATGGTGGGGATGTCGGCCTACCTCTGGGCCACCAACTGCCTTGGCCTGCACGGAACCGAGGGGTACGCATCCCTGCACCATCAGGACCTGAAGCATTTTCTCCGACTGCACATTCAGGCCGACGGCGTCTTGACGGTTTACCCGATAGGCATCGACCGAGTCGCCCGGAAGTGGACGCTATGCCCGGACGCGCCCGCACATGAGCCCTGGTTCGCCCCACAGGGCTCTGAACCCGAACCGCACCTCATTGAAAAGCCGATCGCGATCAGCGGTCGTCCAAACTCAGGAGACTCGGAGGCTGATCCACCGCGTATACCACTCTGCTGAACTCAACTTCCGGTCGGCGTGGCTGTCGCCGAGAGCGCGGGTTTGATACTCGCGTCCGCTGTGGGTGAGACCGCCGCGAAGCACGTAGCGGACCCGCGGGATCGGGACACGACTGGTGGTGTCAGGTGCCCGGTCCAACCGGTATGTACTGGGGCATGGGCGACTCCGATACGCGCGGGCGTGACAGCCAGCGTGAGTACGAGACACACGGCCAGCTACCCCGCCAGGTCGCCGAGGTCGAGTTGTGCCTGCGCCGCTGCGCTCGGTCCGGGTGGTGATGTGCATGTTTGTTGTCGTCGGGGAGGCGCTTGTCGACCTGGTCGGCCAGCGCGGAGGCCGGACGTTCGTCGCCCATCCGGGCGGTAGCCCGGCTAACGTCGCGCTCGGTCTGGCGCGGCTGGGTGTTCCGGTGACGCTCATGACGCGCCTCGGGCACGACGAGCTCGGTGAGATGATTTTTGAGCATCTGCGGGCCAGTGGTGTCCGTGTTAACGGGGGTTCCGCTCAGGACACGTCGACCAGCCTCGCCATTGCGACGCTCGCCGCAGGCGTCGCGTCCTACGACTTCCGGATCGAATGGGACATGCCCGCCCTCGCGCCGCTGCCGATCGAGACCCGCTGCCTGCACACCGGTTCGCTGGCGACGGCCCTGCCTCCCGGCAACGTGAACGTCATGGACCTGATCGAGCGGGAGCGCACGAGGGGTCGGGTGACGATCTCCTACGACCCGAATGTACGGCCGGCGCTGCTGGGTGACGCGGCGCGGGCGCGGGCGGGCATCGAGCGTCTGGTTGCCCTCTCCGACGTTGTCAAGGTCAGCGACGAAGACCTTCGGTGGCTCTATCCCGACCAGCCCGATGAGCTCGTGGCACAGAACTGGCTGGGGTCAGGACCGGCCCTTGTGGTGGTGACCCGCGGTGGGATGGGGGTCTACGCCGTCTCCGCCGGCCTTGAGTTGCACCGATCCGCCGTGCCGATTGACCTGGTGGACACCGTCGGCGCGGGTGATTCCTTCACCTCCGGGCTTCTCGAGGCGCTGCACCGGGCCGACCTGATCGGCGGTTCGCGCCGCGCGGCGGTAGCGGCGATCGACGAGTCGACCCTGGCCAGCGTCGTGGAGGCGGCGACCCTGACCGCGGCGATCACATGTTCCCGGCCGGGTGCCAACCCGCCGACAAGAGCCGAGATCGACGCGCTGCTCGCGGCCCGGGACAGCTCCAGCGACGCGACGGGCGCTGGACGTGGCCGCTTGCCGACCACCTGAGATCCACCACTGAGGGGTCCGCCACGGGACGTGACCCTGGCACGTCGGGCGGCGAAGGGAGACCCGCAATGAGCACAACGGAGCAGCCGGCGGGCGCAAGCCGGGCGACCACTCAGCCAGACCGAACCATCCATCCGTTGGTCTACAAGAACATGATCGTGCTGTTCGCGGTTGTGATCTGCTGCTTCACCGCATGGGGAATCGCCGCGGACATGACCGCTCCCATGGTGGCGGCCTTCAAGCGGATCTTCACGATGAGCTCGTTCCAGGCTTCACTGGTGCAGTTTGCCTACTACGGGGCCTACTTCGCGCTGGCCCTTCCGGCGGCGTTCATCAATCAGCGGTTCGGCTACAAGATCGGGCTGTTGACCGGACTCGGCCTGGCGTCGCTGGGGGCTCTCTCCTTCTACCCGGCCAGCAAGATCATGACCTACTCAGTGTTCCTGGTGGCGCTGTTTGCGCTGGCCGCCGGGTTGTCGATTCTGGAGACGTCGGCAAATCCTTTTGTCATCTCGATGGGTCCGGAAGCCAACAGCACCCAGCGGCTGAACCTGGCGCAGGCGTTCAACCCGCTCGGCACCAATATCGGGGTCTTACTCGCCACCGTCCTCGTCCTGCCCAAGCTGAACTCGCCGATCGACCGTTCCTCGGTGACGCCCGAGCAGCTGCGCACCATCCAGGCCGAGGAGCTGAAGGCGGTCATGGTGCCCTACATCGGGCTGGCCATCCTGCTGTTGGTGATCTGGGTCGCCATCGCGGTCCAAAAGTCTCCGAAGATCCGGGAGGAATTTCCGGAGGCAAGCCCCGGTGTAGGGCCGCGGGGCGAGATCATTGGGCGGCTCTGGGAAAACCGACGCTATCGGTTCGGTGTCATCGCGCAGTTCTTCAACATCGCCGCCCAGGTGTGCACCTGGACGTTCACGATCCAGTACGCCGAGCAGGCCCTCAACGGGAGCCTAGAGCTGGGCGGTTTCGTACTGCAGATCAGCTTGCTCGTTTTTCTCGGCTCCCGGTTCCTGATGACCTGGTTGATGGGGTATTTCCGGGCCACCGCACTCATGGCGATACTGGGCGGCCTGGCAGTGCTGCTGTGCATCTATGCCATGTTCAGCCCGAACCTCGGAGGCGTCATCGCGGTGGCCGCACTGTCGTTTTGCCTGTCGCTGATGTTCCCCACCATCTACGGCGTCGCGTTGCAGGGGCTGGGGCCAGCAACCAAGTTCGGCGCGGCCGGTCTGGTCATGGCAATCGTCGGCGGCGCGCTGATGCCACTGGTCCAAGGGAAGGTCATCGACGTGACGAGCCCGGCATTTTCCTTCATCGTGCCGGCCGTCTGCTATGTGGTGGTGATGGCCTACGCGCTTTACGACCTCAAGGCGACACAACCGTTCGAGCATGGCGCGCCGGAGCCGGTGCCTGCCCATACCTGACCAGCCGCCAGGCCCGGCGCCAGCGCCGCCAAGGCGGACAAGGCGACCGGGTAAGGAGCCCGATCATCGCTATTCCCGCCGTCCCTAGGAGAATCGACCGTGACTCGCAATCGCCGCTGCGGCCTGGCGGCCCTGGCTGCCGGCCTCGCGCTCCTGCTCGCCGGCTGCGGCGGGCCAGCCTCAACGGTTACCAGCGGCCCCACCCGGAACCTCGAGGTGCTGTCCTGGTGGACGTCAGGGTCAGAGCGCGCCGCGCTCAACGTCCTCTTCGACGATTTCCGAACCGCCCACCCGGGCGTAGCCGTCCGGAACGCGGCGGTCGCTGGCGGCGGAGGCAGCAACGCACACGTTGTCCTGGCCAACCGCCTGCTCGGTGGTGATCCACCCGATGTGTGGCAGACCCACCCCGGCGCCTCCATCAAGCAGTACCTCGACGCGGGACAGGTCGCCGACGTGAGCTCGATCTACCAACGCGACAACCTGTCCTCGGCCGTTCGCCAAGATTTGCGCCAAGCCGTCTCCAAGGATGGGAAGGAGTACGGCGTCTCCACCGGAGCGCACCGGATCAACGTGCTGTGGTTCAACAAGAGGCTGCTGGACAAGGCAGCGGTCACGGTTCCGGCCGGCGGCTACACAACCGATGCGCTGCTCACCGACCTGGCCAAGCTCAAGGCAGCAGGGGTGGTCCCGCTGTGCCTGGGCGCGAAGGATTCCTTTGCCCGCGCTGAGCTGTTCGAGAACACGCTGCTGGGTGTCATCGGCGCCGACGGATGGGCAAGCCTGACATCCGACCGGCTGAACTGGAACGGCCCGCAGGTCCGCCAGGCCTTGGGTCGGTTCGGCACGATGCTGGACTATGCCGATCCGGAAGCCGGCGCGTTGACCTGGGACCAGGCGACCAGAAAACTCGCCGGCGGGGGATGTGCCTTCGAGAGCCTGAACGACTCGGCGTATGGCGAACTCGTCGTGGCCGGCGCCAAGGAAGGAACCGACTTCGATTACGTGCCCTACCCCGGCACCGACAACCTATTCCTGACCGTCGTCGACACCTTCGTCATGGCGAAGAACGCCAAGGACCCGCAGAACGCCCAGGCATTCCTGGCAACGATCGGAACCGCCCCCACCCAGCTGGCGTTCAACAAACAGAAGGGTTCCGCGCCATTACGAACCGACGTGGACGTCACGTCGTTGTCGCCCTACCAACAGTCCGCGGTGAAAGCCTTCGCGCAAGACCCTGTCTTGCTGTCGATCACGCACGGTGAAGCAAAAAGCCCACAGTTCCAGCAGGGCTTCTACGACGCAATCGCGGCGTTCGCCCAGAGCAAGGACATCAACGTCTTCAACCAGGGCCTACTCGACGCCGTGAACCAGGTGCCGCCACCCCCGCACTGAGGCCGATCTAGCTATCATGACCCACCGCTGAGGGACGGAGAAGCTCGGATCGCTATGCGCTGTCGCACGAAGGTCGCTCTCACCGTCGCGGTCGCCCTGATCCTCGGCGTCACCGGCTGCGGCGCGTCTGAGTCATCGTTTGGTCGCGAAGCCAGGGTCGTGCCGGCTGGCGTCCCGGCTCCAAATCCACCTGCGCTGCTCCGCGATCCACCTGCTTGGACCCCCGATCCACCTGCTTGGACCCCCGATCGTCCTGCTCTGCGCCACGAGTTCGTCGCGCCCGCCGCACCAACCGGGTTCGAGATGTCCGGTCCGGAGTTCGACATCAAGGCCAACGTGTGCCAGATGGAGTACGTCCGACCGCTCAACCCGCCTGGCGACCAGAAGCACACGGTGTGCTGGGTGCGGACGGGTTTCGGCGTCACACCCAGCAGCGACTCCGGCGGCACGAGCTACATCCTCGGCCACGCGTGGGCGAAGAGCCCGCTGATCTTCAACCCGTTGTCCGAACTCGCGATGCAGGAAGTCACCGGGCAGAACCCCGAGATGCAAAGCGGCGTCCCGACGTTCCCGGTAAAGGCGATCAACGGGTATAACATCGTGCTCCGCACCCCGACCGGTACCCTCACCTATACGGTCACACGCGCGTTCGCCGTCTCGAAATCACAAGCTGGAGACGTGAAGTCTCTCATGGCCAACACCCCGGACCGAGTGGTCCTCATCACCTGCGGCGTCAAAGATGGCGTCGACGTCGACTACAATATCATTGTAGACGCCTACTTGACGTCTTCGACGGCAGGATGAACGTCAGGTGGCGTGGATAAAATCATCTGGTTTTCAGGCTGCTTACTAGTGTCCCGTAGCTTGTGGAATTCCGACTCAATTCACCGAAGCCGGCGCGGATTGTGTCGGCATTAGCAGTCTAGGTGAACAGTTTACAGTTGGGTGCCGAGGAACTGCTCGCCGAGCGGGGCATCACCGTCGATCAGGTCAAGTCTTGTTCATACGCTACGTGGTGACCTGCATGGATGTGACTTGGACAGCAGCTCCGAGACGTGCCACCTGCATCCCGGACGGCGGTCCGAGAGTTGAGGCAGGCGGTGAGGCACCCAGCCTCCGCTAGGGCACATGCCTCACCCCACCGCCGGGCCTCTGCCTCAGTTTTGACCTGCGATAAGGCAGACAACCACGGTGGCAGACCAGCACTCATCACCCCGGGAACGGTCGCTTTCGGCGATCTGGAGGGGTGCGTTGTCCTGCCTCGGCGTGCTGCGACTGGCGGTCGGTCGGTGACCACGTCACCCGTCCACAAGCTCTGTCGTAGGTGATGGCTTGTACTGCGGAATCCCATTACTTGTCACTTTGGGTAGTCGAGAATGGCTGTTCGGGTGGAGGCGGAGGCAGGAAACGGGGTCGGTGGCGAGAATATCGCTGTCCCGTCCCGTGCCTCGGGTGTCGTTGGCGTGGCTTGCGGTGGGGGGTTGGGACGGCTAGGACACCTCTCGGCACCGTGTCCCAGCCTCGCTGGGGTGGACCTTTCCGCAGGTCACCGGTTGTTCGAACCTGTCCCACCGCGTGTGTGCCGCTTGAGGTCTGGCAGGACAGGTGGGACGGCGTCATGGACCACCCAGCACCGCCTCATCGCGGTCTGCCTTCATCATCATCCCGTAGTAGTCACCCTGCATGTACCTCTGGCTCTTCTTCCTTCTTGCGGTTCTCGCCATCCCGCCCGGCGAGAAGGCCGCAAGCCAAGACGACGAGCACAGGAACCACCACGACGGCTATCCCTCCACCGAAGTCGCTCGGCTGCATACCTCACCTTATCTTCTGGCTAGACGCCTGGATCCAGGTTGCGTTCTGTCCGGGTAGTCAGGAGCCATGGCCTGCTCCTGGCGCGGTCGAGGTGGAAGTAGGGGTCGAGGGAACGGGACGGTGTGCACGCCTGGCACTCACACGCCCGCTCGCGGGCTTGGGTGGTGCACCAGGGGCATCGGCAGCCTTCATGAAACCGGGACAGCAACCCGTGACCGATCACCCTCGATTCAGGGGTGGAGGCATACTTACCAGCCACGCGAGAAATAACTCCACCTCGGAGATTCACTTGATCATTCACCGACCCCGTGGCGGTTCCACGGTATAACCTGGAAAAATAAACGCTGGCCGATTGTCGTCTCGCCGTCAATAACCAGGTAATTCATCTCATCAGCCCGAGCGTGCAACCGTTTCCCGGCGGCAATCAACCGCTCTGCATAATCACGCTGTTCACCAGCACTAGCGCTCCCGTCCATCATGCGCAGAGCCAGTGACGCCATCGCGCTATTGAGCCGCGCCAGCTCAGCCAGTAGTTCCCGGTCCTCCCGGATCACCGGATGTCACCCTGACTATCACCGGGTCTCCGCTCGACACTCCCGAACGCTGCTGCCAGCTCTCGTCGCACTACTAGAGTCCGGCCAGGGGGCAGAGACACCCGCGGCCCATCCGGCCGGCCTTGGAGGATCAGGACCCCGTTATCCATTGCGGTCACGAGCACGGTAGATGGCACGGCGATACCGGACCCGGAGGTGTCTCCTGCGCCGTGTTGGTCACGGTTAGGGTCATGGTCGTCACCGTGACGCGTGTTCTCGGTGTCCTGGCCTGCACGGTTGTCCCTGGGGTGCACGAGATCTCGTAGCCCTATCTTGGAGTCGTCTTGCTGGCGGGCACCCAGGACCGGAGAACTTCTGAGGCTGGTGGAAGCGGGGGAGGCCTCCTCGGAGGGGGCACACCAGTTCAGTGTTCGGTCCGGCCCTGGGGCCTGGTGAAAGCCAACCGCCGGACGATTGCAGGCAACAGTGCAGGTCGGTGGCAGTGATGGTGCAGAACAGCGGGGAGATCGGTCTTGGCGCGGGGTGTGTACCGTCCGATACGTCCTTTGAGGGGGCGTGACAAGGAAGGCAGGCGGCACCGACTGGTCGGTACCCGCAAGGCGGCTGGTTTCAGTCAGGAACGGTTGGCCGAGGCGGTGGGCGTGGAGCGCTCGACGGTCAGGCGCTGGGAACGTGGCGAGACGTGTCCGCAGCCCTGGGCTCGGCCCAAGCTCGCGCGTGCCCTCGGGATCTCGGATCAGGCGCTGTCTGAACTGCTGGGTGAACCCGGCGAATCAGACCAGAGTGTGGCGTCAGCACCTGGACCGATCACCGATAAGGCGGCATCGCTGCCCCGCCGGGACTTCTCCCAGCACACCGTCGTCTTTCCAGCGCTCGGATTCGACGAGCTGCGGCATCTCGGAGCGGCATTTGACGACGCTCGGCACTGTCTGGATGCCGAGGGCATCTCATCGGGATGGGCGCCAGCCGTCCTGTGCGCAGCCTTGTCTCGCCGTCTGGGTCGGACCGTCACCCTCGATGACCTCGGGCTTGCTGTCCGGCTCCTGTCCTTACATGCTGGGTTGGACTGGCGTGCGGATACGCTGATCGCCCTAGGTGATCTGGGGAAAGTTGATGTCGACATGGAACGCAGGCGCGTTCTGGCCGCGGCCGCATACTCCGTGGCCGCGCTCGCAGTGCCTGATGAGCCATGGTGGACGCAGATGGCGGTATGCGGCGCCGCCCGCGCTACCGCGAGCGCCCGGAGTGTCGGCCGTGGTGATCTAGAGACCGTTCGCGAGATGGCGTCGATCTTCTCGCGGGTTGACCAGCGGCGCGGCGGCGGGCACGCCCGCATGGCCCTCGTCCAATACCTGATCTCGGACGTCGCGGCTTGTCTGCGGGGGAGCTATGTCGATGAGCGAGTGCGCAAGGACATGTTCTCCACAGCCAGCGAACTCGCCTATCTTTCGGGGTGGATGGCCTTCGACAACGCGGAGCACTCCATCGCCCAGCACTACTTCTCCGTAGCGGTCAAGCTCGCTGCAGAGGCTGGTGACCCGCCCATGGCGGGTCATGTCCTTCGGGCCATGGCGCATCAGGCTGTTGACCTAGGCCACGTTCGACAAGGACTGCAGCTAGCCGCCGCATCGATGGACGCCAAGCGGTACCGAATGGCTAGCCCGCGGGAACGCGCATTGTTCGGCGTCGTCTACGCGCGGGCACTCGGCGCGGCAGGTCAGAAATCGGCCGCCGCCCAGGCGTTGATCACAGCGGAAGACGACCTGGCCTCGGCGACCACCGGTGATGACGAGCCATCACGGGTGTTCTTCTTCGGCGAGGCAAGCCTGGCGCACGAGACTGCCTGCACGCTGCGCGATACCGGTGACCTCTCCGGCGCCCTCACGGCGTTCCGCCGTAGCGCGCGCACCCGCAAGGCAACGACATTCGCCCGTACGCACGCCGTGACCCTCGGATATCTCGGCGACGTGCACGCACGTCGAGGCGAGATCGACCAGGCGTGCTCCATCTGGTCCACCGCGCTGGACGCCATGGACGGCATCCACTCAGCACGCGCCCGTCAGACCGTCGTTGACATGCGTGCCGCGCTGTCGGCTTTCCGCCGGAGCGGTGCCCCGGTGATCGTCGAACTCGACGCACGCGCCTGCTCTTACTTGAACACCGGATCCCCCTGACGCCAGACACCCCGCCACGACCCTGAGGAATGGAAGATCCATGGCAGGCCAGTCTTTCCAGGTCCAACCCATCGCAGAAGTGATCGGTGGGCGCATCGAACCGACCGATGACTACTGGGGCGGCACCCGCGCCATCATCCGAATCGACAGCAGCCGCTTCGACGCCGACGCCACCACCGGACTGGATGCCTTCTCCCACCTGGAAATCGTCTACCGCTTCCACCTCACCGACCCGAGCGACCTCCACCTCGGCGCACGCCGAGCACGAGACAACCCGGACTGGCCCGAAGTCGGCATCTTCGGCCATCGCAACATGCGCCGCCTAAACTGGCTGGGCGTCTCGCGCTGCCGCCTGATCAAGGTCGATGCCCTCGACCTGCACGTCGAGGAACTCGACGCCGTCCACGGCACCCCCGTACTCGACATCAAACCCTGGTTCCACGAGTTCGGCCCACGCGGCACCGTGCGCCAAGCCCCCTGGTCAACCGAGATGCTCACCAACTACTTCGCCACACCACCACAAGACTCCTGAACCACCACGTCTAGAGCAGCCCCGGTCCTCACCCTCAACCCCACCAGCTCACCGGGCAGCCAACCACGCCGCTCGCTGCCGCCGGGGTTTCGAGTTCCCAGGAAGCCTGACCTGCCTGGACTATCAGGAACGTGCAGTACGCCCCGTTCCAGCGTGGTTCGACTGCTACTGATGGTGACCAAGGAGGACGGGAAGTGATCGGGGAGGCGCCGGGGATAGTGGGGAGTTTTCCCCGGCGCCTCCCCTAGCTGCTTCCCCCCGCTGACCAGCTCACACACCCGACAGAGACCTTCGCCACCGTCCTGCGGACGCCCTGCCCAACCCCGAAAAACCCGGGTGTTTAGCAGCGGCTTCCACCTCCCTCCCCGAATCCCCATAGCCATCTTGACTACCCAAAGTGGCCGACAACGTCGTTGAACAGTGCAGGTTCACCACACACGGTGATCACACAATAGTGATCTTCCGCACGTATTACTTCTGGGGCCGTGGCGTCTCACCCGGTTCAAAGCTCGCACGCACAGGGCGGTTGACGGGCTTAGGAGCCCGGTAACCGGAGTAGCTGACGGTCTGGCCGGTAGGGGTCTACCCCCCGCTACCGTGCAGGTCAGGGGCCATTACCCGGGGGGTCTACCCGGGTAGCGGCCCCCCGGGTAGACCCCCCGGGTAGCCGTACCGGCAGCGACGCGGGTTGATAGGTGCGTCGCACTCAGCGTGGATCACTCAGTGAAGTGGAGAGCCGTACCCTCCGCACTGTTGACGCTTATTGCATGTTGCTCACCCGACCTGACCGCTGACTCCACGGGAGCTGAGCACGACCCGGCGCGCCGGGTGATCGCGCTCACCACCTGGCCCGGGTGCGCACCCAGTTTCCCCGCACCGTCAGCACCCAGAGCGCCCACCAGCTCGCGCGCTTGCTGCGCGTGCAGATCAAGATCACTGCCGGAGGTACCCGTGTTCTCAGCTGACCACAAGCTGATGTCATTCAGATGGTGTGATCATGGTCAACAGTCCAGGTCTTCGTGTTGTGTCGCGTTGAGGGGGCGCTGGTGGGGTGGAAATGTGACGTTGTGACGGCTTCGGCGAGGGTGCGTCACAACGTCACACAGGCTGTTTGTCCTGGTCAATGGGGTTATATGGTCGTCACAGGGGTTGTGGCGCTGCGACGAGCGTTCCGGGTCTTGTGACGGCTTGTGACGGGGTTGCGTGACGGCCATGGTGCGCGGATCAGTCGTCGTCTGTATCGGATTAGGCGGCGTTCTCTGACTCGTTCGTCCGCGCGGACGTCCGCGCCTCGCTCGCGCCTGCACGCATAGGTGCGCCCCCCACGGACGTCCGCGCGGACAAACACCCACGACGGAGCGAGGGCCCGGCGCTGGGGTGAATCCGCGCCACAGGAACCATCTCAGCTGACAATCGATAACAGAGAGTCACAGGGACCCACTCAGGGAGACAGTCAGGGACGCAGGGAGTTCTCCCTGCCCGGGTCCCTGCCCTTGCCTCCCCACCCTGAGCTGCACCAACACCAAACAGGGACGCAGTTCCCTCCACTTCCTTAGGCCCCCGAAACCCCCGATTTCCGGTGTAGAAGACCCCACAGTGCGCCTCCCTCCCTCCCTGCTCGACCACCCCGGTCGATTGCTCTGCGTAACTGGAAGCTGGTGGACGGCACCGAGAAGCAGCGTCCCGCCGACGTACCAGAGCAGCTCAAGGAGACAGAGCCCCAACGAGCAGGGCGCCGTGCCCCACTCCCGGAGCACGGTCTCGGGTGATTCACCGAGGTCTGCCGAGACATGTTTCCTTACGAGCGTAGGTCGTCACTGGCATCATCTGGGCAAACGAGCTGGTAGGAGCACACTTTGTCACTCTGGCAGACGAGGCTCGGAGTGCCGCCGGGCAAAAGTCCGGCCGTCATGGAGCGTGAGCTGGGAAGCGTCCTCATGCACGGTCAGTCAGATTCTGTCCGCCATGGTCGGTGGTTCCCCATGGGAACGGGCACGCAAAGGGCACTAATCAAGGTCGCCGGAGACGCGGGGTGTACGGACTACCACAGGACAGGATGGGTCGGGAGCGGGTATCCCGTCGCGTCGGCGAGCTCATCTCGGCGCCTTCGGCGTCGATGTGACGGGATACCCGCTCCCGCCATGGTGCCCCCCACTATTCGGGCCCCGGCTTTGGAGCCATCCCGGAGCTGAGGCCCTGCCTGCCGGAGGCGTCTTTGGTTGCGAGCTTGGGAACTACATGACTTGGGCAGGGCAGAGCTGTTGAGCAGCGGTTTTGGCTGACCGTGATTAGCCGTAAAAGACCGTGCGTGTCTCTCCTGTAGGGCACGTGGAGGGCACGGACTTCTTGCCCCTTGCTCCTGCCCCGTTCCCTTGTCCTGGCCGCTGTGCTCGTCGTGGGGTCGGGGGCAAGGGTGGCGCTGACGCCATCGCTTCGCGACGCCGATTAGGCGCCCTTGCGGCCGGCGCCACGACGTGGATACTGAGCGGCTAAGGGAACGTGGCTGCCAGCCATTTGATTTGTGTCAACGGCAACCCAAAACTGACCCCCTGACGGCATCTGAAAGTTGACCCCCTGCATGTGGTTTGGTCTTTACTCGTCGGTGGTGGTTGCGGCCGGGACGCGGCCGAGGTCTCGGTCTT
>JAHEXI010000002.1 GCA_023252195.1 Pseudonocardiales bacterium
CGACTGCGTAGCCGCCGAACTCAACAACCGACCACGCCGTATCCTGGACTACCGAACCCCAGCAGAAGTCTTCGCCGACCTCCTGGCCAGCTCAATTGCTTCCACCGGCTGACACCGCCCCCCCGAGAACGCTTCCATCCGCTGTGAACCAAATCGGAAGACGTGGTCTGTCCCTACAAATGGCAGGTCGGCCAGTCGTACTTCTGCGTCAAATACGGCATCAGTGCCTGGGAGTGTATAAACGGAGCCGATTCGTGTCTGCTGTCGTGGAGTGAGCAATTCGCGCGCGGAACGACGATCACCTACAAATGCCAATAGGCCAGCCGCTGACGTCCTGGCAAGAACGCGCGAGAACCACTCTGAGCGTTCCGGTGGGATGTAGAATCCTGGACGGGCGCCGTGCTTGCCGCTGCGCCTTGGTATAGGTATGCCGGCGGATTCGCTTAGTTGCTCAACGGGCCCATTAAGTGACACTGACCGTCCTTCGGGTACGGCCAGGATCCCACTCCCTTCTGGATCAAGTATGCGCATCTCTATTCCGGCATCCCCAGCCAACGCTGTGGCCACAAGCAGGCCCGGAGGAGGTGCGGCATCTTCGTTGACATCGCCAATAACAACCGCATTAACCTGAGCTGAGGCTTTTGCTAGCTGAGTGTGTTGCGCCTCCGGTCGACCATGGGAACCTTTGCATTCAACTGTCACAATACGAGCTGCTTCGTCACCTCGAAAGCCGACAAGGAAGTAGTCTGGTCGCAGTCGCGTATTCTCTCTGGATCGAACCCCCGCTCCGCGCAGCTTCCAGCCAGCCTCTAAGGCGACGTCTGCATCAACGACGTCAAATCGATAGTCGGGGTGACGTTTGTTAACTATCCGAAGTGTCAGAGCAAGCGCAAAAGCTATGCCGAGATCCTCGGCTTGTATTGATTTGCGATGGTAACGCGGATCGCGCCCGTCCTGAGTGAGTTCCATTCGCCCGCGCGGGTTTGATTGCAGAGTGGTGATGTACTTTAGGCAGCTCCAGTGTTGTGCGAGTGCGCGAGATGAACCTTGACCTGACAGAATTGTTGCTCGTCCCAACGTATGAAGCAATTCCCACGGGGTAATTATCATTCTCCCTTGATGCTCCTCTTTGGGTAGAGGAGTAAGTTGCGGTTTCCGTGCATGAGCCCGTTGAAATGTCGATCGACGGTCCGCGTCAATCCTTTTCGCGCTGGCCTTGACCTTTCCTGCGAGGTATGGACTAGACTGAATGATGACGTGCGAAGGTTTAAATAGTTTGACCAAGGCCTCATTTAGATCCATCGTCCCACTCCGTTGAGTCCGCCGATCTCGTCCTATAGATCTACTGGCCCTACGGCAGTATGTCTGTACGCCAACTGGCGAAACCAGAGAGCACCCTGCGCGGGTGGGTAGTGACTTAAGGTGCTGTCTATCGTGACCAGGTGACGGCGTACACGGCAGCGCTGCACGGTACTGGGTAGCGTCTGGAAGCGGCCTTGACACGGTAGAGGCCACTGGTTCGCTGGCAGCGAGGCAATACAGCAGCGAAGTACCGCAACCGTGCGACCCGCATCGCACCTGATCCAACCCCACCAGACTGCTTGACCAGCGCATGCACCCCCATCGCACCGCGCTGCCCCCAGTTGCGGCCCGGATGGGGTGCTGCTCAATCATCGGTGCGGCTCCGAATGCGGGTGGAGGCCAGGGAAGTGTCGGCGTCAAGTCCTACGGTGGTCACGTGTCGCTTCCACGCCCCAACCAGAGGCCCGGTCCGCTCGCTGGCCACGTCAGGAAGGGCCGCACCTATCGGTCGCCGCTCGCTGCGACCGGCGTCTTGCAGATCGGAGATTGGGTGCGGGACGACTTGCCAGATCTGCTGTGGCCGGTGCTCACGTTGTCCGAGCTCGGGACTGCAGAAGCCGTCCGATTCGTCCGCTGGCAGAAGGCTGTCCAGGAAGACCTCTCAGGGAAGGCTGAGCCACGCTTCATCGCCGAGTGCCTTGATGGCCGACTTACCAGCCTCGACCGGCTCGGTGCCCAAGTTCCGGACGCGAAGGCCGTGGCCAAGGCCCGGGCTGAGGAACGTGGATTGCTCCCGGAATCCGTCGCGAGCGCCTTGGCTTCCTACCCGCTTCGCCCGGCTGAGTGGCTTGTAGATCGTGAAATGACACCTCCGGTCCGGGAAGAGATCGATCTGCTCGCACGGGCTGTACTCGGCGTACTCAAGGATGGGCACCGCGAAGCCGTTATCAAGTGTCTCTACATCTGGAGCGCCGTCCAAGCTGGCACCTTCAGGACGAGTGCCGAGACGATCGAATTGCTGCGACCCTATCCGAATGACCCCAAGACACGCGGCAAGGCTGACTCGGCTGTGCGGTCGATGTGGGAGGCGCACAAGGGGCTGCTGGTCCACGAAGACAAGAGCCACTTCGCGAACGCCATCAAGTGGGCCAAGGTCTTCTGGGGCGCGAACTCCATGACCTCACGCTGTATCCGGCGCCGCGACTTCGATACGGACGAGTCCGAGATCGAGGAGGGCACCGTGGACCTACCGACGGACACAGCATCCAATGGCGAGGAACCTGCCCCTGCTGCGGTGCCGGGCGAGGGCGCTCATCTTCGCCGGCTGGCGATGGACCTGCTCTCCAGTTATGTGGAGGCGCTCGAGACGTCGCCTGCGCGCCTCTACGCCCGGGAACAGCAGGAGGTTCACTCGGGGCTTGTCGCCCGTGCCGGACGCGATGTGATCACAGCGTTCGGCGCTCCGGACTTGTGGTGTATGGAGCACGGCGCCCACATCATCCGGGTGCTGGTGGAGATCCGCATCTACATCCAGTGGATGGCGCGGCAGGACCCGTCGATCTACCGCGCCTTCCAAGAGTATGGAGCTGGCAAGGCGAAGCTGTACGCACGAATCATGGACGAACTCCCTGAGGAGGCGAGACGGCCTGACTTCGAGGAGGCCATCAAGGACCTGGAGACGCTAAGTCACAACGACGGGGTCATCGATCACCGAGTCGTGGATACCCGCGACTCATTCGCCGAGGGCATGTCCATACGGGCCATGGCTGAAGAATGCGGCCTTCTGGATCTCTACCGCCAGGCGTACTACATGGCGAGCGGGGTGGCGCACTCCGAATGGTGGTCGATTGAGACTCATGCGATGGAGCGCTGCCTGAACGTGCTTCATGGAGGGCACCTCATTCCAAGTCTTTCTCTTAACTCAGGCGGGAATGTCACCCTCGCGAGATCATGGGTTGATCAGCTCTACACGCTCATCCGGATCAGCCTGCAGATCCTCGGGACCGACGAGAACGCGGTAGAGAACGCATTCGCCTGGCTCGGCGCAGAAGCAGAAGAGGGACCGTCGGGGGGCGGGCCCACGGACGAGGGAGGAGTGGGCACCACCGGTCCTGCATGACCGCCAGGCGCCCGATTTGCCGGAGACGTAACCGCTTGTCACCGCGATGAGCGTAGAGAAGCGCTCTGGACCCGTAAAAGACGCACCAGCGGTGAACGTTCCCAGGATGCGGGACGTCACCACGTTCAGGACAAAGCGAAATGAACGTGAGAGAGGAACGTCCGAATCTGCCGCTGGTTGCGCGCTCGTGCCGAATTGAGGGCGTTGGGTAGCTCACGGTGTTGTGGTGGGTGTTACCAGGCCCATGCTTCGGGGCGCACGGTGCGGCGGCGAACTCCACGAGAATGGCGGCGCTCTCGACGGCGTTCGAGCCGGCCACGCTGGAGGAGGGCGAAAACCTCTCGTTGTGCGGCTGCATCCGCAGGCCCATGAGAGGTCCTCCTGGAGCACCGCCATTCCCGTACGCGGCGCGTCACTGCTCTGGGAGGAGCTTGTCCATCTACAGCGGGCGACAAAAGACAAAGGCAAGGAGTTCAACACTCC
The DNA here is from genome assembly GCA_023252195.1 of Pseudonocardiales bacterium. Taxonomy (GTDB): domain Bacteria; phylum Actinomycetota; class Actinomycetes; order Mycobacteriales; family Pseudonocardiaceae. The sequence goes on from JAHEXI010000002.1 coordinate 3,905, forward strand.
CTGCCACTCTTAACGTATAGCGCACTGGGGGCCTTACGGCAAGACCCGGGTCGTGCCGCAGAATCTTCGGCCGAAGCCAGGACCTGCGGAAATCAGGGATTCGCGAGGTACGTGTGCTCGCGGGTGTGTGCCGCCGGAGTGCGCGGAGCAGCTGGCCGACATGCAACCTCAGTGAATGGGCGGTTCATGTTTGACGTGATCATTGCCGGTGGCGGACCGACCGGCTTTATGCTGGTCAGCGAGTTGCGGCTGCACGGCGTGCACGCGCTCGTGCTGGAGAAGGACGCGGAGCCGACCAGGATTGTCCGCGCGCTCGGCCTGCACGCGCGCAGCATCGAGGTGATGGACCAGCGCGGTCCGCTGGAGCGGTTCCTCGCGCTCGGCCGGCAGTACCCGCTCGGTGGTTTCTTCGCCGGCATCGACAAGCCATCGCCCGACCGGCTGGACACCGCACATCCCTACGTCCTCGGCATTCCGCAGACCACCACCGATCGCCTGCTGGCCAAGCGCGCCACCGAACTCGGCGCCGAGATCTGGCGCGGCTGCGAACTGGTCGGGCTCAGCCAGTGCCGCGCCGTCCGTCCCGTGTCCCGGCGGCGGACGTCCGCACATGGCTGACTGTGCGCGGGTGCCGACGCACGCTGTGGCGTGTTGGCCGAGAGGATCTAACTGAAGATCACAGCGCTGGGGAGCTTGGTCGGGTCAGTTCAAGTGCAGGGTGGCTACTACTGGCCGGTGGTCGGATCCTGGTTCGTCGCGGCGGGTGGTGGGTGTGTCGGTGATGGAGGGAATGTCGAGATCACCGGTGGTCAGGTCACCGTCGCGCACACCGCGCTCTACAGCGTGACTGACCAGGATGTGATCGATCAGCTCGCGCTGGCCATGGTAAATGCGGGTGAAGCGCTGTGCCGGTGGGATTCGGGGTGCGAGGTTCCACAGCCGCGATCCGTCGCCGTGGTCAGGGTGGTCATGGCCGGGGGTGCCGATCTCCGAGCCGGGTGGGCCGAGCAGGATCTGGGTGGTCGCGGCTTGTGGTTCGTCGTTGAGATCACCCAGGACGATCACCGCGCGGTTTTGGCCCTGGCCGCCCAACAGCTCGGTGGCATAGGCCCGGACGGTGGCGGCTTCGGCGGATCGTCGGTTGAGTGCGTACACCGCGAAGCGGGCCCGCTGGTCCTCATCGCGGGGCGAGAACCGGCCGCCGGAGAAGGTGAGCAGCTTGGACTTCAGATGGCACGAAACCAGATCCAGCGTTCGCCCGGCCAGCTCGACCTGGACATGCAGTGCTGGGCGACCCATCAGGCTGATGGTGGTGTCGGTGTCGTCGACCTGGATAGGGCGCAGCTGGGGGAGGAACTCGCGGACCTGGTTCACCCGATCTAGGGGGAGCTGGGAGAGGAACCCGACTCGGATACCGCGTCCATCAGGATCGGCCAGCTCGCTGCGCCAACCCGGACCCAGTCGGTCGATCAGATCCTTGAGCGCCTCGGGCTCGCCCACTTCCTGTACGGCCAAGACGTCGGGGGCCAGCTTGGTGATCGTTTTGGCCAGCGCAGTCAGCGTTGCCTCGTAGGCCTGCTCGGATTTCGGCCCGGCCTCGCTACCGGGCCGGAAAAGGTTTTCCAAATTCCAGGTACCAACCTTGACCACGATTCACCGCCTGTCCGGTTCAGTCCGGGCAAGCCTGGCGGAGCCCCGGAGAGCACAGAAGAGCCACCCGGGCGACATTTGCCTCTGAAGCCACTGCGGGTCGAGCAGGAGCAGCTATTACGATCGAAAGTCAGTCCGGCCGAACCCGGCCAGTTGCGATCAACATTGCAATGACTACCGGCACAGGCCGGAACTGAGCAAACCTGTGGAAACCACTCCTCGACAGTTTCGGCCCCGTTCTCGGTGAGCATGTAGGTCACCCGTTCCACCCATACGACGATCGCATCGTCAGCCTTGGCCTGCACCACAGTGTCGACACCGGTATCGGTCATGACGTGATCATCGCGGCATGGTGGAATAACGCCAAGGCAACATACTGCCATGCCGCTGAGCGCGACGTGGTGTTGAGCCGGCGATCCACAGTTGATGGAGCCGCGTGGCCGTACCCTTGGCGGCATGTTGGAGGCCAAAAAGGTCAACCTGTGGCGTAACCGCTACGAAATCGTTGCCGACGGCCAGTCACTTGCGATGTGGGAGGGTCGTGTCTGGCGCAGTGGTGGGGCCTGCGAGCTGGCGGGACGCCGCTATGACGTGAAGTCCAACGTGTGGGTACGCGATTCGAGATGACCGACGAGGCATCGATGATCGTCGCAACGGCCGATCGGGTCGGCCGTAAGCGGTGGACGGTGGAGGCGAGCGGTCGAACATACCGCTTTCAGCGAGTGTCATGGTGGCGATCCGAGGAGTTACTCGTCGCCGATGGCCGGCCGGTGGGTTCCGTTCGGCGGGTGAGCCGCTGGCGAAGCGACGCTGTGGCCGACCTGCCTGACCTGCCGCTGCCGTTGCAGGTCTTCGTCGTTGTTGTCGTTATGACCATGTGGGACGCGCAGGCTGCAGCCGCCGCTGGCGGGTGAGGACCCAGGTCTTCCCCCAATCACGAGCCGCGTACTCGGCGGCGGCACGCCGAGCGGCACACTCTCATGCCGCTGACCGTGCGATGCTCGCACAGGGTGCGTCGAGGGCCCGGGACGAACCGCAACATGGCAGGTGGGACGGCCCTCTGAAATGCGAAGCTTGGGCAGCCAGCGCATTCCCGCAAGACACGCCCGCAGTAGCGCCCCCGGTGCGGGTAGTCAACACCATACGGCTCCACCGAAGCCCGGCATCGGTCACGCCCTAGATCGACGCGCTACGCGGCAGTCCATACGGCTGAAGGTACCTCTAGCAAGGTGTCTTGTTGCGCTGTTTCCTTTGATTGGAACCCTCTCCAATCCCGGCGGCACTGCGAGCTGCGCGGGCTGACCGACCAGGAGCTGGTGGTCCTCGGGCTGCTCATCGAGGGCTGGTCCAACGCGCGCATCGCCGCCGCGTTGGTCATCGCGCCACGGACGGTGGCCGCCCATGTGGAGCACATCCTGGCCAAGCCCGGCGCCGGGACCGCCCTCCGGCCGGGTGTACGCCGGCCCAGGTGCCACTGTGTTGATGCGGACCGGAGTTGCGTGCCGACCAACCGTCGGTGTACGGATCACGAACTCACTGGACACCGTGAGCCGAGCTGTTGCTCCAAGTCAGGACGGCGAGCAGACGGCAGACTATCTGGGCATGCAAGGTTTGCTCGCGAGTGTGATTGCCGTCGTGGGGATGCTGTTGGGCTCCACCGTCACCTTCGTGTTCCAGCGCGTTAACGCAGGGCGCGTCGAGAGATTCGCTCGCGACGAGCGGCTGCGCCAGGAGCGAATAGCGGCCTACAGCGGTTTTGCCGGGCGATCACCGAACTCCGGCGAGGAGTCATCAGCCTCTGGTTCGTCCGCCAACGCGATGATGCCGCACGCCTTGAGCTCTACGCTGCACGTGCAGCGTCTGATCGCCCAGGGGCAGCTGCCGATCATGCACGGTTTCGGGTGCAGCTGCTTGCCGAAAACCCTGATCTCCTGGCGCTGGCCGACGCCACGTTCGAACCGATCGGTGCGATACACCATGCCGCAGATCGGGCTGAGCTGGTGGAGCATGAGAACCGGTGCCAGGATCTGCTAAGGCGTTCATCACGGCGGCAGGCGCCCCAGGTTCGATGACCGCTCACATTTTCGTACGCCGTGCCGATCCGGGTGAGCCGGCCGCCATCCACCAGAACAACCGCGCAGCACAATCGCGGCATCGTCGCTGACGAATTTAGACCGGCCTTGGAAACGCACGCTCATGCCGACGACCGTGAGTTCACCCCCTGCATCGTGATGCTGCTCGACGCATCACCGTGCAACTCCCGTCGAGGTGGATCGTTCCTTGTGGTTGAGCCACGCCATGCCGTGCCAGAGTCCAAGCTCGGCCGTGAACAGCACAGGATGGCGCCGTTGATGTCCCGGTTGCCGTACCCTTGCGGGAATCTTTACCGGACGGGTCTTATGGGACACCCTCATCCACGCAACCCGTCTGGCCTGCATCGTTCCCGTAGAGGGTTCGGCTACTGAGACGGTGTTTCGGCGGCGTTGGAGGCGGGTGTGGTGTCGGCGAGGTGGGTGGTGGCCCAGGTGGCGAGGAGGGTCATGGCGTCGGCGGAGGGGGTACCGGGTTCGGGGGTGTAGATGGTCAGGACCAGGCCGGGGTCGGCGGGAAGTGGCATCGTCTCGTAGGCGACCTCGATGTCGCCGACGACGGGGTGGTGAAAGCTCTTGGTGCCGGTGTAGTGCAGGCGCACGTTGTGCTTGGCCCACCGCACCCGGAACTCCTCGCTGCGGGTGGACAGCTCCCCGACCAGATCCGAGATGCCCCGGTCGTAGGGGTCGCGTCCGGCGTCAGTGCGCAGCAGGTTGACCGCGCTATTGGCCATCCATTCCCAGTCTGGGTAGAACTCCCGCGCTCGGGGATCGAGGAAGCAGAACCGGACGAAGTTGACCGGGCGGCTGGGGTCGGGACGCAGCGGGTCGGGGTAGAGCGGGGAGTAGAAGGCGTAGGCCAGCTGGTTGCCGCAGACGAAGTCTTGGCGGGCGTTGCGCACGAAGGCGGGCACGGTCGTGGCGTCGAGCATGCGCTGCACCATCGGCCGGATGGTCTTGGTGCGGCGGGGCCGAGACCGCCGGGGGCTGGTGGTGGCGCTGCGGTGTAGGTCGAACAGGTGGGAGCGTTCGGCCTCGTCGAGCTGCAGGGCACGGGCGAGGGCGTCGAGTACGGATTCGGAGACGCCGTGGACTTTTCCGCGCTCGATCTGGGTGTAGTAGTCGACCGAGAGCCCGGCCAGGGTGGCGACGTCTTGGCGGCGCAGCCCGGGTACGCGGCGCTTGGCGGCGTCATAGATCGGCAGCCCGACCTGGTCGGGGGTGATCCGGGCGCGCCGCGAGGCCAGGAACGCACCGATCTCCGCATGGTTCTGCGTGCCCATACCGCCGACGCTACGACGCCCAGGCCACCGCAGCCAGGTTCTGTGAGGGGGGTGCTGCCAGCACCCCCCTCATCGTCGCCTCCCACGTGCGCGACATGCGGCGTTGCATGGGTGTCGGACATCGAGGAAGCAAGGGAGAACCGTGAGCGCCAAGCAACTGCGTCCCGTGGTTACCGGGGTTCTGGTGGTCGCGGCCGTCACGTTGACCGCAACCGGCGTGGCCGCGTGCGGGTCGTCCTCGACCGGGCCCGCAGACCACACAGCGACCACGAGTTCACAGCCCACCACATCGCGGCCCGGCCAGAAGGATTCCATCATGCGTATTCGACTCACTGTCGGCGAGGCCAGCGCCACCGCTCGCCTGTATGACAACGATACGGCCCGCGGTTTCGCGTCCCTGCTGCCGGTGACGATCACGGTGGACGACCTGGGCGGCCGGGAGAAAGCGGGGGCGCTGCCGCGCGAACTCACCGGCGGGCGTGGGCAGAGCGAGTACCGAGCCGGTCAGCTCGGCTACTGGCCGCCCAGCAAGGACCTGGCCCTTTACCACCTGAGGAGGGCTTCCGGATTCCGGGCCCCGGGATCGTGATGATCGGCGAGATCGAGTCCGGACTCGACGCCATCACCGGCGCCAGCGACAACGACACGCTGACCATCACCGTCGCCGACGACTGACCCGAACACACCGAAAAGGAGCATTCTTGTGAACCCGACCTACGAATTCTCCGGCCGCGTCGCGTTCGTCACCGGCGCCAGTTCCGGGATGGGCCTGGCCACCGCCTGGGCCTTCGCCGAAGCCGGTGCCGCGGTGACCCTCGTCGACGTCGACGACCAGGCGCTGCACGCGGCGGACACCCAGCTTCGCGACGCCGGGCACCGGATATTGGCCGTGCACTGCGACGTCGCCGACGAAGCCCAGGTCGCGGCTGCGGTCGGCGCGACTGTCGAGGCGTTCGGCAGCCTCGACATGGCCTACAACAATGCCGGTATCCAAGCCCCGGTCACTGATGCCGCCGACGAGCCCGCCGAGATGTTCGATCGCGTCAATGCCATCAATCTGCGCGGTATCTGGGCCAGCATGAAACACGAACTCGCCCACATGCGTACTCAGGGCTCCGGGGCCATCGTGAACTGCTCGTCGCTCGGCGGCCTGGTGGGCCTGCCGGGCCGCGCTGCCTACCACGCTTCCAAACATGGTGTCATCGGACTCACCCGATCCGCTGCGCTTGAGTACGCCCCACGCGGGATCCGCATCAACGCCATCTGCCCCGGCACCATCGAGACGCCGATGGTCGCCCGGATGATCGCCGCCGGCGACCTCGACGCCGACGAAGCCGCCGCCAACCAGCCCATCGGCAGGCTCGGCACCGCCGAGGAAATGGCCGCCGCCGTGCTCTGGCTGTGCAGCCCCGCCGCCAGCTTCGTCGTCGGTGTCGCCCTGCCAGTCGACGGCGGCTACACCGCCCGCTGAACCCCACCCGTGCACCTACGCAGACCCGACATCCGACACCCCGACCTCACCAATCCGAGCTTGCATCACCGACATCTCGACCAGAAGGAGCGCACCATGCGTGGTGTAGTCATGCACGCACCCGGCGACGTTCGCGTGGAAGACCGCGACGACCCGACCATCATCGCCCCTACCGACGCGATCATCCGCGTCTCGGCGACCTGCATCTGCGGTTCAGACCTGTGGCCTTACCGTGGGATCGAGCACGTGCACGAGCCCGCAGCGATGGGGCACGAGTACGTGGGCATCGTCGAAGAAGTCGGCAGCGAGGTCCAGAACATCACGCCGGGCCAGTTCGTGGTCGGCTCGTTCTTCGCCTCCGACAACACCTGCGAGATCTGCCAAGCTGGCTATCACAGCTCGTGCATCCACCGGGTGGGCGTGGGCTCTATCGGAACGCAGGCCCAGCTGGCGCGCATTCCTCTTGCCGATGGCACGTTGGTCGCCACCCCCGAGCTGCCGCCGGCGGATTTGATTCCGACCCTGCTGGCCGCCTCCGATGTGCTCGGCACCGGCTGGTTCGGTGCGGTGGCGGCCGAGGCCGGCCCGGGCAAGACGGTCGCGGTCGTCGGTGACGGGGCGGTCGGGCTGCTCGCGGTCCTGGCCGCCAAACAGCTCGGCGCGCAGCGGATCATCGCGATGAGCCGTCACGAGCCCCGCCAGAAGCTCGCCCGCGAGTACGGTGCCACCGACATCGTCGAAGAACGGGGTGACGCGGGCGTAGCCAAGATCAAGGAACTGACCGGCGGGCTCGGAGCCCACAGCGTCATCGAGGCGGTCGGAACCCAGGAGTCGATGATGCAGGCCATCCGCTCCACCCGCCCGGGCGGGCACGTCGGCTACCTCGGAGTCGCCCACAACGTGCAGCTGCCCGGCGAGGAGCTGTTCTTCTCCCACGTGCACCTACACGGCGGCCCGGCCCCGGTGCGCCGCTTCCTGCCCGAGCTGATCGACCTGATCTGGCGCCGCAAGATCAATCCTGGCAAGGTCTTCGATCTCACCCTCCCACTGGAGCAGGCAGCCGAGGGGTACAAAGCGATGGACGAGCGCCGCGCCATCAAGACACTGCTCACCCTCTGATCACAAGCTGTACGGACGAGAAACGGAAAGCGAGCACCTCATGCAGGTCATCCGAAGCAGCATTGACACCCAGAAGGGCCCCGACGACTGGTTCACCGGCGACGTCTACATCGACGCCGTCGCCGCACCCGCCGGTAGCTCAACGTTCGGCGCAGCCGCCGTGCACTTCACGCCCGGGGCGCGCACCGCCTGGCACACGCACCCGCACGGCCAGACGATCTTCGTCACTGAGGGCGTGGGACTGTGCCAGCGAGAGAGTGATCCGGTCGAGATCATCCGTCCAGGCGACCGCGTGTTCTTCGAGCCAGAGGAAAACCACTGGCACGGCGCGGCCCCGAACCGGTTCATGACCCACATCGCCATGCAACAGAACGACGAGTCCGGCAGCCCTGTCACCTGGGGCCGACACGTCACCGACGAGGAATACGGCGCCTCGCCGAAGAACCCCGGCTGACGACGCTATCGCCGTGTCCATGGAGGCAGCAGCGACACACCTCGGAGTGTCCGCAGGACGATCGGCTATCGGCACCGTGCTGGTGTTCGAAACTCGGTTGCTAGCCCAGGCCTGGTTCTGGTCTGGTGGCGGCTTGGACCAAGAAGCGGTACTGGCCGCCTTCGATGAGCAGATCCGCCGACATCGTGGACCTGACGTGGTGAGCGGACCCGTCGAGCATGACGAGTGCGTGATTCGGAGCGCGCCCGTCCCGGGCGGCTGGACCGGGGGTGACCTGGTCGGATCTGGATCCTTTGAGCGCTGACGGTGTCATTGCCGAGCAGGTCAACCGGTTCGCGGGACTGGCTCGCCCATGGGAATGGAAGCACTACTCATACGACCAACCTGTAGACCTACCTGAGCGGCTCGTCGCTGCCGGATTCACACCCGGCCCGGCGGAGGCCTTGTTGGTCGCTGAGATCGCCGAACTTGACCTCTCTGTGCCCCCACCGGTGGGTGTGGAACTGCGCGCGGTCCTCGACCAACACGGTGTCGAGGCGCTGGTGGCAGTCCATGACGAGGTGTTCGGCGGCGACCACTTCGCGGCGGGCCAAAGGTTGCTGGCCGATCTCGGACTCCGACCAAGCACAGCTGCGGCGGTGGTCGCTGTGGTCGGGGCGGTCCCAGTCGGGGCGGGGCGGGTGGAGTTCCACTTGGGCACCGACTTCGCCAGCCTGTGGGGTGGCGGCACGCTGTCTGCCTGGCGGGGCCACGGCGTGTTCTGCTCGCTGGTTGCCCACCGGGCCGCAGCTGCGGCGACCAGGGGCTTTCGCTACCTGCAGGTCGACGCCTCCCCCGACAGCCGACCGATCCTGCAACGTCTCGGCTTCGTTGAGTTGGCGACCACGACCCCGTTTGCGCACCCGGGCGCGCCTGGCTGACATCGTGCAAGTCGATCGGATCCGTGGGGGCACAATGACTACTCATCGCACGGGCCCGGCCGGTTTTCTTTCGTAGCCACTTCGGCGGCGGCGGCCAACGAGGTGGCGGCCCTGCTCACCGAGGCTGGGTTCGAGCTCCTCCGAACCGACCTGCTCAACCTCGCCCCACCGGCGGTGTGCGTCCTCGGGCACGTGGCACCTCCAGCCTGGGTCGCTATAGCAATAGGCTCAGGTCAGCGGCGGCCGAGCGCAGTGGGCGCCAGCCGGCCGAGTCGAGTTTGGCGAGTTCGGCCTCGACGTCCACGTTGATGACCCCGAAGAAGTTGACGTTCTCGCTGTGCACCGGCGAGATATGGACCAACAGCTCGTCGGGTATAGCCCGGCCTTGGGCGCGTAGCTGCTGCACGGCTAGCTGCGCAGGCCAGCAGCTCGTCGGGGGTCTCGGGCAGGCCCAGCGAGGTCAGCACATCGGCCTTGACCGCCTCCCACGCGACACCGTCGAGCAGCCGCGCCTGCGGGTTGCGCCACCGCGTCGAGCCTTCGGCGTAGATCTCCCGCCGCTTCAGGTAGCGATGAAACTGCTCCAGCACGCAGAAGGTGTAGGAGCCGCGGTCCACGCTCCCATCACCGCGGGCGGGGTGGCCGAACACCCGGTGGCGCCACGGTCCGGTCACCACCTGCGGGTGGATCCGCGGGTTCCGGGTGCTCCATTTGGCCTCGGAAGCCAACTGCTCACCCAAGGCGGTCATCGCGGCCAGCACCGGGGCGCCCTCGGTGGTGGCGCCGAAGGTGATCGTGGTGGTGAGCATCTTGACAAACCCCACCACGGTGGCGGTCTTGTTGGCCAGTTCCGCCCGCCAGTCACCCTCGGGCACCGCCTCGGGTGGCGGCAGCATCCCGGTCACGGTGGCCACCGCCGCCCGCACCTCCGCCCGGGGGATTCGCATCTCGATCGCCTCCCACACCTCCGAGACGCGCACCTCCTGCTCGTCGCCCCATTCCCGGGCATCCAGCAGCGCCTGGGCCACCACCGCCAGGACCGCCGAGGACTTGGCCAGCTTCGGATGCCTCTTGATCGTCTGCTTGTCGGCCTCGGTCCGGGCCTTGCCGATCAGCTCGGTCGTCATGAGCAGATCCAGCAACTCCAGGGCGTCGTCGGTCGCCGTGGCCTCCAGCTGCGCCACCGTCGCCACTAGCGTCGCCATCCGCCGCGCAGCACCGTGGCGCTTGAGCTGGGCCACGTCGGCGCCCATCCCGTAGGGGGCCAGCTCGGCCAGCCGCCGCGGCGTCACCGTCGCCTCCAGCTCCATCTGCGACAGCCCCGAACCGATGATCTCCGCGACCCGGTGCAGTGCCTTGACCAGCTGCGGGCCCGACGCCCGCGCCGGCACGGCCCACACCGTAGGACCAGCCCCCCAGTTCTGGTCCAGCGTGGGCCGCGAGCCATTGGTGATCCCGGACCGATTCATGTGCCTGTTAAGGCCCTGCAGGATCACCGCACCACCCCTACGTCACAGCCCTGCGAAAGCACAGCTGCCGCCGCCGGCCAACAGCCCGATGCGGCGGCAGTCGAACGGGAATGAGCGGGATACGACGAAAAGGGGACGTGGAGACGTGGCCTCACCGAGCTCGATGGAGCAGCGGTCGGCGCAGGGGGGTCAGAGTCTGGTGAGTCGGTGGACGGCGGTGAGGCCGGCGGGGGTGCCGGGCCAGTGCCTGGCGAGCGCGTCGGGGCCGGCGCGGCGGACCACGGAGCGCAGTGTGAACGCGACGATGATGGCGTCGTCGGCGTAGCCCAGGACGGGGATGAAGTCGGGGATAAGGTCGATGGTCAGCGCTAGGTAGCCGAGCAGCAGCCAGAGCCGGATTCGGACTCCGCGAGGCAGGGTCGGGTCGGTGGCCAGGCGGCCCAGCAGCCGGATCACATCGGGCAGCAGCCGCAGCGCGTCCCGCAGCCGGGTCAGGTCGGGGGTGGCCCGCCAGAGCACGAACAGCAGGACCAGCCAGAGCAGCAGGAGCCCGGCCGCGACGCCGAGCAGGGTCTGCCACCACATGTCAGGACCCCGCAGTGGGGTTAGGGGCGGGGTGGGTGAGGGCGGCGTGGGCTTCGCGGATGCCGTAGTAGACGATCACCAGCCCGGCCAGCGGGTCGGCCCACCACCAGCCGAGCGTGGCGTTGAGGACCAGCCCCAGTAGCACCGACCCGGCCAGCAGGGCGTCGATGCGGGTGACCCGGCCCTCGGCGGTGAGCACCGGGTTGCCCAACGCGGCCCCGGTACGGGACTTCCCAGCAGCGAGGGCGAGCATCACCAGCAACGTCAGCGCCGTCCAGACGATCCCCAGCGGCGATGGCGCCGGTCGGCCACCGGTGGCGAAGGTGTAGGTGACCTGGACGATCAGATAGATCACCAGCAGCACGAACCCGGCCCCGATCAGGCGCATCGCCCGGTGCTCCCGGCCGGCTTGCGCGGTCCCGGCGAGCTGCCAGAGCACGACTGTGGAGGCGCCGATCTCGATCAGCGAGTCCAGGCCGAACCCGGCCAACGCGACCGACCCGGCGCCGATCGCGGCGACGGCGAGGACGAGCACCCCGACGATGTTCCAGCCCAGAGTGGCGTATTCCAGCCGGCGGCCCCGGCGCAGCAGCATGGCCGGGCCCCGGGTGGTGCGCACCGGGCTTAGTGTGCCGATCAGCAGCAGCAGCAGCAGCAGCAGCAGCAGCAGTCGTCGCCGCGCCATGCGTGGATGCCTTCCCTGATGGCCAGGGCGGCGATGAGCAGCCCGATGGCGGGGTCGAGCCACCACCAGCCCAGCAGCGTGTTGGCGAGCAGCCCGATCAGGACAGCGCCGGCCAGGGAGGCGCAGAGCAGGTTCTGGGTGCCCTCCCCGGCGGTGGCCCCGGAGTCCAGGCGGGCACCGAGGCGTTTCTTCGCGATCCCCAGCAGCGGCATGACGATCAGGCTCGAGATCGCCAGCCCGATACCCAGCCAGCTGGTCTGGGCCCGGTCCCCGGCGAGCACAGTGGTGATCGCGTCGACGGCGATGTAGGGGGCGAGCAGGAAGAACGTGACCGCGACCGCCCGGTGCGCACGCGCCTCAGCGGTCTGCGACAGCGTTCGGGTGCCGGTGAACCGCCAGATGATGATCACACTGGCCAGACCCTCGATGACCGAGTCCAGGCCGAAACCCAGCAGCGCCACCGACCCGGCGATGACCGCGGCGGTGATCGCGATCGTGCCTTCGGCGGCCATGTAGGCGAGCGACAACCACGACAACAACCGGGCCTGGCGCGCGGCCCGATGCCAGCCGGCATCCCGGGTGCCCGGCGCCGCCGGGGCGCAGCACTCGTCGACGCAGTCCTGCCCGACTGTGAGCGGGGGCAGGAGTGGGGACAGGGACGTGGTGAGGGGCGTGGTGTCTCGGCCGGGAGCAGTCATGAATCCGTCCCCACCTGAATGTCGCCGGGTACGGGCCGACCGTAGGTCGGGCAGAGCGCGACCGCGTTACCGGTCGCCGCGAGCAGCTGCTCGGCGGCGGCGAGGAGCTCGCTCAGCGCCGGTTGGGCCAGGGAGAACATCGAGGCCCGCCCGACCGGCCGGGAGCCGACCAGCCCGCAGCCCGACAGACACGCCAGGTGCTTGGATACCGTCGACTGCGCCAACTCCAACTCCGCGACCAGATCGACCACCCGCGCCGGCCCTGCGACCGCGAGCCGGCGCAGGATCGCCAACCGGGTCGGATCAGCCAACGAACGGAACAACGCCGCCGCCGGGAGCAGCTGCACCCGTTCCCCCTCACCGAGCTCCATCGTCATGCGGCGATGTTATCGCGGTGAATCGTTCCCGCGCGAACACAAGGCTGATCGGGACTGCTCCGTAAGAGGATCGGGCTTACAGCACTGTTGAGCGGGGGTCGGACGACACTCAGCTCCTTGAGTGTTGCGAGCGCTGGGGCCACGGCGGCGGAAGCCCAGCCGACCACATTCGATCTTGTCCGCTACTGAGGAGTTCCGGACACCAAGATCACGGTTACCGAACGCGCCACCACCAGGCGATCTCTGCCCTCAAACAAGATCACAAGCGGGCTGCGACCGAACCGGAACGCACGCTAACGACCCGCCTGGCCCCTCTCCGAGCACCTACTCTGACCTCCCTGAACCGGCTAATCGTGCGTTCCGGTTCCATTGCAGGTCCACCCCCTACGCCAAACACGCCGGCCTGACCCACACCATGCCACCGCACCGGCTGCGGCACTTCCTGTTCACCTGGCTTAAGACCCAAGGCATCGACGACGCCCTGATCCAGCCCTACTCCGGCCACGCCTCACGGACCTCGCTGGAGATCTACTCCAAAATCGCCCTCGGCCCCGCCCAGGACACCTATGACCAGGTCATCGACCAGTTCCCCGCGTAGCGGCAGTACCCGGCGACAGCCCCCGCCGGCGAGGTACGTGCAGTCGTGCCGAATGGAGGATGCTGTCGGAAACTTCCCAGTTAGTCGAGGCAGAACTCGTTGCCCTCCGGATCGTGCATCGTGATGAACCCGGACTCCATCGTCGCCTTGTCAGGCTCGACCCGATAGGCGCGAGTCGCTCCGAGCGCCTTCAGGCGGTTGGCCTCGGTCTCGAGGGCGCTCATCCGTTCGTCACCCTCGAGGCCCAGCGCCACACGTACATCGAGGTGGAGCCGGTTCTTGATGGTCTTGCCCTCGGGCACGCGCTGGAAGAAGACGCGGGGATGTGGGCCCTCGATGGGAAGGATCGCGGAGCGTGAGCTCCACTGGTCGCGCGGCACGCCGAACGCTTCGAGGGCCGCATCCCACGAATCGAATCCGTCGGGTGGCGGTTGCACCTGATAGCCGAGCACCTCGGCCCAGAAGGCCGCCAGCCCAGCGGGATCGGCGCAGTCGAACGTGATCTGCACTTCTTTGGTCATCGGTCCACTCTCGCAGGGATCACCGACAGACGAGAGTGGCAGCAGGATCGTCGCATGACTGTCCTGGGTGTCGATCCTCTACTGGTACACGGCGATCGGCACCCAAGACGCGGCGGGAGTGCGGGTAGTCAACGCCATATGGCTCGACCGAAGCCCAGCATCGGTCCACGCCCCAGATCGACGCGCTAGTCCCGCTGGGTCTGGTACGCGGCAGTCCATGCGGCCTGAAGGTACACCTAGCAATGGGTCTTGTTGTCGATACTGGTGTCACCATCAGCGATCCCGTGCCGGCAATGGTGTGCCTGACATATTCCCGGGGCCGATCACAGCCGGGGAACGCACACCCTCGGTCTTGGGCGACGAGTGCTCGGCGGATGGCTAGTGGGACGGTGCGCAAAGCGCGGCCGACGTCGAGTGGTTCGGATTTCCCACCCAGCACCACGGGAAATGATTTTCGCGTCACAGGGAGCACACGGGCGTCGTACCCGACCTGGCGGACAGGAGCTGGATCCAGCGGTAGCGCGGTCACGATCCTGCATTCAACCAGGCACTCCCGACGCCGGGACCGCGTCGAGTACGGCGGCGGCCCGGCCACGCCGACGGCTACCGGCCGCGCAGGCCGATCGGGTTGCCGTCGGCGTCGGCGAGCACACATACCCGCGCCTCGGGTGCGACTTGACGCGGGGCGCTGCGCTCGGTCACACCAGCCGCAAGCAGGGTTGCGCGGGTCGCGTCAAGATCCTCGACGTCGGCGTAGGCCACCGGTCCGCCGGCCACGTCGCCTGGAGCCAGGCCGACCTCGAAGCCGTCGACGTTGTACCCGACGTAGTACGGCTGGTCGGTGTGCGGCGCGCCGAGCAGCGCGGTGTAGACGGCCTTGGCGGCGTCCAGGTCGGACACCGGGATCACCAGGCTGCGGATCGTGGGACTCATGTTCGTCTCCTCAGGGGTACGGCGGTCCCATCGGCGACCGCTCCTTCGTCGATGGGATGACGGATCAACCGAGCAGAATGTGACAGTGATGGACGACCTGATTGTGATCTTCGAGGAGCAGCGTACCCACCTGCGCGCGGTGGCCTACCGGCTGCTGGGGTCGGTGCACGAGGCCGACGACGCCGTCCAGGAGGTCTGGCTGCGCCTGGAGCGCAGCGACGTCTCCGATGTCGACAACTTGCCCGCCTGGCTCACCACCATGGTCTCGCGGATCTGTCTCGACCAGCTGCGCTCGCGAGCCTCCCGGCGCGAGGATCTCGGCGCGGAGCCGACCGGCGTACCCGACGACCTGGTGACCGACCCGGCGAGGCCGAACACGCCGACGCGGTCGGGCGCGCGCTGATGGTCGTGCTCGACACCCTCGCGCCCGCCGAGCGGCTGGCCTTCTGCCTGCAAGACCTCTTCGGGCTGTCGTTCGACGAGATCGCCCCACGCTCGGCCGCAGCAGCGCCGCCTGCCGACAGCTGGCCAGTCGGGCCCGGCGGATGCCGGCTACGGCAGCACCAGGACCCGCGGCCGTACCTCCCCGTCTGCGAACCACCACGGATGCATCTGCACGTTCGGCGCGGACGCCCGTACCCTCCGGTATAGGCCGAGGCGGGGAGAGGACGACGATGGCTCAGACCGCGGACACCGGCCAGCCGCAGACCCGCAATGAGGACCACCGCTTCGCCTCGATTGACCCGCGAACCGGCGAGGTCGTCGCCTATCACCGGGTGGATGACGAGGTTGCGGTGCGGGCGGCCGTCGTGCGCGCCCGCGAGGCGGCCGCGTGGTGGGGCGGCCTCGGGTTCGCCGAACGCCGCCGCCGGCTGCTGTCCTGGCGCTCGGCGCTGACCCGGCGGATCGACGAGTTGGCCGGGCTGATCACTGAAGAGACCGGCAAGCCGCGCGACGATGCCCGGCTGGAATGCGTGCTCGTGGTCGCCCACCTGAATTGGGCTGCGCGCCACGCCGAGAAGGTGCTGCGTCGCCGCCGGGTGGCCTCGGGCCTGTTGATGCTCCAAGAGGCATCGACGGTGGAGTACCAACCCTGTGGCGTGATCGGTGTGATCGGACCGTGGAATTATCCCGCCCACACCCCGATGGGGTCGATCAGTTACGCGCTGGCCGCCGGCAACGCCGTGGTGTTCAAGCCCAGCGAGCTGACCCCCGGAGTGGGCCGCGCGCTGGCCGAGAGCCTCGCTCGGGTGGTGCCCGAGCACCCACTGCTGCAGGTAGTCACGGGTTTCGGCGAGACCGGTGCGGCGCTGTGCCGCTCCGGTGTGGACAAGCTGGCGTTCACCGGATCCGCGGCGACTGCGAAGAAGGTGATGGCGACCTGCGCCGAAACGCTCACGCCGGTCGTACTGGAATGTGGCGGTAAGGACGCGCTGTTGGTCGACGCCGACGCCGACCTCGCCGCGGCCGCCGACGCCGCGGTCTGGGGTGCGATGGCCAATGCCGGGCAGACCTGCGTCGGGGTGGAGCGGGTGTACGTCGTCGTCGACGTCGCCCAGGAGCTCACCGATCGGATCGTTGCCCAGACGCGGCGGTTGCGGACCGGTGGCGAGCCGAGTGCTGATCTCGGTCCGATCACCAGGCCGGACCAGGTCGAGGTGATTCGTGGTCACCTCGCCGACGCGCTGGCTCGTGGTGGCACGGCGCTGGTCGGCGGTGCCGAATCAGTTCGCGCGCCCTACGTGGAGCCGGTCGTGCTGGCTGACGTACCAGATACCTCCACCGCCGTGACCGACGAGACCTTCGGTCCGACTGTCACCCTGCATCGGGTCGCGAATCTCGACGACGCTGTCGGGTTGGTCAACGCCGGGCGCTACGGGCTGGGCGCCGCGGTCTTCTCCGGTCGCCGCGGTATGGAGATCGCCGGCCGGTTGCGGTGCGGAATGGTCGCGGTCAACAGCGTCATCTCCTATGCCGCGGTACCGGCGTTGCCCTTCGGTGGGGTCGGCGATTCGGGATTCGGACGCGTCCACGGTGCCGACGGTCTGCGCGAGTTCACCCGGGTCCAAGCGGTCACCCGGCGCCGATTCCGTCCTCCAGTGCAGGTGCTCACCTTCGCGCGGCCAGCTTGGGCGATCCGGTTCTTACTGCGGATCGTCCGGGTGCTCTACGGTCGTTGAGTACGGCGCCCTGGGCAACGTCGCGGGAGGCAAAAGATGGCAGGACAGGTCAAGACGGTCGGCGTAGTGGGTATGGGCACGATGGGTGCCGGAATCGCCGAGGTGCTCTCCCGCACCGGGCTTGAGGTGGTGGCGGTCGAAGTCGACGCCGACGGCGTGACTCGGGGTCGTGGGCATCTCGAACACTCCACCGGACGAGCCCTGGAGCGCGGCAAGCTCGACGCGTCGAGCCGCCGCGAACTGCTGGACCGGATCCGCTTCACCACGAAGTTGGCGGATCTGGCCGAGGTAGACCTTGTTGTGGAGGCCGTACCCGAGCGCCTGGACCTCAAGAGCCAGATCTTCACCGAGTTGGACGGGATCGTGCGCAGCGATGTCGTGCTGGCCTCCAACACGTCCAGCCTGTCGATCACCCAGCTCGCGGTGCAGACCAAGCGGCCGGACCGGGTGATCGGGTTGCATTTCTTCAACCCGGCACCGGTATTGAAGCTGGTCGAGGTGGTGCGCACGGTGGTCACCGATCCGGAGGTGATCAGCGACGTCACGGCGCTCGCGGAGATGCTGGGCAAGACCCCGGTGGTGGCCGGCGATCGGGCCGGGTTCATCGCCAACGGATTGCTGTTCGGCTATCTCAACCACGCCGCACGGATGTTCGAGCAGCACTACGCGACGCGGGAGGATCTCGATGCCGCGATGCGCTACGGCTGCGGGTACCCGATGGGTCCGCTGGCGCTGCTTGACCTGATCGGACTGGACACCGCCTACGAGATTCTCGACGCGCTGTACCGGCAGTCCCGGGATCGGCTGCACGCCCCGGTACCGGTGCTCAAGCAGATGATCACCGCCGGGTTGCTCGGTCGCAAGTCGGGCCGCGGCTTCTACACCTACGCGGGGCAGGACTCCTCGACGGTGGTACCCGACGCCGCTAACCCGTCCGGCGAAGAGTCCGGCGTCCAGACTCGTCCGATCGGCACGGTGGGCGTGGTGGGCACCGGGACGATGGCCACCGGCATCGTCGAGGTGCTGGTCAAGGGCGGGCACGAGGTGATCGTCCGCGGTCGCAGCGACAGTCGCACCAAGGATGCAGTCGCGGCGATCACCCGCTCGCTGGACAAGGCCGTCAACCGCGGCAAGCTCTCCGAGTCTGATCGTGACGCCGCACTGGGCCGGATCACCACCACCACGTCGTTGGACGACTTCGCCAGCGTCGACCTGGTGGTGGAGGCGGTAGCCGAGGAGTTGGACGTCAAGCGCGGGATCTTCGCCACCCTGGACGACGTGTGCAAGCCGGGCGCGATCCTGGCGACCACCACCTCGTCGCTACCGGTGGTCGAGTGCGCGGCCGCCACCTCCCGGCCGGGCGACGTGGTGGGAATGCACTTTTTCAACCCCGCACCGGTGATGAAGCTGGTTGAGGTGGTATCGACCATCGCCACCACCGCTGATGTCGCCGCCACCGCCCGTAATCTGGCCCGTTCATTGGGCAAGGTGCCGGTGTCCTGCGGCGACCGTGCCGGGTTCATCGTCAACGCGTTGCTGTTCCCCTACCTCAATGACGCGGTGCGGATGTTGGAGGCGCATTACGCGTCAGCCGACGACATCGACACCGCGATGAAGGTCGGCGCCGCGCTACCGATGGGCCCCTTCGCGCTGCTCGACGTAGTCGGCCTGGACGTTTCGCTGGCCATCCAGCGCAGCCTCTACCAGGAGTTCCGCGAGCCCGGATTCGCCCCGGCCCCGCTGTTGGAACACCTGGTCACAGCCGGCCTACTAGGCCGCAAAACCCGCAAGGGCTTCCGCGACTACTCGTGAGTGGCAAACAGTGTTATAGCACTCAACGCCACTCACGAGCATCCGGTGCATCATGATGCACCGGATGCTAGACTAGCTCGGTGCGCACCACTATAGACTTGCCGGACGATCTACATCGCATCACGATGTCGCTGGCTCGCGATACTGCTCAGACGCTGAGTCAGACCGTGGCCGCGCTGCTCCGGCGGGCTCTGGAACGGCCAGAGCCGGTCGAGTGCTATACCGATTCGCGCACTGGTTTCCCGGTGATGCGACTTGGCGGCACGCCGATCACGGTCGAGGACGTCCGGGCGTTGGACGACGAGGAGTGATCACGCTACTCGACAGCAATGTCCTCATCGCGCTGGCGGTGAACGAGCATGTTCATCATGATGCAGCCATCGCTTGGCTGGCCTGCACCGATGGTCTGGTCGCCACCTGCCCGATCACTCAAGGCGCACTGATCAGGCTGCTGGTCCGTCGAGGAGTGCGTCCTGATCAGGCTCTTCGCCAGCTGGGGATCATCGCCGCGCAGCCGCGGCACGAGTTCTGGCCCGACGAGGTGCCGTTCACTGACGTTGCCCTGACCGGTGTGCTCGGTCATCGGCAGGTCACCGATGCCTACCTCGCTGCGCTCGCTCGTTCCCGCACGGGTCGGCTAGCCACCTTCGACCAGGGCCTCGCACAGCTACACACCGACGTGGCGCACCTTGTGCCCACGGGCTGATCGCACCTCGCTCAGCCGCAACAACCGCCGCCGCAGCAGCCGCCCGATGGGGGCGCAGCGCGTCGGGGTTGGCTGGTGGGGGAGGGTGCCGCACTTGACAACGCGACGGTGGAGAGCAGCCGGACGGTGTCGTCGTGCCCATCGGGGCACCGGGCGGGGTCTCGCGAGGCGGTCATCGGCCGGCTGAGCTCAAAGGTCGTCGAGCACTCTCGGCACCGGAACTCGTAGCGCGGCATGAGTGTCACCGTACCGGTACTACCGTGGGTTGTTATGCCTCGCCGTAACGTCCCGCGCCGCGCTCGCGTCGCCGTCCCACCTCCGGTGGTGGGCGGGACCGGTTGGGCGCACCGAGAGAGCGGCCCAGACGGGGAGTGGGTGGTCCGGTCGGTCCCGGGTGAGCAGGCGGTCAAGAACTACCGCTGCCCCGGTTGTGACCACGAGGTCCGGGCCGGCACTGTGCACGTGGTCGCCTGGCCGGCGCACGAGCATGGCTCTTCGGCCGACCGGCGGCACTGGCACACCGGTTGCTGGACTGCTCGGACCCGCCGGGCCCCCACTCGCAAACACTGGTGAGGTCAGCCCCGCGCAGACGGCTCACCAGCAAGCGCATCATCTTCGATCGGATCGGGCTCCAGCCGCTGCATCGCCTCGTCCAGCTTCGAGCTCACAGACTGTAACTGGCCGGTGAGCTGCCGGCGCACGGTGCGCAGCGCCGTCACCCGCCGAGTGGCCTCCTGCACCCGAGCGACCGCTGTCTGGTCGGCCTCGGTCACCAGCCGCCGGGCCACATCGGTGGCCTCGTCGACGCGCCGCTTCGCCTCGGCCTTGCTGCTTGCCTCCTCCTGCGCCAGCTCGCGGTTGGCGTCCCGACGCCGGGTTGACATGGTGATGTCGAAGTCCTCTTCGGCCTGCCGCCGACGGGCCGCGGACTCGGCGTCGAGCTGCTCGGCTCGCCGCTTCGCCAGCGCCTGGATCTCTTCGGCCCGACGATGGGCGTCGGCGATGGCCCGCTGGTGCTCGGCCTCCATCACGGTGCGCCGCCGCTGCGCTTCCGCGATCATCTGTTCGTAGCGGGCGCGCAGCTTGTCGGCTTCACGCTCCGCCTCGGCCCTGGTCGCGGCGGCGGCAGCGGTGGCTTTGGCGTGGATCTCCGCGACCTCGCTCTGGGCCGTCCGCAGCATCCGCACTACGCGTTCGCTCATGCCCTCGACGGTGGTGGGCGGCGCGGCGAGCCGCTTGATCTGGGCGCAGAGGTCATCGATTTCCCCGCGAGCCGCCTCGAGTGTGCGGGCGAGTTCCGCAGCCTGCGCGGCACCGGCGTTGCGATCGGCCACCGCGATCTGCAGATCGGCCCGCAGCTGTTCAAGCTGGTAATTTACCTGCGCGCAGTCGTATCCACGGCGGACGATATCGAACGTAGATCTCATCGGAAGCAGATCACGATCGTCGACTGAGCCCATGGGGCCAGGTTACTCGGGTGCTGGTGAGTAGCGGTAAGCCGTTCCGGCGGTCACACGCCCCGGAAGCGGTTGATATTTGCCAGGTGGATCTCGCGGAGTTCCGGGTTCCGTATGCCCAGCCCCTCTTCTGGGGCTAGACACAACACACCGACCTTGCCCTGGTGAATGTTGCAGTGCATGTCGTGAGCGGCCTGGCCGGTCTCCTTGAGCGGGTAGACGCGGGACAGCGTCGGGTGGACCTTGCCCCTGGCGATCAGTCGGTTGGCCTCCCATGCCTCACGGTAATTAGCGAAATGCGAGCCCACAATCCGTTTGAGGTTCATCCAGAGGTAGCGGTTGTCGAACACGTGAAGGAAGCCTGAGGTGGAGGCGCAGGTCACGATCGTGCCGCCCCTCTTGGCGACGTAGACGCTGGCACCGAAGGTCTCCCGCCCCGGGTGCTCGAACACGATGTCGGGGTCGTCCCCGCCGGTCAACTCGCGAATCTTGGAGCCGAACCGCTTCCACTCTTTCGGATCCTGGTTGTGCTCGTCCTTCCAGAACTTGTAGCCCTCGGCGTTACGGTCGATGACCAGTTCGGCGCCCATCCGCCGGCAGATCTCGGCTTTTTCGGGGCTGGAGACCACGCAGACCGGGACGCCGCCGCCGCCCAGGGCCATCTGGGTGGCGTAAGAGCCCAGGCCGCCCGACGCGCCCCAGATGAGTACCGTGTCGCCCTGTTTGAGGTCGGCGCCGTTGCGGGAGACCAACTGCCGGTACGCGGTGGAGTTGACCAACCCGGGGCTTGCCGCCTCCTCCCAGGTGAGGTGGGCCGGCTTGGGCATCAGCTGGTTGGACTTGACCAGGGCGAGCTCGGCGAGGCCGCCGAAGTTCGTCTCGAAACCCCAGATGCGCTGCTCGGGGTCGAGCATCGTGTCGTTGTGCCCGTCAGGATGCTCCAGCTCGACGGACAGGCAGTGCGCCACGACCTCATCGCCCGCTCGCCAGGCGTTGACCCCGGCGCCGGTACGCAGCACCACGCCGGCGAGGTCCGAGCCGACCACGTGGTAGGGCAGGTCGTGCCGGGAGGCCAATGGGGAGGTGCGGCCGTAGCGCTTGAGGAATCCGAAGGTGGGCAACGGTTCGAAGATCGACGTCCAGACGGTGTTGTAGTTGATAGCGCTGGCCATCACCGCGACCAGCGCCTCGCCCGGCCCCAGTTCTGGGACCGGTACCTCATCGAGGTGCAACGACAGCCGCGGATCCTTGTCCCGGCTGGGCACTTCGGCGAACATGTCGGCCTCATCAGCGTGGACCGTGATTCCCCGGTAACTCTCCGGTACTGGCAGTGAGCCGATGGCGTCGACGTCGTCGCTGAGAATGGCATCGAGGATCTGTTGCACTGTCGTCCCTTCGCTGTGCCCGCTTCCCGCTCGGGTCTAGCCGGCTACGCTGAGGCTAGGCGATAAGTATATCAATCGCTATGGCCCCGACTGAGTGAGCGCGATTGCCCCACTTCTCAGGTTCTGATGTATAGTGCGGTGTATGCGTCGGACCAATATCTATCTCACCGACGAACAGCGGGCTGCCCTCGCCGCTCGCGCGGCTGCCGAGGGCACCTCGGCAGCTGAACTGGTCCGTCGGCTCATCGATCAAGCGCTGCTGGGAGCGAGTGACGACCTCACCGACGACCTGGCTGCGATCGACGTGTCCTTCGGGGCCTTGCGGGGCGACGAGTTGGACATCGACGTGGATTGGGCGGACGGTCGGCGAGGAGAGCACCTGCGGCGGATCAGTCAGCTGTGATCCTCGTTGACACCGATGTGCTCATCGCGAACTTGCGCGGAATCGACGCCGCGCGGGACTGGCTTCAGCACACCCGCATCCGGGCTGGCCGGCTCGCGGTCAGCGTCGTCACGAACGCCGAGATCATCGGCGGCATGCGTTCTCCAGAACGACGAGAGGTGATCCGGCTACTCAACTCGGTTCGACCGCTACCCGTGACCGACATGATCGCTCACCGCGCCGGAGAACTTCGTCGGCACTACCGTCGCTCGCACGCCGCGATCGGACTGGTCGACTACCTGGTCGCCGCCACAGCACTGGTTAACGGGCTCGAACTCGCGACGCTCAACATCAAACACTTTCCGATGTTCACCGACCTGAAACCGCCCTTCCAGCTCCTCGGTCGGACTGCTCCAACATCTCAATGAGCCCTGCCAGCGAAGCAATCTTTCGATCTAGGGTTCCCGAACTTCACAGCAGCGCTCTTGCGGATTAGCTAAACAGCGCTGCTGTGAAATTCGGGAAGAGGAGAGTGCCTGGGAGCCCGTCCTAAGGCGTGGGCGACGCCGGTTCGACCAGCTCGACGAGCACGCCGCCGGCGTCCTTGGGGTGGATGAAGTTGATCCGCGAACCGGCGGTGCCGCGGCGGGGGACGTCGTAGAGCAGCCGTACTCCGGCGCTACGCAGCGCAGCCGTCGCCGACTCGATGTCGGTAACACGGTAGGCCAACTGCTGCAGCCCAGGACCGCTGCGGTCCAGGAACTTGGCGATGGTGGAGTTCGGGCCCAGCGCGGCGAGTAGCTGCACCGCGGCGCCGGTGCCGGGATCGCCGGGCGCACGCAGCATGCCTTCGCGCACCCCCTGCTCCTCGTTGATCTCCTCATGAACCAGCTCCAACCCGAACGTGGCGCGGTGAAATTCCACCGCGGCGTCGAAATCGGGCACTGCGATGCCCACGTGGTCGATCGCCGTGATGAATGGTTGGAGTTGCTGCATGGTTGGCAGCGTACGGCGCCGCGTCTGGGATTCGATCGTGCTCAGCGTCACCTCCGCGCCGGACTCATCACAGTCTCGTCGTCATCGGGTGCGACGGCTGGTACGCGCGGTAGGGTCGAAGAACAGCCTGATCAAACGTTCCGGAGGTTAATCATGGCCGGTATGGTCGGTTCTGTCATCGTGGCCGGCGCCCGCACCCCGATGGGTCGCCTGCTCGGCCAGCTCAAAGACTTCTCGGGCGCACAACTGGGCGGTTTCGCCATCAAGGCCGCGCTCGAACGCGCCGGCGTGGCGCCCGAGCAGGTGCAATACGTGATCATGGGCCAGGTGCTGACGGCCGGCGCCGGTCAGATCCCGGCCCGGCAGGCGGCGGTCAACGCCGGCATCGGTATGGACGTGCCGGCCCTGACGATCAACAAGGTGTGCCTGTCCGGGCTCAACGCGATTGCGATGGCCGATCAGCTGATCCGGGCTGGCGAGTTCGACATCATCGTGGCCGGCGGGCAGGAGTCGATGACCCAGGCGCCGCACCTGCTGGCCAAGTCGCGCGCCGGGTTCAAGTACGGCGACGTCACCATGATCGACCACATGGCCTACGACGGCTTGCATGACGCGTTCGACCAGGTCTCGATGGGCGCCTCCACCGAGAAGCACAACGGGCGCCACCAGCTGACCCGGGCTGAGCAGGACGAGTTCGCTGCGCAATCGCACCAGCGAGCCGGTCGCGCGGTGGCCAGCGGTCTGTTTGCCGAGGAGATCACCCCGGTCAGCGTGCCGCAGCGCAAGGGCGACCCGGTCGTGGTCGCGGCCGATGAGGGCATCCGACCCGACACCACCGCCGCGGGACTGGGCAAGCTGCGCCCGGCGTTCGCCGCCGACGGCACCATCACCGCCGGGTCCTCGTCGCCGATCACTGACGGCGCCGCGGCGGTCGTGGTGATGAGCAAGGCCAAAGCCCAGGAACTGGGTTTGAGCTGGCTGGCCGAGATCGGGGCGCACGGCATGGTGGCCGGACCCGACGATTCCAGCCTGCACGAGCAGCCCGCCAACGCGGTGCTGGCGGCCTGCTCCAAGGAGGGCATCGAGGTGAGCGATCTCGACATCGTTGAGATCAACGAGGCGTTCGCCGCGGTGGGCGTGGTGTCCACCCGCAAGCTCGGTATCGACCCGGCGAAGGTGAACCCGAATGGCGGGGCGATCGCGCTCGGTCATCCGATCGGCGCGTCCGGCGCCCGGCTGGCGCTGCACCTGGCGATGGAGCTCAAGCGGCGCGGTGGCGGCGTGGGCGCGGCGTCGTTGTGCGGTGGCGGTGGCCAGGGTGACGCGCTGATCCTGCGGGTGCCGGCGACCACCTAGCGTGAGCTCTCGCCGCCACGATGTCGGTGACCTGGTCGTTCGTGCCCGGCAAGGCCAGGCACGGGCAGTTGCCCGGCTGATCTCGCTGGTCGAGGACGGGGCGCCGGAGCTACGCGAGGTCGCCGCTGCGCTGGCCCGTGACACCGGGCGGGCCCAGGTCGTCGGGATCACCGGCGCGCCCGGAGTGGGCAAGTCGACCTCCGTCAGCGTGCTGATCACCGCACTGCGGGCGGCCGGCGAGAAGGTGGGAGTGCTCGCTGTCGACCCGTCCTCGCCGTTCTCCGGCGGGGCGCTGTTGGGCGACCGGGTACGGATGCAGGACCACGCACTTGACGACGGTGTCTTCATCCGCTCGATGGCCACCCGGGGGCACCTGGGGGGCATTGCCTGGGCGACCCCCCAGGCGCTGCGGGTCCTCGATGCCGCGGGCTGCGATGTAGTGCTGGTGGAGACCGTGGGCGTCGGCCAGTCCGAGGTGGAGGTAGTCGCGCTGGCGGACACCACCGTGGTGCTGCTGGCACCCGGGATGGGCGATGGGATTCAGGCGGCCAAGGCGGGAATCCTCGAGGTCGCCGACGTCTTCGTGGTGAACAAGGCCGACCGCGAGGGTGCCGACCAGACGATCCGCGACCTCAAGCACATGATCTCGCTCGGCCGGCAGGGGACGGCGGGTCCGAGCTGGCGCCCGCCGATCGTCCGCACCGTGGCCACCACGGCCGAGGGCATCGAGGACCTGCTCGCCGCGATCGAGGAGCACCAGGCCTGGATGCTGAGCCACGGTGAGCTCGACGCCCGCCGCCAGCGCCGCGCGGAGGCCGAGATCGAGGCCATCGCCTTGGCGCAGCTACGCGGCAGGCTCGGCGACGTCATACGGGGCAGTGCCCTGCCCGGGCTGGCCAAGCGGGTGGTCGTGGGCGAGTTGGACGTCTACCGCGCCGCCGACGATCTGATCGCCGTCTTCTCCGGCTCGTGAGTGGGAAACAGTGTTATAGCACTCAATGCCACTCACGAGAAATCGCCGGCGGCCCGGCGCACCTCGGTGAGCAGCGCGGTGAGCTGTGCGATCTGAGCATCGTCGAGCCCGACGAGGCCGAAGTCGATGTCGGTGAGCGCCCCGGTGGCGATTTTCTGCCGCTGCCGGCCCGCTTCGGTGATCGTCACCACGGTGGTGCGCCGATCGGTGGGGTGGCCGTTGCGCTCCACGAGATGATCGGCCTGCAACCGGTCCACGATGTTGGTCACGCTGGTGGGGTGCAGCTGAAGCCGTTGCCCCATCACGTTCATCGGCAGGCTGCCCTGGCGCGAGAACACCAGTAGCACCAGCGCCTCATACCGGGCGAAAGTCAGACCGTGTGGGCGCAGCGCGGCATCCACTGAGGACTGCAAGATCTGCTGCACGCGCATGATGTTGGTGACCGCCGCCATCGTCGCGGCTGGTCCGATGCGGTCTTGCCATAACTGTGCGGCCCGATCGATCGGATCGAACGGCAACGGGTGATGCGACGGCATGGGTGCACAGTAGGCCACGCCCGCACGTCCGCAGTCTGGATGCAGAACGTGCCTCAGCGGGCCTGTTTTAGCGCGTTCTGCATCCAGACTGCGCATTAATGGGGAGGCGACAAGTGGTTGGACGTCCTACTATTGGGAGGGCGACCAACGCAGGGGGTGGTTCGGATGGCGGGTTACGACGGGCGGCATGCGGATCCGCACGCCGGCCGGACACGCTGGCAGCGTCGTTACGCACAGGAGCAGGCGGCCGGACGGCTCCGGGACGCGGACTTCACCACCCTGTCGGGGGCCGAGGTGGACCCGGTGTATGGGCCGCGGGAGGGAGACACCGTCGAGGGGTTCCAGCGGATCGGCTGGCCGGGTGAGTATCCGTTCACCCGAGGTGTGCACTCCAGCGGCTACCGGGGACGCACCTGGACGATCCGTCAATTCGCCGGATTCGGTACTGCCGAGCAGACCAACGAGCGCTATCACCAGATATTGCGCAACGGCGGGGGCGGGCTGTCAGTCGCCTTCGACATGCCTACCCTGATGGGCCGCGACTCCGACGATCCGCACAGCCTCGGTGAGGTCGGGCACTGCGGCGTGGCGATCGACAGCGCCGCCGATCTGGGTGTCCTGTTCGAGGGTATCCCCTTAGGACAGGTCACCACGTCGATGACGATCTCGGGCCCCGCGGTGCCGATGTTCTGCATGTACCTGGTCGCCGCTGAAAGACAGGGCGCCGATATCGGCAAGCTCAACGGCACCCTGCAGACCGACATCTTCAAGGAGTACATCGCCCAGAAGGAGTGGTTGTTCCCCCCGCAACCGCACTTACGTCTCATTGGGGACCTGATGGAGTACTGTACGGAACAGATTCCGGCCTACAAGCCGTTATCGATCTCCGGGTACCACATCAGGGAAGCCGGCGCGACCGCCGCGCAGGAGTTGGCCTTCACTCTCGCCGATGGCTTCGGGTACGTCGAACTGGGCCGCTCCCGCGGGCTCGACGTCGACCGTTTCGCCAGCGGCCTGACCTTCTTCTTCGACGCCCACGTGGATTTCTTCGAAGAGATCGCAAAGCTGCGCGCTGCCCGCCGGATCTGGGCTCGCTGGATGCGCGACTGCTACGGCGCCACCAGCGACAAGGCGCAATGGATGCGTTTTCACACTCAGACCGCAGGCGTCTCGCTCACCGCCCAGCAGCCCTACAACAACGTCGTGCGTACCACGATCGAGGCGCTCGCCGGGGTGCTCGGCGGAACGAACTCGATGCACACCAACGCTCTGGACGAGACTCTCGCACTGCCATCGGAGCGGGCCGCGGAGATCGCCCTGCGCACCCAGCAGGTGATCATGGAGGAGTCCGGGGTGGCCAACGTGGCCGACCCGCTGGGCGGCTCCTGGTATGTCGAGGCACTGACCGACCGGATCGAGGCCGACGCCGAGCGTATCTTCGACCGGATCAAGGACATGGCTGTGGCCACGGTGCCCTCGGGCCAGCACCCGATCGGGGAGATGACGTCCGGCATCCTGCGCGGCATTGAGGACGGTTGGTTCACCGGCGAGATCGCCGACGCGGCGTTTGCCTACCAGCACGCGCTGGAGAAGGGCGACAAGAAGATCGTCGGGGTGAACACTGCCACCCAGTCGGTCACTGATGAGCTGGAAATCCTTCGGGTCAGCCCGGAGGTGGAACGCCGACAGACCCAGTTGCTGGCCCGGCGCCGCGCGCAGCGTGATCAGACCGCCGTCGACCGGGCTCTGGCGGCCATGATGATGGTAGCCAGCGGAGGCGGCAACCTCATCGAGCCGATGCTCGACGCGGCGCGAGTTGAGGCCACGCTCGGTGAGATCTGCAGTGCGCTGAAGGCTCAGTGGGGTGAGTACCGGGAGCCGGCCCGGTTCTGAGCCTGGCCCTGGATACCCAGGATGGGATCCATGCCAGGATAGGGGCGTGAGCAGGCCTAATCCCCAGCAAACCAAGCAGACCCCAGCCCTGTCCGGCGCCGTCGATCTGTCGGTGCTCAAGGCGCGGACCGATCCGGCGGGACCCCGTGGTGCCCCGGGCGGTGCGCCGCAGGCGAGCCCGGACGGCACGTGGGTGCTCGATGTCACCGAGCAGAGCTTTCAGACCGATGTCGTCGACCGTTCCATGCAGGTACCGGTGTTAGTCGACCTGTGGGCGACGTGGTGCGGTCCCTGTAAGCAGCTGTCGCCGATGCTCGAACGGCTCGCCGAAGCGGCCGGCGGGGTGTGGCTGCTGGCCAAAATCGACGTCGACGCCAACCCGCGGATAGCCGAGCTCTTCGGCGTCCAGTCCATCCCCACCGTCATCGCTATCGCTGGCGGTCAGCCGGTCGACGCCTTCGCCGGCGTCCAGCCGGAGCCGCAATTGCGGCAGTGGATCGCTTCGCTGCTCGACGCACTACGTGACAAACTGCCCGGTATCGGGGCCGCCGAGCGGGCCGTGCTGGGCGCTGCCGCTGGGCAGGCCGAAACCGAGCACGAGGATCCCCGGTTCACCGCCGCGGAAGCCGCAGTGACGGCTGGTGACTACGCCGCGGCCGAGGCCGCCTACCAGCAGATACTCGATGCTGAGCCGGCTGACGTGTCGGCCAGGGCCGCGCTGATCCAGGTTCGCTTCCTGGCGCGGGCCGAATCCGCGGATCCCGCGGCAGTGGCCAGAGCCGACGCCGCACCCGATGACGTCGACGCGCAGATTGCCGCAGCCGACGTGCAGGTGGCTGCCGGGGCGCCGGAACAAGCATTCGAGCGGCTGGTCGGCGCCGTGCGGCGGTTGACCGGAGACGACTGCGACCGGGCCAGAGCGCACCTGGTGGAGCTGTTCGAGCTCTTCGCCCCCGACGACCCCCGGGTCACCTCAGCGCGCCGCGCCCTGGCGCGGGCGTTGTTCTGACTCACGACCCCGCGTCGAGCCACGGCTCGACGCGGGGCCATAGCGCGCCGACTGCCCAGTTCGCGCCGATCCAGGGCCAGCACGCGGCCTGCTCGGTGCTGTCAACCGGGAAGGCGACCACGTCGATCCCGGCGCCACGGACAATGTGCACCAACGCCTGCGCCGCTTGGGACAGGATCCGGGATGGATCAGCGGTGACCTGGTCGGATATCGGCTGGGCGATCCGCACCACGCACACCGAGAGGTCTGCCAGGCAGCGCAGCGCGCCGATACCACCACCGAAGTCGTAAAGTCCGGCTCGCACGCCGAGCTTGGTCAACTCCCGGATGTTGTCTTCAGCGCGTGCGCCACCAACGCCGGCGAGTTCACCGCTGACCGTGCGAATCGCTGCCGCCGGCGCCCGCAGCTCCAGCTCAGCCGGCGCCAGGCCGGTCTCATCCAGAACTGCTGTGATACGCGGCACCAAGTCGGGGTGCTGCGCCTGGGACGGCGTGAGATTGACCGCCATCGGCGGCATGCTCGGGTTGCTGCGCTGCCACGAGATGGCCTGCTCGGCAGCAGTGCGCAGTAACCACTGGCCCACGTCGTGCCCGACACCGGTCTGCTCCGCAGCCTGCATGCACTGTGCGTGAGACAGCGCGCCAAGCTGGGGATGCCGCCAGCTCAGTGCCGCTTCGATGCCCACCAGCCGTTCGCCATCCAGGGTGACCACCGGCTGGTATGTCACTCGCAGCTCGCCGGTCTCCCAAGCGCCGGGCATCGCGGCGGCCAGTCGGAGCTCGGCGCGGTCCGCGGCGTCGGCGTCGGCGTCGAACAGGGCCCACTGCCGCTTGCCTGCGCCACGCATCCGGCGCAGCGTGGCACTGGCGGCCCGCATCAGCTCGTCGGCCGTCGTTGTGGCGACTTGGTGCTGCACGACCCCGATGCTTGCGGTGGCCGCCACCCCGATGTCATCGATGTAGAACGGTTCGGCCAGCTCGGTGTTGATGATCTCGGCGAAGGCTCCGACGTCCAGAGCTGAATCCTCGGGTTCGATGAGGATCGCGTACTCGTCTGCGCCGAGTCGGGCGAGCATCGCCGGCCGTCCGGCGACCACGGCTTCCAGCCGCCTGGCCACCACATCCAGCAGCTGATCACCAGCCAGCTGCCCGAGGCCGTCATTGATCGTGGAGAAGCCGTCTAGATCGAGGTGCATCAGCGTGACCACGGCCTGAGGCTCGAGCCGCGCGAGCACCTTTTCCAGGTGGGTGACGAAGTACTGCCGATTCGGCAGACCGGTCTGCAGGTCATGCAGCGTCTGGTGGTGCAGCCGCTGCTCGAGAAGGTGCTGGTCGGTGATGTCCTCGACCATTGTGACGACGTGCTGGGGTGCCTGCTTGGTTTTGAGCTGCGCCGAGCCGGCGAGGTAGACCCAGGCGGTGTCGCCATCCACCCGGCGCAGCGGGAGGCGGACCCGGAACCGCGATTCCCGACCCCCTGCCAGGTCCCGGTAGTGCTCTTCCACGATGGGCTGGTGGCTGGCTACGGGCAGATCGCTGAGCTGACGTCCGAGTAGTTCGCCACGCGAGTAGCCGAGGATCTTCTCCAGCGACCGGTTGGCTTGAATGATTCGGCCGTCGTCCTCGGTGATCGCGATACCCACCGGGGAGAAGTCGAAGACTTCTAGGAACCGGGCTTCGCTGACCCGCAGGTCTCCCTCGAGGTCCTGCCATGCCAACGACAGCGCGCGCTTGACCTCTTCCTGCTGGTCGCAGACGAGGTTGCGCAGCGCCCACGTGTAGCCGGCAGCCAGCGCCCCGAGGAGTTGGATGATCTGGTCACAGCTCGGCTGTATCCCGGCACCGCGCGCGGCGGCGGGCAGGGCCTCCCTGAGCACCTCGAACGTTCGAGACAGGCTCTGCGCACCGGTGAAGCCACCGGCGACGAGTCGCGCACCTACATCGGAAGCAGCCTGGGTGTCCACCGAAGCGCCGGATAGTCCGGCAACGAGCCGCTCGGCGAGATCCCCGAGGTAGTCCCGAATCTCGGCGAGCGACATCGGCGCGGAAGACGTCGCGCTGATTGCGCGGGCCCACTCGCGACCGAGATCAGCCGATGACGGGAAGGTGCGACCCTGATCACCGGATCTCGCTGTGTGGTCCTGTCCCAAGTCGTTGACCCACCGATCACTACCCCACGGCAGGCATCACCCTACCGCCCCGTGAGCCACATGCGCGACAGTCAGCTCTCTTCGGCGGGGGCAAGCCAGAGCGCTCCGGCTGGTGGCAGACGGAGCACCGCGGAGTAGGGCAGTCCGTGGCATGGCGTCTCGCTGGCGATCACCTCTCCGAGGTTCCCCACACCCGAGCCGCCGTAGCCTTCGGCGTCGGTGTTGAGCACCTCGCGCCAGCGTCCTGGACGGGGTAGGCCGACTCGGTACTTCTCGTGCGGGTTTCCGGCGAAATTCGCCAGGCAGGCCAGGACCGTGCCGTCGTCGCCCATGCGCAGGAAGCTCAACACGTTGCCCCAGGCATCGTTGGCGTCGATCCACTCGAAACCGGCTGGGTTGGTGTCCTGGCTGAACAGCGCGCGGTGTGATCGGTAGGCGGCGTTGAGGTCCCCGACCAGCCGCAGCACGCCGCCGTGCAGCGGATGGTGGCACAGATTCCAGTCCAGCGACCGGTTCTCCGCCCACTCTGCGGGCTGCCCGAGTTCACCGCCCATGAACAGCAGCTGCTTGCCGGGGTGCGCCCACATGTAGGCCAACAGGCACCGCAGGTTGGCGGCCTTGTTCCAGTCGTCGCCGGGCATCCGGTTCCACAGCGAGCCCTTGCCGTGCACCACCTCATCGTGCGAAAGCGGTAGCACGTAGTTCTCGCTCCAGGCGTACATCAGCGAGAAGGTCATCGAATTATGGTGATAACCACGGTGCACCGGATCGTGGCCGACGTAGCCCAGCGTGTCGTGCATCCAGCCCATATTCCATTTGAAGCCGAATCCCAGGCCGCCCACATGCGTTGGTCGGGTGACGCCGGGCCAGGCGGTGGACTCCTCGGCAATCGTCACCACCCCTGGGTGTCGCTTGTATACCGTGGCATTCATCTCCTGCAGGAAGGCGACGGCGTCCAGGTTCTCCCGTCCACCGTGCTCGTTGGGCGACCATTCGCCCGCCTTGCGGGAATAGTCAAGATAGAGCATCGACGCCACCGCATCGACACGGAGCCCGTCGAGATGGAACTCCTCGAGCCAGTACAGTGCATTGGCCACCAGGAAATTGCGCACCTCGTTGCGCCCGTAGTCGAAGATCAGGGTGCCCCATTCCGGGTGCGCCGCACGCTGTGGATCGGGGTGTTCGTAGCACGGTGCACCATCGAATTGCGCTAGTGCCCATTCATCGCGCGGGAAATGCGCGGGCACCCAGTCCATGAGCACGCCGATCCCGGCCGCATGCAGCGTGTCGACGAAGTAGCGGAAGTCGTCCGGGCTGCCGTACCGCGACGTCGGCGCGTAGTAGGAGGTGACCTGGTAGCCCCAGGACCCCCCGAAGGGGTGCTCGGACACCGGGAGCAGCTCGACGTGGGTGAACCCGGTCGTGCCTAAATACTCGACCAGTTCAAGGGCCATCTCGCGATACCCGAGCCCCTGCTTCCATGAACCCAGATGTATTTCGTAGACGCTCATCGGCTTGGTCACCGGCTGGCCCTGCGCCCGATCGGCGAGCCACTGGTCGTCGCTCCACTCGTGGGTCGACGGGCTGGCCACCACGGACGCTGTTTTCGGCGGGACTTCGGTGGCGCGGGCCATCGGGTCGGCCTTCTCATGCCATCTTCCGTCGGGGCCTAACAGGCGGAACTTGTAGCAGGTGCCGGCACCGACGCCGGGCAGGAAGATTTCCCACACTCCGCTGGAACCGAGCGAGCGCAGCGGCGTGGCCACCCCGGACCAGCCGTCGAAATCCCCGCACACCCGGACCCCACGGGCGTGCGGCGCCCACACCGCGAACGAGGTTCCCTGCACCACTCCACCCGGTGTGGAGTAGGTCCGCAGGTGCGCGCCGAGCACATCCCACAGCCGTTCGTGGCGGCCTTCCCGGACGAGGTGCAGATCGACCTCGCCCAGCGTGGGCAACCAGCGGTACGGGTCATCGCTGATCACGCTGTGGTCGCCGTAACGCACCCGCAGCCGGTAGTCGCCAGGCGCAGGCATGAGGCCATGGAAAAGGCCCCCGGCGCTGTGCTCCAACGGGTACTCTGCGCCGTCGGCGAGCACCGTCACCTCATCGGCATGCGGGCGAAGCACCCGCACCGCGGTGCCGTCAGGATTCGTATGAGCGCCGAGCACCGAATGCGGATCGTGGTGCTCACCGGCCAGCAGCCGGCGCAGCTCGTCGGCCGGTGGTGCCGAGCTGGCGCGGTCCGGCGCGTGCACGGTCACGTCCTTCCCCCGGTTTGTCATGCTCCTAGTGTGTCGGTTTACGGGCGCATCTGCTGGGTGACCCTCGCCATGTGACCCCAGGCGTTTCAGACCGTCAGCAGGCGGACCGGGTATTCGGCGGCGCTGGCGAGCTTCGCGAGGTCCTTCGGATCGGAGGTGAGCACGGCGGCATTGTGCTCGATCGCGGCCACGATCACGGCTGCGTCGACGACATCAGCGGTCCGGCTGCGAGTGAGTAGACGTCCGACGTCATCAGCCGTCTTTGAGGTGAAGGTAATGATCCGACACATCTGCCGGATCTTGGACAGTGCGTGCTGCCGGGGGCTTGCCCGCCAGACCTGAGCGAAGACCACTGCAGGCAGCAAGGCGGGACGTCGTGCGAGCAACGCAAGCTGGCACTCTGCGATGACCTTGCCGTGCGGATGTGCCTCCGCATTGATCAGGGCTCCGGCGTCGAGCAGCAGCTGTGGGCGGCCGTTCATCCGGCCCGACGCGTCTGGTCAGGTACCTCGCCGCGTAGACGCGCGAGCGCCGCAAGCCGAGCATCCCTCTCCTGAGCCGTCTCTGGCTTCCAGAACCCGATCGCCTCAAGCTCCGCCCTGGCTTGTGCCATGGCCTCCTCGTCCGGCTCGCCGTACACCTCGTTGTACTCCGCGAGCGCGGCCTGGGCTGCCGCAAGATCGGCGGCTTCGCTCGCGGCTCGCGAGAGCCACGCCGACAGCGCAATGCCCTCGGCTTCAGCGGCGTGCTTCGCTTGTTCGAAAACGCCGGAGTCGAGCGAGATACTGATCTTCTTTACAGTCACGCGCAGATCATACCAGTGAGGTAGCACCTCAGTATGACCAAATTGCATCCGCTTCGACCATCCGAACCTCGAGTAGCCCCCGTCGCGCTTGCCCGATTTTGTCGGTGCGGGTGGATACCCTGCGGTGTCGCCGTCGAGGAGGTGTGAGTGTTCGTGATGTACGAGCCACCGGACTGGCTGGCCCGCGCCGTAAGCATCTTTGGTCGGTCTGCGCGGGAGCAGCTGAGCACGGGCGCCGGTGAGCCACAGTAAGCGCTTCGCGCACCCTTGGTCGGTTTGGTGAAGGAGATTGGATCGCTCCGGGTATTAAGGCCAACCGCGTATGGGTGTTCTCCGCGCAACGTGACGTGTTGCGGGAGCGCTGGCGTCGGCTGCTAACCGAGCCTAATCCGGCCGTACAGTCGGGGTTGTTGAAGGCGACCCGGGATCGCACCATGGCGAGCCGGCTCATCGCGCTATCTGGTGGCGACCGTCTCGACGCCTTATCTGATGAGACCGACCTCGACCCAACCGATTCGCCGAGTGCTGCATCGCAGCTTCGACCGCAAGTGGCTGGTGGCTGACCCCCGGGTCATCGATTTCCCGCGCCGGGACCTCTGGCGAGCCGCGATCCATCCGGACCAGATCTTCCTTTGTCGAGCAGCACTCGCATGTGATCTCCACGGGTCCTGGGTCCTCGTGAGTAGCTTGCTGCACGATCAACATTGTTTCGACAACCGGGGCGGGCGAGTCCTGCCCGTGTATCAGCCCGACGGCCGGCCAGTGGCACGAAGCTGCTCAGTGCTTTGGCGAAGCGTCTCGGCGTCGAGATCAGCGCGTCAGCCGGTTCCGGCCGGTGCCTGCCGCAGTGTGGCGGTACGAGGTGGGCGGCAAGCCCGTGCTGCGGCAGTGGTTCGCCTACCGCAAGCGGGAACCAGGCAGGCGGGTCACCAGCCCGCTGGATCTGATTGTGGCGGACCGGTGGTCGCACGAGGACTGCGCGAGCTGCTATCAGTTCTGCGCCGGCTCACGGACCTCGCACCCGCACAGGCCGAGTTGCTGGACCAGGTGTGCGACGGGCCGCTCGTCACCGTCGATGAGCTGACGTTGGCCAGGGTGCTGTCGGTGCCGGATTCGCGGCGGGTGCTGACCTCGGGTCCGCCGGCTGCGGAACAAGGCGAGATCCCCTACACGTCGTAATCGCCGTCTTTGACGCTGGCGACAAACACGGCCCACTCGAAATGATCGAATACGGCGGTTCCCGCATCCGGTTGCCTGTTGTTGCGCACGTAGACTACGTTGTCTGCGAACTTGGTCTGCACGCAGGTGGCGTTGTTGTCCGACCGTCCCGGCAGGAACCACTCGCCGACGATACGGGGCATGGTGCTAGCTCTCCTCCAGCTCGCTAAGGAGGGCCTGGATGAATTCGGTGCTCTCCTCGTGGCCCAGGGCCTTGGCCCGGAGCAGGTCCATTGTATGCGTGGCGTTGGACACCTCGTCCTCCCGGTCTTGCACAGCGCCGCGACCGTAGCCATCGAAGTGCAGCATTCGCGGTGCGGGTGGCGGGAAGTCGTAGAGCGTCAGGGTCAGACCCATCAGCGCGTGCGCCCCTGAGCCGAGCGGAAGCACCTGAACCACCACATTGTCCTGCAGCGTGGTCATGGTGATCAGGTGTTCGAGCTGCTCGTGCATCACCGCCGAGCCGCCGACGCCGGAGCGCAGCGCAGCCTCCCCGAGGACGCACCATAGTCGTAGCGACGGCCGGTCGGCACGGTTCAACACGGAGCTGCGTCCCATTCGCAGCTTCAGGACCTGCTCCGTCACCTCGGGCGGTTGCAGGTTGTTCCAGCGCAGCATCGCCTGGGCATAACCTTCGGTCTGGAGTAGGCCGTGGATGATCTCACCGGAGTAGAAGATCGCCGAGGTGGCTTGGCGCTCCAGGTCCAGGAACCGACGGTGGCTGCTGGGAATCGTGACCCAGTGACCGCCCCGCGGTCGGCGGATCTGCGATTGGCGGGCGAAGTCCATCAGGTCGTTGCGCTCGTCGCCGGTGATGCCGTAGCGATCCAGCAGCGCGGCCAGCTCGACGGGTTTCGCGCCGGAACGGCCGGTCTCCAGGTCGCCGATCTTCGATGTGGTGCAGTTCAGCACTTCGGCGGCCCGTTCCCGGGTCAGGCCGGCCTCCGCACGCATCCGACGCAGCGTCGCCGCGACCTGGACGCGCTCGGTGTTCATCTGTCGCTGCGCCACGAGACCTCCTTGCACTTAGTTGCGTACGTAGTTTACGGTCTCGCTGTACGGAACGCATGTAGCGCCGTGATCGTACTCGGCGAAACCGGGCTCGGGGAGCGCAGCGACATGACCTACATCAGCAGCTCGTCGGTGCAGATCGGCGCGTGGGCAACGGTGGGCGCCAACAGTGAGATCACCTACCACGTCCTGCCGGACGCTGACATGATCGAGTTCACTCTTGGTGGCCGAAACGGGCTGGACCTGGAGATGAGCCGGGACGGCCCACGCCGCTGCGTCGCGACCTTCACCGAGGCGCTCAACGCCTACGATGCCGCCAGGGCTGAATATCGCTGTGCGCATGACGCGCTCAATGCTCTGTGGTTCCCGAACTCCACAGGAGAGCTTCTGGAGCAGCTCTGTTGTGGAGTTCGGGAGGCTTAGAGCTGTGGCTGGGCGGGGGTATCTCAGGGGTGAGCGGCGGTGAGGCGGGCGATGGCGGCTAGGGGGATGGGTAGCCACAGCGGGCGGTTGCCATGCTCGTAGGCGACCTCGTAGAGGGCCTTGTCCAGCTCGAAGGCCCGCAGCAGGACGGCCTGCTTGCGAGGGTCGGGGGCGGCTTGGGCGTAGCCGTCGCAGAAGGCGTCCTGGTTGCGGGTGCTCCAGGCCAGGGCGACCGCGGCGCGCTGCTCGGAGTCGGTCTCGCCCAGCGGCAGATGGTTGGCGGCGTAGTCCAAGGAGCGCAGCATCGCGGCGACGTCACGGAGTGGAGACGCGGGGGCATCGCGGTCGGCGAGTGGCACCATCGGCTCGCCCTCGAAGTCGATCAGCACCCAGCCGGTGACGCTGCGCAGCACTTGACCGAGGTGCAGGTCACCATGCACCTGCTGCACCGGCAAGGGGCCTTCAAAACCGCGCACCGCGTCGAACGCCGCACGCAGCTCGTCGGAGTGCGGGCTCAGTTCAGGTACCTGCTCCAGGACGCCATCCAGCCTGCGGTGCATACCGTCGGCCAACATGTCGAGGTACCCGGCCGGGGCCGGGGAGCTGCCCAGCGCGGTGGCCAGGTCGGTGTGCACGGTAGCCACCACGTGGCCCAGCCGGTACGCTTCGGAGGCGAAATCACCACCG
The DNA here is from genome assembly GCA_023252195.1 of Pseudonocardiales bacterium. Taxonomy (GTDB): domain Bacteria; phylum Actinomycetota; class Actinomycetes; order Mycobacteriales; family Pseudonocardiaceae. The sequence goes on from JAHEXI010000002.1 coordinate 42,000, forward strand.
ACGTCCGCCGGGTCGGCATGTTCCACAGAGCCGGGTGCGCCCTCGATGAGCAGGCTCTCCGCCAGCAGATCTCGCACGCTCGCGGTGGCCATCGCCCAGCCATCGGCGACATTGCGCAGATACTCGGTGAGCATCCCGAAGGCGGCCGTGTCGGCCTCGCCGGCGGTACCCAGTGGACCTTCGATGCTGCCCAATGGCGCGGCGATGTGCTGACACCCCACAGCGGCCAACGCACGGTGCATCTCGAGGTCCCGGTTGCGACCTGCGGCCACCTTGCGGAACAGCTTGAGGATGTAGGTCTGGCCGTAGACCAAGGAGGTGTTGGACTGCTCTGCCCCCACCGGGCGGGAGCGCTGCTCGGTATCCAGCGTGACGCCCGGCTCGGTGGCGAAGCGCAGCCCTTGGACCTCGGTGCCCCGGGCCATCAGGTCCAGCAGTAGGACGGCGAGCTCAACATCGTTCTCCGCCTGGTAGACCCCTTGATCACCGCTGGCGGCCACCCAGGCGTGCCCAAGGTTCTCGGGCACGTCGCTGCGGACTCCGAACAGGAACTGGTAGCGGTCCCGGGGAAGCTCGCCCTGGTCGACCTCGACCACGGCATGCACCAGCCGCGGATCTGCGCCGGCGAGATCGGTCGCGCGCAGCGGGATGATCGCGTGGATCGGACGACCCTTGCCGCTGAACCAGCGCTGCTCGGGCAACACCGCCGCTAGCGCGTCGGCGATGTCGGCGACCAGATCGACAGCACTGATCACGCGTCACGCCCGATGTCTGGCAGGACGATCTGGAACCAGTAGAAGCCGTGGCCGGGCAACGTGAGCAGATAAGGCAGCTCACCGATCGGCGGGAAACGCACGCCGCCGGTTAGCTCGACCGGGACCCCACCCGCATACTCGGACAGGTCGAGCTCCACTGGTTGCGGGAAGCGGGACAGATTGTTGATGCAGATGACGAGATCGTCATCGGTGTCGTGGTTGCCGACATGGTGGCGGCGGTAAGCCAGCACGCTCGGGTTGGACGAGCCGAGCTCGTTGAAGTCGCCCAGTCCGAAGGCCGGGTGTTCGCGGCGCACCTGGATCATCCGCCGCGTCCAGTTCAGCAGCGACTGCGTTGAGGCCGACTGTGCCTCGACATTGATCGCCTGGTACCCGTACACCGGATCCATGATCACCGGCAGGTATATGCGCCCCGGATCGCAGCAGGAGAACCCCGCGTTGCGGTCCGGAGTCCACTGCATCGGGGTGCGCACCGCATCCCGATCGCCGAGCCAGATATTGTCCCCCATCCCTATCTCGTCACCGTAGTACAGCACGGGGGAGCCGGGCAGCGACAGCAGTAACGCAGTGAACAGCTCCAGCTGGTTACGGTCGTTGTCCAGCAGTGGCGCCAGCCGCCGACGGATGCCGATATTCGCCCGCATCCGAGGATCCTTGACGTACTCGCTATACATGTAGTCGCGCTCCTCGTCGGTGACCATTTCCAGGGTCAGCTCGTCGTGGTTGCGCAGGAAGATGCCCCACTGGGCGCCGGACGGGATGGCCGGAGTCTGGGCCAGGATCTCCGAGATCGGGAACCGGGACTCCCGACGGACTGCCATAAAGATGCGCGGCATCAGCGGGAAATGAAAGGCCATGTGCGCTTCGTCGCCGCCCACTGCGGGGTCGCCGAAGTACTCCACCACGTCAGCGGGCCATTGGTTGGCCTCGGCCAGCAGCACCCGGTCGGGGTACTCGTCGTCAACCACCTTGCGGCAGCGCTTGAGGAATCCATGAGTACGGGGCAGGTTCTCGCAGTTGGTGCCCTCCTCCTCGAACAGGTAGGGCACCGCGTCCAGCCGGAATCCATCGATACCGAGATCCAGCCAGAAGCGCAGCACATCGAGCATCGCCTCGCCGACCTCAGGGTTGTCGTAGTTGAGGTCGGGCTGGTGCGAGAAGAACCGGTGCCAATAGAACTGGCAGCGCACCGGGTCATAAGTCCAGTTCGATGTCTCAGTATCGACGAAGATGACCCGGGCTTCCGGATAGCCGGTGTCCTTGTCACTCCAGACGTAGAAGCCGCCGTAGGGTCCTTGCGGATCACGGCGGGACTCCTGGAACCAGGGATGCTGGTCAGAAGTATGGTTCATGACCAGATCAGTGATCACCCGGATGCCTCGCTTGTGCGCCTCGTTGAGCAGCTCCACGAAGTCCTCAACGGTGCCGAACTCGGGTAACACGGCCCGGAAATCGGAGATGTCGTAACCACCGTCGCGCAGTGGGGAGGCGTAGAACGGCGGCAACCACAGGCAGTCGATGCCCAGCCACTCAAGGTAGTCGAGCTTGCGGGTCAGCCCGATCAGGTCGCCGGTGCCGTTGCCGTCGTGATCGTGAAACGCCCGCACCAGCACCTCGTAGAAGACCGCCCGCTTGTACCAGTGCGGGTCGGTAGGAGCGGCCTTCGCGTGGTCGAAGTCGTCGGCTTGCGGTTCTACCAGGTAGCCGTCGGACAGTACGGCCTCCCCGGTATGCGGGACTCCTTCCAGGTCGGGGTTGGGTTCGGTACGGAGATCGGCAGACGACATCAGCGGTGACCTTCGTGGGAGGGTGAACGAGCGTTGTCGCGTGGGCCGGAACTGCTTAGCGGGACTCCCACCAGTCGTACCGGTCCGAGCGCGGCAATGCAAAAGGAAGTTCGCTACCGTTTGTCAAACGCCTACGGCGGCTCGGACGTGATCGGAAAGGCTGGGCGACGATGGTGAGTGACCGGGTGCCGGTGCGGCGGTTGCCGGCTTGGACCTGGGCCGAGCAGCAGCCTACCTGGCGCGATGCCCGCCCAGGGTTGATCGAGGCAGCGCTGAAACGAGCGCAGGCCAGGCCCTCGGGCAACTGGTATGTGCTCGCCGGGAGCCGGGAGATCCGCGGCGATCGACCTTTCGGGCGGACCATCGCGGGTGTCGAAGTAGTGGCCTGGCGCACCCCTGACAGCGCGCTGCACGCCGGCCCCGGGGAGTGTCCACACCTCGGCGCGCCATTGTGCCGGGCCGCGGTGACGGGCGGGGAACTGGTGTGCCGCTGGCACGGCCTGGCGATCGGGTCGCGCGGCGTGCCGGGGTGGGACCCGTTGCCGGCCCACGACGACGGGGTGCTGGCCTGGGTGCGGTTGGACGCGGTCGGCGGGGAGGATCCGCTGCCCGCACCGGTGCTGCCCCGCCGGCCTGACCCGCAGACCAGCCTGGATGCGGTCTTCACCGGGATCGGTCGCTGCGAGCCGGAGGACGTGGTCGCCAACCGGCTCGACCCGTGGCACGGCAGCTGGTTTCACCCGTACTCTTTCGTCGGGCTCCGCGTCCTTGAGGAGCCCAGCGAGCAGGCTGATCAGTTCGTGATCGAGGTCGCGTTCCGGCTCACCCGGCGGTTCGGGGTGCCGGTGCGGGCCGCGTTCAGCTGTCCCGAACCGCGCACCGTGGTGATGGACATCCTGGACGGCGAAGGTGCCGGCAGTGTCGTGGAGACCCACGCCGTCCCGCTGGGGGTCGACGACGCCGGTCATCCGCGCACCGCGGTGATCGAGGCGACCATCGCCAACTCGCCTCGCCCCGGCTTCGCCGTGGCCCGCCGCGGCGCGCCGTTGATGCGCCCGGCGATGCGCTGGGCGGCCGCCCGATTGTGGCGTGATGACCTGGCCTACGCGCGACGTCGCTACGAGCTGCGCACCACCGGACGGTGGCCAGGCTGAGCGTGGCCGCCTAGCCGAACCGGGCGGCGGCGGCGCGCAGCGGGGCGAGTCGGCCGCGGACCGGCACCGTCCACAGCGGGTGGCCGCGCAACCCCCACTGTGCTAGCAGCGCGTCGGCCGCGAGGAAGCCGCTGCTCGCCGCGCGTTCCATCAGCGCGACGGGGAGGTCGACCCGGGTCAGGTCCCCGGCGAGCACCACGTTCGGATCGGGGGTGGTGACGGTGGGCCGGTCGCCGAAGGTCCCCGGTGCGAACAGCGGGCAGTCGGCCCTTACCTCGTGGCGCTCGTCGATGATCGTGGCGGTGGCCGTCTCCGGGTACACCCGCCGCAGCTCGTCGACGAGCGCCCGCTTGGCTTGCTGCGGGTCTCCGGTCAGCGCATAGGCGTGTAGTTCCACCACTGAGCCCCCGGTGCGCCGGGCCCATCGGGCCGCCTCACCCTCGAACCGTTCCAGCACGCTGACGTTGTCCAGCGGCCCGAATCCGCTGGTGCCGAGGAACCCGGGCCGCTCCGGGTTCACCGGTCGATCGAGCCACAGCCGGGACACCAGGAACGGTGGGGCGGTGCGCAACCGCTCTATCAGCGCCCGCCAGGCCGGCCCTCCAAGCTGTGGTGAGGCCGCGAGCAGCGCCTGCAACCCGGTCACATCGGCGGCGAGCACCACAGCGTCGACTTCCGAGCTGTTCCCGCCGGCGTGGACGGCGAATCGACGCTCGCGCCCGACAGCTACCTGCTCGACGGTCACCCCGGCGCGCACCGTCACGCCGATCTCGGCCAGGTAACCGCCCATCGGGTCCCACAATGCCTGCGGGAACGGCTCGGGGGTCACGTCGAACACCAGGCCCTCGGCCGAGCCCAGGAAATAGATGTGGAACATCGTGGCCAACTCGGCCGCCGACAGCTCCCGGGGATCGGCGAAGAAACTGCGGGAGAACACCGAGAACGCCAGGTGCCGGGCCGCATCCGGGAAGCGCACCCGCTCCAGAAACGTCATCGCGTCCTGGTTGTCCAACCGCCGGTAGATCTCCGGCACCGACACGTCCACCAGCGGCAGTGCCGCCACGGGATCGATCCGGGTGACCAGGTCCCGCCACTGGAACGTGGGGCTGAGCAGCGCGAAGGCCAGCGCGTTCCACGGTGGCGTGCGTGGCAGACCCTGGAAGGTGTCGCGGTGGCCGTCGGCGTCGATCAGCGGATAATCCGTCATCGGCACCAGCGCTCGACCCAACGGATCGGCCCGGCGTAGCAGCGCCCGCAAGTTGTAGTACTGCCGGAAGAAGGCGTGAAACCCGCGACTCATCGTGGCTGGGGATCCATCGGCCAGCATGATCGGCCAGCCGCGCAACCGGCCGCCGAGCTGCGGCTCCCGCTCCAGCAGCTGCACTTCCACGCTGCGTTCGGCCAGCGCCACCGCGGCCGCGATGCCGGCGATCCCACCGCCCACGACGGCGACCCGGGGAGGCTGTCCCTGCGGCCGTAGCCGACCAGCACGTGGCGGGTGCAGTACGGCCCGGCGGTCCCGGCCCGGCCGTTTCCCGTTGCCGCCTTGTGACGTCACGCCGGCCGCCGGGCCACGACGGTGTGCACGATGCCGCGTTCCCAACCCGGCATCGTCTCGATCCGGGTGTCGACCAGGCCGTGCCCGCGCAACCGCGCAGCCAGCGCGTCGACGGTGTCGAAACGCAGCACACTGCGCCACAGGTACCGGTACAGCGCAGCCCGGCCGGTGACCACCTTGCCGGCCGGGATGATCACGCTCCAGCACACCGCGGTCCAGATCGCAGCGCTGCGCGCCCGACCGTCGAGTGCGTAGTCGTGCACCCCCAGCGGCGCCCCTGGCGCCAGCTGATCGCACAGCCGGGCCAACACCGGGTCCGGATCGGGCAGGTTGCGCACCAGGTATGCGGCGAAGATGCCGTCGAACGGTCCGTGCACCCCGGCGTCGGCGAGCTCCTCGGCCCGGGCGTGGACGAACGACACCCGTGCTGGCCAGTCGGCCTGCCGGGCCTGAGCGAGCATGCCGGCCGATGCGTCCACCGCGGTGATCCTGGCCTGTGGCGCGGCCGCGAGCAGTGCCAAGGTCGACGCCCCGGTGCCGCAACCAAGGTCCAGCAGGTGCAGCCCGGCACCGTTGCCCGGAATCCGCATCCGGCGGGCGGACCGGGACAGGTTGCTGTAGTAGCCCGGGCTCGCGCCGACCAGCCGGTCGTAGGTGGCCGCGGCAGCGTCGAACTCAGTCGTTACGTTCACAGTGCCACCCTACGGCTGGCACTGCTCGTGAGTGGCATTAAGTGCTGGAACACTGTTACGCACGCACGAGGATGTGGGCCACCGCCAGCCAGGGTTGCAGCTGCACGAAGTTGGCCTGCCCCCAGTCGTAGGTCTCGCCGCTGACCTCGTCGTAGACGCGGAACCGCTCCTGAGCCTTCAGGCCCAGTGCCGGCATGTCCAGCCAGACCATCCCGCTCACGGTGTTGAACGGCTCCAGGGTGACCACGCAGATCACCGTGTCGCCGGTGGCTGGATCGGTCTTGGAATACGCGAGCAGGGACTCGCTGCTCACTAAATGAAACCGCAGGTTGCGTAGCTGCTGCAGGGCTGGATGCGCCCGCCGGATTGCGTTGAGCTGGGTTATCCACGGTTCCAGCGATCGTCCTTGAGCTAACGCGCCGGCGAAGTCCCGGGGGCGCAGCTGGTATTTCTCGCTGTCCAGGTATTCTTCACTGCCCGGCGCCACCGCGGTGTTCTCGAACAGCTCAAAGCCGGAGTAGACACCCCAGGAGGGAGACAGCGTGGCGGCCAGCGCGGCCCGAATGGCGAACATACCGGGGCCGCCCTGCTGTAGTGACTCGTGCAGGATGTCCGGGGTGTTGACGAAAAAGTTCGGTCGCATTTCGTCCGCTCGGGAGGCCAGCTCGGTCGCGTACTCGGTGAGCTCCTCTTTATCGGTGCGCCAGGTGAAGTACGTGTAGGACTGGGTAAACCCAAGCCGGGCCAGCCCGTAGAGCCGGGCCGGCCGGGTGAATGCCTCGGCTAGGAAAAGCACATCCGGGTGGCGGTCCTTGACTTGCCAGATCAGCCACTGCCAGAAGTCCGGCGGCTTGGTGTGCGGATTGTCCACCCGGAAGATTCGCACCCCGCGCTCTACCCAGAACAGCAGCACCCGCAGCATCTCCAGATAGCTGCCGCGAGGGTCGGAATCGAAGTTGAGCGGGTAGATGTCCTGATAGCGCTTTGGTGGGTTCTCCGCGTAGGCGATCGTCCCGTCCGGGCGAGTGGTGAACCACTCCTGGTGCTCCTTGGCCCACGGGTGATCCGGCGCACATTGGAGTGCGTAATCCAGAGCGACCTCCATACCGAGCTCGCCGGCCCTGGCGACGAGGGCCTCGAAGTCCTCGAATGTACCCAGCCGGGGATGCACCGTGTCGTGCCCGCCCTCGACCGAGCCGATCGCCCAGGGCGAACCGACATCGTCGGGTCCGGCATGCATGGTGTTGTTGGCGCCCTTGCGGTTCACCTCGCCGATCGGGTGGATCGGCGGCAGGTACACCACGTCGAAGCCCATCTTGGCGATCCGGTCCAGCTCACCGATGGCGGTCGCGAAGGTTCCGTGTACCGGGTTGTCATGGGAGTCCCAGCCGCCGGTGGATCGGGGGAAGAACTCATACCAGGAGCTGAACAGGGCGCGAGGGCGATCCACCCACACCTTGTGCGAACCGCCCTTGGTGATCAGATCACGCAGTGGGTCGGCGATGAGAACGTCGATCACCGGCTCGCCGAGTGCCGGTCCGACCCGCTCGGACAGCGGCAGCTCGACGTCCCGCAACGTCACCGCTGCGGTGCTCATCGTCGTTCGGTGAGCCTGCTGGCCGGGCCGGCGAGCCGCTCGCTCCAGCAACCGGGCGCCTGTGATCAGGTCATTCTCCAACTCGGATACGGTCTGGCCGGCGCCGATCTTCACCTTGATCGCGTGCCGCCAGGTCTCCCAGGGATCGGCCCAGCCATCCACCCGGAAATTCCACCAACCCACCTGGTCAGCCACCACGGTCGCGGTGAACTGGTCAAGGCCCGGCGGCCCTGGCTGCATCCGGGCCTGGCTGCCCGACCCGTTGCCCGGACCGCGCCAGACCACCGTGGCGCCCACCGCGTCGTGGCCCTCGCGCCAGACCGTGGCGCAGATCGGAATGTGTTCGCCAACGACCGCTTTGCTAGGATATCTCCCGCACGAGACCGCGGGCGTCACATCATCGATGGCGATCCGACCACTCACCGCTGCCGCCCCTTTTCCCTCGGTCCTATCCCCGGTCCCTAGTCTGCCGGGATCGGGCCTCCGGTGCGCGCCGGGTGTGACACTCGTGACCACCCACGTCGCCGCCAGCGCGGGGGACGGCCGGATAAAGTCCGCCCATGAGAGCACTGCGCCGGTTCATCGTCCGGGCCCAGCTGCCGGGACCGCTGGCAGCCCTGGAGACGTTGGCCGCCAATCTGCGGTGGAGCTGGCACCCGCCGACCCAGGACTTGTTCGCCTCCCTGGACGAGGGAACGTGGGCCGCCGTCAACGGGGATCCGATGCGGCTGCTCGGTGAGATTCCGACCCGTCGGCTCACAACGCTGGCCGCCGACGAGACGGTGGTGGCCCGCACCCACGCGCTGGCTGACGATCTGCGCCGTTACCTTGACGATCCCCGGTGGTACCAGCAGCGCGCGGAAGCACTGCCGGCGGCGATCGCCTACTTCTCCATGGAGTTCGGCGTCTCCGAGGTGCTGCCGTTCTACTCCGGTGGCCTGGGCGTGCTGGCGGGCGACCACCTCAAGGCGGCCTCAGACCTGGGGGTGCCGCTGATAGGCGTCGGTCTGCTCTACGGCTCGGGCTACTTCCGCCAGTCGTTGTCGCTGGACGGTTGGCAGCTGGAGCATTACCCAGTCCTGGATCCGCAGGGTCTGCCGCTGCACCTGCTGGTCGACGCCGCCGGCGCGCCGCTGCTGGTGGGAGTCAACGTGCCCTGCGGACGGGTGCTGAGCGCGCGAATCTGGCGGGCTGACATCGGGCGGGTTCCGTTGCTGCTGCTGGACTCAGATATAGAGGACAATCCGGATGACCTGCGCGGGGTCACCGACCGGCTCTACGGCGGCGACCAGGACCACCGGATCACCCAGGAGATCCTTGCCGGGATCGGCGGAGTCCGTGCGGTGCGGATGTTCTGCCAGCTCACCGGCCATCCCGAACCTGAGGTGTTCCACACCAACGAGGGTCACGCAGGCTTTCTCGGCCTGGAACGGATCCGTGAGCTGATCACCGACGACGGGCTGAATTTTGACGAGGCCTTGGCTGCGGTGCGTGCCGGCACCGTATTCACCACGCACACCCCGGTGCCCGCCGGGATCGACCGCTTCCCGGTCGACCTGGTGCGCCACCACTTCGTCGGATCATCCAGCGCTGGGTCCTCGAACGGCGCTGCGCTGCTGCCTGGCGTCGACGTCAACCGGGTGCTGGCGTTGGGTGCCGAGGACCACGGCGGGATGTTCAACATGGCGCACATGGGGCTACGTCTGGCCCAGCGCGCCAACGGCGTCTCGCAACTGCATGGTGCGGTGTCCCGGGCGATGTTCCGTGGGTTGTGGCCACAGTTCGACGTCGAGGAGGTGCCGATCGGATCGGTCACCAACGGGGTGCACGGCCCGACCTGGGCGGCGCGCGAGCTCGCCGGTGTGCTCGGCGAGTCCGACGATGGCAATGCGGCCCTGTCGGCGCCTGACTCAGTTCTGTGGGACCTTCGCTGCGTACTGCGCGCCAAACTGGTGGAAGACGTGCGCCGGCGGGTCCGGGCCGCGTGGTTGGAGCGCGGTGCCTCCGCGCCGGAGCTGGGCTGGACATCGCGGATCTTCGATCCCCAGGTGCTCACGATGGGTTTCGCCCGCCGGGTGCCCACCTACAAGCGGCTCACCTTGATGTTGCGCGACCCCGAACGGCTCCGGGCCTTGCTGCTGGATCCACAGCGCCCGGTGCAGTTGATCATCGCCGGCAAGTCGCACCCAGCGGACGATGGTGGCAAGGCGCTGATCCAGCAGGTGGTGCAGTTTGCCGACTCGCCGGACGTGCGGCACCGGATAGCGTTCCTGCCCGACTACGACATGTCGATGGCCCGGTACCTGTACTGGGGCTGCGACGTGTGGCTGAACAACCCCCTGCGGCCGTTGGAGGCGTGCGGCACCTCGGGGATGAAGTCCGCACTCAACGGTGGGTTGAACCTGTCCATCCGGGACGGCTGGTGGGATGAGCTCTACGACGGCCGCAACGGCTGGGCCATCCCGACTGCCGACGGCGTCGAGAATCCGGAGCGGCGTGACACCCTGGAAGCCAACGCGCTTTACGAGCTGATCGCAACGCACCTCGTCCCCGAGTTCTACGACCGGGGCGCCGACGGCGTGCCGACCAGCTGGGTGACCATGGTGCGGCACACCCTGGCCACGTTGCGCCCGCAGGTCCAAGCCTGCCGGATGGTGCAGGAGTACGTAGAGCGGCTCTACGCGCCGGCCGCCGGCTCGGCGGCAGCAGTGCGCGCCGACTCCTTCGCTGGGGCCCGCGAGCTAGCGCGATACCGGTTGCGGGTCGGCGCGGCCTGGCCTCGGGTCCGGGTGGCGCAGGTGGACATTTCCGGCCTGCCGGACACGCCGGAGCTGGGCTCGGAGATGACGGTCCGCGCGGCGGTCGTGTTGGCCGGGCTGAAGCCGTGCGACGTCGACGTCCAGGTCGTGGTCGGGCGGGTGGACGACCGGGAGGAGTTGCAGGACCCGTTGGTGGTGACCATGCAGCCGGCTGGCGAAGCGGATGGCGACAGCGACCGATTCGAGGCGACGTTACGGCTGCCGCACGCCGGATTGGTCGGATACACGGTACGCGTCCTGCCGCAACACCCGCTGATGGCTGTCCCAGCCGAGTTCGGCCTCCTCCACCTGGCCACCTGAGCCCTTGATCACGGTTTGTGTGTCCAGGACGACATGCCGTGTCGTCCGTGACACACAAACCGTGATCACTGGGGTGGGCTGTCCACACCCAGGGTGCTGTCCACAGCGCGAGTGCACGGACGCTTCGGGCGGTCGCTGATTCGGCGATGCTCGCGCTCATGTTGATCGAGGAACTCGCGGATTCGCACGACGGAGTGCTGACCCGGGACCAGGCATTGCGCGGCGGGCTGACGTTCCCGCAGGTGCAGCATCGGGTCCGCATCGGACGGTGGATCACGCTTCATCCAGGAGTCTATCTGGTCGGGCGTCGCGAACCTGACCAGCAGGCTTGCACGCGGGCGGCCGTGGCGTGGGCGGGTTCGGGCGCCGTGGCGAGCGGATTGACGGCAGCCTGGTGGTGGGGCCTACGGGACTGCGCACCCGGCGCCGCTGAGGTGACCGTGCCCCGGGCGCGATCTCCTCGCCTCGCGGCCGGGGTGGCGGTGCGCCGCCGGAACCTCGATCCGCCGGATCTGATCGTGTTGCGCGAGCTGCCGGTGACCGCGCTGCCGCTCACCGTCCTCGACGCGGCGGCGGCACTGGGTAGCGACTCCGGGCGGCCGCTGGTCGATCAGGCGTTGCAGTGCCGGGTGTCGTTCGCCGAACTGCACGACGCGTACTGCCGATCATCTGGCAGGCACGGATCGCCGTGGCTGGGGAAGGTACTGCGGCAGGCGGCAGATGGAGCTAGCTCGGATGCCGAACGGATCCTGCACCGGCTGCTCCGAGGTGCTCGGATCGACGGCTGGGTGGCCAACCACCTGGCGGTACTGTCCGGAGCCGAGTACTGGATCGACGTCGCCTTCGTGGCGCGCCGGCTGGCCGTCGAAGTTGATGGCTGGGCATGGCACTCCGACGTCGACCGGTTCGCCCACGATCGGCGCCGGCAGAACGCACTGGTGCTGGCGGGGTGGACGGTGTTGCGCTTCACCTGGCACGACCTGATGTCGCGGCCGCAGGCCGTGGTAGCCGAGATTCGCGAGGCCCTTCGGGACTGATCACGGTTTGTGCTTCCAGGACGACACGCTGTGTCGCGGAAGTCACACAGATCGTGATCACGCGGGTTTGGGATTACCCGCGGACGGCGCGGAAGAGCAGCAGGCTTCGGGCGGGGACTGTCATCCGGGTCCCCGGGCGCCGGCTTCGCGGATGGGTGGGCACGCCGTCCGGGGATCCGGTGTCCAGCACCGGTTCATACCGCTCGCCGTACTCCCGATCCGGCAGCGTGACCATGATCGGGTGGGCACCGGCGTGCAGCACCAGCAGCCACGAATCAGTGACCGGCGGTGGCGGGTGGGACCGCACGTCGGTGCCGTCGATCCACATGCTGAGCGTCCGAAGATCGCCGTCTTGCCAGTCGCCGAGCTCCATGGGGCGCCCGTCGGGATGCAACCAGACCAGGTCGGGCGTGCCGCCAGGAGTGGTGCGACCCTCGAAGAACTCCGGTTGGCGCAACGCGGGTGTCGTGGTGCGCAGCGCGATCAGGCGGCGAGTGAAAGCGGTCATCATCTCGCTGTCCGGATCGGCGAACCAGGCCAGCCAGGACGTCTCGTCGTCGAGCCGGTAGGGATTGTTGTTGCCGCCCTGGGTGCGCCAGCGTTCGTCACCAGCCAGCAACATGGGCGTGCCGGTGGACAGCACCAGGGTGGCCAACAGGTTGCGCGCCTGGCGCGCGCGCAGCTGGCGCACCGCCGGATCCTCGGTGTGGCCCTCGACGCCGCAGTTCCAGGAACGGTTGTCATCGGTGCCGTCGGCGCCGCACTCACCGTTGGCCTCGTTGTGCTTGCGGTTGTAGGAGACCAGATCCCGCAGCGTGAACCCGTCGTGCGCGGTGACGAGGTTGATCGATGCCCACGGCCGCCGGCCACTTGCCGCGTAGAGGTCCGAGCTGCCCGCCAGCCGGGAGGCGAGCTGGCTGACGCCGGGAACGCCACGCCAGAAGTCCCGCACGACGTCGCGGTAGCTGCCGTTCCACTCACTGAAATGCACACCGAACCCACCGACCTGGTAGCCGTCGCGAGTGGCGTCCCACGGCTCGGCGATGAGCTTGCGGGTGCGCAGCAGCGGATCAGAGGCGATCGCTGTGAGTAGGGGGGCGGCCGGGTCGAACGGTCCGCCCCGGGGGCGCCCCAGCACGCTGGCCAGATCGAGGCGGAACCCGTCGACGCCCAGCTCGCCGGCCCAGTACCGCAGCGCGTCGGTGACCAGAGCAACCACCATGGGCGAGCCACTGTTGAGGGTGTTGCCGCACCCGGTGAGGTCCTGGCGGAGGTAGTAGGCGGGCGCGTCCAACCCCCGGTAGGCCAGGGTGGGCCCAGTCACGTCACCCTCACAGGTGTGGTTGGCCACCACGTCGACGATGACCTCCAGGCCCGCGGCGTGCAGCGCGGCCACCATCGTGCGGAACTCCGCCACCTCCTCGCCGGGCACTGCGGCGTATCCCGGATGCACCGCGAGCAGGGCCAGCGGCGAGTAGCCCCAGTAGTTCGTCAGCCCTGCGCGCAGCAGCAGCGGCTCTGGGCAGAACGCGGATACCGGCAGCAGTTCCACGGTCGTGATACCCAGATCGGTGAGATAGGAGGTCACCGCAGGGTGGGCTAGCCCCAGATAGGTGCCACGGTGCTTGGGGGGAACCTCCGGATGGGTACGGGTGAAGCCGCGTACGTGCAGCTCGTAAAGCACCGTTTGCTCCCACGGCACGTCGGGCCGGGTTCCGGTGTCCGGGCCGCCACGGGCAGTGACCACCGATACCGGGACGCTGCCTCGCGAGTCGATGAGGCTGCGTGGGCCGGCGGGATCGCCCTGGTAGCCCAGCGCGGCCCGCAGATCAGTCACGCTGCCCTCGATCCGCAGCGTATAGGGGTCGATCAGTAACTTGGCAGGGTTACACCGGAGCCCACGCGGAGGGTCCCACGCCCCGTGCACCCGGTAGCCGTAGCGCTGCCCGGGGCCCACCCCGGTCAGCAGCCCGTGCCACACCCCGAAGGTGTGTTCCGGCAGCGGCACCCGCAGCTCCCCGCCATCCGTGGACAGCAGGCAGACCTCAACCGCCTCGGCGACCGAGGAAGCCACCGCGAAGCGCACCCCGCCGCCCTCGGCATGTGCGCCGAGCGGGAATGGTCGACCAACTTGCGGGCGGCTCATGGACAGTCATCCTGCCTGGCCGGTCCGACAGTGGCTGGACCAATCGGCAGCCGCACTGTTCCGATCAGCACAATGGCGGGGTGAACGCGGGGGATCAGACACCACCTGACAGCGACGCCGATCTCGTCGTCCGGATGGACGGCGTAGGCGTTCGGCGCGGCGCTGCCACGCTGCTCCACCGGGTGGACTGGCGGGTAGAGCTGGACGAGAAGTGGGTCGTTCTGGGACCCAACGGCGCCGGCAAGACCACTCTGCTGCGGTTGGCCGCGACCGAGCTGCACCCGACCTGCGGGCTGGTGCACGTCCTTGGGGAACGGATTGGTCGCACCGATGTGTTCGGGCTCCGTCCACGGATCGGGTTCTCCTCAGCGGCGCTGGCGTCCCGGATCCCCGGTGACGAGGTGGTGACCGACCTCGTGGTCAGTGCCGGCTACGCGGTGCTCGGACGGTGGCGCGAACGCTACGAGGACGTCGACAGTGCACGGGCTAGCGGGCTGTTGGCGACTCTCGGGATGGAGGGGATGGCGCAGCGCCGCTTCGGCACCCTGTCCGAAGGAGAACGCAAGCGGGTGCTGATCGCCAGGGCATTGATGACCGATCCGGAGCTGCTGTTGCTCGACGAGCCCGCAGCTGGGCTGGACCTGGGCGGGCGGGAGGATTTGCTGAGCCGGCTGGCCACCTTGGCCGCCGATCCGGACGCCCCCGCAACGGTGCTGGTGACCCACCACGTCGAGGAGATCCCTCCCGGGTTCACCCACGCGATGCTGATGCGCGACGGTGAGGTGGTCGCCCAGGGTCTGCTTGGTGCCGTGCTGACCCGGGACAACCTGTCGAAGACGTTCGGCGTCGATCTGGTGCTACGCCGTTCCGGGCAGCGCTACTTCGCCTACCGCGCGGCTACTCAGTAGCCCCCACGGATGTAGTAAAGTGATCGCTGTGAGTAGCATCACCAGTGAACCGGGCTGCACGCGGCCTGGACCGTGGAGGGGAAGGCCATCATGGTAGGTCTCATCGTCGCGCTGCTCGTCATCTGGCTGATCGTCGCGTGCATCGGGATCGCCATCAAGGGTCTGTTGTGGCTATTCGTCGTCGGGATCATTCTGTTCGTCGTCACCACCGCCTTCGGGGCCTTCACCGCCAATAGGTGAGGTGGCCCATCGGGCAGCGCGCCGCCTGGGCTAGCGTGCGCGGGGTGTCGGACGGACCGGACCTCAACCCGCACAACCTGCTCAACATCCTGTTGCATCATCTCGAGGTGCCCGCCGCTTTCATTCCGGCAGCCATCCTCCTCGGCGGGTTAGCCTGGTGGCTGGCGCCGCGTCGGGGTTGGGCTCAGGTACCGGCGATGCTTGCTGGCTGCGCTCTGGCGCTGGTATTGGCGCTGACCGTGGTGCGGCCGTTCGGGCACTTCTCCGTGGGCGGCCTCAACCCGTTGACGACGTTGCGCGAGTGTTCGGTCGGTAGCCTGTCGTTGGCGCATCTCTACGAGCAGCTCAACGTGGCGATGCTGGTGCCCTTCGCGGTATTCGGAACGCTGGCGACTCGTCGCCCGGTGCTCATCGTGACATCCAGCGCGCTCGTCAGCGGGTTCGCTGAATTCGTCCAGGGAGCTACCGGCGGTGGCGAGTGTCAGCTCCGCGATCTCGTGCACAACACGGCGGGCGGCGTCCTCGGGGTGCTGCTAGCCGTGGGGATACTGCGGCTGCGGGCGCGGCGATC
The DNA here is from genome assembly GCA_023252195.1 of Pseudonocardiales bacterium. Classification (GTDB taxonomy): domain Bacteria; phylum Actinomycetota; class Actinomycetes; order Mycobacteriales; family Pseudonocardiaceae. The sequence continues at coordinate 57,585 of JAHEXI010000002.1, forward strand.
GTCCGGCATCACCGCAGAGCTCGAAGTCGGTGCAGGATCATCGCGTTGATCGACGTCAGGTCGGCGTCGCACGCCACCTGCACGGGGCGTCCGGGACCGTCGCCGGGCTGCACGGCACCGCGGTCGGGTCCGTGGTCGCAGACCACCTGAAGGGCCATGGGGTTCGTGGTCAGCGTGCCGGACACGGTGGCTTCCAGCACAGCCAACGGGTCGTGCAGCGCCACCGGTGTCGAGCGCTGTTGCCGACACTGTCCGATGATGCCGGCCAACGCCGCGCAGCGCGGTCCGGCCGCCGCCAGCTCCGCAAGCCAGCCACCGTCGACCGTCGCTCGCTGGGTCAGGTTCCAGGGCACCAGGGTGGTCGCCACGTCCTCCTCGCCGAGCACCCGGTGGGCGGCTTCGGGATCGGAACTGATGTTGAACTCGGCTGGTGCACCACCGAGGTTGCCACCCATGATCACGACGCGGCCGATCCGGGGTTTGACCTCGGGATGTACGGCCAGCAGTAGCGCGATGTTGGTCAGCGGTCCGATGGCCACCAGCGTCACGGGGGCCACCGCGCCACGTAGCAGAGTGGCCATCAGTGGCACCGCGCCGAGAGCATTGACCGGTCCGCTGGGTTCCGGTAGCAGGTCGGCGTGCCCGCCCAAGCCATCTCGACCGTGCCAGCGATCGGTCCGCCGCGGTGGTGGGTACACCAGCGGCCGGGCGGCACCGGCGGCCACCGGCAGATTACCGAGCCCGGCCAGGGTCCGCAGCCGCAGCGCGTTGGCGGTGGTGACCTCCACGCCGGCGTTGCCGAACACTGTGGTCACGGCAAGCAGCTGCACCTCCGGGCTGGCTGCGGCCAGCATCAGCGCCACCGCATCGTCCACCCCTGGGTCGGTATCTATGATCATCGGTACGGTCACCGGGCAAGCACCTCGTCGATCTCGGCGGAGGTCGGCAGGGACGGCTGAGCACCGGGCCGGGTCACCGCCAGCGCGCCTGCAGCGCAGGCCCGGGCGAGCAACTCGGCATCGGGCAGTCCGCGCAGTAGACCTGCTACCGCAGCGCCGATGAACGCATCACCGGCAGCGGTGCCATCCACGGCGTTGACCGACGGAGGGACCGCGGCCGCGACTTCGATGCCCCCGCGAAGCAGCACCGCACCGCGCGGTCCGTCGGTGATGGCAACGGCTCGGGCAGCGTGCAAAGCGGGTAGCGCGGCGTATTCGCCACGATTGACCACCACCAAATCGGCACGCCGCAGCACGTCGGTCGGGACCGCGCGGGTTGGCGACGCGTTGAGCACGAACAGCCCGGTGGCGTGTCGGGCAGCGGCGGTTACTGCCTGTTCGGGCACCTCCAGCACGGTGAGCACCGCTTCGGCGCCGGCCACGTCGTGTGCTCGCACCTGAAGTGCTGCGTTGGCGCCGGGTACCACGACGATGGTGGTCTCGCCCGCAGCGTCGACGGTGATCAGCGCCAGCCCGGTCGGCTCGGTGACCCTCTGTAGCCGGTCTAAATCCACGCCTTCGCGGCGTAACACCTCCAGCGCGGTGTCGGCCTCCGGGTCGGCACCCACCGCGGCGATCAGCTGCACTGGTAACCCGAGGCGGTGCACAGCCAGTGCCTGGTTGGCGCCCTTGCCTCCGGGTACCCGGGTAAACCCGGCAGCGGTGAGGGTCTCACCTGGTCCGGGTAACCGCGGCAGTGCGGCCACCAGATCGAGGTTGACGCTGCCCACCACCGTCACGCCCACGGGCTTCATCCCACCACGCCGCCCGGCCGGCCACCGACGGATGGATGTGCTCGGCGATCTCGGCCGGGGTGGGCCAGTCCGCTATTCAGGTGATTAGCGGCGGCCATGACGAAGCGCATCCGGCCGCGATCGCGCAGAACTTGCCGATCAGCAGCCGTTCCGAGCCGAAGCCGTAGAGCACGCGCTCATCCTCGAAGCTCCCGGTGTCTTTCGAGGCGTCGTAGTAGGTGTACGCGCCGACGCTGACCTTCGCGGAGGTAATGGTGGGCCGCAGGAACACGCAGTAGCGTGGGTGGGCAGCCAGCGGGTAGGGATTGGTCGGGTCGGGAACGGTCAACGGTCCTCCAGGACGAGGCTGTCAGGGCAACCGCCACTCCGCACAATGGCTATCTGGAGTCGTTCACCGCGCTGTTGGAGCTGCTGGACGATCAGCGCTTCATTCGCGGTGTCAAGCCCCCTGAATACCAGCTGGCCCGGGTCATGGTGCGCCGGCTCAAGAGGGACCTCCCGCCGCGGTGGGACGGCACGCCCCGGTTCCCGCAGCGCAACCTCGACTACCTGGAGGTCAGCTACTCCGAGTCCGAACGCCACGCTCACCAGCTGCTCAACCGCTATGCAGCCAGTCGCCGGTCATCAGCCGACGGCAAGCCGGCCAAGGCCGCTGCCGACTTCGTCACGCCCCTGCTCAAGCGACGGATGTTCTCCTCGCCCAAGGCGTTTGCCGAGACGCTCTAGGTCCACCTCAAGACGATGACGGACCGGGAGCGGGCACCCTCGGCGCCGGTCAGCGAGCGAGTGCTGCGGCCGCTGGTCGAGCGGCTCGACGAGGCCAACGACGACCTGGCAGATGCCGCCGCCTACGCCCAGGCCGAGCAGGACGCCCTCATCGCTGCCCGCAGCTGCGCGCCCGCACTGTCCACTGCGGAGCACGCGATGCTGACAGAGCTGGGAACCTGGCGCGCGGCGCGCAGGCCGCCCGGACACCAAGTTCACCGCGCTGCGCCACTGGCTGGATCCGATCGTGCCGCCGACCGGTGAGTCGACCGAACGTGTGATCATCTTCACCGAGTACCGGGACACCCAGCGCTGGCTCTGCGAGCGGCTGCTCGCCGCCGGCTATCCGGCGCGTCGGCCGGCCCTGCTCTACGGCGGCCAGGACGAGCAGGACCGGGAACACGTGAAGAACGTGTTCACCGCCGATCCGGAACTCGATGAGGTGCGCGTGCTGATCGCCACCGATGCCGCCAGCGAGGGCATCAACCTGCAGTGGCACCGCCACCGGGTGCTGCAGCTGATCGAGGCCGCCACCACCCAGCCCAACGTGACGGTGCTGGTGATCCCGCGACACACGCCCAGGCCCGGGCGTGGACCCCGCGCCAGCCGGGTGGCGCAAGAGCAGTCACAGCTCCGCCAACGCCAACTGCGTCGAGATCAACTTCGCCCAACCCGACTTCGTCCAGATCCGGGACAGCAAGGACCGCGGGACAGGGCCGACGATTGCCGTGACCCGCCGCTAGTGGGCCACGCTTGTTGACCAGATCGCCGCCATCACGTCGTAGCGTCGGACAGGCGCCCGCCGGAATGCAGGATCGCGGTGCCCAGGCCGTCGATCCGCTTTATGGTGAGCATCACCGGGTTCGTCGCCTCCGGGGAACACTGTTTTTGCTCCTGACTAGCGGGTCCCTTATCATTCGGGCCGGTGCTGTGGTGTTTCGCTGGTGGCGTAATCCTCGTCGTGGGATTGTGTCCGGGCTGCTGGGTTGGATGGCCGAGACTGTCAGACCTGCCTTGTAGCGTTCGGCTTGTGATGGTGCGGCAATTGCTTCCCGTGAGCCTGGCCGAGATAGCGCCGGGTCCGGAGTTGGGTGCACTGCTGGCCGGAATCGACATTTCTGCACTCACCGGTTCTGACGCTGTAGAGGTATTGCGGGCCCGCGCGCGGCAATTGTCCCATGACCAGGCCCGATTGCTGGCCACCATGGTGGAAGTCGGCTTGTGCGACCCCGGCGCCTACGGCGATGAGGTGGCCCGGCTTTCGGAGCCGCCGGCGTATGCCGCGGATGAGATCCGCGCCGCGTTGGCCTGGACCCGCCGCGCTGCCGACCGGGAACTCGGCTTCGCTGAGGCCCTGGTGCTGCGGATGCCGGCGGTGTTCACCGCGCTGGAGACCGGCCGGATTGATCGGAGCAAGGCGTGGGTGTTCGCCGATCTGTGCGCTGATCTGACTCCTGAGCAGACCGAGGTGGTGTGCACCCGGCTGCTGCTCCATGCCGAGAGGCTGACCACCGGGGAGCTCGCGGCGCGGATCAAGAAACTGGCCATCGCGCTGGATCCGCAGTGGGCCGCCCGCCGGTACGCCGCTGCGGTGCGCGAGCGCACGGTGATCGGGTATCTGGGCCCGGAGGGCACCGCGACCATCACCGGCTCCGGATTGCCCGCAGACCAGGCCGCCTCCGCGTGTGCCCGCATTGAGGAGTTGGCCCGGGCGGCCAAACGCGCTGGCCATCCCGGCCGGATCGGTCCTCTGCGAGCCGACATCTACCTGGGCCTGCTCGATGGTCGCTGGCAACACCACACCGGCGAGCAAATCATCACCGACCTGCTCACCGACGCCACCAGCGACACCGAGGATGGCGCTGATCCCCAGCCTGCGGCCGAACCCGACGCTACGACCGGCGGCGAGCCCCCAGCTAGCGATGCTTCTGGTGGTGGTGCAACCGCCGACGCCGACGACCCCGCAGCCCACAGCGTCGCCGAGGACAGTGACAGCCGGGAAACCAGGCCGGACGGGCACCCCACCATGGGCGAGCCCGGCACAGCGCTGCCGGTCCGGCGGGTCGGGGTGGAGGTGCGGGTGGGACTGGCGACCCTGCTCGACCGCGACCAGCACCCCGGAGAAATTCCCGGCTGGGGACCCATCCCCGCAGAAACCGCGCGCACCATGGTGGCGGCCCAGCGCGCTGCAGAATGGCGCTTTGCGATCACCGACCCCACGGGACAGCTGCTGCTTGCTGGGATCACCCGCCGCCGTCCCCACCACTCAGCGCCAGATCACACCACGCTCGGTCACACCGCGAGCCAGCAGCCGCCGTGTCGGGGCGGAATCGTCGAACTGCAGCTCCCCGCCACCCTGCTCACCGAACTGCTCACCGAACTCGCCACCAACCCCGACGCCTGTGGTGAGTGGGCCGGGATCGTGACCGACATCGCAACCCATTACACCCAGCACACCCATCGCGGACCGGGGAAATCGCACACTCAGGACCCGACCACCCGGTTCGCCGGGGCGGCGCTACGCCGTCATGTCCAGATTCGGGACCGGTTCTGCGTCTATCCCGGGTGCCGCGCCACAGCCCGCAGCGCCGACCTCGACCACACTCGCGACCACGCCCTTGGCGGTCCCACCACCGACACCAACTCAGGACCACTGTGCCGGCACGACCACCAGCTGAAGACCGCTGGTTGGTGGAGGTTGCACCAACCCCAACCCGGCCACTTCACCTGGATCAGCCCGCTCCGCAGGACATACCACACCCAACCCCCACCCATCATCCACGACCTACCCGAACCTCGGCCCCGGCCTAGCGACTTCGACTACCTGCCGGTCGCCACCCCCGAGGAAGACACGCCCATCCTGGAACGACCACCACCACAACCCGACCCTCCACCGACGCCGCCAGACCCCCACGAGCCACCCCCCTTCTAGCTGTGGCCTGCTTGCTGTCCTCGGACCGCTCGGGATGCCGGGGATCGGCCAGCGCCGCCAGGTTCAGCAGCACGAAGGCAAGCTGGAACGGCCGCCAGCGCTGGCTACCCGCTGCATCGAGGCTGGCCACGGTGTCGTCCAGGGTGCGTTGCGGGTCCGCCCTTCGCTGGGCGGCCACCTGAGTGTGCAAACGCTGCAGGTACATCGCACGGTTGGTTGGCGAATCCGAACGCCCGCCGGACGATGTCGTCCCCGGCCAGCAGGTCGATGCCCGCCTCGATACGGTCGGCTGCGTGGGCCGCGGCGTCAAGGTTGTCGCGGGCCTGGTCGGCGTAGTCGGCCAGGCATTCGCGCGGGTCGTCAATGTCCACGGTCTTGCACTTGATCCACGCCCGATAACCGGCCACCAGCGGTCGCAACACCGTGACCAGCGACTCGGCCGAGGTTTCAGCGAGCTCGGCCAAGCGCTTCATGTCCAACTCAAGGTCGGCAAGCTCGGCGAGATCCGGATCGGTGTCGGCGCTGGGCACGTCGGTGGCCGGGATCTCGTAGTCGGGCACCGTCCGGGTGTGAATCTCATTGGCCCGCGAGGGATTGTCCTGAGTGACGTCGGCATGTACCGCGACTCCGCTGCCGACCGCGAACTCGGGATGGAACCGGTAGGCCATGGCCAGCCGTTGCTGCTCGGCCGCGTCGTCGTGGTCTCCGCCGTTGGGCCGTTCCGGCCGCGGGAGGAACACCGCTCGGTCGTCGGTGCCGGTGGTGGACAGCTGCACCTGGAAGATCCACGACGGTGCGTGCCGTCTGCGGTCCGGCTCGCTCTGCCGGTTCTCCAGGAACAGGGAGACCAGCCAGTTCCCGTTGTGCTTGCGGGCGCGGCCGCGGCCGCGGACCACGACGTCCGGCTGATCGGGATCGGGGGCCTGCGGATCAAGAAGCCCTTCGGCGAGCCGTAGCCGGACCGTTCCGCCCTGTTGCACGTCGCCACACCCGCTTGCCGAGCGTTTCCTCACGTTCGGACAGGGCGAACTCGTAGTGCGCCCATTTGGCGGTGGCGCCGAGTTCGAATACCTGGCCTTCGACGTGTGCGGTGAAGCCAAGAGCGGACGGGTTCAGGCTGGGTACGTTCGGCGCGCTGGGCTCCGGGTCGACCTCGCTGGCATCGCCCGCATCGGCGGCGGCGAGGTCGTCGTGGGTGTCCGGTTCCAGCACCACGCCTCTAGTACTACAGGGCTAGATTTTCGTCGGGTTGTCCTTGGTGCAGGTCAGGGGCGTTCTTGGTCGCGTGGGTTGCGGGCGGTTGTCGGTGGGAGTGGGGCGACCGGTTGTCGGTGCCTGGTGGCCGGGGCGGCTGGCGGGATGGGGCTGGTGTGAGAAGCGACTGCCCTGTTGTGTGTTGTTGGGCGGATGTTGAATGATGCGGCGCGGATTTCGCCGGAGCGTACCGGTTTTCTTCGTTCCGGGATAATGGTAGCGGGGGTGTCGGCGCGCCTCCAATGAATTACAATCAGGTCGTGTGACGATATTCGCATGTGTTCAGCGTCGCGGGAAGACTCGGTTGTTGTGTATGATGGCGCGGTGGTACGCGCGGATCTGGATGTGTGGGAATCCGAGTTGGAGAGCGTGTTCGCGCGGATGGATTCGCTGTTTTATCGCACGGAGTCGAGGAAACACGCGGAGCAGTATGTGCGGGGGTTGTTGTCGCCGCTTGCCCGAAAGAATGGTTGGACGATCGCCGAGTATGTTGGTGAGCGGGAGCCGAAGGCGTTGCAGCGGTTGTTGAACCTGACGCCGTGGGATGCGGATGCGTTGGTGAAGGTCAACCGTGAGTATGTGATGGAACATCTGGCTGACCTGGGTGCGATCCTCGTCGCCGATCCCACCGGTTTCCCGAAGAAGGGATCCAAGTCGGTGGGGGTGCAGCGGCAGTACTCCGGAACGATGGGCCGGATCGATAACTGTCAGATCGCCACGTTTTTGAGTTATGTGACTATCTTGAGACCAACCATATCCCCTCTGTGCTGGCCGTGCCCAAAAACACCCGATTCACCGACACCACAGGAAACTCAGTCCAGATCGGCGAACTCGCGACACGGTTACGCCCGACCGCGTGGCAACGCCGCGCCTGCGGTATCGGATCGAAAGGGTTCCGGGTCTATGACTGGGCACTGATCGACTCCGCCGACCCCGGCCACCAGTACCTGATCCGCCGGTCCATCCACGACGGTGAACTCGCTTACTACCACTGCTACAACCCCCACCACGCCCAATTCGGTGACCTCGTTACCGTGGCCGGTGCACGCTGGCCCATCGAGGAATGCTTCGGGTCAGCCAAAAACGAAGTCGGACTCGACAACTACCAAGTCCGCACCTGGAACGCCTGGCACCGACATATCACCCTCGCCATGCTCACCCACACCTTCCTCGCCATCACCGCACACAAAACCAAAAAAAGGGGCGCCAACAAGCCCAGCAGCAAAACCAACACAACAACCCAGCCGGCCAAACCACCGAACTGAAAACCGAGCCACCTCTCCGCCGACGGCTCATCGCGCTCACCCTCGCCGAAATCCGCCGACTCCTCAACCTCATCGACCATGACGATCACGCCATCAACCACGGCCTGCACCGGTCAATCTGGCGCCGCCAGCACCAAACCCCAGGCCCGCAGAGCCCATCTCCGTCGTCGCCTCCACCTACAAACACTCATGATCTAGCCCTGTAGTACTAGGCGCAAGGCGGCCCAACGGGTAGCGATCGATGGGGTTCTCACCGGAGAACTCCTCGTCGTTACCGCCGAGTGGACCGTGCAGGCCGGCCAGTACGAGTCGCTGCAGCTCGTCCCGGATCTCTCGTTCCTGCGGTATGTCGAGCACGTGCTGTTCGGTCACGCCGCGAACCGTAGCCCGGCTTGCCCGCATCCCGTGCACGCCATGTCCGCGTCGCGCACACGAGCAACAACACGAGGTATGCATTTAATACATACTTCTGCGCATGCCTTCTGGCATACTCATCCTATGGCTACCACAACCGTACGGCTGGACAGCCGCACCCGGGACCGGCTTGCGACGGTGGCACGCGAGCACTTCGGAGGTGTCAGCCAGGAAACCGCCCTCAACCGGCTGATCGACGAGCACGAGATGCGGCAGGTTCACGCAGCCTATGCGCGGCTTCGCAACGACACCGAACAGTGGGCCGACTACCAGCAGGAACTCCGGCATACGGAGGGCACGGTCGCGGATGGGCTCGGCAACAACGCCCGTGACGAGTACCCCGAGTACAACCAATGACCCGTGCCGCCACGATCGAGCCGTGGCAAGTGTGGCTGGTCGACTTCGGATCACCGGCGGGCAGCGAGCAGGGCGGGCTCCGGCCCGCGGTCATCGTGGGATCTGAGGACCATTGCCGGTTTCCGATCGCGATGGCACTGGTGGTACCCCTTACCACGCGTGATCGCAGCTTGCCGCACCACATCGCGATCAACTCGACGGAGTCGGGTCTCAAGCAACCAAGTTGGGCCCGCACTGAGGACATCCGTGCGATCTCGACTACCCGCTTCGCCCGGACTGCACCCCTGGGGTGCCTGTCTGACCACGAAGTGGAGCAGGCACGCCGGTGGGTGCGTCGAATGCTCGCCTGACGCCTAGCGACGCGGGGCGACCAGTGCGGGAAACTCGATGCACAGAGGTCACTCCCAACGGCGCGGTGACCCACTTTCGATCACCGCGCTCCCCACACCGCAGTGACCTGCTGTGGTTCCCCACCGGGGGCGGCAAGACCGAGGCGTACCTCGGGTTGACCGCGTTCACCATGGCGATACGACGGCTGCAGCCCCGGTTCGGCGAGCTGGACGCCGCCGCCGGGATCGCAGTGATGATGCGCTACACGCTGAGATTGCTCACCATCCAGCAGTTCGAACGCGCTGCGACGCTGATCTGCGCCGCCGAGGTACTGCGCCGCGACGATCTGGCCACCTGGGGTGATCACCCGTTCCGGATCGGGATGTGAGTCGGAGCGCGGGTCACCCCCAACACCACCGACAAAGCCGAGGAGTGGCTCAAGCAGCGCCGGCGGTCCCGGGGTCCGGTGGTCCGGGGACAGGGTTCGCCACACCAGCTGTCGAGTTGCCCATGGTGTGGCAGCAGGATCGACGCTGGTCGGGACATCGTGGTGCACAAGGCATACCGGCGCACGCTGGTGCTGTGCCCGGACGTCTCCTGCCCCTTCGGGACGGTCTTGTTCGCCGACGGCGGCCCTGATGCAGAGGAATGCAGAGGCCTACCGGTGCTGGTCGTCGACGAGGAGATCTACCGGCACCCGCCCTCGCTGCTGATCGGCACGGTGGACAAGCTCGCTCAGCTGCCCTGGCAAGGTGAGACGACCACGCTGTTCGGCCGCGTCAGCCGCCGATGTGAACGGCACGGATTCGTGACCGACGACCTGGCAGCCAAGGACTGGGAACGCGAACGTCACCAGCCCACCCCCGACGCGCCCGCCGCCCGGATCGTCGGGGTATCCATGCTGCGGCCACCCGACCTGATAATCCAGGATGAGCTGCATCCGATTTCCGGCCCGCTGGGTTCACTGGTCGGGCTTTACGAAGGTGCCGTCGACAGGCTCGCCACCTGGCGGGATCCGCAGACCGCCCGTAACGTCCGCCCCAAGGTCATCGCCTCGACCGCCACGGTCCGGCGCGCCAACCAGCAGATCGGATCGCTGTTCAATCGCAGCACCGAGGTGTTCCCTCAGCCCGGCCTGTCCGCCGATGACAATTTCTTCGCCCGGCAGCGAGAGACCGCCACCACCCCGGGCCGCCGGTACGTCGGCATCTGCGCGCATGGTGCCCGGATCAAGTCGACCTTGATCCGGGTATATGTCTCAGTGCTCGGCGCCGCGCAGAAGCTGCACATCCGCTACGGCCGTAACCGCGTCACCGACCCGTACATGACGCTGGTCGGGTACTTCAACAGCCTGCGCGATCTTGGCGGGATGCGCCGACTCGCCGAGGACGACGTCAGCACTCGGCTGGCGCGGGCCGACGAGCGGGGCCTGGCCAAAAGGTTCGAACCCGAGATCAGGGAATTGACCTCGCGGCTGTCCTCCGAGCAGATCCGACCGCTGCTCGACCTGCTTGCGGGCGCCGAGGAGATCAGCGGTCGCGATACCGGCCGCCGGGTGGAGGACGAGCTGCAGGATCGGTTGGATAACTGGGACCAGCAGCGGTCGACGCCTGGCCGCAGGCTGGCCTACTCCCAGCCGTTGCAGGCCGACGACATCGCCGGTCTACTGCACAGACCCGCTGAAAGGTCCCTGGCGGCGAACGACCTGCCCGACCTCGCTGCCTGACGTCGAACCCGCAATCCCGCTACTACTCCAACCGCCCGGAGGATACTTATCCACCGAACCGCCGTTCCGCCCTCCGGACGACCCGGACAGCCCTGCCGGTGCTGAAGGGGTTGCCTGATGGCTGCCAGGTTGGCTGAGGGTGCTGAGCTGCATCCGTTGCGGGTCGGCGGGCTGCGACCGAACCAGCTGCTGCACACCTACGGCGTCGGCGCCATGGCCGACCTGCCGAACCTGTCCGTGGTGATGCTGGGTTGGACTTCTGGAACCTTGAGCGGTCCCGGACCGTGCCAGAGGAACGATTGCTCGCCGCAGTACGGGCAAAGCTAGGCCAGCAGGTCGACGCGCTGCGCTTGCCGCCTACCTGCCCGAGACGTTCGACCCGTTCGCACCAGGGTGGGCGTGCCGGTCGGCATGTTCCCCAACTGGCTGCGGTGCTCGCGCTGCAACCGCCTTGGCCGAGCCGACGCCGGTTTCTTCGAACTGCTGAGGCACGCCGTCCAGCCGGACATGATCCGCTATGTCCACCCGTGCTGGGGCCGAGGCGGAACACAGCCGGTCGCTGTGCCGGCCCGATTCGTACTGGCCTGCGACGACGGGCACCTGGATGACTTCCCTTGGCTGTACTACGCCCACCGCGGTGACGAACCGGAATCCGGACATTCACTCAAGATGACTGAAAGCGGCAGCACGGGCGAGGCCGCCAACGTGTTCGTGTCGTGCGACGAATGTGGGAAACGCAGACCGATGTCGGATGCTTCGGTGAAGCGGCGCAACTGAGCTTGCCCGGCTGTCGCGGTCGTCACCCGCACCTCGGCACCTTCCAACCGTGCGACCGGCCGACCCGGACGCTGCTACTGGGCGCGACCAACAGCTGGTTTCCCCTGCAACTGCGAACATTCACGCTGCCGCGCGATCGAAACCCGCTCGACCATCTGATCGCTGAGTTCTGGCCGCATCTAGAGCCGCTGGCCGGACTGCCAGAACCCACCGCCAAGCAGCTCATGCCGACCCAGACCTGCTGGCCGGAACTGGAGCCCTACGGGGCCGATCGAGTGTGGCAGGTGATTCGATCGCGTGGCGCGAGCGGTCGACCTGACCACCAGCGGACCGATGAACTTGATCTGCTGGCGCCAGAGTGGGACGCCTTGGCCAGCGACACGCCGGTGAACCTGCCCGACTTTACTACCTGGGAGCGCAGCGCCCCGGTCCGCGAGCGTGCGCAGAACTTGCTCGTTCCCGCTCATCGAGCCTGGTGTGGGCGACGGCGGGTGGACCCCCGCAATTGGCCGGGGCTCCGGTATGTCCTGCTGCACACCTTCGCCCACGCCCTCATTCGCGAACTGGCGCTGGATTCCGGATACAGCGCAGCGGGAATCGGTGAACGGATTTACGCCCGCACCGGAGACGAGCCGATGTCCGGGGTGCTGCTGTACACCGCGGCCCCGGACAGCGAAGGCACCCTCGGCGGTCTCGTCTCGCTCGGACATACTGACCGGCTCGGGCGACTCATCGACCGTGCGCTGGAGGCCTCCAGGTTGTGCAGCTCCGACCCGCTGTGCGCCGAGCACGATCCCCGAGTGCATGGCCGGCTCTACGGGACGGCCTGCCACGCCTGCCTGTTTGCCGCGGAGACGTCCTGCGAACGGGGCAACCAGTACCTGGACCGGGCGCTGCTCGTCGACACGTTGGCGACTACCGGCTGCGGCTTCTTCGCCTGAAGATGGTTCAACCGCGCGGTGGCGGGTCGATCTCGACGCTGGACACCCGGCTGATCTCGAACTGGCGTCCGGTGTGCCGCAGTTCGCCGACCACCCGCAGCGGATGTTGCGCGCCGTGCGCGGACAGTGCGAGGTCGTAGTCCCGGGGTGCCAGCCGCATGGTCACCCGGACTTCGTGTCGCTGGCCGGCGTTCTCCACCACACCCTCGACCTGCACCTTGCCAAGCCGGTCCATCGGGGTGCGGTGCAAGTCCACCACCCGCCCGATGACGGTCGCGGCCTCGGTAACCGGGAGTCTGCGCAGAAACTTGGCCCGGGCCTTGAGCGCCGCGATCGTCGGCGGGTCGAATTGCACTGCTGGCGTATCCAGCTGCAAGGGCAACGCCGGAGCCCAGGTGAATCGGATGTCGAAAGAGCTCCGTCGTTGCCCCCCGATGTCGGCCAGCGCATCGCACAGGTTCGCGGAGACGCCGTCGCCGACTCGCTCGATGAATGGTGTGAGGTCGCTGTTGCTGCTGCGAGCGGCGGCGTCGTGGGCAGCACTCGTCGCTTGATAGAGGTGCAACAGCACCTCGCGGGAGGAGACTGGCGGCTCGATGTCAGGCGGTGGCAACGGGGTCTCCACCCGCAGCACGTAGCTGCCTCTGCCGGTCTGCCCCAGCCGTACTTGATCGAGAAATCCCTTCGCCAGCTGGGGTTTCTGGCTGGCCAGAACTGTCGGCCGAGTGGTGGACACCGCGGAGGTAGCCGTCGCGAGAAGCAGATCGTGCACTCCCTTGACTGCGAGGTAGCCCTCGTGCAGCGGCGTTGATCCGCTCGGACCGTCCGGCATCATCCGGATGTGCTGCACGTCGAGCGTCGGGGAGCGCAGGTCCTGGAGGACGTCGGCGGCCGGCCGGTGCTCGACCGCCGTCAGCGTGCTCACCAGCTCCGCAGCCGGGCCGCGTAGTCCCGAAGCTCGGCGCTGTCGGGCACCAGCACCTCCGCGTCGCTGCCGTCCACAGTTCGAGTCCAGATCACGGTGCGGACGTAGGTGCCCGTCTCCCGCCAGCCGGTTGCCCGCAGGTACGTTACGACACCTGCCAGATCGATCGAGGCCAGCTCACCGGCCGGCACACCAGCCCGCATCACGCCTCCCTGCGCTTGTGCTCGTCGTGCAACATCGCGTGTAGGGCGTCGACGGTAAGCAGGTTCGCGCACGGAACGGGTACCGGAATCTTGGTGTCTGGGGCCAGGTCCACCCGTTCATGGTCTCGCAGCGATCGCCAGTAAGCGGCGTACTTCACTTGCATTGAGTCCGGGCTGACAGTCGCGTAGTCGGCCCAGTGGTCGGGCACGACGACCAGGACGAGGAAGCGGGGCAGCGCAAAGTCCGATCCGGCGAGCTCATTGAAATGCCTCGCTCGCAGGTGGTACTGCCAATGCTCACCCCGGCAGATCGGTCGAGACCAGGACTTGACCTGAACCTCGATCTTGGGGTGGCGGGTATGGCCGACGACCCCTTTGTAGCTGATCGTCAGGTCTTCGCCGGTCACGTCAAGCTCTGCTCTTGCCACGATCAGCGCGGCGGCCGACGCGAGCACTCGGACGAACGACTCGCCGAACTGCCCCTGGTGCTGGTTCCGGTGCAATCCCATGCACACCACTTCGTGCCTGTAAGTGTCAGACCGTATGTGATCGTCCGGTGGCAGCTGGCGTCGGCCTGCCGCTGTCGCGTCGGCTGCGTCCAGCGACGGCACGGTTGCTCGTTAGAGACCGGTGGCGATGATCAGGATCTGCAGTGGATCGTGCCGACCGATCTGCATCGGTCGGCGGGTGTGGTGATGGTGCAATAGACCGAACGGTCCGTCACAGGATCGATAATCGTCGTGCCGGTGAAATCAAGCCGCGCCCGGTCGCGCCGCGCCTTATTGCGGGGATCTCGGCACATGCCGCCGAAGGGTGGCGGTCGAGTGGGAGTAGCCTTCGCAACGCTCAACCAGCGGACGACAGACCTCGGATGGGCGCCAACCCGCGGAGGCACCGTGACGACAAAGAATCCGAATGCGATTCTGCGGAATATCCGATCTTCGATGGCCACGTTGTGCCAGGGCAGTCCGGCCGCCACACCGCCCGCTGTACACGATCTCATCCAGGCCATCAAAGACCTGGACAACCACCTTTCCTGGGGCGGGACTCCACCCGACGAGTGGCGCAGTGCCCCGTTCGCGCTGCCCCCGGCGCGGGTCTCGGACACCGGGGCCCATCAGTTGCGCCTGCGCGGAACACCGTCCCCCGAGCCCGATCCGGTCGAGGACATCATCCGCCGGATGTGATGGTCGGCGCAGCGCCGGCACGCTACCTTCGGATGCATGCCGACCTCCGGGCCACCGTCGTGCGTAGTGATCCACTGCACTGGTCACCGGAGCGACCCGCAGCACGAGGTGTGTATCAAAGGCAGTGATGGGCTCTGTCCGGTGCCAGTGTGCGCCGTTCACCACGACCGAATCGAGCAGGGTGAACCGTGGCTGTGGGTTCCCTGGCAGCGGTTGAAGGGTGCCAGTTCCGGACTGGCAGAGGGGTGCATCCTGATGGGCGAGGCGTTGGCCGGCTACGGTCTCGTCGTCGATCTCGACGTCCGGATGAGCAACAACCTGGTGTTCAGCGCTGATCTCGCCGACGGCCGGGAGACGACGACGTTGGCCATCGATGGTCGGGTGTTCGGCGTGAACCAGCCGGTCTCCCTGGAGTTGGTCCTCTCGCCAGAGACGGTCGCGCATCTCAAGGAGGCGCTGCGTTTCGTTCGGCCCTGAATTGGTTTTGGGGCTACGCCAGGGCCGCCAGGCAGCGGATCGCGGAGATGCTCGGCAGAAAGCAGTAGGCCCCACCGCGGGTGGTGACGAATCGAGTGAGTCCGTGCAGGACCACAGATCCTCCCGACTTCGGTATCGAGAAAGTTCCGGCGCCGTTGCCTTGGGCGCCGATCAGTGGATCGTTGGTGCGGCCGAGTCCGGCGGTGAAGATCCCGTCGTTCGCCCATTGGGTCATGAGGAATTCGAACTGATCGCGCAGGCTGACTCCGATGAACAGGCCGAGCAGTCCTCGAGCCTGCCCGTCCGGGGAATGTGCCGGGTCATACGCCGGACCGTAGGCGATCCCGCGCCGGACGATGCGGTGCAGGTGACCGCCATCGCCGGCGACGCGTTGCCCGCGCGGATTCATCCGGCGAATATGCGAGCCGATCGGGCACCGGTAACCCCACTCGTCGGCGGCCTCTCCGGTGTAGTCGAAGTCGTTCAGCGCTTCGGGTGGAATCGGCGGTTCGGGTGTGTCGGTGTCCGGTGAGAGAACCAGTGGCGTGCCGTTGCGCCAACGTCCGCACAGCTTCGCCTCGATCAGGTCTTCCGACAGTCCGGTCGCTGACGCCTGCTGGGCGACGAATTCGGCGAACGCATCGACGTCCTGTTCAAGTACCCGGAATGCGGCGAAGCTACCGTTGACACCCAGCTCGGGAGGCTCCGGTACTTGATAGCTGAATCGGTCGAACTGGCTGGGATATCCGAGCAGGAATTCTCCTACCGGAGCTCGCGGCAAGTGATCCGGCAGCCCAGCGAGCGGAACACCGTCGATGGTAGGTTGGGATAACCCGTCGCGGTAACCGAAGTGTGCGGCATCGCCGGGCAACGCCGCTCCGTCGTGGCGACCCAGCTCGACGCAGCTGGCGGACCAGGCCTGTTCCAGTCGCTTCGTCGCCGCGTCGAGCGCGTCAGCCGACTGGGCGGACAGGATCAGCAACAGGTGCAGCGTTGGGTCCACCAACCACGGCAGCCATTGGTCGGGTGCGCTCGTACCGACGTCGCCCACGCTGGTAGCACGCTGCACCGCACCCTCGCGGTATTCCACCGGAAAGCTGGCGAGAGACGCTCGCGGCACCCCCAGCGCCGCGAGGCCGGTAAAGGTGATGCCGAGGTTCACGCAGTAGTCCGGTTTCGCTGCCCAAGGTTGTGCCGTGGTAATGGAAGGTACCGCCGGATCACTGTCAACCAAGGTGCCGAGAAAGGCGCCGGCGCCCGTCGGCTCGCGAACGCTCAGACCGAGATACCGGGCCACTGGCATGGTGTAACCTCGGAGGATAAATCCCTGCACATCCGCGAGCTCGACGGCTTCCATTGCGGTACTCCCTCTTTACGGTATTCAGCTCGGGGCGCCGACTGGTCCGAGAATGTCGAGTACCGTGCGCTCGGGGTAGGCGCTGTAGAACGTCCCAACGCATCCAACGTCGACGCTGTGGACGTAGTCGAGAAACTCCTGACGATAAGTCTGGACCGGCAGTGGGGGGGCACTTTCCACGTGCGCCATAAGAGCGTTGAAAACGTCGCCTATAGTGTCGATGAATTCGTTGATGTATACCGCGAAGTCGCCGTCGTAGGTGGTGATCACTCCGAGCTGATCGTTGCCCAAGAATGCGAATCGAGCGAAGTGTACCGTGCTGATCTTGGTCAGCGCGATGGTGACTGGATTCTGCTCCGGTGGCAAAGACTGAAAGTGTGCGATGAGCTGTTGAAGTGCAGCGTAGTCTTCCGGAGACTTCGCTTTCATCACCATAGTCAACGGGTTCTGGACGGGCGGCGGTGGCTGCTCAATCAAGGGACTTTCCTCTCCGGCGGGTCGATCAGAATCAGGGTTAAGAGCGAGGCGTCAGCCCGCGTTCGTCAAGCCTGCGCCGCAGCTGGGTCAGGGCCCGCGCCCGCGTGGGTCCGATGCCGCCGGCTGGGATTCCAGTATTCCGAGCGACCTCGGTGTACGGGCGCGGGCTATCGAAGAACAGCTCGCGGAGAAGCATTTGACGGCGGGGTGACAGCGTCGCGATAAGGCTCCGCAGCAGCCGTGCCGTGTCTGCGTCAATGGCGTGCTGCTCCGGGCCTGTGGATGGGTCAGCCAGTTGCTCTATCGCCGCGTGGGGTGGCGCACTGTGCTGTGCCTGCTGGCGCAGGATGCGCAGGCACTCGCGGCTTGCGGTGGTCGCCAGCCAACCGGCGAGCTGCTCGGGCAGCAGGATCCGATGGCAGTTCTCCGCCAGCCGTAACCAGGTCATCTGCACCGCGTCGTGGGCGTCGGCGTCCTGCAGTCCGAACGAGCGCACCTTCCCGATCACCACTCCCCGGTACCGGTGCACGATCTCCTCCCACGCCCTGGGATCTCGGTGGCCCGCGCGCTGGAGCAGGTCAGTGACGCTAAGGGAGGCCTCAGGTGGGCTGATGGCGGTTGTCATTCGGATACCCCCGGTGCCGCGTGGGTGGGCGGTGGGCACGAGTCGGGTGCCCGGGTCGTGATCAGTCAGCGTGATGCTCGGGATACGCCGTAAGCGTAACGTACGTTGTACAGTTAGGTGTACAGTGTTATAGTACGGTGCGAAAGCTGCTATAGCCCAATCGGGTATACGTTGTACGTATCGCGGTAGTGGCTACGAGGAGGGATCAAGGTTGAACGACCAGTCCAGCGTTCCCGGCCGCTCCGACCCGACTACCTGGGTCGGCATCGACCCCAGCAAGGACTACACGCGGCCACCCCCGCTGTCGCGGCCCCGAATCGTGCGGGCCGCGCTGAGTCTGGTCGACGAGAAGGGTCTGGCTGCCCTGACAATGCGGGCGCTGGCCACTGAGCTCGAAGTCTCGCCGATGGCTCTGTACAACCACGTGCGGGACAAGGACGAGCTGGTGGACCTCATGGTCGACCTGATGCTTGCCGAGGTAGACACCTCGGTGACCGAAGGTGACTGGTTGACGCAGCTTCGCGCCCTGGTGCGCAGCTACCACCAGGCCTTAGCGGCCCACCATGGGCTGGCCCGGGTCTACAGCGTCCGGGTCAGGATCGGCCCGCACGGCCTGTTGCTCATGGAGCGGACGGTTGCGCTTCTGCTGGAAGCGGGATTCTCGCCTGCCGAGGCGTCTGACGCCTTCTTCGTCCTGTTCATCTACACCGCTGGCTTCCAGCAGATAGGCGACATCGTCCCCCGGCGCGATAGCGCAACTCGGGAGGAAACCGGCTATTATCCGCCGCTGCCACCGCAGCAGATCCCCGCTATCACCGCGGTGAGCCCGCACCTGAACGGCCCGCACCGGCCGGGGCGGTTCGACTACGGCCTCGAGCTTCTGCTCGCTGGTTTGCAGGTTAAGATCGCTCAGCCTGAGAAGGCTGCGACTGCGGCGCAGTGAGGGCCGTCACTCCGCTGGGTATCTACCGATCGGTAACATCGTGGTCATGAACATTGTGGTTCTGATAAAGCAGGTGCCGGACACCTGGTCCGCACGCACCCTGGCCGATTCCGACCACACCCTTGATCGCGCCTCGGCGGACGTCGTGCTGGACGAGATCAACGAACGCGCGGTCGAGGAGGCGCTCAAGATCAAGGAGGCGGACGGTGGTGAGGTCACCGTCGTCACGATGGGGCCCCAGCGGGCCGCCGACGCCGTCCGCAAAGCGCTGTCGATGGGTGCGGACAAGGCGGTGCACCTGTCCGACGAGGGCCTTCACGGGTCCTGCGCGGTGCAGACCGCCAAGGCGCTGGCCACAGTCATCGGCACGCTCGGCGACGTCGACCTCATTATTGCCGGCAATGAGGCCACCGACGGCACCGTGGGCGCTATCGCGGCGATGGTCGCCGACGTGCTCGGGTTGCCGGATTTGACCCATGCCCGCAAGGTCACCGTCGAAGGACGCACGGTGACCGTGGAGCGGGAGACCGATGACGCGATCACGGTCCTGCGGGCTGATCTACCGGCTGTGATCAGCGTGAACGAGAAGATCAACGAGCCGCGCTACCCGTCGTTCAAGGGGATCATGGCGGCAAAGAAGAAGCCGGTCGCCACCTTGTCGCTGGCCGATGCGGGCATCGAACGCATCGCTGTCGGGTTGGCCACCGCCACCTCGACGGTGATCGAGTCCACGCCACGGCCGCCGCGGCTGGCCGGGCAGGTCGTCACCGACGAGGGTGACGGCGCGGCCAAGCTCGCCGAATACCTCATCGGCCAGAAGCTGATCTGATCGTCGCAGAGGAGAACCGTTATGGCAGAGGTCCTGGTCCTCGTCGAGCACTCCGGCGGCGAGGTCAAGAAGGTCACCAACGAACTGCTCACGGCGGCAGCGAGGCTGGGTGAGGTGTCCGCTGTGGTGGTCGGCACGCCTGGCAGCGCAGCCAAGCTCAAGGACCGGCTGGCCGCCTATGGTGCGGCGAAGGTCTACCTCGCCGAGTCCGACGATGTGGACGACTACCTCACCGCTCCCACCGTCGGCGTGCTGGCGGCGCTCGTGGAGTCGGTCCAACCGGCCGCCGTCCTCATCGCCTCGTCTCCTGACGGCAAGGAGATCGCCGGCAAGCTTGCCGTGCGTACCGGGTCGGGCCTGCTCTCCGACGCCGTCGAGCTGGCCGCCGACGGCACCGCCACTCATTCGGTCTTCGGCGGCTCCTATCTCGCCAAGTCCCAGGCCACCACGCCGGTCGCGGTGATCACTGTGCGGGCCGGCGCGATCGAACCGGTCGAGTCGCCGGGCGCGGCCGCCGAGCAGACCGTCGAGGTTCCCGCGGTGAGCGCGACGAAAACTGCGAAGATCATCGAGCGTAGACCTATCGAGGGTGGGGACCGCCCGGAGCTCAGTGAGGCCAGCGTAGTGGTCTCCGGCGGTCGTGGCGTCGGCTCGGCGGACAACTTCGGGGTGGTCGAGAAGCTCGCCGACTCCCTCGGTGCCGCGGTCGGGGCCTCGCGGGCGGCGGTGGACTCCGGCTACTACCCGCACCAGTTCCAAGTCGGGCAGACCGGCAAGACCGTCTCGCCGCAGCTCTACGTCGCGCTCGGCATCTCCGGCGCGATTCAGCACCGGGCCGGCATGCAGACGTCCAAGACCATCGTCGCGGTCAACAAAGACCCGGAGGCGCCGATCTTCGAGATCGCAGACTTCGGCGTGGTAGGCGATCTGTTCACCATCGCCCCGCAGCTCACCGACGCGGTCACCAAGCGCAAGGGCTGACGCTACGGGCCGACCAGCTCGATCAGCTGATGCCGGTGTTGCCGCTGTCTGGTTTTCGGCGCCCAGGCGGCGCTGCCGGCTGCCGGCGCCACCAGTGGCGTCGCTGCGCTGGCCCCATGCCGGGGCGATGACAGCGATGATCACACCAGCTGCCGCGGTCGCCCAGCCCAGCGCGGCGGACCCGGTGGTCTCATCCGCGGCCACCGCGCCAGCCAAGTACGGACTGAACACAAACGAGATGACGACGTTGAACGCCGCCGAACCCCAATCCCACGCCACCCACGCCATTAACCCCGCGCAGATCCCCTCGGCGGTCAACCGCTGATGTATCGGCGAAGCCATGTAGCCACGCTCGCTCATCGCGCTTGGCGCTCTCTTGGCATCTACTTGGACCGGCCGGTTGGGTGATATTGCGCGTGAGCGAGGGGTTTTGCTCCGCCGCTGGTAGCTGCTGGAGGCGCCAGGCCGGGTGTGAGCGCGGGCGTGGTGAGCGGCCCGCACCGCAGCCTCGACGGGCGCCGTTAGGCTGGGGTCTCGATGACCTACCTCGACCACGCCGCCACGACACCGATGCTGTCGGAGGCGGTGGCAGCGATGAGTCAGGCCTTGTCCACCTTGGGCAATGCCTCGTCGCTGCATGGCTCGGGCCGGCGAGCGCGGCGCACCGTGGAGGAATGCCGGGAGAGCATCGCCGACGCGGTGGGCGCCCGCCCGTCTGAGGTGGTGTTCACCGGCGGCGGCACGGAGGGCGACAACCTTGCTGTCAAGGGGCTGTTCTGGCAGCGGCGCGGCGCCGATCCCCGTCGCACCCGGGTGCTGGCCTCCACTGTCGAGCATCACGCCGTGCTCGACGCGGTGTCCTGGCTGGCCGACCATGAGGGCGCCGAGGTGAGCTGGCTCGAGGTCGACGACCACGGCCGGGTGCACCCGGAAACCCTCCGCGCCGCGCTGGCCCGGGATCCCGGATCGGTGGCCCTGGTGACCGTGATGTGGGCGAACAACGAAGTGGGCACCGTGGCGCCGGTGCGCGAGCTGGCTGAGGTCGCCGCCGGGTACGGGGTGCCGCTGCACACCGATGGCGTGCAGGCAGTCGGCCAGCTGCCGGTGCACTTCGGCCGGTCCCAGGCCGCCGCTCTCACCCTGACCGGGCACAAGCTGGGCGGTCCTTACGGAGCCGGGGTGCTGTTGCTGGGCCGGGAGGTCGCGGCGACCCCGCTGCTGCACGGCGGTGGGCAGGAGCGCGATGTGCGCTCCGGCACGCTGGACGTCCCGGCGATCGTCGGGTTGGCCACCGCGATCCGGCACGCCGTGGCTAGCCAGCCACAGACCACGATCGGGCTCGCGGCGCTGCGCGACGACCTGGTGGACGGAATCCTGGCCAAGGTGCCCGATGCGGTGCTCAATGGGGATCCGGGTGACGGCCTGATCGACGGCGGTCCCTCTCGATTGCCGGGTAATGCGCATTTCACCTTTCCCGGCTGCGAGGGCGACTCGCTATTGATGCTGCTCGACGCCCGGGGCATCGAGTGCTCCACGGGAGCGGCGTGCACCGCCGGTGTGGCGCAGCCCTCGCACGTACTGCTGGCGATGGGAGCGACCCCGGCCGCGGCCCGCGGCTCGCTGCGCTTCTCCCTCGGACGCACCTCTACCGCCGCGGACGTGGCCGAGGTTCTCGATGCCATCGAGCCGGTCGTCGCTCGGGCCCGGGGCGCTGGATTCCGGCGGGCGGCGGCATCGTGAAGGTCTTGGCCGCCATGAGCGGTGGGGTGGATTCGTCGGTGGCGGCCGCTCGGGCGGTCGACGCCGGGCATGAGGTGGTCGGGGTGCACCTAGCGCTGTCGACGCAACCCGGCACGCTGCGCACCGGAGCCCGCGGGTGCTGCACCAAAGAGGACGCAGCCGACGCGCGACGGGTCGCCGACGTCGTCGACATCCCGTTCTACGTCTGGGACTTCGCGCAACAGTTCACCGCCGACGTGGTGGACGACTTCGTCGCCGAGTACGCCGCCGGACGCACCCCTAACCCGTGCTTGCGGTGCAACGAGCGGATCAAGTTCACCGCGCTGCTGGACCGAGCGCGGGACCTCGGCTTCGACGCGGTCTGCACCGGTCACTACGCGCGCCTAGCCGGCGGCGTCCTACGCCGGGCGGTGGACGCTGGCAAGGACCAGTCCTATGTGCTCGCCGGGCTCACCGCCGAGCAGCTGGCGCACGCACTGTTTCCGGTCGGCGACACCGCCAAGGGCGAGATCCGGGCCGAGGCGACTCGACGCGGCCTGGCCGTCGCCGGCAAACCGGACAGCCACGACATCTGTTTCATTCCCTCGGGCGATACCAGGGCATTTCTGGCCGGCCGGCTGGGCGTCCAGCCCGGAGAGTTGGTCGACGGGCAGACCGGGGAAGTCCTCGGCCAGCATCAGGGCGTGCACGGCTTTACCGTCGGGCAGCGTCGTGGGCTGGGATTGCACCAGCCAGCCCCCGATGGCCGACCACGATTCGTCCTGGGGCTGGAACCGGCCACCGGCAGGGTGCGGCTGGGATCCGCGCAGCATCTCGACGTCGGCGTGATCGAAGCACACCGTCCGGTGTGGGCGGACGGTGCGCCGGATGGTCCGCTCGAGTGCATCGCGCAGGTCCGGGCGCACGGCGGGTGTGCGAGCGCGGTCGCTGAGGCCGTCGGCGAGGGCGTGCTGGTGCAGCTTCGGGAGCCGCTGCGCGGAGTGGCATCCGGCCAGGCCGTCGCCCTGTACCGGCCAGACCCTGGTGGCGATGTCGTACTCGGCAGCGCCACCATCACCGCCACACGATGACTTCTCGATGTCGCCAGGCCGACACTGCATTCCTGACGGCGTGAACGGATTCAGCTATTTAATGCCACCATCACTGCCATTCGCACTGCCGCCGTCGGCGCCGTTACTACCACTGGTCATACCCAGCACCGACATGGCGCCCGAGAACACGCCATCGCCAATGCCGTTGCCGCTCGCGTCGCCGATGGGTATTTGGGGCGAGATCGTCGACAGGACGGTGCGGGGCGGCAGCAGGTCGATGTACTCCCGGTCGAGTTCTGCAAAGCTCACTGTCTCACACATCAAATCCTCCTAGGAAAGGGTTTCGACGAGCTGGGCTCAGCCGTTAGCGTCGACGCCGTCGACGCCGGGGGTGCCGGGCACGAGCGTGAACTTATGGTCGAGCAGGTTGATTTCCCATCCTCCCGTGCTGTTGCTGCCGTTGGTGCCGGTACCGCCGTCGCCGGTGCTGAACATCGACAGGACGGTACGGGCGGGCAGCAGCTCCACGTGCTGCGCATCGAGCTCGACGAAACTCAGTACGGCCGGCATCGGATCCTCCTAGAAACGGTGGCCCAGGTGGTCCAGGGCCGGAAAACACCTCATCGGCGAGCGTGCCAATGCGTTACCACATACCGTGCCCAACCCTGATGTCTGCTGCAATGAGTAGCCCCACGTAAATGTTCAGCGCTGCCACCTAGCCGTGGACCGGATTTCCTAATACTTAGTCGACAACGCCTGCCACGCAGGTTTCGAGCTCTGGTACCGACGGTGCCGCTGCTGATGTCCGCGCACCGTGGATTGCGGATTTTCGGCGAGCGTCTGACCGACCCAGTGCAGCGTCGGAGATGTCGTAGCACCGGACCACCCGCGGTGCGCACCGGCGACCTTGGTAAACATCCCCGGTGACTGACCTACGACCGTGGCCCCCTGGTACTGCGACCGGTATCGGCTCGATGCCCGGCACCGACGCCCGCGAAGCCGCCCGCACCGTGATCGGTGAGCTGCCTGACCTGCCGCACCTGCCCGAGCTGCCCGACCGGGGCGCCGGTGCCGACATCATCGGGCGCACCGCAGCGCTGCTCGTCGACCTCGCCGTTGAGTTGGTGCCGTCGGGCTACCGGGTGACCGCCCGGGCTGGGCGCGATCACCGCCGTGGCGTCGACCTGTTGCGCGCCGACCTCGACGCGTTCGAAGAGGCGATGGACTCCGCCGGGGTCCGACCGGACGTGATCAAGTTGCAGGCCGCCGGACCGTGGACGCTGGCCGCCGAGGTGGAGCTGCACAGCGGGCACAAGGTGCTCACCGACCACGGCGCATTGCGTGAGTTCGCGGCGTCGCTGGCCGAGGGGTTGCGGGTACATGCCAGCGAGGTGCACCGCCGGCTCGGCGTGCGCACCGTCGTGCAGCTTGATGAACCGGGCCTGCCTGCGGTTCTCGCCGGTAGCGTGCCCACCCCGTCCGGGTACGGCACCGTCGCGGCGGTGCCCGAGAATGCCGCGGGTGAGCTGCTACGCAGCGTGCTCGAAGCACTGCCTACGCCGCGGATCGTGCACTGCTGCGCGCCGCGGCCCCCGTTGGCACTGCTGCGCGAGGCCGGCGCAGACGCGCTGGCCGTCGACGCCGCACTGCTCGTCGGCGCCCCCCGGGCGACCATCGACGCCCTCGGCGAGGCCTGGGACTCCGGGATCTCAGTGTTGCTCGGGCTGATCCCTGCCATCGAGCCGGCGGCAGCGCCAAACCTCGCCGGTCTGGCCCGGCCCGCGCTGGATCTGGTGCATCGACTCGGTTTCGACCGTTCGCTGCTAGCGCAGCGCTGCGTACCCACCCCGTCCTGCGGTCTGGTTGGCGCCACCCCGGAGTGGGCTCATCGAGCGCTGAGCCTGGCCCGTGAACTGGGACAGGCATTCGTCGACCCGCCTGAGTCCTGGTCGTCGTAACAGTTGCGCCTGCGGCGAGAAATTCGGTGGCGTACGCCGCTGAATCGTGGCGGGATGGAGGCATGGCCACCGTCACTCTCAACGGGCTGTCTCTCGCGCGGGTCAGGCCCTCTGATGAGGAGACGATCCGGAAGTGGTGTGAGCTGCGCTGTGCGGTGGTGCTCGCTGATTGGCCAGACGACCCGCCGCCATGTTGGGTCCATGAGCGCGGCTGCTTTGAACACCCGTGGCCCGGCGAGATCGGCACCGCATGGCTGGCTCGGTTAGCTGGCTCGGTGGTCGGCGGCTGCCTGCTCAGCCTCCCGACGTTCGACAACCAGCACAACGCCGGCGGCGAGATCCTGGTGGCGCCCAAGCACCGGCGGCTCGGCATCGGTCGGGCGCTGCTCGTCCACCTGCGTGCCGAGGCGATCCAGCAGAGCCGGGTCCGGCTTGTCGTCTGGGCGGAGCAGCCGCTGGATCCCGCCGCGCCTGACCCGGTAGGGCATTTCGCGACGGTGTCCAGAGCGGTGCCTGCCCTGGTCAACACCCGACGGCGGCTCGATGTCGACTCGGTGGACCCGACTGTACTCGCGCGG
Source organism: Pseudonocardiales bacterium (assembly GCA_023252195.1). GTDB lineage: Bacteria > Actinomycetota > Actinomycetes > Mycobacteriales > Pseudonocardiaceae. The sequence goes on from JAHEXI010000002.1 coordinate 83,410, forward strand.
CTCGACGCGCAGGCCCGGGCAAAGTCGCGGGACTACTCGCTGGTCCAGTGGGTGGGTAGCACGCCGCAGCGGTGGCTCGATGACATCGCCTACCTCACCGGGCGAATGTCCACCGATGCTCCGCTGGATGACTTGCAATGGGATCCGGAGGTCTATGACGCGGCCCGGATGCAGGCCCGGGACGCCAGCTGCCTGGCCCGCGGCCTGCACATGGTCAGCACCGCGGCAGTGGACAGCACCGGGCAGCTGGTTGCCTTCACCCAGATCGTCGGTTACGCGACGTCGTCGTGGTTCGCCGGCCAGTGGGACACGATCGTGGCGCCGGAGCATCGCGGCCACCGGCTGGGCACGCTGGTCAAGGTGGCCAACCTGCACCACGCTCGGGCCGAGCGTCCTGAGCTGCGGGTGATCGATACATGCAACGCTGATTCCAACCCGTACATGGTCAGGATCAACGAGGCGATGGGGTTCCGCCCGCACCGCCGGACGACTGATTGGCAGCTCGATCTTTAGTCACGCTGCGTGGTCGCGCGACGTCTACCGGGTCGAACGGGCGCGGCGTAGCGTCACGCCAGCGGGGTTCGGCTGGCTGACCCCGCAGCACGGCCTGATGGTGGATAACTGCTGGTATCAGCGATGGTGTTGGGACGCTCTTTTTCAACGGCATGACCAGACGGCCGATAGGGGTTTCTACGATGCAGATTACCGACATCGAGGCGTTGCGGACACAGTTGTCCGGCGTAGTGCTAACCCGCGGTGACACCGGTTATCACGAGGCACGTTCGGCGTGGAATGGTGAGATTGACCGATACCCGGCGGTGATCGCGCGCTGCGCCGGTGCCACAGACGTCGCCGCGGCCATCGGATTCGCCCGGCAACACGGGCTGGAGATCTCGGTGCGCGGAGGCTTCCACAACACCGCGGGCACCGCGATCTGTAATGACGGCCTGATGGTCGATCTCAGCCCGATGTGTCGGGTCGAGGTCGATCCTGCGGCCAGACGTGCCCGGGTCGGTGGCGGCGCCACCCTGGGCGCTCTGGACGCCGCCACCCAGGCGCATGGCCTTGCCGTGCCAGCCGGGATCGTCAGCCATACCGGCGTGGGCGGTTTGGCGCTGGGCGGCGGGATGGGCTGGCTGACGCCGTTGTTCGGTTTGACCGCGGACAACCTCGTCTCGGCTGAGGTGGTGACCGCCGACGGGCGTCGGCTGCGGGCCGCTGCCGACGAGAACCAGGATCTGTTCTGGGCGTTGCGGGGTGGCGGCGGCAACTTCGGTGTCGTCACCGAGTTCGAGTTCCAGTTGCACCCGGTCGGTCCGCTGGTTCACTTGGGCATGTTCTTCTGGGGTCTCGACCAGGGTGCCGAGGCATTGAGGCTCGGCCGGGACCTCTTCGCCACCCTGCCCGGGAACGCCAACGCCATGATCATCAGCGTCAATGCCCCACCGGCACCGTTTGTGCCCGAGCAGTTTCACTTCATGCCCGGCTACATCGTGGCGGTCGTCGGCTTCGGCTCGGCTGAAGAACACGCTGGCGTGCTGGCCCCGATCCGCGCCGCGCTCCCGCCGCTGTTCGAGTTCGTCACCCCGCTGCCCTACATCCAGCTGCAACAGATGTTCGACGAAGAGGCGCGGTGGGGGCTGAACTACTACGAAAAGGCGCTCTATCTCGACCGGTTGTCCGATGACGCGATCTCGTTGATCACCGAACATCAGACCCGCAAAACGTCGCCGCGGTCGATGCTGGAGTTGGTCCGGCTCGACGGGGCCTACACGGAGGTCGGCGAGGACGACACGGCGTTCGGCGGCAGCCGATCGGCCCATATCAGCGTCAACTTCGTCGCGGTCACCGAGGACTTGACGCTACTCGCGGCAGAACGTGCTTGGGTCCGATCGTTCTGGGAGGCGCTGCGCCCGCACGCGACCGGTGCCGGCAGTTACGTCAACGCGATGGCCGAGATGGAGGAGGATCGGGTGCGCGCCTCCTACGGGCCGGCCAAGTACGAGCGGCTGGCCCGGGTCAAGGCCGCGTACGACCCGGACAACGTCTTCCACCTCAACGCCAACATCACACCCGCGTTACAGCCGATCTGACGGATGTCGCGTGTGAGGCTCGGCGCCGGAGGGTGGTAGCATGGTACTTGGTTGTGGTCGTGTAGTTCCCCGATCGTTGTGAAGCGTCCGTGGAATGTCTGACTACGGGCTTCGCGTTCCCGTCGGGGATGTCTCCCATCGGAACGCGTTGTCCGCGCAACCGCGGATCGGCACGGTGCCGGTCCAGGCATCAGATTCCACAGGGAGAGCACATGGCACAGGGCGTCGTGAAGTGGTTCAACGCGGAGAAGGGCTTCGGCTTCATCTCCGTCGACGGGGGAGGCCCCGACGTATTCGTCCACTTCTCCGCCATCCAGGGTGACGGTTACCGCAGCCTGGACGAGAACCAGCGCGTGGAGTTCGAGTCGAGCCAGGGACCCAAGGGCCCGCAGGCTGACTCGGTTCGCGCCATCTAGCAGCGACTCACCTCGCGGCCCCGTACCAGTCCTGGTGCGGGGCCGCGAGCTGTATATGCGGGCTGTCGGTGCCCAGAGCTAGTCTCCCCGCGTGACCACCCCCGCTGCCGAACCGCCTGCCGAGGTACGCGCTGAGTACGGCGGACTCGTCGAAACCGTGCGGGGGCACCAGTTCCGCTATTACGTGCTCGACGCTCCTACCGTCTCCGACGCCGAGTTCGACCGGCAGTTCCGCCGGGTGCAGGAGCTGGAGCAACGCTGGCCCTCGCTGGTGACACCGGACTCGCCAACGCAGGTGGTTGGTGGCGGCTTCAGTACCGAGTTCACCGCGCACGATCACCTGGAGCGGATGCTCAGCCTGGACAACGCCTTCGACACCGAAGCGCTGAGCGCCTGGGCTGATCGGGTCGCCCGTGAGGTCGGCACCGAGGTGCACTACCTGGCCGAGTTGAAGATCGACGGACTGGCAGTGAACCTGCGTTATCAGGATGGCCGCCTGGTCCGCGGCCTGACTCGCGGCGATGGGCGCACCGGTGAAGACGTCACGCTCAACCTGCGCACCCTGCGGGACATCCCCGACCGGCTGCGCAGCGGCACCGAGTATTCGGTGCCCGAGTTGCTCGAGGTGCGCGGCGAGGTGTTCTTCCGGCTCGCCGACTTCGCCGAGCTCAACGCGGCGCTCGTCGAGGCGGGCAAACCACCCTTCGCCAACCCCCGCAACTCGGCGGCCGGTTCGCTGCGGCAGAAGGACCCCCGGGTCACCGCGACCCGACCGCTGCGGATGCTTTGCCACGGCCTGGGGCGCCGGCGCGGGTTCGAACCGGTCCTCCAGTCACAGTCCTACCAGGCGCTGGCGGCCTGGGGGCTACCAGTCTCCGGGCACACCCGGCTGCTGACCACGATCGACGAGCTGACCCAGCACATCGCCTACTGGGGTGAGCATCGCCACGACGTCGAGCACGAGATCGACGGCATCGTGGTGAAGATCGACGAGGTGTCGGCGCAGCGCCGGCTGGGCTCGACGTCCCGGGCGCCGCGCTGGGCGATCGCGTTTAAGTACCCGCCCGAGGAGGCCATCACCAAGCTGCTGGACATTCGGGTCAACGTCGGGCGCACCGGCCGGGTCACCCCGTTCGCGTTCATGGAACCGGTGACCGTCGCGGGGTCGACGGTGTCGTTGGCGACGTTGCACAACGCCGATGAGGTACGCCGCAAAGGGGTCCTGATCGGCGACACTGTGACGATCCGCAAGGCCGGTGACGTCATCCCCGAGGTGCTGGGTCCGGTGGTGGACTTGCGAAGCGGCAACGAGCGCGAGTTCGTCATGCCCACGCAGTGCCCGGAGTGCGGCACGCCACTGCGCCGCGAGCGGGAGAACGACGTCGACATCCGCTGTCCCAACGCCCGCTCCTGCCCCGCCCAGCTCCGGGAGCGGATCTTCCACATGGCCGGGCGCGGCGCCTTCGACATCGAAATGCTCGGTTACGAGGCCGCGGTGGCGCTGCTTGGCGCTGGTGTGGTGCGCGACGAGGGCGATCTGTTCGCCCTCGACGAGCACAAGCTGCTGGCGGTGGATCTGTTTCGCACCAAGGCCGGAGAACTGTCGGCTAACGGGCGCAAACTGCTGTCCAACCTCGACGCCGCGAAGGACCGCCCACTGTGGCGGATCCTGGTGGCGCTGTCGATCCGGCACGTCGGGCCGACCGCTGCCCAAGCGCTGGCCCGGGAGTTCCGTACCTTGCAGGCCCTGGAGTCCGCTGCGAGCGCTGAGCAGGCGCTGGCCGCAGTTGATGGCGTAGGCCCCACGATCGCCGCTGCCGTGCGTGAGTGGTTCGCGGTGGACTGGCACCGCGAGGTGGTCGCCAAGTGGCGCGCCGCCGGGGTGCGGATGGCTGAACCGGTCGACGGCTCGGTGGTGCGCCACCTCGAGGGACTGTCCATCGTGGTCACCGGCTCGCTGGAGGGCTTCTCCCGAGACGAGGCGGTGGAGGCGATCGCCGTGCGAGGAGGCCGGGCGGCCGGGTCGGTGTCGAAGAAAACCGCGTTCGTGGTCGTCGGCGAGGCGCCCGGCTCGAAGTACGACAAGGCCGTGACGCTCAAAGTGCCGGTGCTCGACGAGAACGGGTTCCGGGTCCTGCTCAGCGACGGCCCTGACGCCGCACGCGCCGTGGCGGCACCGCCTGAGGCTATCGGATAGTTATATGATTAGCGATGTGAGCACCGACAAGTTCTCGGCGACAGTGGATGCCGAGCTGCTGGCGCAGGTCCGCGCCCATGCTGGGCCGCGGGGGCTCAGCGCATTCGTCGCCGTGGCGTTGCAGCATGCGCTGGACCGAGTCCGGCTGCGCGAGCTGCTCGACGAGTTGGCCGAGCAGCTAGGACCACCGGACGAAGACATGGTTGCTGAGGCGGTGGGGGAACTCACCGCGCTCGTCCACCGGGCACGGACTGCCGAGTTGCCGGAGCAGCAGCGTGCCACCGCACCCTGAGGCACCGGTGCTCGCCGTGCTCGACACCGAGGCGTTGGTTGCGTTGTCGTTTCCCCGCGAGCGGACCCGGGCCGGCCGCCGGGTGCAGGCGGTTCTCGTCGCGGTGGAGCGTTTGGGCGGTCGGGCCTGCGTCCCGGCGCCGGTGATCGCTGAGGTGGCGCGCTCGGCGTCCCGCCGACCCGGTGTGGACCGGGTGCTGCGGCGGTTGCCCGTCGTGGACACCGATCGTACGATCGCGACTCTCGCGGGCAACCTGCTAGGCAGAAACAGGCTGGACTCGCGCCACGCGATAGACGCCTTCGTTGCCTCGACCGCGCTTAGCGCCAGTCCCGCAGTGGTGCTCACCGGCGATCCGAATGACTTCACGCGCCTGATCGCCGACGATCCGGGCGTGCTCGTCCAACCGCTGCCATAGCACGGGCCTAGCGCATCCGCAGCCGTCTATAGCACTTGTGCTACCGTCGAGTGGTGAGCACAGTGGGGCTACGCGAGCTGCGACAACAGGCCTCTGAGCTGGTGCGGCGGGTGGAGGCCGGCGAGGAGATCACCATTACCGTCGCCGGTCGTCCCAGCGCCCGGCTGGTTGCCGTCACACCCCAGAGGTGGCGCCGCTGGGAAGACGTGCAGGAGCTCTTCCATGGTCCGGCAGACTTTGCTTGGGAGGGCGACCGGGAACGCGTCGACCAGGCACTGCGCGACCCGTGGACGGCGCGGTGAGGGCGGTCCTGGACACCAGCGTGGTCATCGCTACCGACATCAGTCAGCTACCTGGAGAACTGGCCATCAGCGCGGTCACGCTGGCCGAACTGCATTTCGGTGTTCTCGAGGCTCAAGACCAGAACGTGCGTGCTGAGCGGCTGCGGCGGCTGTCGATCCTGCACCGCGAGTTCGACGCTTTGCCTCTCGACGCTGCTGTCGCCGCCAGCTACGGTCAGCTGGCGGCCGCTGTCGTTGATGCCGGCCGTCAGCCGCGCGCTCGCGCTTTCGACCTGCTCATCGCCGCCACCGCGCACGCGCATTCCGCGCGTCTCTACACCCGCAACGCCAGCGATTTGGTGGGTGCGGACAGCCTGATCGAGGTTGTAGCCGTCTGACAACGGGCGCGAAACGTGCGCCCGACGGCCGTCGACCGGGTACGGCCGCGGTGCATCGTCGGAAACCGAACTGTCAGCGGAGGCCGCAGCGCTGCACTGGCCGTCAAAGCGACATTTTGTACCTTTCGTGCGTTGCGGAGAACCCGATTCGCTCGTAGAAGCGGTGCGCGTCCTCGTGCTTGTGCGACTCGATAACCTCGAACGCCCGCTGATATGGCGTGAGGGTCGTCTGGCGACTCGCGACCGACGCCGATCTCGTCGTCCGCCAGCAGCGCCACGATTGCCGCCAGATCCGCTGCGGTGGCGCGACGGATCACAACATCGCCATGATCATCCACAGGCACCCTTCGAGTCATAAGTCGCGGGGCTAGTGGATCCTGCCGACCGCCCCACATCTACCATGATCGCCGCAACTGAGTGATAGCCGCGCAATCCTGCATGGTAACCGCTCACTATCGATGATCTTGAAATTGCGCTCAGCTGGGGTCGCTGCCGCGGAGGGCGGCCCACCACAGGGCTAGGGCGGCGGTGAGGGCGGTGGCGCACGCCCAAGTGGCCAGGCCACCACCGTCGAGGAAGATCCACAGCAGGCCTACGATCGGGGCCACGGTGAACAACCCTGCGTCGGCTTGGAGCTGACGGCGCCATCCGTAGGTGATGGTGCTGCGCGGTGGGTCCGGACTGGTGGGGCTGTCGATGCGCCGGCCACGGGGTTCGTTGACCCGGACCGGGCCGGAAGCATGCAGCCAGGCGCCGTCGACTTCAGCGGCGACGAGCGCCCGGCGCTGGGGATCGCCGTGCAGCTGTACCGAGGTCGGTGCCGGTAGCGTCACCATTACCGGGTCGAAATGAACCGGGATCCAGCGCGGTGGTGAGTCGAGCTCAAGCCAGGACCGGGTGAGCAGCCCGGACTGCACCCGTACTCGGCGCACCTGAATGGGCTGCCCAGGTAGGCGCCTTAGCCGGTGCCGGCTGATCACCTGCCATCCGGCGGTGACCAGCACCACCGCTGCGACGAGGCCGCTGAACGCCACCCCGGAGGCGGCGCGGTCCACCGCGGCCAGCTCGATGCTGCCGGGGATCAACACGGTGGTGGGATCGCGGGGGGCGTAGGCGACCTCGGTGCGCGTGCCCACCGGCGGAGCCGTTACCGCCAACGCGACGGTGTTGATTCGCTGTCCCTCGGGTGCTGACCAGCGAATTTCGACACTGCGATCGGCAGCGCGAATGACCTCGCCATGAGCCCGCGCGGTCGCGGCGGTGACTCGACTACCGACGGTTCCCAGGGTCCAGCTGGACAGGCCAGCAATGATCACGCAGACCAGTAGGACTCCGGCGGACGTGCCCACTCCGTACCGCAGCGCACGGCTGCGGCCAAGGCGGGCACGGACGGTCACCGGATGAAGCCGATATCGGTGTAAACCGGGTCGGATATGCCGAACGCCCCAACATTCGCGATGCCATTCCGGACGCCCCATACGTCTGGACGCTGGTAAAGTAGTAGCGAGTGCCCAGTTTTCCAGATCTCCTGGTCGATCTGGTTGGCCAGCTGGATCTTGCGAGCCGGATCGAACTCGCGGCTTGCTTGCTCGAACAGGGTGTTGATGGTGTCGTTTCCGATGCCACCAAAGTTTTGCTGGACCTCGCCCCTGGTGCCGTAGATCGAGCTGCTGCTTGTGACCGGGAAGGGAACCGCGATCCAGGCGAAATGGGTGATATCGAAGTCCCCGGGAATGATGTGCTTATTGAAGAACTCGCTCGACGGCACCGGGACGATATCAACTTTGACGCCGATCTGACCGAGGAACTGCTGAACCTGGCGCGATTCTTGCTCGGCTCTCGGCGTCTCGGTGGGTATCACGTCGCGGATTACCAACTCCCGGCCGTTCTTGTGCCGGATACCCTGACCCTCCCGCGCCCAACCCAGGGTGTCGAGCATTCTGGACGCGTCTGCCGGATTATAGGCGACGGCCTGCGAATTGTCCTGGTAGCCCCGCTCACCTTCAACGTAGATGTGGTTGCCCAGTGGTGTGGCGCCCGGCACGATGCGGCCGATGAGTGCTTGCGTAATGGCCTGACGGTTGATTCCCTTCTGGATGGCGATGCGTAGCTGCTGGTCGGCTAGGATGCTGCCGGGGTGACCGTTGAATGTGATGTGCTGATAGTTCGGTGCCAGCGCCTTGCGTACTGTCACCCCAGGGGCGCTTTGTGCTCGGGTGAAGGTGTTGATGTCGGTGCCGATATCCACTAAATCGACCTCGTTGTTGGCCAGCGCATCGAACTGCGCCACCCGCGGGATGGCGCGGAAGATAATCCGGTCCAACCGAGGTTTGGGACCCCACCACTTTTCATCGCGCACCATCGTGATCGTCTGTGCTGTCCGGTCGATCTGGGCTACCTTGAAAGGCCCGGCTGTCACTGGGAATCCCTGGGTCCAGCCAGTATTGAACATCGTCGGGTTAGTGTTGGTGGAAGCCGGATACATCGGGCTGAACAGGGTCTGCCAGTCGGAGAAGGGCGTCGCGAAGGTCACCACCGCCTGCTTGTCGGATGCACCTCGCTCCACCGACGCGATGTCTTTGTAGCCCGTGTTGGAGGCGATCAGAAAGGCTTTGTTGCTGCCATTGAGGGCCTGCCACTGCGCGCGGAAGTCCAGCCAGGTCATGGGTGTGCCGTCGCTCCATGTTGCCTCGTCGCGGACGGTGTAGGTCACCACTTCCGGATTGGTACTGGTCAGTGTCGCTGAAGTGAGGTAGTTGGTATTGAGTTTCACCGTGGCGTCGGGCTGGGCGAGCCAGAGGCTCGGCACAACGCTGCTGAGCACGCGAAGGTTGTTGAATTCCGTGCCGTCGACTTGGTTGTAGTTGAAGTTGGGCGGGATCAGGTCGAGTGCCCATCGGAAGGTGCCGCCGTCGCGTAGTGCCTGCGCCGGCATCGCGCCGATGTCGATGGTGCCGATCTTGGGAGCAGATCCGACCGCGCCGGTTCCCCCGCCGCAGCTCACCAACACCAGCGCGAGGGTCGCGATCAGCACCCCCAGCACCCGTTGCCGCATTCGCCAACCCCTTCCGTGATCGTGTCAGGTCTTCTCACAGCACCGCGTGTGCCGTCGCGTAATGGCAGGCGGATTCATGCCCGTCCTCGCCGCGCTGTTCCCGCGCAGGTTCCTCCTGCTCGCAGCGTGACTGCAGGCCGGGGGTCAGCGCGGCGTAGCGCAAGCACCGGGTCCGGAACCGGCATCCCGACGGCACGTCGGCCGGGCTGGGCAGGTCCCCGGTCAGCAGGATCCGCTCCCGGGCGCGCTCCTTGGCCGGGTCGGGGATCGGAATCGCCGAGAGCAGCGCCTGGGTGTAGGGATGCTGCGGCCCGGTGTACACCGCGTTGATGGGACCGATCTCGACGATCTTGCCGAGATACATCACCGCGACCCGGTCGGCGATGTGTCGCACCACGGCGAGGTCATGTGCGACGAACAGCAGCGCCAACCCCAGCCGAGTTTGCAGTTCGGAGAGCAGGTTGAGTACCCCGGCTTGGATCGAGACGTCCAGCGCGGAGACCGGTTCGTCGAGCACGAGAACCTTGGGTTCCAGCGCCAGCGCTCGGGCGATGCCGATGCGCTGGCGTTGCCCGCCGGAGAACTCCGCGGGATAGCGGCCGGCGTGTTCGGGACGCAGACCCACCATCCTCAGCAACTCGGGAACCTGCCGTCGAATCTCCGTAGTGGCGACACCATGGGCCCTGAGCGGCTCGGCGAGCACGTCGAACACCGGTAACCGGGGATCCAGCGAGGCGATCGGATCCTGGAACACCACCTGGAGGTCCCGGCGCAGTTGCATCCGTCGCCGCCGATCCAGCGCAGAGACGTCGGTACCGAGCACCTCGATCCGTCCGTGGGCCGGTGCGGCGAGGTTGAGGATCTCCATCAGAGCGCTGGTCTTCCCGCATCCGGACTCGCCGACCAGCCCGAGTGTCTCCTGCTCACGAAGCTCAAAGGAAATATCGTCCACCGCGCGCACCGTGCCCACCTGACGACGCAAGATCGCGCCCTTGCGCACCGGGTAGTGCCGCACCAGATGCTCAACGCGCAACACCACTCGTGAGTGGGAAACAGTGTTATAGCACTCAACGCCACTCACGAGCGGCGCCGGAGGCGCCGCCTCCCCGCTGCGGTGACAGGCGGACCTTTGCGTGTCGGAAACCGGCGCGAGATCGGGTTCCGTGGTCAGACAATGGTCGATCACCAGGAGGCAGCGCGGCGCGAACGGGCAGCCAGGGCCAAGAGAAACCAGTGACGGCGGCTGGCCCTCGATCGGGATCAGGGGTTGGCGCGGCCCGGTGTCCAGCCGGGGGATGGAGGCGAGCAGCCCGCGGGTGTAGGGCATCCGGGGGTGGTAGAAGATCTCGTCCACCGGTGCGGTCTCCACGGTGCGCCCGGCGTACATCACCTGCACCCGGTCGGCTAATCCGGCGACCACACCGAGGTCGTGCGTGATCAGCACGATCCCGGCGCCGGTGACCTCACGCGCGGTGGCCAGCACAGCTAGCACCTGGGCCTGCACCGTGACGTCCAGGGCGGTCGTCGGCTCGTCAGCGATGATCAAATCCGGATCGTTGGCGATCGCCATCGCGATCACCACCCGTTGTCGCATCCCACCGGAGAACTCGTGCGGGAACGATTTGGCCCGCCGTGCGGCGCCGGGAATCCCGACCAGGTCGAGCAGCTCGACGGCTCGGGCGCTGGCCGCCTGTCGCGACTGCGCGCCGTGCACCAGCAGCGCCTCGGCCACCTGGTCGCCGACGGTGTAGACGGGGGTCAGCGCCGACAACGGATCCTGGAAGATCATCGAAATCCGTCGGCCACGGATCTGGGACAGTTCGACGTCCGAGCGCCCCAGCAGCTCACGACCCTGGAAACGGATCGACCCGGTGACCTTGGCCTGTGGCGGCAGCAGGCCCATCACGGCCATCGAGGACACCGATTTACCGGAGCCGGACTCGCCCACGATCCCCAGCACTTCACCGGGGCTGACCCGGTAGCTCAGCCCGCGCACCGCGGTGACCCGGCCCTGCTCGGAGGGAAACGACACCGTCAGGTCATCCACGGAAAGGACTGGCTCAGTCACGTGATCAGTCACCTGAGCGCCGCCGGCTTCCGCGGGCAGAGGTCGGATCGAGTGCGTCGCGCAGCCCGTCGCCGACGGAGTTCACCGACAGCACGGTGAGCACCAGCAGCCCCCCGGAGAACAGGAACAACCAGGGGAAAGTGAGCGCCGAGTTCGTGCCGTTAGCGATCAGCGTGCCGAGCGAGACGTCCGGTGGTTGTACCCCGAAGCCGAAAAAGCTCAGCCCGGTCTCGGTCAGGATCGCCGTCCCGACCGTGATGGTGGCATCGATGATCAGTATCGAAGCCATGTTCGGCAAGATGTGCCGGACGATGATCCGCCATGGCGGCACACCCGTGAAGCGGGCCGCCAGCACGAACTCCCGCTCGCGCAGCGACAGCGTCAGACCCCGCACGATCCGCGCGGTGATCATCCAGGAGAACGCCGCCAGCAGAACGACCAGGATCAGCCACGTCTTACCCCTGAAAGCCGGCGACAAGATCGCGATGATCAAAAACGCGGGAATCACCAGCAGCAGGTCGACGACCCACATCAGCGCCCGGTCCACCCATCCGCCGAAGTATCCGGCGGCGGTTCCGACCACCGCCGCGATCGTGGTGGAGATGATCCCGACCAGCAGCCCGATCGTCAGCGATTTCTGCAGCCCGCGCAGCGTCTGGGCGAACACGTCCTCGCCGATCTGGGAGGTGCCGAACCAGTGCTGTGCTGACGGGGGCGACAAGTAGGCGGTGGGATCCTGCTCGGCGTAACCCCATGGGGTGAACAGCGGGCCCAGGAACGCCAGGGCGTAGAGGGCCACGATGCAGACCAGGCCGATCACCGACAGTCGGTGGCGCAGGAAACGACGCAACACCAACCGGCCCCGGCCAGAACGTCCCTCGATCAGCGGCTGCGCCGGGGAACCGGGCGAGGCCGCGGTGCTGTGCGGATCAGTGATCGACGCAGACACTGACCACCTCCTGTCTTGGAGTCTGATTCGTCAAAGCCTTATCCGGGGATCGAGGGCGGCGTAGAGCACGTCGGACAGCCACCCGGAGAACAGCACCAGGACTGCGACGAACAGCGTCACCGTCGCGACGATGTTGGTGTCGTTCTGTTGCACGCCGTAGATGAACCAGTCGCCCATGCCGTACCAGCCGAAGATCCGCTCGGTGAACACCCCGCCGGTGATCAGCAGGCCGAACCCGAAGGCGAACAGCGTGGCCATCGGGATCAGCGCGGTGCGCAGCCCGTGTTTGAACAGGGCCCGGCGCCGGGTCAGCCCCTTGGCCTGGGCGGTACGCAGGAAGTCGCTGCCCAGCACGTCGAGCATGGCGCTGCGCTGGTAGCGGCTGTAGAGCGCGATCTGACTGAGCGCGATAGCCAGCGTCGGCAACACCAGGTGCGACAGCCGGTCGGCCAGCGCGGCCCACCAACCACCTTGGAAGCCGGGGGAGAACTCGCCAGTGTAGTACAGCACCGTGCTTCCGGCTGCCTCGTTGAGCCGCAACCCGCCGAACTTCAGCAGCGTGCCGATCAGGAAGACCGGGGTGGACAGCACCAGGAAGGAGAACAGCGTCGCCGCGTAGTCGCTGGCTTTGTACTGCCGGATGGCGCTGGCCACCCCGACCAGCACGCCGACGGCGATGCCCAGCACCGTGCCCAGCGCGAACAACCGCAGGCTCACGCCGGCGCGTGCGCCGAGCTCATCTGTGATGGGTTGACCGGTGATCGTCGAACCGAAGTCGCCGTGCACGACGCCACCCATCCAGGCCACGAAGCGGGCCGGGATGGGTTCGTCGAGATGCAGCTCAGCGCGCTTGGCTGCGATCACCGACGCGGGCGGCGCCGGGTTACGGCCCTGCAGCTGACCCAGCGGGGAGAACGTCAGTGACCCCAGCGCGAACGCCAGGAACGTCGCGGCCAAGCACAGCAGGACATAGTTGGCGAGACGACGCGCCAAAAAACCGGTCATCGTGTCACTCCTTCGGGTCCGCGAACCGTACACGGCGACTTGTGAAGAAGGCTTATCCGATGACGCATCGGCGTAGCTGGTGGGCGTACTGTCACCAGCCCATGGGGTCCATGAGGCGATCAAAGATGCGGCGCGTGGTCGCGCTCGTCGCAGGTGCCACGGTGGCGCTGGCGGCCTGCGGCGGTGGCGGTGCAACGGGGCCTGGCGGTCAGCGTCAGACCGGGTCCGCCTTCGCGGCGTGCGAGGCGAACCCGAACACCTGCAACTCCGCGGCGCCCGGTCAGCTGCGGCAAGGTGGCCAGCTCACCTACGTCATCGAAAAGAACATCGCGAACTGGAACCTGTTGTCCAACGAGGGCAACGTGTTCGACAACAACGAAGTCCTCAAGGCCGTGTTGCCCTACACCTTCGTCACCCAGCCGGACCTCACCGTGACGATGAACAACGATCTGCTCGACTCGGCGAAGTTGACCAACTCCAGTCCGGAGACGATCGTCTACAAGATCAGACCGACCGCGGTGTGGTCGGACGGGACGCCGATCACCGCGGACGATTTCGTCTACAACTGGAAGCTGCAGAACGGGCGCGACTGCCCGGGTTGTCCGGTGTTCACCACCGCCGGTTATGACCAGGTTCGATCAGTCGTCGGGTCGGACAACGGCAAGACGGTGACGGTGACGCTGACCAAGCCGTTCACCGATTGGAAGCAGCTGTGGAGTGGTGGCTCGCCGATCTATCCGGCGCACATCGCCGCACAACACGGGGATACTAAGACCCCACAGGGACTGGCCGCGTCGTTCAGCTGGTTCGGCGCGAATGTGCCGACCTACTCCGGTGGCCCCTTCCAGATCGACAACGTCAAGAACAACGAGTCGGTCACCCTGGTGCCCAACCCCAAGTGGTGGGGAACCCGCAGCAAGCTCGACCGGCTGATCTACCGGATCATCACCGATGCCAACCAGGAGCCGACAGCGCTGCAGAACCGTGAGGTCCAGGTGATCTACCCGCAGCCGCAGGTCGATCTCGTGCAGCAGATACGCCGGATCCCGGGCGTCTCTTCCTTCGTCGGGCTCGGCCTGAGCTGGGAGCATTTCGATTTCAACCTGCAAAGCGGCTACCTCAATGACCCGGTGCTGCGCACCGCCCTGTTCACCGCGGTCGATCGCCAAGCCATCATCGACAAGACCGTAGGCCAGTTCGCCACCAAAGTGAAACCGCTGAACAGCCACAACTTCGTTCCAGGGGAGAGCGGCTACCGGGACGTGATCAGCGACACCGGTCAGGGTTCCGGCAACCTGGCGAAGGCCAGAGAAATCCTCGTCGCCGCCGGATACAAGATTGACGGCGATCAGCTCAAGACACCCATCGGGCTGACGGTGCCGCCATTGCGGATGCGATACACCATCGGCAACCAGGTCCGTCAGGTCGAGTGTGAACTGTTCGCCCAGATGGTCAAGCCGCTGGGGGTCACCGTGCAGGTGACGCCGACCGACGACCTCGGCGCTACGACGTCCAGAGGCGACTACGACATCATCGTATTCGCCTGGGTCGCCTCTCCGTTCCCTTACGCCAACGCCGTGCAGATCTGGGGCACCGGGCAGGGCAACAACTTCGGTCACTACAGCAATCCGGACGTCGACCGGCTGATCGCCGGGGCCGCTAGCCAGACCGACGAATCGCTCGCCAAGGAGACGCTCAATGCGGCGGACCAGCGGCTGACCAACGATGCCTACGTGCTACCGCTGTACCAGAAACCGACCTTCATCGCGCTGTACGACAACATCGCCAACGTGCGTAACAACTCCTCGCTGGACGCCCCGCCGTACAACGTCGCGCAGTGGGGCTTCCGCGCAGCCGGCTGATCCAAGAGGTCCCGCTCGTTGAGTGATCCGCCGGGGCGGGCGGGCGTTCGGTGCGATCCGGTTGCGGAGGGCCCCCGATGCTCTTGACCGCACGCAGTGATCACGAATTGGGAAGAACCAACCGCGGTGAGCGCGGCTCATTCTTCCCAATTCGTGATCATGCCGACCCGGTGCGCCCCAGCCGTGCGCATTCGGCAGCCCGGTGCTCGTAACCGGCTGAGCTGGACCTGGGTCTAAGTTCGGCCCCAGGTAAGTACCGGCACCAAGTAAGTCTGGCCCAGGACCCCTAGCAGGAAGACGTTCATGCTCGCTTACGCCGTTCGCCGGATGCTCGTCTCGGTGCCGATTCTGGTCATCGCGACGTTCGTGGTCTTCGTCATGGTGTCGCTGTCCGGCGATCCGCTGTCCGAGCTCAAGACCCGCAACCCACCGCCACCACCGCACACCCTGCAACTTGAAGCCCATCGGCTGCATCTCGACGAGCCACTGCTGGCGCGCTACTGGCACTGGATCACCGGGGTTTTTCACGGTGACTTCGGTCCCTCGGTGCAGTCCACCCAGGTGATCGGCCCCGAGCTGGCGCATCGATTTCTGGTCACCTTCCGGCTCATAGGGGTGGCGATGCTGCTGGCGCTGGCGCTCGCAGTGCTCGTCGGGGTGGTCAGCGCCGTCAAGCAGTACTCCGCGACCGACTACACGTTCACCTTCTTCGGGTTCCTGTTCCTGGCGATGCCCTCGTTCTGGTTTGCGATTCTGCTCAAGGAAGCCGGTATCAGCTTCAATGACACCGTGGGTAATCAGGTGTTGTTCACCATCGGTGACAGCTCGGTGTACGTCGAGGGCGGCACCTGGGCGTCGATCACCGACGTCCTTGGTCATATGATCTTGCCCACGATCTCGCTCGCGCTGCTGTCGTTCGCCGCCTGGAGCCGCTTTCAACGGGCGTCGATGCTCGAAGTGCTCAACACCGACTATGTCCGGTTGGCCCGGGCCAAGGGCCTGCGGCGGGGCACGGTGATGACCCGGCATGCCCTGCGCACCGCACTGATCCCGCTGGTCACCGTCACGGCGCTGGACCTTGGCGCGATCATCTCCGGAGCGATCGTCACCGAGAACGTCTACCAGTGGCGGGGGGCCGGCAGCTTCCTGCTCGAGTCGATCCGGCACGACGACGCCTATGCCGTTGCGGGGTGGCTGCTGATCGCGGCGACCTTCATCATCGTCTTCAACCTGGCTGCTGACCTGCTCTACGCCGTGCTCGACCCGCGGATCCGATATGCCTGACCAGGACTTGCGCGTTGCGCAGCGCAGCCAGACTCAGCTGGTTGCCCGCCGCTTCCGGCGACACCGGCTGGCCATGATCAGCCTGGTCGTCCTGCTGGCGCTGGTGTTGCTGGCCTTCGTCGGTGGCTGGTTGTGGAAGTACTCCGTCGCGGACCTCACACCCGACGAGTCGGTGCCCCCGTCATGGGACCACCCGTTCGGCACCGACGCCGCCGGCCACGACACCTTCGCCCAGGTGCTGCGAGGTACCCAGATCTCGATCGGGATCGCGGTGCTGGGAGCGCTGGTCGCGACCGTCGTCGGGACCGTCTGGGGCGCCACCGCGGGCTACTACGGGGGCCGGCTGGACACCGCGATGATGCGGATCGCCGATCTGGTCCTCACCCTGCCGTTCCTCGCCGTCGCCGCGGTGCTCGGGCACAACCTCGGGGGCAGCTGGTGGCTGATCGCGGCGGTGATCGCCGGGCTGTACTGGGCCTACGTCGCCCGGGTCGCCCGCGGCGTGGTGCTGTCGCTGCGGGAGAAGGAGTTCGTGGAGGCCGCCAAAGCCATCGGCGCGGGTGATGCCAGGATCATCTTCCGGCATCTGGTGCCCAACGCGCTCGGCTCGATCATCGTCAACGCCACCGTCCTGGTCGCCATCGCGATCCTGCTGGAGACGGCGCTGTCCTACCTCGGTTTCGGGGTCCGGCCACCGGACACCTCGCTGGGGCTGCTGGTCAGCGACGCGCAAACCGCGGTGGACACCCGACCCTGGCTGTTCTTCTTCCCCGGCGTGTTCATCATCGTGATCGCGTTGACGATCAACTTCATCGGCGATGGCCTGCGCGACGCGCTGGACCCCCAGCAGACCAGGATGCGTCGGTGACATCCCTGGGGACTCCCGTGCTCGAGGTCGCGGACCTGCGGGTGGAGTTCCGCACCGACGAGGGCCGGGTACCGGCCGTGCGCGGGGTGAGCTTCCAGCTGCATCGCGGTGAGGTGCTCGGGATCGTCGGCGAGTCGGGCTCCGGCAAGTCGGTGACCTCGCTGGCCATGATGGGTCTGCTGGCCGGCTCCGCCCGGGTGTCCGGGTCGGTGCGCTTGCGCGGCACGGAACTGCTCGGGGCGTCGGACAAAGCGCTCAGCCGGGTCCGCGGGCAGAGCATTGCGATGATCTTCCAGGATCCGATGACGTCGCTCAACCCGGTCTACCCGATCGGATACCAGGTCGCCGAGGCGATTCGAGCCCACCATGACATCAGCCGCGACGCGGCGCGCACGCAGGCGCTGCAGCTGCTCGATGCGGTCAGCATCCCCAACCCGGCCCAGCGGGTGGACAACTACCCGCATGAGCTCTCCGGCGGGATGCGCCAGCGGGTGGTGATCGCGATCGCGATGGCCAATGGACCCGAGGTGATCATCGCCGACGAGCCGACCACCGCACTGGACGTCACGGTGCAGGCGCAGATCCTGGATGCGCTGCGCAGCGCCAAGGAGCGGACCGGGGCGACGATGCTGCTGATCACGCATGACCTCGGCGTGATCGCCGGACAAGCGGACCGGGTGCTGGTGATGTACGCCGGCCGGGTCGTCGAAGCGGGCACCGTCGAGGAGATCTTCTACACCCCGCGGATGCCCTACACGCTGGGTCTGCTGGGCAGCCAACCCCGGCTGGACATGCGCAGGCAACGGCTGCACCCGATCAGCGGCGCACCCCCCTCAGCCCTCAATCTGCCGTCGGGATGCCCGTTCGCCCCCCGCTGCCCGCTGGCCGCCCCGGTCTGCGAGGCCGAGGAACCACCGTTGACTGGGGCCGGTGGGCATCTGTCGGCCTGCCACTTCAGCGATCAGTTGGTGGGTCTGGAGCCCGGCGACCTGTTCCGGCCCGTGTCCCAGGACAGCGAACTATGATCCCACAACCCGGGACCAAGCAGCCGGTGCTGGAGGTGCGCAACCTGGTCAAGCACTTCCCGGTGCGTGGCCGCGGGCTGGTTCGCCGCCGCGGCGGCGAGGTGCACGCCGTCTGCGACGTGTCATTCGACCTGTATCCGCAGGAGACGCTGGGACTGGTCGGCGAGTCCGGCTGCGGCAAGACCACCACGGCGCGGGTGCTGCTGAACCTGCAGCCGGCGACCGCGGGCCACGTTCATTACCAGGGCACCGAGCTGACCCAGCTGTCCAGCAAGGCGATGCGACGGCTGCGGCGCGAGTTGCAGATCGTCTTCCAGGACCCCTACGCCGCACTTGACCCGCGGCTGCCGGTGAACGAGATCATTGCTGAGCCGCTGCGAATCCACGGCCTTTACGGTCCTTCAGGACGCGAGGACGTGCGGGAATTGCTCAGGCTGGTCGGGCTCACGCCGGAGCACGGCAACCGGTTCCCACACGAGTTCTCCGGCGGGCAGCGCCAGCGGATCGGTATCGCCCGGGCGCTCGCGCTGCGCCCCAAGGTTCTGGTCCTGGACGAGCCGGTATCCGCGCTGGACGTCTCCATCCAGGCTGGGGCGCTCAACCTGCTGGCGGACCTGCAGGCGCGACTGGGGCTGTCCTACCTGTTCGTGTCCCATGACCTGTCGGTGGTGCGGCACATCGCCGACCGGGTCGCCGTGATGTACCTGGGTCGCATCGTGGAGGTCGCAACGGCCGATGAGCTGTTCAGCGCGCCGGCCCATCCCTATACCCAGGCGCTGATCTCGGCTATCCCGCTGCCTGACCCGCGCAAGGAGCGCGCCCGGGAGCGGATCATCCTCACCGGCGATGTCCCCAACCCGGCGAATCCACCGTCGGGCTGCCGGTTCCGGACCCGCTGCCCCTTGTTCGCCGCTCACCTCACCGACGCCCAACGCCACCGCTGCACCGAAGATGTCCCCCCACTCATCACCCACCACCACCCCACCGCCTGCCACTACACCGAACTTTCGACCCTTCCCGCATTGAGCGGGCTCAGCGTGGCTATCGGCGACGATTTACCCGGCTCAGCCCGCGCAATGCGGGGCAGGGAGTGGGGATGAGCGGGTCGCGGCGGTTGGTGGTGGTGCACGCGCATCCGGACGATGAGACGTTGTGGACCGGCGGGACGATCGCGCGGTATGTCGCGGCTGGGGTCGCGGTGACGGTAGTGACCTGCACGCTCGGTGAGCAGGGCGAGGTGATCACCGAAAAGTTGCGCGGTCTGGCCGCCGGTGCTGCCGACCAGCTCGGCGGCTACCGGGTGGCCGAGCTGCACGCGGCTTGTGCCGTGCTCGGCGTCACCGACCAGCGGTTTCTCGGCGGGATCGGCCGGTGGCGCGACTCTGGCATGGTCGCACAACCCGGCGCCAGGGCAACCGCGCCAGTGGAGCTGCACCCGCGGGCATTCGCCGCCGGGCGCCTCGATGAGCAGGTCGACGCGCTGGTCGAGGTGCTCGAGGCGGTGCGTCCCCAGGTCGTGGTGAGCTACGGTCCGGACGGCGGCTACGGGCACCCCGATCACGTCCGGGCCCACCACGTGACGATGGCCGCGGCGCCGCGGATATCCGAGGTAGCCCGGGTGTTCTGGGTGGTACAGCCCGCATCGGCGGTGGCTGATGGGATCGCCGCACTCCGAGCGACGCCTGAGCTGCCCTTCCCGTTGCCGGGATCCGAGGGGCTGCCCGGGGTCGCCGATGCCGAAGTGACGACGTCGTTGGACGTCAGCGAGCACCGCGGCGCGCTGCTCTGGGCGATGCGGGCCCACGCCACTCAGATCAGGGTCTGGACGCAGGGCCCTCACGCTGCGTTCGCACTGTCCGACGGGGTGGCCCGACCAGTGTTCGATACTGAGTACTTCACCCTCGCGCACGGCGCGGCCACCGGCTCGCACGACGACCTCTTCGGCGGCCTGGCGCGGTGAGCGTGATCGCACGCATCACGCTGGTGGTACTGGTCTTCGATGCGCTCATGCTGGCCGCGGTGGAGTTGCTGTACCTCCCGCTGCGAGTGGGCGCGGTGCCGGTACCGATCACCATCGCTCTCGCCGCGGTGAGCACCCCATGGTTGGTGCACGTCGCGGCAGAGCTGGGCGGTCCCCGCGTGGTGGCCTCGATCCCGCTGGCGGTCTGGCTGCTCACCCTCGGTGTCCTCGGCTTCGGCGGACCGGGCGGTGATGTGCTGCTTCTCGCGGACATTCGCTCGGTCCTGTTGCTGGGTGCCGGCCTGGTGCCGGCCGCAGTCGTGCTGGGTCGCGCATTCGCCCGCTCGTGAGCGGCGGGGTCGTTGAGCAGCGCCTAGGCAGACGGAGATACTGTGCAAGGCAGACGGCCCGGTACGGGTACCGCAGTGAGGAGCAGGAGAAACCCCGTGACATATGTGATCGCAGAGCCGTGCGTGGACGTCATGGACAGATCGTGCATCGAAGAATGTCCCGTCGACTGCATCTACGAGGGCGCCCGGATGCTCTACATCCAGCCCGACGAGTGCGTCGACTGCGGTGCCTGCGAGCCCGTCTGCCCGGTGGAGGCCATCTACTACGAGGACGACGTTCCGGAGCAGTGGAAGGACTACACCAAGGCCAACGCCGACTTCTTCGCCGAGCTGGGCTCGCCCGGTGGTGCATCGAAGGTCGGAGTGGTCAACGACGACCCCCCGATAGTCACCGAGCTGCCACCGCAGAACGAGGAGTGACGCGCGGATGACTTCGGGCGCCCGCGCGCGCCTGGACCTTCCGGACTTCCCCTGGGACAGCCTCGCCGCCGCCGCCCGGCTTGCCAGCGAGTACCCCGGCGGTACGGTGGACCTGTCGGTCGGCACCCCCGTGGACCCGGTCCCCGAGGTGCTGCGAGAGGCCTTGGCGTCGGGGTCGGCGCTGCCTGGCTATCCGGCCACGCACGGCACGCCCGAGCTTCGCCAGGTCGCCGTCGCGGCGCTGGCGCGCCGGTACGGCGTGACGGGTGTGCCGCCCGATGCGGTGCTGCCGACGGTGGGCTCCAAGGAGCTGGTGGCCTGGCTGCCGACGTTGCTCGGGCTCGGTCCCGGTGATGTCGTCGCGCTGCCGGAACTGGCCTACCCCACCTACGAGATCGGAGCGCGGCTGGCCGGTGCCACCGCGGTCCGGCTGGCCGATACTGAGCCCGCTGCGCCAGGAACCCGGTTGCGTTGGCTGAACTCGCCGAGCAACCCCACCGGCGACGTCGCGCCCGCTTCCGTGCTGGCCAGCGCGGTGCGGCAGGCCAGGGAGATCGGCGCGGTAGTGGCATCTGACGAGTGTTATCTCGCACTGGGCTGGGAGGCGCAGCCGGTCTCGGTGCTGCACCCGCAGGTGTCCGGGGGAGACCACAGCGGACTTCTCGCGGTGCACTCGCTGTCCAAGTCGTCCAACCTCGCCGGCTACCGGGCCGGTTTCGTGACCGGTGATCCGCAGCTGGTCGCCGCCCTGCTCGCGGTGCGCAAACACGCCGGGATGATGGTCGCCCGGCCAGTGCAGCAGGCGATGGTGGCCGCGCTGTCCGACGACACGCACGTCGCGCGGCAACGGGATCGCTACGTTCGGCGCCGGGAGCTGCTACGGCCCGCGTTGGACCGAGCTGGGCTGCGGGTGGCGCGATCCCAGGGTGGGCTGTTCCTCTGGTGCACCGCGGATGAGCCCTGCTGGGACACCGTCACCCGGCTGGCCGAACTCGGCGTGCTCGTCGCCCCCGGCGAGTTCTACGGTCCCGCCGGCGTCCGGCACGTCCGCGTCGCGTTGACCGCGACCGACGAGCGGATCGCCGCCGCAGTACACCGGCTTGATCGGCTGACGAAAACCTGACACCGCCTCCGGCGATGGTGATGGCAGAAGGCCTCCTGCCAAGCACGTTACGGCCGCGGCGACCTGTAGGAATCGGCCTGCCGGGCGCAGCGCTGGTAGCACTGGTCGTGGACACGGTCGCAGGGCCGTCGACCTACCATGATCGGAATTCTGGAAGAATGAGCCGCGGACTGCGCGGCTCATTCTTCCCAATCTGTGATCAAGGTTCCCGGGCTGGTCGGAGGCGAGCGTGCACCCGGGCCGGGCAAAGCGCTCAGGCGGTGGGCTGCAGCGACTGTGCTTGGTGCTGCACCTGCTGCCACGCGGCCGACCAGGACTGTCGCGTCGCCACCCGGCTGACCTCCTCGCGTTCCACCAGCCGTCCGGCGGCGAAGGCCACGTCGACGTCGACACCGTCGCCGAGGCCGTCGAGCAACAGCATCACCCGATGTTGCGCCACGCAGGCGTCCTGGTGCTCACCCAGCAGGTCCTGCAGTGCCACCGTCGACGCCACCAGCTTGCGCACCGGTGCGCGCTCGGGTTTGCGACCTGAGGCGGCGATCAGCTCGCCGGTGTAGCGCAACCGCTTGCCCTGGATACGCAGGGCATGCAGAACCTCGTCGGGTGGATCCTCCCCGGCGGCCCGCACCGCCTTGGACAGCCTGCGGTACTCGATGCGGACCAGCTCGACCAGTGATCCACCGGCGGGGCGGCGGTGGGGAGCGGGCAACGGTCCAGACACCGCAGTCGCCAGCTGGCGCAGCAAGGCGGTGTAGCGGCGGCTACCCAGCACGGCGAGCATCTCGGCACGAGCCGTCTGCCGGTCGGCCACCAGCGCCTCGATCAGGGTCTCCACCGCTCCACGGCTGGTGTCGTTGAAGGCCGCTGCCCGGCCGCGAAAGCGCTCGACAAGCACATCGGCATCCCTGACCGGTCCCAACGCCCGGCCCAACCAGCCCAATTCGGCGCGCAGATCGTCGGCCCAGCTCCGGTCCAGAAGCGATCGGGCGGCCTTGAGCATGGCCCGCATCCGGCGCACCGCAACCCGCATCTGGTGCAGCTCTTCCGGGTCCTCACCCACTCGGGTACCGGGGTCATGGGCGAGCAGGGCACGTAGCCGGGTGTCCAGCGCGGCGCGCAGCTGGTGCGCTGTCGGATCAGACGGTCGGGACCGTACCGGATCACCCAGCTTGACCAGCTTGCCTGGTTGAACGGGTCGCAAGGGCCGGCCGTGGTGGCCATGAGTGACGGAGCTCATCGCCTCGATCTTAGTGGTACTCAGGCTGGTAGCAGCTTGCCGTCAGTCGTTGGAGTGGAGCATGGCGTTGAGCTCGATGCCGGCTTTGCCCTTGCGGTGTACCGCCTGCACGGCGCCGGTCACGGAGTTCCGGAGAAAGAGGATCCCGGCTGCGCCGGACAGCTCCAGGGCCTTCACCACGGTGCCATCGGGCAGCGTCACCTTGGTTCCCGCGGTGACGTACAGGCCGGCCTCCACCACACAGTCGTCGCCCAGCGATATCCCGATCCCCGCGTTGGCGCCGACCAGGCAGCGTCGGCCCACCGAGATCTGCTCCTTGCCGCCGCCCGACAGCGTTCCGATGATTGACGAGCCGCCGCCTAGATCGGAGTCCGCACCGACGATCACTCCGGCGGAGATCCGGCCCTCCACCATCGAGGTGCCCAGCGTGCCGGCATTGAAGTTGACGAATCCCTCATGCATCACTGTCGTACCGGCGGCCAGGTGTGCGCCCAGCCGGACCCGATCGGCGTCGGCGATCCGCACTCCCGGGGGCACCACGTAGTCGACCATCCGAGGGAATTTGTCCACCCCGTAGACGGTGACCGCGCCGAGCTGGCGCATCCGCATCCGGGTGGCCTCGAAGCCCGCCACCGGGCACGGCCCGAAGTTGGTCCACACCACGTTGGACAGCAGCCCGAAAACCCCGTCGAGGTTGATCGAGCGCGGCGCCACCAAACGGTGCGACAGCAGGTGCAGGCGCAGGTACACGTCGTGCACATCGGCTGGTGGGGCCTGCAGATCCGGCACCGCGGTGCGCACCACCACCAGCTCGACACCACGCGCAGGGTCCGGGCCGACCAGCGCGGCGAACTCCTCAGCCACCTCGTTCGGCGCTGCCCGCACGGTGCCGGCCTCCGCGTCAGGTGGCAGACCCAGCGCCGGGCTCGGGAACCAGGTGTCCAGCACTGCCCCGGAGTGGGTGAGGGTCGCCAGCCCCACGCCGTGCGCCGAAGTGATCTGTTGATGGCCCACGACAGGCCACGTTAGCTGATCACGATTTGTGTGCCGCCAGCGACAAGAAATGTCGTCCTTGGCACACAAACCGTGATCAATCACCGGGCAGGCGGGCAGCGCCCGGTGTGGCGGCGCTACCGTCGCATCCGTGAACGTGAAGCTGGACCTGACGGCTGACCCGGTGGAGCTGACCGCCGCGCTGGTGGATGTCGCCAGCGTGTCGGGGCAGGAGGATGTGCTGGCCGATGCGGTGGCGCGGGCGTTGGCCGAACAGGCGCCGCACCTACAGGTGTTGCGTTCGGGCAATACGGTGCTGGCCCGCACCGACCGGGGGTGTGCGCAGCGGGTGCTACTCGCGGGACACCTGGACACGGTGCCGGTCGCCGGGAACCTGCCTTCCCGGCGCGACGGCGACCTGCTCTACGGCTGCGGTACGTCGGACATGAAGTCCGGCGACGCGATGATCCTGCATCTGGCGGCCACAGTGCCCGAGCCCGCGTTCGACCTGACCGTGGTGCTTTACGACTGCGAGGAGGTCGAAGCGGCCCGCAACGGGCTGGGACGGATCGAGCGAGAGCATCCCGACTGGTTGGCGGCGCAGCTGGCGATACTCGCCGAACCCACCAGCGGCCTGGTCGAGGCCGGCTGCCAGGGCACCCTACGGGTCACTGTGCGTACGGCGGGGCGGCGCGCCCACAGTGCTCGGTCGTGGCTGGGCGACAACGCGATTCACTCTGCCGGAGACGTGCTGGCCCGGTTGTCCGGTTACCGGCCGCGCAGCGTCGCGATCGACGGGTGCACCTACCGGGAAGGGCTGCAGGCGGTAGGCATCTCCGGTGGAGTCGCCGGCAACGTCGTGCCCGACGCCTGCGAGGTGCAGATCAACTTCCGGTTCGCTCCGGACCGCTCGCTGGCCGACGCCCAGCAGCACGTTCGCGAGGTGCTCGACGGCTTCGAACTCGAGTTCACCGACGGTGCCTGTGGAGCACTACCGGGTCTGAACGCGCCGGCCACCCAGGAGTTCCTGGCCATTATTGGGCTTGCCCCGGTCGCGAAATACGGCTGGACGGATGTATCCCGCTTCGCCGCGCTGGGGATCCCCGCGTTGAACTTCGGACCAGGCGACCCCAACCTCGCGCACACCCGCGACGAGCACGTGCGCACCGATCAGATCACCGCCTGCACGGAGCTGCTGCGCCGTTTCCTGCTCGTGAGTGCGTAACAGTGCTCTGGCACTGAATGCCACTCACGAGGCGGTGGCCGTAGGCTGCCGCCATGAACGGGGCGGATGAGGAGCATCCCCGGGAGAAGCAGCGCGGACCGGTGGTGCTGCGGCGCGACCGCCGTCATGAGGCGACCACCACTGATCAGCGGCTGCTCGACTCGCGCGGTCCCAGCGCCTGGGTGCACACCGACCCGTGGCGGGTGCTGCGCATCCAGGCCGAGTTCGTCGAGGGCTTTGGCGCGCTCGCCGAGCTGCCCCGTGCGGTGACTGTCTTCGGTTCGGCGCGCACCGACCGCGACCACCCCGAGTACGCCACCGGTCGCGCGCTGGGCGCCGCGCTCGCCGACGCCGGCTTCGCGGTGATCACCGGAGGTGGTCCCGGCACCATGGAGGCGGTCAACCGCGGGGCGTCCGAGGTCGGCGGACTCTCGGTGGGACTGGGCATCGAGCTGCCCTTCGAACAGGGGCTCAATCCCTGGGTAGATCTCGGAATCAACTTCCGTTACTTCTTCACCCGCAAGACCATGTTCATCAAGTACGCCCAAGCCTTCGTCTGCCTGCCCGGCGGGTTCGGCACTTTGGACGAGCTGTTCGAGGCCCTCACCTTGGTGCAGAACATGAAGGTCACCAAGTTCCCCGTCGTCCTGTTAGGTCGGGCCTACTGGGGAGGGCTGTACTCGTGGCTGGCGGACACAGTGGCGGCGCAGGGCAAGCTCCGGGAGGCCGAGCTCGCTCTGTTGCACATCACTGACGACGTCGACGACGTGGTCCGGCTGGTCGGGGAGTCCTATAAGGCCTGGGAGGACGCCCATTGACGGCGCACGACATGGGGACACGCGAAGCGCGCAACGAGCTAAGGGAACTTATCGTATGCTCTCGCAGACCCGGCGGTGGTTCAGCGAAGCCACCGTGCAAAGCGTGCCCTGGACCGTCGCGCAGCTTGTCGCGGCCAAGCGGGGCCGCACCGTCAGCGTGGTGTTGCCTGCGCTGAACGAACAGGCAACGGTCGGTGCAGTGGTCAGCGAGCTGCGACCGCTGGTCGGCGGTTTGGTCGACGAGCTCGTGGTGATGGACTCGGGTTGCACGGACCGGACTGCCGAAGTGGCTCGCGAGGCCGGCGCTCGGGTGGTGCATCGCACCGATGTGCTGCCCGAGCTGGAGCCGTGGCCCGGCAAAGGGGAGGTGCTGTGGCGCTCGCTGGCGGCGACCTCGGGCGATGTGCTGGTCTTCATCGACTCCGACCTGATCGACTTCGATTCCGGGTTCGTGCCGGCGCTGCTTGGGCCATTGCTGATGCCCCGTCGGCCGGGACACCGGGTCGAAATGGTCAAGGGTTTCTACCGGCGTCCGCTGCGGATCGAAAGCGTCGAAGCGGGTACCGGCGGCGGACGGGTCACCGAGCTGCTGGCCCGGCCGCTGCTCAATGCGCTGCGCCCCGAGCTGGCTGGAGTGGTGCAACCACTGGGCGGGGAGTACGCGGCGAGTCGCGCGTTGCTGGAGTCGGTGTCCTTCGCCGCCGGCTACGGCGTGGAGATCGGGCTGTTACTCGACACACATACCCACCACGGCCTCAACGGCCTGGCGCAGGTGAACCTCGGAGTGCGCAAACATCGCAACCGCTCGTTGCTAGAGCTCGGCGTGATGTCCCGGCAGATCCTCGGCGCTGCGCTGCCCCGGTGCGGAGTGGCCGAGGTACCGGGGTCTCGCGGCATCAACCAGTTCGTCCAGCTCGGTGCCCGCTTCATACCGACCGAGAACGGGGTGCTGGTGGCTGAGCGGCCGCCGATGCGCGACGTCCTCGCCGCCCGCTCCGCTTGAACAGCGGCCAACGTGCCACGATCTCCGAACGTGGGCACGGTCCTGATCTACCTCATCATTGCGGCGGTGGTGGCCGCAGTGGTGTTTTTGATCGCCTCGCTGGTGTTCGGCCGCGGCGAGGAGCTGACCGCGCTGCCGCCCGACGCTACCCCGACCTGGCTGCCGGCCGGACCGATTGGCGGCGACGACGTGCGCGCCATCCGGTTTTCCCTGGTGTTGCGGGGGTACCGGATGTCGGAGGTGGACTGGGCGCTACGGCGGACCGCGGCCGAGCTCGACGCGCTGCGCGCCCGGGTGGCCGAGCTCGAGGCCCGGCAGTGAACCCAGTGCCAGGAACCGATGGTCGGATGCGCTGCCCGTGGGCGATTTCGGCGCCCGACTACTGCGTCTACCACGACGAAGAGTGGGCAGTACCGGTACACGGCGAGGCGGCTTTGTTCGAGCGGCTGAGCTTGGAGGCGTTCCAGGCGGGTCTGTCCTGGCTGACGATCCTGCGCAAGCGCGACGCCTTCCGGCGCGTCTTCGCCGGCTTCCACCCCGCTACGGTCGCTGCGTTCACCGCCGACGACGTGACGCGCCTGCTCGCCGACGCAGCCATCGTCCGTAACCGAACCAAGATCGAGGCGACGGTGCGCAATGCCCGTGCGGTCACCGAGCTGGGCGAGGATTTGGACGCCCTGCTGTGGTCCTTCGCGCCCGACCACGCCCGGCGCCCCGCGCCGCGCACCGTGGCCGACGTGCCGGCCCGGACCCGGGAATCCGAGGCGATGGCCAGCACCCTGCGGCGCCGCGGTTTCACCTTCGTCGGTCCCGTCACCTGCCATGCGCTCATGCAGGCCACCGGGATGGTCGATGACCACCTAGCCGGCTGCTTTCGCCGCACGGCCAGGTGAGCTCCGGCGGTGGTGAACCGGCGGTCCCAAGTGGACAGTGTGAAGGGTTGCGGTGCGAGATGATCGGTTGCTTTCCGGCCGTCAGAGCCGATAGGGGAGAATGCAGGGGGTCACCGGTGTCGCGTGGCCAGCTGCGGTGACGAAATGTACGGAGGGAGCACGCTATGGCGGCCATGAAGCCCCGGACCGGCGACGGTCCCCTCGAGGTGACTAAGGAGGGGCGGGGCATCGTGATGCGCGTCCCACTCGAGGGCGGCGGGCGACTCGTCGTCGAGTTGTCCAAGGACGAGGCTGGCGAACTTGCCGAGGAACTGCGGGCAGTCGTGGAGTGACCGCCAGGCGCACTACGTCCGACGTTCTGTGGCCTCGGCTGACGCCACGGCGCGCCGAGGCCTCGCCACGAACTGGGTCGGAGATGCCCGTGCACGCGATACCCGATATCCCGACTCCGCTGGTGGAGGTCCGGGTACAGGCGCGGCGCGACCCGGGCGTTCCTGATGCCGTGCTGGTCGGCCAGCCGTCCTCCCCGGCGACTGGGCAATTGATCTTAGGTCCTGGTGCCGACGAGCTGGGCGTGGACGAGCAATGGCTAGTCCGGTACCGGGTGACCGCTACCGCGGGCTCGGCGCAGGTCGTGCCATTGGCCACCGGACGACTCGCTCACGGCTGGCTCGTCGGCACTGGACAGGGCAGCGCGGCGCACTGGCGGGCAGCCGGTGCAGCCCTGGCGCGGGCCGGCTTGGAACGGGCGAACAGTGGTGTCGTGCAAGTGCACCTGCCGCCCGGCACGACAGCGGCCCAGGCGGCGTCCCTGGTCCTGGGGTGCGTCGTGGGCTCGCACCGCTACCGCGTCACCAGCTCGGCCGGCGAGGACCTTCCACCGATGTCCACTGTGGCGCTCATCGCACCGCCCGGCGACGGGGCAGGGCCGGTTGCCAAGGCCGTCGCCAGGGCGCAGGTCCTCGGTCGGGCTACCGGACTGGCCCGGGACCTCGCCAACACCCCGAGCGGCGACAAGGACCCTGCGTGGCTTGCCGGCACCGCTGCCCGATTGGCTAACAGCGTGCCCGGTCTGCGGGCCACCGTGCGCGACGAGCGCTGGTTGGCCGAGCACGGCTTCGGGGGAGTGCTGGCGGTCGGTGGTGGTTCGGCCCGGCCCCCGCGGTTGCTCGAGCTGGCCTGGGATCCGCCCGGCGGCAGCCCAGCAGCGGAACACCTGGTGTTGGTCGGCAAGGGCATCACCTTCGACACCGGCGGAATCTCGATCAAGCCGGCCGAGAACATGCATCTGATGCGCACGGACATGTCCGGGGGAGCGGCGGTGATCGCCACGCTGCTGGCCGTCGGGCAGCTGAGGCTACCGCTGCGGGTGACGGGCCTGGTGCCCTGCGCGGAAAACCACGTGTCCGGGGCGGCGTACCGGCCGGGTGACGTGGTGCGGCAGGTGAACGGCACCACCACCGAGGTGACCAACACTGACGCAGAGGGTCGGCTCGTGCTCGCCGATGCGCTGGCTCACGCAGTGCGCACCCTCAAGCCCACCACGCTGGTCGATGTCGCGACGCTGACTGGGGCGATGAAGGTGTCGCTGGGTTTGCGCACCGGGGGTCTGTTCGCGACCGATCGCGAGCTCGCCGAGCGCATCCAGGCCGCCGGCGAGGCTGCCGGCGAACTCTGGTGGCAGATGCCGCTGATCGACGATCACGCCGAGGGGCTGCGCTCCGATATCGCTGATCTGCGGCAGTGCCCGCCAGGACCTGGTGGCGTCACGGCGGCGATGTTCTTGCGGGAGTTCACTGGCGGGCTGCCCTGGGCCCATCTGGACATCGCAGGTCCGGCACGCGCCGAAGACAGCTACGACGAGGTCAACGCGGGCGGCACTGGATTCGCTACTCGGACCCTGATCGAATTGGCCTGCTCATTGACCAGCTAGGCTCCCCGCCGATGGCCACTCCACCAGCCGGGACCGGTCGGGTCGTGATCACGGGGGGCACCGGCTTCGTCGGTCGTGCCGCCGTCGCCGCTTTTGCCTGCCGGGGTAAGCCGGTCACCGTGGTCGATCGCGATGCGTACCCCGACTCGGCGGTCCGCAGCGTCGTCGGTGACCTCACCGATCCAGGGTTGATCGCCGAGGCGTTGGACGGCGGCGATGTGGCCGGTGTGGTGCACCTGGCCGCCATCACCTCGGTGCTGCGTTCGGTGGACCATCCGGTGGCCGTGTATCAGGCGAACGTGGCGGTGACCCAGGATCTGCTCGAATGCTGCCGGCAGGCCGGCGTCGAGCGGTTCATCATGGCGTCGACCAACGCGGTGGTCGGTGACGTCGGCTACGCCACGATGCACGAGGGGGCGCCGCTGGCCCCGCTGACTCCCTACGGCGCTACCAAGGCGGCGGCCGAGATGCTGTTGTGCGGCTACGCGGGCGCCTACCGAATGGCTACCTGCGCGCTGCGCTTCACCAACATCTACGGTCCCGGGATGGAACACAAGGACAGCTTCGTGCCGCGAATGATGCGCGCCGCGCTGTCCGGCCGGGGGGTGCAGATCTATGGCGACGGGCTACAACGGCGCGATTTCGTGCACGTTGACGATGTCGTGACCGCGGTGCAATCGGCCTGGGACCGGCGCTTCACCGGCACCGCGATCGTGGGCTCCGGTGAGTCGGTGACTGTGCTGGAGCTTCTCGATGTGGTGCGTACGGTAACCGGCAGCTCGCTACCCGCCGAGCACGTCGCGGCCAAGCCTGGCGAGATGCCCGCGGTGATCGTCGACATCAGTCGAGCGCGCGAGCAGTTGGGCTACCGGCCGTCGGTGTCGCTGGTCGACGGGCTGACCACGGTGTGGAACGACTTCATCGCCGCCGCAGCCACGGCAGGCGGACCGCAGCGGTGACCGGACTGCTAGCCCGACCGGAGACCGGCGCCTCAGACTCTGGTGCCCTCATGGTGGCCTCCCGGATGCCGCGGTGGCTGCGCCTGCACTGGATGCTGCTGGTGGTACTGGTGATCGGTGCTGGCTTACGCGTGCTCACCGTACTGGCGTACCAGCCCGCGATCCTATACATCGACTCATTCGGCTACCTGGACAACCTCCACGACCTACGTCCCGACATGCTGCGTCCGATCGGCTACGACCTCATCTTGAAGCTCCTGCTGCCGTTGGGCGGCCTGCGTGCGGTCGCCGTGATGCAGCATCTGCTCGGGCTGGGCATCGCGGTGATGATCTACCAGTTGTTGCTGCGGCACGGGGCCCGGCGCTGGCTGGCTGCGCTGGCGACGGTCCCGGTGCTGCTCGACGCCTACCAGGTGCAGATCGAGCACAACATCATGCCCGACGTCTGGTTCCAGGCGCTGCTCGTGGTGCTGATCTGGGTGCTGACCTCGCGCGGGTTACCCAGGCCGTGGCACGCTGCCAGCGCGGGTGTGCTGATCGGCCTCGCGGTCATCGTCCGGCTGGTCGGAATCACCATGCTGGTTCCGGCGGTGGCCTACCTGATCGTCGCCGGGTCACTGTGGGCCAGCCGGACCGGCTGGCGTCAGATCGGCTTGCGGGCCGCCGCGATGGCCGCCGGTTTCGCCATCCTGCTCACCGGTTACGCCGGTTACTACCGGATCGCCACCGGTGTCTGGGGCATCAGCGGAGCCAGCGACGGTGTGCTCTACGGCCGCGCCGCGGTCATCGCCGACTGCGAGCAATTCTCCCCTGGGACTCCGGAACGCGCCGTGTGCCCGGTGGAGCCCCCCGATCACCGCTTCGGTGTCGACTACTACGTACACAATCCCGCGTCGCCGGCGATGACCGTCGCATTGCCTCCTGGCGAGTCGATGGACGCGACCCAGGCCTCCTTCGCCCGCACGGTGTTCGCCAACCAGCCACTCGATCTCACCGAGGCGATCCTGACGGACTTCGTGAAGGGTTTCCGCCCGGTTCGCGTCGACGACGTCAACGACGTACCGGTGGAGCGGTGGTTCTTCCAGACGTCGTACCCATATTTCGGGATGCAGGACAGAGTCGACGCCCGGGCGTCCCAGTTCGGCGGCGTGGCGATCGGCGTCAACCACCCGCTGGCTGCGCTGCTCCGGGGTTACCAGCTCACCGTCGGGTACACCCCGGGCCCGTTACTCGCGCTGGGACTGCTGGCCGGGCTGCTCGGCGGATTCGGGATCGGCAACGCCCGCCGGTCGGGGATTCGCGCTGCCAGTCTGCTGGTATCCGGCCTCGGCGTCACAGTGCTGATGACCGCAGCGGCGTTCGAGTTCTCCTGGCGCTACCAGCTGCCCGGATTGGTGTTGCTGCCGATCGCGGGGGCGTTGGGCGTCACCGCCTTCACCGGCCCGCTGCGCAGGCCGGGCCCACGGCGCAAGCTCAATCCGCCGATGCAGCCGTACCCCGATGCGATGGATTCCGCGATGGTGCGCGAGTTCGCCAGGACCGAAAGCGACGTGACTTTCGCCCCGGTGGTGGTGGTCATCGCTGCCTACAACGAGGAGCGCTGTATCGGCGCGGTGCTCGCGGCCGTTCCTCCCATGAGCTGCGGTGTGCCGGTGGACACCCTGGTGATCGTCGACGGGTGCACCGACGGCACCGCTGAGGTAGCCCGCCGGCACGGCGCCCGAGTCTGCGAGCTCTCGAGCAACCGGGGCCAGGGCGCATCGCTGCGGCTCGGTTACGCGCTGGCCCGGCACGGTGGCGCACGATACGTCGTCACCACCGACGCTGACGGTCAGTACGACATGGCCGAGCTGCCGCTGCTGCTGCAGCCGTTGATCGACGACGAGGCCGATTTCGTCACCGGCTCGCGGGCCCTGGGCCGGCGGGAGACCTCCGATCCGGTGCGGCACCTCGGCGTGGGTGTGTTCGCGGCGCTGGCCAGCGTGCTGACCCGGCAGCGGCTCACTGACACATCCTTCGGCTTTCGCGCCATGAGAGCTGAGGTCACCGCGGTCGTCACGCTGGTCCAGGCTCAGTACCAGGCTTCCGAGCTACTGCTCGGGGTCATCTCGCACGGCTACCGGGTGCTGGAGCAGCCCATGACGATGCTGGGCCGCACCGCGGGAAAGACGAAAAAAGGCAACAACCTGGTCTACGGCATGCGCTATGCCCGGGTGCTGGTCGGCACCTGGTCTCGAGAGTCTCGGGCCCGGCGCCGCCGTGCAGCGTCGTCAGAACCGAACACCAACCGATCCAGCAAGGCGAACTTGAGCACGAAGAGCGGCAGATAGCTAAGGCCGTAGACGATCGCGATGACGGCGGTATGCACCACGTGATCTTGCAGGACGTGTCCGGCCAGGCGATCAACGCCGGTGGTGAGGCCGGTTGCCACCAGGCCGCTGAAAGTGATCACCGCGAGGTAGGGCAACAATTCGCGGCGCATCTCCACTGGGCCGGAGCGTCGCCACGTCCAGAACCGGTGGATGACGAAGTTGGGTATCGCCCCGGCTACGAAGGCCGCCGCCCCGGATGCTGCGGCGCCGGCCTGGACAACCCCGAACAGCAACACGAACGTCAACTGGCTGCATGCCGTCGAAACAACCGTCCCCGCAGCAAACCGGGTGAACACCCGCACCACTCGAGCCTGCCCCATCCGCCGAAGCACCCCATCATCTTCGCGCCACCCCCGATATGGGGACATATCGGGGGCTATTACGACCCCAATAACCCCGATATGTCCCCATATCGGGCGGGCGGGTGTCAAGGGGGATATCGAGTGGGTGTGGGTGGGGCGCGGTGGAGATAGGCCGGCCTTTTTAAGGGGACCCGGTTGGACAGGGTTGGCTTTCCGGGACAGGTTTGCCCGGTGGGCAGAAACATCAAGGTTTCAGATATCTGCGGCGTCTTCCGTGGATCCGAGGCGGTCGCTGCCGGCGTGCTGACCGCTGACCAGCTACGCGGGCCCAGTTCCGCCGCCTGTACCGTGACGTCTACCTGCCCGCCGCGATGTCGGTCACTCATCCGGTGTGCTGCGAGGGCATAGCACTCACCTTGCCGGCGGCGGCGGTGATCACCGGCCGGTCGGCGGCCACCCTGCGGGGGATCCCGTTGGCCCGCGCTACCGATCCGGTCGAGATCGTCGCCCCGTTGGAGACGCAGATCGCACGACGCAGTGGCGTGGACGTCCGGCGCACCGACCTCGCCACCCACGAGAAGACGCAGTGGTCGCGAATCGGCCTGGCCACGCCGCTACGGATGTCCCTGGATCTGATACTCGACCGGGCGCTACCCGACGCGGTGGCTGACCTCGACGCGGTGCTTCGCACCGGGCTGATCGACCTTGGCGCACTTCGACGGTTGGTCACGCAGCGAAGCGACCGAGGCATCGTCGTGGCTCGCCGCGCGGTCGAGTTGGCCGACCCGCGAGCGGAGTCTCGGCCGGAGTCCCGAGTGCGGGTGCACCTGGTGCTCGCCGGCCTTGAGCCGGAGCCGCAGTACGTGATCCGAGATTGGCAGGGTGTGATCGCGAGAGTGGACTTGGGTTTCCCCCGCCAGCGGCTCGCCGTGGAATATGACGGAGAATGGCACGGAGAGTGGCGGCAGATCAGCGCCGACCGCGAGCGTCTCAACCGGCTGCAGGCCGCTGGCTGGGACGTCCTGTTCGTCACCGCCCGCCAACTCCGTGATCCCCACAGCATGGTCGCCGCAGTCCGCACCGCCCTCGCCACCCGTCCCACCCGCTAACCGCCTCGCTGACCCGCCCGCCCGTCCGACATGGGGACATATCGGGGCTAAGACGCCCCCAATAACCCCGATATGTCCCCATGTCGGGGGAAAGCGGGCTAGGAGAGGAGTCGTTGGTAGAGGGCGACGGTGCGGTCGGCTACTGCTGACCAGGAGAACTCGGTGATGGCGCGCTTGCGGCCGGCGTGGCCCATCGCCGCGACGCGATCCGGGTCGGCCAGGAGCTCATTGATGTCCTGCGCCAGCTGCCGCTGGAACCCTTCCAGGTCCTGTTCGTCATAGGACACCAACAGGCCGGTGACGCCGTGGTCGACAACCTCTGGAATCCCCCCGACCGCGGAGGCGACTACCGCGGTACCGCAGGCCATCGCCTCGAGATTGACGATTCCCAGCGGCTCGTAGACCGATGGGCAGGCGAACACGGTGGCCGCCGACAGCACCTGCCGGATGTCGGAGATGGGCAGCATGTCCGGCACCCAGATCACCCCCGGCCGGGACGCGGACAGCTCAGCCACGGCGGCGCGGGTTTCGGCTTCGATCTCCGAGGTATCCGGCGCGCCCGCACACAACAGCAACTGGGCGCCGCGGTCGATGTGATACGCCGCCGCCAGTAGGTGCCCGACTCCCTTCTGCCGGGTGATCCTGCCCACGAAGGCGACGATCGGCCGCGCTGGGTCGGCACCGAGCCGGCGAACCGCGTCGGTCTCCTGGACCGGGCGGTAAAGATCGGCGTCGATGCCGTTACGCACCACGTCCACCCGCTCGGGATGCACAGCGGGGTAGCAGTCCAATACGTCGGTACGCATGCCATCGCTGACTGCGATGATGGCGTCGGCGTGCTCGTAGGCGGTGCGTTCCACCCACGAGGACACCCGGTAACCACCGCCGAGCTGCTCGGCCTTCCACGGCCTGCGGGGCTCCAACGAGTGCGCTGTGACGACATGCGGCACGCCGTGCAGGGTCCGAGCCAGGTGGCCGGCCATATTGGCATACCAGGTATGCGAGTGCACCAGATCCACGCCGCTCAGTGCGTCGGCCATCGCCAGGTCCACTGACAAGGTCTGCAGGGCCGGGTTCGCATTGGCCAGCCCCGGTGCGACGGAGTGGTTATGCGCTTGCGGGCGGGGTGCGCCGAAGCAATGAACCTCGACCTCGCACCGCTCCCGCAGCTTGGGCACCAGCTGGCTGACGTGCACCCCGGCACCGCCGTACACCTCGGGCGGGTATTCCCGGGTCAGTACTCCGATGCGCACGCTGTGTCACGCTAGCGTCTGCACGGGTTGAGCCGGCAATCAGACCAGGCACTGGAGATGCTGGCACGCCAGCTCGCTAACCGGTGAACATTCAGTGACCGGGCGCGGATCTCACGTGGCTGCGCGGTGCGACTGGGGCTAGGGTGACCAATTGTGAAGGGACAGCCGCACGTGCTGGGCATCGTTCTCGCCGGCGGTGAGGGAAAGCGGTTGTGGCCGCTGACGGCGGACCGGGCAAAGCCTGCCGTACCGTTCGGTGGCAACTATCGGCTGATCGACTTCGTGCTCTCTAATTTGGTCAATGCCGGATATATCCGGATCTGCGTGCTCACTCAATACAAGTCGCACTCGTTGGATCGGCACATCACGACAGCATGGCGGCTGTCGTCGATGCTGGGGCAGTACATCACCCCGGTGCCCGCGCAGCAGCGGCTCGGCCCGCGGTGGTACACCGGCAGTGCGGATGCGATCTTCCAATCGCTCAATCTTGTCTACGACGAAGCGCCGGAGTACATCGTTGTCTTCGGAGCCGACCACGTGTACCGGATGGACCCATCGCAGATGGTGGAGCAGCACATCGCCACCGGTGCGGGCGTAACCGTCGCCGGCATTCGGGTACCGCGGGACCAGGCCAGCGCTTTCGGATGCATCGGCGCGGACGCCTCCGGCCGGATCATCGAGTTCCTGGAAAAGCCGGTAAGGCCACCGGGTACGCCGGACGACCCTGAGATGGCCTTCGCGTCGATGGGTAACTACGTCTTCACTACGAAGTTGCTGGTCTCCGCGCTACGCGCCGACGCCACCAACCAGGATTCCGATCACGACATGGGCGGCGACGTGATCCCTATGCTGGTGGATTGTGGCGAAGCGTCGGTTTATGACTTCGCCGACAACGTGGTGCCCGGCGCCACCGACCGGGACTGCGGGTACTGGCGCGATGTCGGCACGCTGGACGCCTACTACGACGCACACATGGATCTCGTGTCGGTGCACCCGGTGTTCAACCTCTACAACCAGGCGTGGGCGATCCGCACCGCGATGCCCCCGCTGCCACCCGCGAAGTTCGTTCAGGGCGGCAGCGCCCAGGAGTCGATCGTGGGGGCGGGTTCGATCGTCTCCGCCGCTCAGGTGAGCCACTCGGTACTGTCCGGCGACGTGGTCGTCGAGGCTGGTGCCCACGTCGAGGGCAGCGTGCTGATGCCCGGGGTGCGGGTCGGCAAGGGTGCCATCGTGCGCCGGGCGATCCTGGACAAGAACGTGGTGATTCCCGACGGCGCCCAGGTCGGCATGGACCCCGACTTAGACCGGGAGCGCTACACCGTCAGCGGTGGCGGTGTCGTGGTGTTGGGCAAGGGAGCCCAAGCGGAGTAAGTCGATCGGCTAGCGTGGCCTGGTGCGAAGGGTGCCCTGGTGGGCTGTGCTGTCATCGGCCTGCGCTCCGGTGTTCCTGATCGGTGGCTGGCAACTTGCCGCAGCCCGCCAGCGGGGTGGTTTCGACCCGGTGAGGCAGACGATCAGTGAGCTGGCCGGCCGCGGCGCCACTGAACCGTGGATCATGACGACGGCCCTTGTCGGGGTCGGCGTGTGCTACGTGATCACGGCCGCTGGGCTGGCGACGGCGGCTATTCCGGGCCGCCTGCTGCTCGCCGCCGGGGGGGTTGCCACTGTAACGGTGGCGGCGTTACCGCTACCGGTCAGCGGGGATTCGCCAGCCCACGTCGTAGCGGCGACGGTCACCTTCGCCGCACTATCGCTGTGGCCCGTACTGGCGGTGCGGCGCGGCAGCACGCCCCGTCCCGCTGTCTGGCTGTCTGCCGCCGCGGTCCTGCTCGTCCTGCTCGGCTGGTTCGGGATCGACTCCTTCGGCGGGGGTTCCCGGATCGGACTGTCCGAACGCGTACTCGCCGCGGCCCAGGCACTGTGGCCGCTGGCGGCGGTGCTGCTGGCGCGCCGCCGCTGAAGCCCCCGCCGTCGGGATGCGACAGTGTGGTCCAATTCGCTCATGACAGCCGCAGAGCAGCCGTCCCCCCAGCCGGCGACCGGCTCACTCACCGAGGCGATCGTCGGCTACTACGACCAAACCTGGCTCGACTATCGAATACTGTGGCTCAACAGAGACAACCTGGCCGTGCACTTCGGCTACACCGATGACAGCACCCATAGCCATACCGATGCCCTGAAGAACATGAACCGGGTGCTGGCCGATCGGGTACGGATCCAGCCCGGCGAGCGCGTCCTGGATGCGGGCTGCGGCGTCGGCGGCAGCAGCCTGTGGCTGGCCACCGAGCGCGGCGCCGAGGTGGTCGGGATCACGTTGGCCGCCAGGCAAGCTGCGATGGCACGGGGTCACGCCGTGCGGCGAGGCGTGACCGACCGCGTGCAGTTCGAGGTGGCCGACTTCACCGCGACGCCCTTCCCGGACGCGGCTTTCGACATCGTGTGGGCAGTGGAGAGCCTGTGCCACGCCCCCAGCAAGGCTGCCTTCTACCGGGAGGCTGCTCGGCTGCTGCGTCCCGGTGGACGGGTGGTCGTCGCCGACTTCGTCCGGGCTGCCCGCCCGCTGGACTTGACCGGCGAGCGGATGCTGCACGAATGGCTCGACGGCTGGGCCGTCCCGGACATCGACACTCCGGGTGAGCACCTGGAGCACCTGGCTTCCGCCGGTTTCGCCGAGTCCCGGCTCGATGACGTGACCACTCATACCCGCCCGTCCCTACGCCGGTTGTATCGGATGGCCTATTGGACCTATCCGCTGGCCGTGCTCGGCCGCGTGACGGGAGCTCGATCGGAGGTCCAGCACGGCAATGTGATCGCCTCGATACGCCAGTATCAAGCGCTTCGCCGCGATGCGTGGTTCTACAGCATCCTCTCGGCCACCAAACCCTGACCTATGTCGCAGGTCCGGAACCGTCATCCGGCTCCGAATGGCGACCAGAGCGCGCCCGGAACCGTCATCCGGCTCCGAATGGCGACCAGAGCGCGCCCGGAACCGTCATCCGGCTCCGAATGGCGGTTCCGGGCGCGCTACTAGGTGCGCAGGGCAAGTAGCAGGCCGTCACCTAGCGGGAGCATCAGCGGGATGAGGGTTTCGTCGTCGCGCACCATGGCGCCGATCTCGCGCAGGGCAGTGCAGGACGGG
The DNA here is from genome assembly GCA_023252195.1 of Pseudonocardiales bacterium. Classification (GTDB taxonomy): domain Bacteria; phylum Actinomycetota; class Actinomycetes; order Mycobacteriales; family Pseudonocardiaceae. The sequence goes on from JAHEXI010000002.1 coordinate 122,707, forward strand.
TCGCGATACGCCGGATCGGCCACCCTGCCACTCCGCAAGGCGTTGTCGAACGCGATCACCCCGCCGGGGCGTAGCAACCGCACACCGGCCTCCAGGTAGCGTGGGTACTCGGGCTCGGCGGCGTCGACGAAGACCAGGTCGTAGCCGCCGTCAGTGAGCCGGGGCAGCACGTCCAGGGCTTGCCCCATGATCAGGCGATAGCGCGACGGCGGGAACCCGGCCTCGGTGAACGTCTGCCTGGCGGCGCGTTGGTGCTCGGGTTCGACGTCGATGGAGGTGAGCACCCCGTCGGAGGTCATTCCCCGCAGTAGCCACAGTCCGCTGATGCCCGCGCCGGTACCAATCTCGACCACGGCGCGGGCGGCGAGTGCGCTGGCCAGAAACCGCAGCGCGGCGCCGCCGGCCGGCCCGATCGGAGTGCAGCCCCACTCCTGGGCGCGCTCGCGGGCCGCGGCCAGTAACTCGTCCTCGGCGACGAAGCTCTCCAGGTACTCGCGCACGGCGCTACCGGACAGGGCAGGCGGTCCGCCTGGGCTGCCGGTCGACCTCACGCTGCGCAGCGTAGCGCCGCGGTGTGTGCCATCTGAGCGACGCCGCGCCGGATCAGCGGAACCGTCTCGACCAGCTTACTCTTAGGATCTTCTTAGCCGCCCCTTACCCAGGTCACACGCTTGCCCACCATCATAGAAGCGGGATTCGTTGCGGATCGGTTTGCCGGGTTTCCTGCCCGGGCATCCGTGGGGAGATCTCGGAAACATTGGCCGCCATCTCCGCGTTGCACTACCCGTGAGTGCCTGTGACCGGCGTCCTGTCGTCAACCCGGAGGTGTGAGACCCAGCCAATGGCTACCCAGACTCGCTTTCGCGGTCCTGCTGCTCCTGGGCAGGCGATTTCCCTCGACCATGCACAGGACGAGGCAACTCGGGCAGCCGAGGCATGGGTACCGCCCTCATGGGATCAGGTTGTGCGCGAGCATGCCGACCGGGTCTACCGGTTGGCCTACCGGCTGTCGGGCAATCCGCACGACGCGGAGGACCTCACCCAGGAAACGTTCATCCGGGTGTTTCGTAGCCTGGGGTCCTACAAGCCCGGCACGTTCGAGGGCTGGCTGCACCGGATCACGACGAACCTGTTCCTGGACATGGTGCGTCGACGTGCCCGGCTGCGGATGGAGGGCCTGCCTGAGGACACCGACCGGCTCGTCGGCGATGGGCCGAGCCCGGAGCAGGTCTACGTTGCGACCCACCTCGATCCGGATCTGCAGCAGGCATTGGACGACCTCGCACCAGAATTCCGCGCGGCTGTCGTACTCTGTGACGTAGAGGGTCTGTCTTACGAGGAGATCGGCGCCACGCTCGGGGTGAAGCTCGGGACGGTTCGTAGCCGGATCCACCGCGGCAGGCAGGCGCTCAAGGCGGCGCTCGAAAAGCGACGCGCCGACGCTGAGTAAGGAGGCTGGATGACGGACCTGCGGGGCCGCAGCTTCTCGGACTTGGTAGCGAGCCTCAACGCCGGACAGCACCTGGCAGTCGACGCCGTGGTGGCGTTCGTCGACGGAGAGTTAGGGCCGGTTGCTCGTGACCGTGCCACCGCTCACCTCGCCATGTGCCAGTCCTGTGCCGCGGAGGTCGCCGCGCAACACCAGGCCCGCAGTGTGGTCCGTTCGGCGCAGTGTCCACCGGCCCCGGCCGACTTGCTCGCTGCGCTGCGCGAGATTCCGCAGACCGCAGACCTGCCCACCGCGCCGGCCGGGCTGGCGGTGACGGCCGAGGGCACTATCGTCGAGCTCGCTGACCCGAGCCTGGCCCCCGGCCCGCTAGGTGCGAGCCCGCGTTGGGGGGCCGGACCGTCGGTACTCGGTCGTTGGATCGGGCGATAACCGCGCTACGTACATTTCACCAGGGCGCGGGAAGACTGGCTGATCGCCAGTGCCCGCCTGACCCAGGAGACCATGGCCACGTCGCAGGATCACGACGCCTACCGGCCCTTCACCACAGAAGGGCATCCGGGGCCGCCTCCGTTCGTCCCGAGACCGGCGCCGCAGCCCGCGGTTGAGCCGGCCGCGGCGGAACTGTTCGGTCGACCCTCTGGAGTGATCGGGGCGTTTGCCGATCAGCCCGCGGGACCCATCCGTCAATGGGCTGCCGCGCCGCCGACCCCGGAGGCGTTGGAAGCCGCGTTCGGTAGGCCGTCGCGGTCCGATGAGCAGTTGCAACGGCCTCCAGGGCGCAACGGAGCGCGACCCTCGCCAGGATTGGCAGGGGAAGACGACTTCTGGCCGCAAGGAGCCGCGCGTGACCCGTGGCGTGATCCCTGGGCTGCGGCGGTGCTCGCCGACCCCGCAATAGGGCAGCGCGATGTCAACGCCGACGAACCGCCGCGGCCAGGAGCCCGGCTGAGCGTGGCGGAAGTGCTGTTCGGTCGTCGGGTAACCAACCGAGCGCTCGTCGCGCTGGCGGCGGTGGCGTTGCTGATCGGTGGAGTCGGCGGACTCGTGGGCCGGCTCACCGCCGAGGGCGGCACCCTGCTCAACGATCCAGGTATCACACTGTCGCAGGTGCAGCCGGCGATCGACCGACCAGCCGGCTCGGTGGCGGCGGTAGCCGGTCGGGTACTGCCCGCGGTGGTGTCCCTGGAGTTCCGAGTCGGGGATCAGGGCGGTTTCGGCTCGGGTGTGGTGATCGACGGCCACGGATACCTGCTGACGAACAATCACGTAGTGGCCCCCGCCGCGGATATCCCGCACGCCACTCTGGAAGCGGTGTTCAGTGACGGCACCCGACTGCCGGCGCGGATCGTGGGCCGGGATCCCAAGACCGACCTCGCTGTGGTCAAGGTCGAGGTCGCCAACGCGACGGTAGCCCAGCTCGGCCGCTCATCGACGCTGAAGCCGGGCGACCCGGTTATCGCCATCGGTTCTCCACTCGGCCTCGCCGGCACGGTGACCAGCGGCATCGTCAGCGCGGTAAACCGGCCAGTGCGGTTGGAGGCGGAGGGAAGTAATGGCAACGCGGTGATCGACGCGATCCAGACTGACGCGGCGATCAACCCGGGCAACTCCGGTGGGGCGTTGGTGGATGGTGCGGGCGCGGTAGTGGGCATCAACACCGCGATCCGCACTCTGGGCGCCGTCGAAGGCGGGGGATCGATCGGTCTCGGCTTCGCCATCCCGATCGATACGGCCAGAACGATCGCCCAAGAGCTGATCCGCACCGGGCATTACCAGCACGCCGATCTGGGCGTCAACGCCGCGTCGGTGACCGACGGCAAGTCCGACGGTGCCCGAGTGCAGAACGTTCAGCAGGGCAGCGCCGCCGCCGAGGCCGGCATCCTGGAAAACGATGTCATCACCAAGGTCGGCAACCGGATCGTCGGTACCGCCGATGCGCTAACGGTCGCTGTTCGGGAGAGGGGCATCGGCGAACGGGTGCCGATCTCGCTGGTTCGTGACGGACGACCGCTGGTGGTCACCGTCACGCTGAAATCTGACTGATCGAGCGGGGCGTAGCCTTCCCGACTTGTGAGGCTGCGGGACCTTGTTTATGTCGTCTACGAGCGCCGGCTGGCCCGCCGGCTGCGCGGCGCTGACCGCCCCCGCCATGTCGCGGTGATCATGGATGGTAATCGACGCTGGGCCAAGGAAGCAGGGTTCGCCGACGTCAGTGACGGTCACCGGGTCGGGGCCGCCAAGCTGGTCGAGCTGCTCGACTGGTGCCAGGACAGCGGCGTCGAGATCGCGACGTTCTGGTTGCTGTCTCCGGATAACCTGCGCAACCGGCCGCCGGATCAGGTGGAGCTCTTACTGGAGATCATCGTCGATGTCGTCGACAAGCTGTGCGCGCCGGACACGCCGTGGCGAGTGCGGGTCGTCGGTGCGCTGGATCTGTTGCCGCCGGAGATGGCGCAGCGGTTGACCAGCGCGGCGGCTCGGACCCGGGATCGACCCGGATTGGCGGTCAATGTCGCGGTGGGCTACGGCGGTCGCCAGGAGATCGCTGACGCGTTGCGCAAACTGCTGCTCAAGCACGCCGAGGCCGGGACCACCATGGAGGAGCTCGCCGAGGTGCTCGACGTGGAGCAGATCGCCGAACACCTGTACACCTCTGGCCAGCCCGACCCTGACCTGGTCATCCGCACCTCGGGGGAGCAGCGGCTGTCCGGTTTCCTGCTCTGGCAGTCAGCGCATTCGGAGTTCTGGTTCTGCGACGCCTACTGGCCTGCCTTCCGCAAGGTGGACTTCCTGCGTGCGCTGCGCGACTATGCCGCCCGGCACCGCCGGTTTGGCTCGTGAGTGCGAAACAGTGTTATAACACTGTTTCGCACTCACGAGCTCATACTCATTGCATGAGTATGAGTCTGAGCTCCGCCGCCGAACTGGTCCGCGAGTACCTGTTGCTGGGCCTGCGGTTCGACCGCCTCGTCGAGGGTTTCGTCGATGCCTACACCGGCGACCCGGCGCTGCGGCGCCAGGTGGACAACGAACCCAGGCCGGATCCGGCGGTGCTGGCGCGCCGGGCGGCCCAGCTGCGGGCGGAGCTTCCCAACACCGGACTGGCGCAGACGCGGGCTCGGTTTCTGGCCGCCCACCTGACCGCCTTGGAATGCAGCGGCCGGGTGCTGGCCGGGCAGCAGGTCGGTTTCGTGGCGGAGGTGGCGGCATATTTCGACGTCGTCATCACACCGGGCGATCCCGACGTCTACCGCCAAGCGCATGCCGACATCGACCGGCTGCTGCCCGGCGCCGATCCACTGGCCGATCGGTTGGCCGCCCACCGAGCCCGCGATGAGATTGCGTCGCAGTGCCTGGAACCGGCGGTGGAGGCACTGTCCAGCGCGCTGCGGGATCGGGTCCGGGTAACGGTCGGGCTGCCGCCGCAGGAGACCGTGCGTTACGAGGTGGTCACCGACAAGCCGTGGAGCGGGTTCAACTATTACCTCGGTGACTTCTGCTCACGGGTGGCGATCAACGCGGATCTCGGGCACCGGATGGCGAACCTGCCGCACCTGGTCGCGCACGAGGCTTACCCAGGCCATCACACCGAGCACTGCCGCAAGGAGGCCGGGCTGGTGCGCACGGATCACCACGAAGAGCAGACGATCTTCCTGGTGAACACCCCGCAGTGCCTGATGGCGGAGGGTCTGGCTGACCTCGGGCTGGCCGCCGCAGTCGGTCCCGGGTGGGGGCCATGGGCTGGCGAGATTCTGGGTGATCTGGGACTACGGATGGACGGCGAGCTCGCCGAGCGGCTGGAGACGGCGGCAGCGGGTCTGCTAGGTGTCCGCCAGGACGCTGCGCTGATGCTGCACGATCAGCGTGCCGATCCGGCGGACGTGTCGGCCTACCTGCAACGATGGCTGATGGTGCCCGAACAGCGGGCCAGCCAGATACTGCGATTTCTCGGCGACCCGCTGTGGCGTGCCTACACGACTACATACATTGAGGGCTACCGGCTGCTGTGCACCTGGCTCGCCGACCGTCCGCCCGGGCAGCCGCTGGGCCAGCGCTATCTGCGGTTGCTCGACGAGCCGCTCATCCCGTCGGTGATTCGCGCCGAACTGGCCGGTTCGTGAGTGGCGTATTCCCAGGACGGCCACACACCGGTACCGTGCGGTAGCAGCGGGATGTGCTCGACGCGTCTCGCCACGGGAGGCCCTGATCGTGTCTTTTGTCGATCGGGCGGGTAATCCGCCCACGGCGAGCACGGGGGGGCCGGCACCCGGCCCTTGTGGTCGGTCCCGCTGAGCCTGACCGGGCGATGCGGTGGCGATCCACCAGAGGCCGGCCGGCCCACCGAGTAGCGGGCGCGGTGCCGCGCACGCCAGGGAGCTGCCGTGATCGCTTCTCGCTCGCCACACTCCACCGCCCCGGGTTCGCGCACTTATGTGCTGGATACCTCAGTGCTGCTATCCGACCCTTGGGCGCTCAGCCGATTCGACGAGCACGAGGTGGTGCTGCCACTTGTGGTCATCGGAGAGCTGGAGGGCAAGCGGCATCACGCGGAACTAGGCTGGTTCGCTCGAGAGGCGTTGCGCCTGCTCGACGATCTGCGGCGAGCCCACGGCCGGTTGGATGCGCCGGTCCCGATCGGCGAACTGGGCGGCACTCTGCGGGTCGAGCTGAATCACTGCGATCCGACGGTGCTGCCAGCCGGGTTTCGTACCGACACCAACGACTCGCGAATCCTGGCTTGTGCGCTGAACCTCGTCGCCGATGGCCGCAACGTCACGCTGGTGACCAAGGACATGCCGCTGCGGGTCAGGGCGGGTGCGGTCGGGTTGGCCGCAGACGAGTACCGCGCGCAGGACGTGGTGCCGTCCGGGTGGACCGGGATGAACGACGTCGAAGTCAGTCCTTCCGTGCTGGAACAGCTCTACAAGGAAGGGATCGCCGACCTCAACGAGCATCCGGAGGTCGCTGGCCTGCCCTGCAATACCGGCTTGCGGCTGCTCTCCGGGACGGCTACCGCGCTGGGCCGGATCACCTCGGACAAACGCGCCCGGCTGGTCCGCGGGGACCGCGAAGCGTTCGGACTGCACGGGCGCTCGGCTGAGCAGCGGGTGGCGCTCGAACTGCTACTCGACCCCGGGGTAGGGATCGTGTCACTCGGTGGTCGGGCCGGGACGGGCAAGTCGGCGCTTGCGCTGTGCGCCGGCCTGGAAGCCGTGCTGGAGCGCGGGGCGCACCGTCGGGTCATCGTCTTCCGACCGCTGTATGCCGTGGGTGGTCAGGAGCTAGGCTACCTGCCGGGCAGCGAGAACGAGAAGATGCAGCCCTGGGCGCAGGCGGTGTTCGACACCCTGGGCGCGATCGCCACGCCGGATGTCATTGACGAGGTGATCGACCGCGGGATGCTCGAGGTGATGCCGTTGACCCACATCCGCGGCCGATCGTTGCACGACAGCTTCGTGATCGTCGATGAGGCGCAGTCCCTGGAACGTAATGTGCTACTCACGGTGCTGTCCCGGTTGGGGACGGGTTCTCGGGTCGTGCTCACCCACGATGTCGCGCAGCGGGACAACCTGCGGGTGGGCCGGCACGACGGGGTGGCCGCGGTAATCGAAAAGCTCAAGGGGCACCCGCTGTTCGCCCACGTCACCCTCACCCGCTCGGAGCGCTCGCCGATCGCAGCGCTGGTCACCGAGATGCTGGAGGAGTACGCGCATTAACGGGCACTGACAAGTTGGCCGCTCTTCAACAGCTACCAACCCGCATGCGGGACGCCTTGGAGAGCGGCCAACCTGTTATTCCTCGCCGGTTCGCGCGGCTCCTCGGACGCCACCAGCGCAACGCTCGGAAAGGGATCGGAAAAAGCATCGAGAGCTTCGAGCACCTGCTGCACGCAGCGGGCCGTCCTCTCGAAAGACCTCTGCAACCGATGCACCGTGCCGAGCCCGCGCATCGTCGAGGCATCGCGGTGGCGGTCGGCCAACTCGCGCAGGGAGATCAGGGCGCTGTCCAGGCGGGGCAAGGCTTCGCTGACTGTGCCGATGGCGCCAGCGACCGGCGGCCGAACCACCCGGCCACCGGCCCCCGCGGATGCCCTGAGGATCTTGTCGATGCCCTCTCGCGCCTCATCGAGGCGCAGCGCCATGCGGTGCAGCTCGGTCGGAGCGCGCAGTGTCATACCATCCGCTGTGCCTTCTTCTGCGCCGCGCACCGTTCGTCGAGCTCCGGTGAGCATCAGCTCGCAGACGTGCCGCCAGTCGTCGTAGTACCCGCGGATGAGGAAGATTCTGGCGAGTCGAACGCCCAGCGCCCAGCCGAGCTGGCCGGAGCCGACGGAGAAAGCCTGCTCGACGGCGCCCCGCACGGCCGGCCATTCGACCTTGAACCATCCGCACGGGTCGCTGATCACCGCCTGGCGTATCGCCTCGTCCGGTCGCCAGCAGGTCCCGGCTGCAAAAGTCTGGGTGAAGGTGGAACTGGTCAGGTGTCGGGCGGCCCCCTCGGCTAGTGCCAGCCATCCGCCGAACGCTCGATCAAGCGCAGTGCGTCGGTCAGTTTCCGTCTCCTGGGCGCAGGCAAGCTCGCGGGCGTAGGCGCGCAGCAGGTTATCGAAGCGGTACCGCAACTGTCCCGAAGCGCCCTTCCCGGCCACGTCGAGCAGGTGCATATCGACCAGGCTGTCCACCAGCTCTTCGGCCCGCCACTGCGTCACGTCGAGCATTGCCGCGGCCGTCCAGGCAGCGAAGTCGCGGACCTCGAGCAGTCCGAGGAACCGGAAGGCGCGTTGGGTTGTCACGTCCAGGCTCTGGTAGCTCAGGGCGAGGCTGGCCCGCACGTCGAGGTCTCCGAGCCGCAGCTTGTCCAGACGGTGCTGCTCGTCGGCCAGATCAGCCTCGAAGCGGGACAACGGCCAGTGCCGTCGACTACCCAGCCGGGCTCCCGCGATCCGCAGCGCCAACGGCAGGAAACCGCACAGCCGCACGATCTCCGTCGCTGCCGCAGGTTCCGTCGCGACCCGCCGCGGCCCAGCAAGCCGGGCCAGCAGCTCGACGGCCTGGTCCGCTTCGAAGATGTCCAGATCGACCAGCCGGGCGCCGGTCAGCCCGGCCAACCGGCTTCGGCTGGTGATCAGCACCGCGCATCCGGGAGTGCCGGGTAGCAGCGGTCGCAGCTGAGCTTCGCACTCCGCATTGTCGAGCACGATGAGCACCCGCCGGTCGGCGAGTCGGCTGCGATACAGCGCGGCGCGTTCCTCGGTATCGTCGGGGATCGCCGTCCGGTCCACCCCGAGCGAGCGCAGGAACCGGGCCAGCACGTCCGCCGGTGTGAGCGGGTGCGCCTGCGCTCGGAGGTCGACGAACACCTGTCCATCGGGGTACTGGACGCGCAGCCGGTGCGCGGCACGCACGGCCAGTGTGGTCTTACCCACCCCAGCCTTTCCGGTGATCGCGACGAGCACCGTGGCGACCTGATCTGCCGCGGCGGCCAGGTGCGCCACGGTGGCGAGCTGTGCCCGACGCCCGGTGAAATCGGTGATGTCGGCGGGCAGCTGCGCCGGCGTGATGGGGGGACCCGTCGGAGCCTCCAGCATCGGGTCGCCGGTCAGGATGGCGTGCTCCAGCCGCTGCAGCTCGTTACCGGGCTCCAACCCGAGCTGCTCGACCAGGGAGCTTCGGGTGCGGTGGTAGACCTCCAGCGCCTCAGCCTGCCGGCCGGCCTGATACAGCGCGGTCATCAACAAGCCCTGCAGCTGTTCCCGCATCGGGTGTCGGGCTGCCAGCTCGACGAGTTCGGGGATGATCGCATTGGCATGTCCGCAGGCCAGCTCAGCGCAGTAAAGCTGGGCAAGGCCGGCGAGCCGGCGCTCGGTCAACCGGTCGGCCTCGGCGCGCAATAACGGCAGGTCGTTGATATCACTGAAGGGGACCCCGCGCCACAACCGCAGCGCGGTGCGCAGCACCCCAACAGCACGTGCCGGTTCCCCGATGTCGGTACTCTCGGCCAGGGCGGACTCGAATCGCTCCGCGTCGAGCTCGCCAGGCTCCACTCGCAGCGTGTAGCCGCCGTTGTCAAACCGGATCCGTCCCGGATCGCCCAGGACTCGGCGCAACCGATGGACGTGCAGCTGCAGCTTCTTGGCCGCCCGCGGATCTCGCTCACCCGCCCAGAGGGCATCAACCAGGACGTCCACCGGGACCGGCGTGTTCGCCCGGGAGAGCAAGACGCCGAGCAGCATCCGGGACATCGGCGCGGAAAGCTGGACCGGCTGCTCTCCCTGCCGGGCCCGCAGCGGGCCGAGAACCAAGAAGTCCATCTGCCACCCCGCTCCGCCGCTGTGCCCGCCAGACTGGCACCGAGTGTAGCGATATGCTGTCGCTTGGTAACCGGACGTTCGCTCGATCGGTGTGTCTACTTGGGTGAGGGCTCACATGGGGCTCCAAGCGGTCACCTCAGGGGCCCGTGGTGCGTCCGTGGGTGAACGAGGGCAAGCGGCTGGAAAGCGGAAGGAAAGCGGCAGGACCTAGCGTGGTGCTCGCAACGCATCGGATCCCGGGGGAACGGTCGGGCGGGGGCCCTGGGATCCCCACGAGTCGAGTGAGAGAGGGGCTTTCTTGATGACTTGGACCTCCGCACGGGTGGCCGGCTCGATACTAGCTGCCACCACGGCCACACTTGCGTTAGCCGCGCCGGCGAACGCCGGAACGCCACCGGGGAAAAGCCCGGGGGTGGGGGCTTCCACAATGGTGGCCTGTGGCCTCAGCTACCCGGACAAAGACCACAGCGAATGGGTGCACTTCCCGGCCAATACTGTGACCATGCGTAGCGGCCCCAGCAACTCCTGCATCCAAACCGGTCAGGGTGTACACGACCAGCGTGCTCAGTACCTCTGCTACACGCCGGGAGACGGTGGCACGTGGACTTTTCTGCGTAATACCTCCACCGGCGACCAGGGCTGGGTGCGGGACGATCAGCTAGCCGGCTACGGCAGCTACGTGCGCTGCGAAGACAACCCACCGCCAGCGTCTGTCAATTGAGTGTGATGACCTGGGGGTTGTCCGCGTGCTTGCATAGCGTGGCGCGTAGCTCCAACAGCGTGTCGGGACTACCCCCAACTCGCCCGAGTTCTGGGAACAGATCGCTCTAAGTTACTGCGGTTTGTTTCCAGAACGCGGGGAGCGGGTCATGCCCAGCACGTCGAGGGCATTGGTGAGCTGTTCGGGGGTGATGGTGCCGTCGTCGACGTGGCCGCGGGCGCGCACCACATCGGCAATGGTGCGCTGCTCGAGTAGCGCTTGTTTGGCGACCGACGCCGTTTCCTCGTAGCCGAGATAGCGGTTGAGCGAGGTCGCGATCGCGGGGGAGGACTCAGCGTACTCGCGGCAGCGCGCCACGTCGGCCTGCGCGCCCTCGACGACTTTATCGGCGAGCAGCCGGGCGGCTGCGGCGAGCAACCGGGCCGATTCGAGCACGTTGCGCGCCATCACCGGCATCATCACGTTGAGCTGCAGGTTGCCCTGCGAGCCGCAGAATGCCACGCACGCGTCGTTGCCGATCACCTGCGCGACGACCATCATTGTCGCCTCGCAGATCACCGGGTTGACCTTGCCCGGCATGATCGAGGAGCCGGGTTGCAGATCGGGTAGCCGCAGCTCAGCCAACCCGGTGCGGGGTCCCGAACCCAGCCACCGGATGTCATTGGCGATCTTGAAAAGCGACACGGCGACGGTGCGCAGCGCGCCGGAGCACTCCACCAGACCGTCCCGGGCGGCCTGCGCCTCGATGTGGTCGCGGGCCTCGGTGAGCACGTCGAGGCCGGTGGCGCGGCGTAGCTGCTCAACGACGGCGGCACCGAAACCGGCTGGTGCGTTCAGGCCGGTGCCCACCGCGGTGCCCCCGATGGGCAGCTCGGCCAGCCGGGGCAGGCAACTCGCCAGCCGTTCGACGCTGTAGCGGGCCTGCGCGGCCCAACCGCCCGCCTCCTGGCCGAGCGTGATCGGTACTGCGTCCATCAAATGGGTGCGACCCGCGGTGACCACCTCACCCCAGTCGTCCGACTTCCGGGTCAGCGCCGAGGCCAGGTGCACCAGCGCGGGCATCACGTCGTGTGCGACGGCCTCGGTGGCGGCGAGATGGATGGTGGTGGGAAACACGTCATTGGACGACTGTGACGCATTGACGTGGTCATTGGGATGCACGTCGCAGCCAGCCGCCCGGGCCGCCAGCGTGGCGATCACCTCATTGGCGTTCATGTTCGAACTGGTGCCCGAACCGGTCTGGAACACGTCGACGGGGAATTGCACGTCATGCTCGCCGGCCGCCACCTCATCGGCGGCCGACGCGATCGCTTCAGCAAGCGCCGAGTCGAGCACCCCCAGTTTCGCGTTCACCCGCGCGCAGGCGGCCTTGACCAATCCCAACGCGCGGATCTGGGAGCGTTCTATGCCGCGCCCGGAAATCGGAAAGTTCTCCACCGCGCGCTGTGTCTGCGCGCGGTACAGGGCGTCGACCGGAACCGCGACCTCCCCCATGGTGTCGCGTTCAATCCGGTACTCCTGGGTCATGCCAGCGGTAGCTGATCGAAGTCCACCGCGGCATACTTTCGCAGCTTGGTGAGCTGATGGAAGCTGTCGATCATCCGGACGGTGCCGGACTTCGAGCGCATCACGATGGACTGCGTGCGGCATCCGCCGGCGTGATAGGTCACCCCCCGCAACAGTTCCCCGTCGGTGATCCCGGTCGCGCAGAAGAACACGTTGTCACCGCGGACCAGGTCTTCGGTGCTGAGGACCCGGTCCAGGTCGTGCCCGGCGTCCAGCGCGGCACGACGCTCGGCGTCGTCGCGTGGGCACAGCCGGCCCTGGATCGCGCCGCCCATGCAGCGCAGCGCGGCCGCAGTGATGATTCCCTCCGGGGTGCCACCGATGCCGATCAGCAGGTCCACTCCAGTGCCCGGGCGGGCCGCGGCGATCGCGCCGGCGACATCCCCGTCGGTGATGAAGGTGATCCGGGCGCCGGCCTCGCGCACCTGGCGCACCAGCTCGTCGTGCCGTGGGCGCTCCAGGATGCACACCGTGATGTCCGAGATATTTAGCTGCTTCGCCTTGGCGACCCGCTTGATGTTCTCCGCCACCGGAGCGGAGATGTCGATGACGTCGGCCGCCTCCGGTCCGGTGGCGATCTTCTCCATGTAGAAGACCGCCGAGGGATCGAACATGGTGCCCCGCTCGGACACCGCGAGCACCGCCAGCGCGTTGGGCATGCCCTTGGCCATCAGCGTGGTGCCGTCGATCGGATCGACCGCGACATCGCACTCCGGCCCCTGCCCATTGCCGACCTCTTCGCCATTGAACAGCATCGGCGCTTCGTCCTTCTCCCCCTCCCCGATCACCACGACGCCGCGCATCGACACCGTGCCGACCAGCTTGCGCATGGCGTCCACTGCCGCGCCGTCACCACCGTTCTTGTCTCCGCGGCCGACCCAGCGACCAGCGGCCATCGCCGCGGCTTCGGTGACCCGCACCAGCTCCATGGCAAGGTTGCGGTCCGGCTCCTCCTGCTTCGGTTCCTGCCGCGGCGGCGACAAAGTACTCATAAAGCCCTCCCGGAAAGGCGCGTCACGGTCAGCGTCACTGGATTACGAAACCAAGATTGTGAAACCCCACAATCCTCCCAGATCTTTACTCTGTAAGCGGTTGCGCACCAGGCTGCTGCTCGCGAGCGGCAATCACGGACTCGATCCGTTCCCGAGCGCCGGCGAGGTGCCGCTCGCAGACCGCGGCGAGCTGCTCGCCACGCTCCCATAGGGCCAGCGAGTCCTCCAGGCTCAGGCCGCCCGCCTCAAGCCTGCGCACCACCTCGGCCAGCTCGTCCCTGGCGGCCTCGTAGCCGAGCGAGGCGGGGTTGTCGTCAGTCATCGGTCACCACCGCACGCAAAGCCCCGTCTGATAGCCGCACCCGCAGCCCGGTGCCTTGGGGGGCATCGGCTATCGATCGGAGTACCGCACCGTTAGCCCGTTGGACCACGGCGTATCCGCGGGCCAGGGTGGCTGCCGGACCGAGGGTCGTCAAGCGTGCCGAGGTGTGCACAAGCCCTTGTTGCGCCGCTCGCAGGCCGCCGAGCATGGCTCGGTCGGCACGAGCCCGCAGGTCAACCACGATCTGGCCGCGTTCCTGCAGCAGCCGGCTCGGATCGGCCACCACCGGGCGACTTCGCAGAGCATCGAGCAGCCGTCGTTCCCGGTCCACCCAGCCGTACAGGGCGCGGTGGCAGCGGTTGCGCAGCTGATGCAGCGCGGCAGTCTCCTCCGCGACGTCGGGAACCACGCACTTGCCAGCGTCGGTCGGGGTCGAGCAGCGCTTGTCTGCGACGTGATCTACCAGCGGGGTGTCCGGCTCGTGCCCGATCGCCGAGACCACCGGCGTGAGGCATCGCGATACCGCTCGGCACAGCGCCTCGTCGGAGAACGGCAACAAGTCTTCGACGCTGCCGCCGCCCCGGGCCAGCACGATGACGTCCACCGTGGGGTCCGCGTCGAGCACGGTGAGTGCGTCGATGATCTGAGCCACTGCCAGCGGGCCCTGCACCGCCACGTTCTGTACCTGAAACCGCACCGCGGGCCAGCGGGCCGTGGCGTTGCTGAGCACATCGCGCTCAGCGGCGCTGGCCCGACCGGTGATCAGCCCGACGCAGCCGGGTAGCAACGGCAGCCGTCGCTTGCGTCGGGGATCGAACAGGCCTTCGGCATCCAGGAGCCGCCGAAGCCGCTCGATGCGGGCCAGTAGCTCACCGATGCCGACCGCGCGAATCTCATCGACGCGCAGGCTCAGCGTGCCGCGGCTGAGGTGCAACGACGGCTTGCCATGCACCACGACCCGGCAGCCATCCGCCAGCGGCGGTTGCCGGTCGCGCACTAGCCCGACCGCGCACGTCAGAGTCACTGACACATCGGCAACCGGATCGCGCAACGTGAGAAACGCGGTACCGGTGCCAGGCTTGGCGCTGACTTGGGTGATCTGCCCCTCCACCCAGACTGCGCCCAACCGATCGATCCATCCCGCGATTTTGCGGGCGACGGTGCGGACCGGCCACGGTGCCTCCGCCGTGGTGGCGGGTTCGGTCACTGAGGTTTCGGTCACTGTGATTCTGTTGTTTGGGAGCGGACGGTGGCGATCCGGTTCGATAGCAGGGTGACGAACGCGGGACGGTCCTGGTGGAGGTGTTCGTAGTCCAGCATTTCCTCGAGCTGGGGCAGTGACAGCGCCCGCAGCTTGCCGCGCAGCTGGGCTAACGACAGTTCGTCGTAGCCAGTCAGCGCCGAGGGGTTCAGGCTGGAGTCAGGTCTCGCGGTGGTGGCAGTCGAGCGCGGAGGCGTCAGTGCCTGGGCTACGTCGGCCTCGTCGATCTCGCCGAGTTCGCTGGGCACTGGGGTGCTGCGCGGGGCGGGCGCCACCACAGAGTCGGGCGCAGGAAGCTTGTCGTCCTCATCGAACGTGGCCCACGACGGGGTGTCCTCTACCGGGCGCAACAGCGAAAATACCTCGTCGCCCTTGATCGCCAGCTCGGTGACCCGTTGCTGCACCCGCATCCCGGCCTGCACGGCACGGCTGGCGGCCGTCACAGGGAGATCGGCGAGCTGCTCAGGCAGCTTGCGGGCCTGCTCGACAGCGGTGAGCGCCAGGCCCACGGCGACACGAACGGGCAGGGGTAGGTGGCTCATGGTCGTCAAGCCTGCCGCAGTCACCGGCGAAATGCCTACCCGGGTGTGAGATCGGTTTGCTGTCAGACCTGCTTTGCCACGCCCGTAGGGTGGACGGCATGACCAAGCGAGTGCTGCTGGCCAAACCCCGCGGATACTGCGCCGGGGTCGACCGCGCAGTGGTGACGGTCGAGAAGGCCCTCGAGGCGCATGGGGCGCCGGTATACGTGCGCAAGGAAATCGTGCACAACCGGCATGTGGTGGAGACCCTGCAGGGCCGCGGGGTGGTTTTCGTCGACGAGGCCGACGAGGTGCCTGCGGGCGCCGTGGTGGTCTTCTCCGCACATGGCGTGTCCCCAGCGGTGCATGAACAGGCCGCGGTCCGTGACTTGCGCACGATCGACGCCACCTGCCCGTTGGTGACCAAAGTGCACCAAGAGGTCAAGCGGTTCGCCCGCGACGGCTACGACATCCTGCTGATCGGTCACCAGGGTCATGAGGAGGTTGAGGGCACCGCCGGGGAGGCACCCCGGCACGTTCAGCTCGTCGATGGACCGGACGCGGTGGATTCGCTGACCGTGCGAGATTCGTCGCGGGTGGTGTGGCTGTCCCAGACGACACTGTCAGTCGACGAGACCATGCAGACCGTAGCTCGGCTGCGGCAACGGTTCCCCGAGCTGGCCGATCCGCCCAGTGACGACATCTGCTACGCCACCCAGAACCGGCAGGTGGCGGTCAAGGCGATGGCACCGCAGTGCGACCTGGTGCTGGTCGTCGGTTCGCGGAACTCGTCGAACTCGGTGCGATTGGTCGAAGTCGCGCTGGGTGCCGGTGCACGGCTGGCGTACCTGGTGGACTATGCGCGGGAAATCGATCCCGCCTGGCTGGACGGGGTGCACACGGTGGGTGTCACCAGCGGAGCCTCGGTGCCCGAGCTGCTGGTGCGGGGTGTGCTGGACTTTCTGACCGAGCACGGGTACGTCAACGTCGAAGAGGTCGTCACCGCGGAAGAGAAGCTGGTGTTCTCGCTGCCGCGAGAACTCAAACGCTCGATCTGAGGTTCCGCTCAGAGGTCATGGCGCGAGGTCGGGAGTCGTTGGGTGATCAGCCGGAGGACGCCGATGGCTAGGGTGAGGCCGGTGGTGATCGCCATGGCCGGGAAGCCGTTGATCAACGGAGTGCCGACCGCGAGCGCGGTGGCGACCATGCCCCCGCTGCTGGGATGCGAGCCGATGGCCAGGATAACGGCCGGCACTGCCACTGCGAGGATCAGCGGTGGCTGCACCATCGGGCCGAACAGACCCTTGCGCTGCACCACCACCACAGCGAGCAGGCAACCGAGGAAATAGCAGACCTCGAACACCATGCCCAGCCGGTTGAGCCGTTCCATATCCGCGAACGCGCCGATCGCGGCGAGTCCGAGGGCGCCCAAGGCCGCCGCCCACCAGGGCACCCCGACGCGATCGGGCAGCAAAGCGCGCTCGTCCCAAGACCCGCGCTGGGCGGTGCTTCGGGTTCGGGTCCCCGTCACTCGTTCACAGTAGACCGCCGGTCGTCGTCGCCCCGCGCCTGGTGCAGCGTCTCGTTGACCCACGTCCAGCTCTCACCGGTGGGGTCGGGATCCACCTCGCGGCCGGGGTCCGGGTCGCCCTGACCGTCTGGTGCGCGTTGTCCCGGCTCCAGCGCAACGAGCGAGTCCGTCGCCGACGCGACGAGTTCCACCGCTTGCACGATGCGGGGACTGCGCTCCACCTGCTCGGGCGCATCGAGCGGTTCAGTGACCACGCCGAGCTCACCGAAGCGGCGGGCGGTGACCAGTACTCGCGACTCTAGGGACGTAACCGTACGGTTGTAGGCCTCGACCGCGCCACCGAGCTGCTTGCCCAGCCGTGCCACGTGGCCGCCCATCGTGGCCAGCCTGGAATGCAGCTCCCGGCCCAGCTCATGCACCCGAGCGGCGTTGCGCGCCAGCGACTCCTGCCGCCAGGTGTAGGCCACTGTCCGCAGCAGCGCGATCAGCGTGGTCGGCGTGGCGATCACGACGTTGCGCTCGAAGGCGTGCTCGAGCAACGCCGGATCGGACTGCAGCGCCGCTTCGAGGAACGGGTCCCCGGGCACGAACAGCACCACGAACTCGGGGGTGGCTTCGAAGCGTTGCCAGTAGGACTTGTGTGCCAGCGAATCGACGTGCGCGCGCAGGTGCCGCGCGTGCGCGGCCAGCCGATCGGCGCGGCGGTCCGGGTCGGTGGCCTCGACGGCCTCCAGGTAAGCCCCGAAGGGCACCTTGGCGTCCAGCACGATGACCTTGCCGCCGGCTAGGCGCACCACCAGATCAGGGCGGACCAGGGCGTCGTCGTCGCCGCTGGCGTCAGTGGCGGTGACCTGCCGGGAGAAGTCGCAGTGTTCGACCATGCCGGCCAGCTCCACGATCCGCTCCAGTTGCAGCTCGCCCCACCGGCCGCGGACCTGGGGGGCGCGCAGCGCGGTGACCAGCTGCCGGGTCTCGCTTTGGAGTTGTTCGGAGGTGCGGTGCATCGCCCCGACCTGCTCGCGCAACCCCGCGTAGGCGGCTTCGCGCTCCTTTTCCACTGTGCGGAGTTGACCATCAAGCCGGTGCAGGCTTTGGGTTACCGGATCCAGCAGCGCCGCGATGGACTGCTGACGCTGCGTGGCGTCGCCATCCGACTTGGCCGACATGGCTGCTGTGACCTTGGCGAACTGTGCCTCGGCAAGTTGCACGAACGCCTCGTTGTTGCGCGACAGCGCCTCTGCGGATAATGCCTGAAAGCTGTCCTTGAGTTCGGCTTCGCGGTGGGTGAGTACGCGTTCCCGGTCGGCCGCGGCGGTCCGCTGGGCTTCGAGCGCAGCCCGCAGCCCAGCCAGTTCAGCCCGCGCCGCAGCCACCCGCTCACCGGCTTCCTCGGCGCGTTGGTTGCACTGCTGGGCCCGGGCCGTCTCGGCGTCCCTGGCCGCAGCGGCGCTTTCGCCCTGCCTGCGGGCCGCGATGAGCTCGGCTTCAAGGGTGGCTCTGGCGGCGTCCGCCATCCGACCGGCTTCGGCCGCCGCGACCCGGCGCAGCGCGGCGGCCACGAGCCAGCCGACGAGAGCGCCGACCGCGAGCCCGACGAGCAAGGCGAGCAACACTGCGTAATCCATGCGTCACAGACTGCAGCACCCCCCCGACAGTCTTGGCGAGGCGCGCCGCCCCATGGCGCGTCGCGCGGCCTCAGCGGGGTGAAGGAGCACTCGATAGCCCAGCTCAGCCCGCGCGATGCGGGTAGCCGTGCCGGGATCGCCCGCGAAGGCTCGCCTAGACTCGACGTCTCGTGAGCCTCACTCTCGGCATTGTCGGCCTGCCCAACGTTGGCAAGTCCACCTTGTTCAACGCCCTGACCCGCAACAACGTTCTCGCGGCGAACTACGCCTTCGCCACCATCGAGCCGAACGTCGGGGTGGTGGCGTTGCCCGACGAACGTCTCGGTCGGCTGGCCGAGGTCTACGACAGCGCCAAGGTGGTGCCGGCCACGGTGTCGTTCGTCGACATCGCGGGCATCGTCGCGGGCGCCTCGGAGGGCGCTGGGCTGGGCAACAAGTTCCTCGCCAATATCCGCGAGGCCAACGCGATCTGCCAGGTGGTGCGGGTCTTCGACGACCCCGATGTGCTGCACGTCGACGGTCGGGTCGACCCGGCCGATGACATCGCCACCGTCGAGACCGAGCTGGTGTTGGCCGACCTGCAGACCCTGGATCGCGCATTGCCCCGGTTGGAGAAGGAAGCTCGCACGAATCCCCGGGAACGGCGCGCCGCGCTGACCGCCGCGCAGGCCGCGAGGGAAGTGCTCGATGCCGGGCGCACTCTGTTCGCCGCCCGCGCGGAGCTGGACGTCCCCGCGCTCGCCGAGCTCAGCCTGCTCACCGGCAAGCCGTTTCTGTATGTCTTCAACGCCGACGAAGGCGTGCTCGCCGACCTGGGGCGGCAGGAGGAGCTGCGCAAGCTGGTGGCCCCCGCCGACGCGGTGTTCCTCGACGCCAAGGTGGAGTCCGAGCTGCTCGAACTGGACCCGGAGTCCGCTCGAGAGTTGCTGGACTCGATCGGCCAGCCCGAGCCGGGGCTGCCCGCGCTGGCCCGCGCCGGATTCCACACCTTGGGGCTGCAGACGTTCCTTACCGCAGGTCCGAAGGAGTCCAGGGCGTGGACGATCCGGGCCGGCGCCACCGCTCCGGAAGCCGCCGGAGTGATCCACAGTGACTTTCAGCGCGGGTTCATCAAGGCCGAGATCGTGTCCTACGACGATCTGATCGCGGCCGGATCCATGGCGCAGGCCCGGGCCGCGGGGAAGGTCCGGATGGAGGGTAAGGACTACATCATGGTCGACGGTGACGTGGTCGAGTTCCGCACCGGACTAACCTCTCATTCCCACAAGTAGCTGCGCCCTGGGATGCTGGAAGGGGAGAAGTCACGTCGTCGCCAGTCGGACCAGGCGTCGGGGCAGGTTCGGGCGCGGCTGGGTTCGATGACGTGAATCGTGAGCTGGCGGCGGATTCGGGACAACTCGGCCGGGACGACGATGTCGAACCCGGCGCCGGGAGCGACCGCGGTGCGCGCCTGCACTGTCGCCGGCACCGCCCGGTCACCTCGGGCAATCAAGCCCACGGCCCCGATCATGCTCGATGGTGCGGTCGATCGGCCCTTCGGGGCGTCTCGCTTTCCTTTTCCGCCGATCCCGGCCATGATCGCGGCTCGCGGGAGCAGTCAAGGTTCGAGCGTGGAGGCGAGGATGTCCGATCGGCTGATCTTTCAGCTGGGCACCAACAACTGGCAGCGCGGCGGGGAGTTCGCGCCGGGCTCGGGGATCCTGCACGAGGCGCACCACCACGCCTACAACGCTTTGCCGGGAGTGCGTGCCTACTCGATGTATCCCTCCCGGCGGCAGCGGTTCCGCGATGAGGACGTGCGGGTTTTCGCGTTGGAGCACGATATCCCGATCTGCGAGTCGATCTCCCCGGTCAGCAACTACCGCTGGCACAGCATGAGCGAGGACGAGGTCAACGCCTACCGGCAGCGGTTGACCAACGAGGTCGCGGAGTGGCTCGACGAGATCGAGGCCAACTCCGAGGATCGGTTCAGCCTCGCGATCGCCCATCACGGCTTCATGAACACGGTGGTGATGCGCGACGTGATCCGCCGCAGGGCCGCCGCCGGGCGCGACTCGATGCCGCTGCTGTGCTTCGTGCATGGAACCGAGCTGAAGATGTACGCCCACGAGCGACGCGCCGATCAGCCGGCGGAGTACCCGCTGCGTTTCCTGCCGTTCATGCAGCGCGAGAAGATCTTCGACTACCCTGCCCCGCAGCATGCCGTGGATGTCGTCGCGTCGATCTCCGCCGAGCAGATCGAGGCGCTGCTGGACTTTTTCCCGGAGTTCCCCCGTGAGCGGGTGGTGCTCTCCCAGAACGGCTACAATCAGGACGTCTTCCACAGGCTGACCGACCCGACCGGCCTCTATGCTGATCGGGCGAAGGTGCTGGCCGGGTTCATGACGCAGGTACCCGAGGGCAGTGGCCGGCAGCCCGAGCCGATCGACCCGGCGGACGGGTTCGACGCGGTGGTGGTGTTTTGCGGCAAGTTCGCCGACTGGAAACGGCTGGATGCCCTGCTGCACGCGGCGGCCATCTACGAGCAGCAAAAGCGCCGGATCCTCACCCTGGTGATCGGTTCCGGGCCACACGAGGCGCAGGTCGAAATGCACGACCTGGCCGCGCGGCTGGGCCTGCGCCGGGTCTACTTCCTCGGGCCGAGGCCGCAGGACGAGTTGGCGGTGCTGTTCAACTGCGCCGACGTGGGTTGCTTCCCGTCCTACCGTGAGCCGTTCGGTCTGGTGTTCATCGAATGCATGGCCTGCGGGACGCCGGTGATCGGCGCCGACTCCGGCGGCCCGCGCGACCTCGTGACCCCCAAGGTCGGGATGCTGGTACCCGAGACCGACGATCACGCGGTACTCGCCCAGTCACTCGCCGCCGCCGTCGACCGGGGTCTGGACGAGGGCTGGAAACAGACCAAGGGCCCCACCGCCGAGGCCTATGCCAAGGACAACTTCAGCTTGGTCAACCAAGTCTCCAAACTGCTCGCCGAGGTAGACCGGCTGACCACCACCTGAGGACCCACACACCGGCCGGGTGCGCGCGGTGGCGGTCAGCGGCGACGTCGTGGTCTCCTACGAGACCATCCGGCAGTGGTGTGCGAAGCTCGGGCAGACCTATGCCAACGCGCTTCGGCGCCGCCGGGACCGGCCCGGGGACAAGTGGCACCTCGACGAGGTCTTCATCCAGGGTTTGGATTATGTGCCCCGGGTGGTGGTCACTGACGAACTGGCCAGCTACGGCGCCGCACACCGCATCGTGATGCCCTCGGTCGAACACCGCAAGTCGAAGTATCTGAACAACCGGCGGAGAACTCACCCCGACCCACCCGGGCACGCTAACGAGCGATGAAACGCTTCACCTCACCCGGGCACGCGCCGCGTTCCTGTCTGCGTTCAGCAGCATCTCCCCACACTTCCGACCCCGCCGTCGATCTGGCGCTGCGGGACGGCGAGTTGATGGCGTAGCGTCAAGATTTCGACGTCTTTGTCGGCGTTGCTCATCGCCTGTAACCGCAGCAGCGTGATCATGCCGTTGAGGGCGAGGTAGGACAGTCGCAGGAGCACGGCGGATGATCCTCGCGTGCCTCGTTCTGTGATCCTCGGCAGGGCTGGCGAAGGTGCAGGTCACAGGGCATGGATGAGGTTTTCGGCACCCACAACGCTGTCGAAGAACTTCTGGATGTCCCAAATCGATCACCCAGTCGGTCTTCCAGCAGCGCTTTCGACAGACTGCCACCGCGTCGAGTTCCGCACCGGACTAACCTCTAATTTCCACAAATAGCTGCCCCTGGGATGCTGGGAGGGGGAGAAGTTGTGGCTGTCGGTGCCTCACCGAGCTGCGAAACCGGGGACCGCGCGACATTCTGATCTGCTGCTGTGACGGGCTGTCCGAGCTCCCGGAGGCGATCACGACGGCCTTCCCTTCCCCTCCCAAGAGGCACTAAAAAACACGTTTGCTGACAGCGCCGAGACCCGCTGACCGGGCAACTCAACATCGCTGGCATCTGGTGGCACCCCCCGACCGCTCCGGCGGCGGTGCGCGCGGTGCTTGATGACCCGAGGCGGCGCCGCAAGACCCGAGATGTGCGCTCGTTGCTGGGTGGGTTGGCGCGTTGCCACTGCGACGTCTTGCGCGTGCGCGCTGTGTGGGAAGGGCTCGACGTCAATCGGCACCGGGCCGTGATCGACACGTTATGAGATCATCCTGCATTCCATCCGGTAGGAGGTGCTTGCCTTTACTCGCACTCGACGCAAGCCGCTGAGCTAACCGCTTTGTCACACCGCAGTGCTCACCAGCCCGGTGCGTGCGTCGAGCCCGAGCACGAAGCATCCGTGGAGCCTGTGCGAGCGCCTCGATGAGCGCGAGATCGCCGAGCTGATCACCGCCTACCGCAACGGCGCCACTGCCCTCTCGCTCGCCGCAACTCACGGTGTGAGTCTCGGGAGGGTCAAGCGCCTCCTATGCTCCGCTGATGTCCGTCGTGCACCGTCCAACCGAGGATCCACGAAGGCCACACCGACCACCGCGTATCCGCCCCCGTGCCCGGCGTCCATCGCGCGCGGACAGTGGCATGTGCGGACGTTCCGCTGCGTCTTGTCTTCGGGACGGCGGACGGGACCAGGCTTGCCCACGACAACGCTGCAGACCACGCTATCGGGTGGGCTCATCGAGGAGCCGCCCGTGCAGCTTGGTGGTGAGTGTATGGGATCGCGCGAGTCAGCGGCGCCCACCGCAGCGCCGGGGCGACGCCAACGCGCCATGACAGCCAGGTCAGGAAGTGCTGATCTTTGAAGATCAGGTCATCCGCTCGAGCCCGCCGCCCGTCCGAGGAAGAATCCCAACGTCCCGCCGGCCAGCAGGCCAACCGCAAAGACCACGGCAAGGAAGGCCACTACAGCCCGGCGCAGAGTCTGGAGAAACCCCGCCTCCATGAGGTGGTCGGTGGTAACCAGCAGCAGTTGTATGGGCCAGCATGAGGACAGCATGGCAGACCGCAGTGACCAGCGGCGGCTGGACTACAGTTCCCGCGACGCGCTGGCGCACACAGCATCAGCGGCATGAGAGTGCGCTTCGACAAGGTGACGGATGTGCTACATGGGCCACCATGCGCGTCCAGTTAGTCCATGCGTGTTGCAAGTCGTCCTTGACGCAGGTGCCTCCTAACTTAGCCACGAAAGTCCGACACCCGCTTATTGTCGAGAAAATTTATCGGGCGCGGTGAGCATTTTTCTGGGTCAGGATGCTCGGGATGTCAGCTAGACGTCCAGCGTAGCGCACCATCATGCGCCGTGAACGAATCAACGCACAAAGACGGACAAGCGCCATCAAAGCGACCGGCGGGCGGTCACTACAGGTATTTGATCTCCTTTTTTTCTCCTTCACGTAACGTAGTACACGGAAGAGGTGGTCCGTCACGCGAACAGCCGATTGATTGCCACCTCTACCATGTGGCAATAATCACTAAGTTGGGTAATTAAGTTGTTCTACCAATGACAGGAGCACAGTGGATGGGCGGCGGATTCGCGGTGACCTATCGGCTCGTACCATGAAACGATAGCCGGATACATCGCCGCTCGTCGCTGTATATCAGTACCGACTGGGTATGGAGCCAAGGTTGATGGCGACGACGACGGAAGCTGTTCACCGCTATCTCATCATCGGTGCAGGCCCGGGCGGGTTGCAGCTTAGCCATTTTCTACAGCGTGCGGGTGCCGACTACCTGACCTTGGAACGTGAAGGCTCCCCGGGCTGCTTCTTTCGCCGTTTCCCACGGCACCGCAAGTTAATCTCCCTGAATAAGGTTCATTCAACCAGCGACGATCCGGAGGTCCGGTTACGATGGGACTGGAACTCCCTCCTCGGCGATTCACCTGAACTGCCGTTCTGTAACTACTCAAAAGAGTATTTTCCCGATGCTGACGACATGTTGGAGTATTTGGCAGACTTCCATCGCGCGCATGCTCTCAATGTGCGCTTCGCTACTTCCGTTGACCGAATCGAAAAAGCGAGCAATGGGTTCCTTGTACATACCGCAGAACAGATTCTGCGGTCGCAGTGCGTGATTGTGGCGACCGGATGGGGCGGGCCCCACATCCCCAACATCGCTGGCATTGAGCTGGCCATCGGTTATGAGGACATGCCCACAGCTGGAGAGACGTTCGCCGGCCAGCGAGTGCTGATCATCGGTAAAGGAAACTCTGCGTTCGAGACCGCGCAGGCGCTGCTGCCCCATACTGCGATCGTTCACCTGGCCAGTCCTCATCCGGTTCGCCTTGCCTGGGTCAGTAAACATCCTGGTGATGTCCGCGGCCAGTACGGCGCGCTGCTGGACAGCTACTGGTTCAAGACCCTCCACGGAGTACTGGAATGTGAGATCAAGCGGATCTGGCGCCAAGGGGACCGTTTCAAGGTCCACATCATTTACACTCTCGCCGAGGGTGAGCAGGCGGTGCTGGATTACGACGTGGTGCTACGCTGCACCGGCTTCACCATGAACAGCTCCATCTTCGACCCATCCTGCCAACCTGAGCGTGTACTGAATGGGAAGATTCCGGCAATCGGCCCAGACTGGCAGTCGCTAAATATCGATGGCCTGTACTTCGCAGGCACATTGATGCAGGGCCGCGATATCAAACGTGCCTCATCGGCGTTCATTGACGGGTTCCGTTACAACCTGCGCACCCTTGCCCAGCTCCTCCTCGAACGCTATGAACACACCCCACTCGGCCATAAAACTTTTACTGCCGATCCCGATCGGCTGACAGGCGCTATGCTAGATCGGGCGAACTGGAGTTCAGCGCTGTGGACGCAGTTCGAGTACCTCTGCGACGTATACGTTGTCGACGAGACAGCGGGGACCATTCAGCACTATACGGATCTGCCTGAAGATTATGCGATCAACCGGTTCGCTGATCGGTCACACTACTACACCCTCACCCTGCGGTGGGGCCGCCACGGTTACCGGGATGTGTTCGCTATTCAACGCTACCCGACACCCGAGCGGGCAGAAGAAAGTGCATTTATCCATCCGGTCATCCGTCGTTGGCGTTACCGCGAACTAGTCGCTGAGCAACACCTCCTCGAAGACCTGCTGGCTCAGTGGCGAGATCCGGTCCGGCATGTGCAACCGTTGCGCACCTTTCTATCAGCCCTACTCTCAAGAAACTTGTGAGTAGGGTCATCACACAGTTGTTGAGACAGTCTGCTCGACCAAGAAGTCAACCACATCGGTCAGTCGCCCACGCTGGGCGTAGGCGACACGCTGACGGGCCGCCCCGGTCCCGGCGGCTAGCAGCCGCGTCACTCCGGCGTGGACAGCCACCAGATCACCGCACTCATCCAAAGCGGGACTAATACGGCGTAGTAATGCCTCAACAAAGTATACCGCAGGCATCAGCTGCCCGGTGACCGCGTCGATTCCATGCCCATCGAGGCCGTCACGGGCCGCCCGCCAGTACGCCGCCCGTAGCAACTCACCCGACAGGCGTGGACCGGGGTCGCCGCGCTGCACGTCCGCTAAGGCCACCATGACCAACGCTCGCACTAAGGCCGCCAGCAATGCTGACTCCCCAGCAGTGCCTGGCACATCGGTGACCCGGATCTCCAGCGTCGGCAACCGCGCCGAAGGACGAACATCCCAAAAGATTGTTCCCGGATCAACGAGCACTCCCGCGGCGATCAACGTACTGATGATCTGATCAAAGTCAGCAAGGCAGGCGAAATACGGCGGCGGCCCAGCGACCGGCCACTTACCCGCGGCAAGACTCCGCCAGCTGGCGTATCCGGTGTCACGCCCCTCCCAGAAGGGAGAATTGGCGGTCATCGCGATCAGCGCGGGCAGCCACGGCCGCAGATGATTGCTCACCAGAACCGCCCGCTCCCGATCGGGCAGGTGCACGTGGACATGGCCGGCGCAGATGCTCTGCTCATCATGAAGTCCCCGGTAGGTAGCCATCCCGACCGCATACCGCGGATGATCGGTGATCGGCGGCGGAACCACCCCACCCAACACCGGTGTCCCGGAAGCAACAACACCCAACCCCAATCCGTGCGCCGCGGCAGCCACCACCGAGCGCATCCTACGCAGCTGGCAATACAGATCACTCACAGCTGTGCACGGTTCCGTCTTCGCCTCGACCTGAAACTGCGTGACCTCCGTTGACACCCTCTCACCCAAATCGGTGAAAGCGGACTCCACCACTGCCGTCGCCCCCGGTACCACCATCCGCGTCACAGGGTCAATAACCAGATACTCCTCTTCCACGCCCAGTGACATATCGGCTGCATCGAAAAACGTATAGCGCGCTGAACCCATCCTCACAACCCATCCCTTCCCCATACAAACCCAAACGAAGAATCGACCATGCCCGGGCACCTCTCTCTAAAAGTACCCAGTCAACCGAGGAACTTGACGTATCCACTTCCGCATCCACAATGGGCCCAGCGCGGCAAGAGAACACACACCAACACCCGCGAACCGTATCGCCTCAACCTCAACCACATCACGGTACGTGGACACACCCCAACGACCGGCCCCACCCAGTGATCAACAACGACCAGGTATGACCGACGTACGCACATCGGCATGAGCGTGCACTCAGCCGCTCACGCCGCGCGAGCGGGATGTGGACCGCAACTGGTTGCGTCCCCAGGGATGGTGTACGGAGTTATCGCCGGTCAGCGGCGTGGCGTCGTGAGACGGCCACCGTGTCGAGTTCCGCACCGGACTAACCTCTCATTCCCACAAGTAGCTGCGCCCTGGGATGCTGGAAGGGGAGAAGTTGTGGCTGTTGGTGCTCACCGAGCTGCGCAACCGGGACCGCGCGACATCCGGATCTGCTGCTGTGACGGGCGCACATTATCCAGCAGCATTTCGGGGCAGGGGTCGCCTTATCCGCGACGTGGGTGGAATTGTCCGGGATTTATCTGGTAATTCTCCTGTTGGGCTCGGCATAGACAGGGCGGCGGCAGGGTTGGGGTCTTAGCTGAGATTCGTCTCGATGAGCGCCACGTACGTGTCCATGGAATGGTCCCTGATACCGTCAGTACCTGGGGCGAACGGATCACTGGTGAAGCCTTTGAAGCTATCCGTCATCTTGCTCGCGAACGACATTTTTTCGTGCAGTTTTCCATTAGCGTCGAAGTACATCATGGCGTTGACATGGTGAAAGGCGGGTTCGGGTGGCACCCGCGCGACGACGTCATTGTTATTGACAAAGCGGAAGTGTCGGGATGCAAACGCCTTGTCGTGTGCGGCGGCGAGCAAGCGGTCACAAGTCCGCGGCTGGCCGAAGGTATACACCCCGTCGGCAAGTAGTTTGGGATCTTCGAGGTACATTGTGGCACCGGCCAACATAGCAAGCGCACCGCCGAGGCTGTGGCCAGTAAACCACAAGGTCTGGTCGTTCGTCCGGACTTCTTCAACCTTGTCCCGAACCTCTGGATAAACCGATGCGAGCGCTCGGCTGAAACCCAGGTGCACCAGCCCTTTTTCGCGGGTCCCGGGATTACGGGTGTATTCGAATCCGACAGCCAGTCCCGGATCTGCGATGGTTCAGTGCCGCGAAACGCGACAACAATCATATGGTCGCTCGCCGCAAGATAAGCCTGGGTGTCTTCCAGCGGGAACGGCATTTGATGCGTCCCGCAGAAATGTGCAAGCCGACCGAAACCCCACTTCTCAGTATCCGCACGGATCTCAGATTCATCCGCATAGGCCAGCCTCGCGGCTCTGCCGAGCCAATAAGCATGTTCCAGGGAGTATCCATTGGCATGCTGATTGAAAGCGGAAGTATCCACTGGTTATCCTTTCACTGATCCTGTCTGATCCGAATTCGATTTGCGGATAATCTCGACGGCGAGGGGCCAGTTCACGCCGGTCGTCCCCCTGCTGACGATGGGACAAGACGATACCGGATGACACCCCGGTGCGGCGTGTTCTAGGAAGCCGTGTTAGCACTGGTGAGCGTGACAGGCGAAGCGTCCGTAGAGCCTGCACGAGCGCCTCGATGAACGCGACACCTCCGGACTGCTTACCGCCTACCGCGAAGGGGCCACCACCACGTCCCTCGCCGCTGACTAGACGGTATGTGAGTTCGCGCTGGGGCCTCGCTCACATGTGATCGTGGGTTGCCGGCAGGAGCGGCCTGGCCGGTAGAGCCACAGATGTGGGAGGCCCCAGTGATTGGGAATCGTACGAGTGTTGGGCTGGATGTGCACGCGCGGTCGGTGGTGGCGTGTGGCCTGGACGGGCAGACCGGTGAGCTGTTCGAACGTCGCCTGACTCCCGATCATGGAAACGTCGCGGCGTGGGTGCGGTCGCTGCCGGTTGCGTCCCCAGAGATGGTGTAGGGAGTTATCGCTGGTCAGCGGCGTGGCGTCATGAGACGGCCACCGTGTCGAGTTCCGTACCGGACTAACCTCTAGTTCTCACAAGTAGCTGCGCCCTGGGGTGCGGGAAGGGGTTTGGCGCAGTTCTGGCTGTTGATGCTCACCCCGCCGCGCCCGAGGGACGCGTCGTGGAGTTCTTCGCCCACACCGCGGACGGACTCGCGGAAATCTTCACCGCCGATGCCGCCTCACGTCGCGGGGTCATGCAGGGCATGGATGCCTGCGGTGTTGTCCTTGCCGACGCGCATGGACATGCTGAGCGGATCCAGGCACTTGCAGTCGCCGATCTTCTCGCCGGACCGCACCCCTGACGCGGGCGGCTGACGAACCTTCTGGCCGGTCTGGACGATAGCCACGATCGAATCGAGCGGCTGGCGATTGCCACCGCCCTCCTCAATTCAACCGACCTGGTGTGCGATTACCACCGGGCCTGGGTAGGCACCGGCAAGTGGATGCCGCGGCGACTTTTCAAAGCCGACAAAGAACGTGGGACGGCCTTACTCCAAGGCCACCGCCGGCTGTGCGAGTGCGACGACCAGACCCTGTTCGCCGATACCGTCACGCGAATACCTGACCTCGTCGTCGGCCGATGCAACCTTCTCGATCACACCCGTGTTGGGCGCGTCGACGGTGGCGACCGCACTGCCGGCAGGGTTTTCGCTGCTGCCTGCGGCGCTACCGGCGCCGACCACGGACCCCAGCGCGGAGATCAACACCGCCAGCGATCACTATCGGGCGCCACCGGATCGCAGCGGCGGTCGGCGTCACCATGGGATCACCAGCACATGGCGGCTCTAAGCCACGATCAGTGCTCCGCGAGAGGCTAGTACCCCCCATGCCACCGCCGTAGCTTATGCGGGTCTGTTGCATTAACGCAGGCTGGCCAGAGTTGACGCCAGAGCGAGGATCTTCAGATGGAGCAGGCGAGCTCGGTGAAGGCTGCCAGGAGCCGATGTTGTGGATCGACATCCACACCAAGTTCGTAATGGCCGCGACGTAGGTTCTGGACGAACGCGTGTCTTGCACTGATCACCTGGGTTGAGCGCAGCCGTTGAGGCCGCGCATCGGCCGCAGTCGGGACTTCAGGCGGCCGTGATCGGCTTCGACCTTATTGTTCACGTACCGCGCGGTGACGTGGCAACTGGAGGGCAGCAGCTCATCGAGCACTCGCGGATACGCAGGAGCCCGGTCAGTGCTCACCTCGGCCGGGCGGGGGCTGTGCTCCAGCGCGCGGATGAAGAACTGACGAGTGGCAGCTAGATCACGTTTCTGTGCGACGAGGACATCGATGACCTGGCCGAACTGGTCGATCGCGCGGTATAGATAGGCCCACCGCCCGGCCACTTTGAGGTAGGTCTCATCAACGAACCATCGATCCCCGGGCGCATGCCGGCAGGGTCGCGCTGCGTCAATCACCAACGGGACGAACCGCTGCACCCAGCGATAGACGGTCACATGATCAACACAGATGCCGCGTTCGGCCAGTAACTCCTCGACATCCCTGTATGACAGTCCGTACCGCAGATACCCAGCGCACAGCAATCATGATCACGTCCGGCGGGATCCGGAAGCCGGCAAATCCGGACCGCGGCAGACGTAGTCCACCAAGGCGACGACGCATCCTTCCACCTTGCCCCAGCCCGTCATCCGGCAACGCAACGGACCCATTGGGTCAGCTTCACGCCTGCATCATCCTCGATCGGTCACCGACACGCGCAGGCCGATCGCGCGAGGGCCGGGCGAGGAAGGTCGGTCGTCGCGTTACCACCCTGTTACCAGTGGGAAACGCTTGCAGAGCTGCGCTTTTGGTTGCCCTTCCACCGTGTGACTATCGATAACGTGGAATTGTCGGCTGCGGATATCGCAAAGATTCCGGCGGCAGTGGATACCACTAACCACATGCGACCTGTGACGTGCACTGTGACGCCCGGGCTGACCTCGCAGGCGCCGGGTAAGCGCCTGGACTCGGTGGCCGACCACGCCGGTGTCGTGTCGGAGGCGCAGCACCTGGCCATGCGAGCCGACGTCCGCCTGCTGTCGACGCTGCTCGGCGAGACCTTGGTCCGGCAGGGCGGCAAGGAATTGCTCGAACTGGTGGAACAGGTACGGCGGCTGGCCCGGGCTCCCGAGGCCGAGAGCAGCGCAGAGATCAGGTCGCTGCTGTTTACCCTGGACGTCGGTACGTCCGTTCAGCTCGCCAGAGCGTTCTCGACCTATTTCCAGCTCGCCAACGTGGCTGAGCAGCTGCACCGCTCGCGGGAGCAGCAGGCCCAGGTCGGCGGCCAGCATGGACGGCTGCGCGGGATGGTGGAACGGCTGGCCCGGGAGGTCGACCGGACCGAGGTGGAGGCGGTGCTGGCGCGGATGGAGCTGCGACCGGTGTTCACCGCTCACCCGACCGAGGTGTCCCGCCGCTCGGTGCAGAGCATCCTGCGCCGGGTGGCCGACGTCCTCGATCAGGACCTGCCCGAGGAGCCGTTACGGCGGCGGCTCGCGCGGATGGTGGACCAGCTGTGGCAGACAGACGAGATCCGACCCGGTCAGCCGACGGTTCTCGACGAAGCCCGCGCTGTCGCTTACTACCTCGAGCAGCTCGGTGCACACGCTATACCCGACCTGCTGGACGACCTCGAAACCGAGCTCGCCCGCGCCTCGTTCGTGCTGCCGCCGCAGTCGCGCCCGGTTGTGCTCGGCTGCTGGGTCGGGGGGGACCGCGACGGCAACCCCAACGTCTCGCCGCAGGTCACCCTCGACGTCTTGGGGCTCTACGCGGACCGGGCGTTGCAGATCCAACTGACGCTAATCGAACAGCTCATCGAGGAGCTGAGCGTGTCCACCCGCGTGGTGGGCGTCTCCGAGGACTTGCGACGCAGCCTCGCCCATGACCGGCGCCTGCTGCCCGAGATCTATGACCGCTACGTGAGGCTCAACGCCGACGAGCCTTACCGGCTCAAGTGTTCCTTCATCCACGCCCGCCTGACCCGAACCCGGCAGCGGATTCGCGGAGGCATCGGCCACCAGCAGGGACGAGATTATCTGGGAGCAGAGGCCTACGTCGCCGACCTGGAGGTGATGGACGCCTCGCTGCGCAGGCATCTCGGGGAACGCATCGCCGAGGGCACGCTGGCCAGGGCGCTGCGCAGCGCCCGAGCGCTCGGTCTGCACCTCGCGTCCCTCGACGTGCGCGAACACGCCGACAAGCACCACACCGCCCTCGCGGCCCTCTACGAGGCGCTCGGTGAGCTCGCAGCGCCCTACGCCGAACTCGACCGTGGGGAGCGGGCGGCGCTGCTGTCCCGCGAACTGGCGGGACGGCGGCCGCTGACCGCCCGTTCGGCTGAGGTGCCACCAGCGGCGGCGGACGTGCTCGCCGTCTTCGACGCGATCCGCTCTGCCCAGCAGACCTTCGGTGAGCCCGCTGCCAGCACCTACATCGTCTCGATGGCAAAAGGTGTGGACGACGTGCTGGCCGTCGCGGTGCTGGCCCGGGAAGCCGGTCTGGTTGCACTGGCCCTACCGGGAGATCCGGCGGCCGGTGGGGCCACCAGCAAGGTGGATCTCGTGCCGCTGTTCGAGACGGCAACCGAGCTGCGCCGCGCCGGAGCGCTGCTCGACGGAATGCTGCGAGACCCCTCCTACCGTCACCTGGTCCGGGCCCGAGGAGACCTACAGGAGGTGATGCTCGGGTACTCCGACTCCAACAAGGACGCCGGGATCACGACTTCCCACTGGGAGATCCATAAGGCGCAGCGTCAGCTGCGCGACACCGCCGCCGCGCACCAGGTCCGGCTGCGACTCTTCCACGGCCGCGGTGGCTCGGTCGGCCGGGGCGGCGGCCCGGCCGGTGAGGCGGTAGCCGCTTCGCCGTACGGCACGGTCGACGCGACGATGAAAGTGACCGAACAGGGCGAGGTCATCTCCGACAGATACTCGTTGAGCGCGCTGGCTCATGACCAGCTTGAGATCCTTCTCACCGCGGTGCTGGAGGCCACCCTGCTGCACCAGACCTCTCGGGTGCCCTCGGAGACGCTGGGCCGGTGGGACGAGGCGATGGATGTGGTGAGCGGGGCCGCGCAGGCGGCCTATCGCCACTTCGTCGGGCTTCCCGGGCTTAGCGAGTTCTTCTCCGCTGCCACCCCGGTCGACGAGCTGGGCTGGCTCAATGTCGGCTCCCGACCGATGCGGCGACCGGGCAGCGGGAAGGCCACGCTGGAAGGGCTGCGGGCGATCCCGTGGGTGTTCGGGTGGACCCAGACCCGGATGCTCGTGCCAGGTTGGTACGGCCTCGGCAGTGGCCTGCGGGCCGCCCGTGCTGCCGGGCTCGGTCCCGTGCTTGAGGAGATGCAGGACTGGGCGTTCTTCACCAACCTGCTCGGAAACGTCGAGATGATGCTGGTGAAAACCGACCTGCGGATCGCGGAGTCTTATGTCTCGGCCCTCGTCGAGCCCAGCCTGCAGCCGCTGTTCGACACCATCGTCAGCGAGCACGACTTGACCCAGCGGGAGGTGCTGCGGTTGACCGGCGGCTCGACGCTGCTGGCCCGGCACCGCCCCCTGCGCCACACCCTGCAGGTGCGGGCCGCCTACCTGGAACCGCTGCACCATCTCCAGGTCTCGCTGCTGACCCGGCGTCGCGAGGTGGACGAGCCCGACCCGGATCTTCGTCGGGCCCTGCTGCTGACCGTCAACGGGATCGCTGCCGGGATGCGCAACACGGGATGAGCAGTAACCGGCAGACAACGGCACGGCAATGCGGCAGGCGCACGGTAAGAGCTGTCGATGGCGCCCCACTCTGCGCACTGCCCGTACTGCTCGCTGCAGTGCGGCATCACCCTG
The DNA here is from genome assembly GCA_023252195.1 of Pseudonocardiales bacterium. Taxonomy (GTDB): domain Bacteria; phylum Actinomycetota; class Actinomycetes; order Mycobacteriales; family Pseudonocardiaceae. The sequence continues at coordinate 156,220 of JAHEXI010000002.1, forward strand.
CGGGTCGCTCCCGACCGGGTCCACCTGGAACCCCAGCAGGATTCCTACCAACCGAGGTGGACTATGAAGCAGGGGTTGGAACGCAGCCGAGTTGCTCGACCACCCGCAGCGGCTGACCGAGCCCCTGGTCCGTGACCGGCGCGACGGATCCCTGAACCCCACCACCTGGGACGACGCGCTGGACCGGGTCACCCGTGCGGTGCACCGCACCCAGCAGCACTACGGTCCGGACGCCGTGGGCTGCTTCGGCGGCGGTGGGCTGACCAACGAGAAGGCCTACCAGCTCGGCAAGTTCGCCCGGGTCGCCCTGGGCACCTCCCAGATCGACTACAACGGCCGGTTTTGCATGTCTTCAGCCGCCGCGGCGACGACCCGCGCGTTCGGCATCGATCGGGGCCGCCGTTCCCGCTGGCTGACAACGCCGCGGCCGACGTCGTCCTGCTGGTCGGCTCCAACCCGGCCGACACCATGCCGCTGGCGATGCAGTGGTTCGACGAGGGTCGCAGTCGCGGCGCGACGCATCTCACCATCGACCCCCGGCGTTCCCCCACCGCTCGCGGCTCGAAACTGCACCTGCAACCCGTGCCTGGCACCGACCTGGCGCTGGCCAACGGGCTGCTGCACCTGGTGATTCGGCACGGCCCACATCGACACCGACTACATCGCCGAACGAACCTGCGGCTTCGAGCGGGTCCGCCGGGTGGTGCGCTCGTACTGGCCGGATCGGGTGGAGCGGATCACCGGCGTTCCGGCCACCCAACTGGATGAGGCCGCGCGGCTAGTCGGCGAGGCATCGACGGCCATGCTTCTCACCGCCAGGGGAGCTGAGCAGCACAGCAACGGCCCCGACACCACGCTGGCGTTCATCAACCTGGTGGTGGCCCTGGGCCTGCCCGGACGGCCCGGCTCCGGGTTCGCAACCCTGACCGGGCAAGGCAACGGGTAGGGGGTCGAGAGCACGGGCAGAAAGCCGACCAGCTACCCGGCTACCGTCGCCTCGCCACTGCTGCGCCGCAAGGCGCTGGAGCCGCCATCCGGGATCCCCTCCAACCTGCAGATCCTGCGCGCACCGGCGGAGCGGCTGGGCTGTCGGGTCAGGTTCAAGGACCGGCCGCGTGAGGTGTTCGATGAGCTGCGGGCAGCCAGCGCGGGCGGCCTGGCGGATTACGCGGGCATCGCCTACGACCCAGTCCCCTGAAAGTCGCGGACCAGAGGAGATCGCATGCACACCACGTCGCGGTTCTTGCAGGGCATCTACCCCTTCGAAGGGCACGGCCTGAGCAAGCCCGTCCCGATTGATCCCGCCCTGACCTACACCGTTCCCCCGGGCGTGACCAGCCAGGCCCTCTACTTCCGCGGCGGGAACAGCACCGAGGAGATGATCGCGATTGTGCTCGCGCGGGACGGCCAACCGATGCGCTATTTCCCGATCGCGCTAGGGACGGCACCCACGTGCCGCTGCGCGTGGTGGAGGACCTGATCAGCAACAACCAGATCGAGTTACACGTCGCCGCGCCCGAGGGCTGCACCGGGACGGTTGTCGTCGATCTCGGCCTGGTGAAGGTGTGAACACCATGCAGGAGTTAGTGGCGGTGGGCAACGGCGGCGAGATAGCTAGCTGCAGGTAAAGTAGCGGTAACAACAATCGCCTAGCGTCACGCCCATGGGCGACTCAATATCGCGGATCGGGGTCGAGGAGGAGTTCCACCTCGTCGATCTGCAGACCAGGAGAGCGGCGCCGGCGGTCGACGCCATGCTCGCCCAGTTGGACGGCGCTTCGTTCGCACCGGAGCTGCAGCGCTCGCTGGTCGAGGCCAACACGTTGCCCTGCGAGAGCCTCGACGAGCTGCGCGCCGAACTCTGCCGGCTGCGCCGCCGGTTGAACGAGGTCGCCGATCCCCTGGGGCTGGGTGTGGTGGCAGCCGGGACGGTTCCGCTGGTCACTCTGCTCGGCACGGACATCTCGGCGGGCGCGCGCTTCGAGCGAATGCAGCACGAGTACCAGCTCCTGGTTCGGGAGCAGCATATCTGCGGAGCCCAGGTGCACGTCGACGTGCCCGATCGGGACATCGCGGTCGCCGTCGTGCAGCACGTGGCGCTGCACCTACCAACCTTTCTGGCACTGTCGGCCAGCTCGCCGTACTGGCGGGGAGTTGACAGCGGTTACGCCAGCTACCGCTGCATGGTGTGGCAGCGCTGGCCGACCGCCGGCCCGCCAGGACCGATGCGTACCGCGGCCGACTACGACACCATGGTGGCCGACCTGGTCGCGTCGGGAACGATCAGCGACCCCGGCATGGTCTATTTCGACATCCGCCCGTCAGCGCACCTGCCCACGGTCGAGCTGCGGATCTGCGATGCCTGCCCCGCGGTGGACGACGTCGTGCTCATCGCCGGTCTGTTCCGGGCGCTGGTGCAACGGGCCCGCGGCTGGGTCTCGGAGGGTAAGCCATTCCCGCAGACCCGGCACGAGTTGCTGCGCGCCGCGACCTGGCGAGCGGCCCGCTCCGGGCTGGAAGGTGACCTCATCGATCTTGCCAACCCGTCTGGACCGGCCCTGGTGCCGCCGTCGGTGCTCGTCGAACGGCTGGTCAGTGACTTGCGGCCGGAGCTCGATGAATTAGGCGACTGGAAGCAGGTGTTCGAGCTATCCCAGCGGGCTCTTGCATTGGGCAGTTCCTCCGCACGCCAGCGCCGCAGGTTCGGCCGGCGCGGCGAGCTCACCGACGTGGTCGACGGCCTACTAGCGCGAACCCGCGGCGAGGCGCCGCACCATGACCCTCCGACCGCGGTGCCGGCGACACCGGCCCTACTCGACGGCTACCGCGTCGCTGGCTACGACGAGGCGGTGGGCGCCGACGGCCGAGTCCTGCCGCACTACGGCTGGATGTTCCGGACGCTCGACCGGCTGGGAGCTCACGGAATGACGGCGGCGATGTCGGCGCTGCGAACCGAGCAGCAGGCCCGGCAGGTGACGTTCCAGGTGGCCGATGACGATCCGGACCGGCTGTTCCCCCTGGACCTGGTGCCTCGCATCGTCACAGCCGAGGAATGGGCGACGCTGACACCTGGGCTGGTCCAACGGGTTCGCGCGCTGGAGGCGTTCCTGCAGGATGTCTACGGCCGGCAGGAGGCCATCCGGGATGGCGTGCTGCCGGCGTCGGTGGTCACCGGCTCGCCCGGCTGGAGTCGCTTCGGAGCGCAACACGGGCACCGCACGGTGCGAGCCGCTGTTGGCGGGATCGATCTGGTTCGGGACAGCACCAAGGGCTGGCTCGTCCTCGAGGACAACCTACGGGTGCCCTCTGGCATCGGCTACGCGATGACCATCCGGCGGCTGGTGCGCAGCGTACTGCCCGATCTGGAGCCGCCCGCCGGCGTGGTGCCGCTGGAAGGTGTACCCGAACTGCTGCGCAAGACGTTGCTGACTGCGGTTCCCGATGGGGACAGCGACGAAGGGGTCGCGCTGCTCAGCGCCGGCCCCGTCGACGCCGCGTTCTATGAGCATCGGGTGCTGGCAGAGCAGATGGACCTCCCGCTGGTCACTCCCGGGGAACTCACGGTCACCGACAGTGGAGTGTACGCCCACGGTCAGCGCCTCAGTGTGCTCTACCGGCGGCTCGACGAGCAGACCCTGCTCGACGCGACCGGGGCTGACGGCCGGCCAGTCGGGCAGGCGATCTGCACGGCCGTGGCTGATGGTCGGGTGAACCTGCTCAACCCACTCGGCAACGGCGTGGCCGACGACAAACGGGTGTATTCCTACGTGCCAGACATGATCACCTACTACCTGGGCGAGCAGGTGCTGCTCGGCAACGTGCCCACCTACCCGTGCGCCGAGCCGCATCACCTCACCCAGGTGCTCGACCGGCTCGGTGAGCTGGTGCTCAAGCCGGTGGACGGCTACGGCGGTCACGGCGTGGTGATTGGGCCGCATGCCGACCGATCTGAACTGGCCGAGCTCGCCGCCGCCGTCATGGCGCACCCCGAGGATTGGGTCGCCCAGGATCTGGTGTCGCTGTCCACCCACCCCACCTTCGCCGGCACCCGGCTGGAGCCTCGGGCGGTCGACCTGCGGGCATTCGTCCTGCTCGGCGACCGCGCCGAGGTGGCACCTGCCGCACTGACGAGGGTCGCGTCCAACGGCAGCATGATTGTCAACTCCTCGCGCGGTGGAGGCGCGAAGGACACCTGGATTTTGCGTTGAGAGGAGCTTGCTGATGTGCGGCATCGCGGGCGAGATCAGATTCGACGACAAACCGGCCGACATCGACGCGGTCAGCTCCATGACCGCCGCGCTGCACCGTCGGGGTCCGGACGGCTGGGGCATCCACGCCGGCGCCGCCGCTGCACTCGGCCACCGCCGGTTGAAGATCATCGACCTGTCGGAGCGGGCCGCCCAACCCATGGTCGATCCTGAGCTCGGGCTGACCGTGGTGTTCAACGGCTGCATCTACAACTACCGTGAGCTGCGCGGTGAGCTCGCCGCTGCCGGCTACCGGTTCTTCTCCGACTCCGACAGCGAGGTGCTACTCAAGGCCTACCACCGGTGGGGCACCAGGTGCGTCGACCACTTCCTGGGCATGTTCGCCTTCGCCGTGCTCGAGCGCGACAGCGGGCGGCTGGTGCTCGGCCGGGACCGGCTCGGGATCAAACCGCTGTACCTCTCGCAGACTCCCGGCCGGTTGCGGTTCGCCTCCACGCTGCCGGCGCTGCTCGCCGCCGGCGACGTGAATACCGCGATCGATCCGGTGGGCCTGCACCACTACCTGAGCTTCCACTCCGTCGTGCCGGCTCCGCGCACGATCCTGGCCGGAGTGCAGAAGTTGCCACCCGCCACGGTGCGCACCGTGCATCCGGATGGCCGCCGCGAGGACCGAGCGTACTGGCAGCCGGCCTTCTCTCGAGGCGCCCTGGGCCTGGACGTCACCGACTGGCCGAGAGCTGTGCTCGATACGTTGCGTTTGGCGGTGCAGCGGCGAATGGTCGCCGACGTCCCGGTGGGCGTGTTGCTCTCCGGCGGTATCGACTCGAGCCTGGTGGTAGCGCTGCTGGCCGAAGACGGTCACCAGCGGCTGCGCACGTTCAGCGTGGGGTTCGAGGCCGCCGGCGGGGAGTCCGGCGACGAGTTCGTCTACTCCGATCAGGTTTCAGCACACTTCGACACCGATCATCAAAAGATCATGATCAGCTCGGATCGGCTGCTGCCTGCGGTGGACGCTGCCATCGGTGCCATGAGTGAACCGATGGTCAGTCACGACTGTGTCGCGTTCTTTCTGCTCTCCGAGGAGGTCACCCGCTCGGTCACAGTGGTGCAGTCCGGGCAGGGCGCGGATGAGATTTTCGCCGGCTACGACTGGTATCCACCGCTTGCCGGGATACCGCGGGGCCGGGCCGCGGCAGCCTACGCGAAGGTCTTCGTCGACCGCCCGCACGCCGAGTTGACCGACCTACTCGAACCGGAATGGCTGGCCGACGCCGATCAGAGCCGGGCATTCCTCGACACGCACTTCGATGTGCCCGGCGCCGACACGGCCCTGGACGCGGCGTTGCGGTTGGACACCACGGTCATGCTGGTTGACGACCCGGTCAAGAGGGTGGACAACATGACGATGGCGTGGGGTTTGGAGGCGCGGGTACCGTTCCTGGACCACGAGCTGGTCGAACTCGCCGCCGCCTGCCCGCCCGAGCTGAAGCTCGCCGCGGGCGGGAAGGGCGTGCTCAAAACGGCCAGCCGCGGCGTGATCCCGGACGAGATCATCGACCGGCCCAAGGGTTACTTCCCGGTCCCGGCGATCCGTCACCTGTCCGGTTCCTTTCTCGACCGGGTACGCGACGCTGTCACCGATCCGGTGGCCAAGGATCGTGGACTCTTCCGCCCGGACTGGTTGCAGAGCATGCTTGCCGATCCGAACACCGATCGCACCACGCTAGGATCCAACGCCTTGTGGCAGGTCGCTCTGCTGGAGATGTGGTTGCAGGACAGGGGGATCTAGTTAAGTGAACCCGGCGAGTTCTGACGAGGCTGGCGGCTTCATGCGGCACCGGCGCGCTCGGCTCGCCGCCGAGCTACCCGGCCTCGGCTGGCTTGCCGCCGAGACGTGCACCTCACCCGCGCTGTCCCCGGACGGCAACACGCTGGCCGTGGTCTCCGACCGCGACGGCACCCCCCGGGTCTGGCTGATCCCGCTGGCGCAGCCCGGTCCGCCGGTGCGGTTGGACACCGGCGAAGATTACGTGCGGATGGTCAGCTGGTCACCCGACGGCGAGTGGCTGTGCTTGACGGCGGCCCCTGGCGGCGGGGAGCGTTTCCTGGTCCGGGCGTTGCGCCCGGATGGCTGCGAGGCCCGGGTCGTCGCCGGAACTCCAGCCGGGGTGGCGTCGATCAGTTGCTGGCAGCCCGGCGGGCACATCGTGGGTCTTGCGCAGAGCAGCGCCTCGCACCCGGCGACGCTTGACGCATTCGCGGTGGACATCTGCTCCGGCCGGCGCCGGTATCTCGCCAGCGGTCCTGCGGCGACGGTATGCACCTTCAGCCACGATGGGCGCTACGCCGTGGTGCGCCTGGGCGCTCGTGGCATGCGCCGCTTGCTGTTGGTCGACACCCGGACCGCCCAAAGGGTCGAGCTGCTCGGCGCCGATGCGACCATCGCCGATGCTCGCTTCGCCCCCGATAGCCGGATGATTTACTTGCATACCGACGCCAGTCGCGAGTTCGCTGCGCTGCTCGCCCTCCCGAGGGTTGCCGCCGGCCATCCAGGGGCCGCCAAACTGATCGCTGCGCGCAAGGCGGTCGAGCTCGAAAGGTTCGCACTTGATCCGACTGGCCGCTCGGTCGTTGCGGTGTGGAATGTCGAGGGACACAGCGAACTCGAGCTCATCGGCCTTACTGGGAAAAGGAAGCGTTGTGCGCTGCCTCGGCCACCCGGGGAGGTGGTGACGGGCTGCGCCTTCGCCCAGGACGGCGGATCGCTGATGCTCGCCGTGGAATCCGGCGCCGAACCCCCGCACGTCCTGCGTTACCCGCTCCCGCCAACCGAACCGGTGCGGTTGGCTCCCGTACTGCCACCATCGTGGTCACCGGAGGTACCAACCCGGCCGGAGTTGCACCGGTGGCAGGCCCGCGACGGCCTCCAGCTCAGTGGCTGGCTCTACCGGCCGGCCGGCGCGCTCGGCGCGGCGCCCACGCTGGTCTGGTTGCACGGTGGCCCGGAGGCACAGCAGCGGCCCACGTTCGACCCGCTCTACCAGGTATTGCTGAGCTACGGCGTCGCGGTGTTCGCGCCGAACGTCCGGGGCTCGTCCGGCTTCGGACGCGCTTTCGTAGACGCCGATGTCCACCACCGCCGGTTCGCCGCCGTCGCCGACGTCGCCGACGTCGTCGGGTATCTCGTCGATACCGGGCTGGGTGATCCGAGCGCGCTAGCCTGCGCCGGTCGTTCCTACGGCGGCTACCTGACCATCGCCACCATGGTGAGCTATCCCACTCTGTTTCGCGCTGGCGTCGACATCTGCGGCATCACCGACTTCGAAACGTTCTTCGCCCACACGGAACCGTGGATCGCCGCGGCGGCGGTGAGCCGGTACGGCGACCCGCGGCGAGACGCAGCGCTACTGCGTGAGCTGTCACCGATTCACCGCCTCGGGCAGCTACGCGCTCCAGTGCTGGTCGTGCACGGCGCCCAGGACACCAACGTGCCGACCATCCAGGCCGAGCAACTCATCGCAGCGCTACGGGCCCGCGGCGCCTCACCCGACTATCTGGTGCTGCCCGACGAAGGACACGAGATCCTCGGCGCCACCAGCCGGGCGGTCTACCTGCAGGAGGTCGTGCATTGGCTGATCAGGCACCTGCTCGACCTCGACGAGCGCAGCGCCTGATGACGCTGCCTCAGGGAAGCCGCTGAACAGCCTACTATCATCCGCTGATCAAGGCTCTCGCGCTGGCATCTGCTGATCGTCCTCGCCGTGGTGGTGTTGTTGTTCGGCGTCAAACGGTTGCCTGCCATGGCTCGGGCGGTGGGTCAGTCCGCACGGATCTTCAAAGGTTAGATCAAGGGCACGGCGGCTGAAGAGCAAATTCGAGTTCAGCATGAAGCATCGGCGGCTTCACTCATCCGCGAACAGCCCCGCACTCCTTCGCACCGTCCCCTCTGAACGCGCCCCCAGACCACGGGATCCCATCTCAACAACTCGCCTCCGACACGACCCAGGCGCCCACGTCGTAGCCACCGCACTGTGAGGAGGGTCAGTGTTTGATCTGAGTATCGGAAAGCTGCTCATCCTGGCGGTGGCGGCGCTGTTCGTGCTGGGCCCTGAGCGACTACCCGCCGCGGCGACGTGGCTGGCCCGAGATGCGCGCCCCCTGGATGATCTCCGTCGTGATCTGGCGGGGGTGCGAACTTGGCGTGATCCCCGCTCCGCTCTGATCGAGGTCAATCCAGAATGACGGCGCGATCACGCGCCGGCAGCGGTCTCAGGATCCCAATAATGGCAGCGGATCAACGGGGTTACCTGGTCACCACCTCAATGGCGCGATCTCGGATGCGGGGCCTAACCTAACCGCTGACGCGAAAATTCACTACGACCCGGCCTGCACTTCATGGCTTTTCCTCGATCGAGGCTGCGTTTGCGTAAATGTGGTCGCCGTCAGGTGTCCGTCGAGTCGACGGGTACAGGAACACGCCCTTTCGGGAGTGTCTGCGAGCTGCGCTGAACCGGTGCGGGCTTATCATGATCTGGTCTCTTATTGAACCGCCGGTCGGCGGCCGCCGAATGCTGGGTGTGACTCCGTCCCGATTGTCCGTTCCGGTGGCTGCCGTGGTTGGCCTGTTGTCCATGGTCGCGGGGTTGGCGGCGGGGCACTTGGTGGGTGGGGTGATATCGTCGAACGCTTCACCGTTTTTGGCGGTGGGCGGCAGCGCGATAGACCTCACGCCGCTGTGGCTTAAAGACTTCGCGGTCCGCACCTTCGGTAGCTACGACAAGGTCGTCCTGCTCTCGGGCATGGCGGTGGTGATCGGGTTGGTCGGTGTGGTCGCCGGAGTGTTGTCCCAGCGCTCCCGCACACCCGGGCTGGTGGTGTTCGTGGTGCTCGGTGTGGTCGCCGGTGTCGCCGTGCTGTTGCGTCCCACCGCGAGCACGCTCGACGTGCTCGCCTCGCTGGTTGCGCTGATCGTCAGTGTGGGCACGTTCGGCTGGGTGCACCGGCTGGCCCGGTCCAGCCAGCCCCCGTGGGGGAGGGGGCGGCGGGGATGTCTCGCCGCGCGCTGCTCGCCGGGTCGGTGGCGGTCGCCGCGGGTGCCGGTATCGCGGCGGCTGGTGGTCAGCTGCTGGCCGGGGGTAGCGGCGTTGAGGCCTCCCGCAAGGCGATTGGGCGGGTCGTGCCCAGGGTGGCTGCGCCGCCGATCCCGCCCGGGGCGGACTTCGCCTCCGACGGGTCACCGACCTTTATCACGCGCAACTCCGATTTCTACCGGGTCGACGTCAACCTCACCCTGCCGCAGCTGCGCGCCGAGGACTGGCGGTTACGGGTACATGGGATGGTCGACCGGGAGCTCACCTTGAACTGGGCGGACCTCCGTGCGCGCAAGCTGATCGAGCGGCCGGTGACGATGACGTGTGTGTCCAATGAGGTGGGTGGCCCCTACCTGTCCACGGCCCAGTTCACCGGAGTGCTGCTGGCCGACATCCTCAAAGAGGCCGGCGTGGCGCGGGGCGCCGACCAGGTGTTCACCACCAGCGTCGACGGCTGGACTTGCGGCACTCCGACCGCGACCCTCACCGATCCGGCACGGCAGGCCATGCTGGTCATCGCGATGAACCGCGAGCCGCTGCCGATCGAGCATGGCTTCCCGGTCCGGATGCTCGTCCCCGGGCTGTACGGTTTCGTCTCCGGCACCAAGTGGGTCACCGATATGGAACTCACCACCTTCGACGCGAAGCGGGCCTGGCTACAGCGCGGTTGGGGGCAGCGGGCGCCGATTAAGACGATGTCCCGGATCGACAGTCCCGGCGCGTTCGGACGGGTCCGCCCGGACAGTCCGATCACAGGTGTCGCGTGGGCCCAGACCAGAGGCATCGACAAGGTCGAAGTTCGCATCGACCACGGACAGTGGCTCCCCGCGGAGCTATCCACCGAGGTCAACACCGACACCTGGCGGATGTTCCGGCTACGGGGACGATGGGAACCCGGACTCCACGTCGCCGAGGTACGCGCGACCGACAAGACCGGCTACACCCAAACGTCGGATCGAGCCGCGCCCATCTCAGACGGCGCCAGTGGATGGCATTCAGTACAGTTCACCGTCCTTCCGAATACCAAACCGTAAACCCCTGAAGCGAGTTCCGTGACCCAATCGTCTAACCTTGGAAGCCCCGATCGCTGGAAAATGGCGTTGCATGAAAGGAGATGCTCATTGTCGAGCGGCGGTACTGTAGTGGCCCGATTGAGAGTAATGTTTACGTTGACCGATTACTCTCCGTGCGCGCGGCGTCCTCGTCAGCGTCGTTCTCGATCCCCACTGGGTTCGCTGGCGTATTTCGTCTCCGGAATGCGCGTCCTGACGGGGTTGAGGGCACCGATCGCCTGGCCGTGGACGGCCGGATCGCCGCCTCACCAAGTCCGCACGGTTGTGGTCGGCAACTGCGGCAAGCTTCTCGCCGAGTTGGTGTTGATGGCTGCGGCCCGCTGCGAGAATGGCGAGCATGGTTGAGAGACCTGAGGGTTCCGTCGACATGCCTGCGCCGTGCCTTGCTCGCCCGTCGTCCTGCGATCGGTCTGAGCTTGGGTTCGTGCGTAGGCCCATGGTGCGCTGGCTTGATCCCCACCAGCTCGTCGACACCGCGGTCCGGGTTCTGGTCTCCGGTGTCTTTAGCTCCTACGCCGACAATCGGGAGTTACAGGCGCTGGAGCCGGCGGAGGTCGCGGATCGCTCCGGGCAAGCTGATTTGTGGCTGGACCACGTCGCCGACCTCGGTGACGGATGGAACTCGACGTACACCGTGGCCAGGCTGCTGGCCACCGAGGAGCTCAAGCTCGACTGGGACGGCGAGACTTACGCCACCGAGCGGGGGCGGATCCTGGTCATGGGGGGTGATCAGGTGTACCCGGTGCCCAAGGCCGGGGAGTATGAGAACCGCATGCTCGGGCCGTACCGGGCGGCGCTGCCGTGCGCCGCGGGAGAAGCTCCGGAGCTTTTCGCCATTCCGGGAAGCCACGACTGGTATGACGGGCTGGTCAACTTCACCAGCATCTTTTGCCGCAAGCGCTGGATCGGCGGGTGGAAAACACTGCAACGTCGCAGCTACTTCGCGATCAAGCTCCCGCACCGCTGGTGGCTGTGGGGCATCGACATCCAGTTCGGGTCCTACATCGACGAAGCCCAGTTGCGGTACTTCGCTGGGGTCGCCCTCGACCAGGTGAGGCCCGGGGACCGGATCATCCTGTGTATGGCCAAGGAGGTCGACAGCGGCAGGAAGGGCACCGAGGTCCATTCCGACCGGGATGTGGAGTTCCTTGAACGCGAAATCATTCAGCCCTGCGGTGCACGGCTGGTGCTGTCCCTGAAGAGTGGAAAGCACTACTACGCCCGCTACGAGCAGGAGGATGGTGTGCGTCAGCACATCGCCTCCGGCGGCGGGGGTGCCTTTTTACATCCCACCCACAACCTTCCCGAGCGCATGGACCTTCCTGGCGCAGACGGACCCGCCCCCTACCGCAGAGCCGGCACCTATCCGTCACCGGAGGTGTCGAAACGGTTGCGGAAGCGGATCTGGCTGCTCGCTCCGTACAACCTTCCCCTTTCCGGGGTGTTCGGCGCCGTTGAAGTGCTGTTAGCTTTGATGCTGGGACTGCATCTCGGAGACCGTCACGTCGCACTCGGCGTCGGTGATCTGCTGCACGCTGTGTGGGAGAGCCCGACGTTCTTCCTTCTCGTCCTGTTCCTGATCGTGTTCGTGGTCGGGATGGTGCGTTTTGCCCACGACGCCCGCGGTGTCGGCCGATTCGTGGTCGGCATGCTTTATTCGACGGTGCAACTGGCGGGCGCGGCCGGGGTCATGGTCGCCGCGTCGTGGCTGTCGTCTGCCTTCGGGCTTCGGGGCGTGGGGTCCTTAATTGCCTTCCTCGGCGTGCTCTTCCTGGTGGGTGGCATCGGGGGGATGGTGGGCATGTCGGGCTACCTCTGGGTCGCCAACTGTTTCGGCCTGCACGGAACAGAGGGATACGCAGCCCAGCACCATCAGGACCTTAAGCATTTTCTCCGTTTGCACATCCAGGCCGACGGTGCCCTGACGGTGTACCCGATAGGCGTCGACCGGGTCGGCCGGAAGTGGACACTGCGCCCGGACGCGCCGGCACATGAACCCTGGTTCGCCCCCTCCGGCTCTGAACCCGAACCACACCTCATCGAAAAACCGATCACGATCAGAGGCCAATCAAACCTTCAAAGCTCCGAGGCTGACCCCGAGCGTGTACCGTCATCATCAAACAATCTCTTGCGATGAGATCATGAGCTCTGGCCCTTACCAGGGGAATCCGCTTTAGTTGGTGTTGCCGCACGAATAAATCTGATCGAACAACCGTGTGACCGGTCAAGGCTGAACGGTCGGACCACCTGCCGTGCGACCGACAAGACCGGCTACACCAAACGTCGGATCGGGCCGCACCGATCCCGAACGGCGCCAGCGGGTGGCACTCGGTGCAGTTCACCGCCCTTCCCCATCGCCAGCCGTGAACCCGCCGCTGCGGATTACCTCCGACACAGGCCCTGGCCGTGTCGATTTCGAAGTTGGTGGGCTTGGGGGCTCGTAAAGAGATCGTCGCCAGCCAGTGTCGCGTGCGCAGGCCCGGTTTCAGGGACGTGGTGGCTGTCTGGGGCGCGCGATAGCGCGTGATCTGGGTCAGTGGAGCACGGGAGGAGTGACAAGCAGGGGCGGCTCCCCGATGGAGCCGCCCCTGCTTGAGTAGTCGCTGTGCCGGGTTTGCTCAGGTAGCCGGTGGGGACAGGACCTGTCCGATGACGAATACGGTGGCGTTTTTGGTGGGGATGTTGCCGCACAACACCGGTGCGCCGTTGACGGTCGGTGCCGCGGCGGTACCGCCGATGGTGACCTTGCCGCCTTCCAGGCTGTTCAGCGTGCCGGCTTGGACCAGGCCCGCGGCGTCGTAGCGGGTGCCGACCACGTGGTAGGTCAGGATCTTGGCCAGCTGGCTATTCGGCGAGGCCACGTCCGGGGCGGTGGTCAGCTGCTTGGTGATACCCGGGTCCTGGGCCTCTAACGCCGCGAAGGCTGGGTCGGCCGGGGCGAACACGGTGATCGCCGGGGCACTGTTGAGGGTGTCGACCAGGTTGGCGGCGGTCGCGGCCTTGGTCAGGGTGGTCAGCAGCGGGTTGTGGCTGGCTGCGGTACCTACTGGGTCGTTGACCATGCCTTGGGCGGAGCCGGGGCCCTGGGTGGGTACCTGGCTACAAGCCGGGCCGAAGATGTCACTGATCTTGGTGACGCCGCTGCCGGTGGGTGCGGTCGCTTCTGCGGGGGCCGCTGCCGAAGTGCCGGCGGGTGCCGAGGCTTGACTGCCGGTGGTTGGTCCCTGCGCGCTGCATGCTCCGACCATGGCGGTCAGGGCCGCCATGGCGCCGACCGCGGCCAGTCGCTGAATCTTCCTCATTGAATTGTCCTCACTCGATTTCGGTTCTTCATCTACCCGTGGTCCGGGCCTCATGCTGATTAGTTCGATAATGCGCAGCGAAGGGTTCACGATTTCAGATCACGAATAGGACACATTTGTGCGGTACTGGGCACGTCCTCATCAGACGGCGAACTATACCTGGATGCCACCCCGCTAGCGGGTGGATGTACCGGCCTTAGGTGTGGTGCGTACAGCTGCCAAGAGGAAAACTGGTGGCCTTCACCCCTGGGGGGTGAAGGCCACCAACGATAGTTCGTGGGGGATTAGTCCCCGAAAATCCCTAGTAGTCCGCCGCCGTTGTGGTTCTCGTAGCGGTCGCCGTGGTGACCGCCGGAGTAGCTCCCGTAAGAGTTCCCATAGTGAAAGTGGCGTTCGGAATCGCCGTAACCGCCGCCATAGCCGCGACCGTAACCGCCGCCGTAGCCGCCGTGACCGCCGCCGCCGCAGCCGCCCAGTGAGAAGATTTCTGCGATCTTCATATACCTCTCCATGTATCTTCTTTTCATCAGGAACGTCTGTTCCCAGGGTGACGCGTCCACCGCAAGGAATAGCGAGGCGCCCAGCGATACGAACTCACCCGCCAAGTGCCCAGTCGCTAAACCCGCGGCCACCGACAGCAGGCCAACCAGGGCTACTATCGGAACGGATACCAGGGCGACGTCATGACTGTTCTTCGGCGCCCCACCAACAAGCGGTTCGATCTGACCAGATTTGTGATCCTGCTCACCGCAAAAACGCGGTCCGCAGGTACCAGACTCCTACACCCGTCCTCACGTGCCCAGACACGTGCAGCAGGTGTCTGACACCAGAAAAGACCGAGGTCTGGCGAAGCTAAGGACGCTGATGGTGACCCCCCTGAGGTAACCAACTGAACTGGTAGATGCTGCCTGGCGTAGGTACGACGTGAGGATCTCTCCGGTGGCAGATGAGAGCGCCCGAACAATCACCGGAGCTGAACGAATGAACGATCAGCGGCACCGTGTCGCGGGCTGCCCGCACCGTGAGCTGGCGGTCGGGTGGGCACTACACGCCCTGGAACCCACCGAAGAGTTACCGGTCGCCGCACACATGCCCGACTGCCCGATCTGCACCAGCACAGCCACACAGACCGAGGAACTCGGCGCCACGCTGGGCCTGTCCGTCCCGCAGGCGATCCCCAGCACCGAGCTACAGCAGCGGGTACTCAGTGTCACCGGTGACAGGAGGGCAGCGCCGGTCGTGCCATCGACACCATCAACGCGAGCACGACGCATCACGATGCCATCGTGGCGGCGCACCCGCAGAGCTGGTCGTGGGCCATGGCCCCGGTAGCCGCCACAGTGATGCTCGCAGGCCCGCTACTGACGACGCCGGGTCATCGTCGTCCGAGTCCGTACGAAGTCACGTGCAGGCACTGCGACCACACTCGGAGTGCACTCTCGACTTGAGGCCGCCCGCTTCGCCGTGCGCTACGACCTCCTCGATCACGATCAGCATGGTCCCGAAGGCCGCACGAGGACGGGGTAGTCGAGAGTGCGCCGATGCGGCTGCACAGTTCGCCGGCTGAGTCCGGTCCCGCAGCTGATGCATCCATCGAATGTAGCGCCCGTTGGCGGGTGTGCCGACCGGCCTTGCCCGTTAGAACAAGTCCTCGTCACCTGGGCGGGCTGAGCCCTCGCGTCGGCGATCGTCGCTGATCCGGCGACCAATCGTTTACTCCTCGACCCGACCAGTGGGTGTGCCGAAGGTACTCACCTGCAACAATAGTTGAACGCTCTACTGATAAGCTCCGTGACGTCATTTGATCTTACTGGGTCCTGGCTTAGGGTGCGCTGCCGGGCCATCTCGAAGGTCATTCCGGTGGAAGGGTGGCTAGCGGGCTTGGGCGTGCGCGCCGGTTCCGGTGGTGGCTGGGTGGTGTTGGGTGCGCGTCGGGTGTGCTGTTGGGGTGGGTGTGCGCTCGTCCAGTTTTTGGAGCTGGGAGTCGAGGTAGGTTTTTAGGCGGGTGCGGTAGTCGCGCTCGAAGGTGCGTAGTTCGTCGATCTTTTTCTCCAGGGTGTTTTTCTCCTGGCTGAGCGCACCGAGGGTCTCGGTGTGCTTGCGGGCCGCGTCGCGTTCCAACGCCGCGGCTTTCTCTCGGGACTCACGGTCTCGGGTTTCGGCTCGGCTGCGGGCGTCGTTGAGCAGGGTCTCGGCCTGGATCTTGGTCTGGGTGACCATGTTCTCGGCTTTCGCCTTGGCTTCGGAGAGCAGCTGTTGGGAGGTGGCGTGGGCCTGGCTGAGCATCGTGTCGGCTTCGGTCTTGGCGTCGCTGGTCATCCGGTCGGCGATCTCCTGGGCCAGGCCCAAGACCTTGGCCGCGTGGACATGAGGCTGTCCACCGGGCGAGGTGTGCTCGCTGGCCATTGGCGGTGCCACCGGGGCCATCACCGGGCGAGGTGGCTCCAGTGGGCGACGGACGGGTGCGGTGTCGACCGGGGCGGCGCGCAGCTGTTGATCGAGTTGCTTGACCTGGTTGCGGAGATCTGCGTTGTCCTGGATCAACCGGGTCAGCTCGGCCTGTACCAGGTCGAGGAAGGCGTCCACTTCGTCTCCGTGGTAGCCGCGCTTGCCGATCGGTGGCTTACTGAACGCGACGTTGTGAACATCTGTGGGGGTCAACGGCATCGGATCACCTCACGCACTCCTCGACTGGTGCCCTGGACTGGTGCCTTGGCCTGGTCTGTCGGTCCCCAAGGAGCCCGGCGGCCGTTACCGGCTGGGATCGAGCACCGCAGCCGCATGGTTACCAGCAGCAACAAAGCCATAACGGACATCCGGATGTAGCGGGAGAGGACGGCTCACTGCGCTCATCGGCCTTAGCCTGAGTCAGCCAATTCCTCAGACACGACTGCGAAATCCGTAGATCCTTCGCCAATGAGTTGCTCCACGGTTGGTGCCTTGGGGGTGTGGGGTTGGCTTTGCCGGCCGTCCTCCTGGGCCAGTCTTGCCGGCGCCCTGTTCGCTGTTGGTGTGGTGTTACACATTCAGGCTGTAGCCGAAGGGCTTTTTGGAACCATCGATTTACTCGGCGCCTTATTCATAGGCCTGAGGGGCTCGGAGTGAGCCTGATTAGCCGCGAGGCACCATTGACAGCGGCATCCCATTCGGTGACCAGCTAGCGTCCCGTGTGGCGCGTCAGAAATCTGAAGACGACCTGGTTCGCTCATCGCTGACACCTCCGGGGGAGTGGCGGTGGTTGCTTATTCACCGTTGCAGAGCCCGCACGCTCAGGCAAGAAAAGATGCACGTAGGGGTGACACCCAATGCAAGTACACATGTACGCCACGTACAAAACGCAATCTAGCGCGATACTGGTCGCGAGGTGACCACGGTGGTGCGGGCGATGGGGGACCTCGATCAAGCGCTGATCGCCGAACAGGTCGCCGGTGGGAGTGTGCTTCGGTCGGGCAGCCACGTCTAATCGGCCTCAGGACGTGGCTGGGTGAGCTGAGTGGGTTGGGCAGGTGCCCGGTGTCCGGGCGGCACGGTCACAGGCCGCGGCGTTGCCTTTCCTCATACGCCTCACGGCGGCGTTGGTCGGTGATTTTAGGTGTAGCCGCTGACCGATCCCAGGCCGCGGTGCCCGAGGGTTTCGGCGGTGAGCCGGGCGTCGCCCATCGACTCTGGGGGCAGGATCCCTAGCGTGTGGCGGAGTTGGTGGGGGTGAAACGCCGGGATACCAAGCTGGCCGGGCGAGGTGGCGACACACGTGCTGGGCACCGGCGGGTGGTCAGCCGGTTGGAGCTGGCGGCCTTGCTGGCCGGTTGGAAGCCGATGAACAGCGCGGGGGAGTAATCCTCGCGGGCGTGCAGGTAGTCCTCGACCGCCGCCCGGGCTTTCTCGATGACCTGCACGACGCGCTCGCGGTCGCCCTTGCCGAGCACCCATAGACGCTGCGGTTTCCCGTCGTTGCGGTCCAGGCGCAGCATTTCGGCGATGCGTGCACCGGTGGACAACAACAACAAGATCAGGGCCCGGTCGCGTTACTGGGCCAGCGTGTCGCTCGGGAGTGCGTCTAGCAGATGGTCGCGGTCGGTGGCTTCCAATAACTTGGGCAGCCGTTCGGGCAGCTTGGGTACATCGATGGTGGCTGCGAGGTCACCTGGCAGCCATTCTTCGCGGGCGGCGAACCGCAGGAAGCTGCGCAGCGCCACCAGGCGGCGGGAGCGGGTGGAGATGGCCAGCGGCCGCCGCGCGCCCTTCGGGCCGGTGCGCAACCGAGCCAAGTGCTGCTGGTAGCCGCGCAGGAGCTCCCGGTCCAGTCCAGCGATGTCGGGGATGCCGGTGTCGCCGCCAGCGAAGTCACTGAAGCGCCGCAGGTCGCCGCGGTACCCCTCGACGGTGCCGGGCGAGGCGTGCCGGTCGAGCTCCAACCAGCCCAGGCACTCGCGCTCATCGGCATGAGTGTGCACTCAGCCGCTCACGCTGCGCGAGCGGGATGCGGACCGCAACTGGTTGCGTCCTCAGAGACGGTGTACGGAGTTATCGCCGGTCAGCGGTGTGGTGTCGTGAGATGGCCACCTTGTCGATTTCCGCTTCAACGTGTGATTCCACCACCCGTCTCAGCCCGCGCGATGCGGCGGCGAGGTCGTGCGGTCGGCTGCTTCGTCACGTCGCACGGGATGGGTCGGCAAGTTCGATGCCGATGGCGACGACACCGAGGGCTTCCCGCTCGGGAGGATAGATCTGGCGGATGTTGGCCAGTTGCTCCTGTTTGGTCGCTAGTGGGTTGACCGAGGCGCCGGTTTCGTGGGCGAACCTGTCGTCGAAGTAGGCGTAATCGGTGGAGCGTGCGGTCATGAGTCGGCCAAGTTCCTTGACGGGTGAACGAGCGGATCGTATGCCGTGTAGCAGCGAACGCCGAAGTGCTGGTCAGAGCCGTGATCCGGCCACGGCACTGGTCGAAACGTTCAGTGGAGGTTCCGCTTCAAGCGTGCCGACGCACGTTTGCGCAGCTAGCACGTTGACGCACGGCGGCAACGCTGCGCAGACTCTCGCAAGTTTTCTGATTCAGAGCGTTCCATGATCAGGCTGGCGTGGATACACTCCGTACACGACGAGAGGCAGGACCGTGCGTACCGGAAGCGAATCGACTGCTGTGTATCGCGCGGAGCCCGCGGGATCCTTGAGTCGGAGCCGTTATGAGCCGGGCGGTCCTCGGCGTGGCCGACGACGCATGTGTCTTTCAATTACGCAGAGCCTAAGGAGAAATCATGCACGAATATGGCGTCTCACTTTTCGGTCTCGTGTACATCATCATCGGTGTCGTGGTAGCGCTCAGCAACGGATATACTATTCATAGCGGCGGTGAGCTCCTGTCGTTCGTACTGGCTATGTTCCTCTGGCCTCTCGTGCTTCTTAACGTTAATCTCCATGTCGCCGTCTAGCGCCACGGGATGAATCGGGGCGGGTCCAACGCACCGCCGATTGCCAGCACATGGCTAGCCGACGGTGCCAGGTCTCGTGTCGGGTACGGCCGAGCCGAGCACGATCCAGCTCCAAGCAAACCACGTCAGGCCGCCAGCGCCGGCGGCGAGTCCAGCAGTGGGTTGAATAACACGAGAGCGCAGCCGAGTAGTGCACTCCAGGCTGATAATCGCAACGTCCAGGTAACCCGCAACAAGGCATAGGCCACGGCCACGGTCCAGGCCCTCGTCGTGCGGTTCCTCGTCGAGATCGACGGGCAACTCCCGCGGGGCGGTGACGCCGAGTTGGCCGGACGATCGGTGGTTGAGGGTGGCTGTGCTGAAATCGTGGCGACTGCCTCAGCGGAGGAGTGTCCACCGGGTGTGGGCAGATATTCGGTCACGGCCGCGCGCCGGATGGCTATCTGTTCCCGCAGGGCACGACGATGCGCGGCGCGTGCGGCTTGGATGTCTTTGAGGGTGATCGTTTCGCTGACGTGCTCGGGGTTGATCGCTCGGCACAGGAACCGGTCGTGGTGGAACATCCGGATCTCGCTCAGATCGCGGGGGTCATAGACGTCTTCGGAATGGCGGTCTTGGTGGCGATCTGGCCGAGGCTGTCGCCCTGGCCTTGGAGTAGCCGCGCGTACTCAATCTTGTCGGCGGGGTGGGCGACCGGGCGGCCGACACGCCGGCCGGCGGCTTCGGCGACGGCGCGGGCCGCGTTCGGCGGTGAAGGAATGGAACGCTCGTCGTCTCACCGATTGGCGTCAGTCAGGATGTGCGGCGTGGACCGAACAAGGGCAGTGGAGATCTTGGGTCGGTTCCACGCCGCCCAGAGCGCTTTCTACATCGGTGGGGACGCCGACGCCGTCCGCGTCCTGTTGACCGAGGACGTCGCGTGGCACGTGCCGGGTCGCAATGCCATTGCCGGCGACTACCGGGGCACCGACGCCGTCCTCGCTTACTTCACGCGTCGACGAGAGCTTGCTGAGCGGACGTTTCGGATGCACCCGCGGGATGTGCTAGTGGGCGAGGGAGACGAGGTCGCCGTCGTGACCGACGGCACCGCCGTCATCGGAGGTGTCGAGCGCGGCTGGTCGACGGTCGGTCTCTACCGGATTCGCGAGGAGCGGGTGGCCGCGTGTTGGTTGTTGCCCCTCGACGGCGACGCCTTCGACGCCATCTGGGCCGCGCCATAGTTCCCCGTTCGATCGTCAGTCCACCACCAGGCCGTTCTTGGCGGCGAAGGGATCCCAGGTCGGATTGCGGTGCCAGTCGTACTCCACCCGATCGGCGACGGCAGTGGCCTGCCGGCCGCGGCGAGGACCCCGGAGCCCGTACAGATCGAGGTGACGAGCTCGGCCTGCAGGGCCCACGCGGCGAGCCACGCACCAAAGGAGCGGTCCTGGACGAGCGTGCGGATCCCGATCCCGATCCCGATCCCGATCCCGATCCCGCATGGCACAAGCACAACGTCCGGGCGGGGTGCGTCCCGGTAGGACTGATCGGCGACAACGATCGGCCCCTGAGCGCTGCGCACGAGCCCCGCCTTCTCGCCGAGGAGAAGGACCTCGAAGCGGTCGGCAGCGCACCGAACAGTTCAACGGGGCCGAAGACGTCGAGCAGCTCGAAGCGATCGAACAGCACGACGCCGACGCGACGTGGCGCCCGGGGCTCGTCGATGCTCCCGGTGCCTCCACCCTCCTCGGGCAAGCTGATGCCATGGATGACGCGGCTTCTCCTTCGGTTATTACCGTCTTCCGCTCCCGGCTCCGGCCCGACGCTACGGCCGACGGCTATGCCGAACTGGCCGCCCGCATGGAGTCTCGCGCCCGGGCCATGGCCGGGTTCATCGACTTCAAGACCTTCACCGCCACCGACGGAGAACGGGTGTCGATCATCACCTTCGACACGTGGGACCATCATCGTGAGTGGCGTGACGATCCCGAACACCGCGCTGCCCAGCGGCGTGGGCGCCAGGATTTCTACGCCGAGTACTCAATCTTTGTCTGCGAGCAACGGCACCACCACTATTTTAGGCTTCCCTGAACGAACCCACCCACAAGAGGTGGTTCACGACCGGAGACGTGATCCGAGATAGATGGCCGGGGCGGCCAGAGCGTGGAAATTGGCGGTGCTGATCACTAACCGACGCTCGCGCTCAACCAGCAGTCCGGCGCTGCTGTCAGTCTTATGCTGCTTTCATCCAGCAATTTGAACAGCGCTAGGGGTCGGTGTTCGGTGCTTTGCTCGTCCACTCTTTCCGTCCTGGTCGACGGGCGTAAGCGTAGGGGTCATTAGGGTGGCTGCGCGCATGCTACCTATTTATTGCGAGCCTTCTGTGGCGGTGTGACGAACACCGGGCGAACATACGGTTCGCTGACTTCGGCCGGTGTTTTAACTGTCGCCATGACGGCGCCGACGAGAGGCCGCCACTGTGCCCGCACAAGCAAACCAACCCGCGGCACCAACTGCGCGGCGGGTCGCGAATGTCCAAGACGGTCTGTGAGCTCCTGGCCTACCGTGTGGTCATGTCCCAAAGCCTTCGTCCTTCCGTGCGGTCTCAGCCGATGATCGCAGTTGCCGACGTGGAGCGGACCAGTCTGTGGTATCAGCAGGTACTCGGCGCCACCAGCGGTCACGGCGGCGCCGAGTACGAGCAATTACTGGTCAGTAGCGTCATGATCCTGCAGCTGCACCGGCTCGAGGTCGGTCATCACCACGGTGCGATGGGAGACCCTGAGCAGCCGCTCGGAAACGGCGTCGCGGTCTGGTTCGAGGTCGACGATTTCGACGCCGCAGTCGGCCGGATCCGCGACGTTGCCGCCGAGATCGTCACCGACGTACACCTCAACCCGAACGCTGGCCATCGGGAGATCTGGATCCGCGATCTCGACGGGTACCTCGTCGTCCTCGCCGACTCCCACCGCATTGGGTGAAGGGCGCGCCGCTACCTGATAGCCAACGCGGTTCGCAAGTCAGCCGCAGCTTGGTAGCTGTTCGAGATGTCCCGTCCCAGGGCCAGCGGTTGCTGACGAACTGCCAACGGCTAGGCGCGGCAGGAGTATCTGCACCAGCGGGCCGATCGCCAGGGCGTACAGCACGGTGGCGACCCCGAGGGTGCCGCCGAGTGCCCAGCCGCTCGCGACGACCGCGATCTCGAGGACCGAGCGAACCCGCCGCACCGACCCACCGGTGCGGCGGACCAGACCGGTCATCAGGCCGTCCCGGGGACCAGGCCCCAGGCGGGCACCGATGTAGGCGGCGGTCGCCACCGCGTTGAGCGCGATCCCCGCAGCCGCCAACAGCCCGCGCACCGGCAGGGAATCCGTAACCGGCAGCAACGTCAGTGCGGCGTCCACCGAGACCCCGATGACGACGACGTTGCTGATCGTGCCGAACCCGGGCTTCTCCCGCAGCGGAATCCACAAAAGCAGCACGATCGCTCCGACGACGATCGAGACAGTGCCGATCGAGTGATGGAGGTGGCTGGCCAAACCCTGGTGCAACACGTCCCACGGCATGTTGCCAAGGCGGGAACGGATCAACAGCGCCATGGAGACGCCGTAGAGCGCCAAACCGGCGGCTAGCTGGCCGAGCCGCCGGCCCAGTCGGGATGGCCGGGCGGATGACGGCACCGAGATCGCTTGTTGCACCCAGGCAGTATGAGTCATGATTGGACTGTGAACTACAGTCCAATCAGAGGTCAGTGGCATGATTGATGGTGCCGCCTCAACGTTGGCTGCGCTCGTAGGTGAACTGGCGAGTGAGCGTCCGCCGCGCTATGCGGCGCTGGCCGCGCGTATCCGGTTGCTCATAGCGGACGGCCGACTGGCCGTCGGGATCCGGTTGCCGGCGGAGCGGGAGCTCGCCAGTGCACTGCAGCTGAGCCGGACCACGGTCACCGCCGCCTACCGGCGGCTGCGCGAGGACGGCTGGGCCAATGCCCGCCACGGCGCAGGGACCTGGACGTCGCTGCCCGCGGGAACCGCATACGGCGCCTGGGCGCCGGCTCTGCCCACCGCAGGGGTTCTCGATCTCGCGCACGCCGCGCCGGCGGCCCCGCCTGAGATCGTCACCGCATTCACCGCGGCACTGGCCGATCTCCCACGGCTGCTACCTGGCCACGGCTACTATCCCGCCGGCTTGCCGGAGCTGCGGGCGCGGGTCGCGCAGCTGTACACCTCCCGTGGGCTGGCTACCACGCCCGAGCAGATCCTCATCACGGCTGGTGCACTCAACGGCATCACGGTCGCGCTGGAGGTGCTCATCGGTCCCGGCGACCGGATCCTCATCGAGCACCCCAGCTACCCCAACGCGCTGGACGCCATCCGGGCCAGCGGGGCCCGCGCGGTGCCGGTGGCCATCGACGCAGCGGATCCCGCCGCCGTCGCCGCTGACATCACCCGGGTCGCTCGGCAGACCAGCCCCCGGCTGGCCTACCTCATGCCGGACTTCCAGAACCCCACCGGTCTGCTACTCGACGCGGAGCAGCGGGGGCGCCTGGCGGCGGGCTTGCACGGGTCGGGCACCGTCGCGCTGGTCGATGAGACCCTCGTCGAACTCGGCTTGGACATCACGCCCGCGGCACCCCTCGCGGCGTTCGCCCGGGCTGATCTGGCCGTCACCGTCGGCACGCTGAGCAAGACTTTCTGGGGTGGCCTGCGGGTCGGATGGTTGCGCGCCGAAGCCACCCTCATCCAACGGCTGACGGCTGCGGCGGTGCGTGCTCAGCTGTCCGGGCCGGTGCTCGAGCAGCTTGCCGCCTGCCACTTGCTCGACGCCGCCGAGGCCACATTGCGCGCGCATCGCGACCGGTTGCGGGCCCAGCGCGACTCGCTCGTCTGCGCGCTTGGCGCTGCACTGCCCAGTTGGCAGGTGCCGGTGCCGCCTGGCGGACTGGTGCTGTGGTGCAGACTCCCCGCGCCGATCTCCAATGCCCTGGTCGACGCCGTGCGGCGGCGTGGACTGCGGTTGGCGGCCGGCCCTCGGTTCGGCGCCGGTCACGCCTTCGCCGACCGGCTACGGCTGCCCTACACCCAGCCAATCGATGTCCTGCGGCGCGCGGTCGAGATCCTCGCGGCGGTGGCCGGCGCGCTGCCGGCGACCGACCCGGGTTTCGCCCCGTCGCGCCTCGTGGTGTGAGTACGGGGAATGATCGGGCGGCGGACACGACCGTCCGGCACATCGGCATCTTCCTCTTCGCAGATGTCGAGGAGCTTGACGCCATCGGGCCCTGGGAGGTGCTGGCGCACTGGACTCAAGACCAGCGTGTGCACCGGCTCACTAAGTTTACGCCGCTGCGGGCTTGCTACGCGGACGGCCAGCCACCACGTACTGGCGTGCGTTGGCGAACCTACAGGAGTTGGAGCCCACGGTGCAGCTTCGTCCGGATGCCCGCTTTGTCGACGACGGTGATGTGATCACTTCTGCTGGGGTGTCCGCAGGCATAGACATGGCGCTGCACCTCGTCGCTCGACTCGCGGGCGTACAACGTGCGAAACAGGTCCGGCGTGGCATCCAGTATGACCCCCAGCCACCGGTATAGCAGCCCGGCGCCAACTGGAACCAATTGCATGTTTCCGGGTTCTGCACAGTGCCAAGTGGAACCTAATGCACCTGTCGGCGGCGGTAAGCGGTGCTGACGGTGCGTGATCAGGCTTCGCGGGTGGCTGTTCTGGCTAGGGCGAGGGCTAGGCCGATCAGCAGGTAGCAGGCCGCGCGGAGGCTGGTTGAGGCCAAACCGTCCAGCGGCAGTGGGTCGCGCAGCACATCGGTGATCGCGAACCATCCGGTGGTCAGCAGCAGAGGTTGGAGCCAGTCCAGGGCGGGGATGGCGGAGAGCACCCCGAACACGATCAGGCCGCCCAACACCGCCGCGAGTACCACCAGCGGGTGTTCGGTGGCCGAGGACACCGCCAGGGCGACCGCACCGACCGCGGCGAGCTGACCCACCGTCCAGGCCGCAGCCAACGACACCCGCAGCAGTGCCGACGCTGGTCCGATCTCGGTCCCAGACATCGTGAGCATGCCGTGGGCGGTCCCGGACGGGCCGACCAACACCAACCCGGTGACGATGCCCAGCACGGCGACGGCGGCGACCGCGGCCACCGCGACGGCCAACACGCCGACCGCCTTGACCAGCACCAGCCGGGTCCGGCTGACCGGGGCCAGTAGCAGTCCGCGCAGCGTTCCGTGCGCAGACTCCCCGGCCAGCGCATCGGCGGCGGCCATCGTCACGGCCAGAGGCAACAGCAGCGCCAAGGAGATCGACAGCGCCGCCACTGGCAGCACCAGCCCGTTACCGGCGATCTGAGTGAGCAGGCCCGACCCGCCCGGCGAGTCGGCTGCCACGATGCCGATCCCCATCAACACCGGAATCAGCGCGAGTATCCCCAGCACGGTCTGGGTGCGCGGCCGGCGCAGCACCCAGCGCAGCTCGCTTCGCAGCAGCCGTCCCAGTGGCGCGCGTACCGGGCCGGTCAGGGCGGTCCGGTACGCATCCGCGGTAGTCACTGGCTGTGACCCTCGGTCAGCTGGGCGAACAGCTCGTCCAACCCGGTCCGCCAGCGCTGCACCTCGTGCACCGCCACCTCCGCGCGGACCAGCAACGCGACCACACTCGGCGGGTCGGTTCCAGCGAGCTCGACGAGCACCCCGGCTGGGCGGATAGCGGCACCGATCCCGGCCGCGCGCAGCGCCTGCACCGCCATGGTGGAATCGGGTGTGCGCACGTCCAGTGCGGGTGCCCCGCCGTCGAGCAGGGCGGCCAGCGGACCCGCGGCGATCAGTGACCCGTGGTCGAGCACCGCGACATGCGTGCAGGTCGCCTCGACCTCGGCGAGCAGGTGCGAGGACACCAGCACGGTGGCGCCGCCGGCGTGCAGCTCGGCGATGATGGTCCGGACGTCCCGGGTACCAGCGGGATCCAGGCCGTTGGTCGGTTCGTCGAGGATCACCAGACGTCGGGGCACCAGCAGCGCCGCAGCCAGGCCCAGACGCTGTTTCATGCCCAGCGAATAGGCGCGGTAGCGCCGCCCCGCC
Organism: Pseudonocardiales bacterium; assembly: GCA_023252195.1. Lineage (GTDB taxonomy): Bacteria > Actinomycetota > Actinomycetes > Mycobacteriales > Pseudonocardiaceae. The sequence goes on from JAHEXI010000002.1 coordinate 182,386, forward strand.
GCACTGGACAGGCCGACTCGGCTCAGGACGCCCTGCACCGCATCCGGGATCGCTCGGCTGGACAGCAGTGGCTCGGCTGCCGCGCACCGCCGCAGGTTCTCCCGGCCGGACAGGAACGGGTGAAACCCAGGGCCTTCCACCAGCGCTCCGACATGCGGCAGCACCGCGCCGGCGGCGGCCGGCATCGGTGCCCCGAGCAGCTCCACCGTGCCCGCGGTGGGTCGGGACAGCGCCAGCAGCATGCGGATCATCGTGGTCTTACCCGAACCATTCGGGCCCAGCACGCCCAGCACAGCACCGGCCGGCACGTCGAGGTCCACGCCGGAGACCGCCACGGTGGAGCCGAACACCTTGCGCAGGCCACGGACCCGGATCGCCGGCGCGTGCACCTCAGCCGGCGAAGTGGTCGCGGCCGGGGTGGCCGAGCCGGCCGTCACCTGGTCAGACCCTCGCCAACGCTTTTGCGCAGGCGGTGCGGGTTCATCAGACCTGTTGTCGGCTGCCCGGCGCGCTCGGTTTGCAGCAGGATGGCTTCGACGTCGTCGATGATGCTGCGCAGTTCGGCGCGGATGGCGGGATCGTCGGAGACCGCAGCTTCGCGCGGGCTCAGATCACCGATCACGCCGGGAGCGTCCAGCCAGCGTGTCTCGGCGTCGCGGCTCAGGCGGTCGGAGGCGTCGTCCGCGTCGGCGGCGGCCGTCGCGTCGAGAAAGTAGCTCTCCAGGATGATGGCGCGGCCTTCGCGGCCGTCGGGCTCCTCGCTGACGCGCTTGGCCTGCCGGTTGAGTTCGACGGCTTCCGGGACCACGTCGCGCAGCTGGGTTTCGAGTTCGGCCAGCCGCGCGAGAGAGTTCGCAGCGACAGTGAGGTTACCGCCGGTCCGTTCAATCACCCCGAGGTTGAGCACCCGCCCGTCGGGCAGCTGCCGGTGCCAGGCGACGACGTCCTCGTCGGTCCGGGTCAACCGCTCGATGAGGCGCTCGAAGGCCTCCCGCGGCCCGGGCGCCTGGTAGGTGACGCTGCACTCGTACAGGTCGTCGCCGTCACTGTTGCGGAACTGGATGGGCGGCTCGGGAGCGAAGAAGTCCGCGATCTGCTCCATCGATGATCCTGAGGCGAGCAGGCCGGCCAGCTCGCGACGGCGTGGCCGGGAAACGTGGACGGGCACCGCAAGCATTCGAGGTTGGGTGTCGTCCCGCAGCACCCGACCGCAGAACAGCTCCAGCCGTTGCGCGGACTGCGAGAACAACGTGTCGACCAACTCGATCGAGTCGCCGGCCGGTAGCGCGCGCAGCGTGACGCTGGTGTCCCGGGCAACGTCGATCGCCTCATAGAGGCTGACCGGGATCCGCTGCCAGTCCTCAATGAGCTGGCGTTCGTCTGGGCGCAGCCAGTGACCTCGGGCGGCGAGGAACTTCTTCACCAAGCCGCCGTGGAACAACGCAAGATCCAGCATGAACATCGCGTACCGCTGCGCGTCCTCGGTGCGCTCGATCAGCGGTGTGATCACCTTCAGACCGGGAGCGCGCTCGGCGTAGGTGCCCAGCAGCGCATAGACCAGCTGGGCCCGGGCGTTCAGCGGAGGTACCGCATCGAGCCGGCAGCAGACCTTGAACTTACGGCCCGACCCGCACGGGCAGGCCGTGTTGCGCGCGACGTCGGGGGGTGTCGCGGCGATGGCCTCGCTCAACCCTGCTCGTAGCGGGCTGGGAATGTCGGAGCGCCGCAGGTACCGGTCCGCTGTGACGTAGTCTCCGCGCGCCGCAGCGTACTGGGCGGCGTCGTGCAACGCCGGCTCCAGGCCCGGGCGCAGTGTCAGCGCCTCGGCGAGCACGTCGCAGGCAGTCGCGGAGTCCCCGGCACCTTCGGCAGCGCGAGCGGCGATGAGCGCGACCGCCGCTTTCTCCTCCCTGCTTCGCGCCTGCGACCGTAGCGCCGCAAGCTGCGCCTGGACTACCCCGCGCTGAATTGCCTCGCTCTGGGCGGTGTGGCACTCGATCTGGGCGGAAAGAAAGCCCAGTGCGCTATCGGTCGCCAACGTCAGTGCATCGAGCATGAACCGGACGCCGGCCGCATCCAGCGGATCCTCGCCGGTGAGCATTCCCACCAGGGTCTCAACGTCGATGAGCACATCATTTTCGGCCATCTGTGCAGGCTAGTCGCCCGGCGCAACGGCAGGTAAAGGCGCGCTGGTCGTTGGCGCCCTGCAACGAACACCAACCCGGCCGGGCAGCACCGTTAACCGCTACCAACACCGGGTCGGCGCCAGGGCCAGCCGCGGTCCGTCCCTGATCGGCACCGCGGACCTACCGATCTTGCTCTAAGGAAGTGGTCAGGGCACGCCCTTCCCGGCGACGCCGAGCACCGCCACCATCGTCCGAGTGCGCCGCCATACCGAGCAGTCCCCGGCCCGCGCCGAGCCACCGGAAGTGAGCCCTGCGGTGGTGGTCGCGGCCGCCCTGGTGCGCGCGGGTCGGGTGCTCGCGCAGCAGCGGGCCTACCCTCCGCAACTTGCGGGTCGCTGGGAGCTGCCGGGTGGCCGGGTTGAGCCGGACGAGAGCGCCCGAGATGCGCTGATCCGGGAGTGTCGCGAGGAGCTCGCCGTCGAGGTGGTGCCGGGCGAACAGCTCGGTCCGGAGGTGCCCCTACCCGGGGGATACGTCCTGCGGGTGCACATTGCGCGGTTGGCTCAGCCGATGGCAACACCAGTCCCGGTCGAGCATGAGGCACTGCGGTGGGTGGAAGTCAGCGAGCTCGCGACGCTTGATTGGTTGGACGCAGATCGCGCCATTCTGCCCGATCTCGAAGTGCTGTTAAGGGCCGATAGAAGTGGCGCGGCGGGCGGCGCGGGTGCCCCCAAGAAACCCTCCGAGTAACATTGGACTTCCCGGCATCCAATCGAGGAGTTCCTGCGTGCCCACAGTCGCCCCTACCCGCCTGCGCACCGACCTGCGCAATGTTGCCATCATCGCGCACGTCGATCATGGCAAGACCACGCTCGTCGACGCCATGCTGCGCCAGTCTGGGGCCGTGTCCGGCCGCAGCGAGGTGGATCGCGTGCTGGACTCCGGTGATCTGGAGCGCGAAAAGGGCATCACGATCCTGGCCAAGAACACCGCGGTCACCCGCTCCACACCGGATGGTCCGGTCACTATCAATGTGGTTGACACTCCCGGGCACGCCGATTTCGGCGGTGAGGTCGAGCGCGGGTTGTCCATGGTGGACGGTGTGCTGCTGCTCGTCGACGCCAGCGAGGGACCGTTGCCGCAGACCCGCTTCGTGCTTCGCAAGGCGTTGGCCGCGCACCTGCCGGTAGTGCTCGTGGTCAACAAGGTGGACCGGCCGGACGCGCGGATCACGACGGTCGTCGACGAGACCCACGACCTGCTGCTGGATCTCGCCACAGACCTGGAAGGCCTCGAAGCCGATACCGCCGCGGCGGTACTGGACATGCCGGTGATCTACGCCAGCGCCCGGGCCGGCCGCGCCAGCCTGACCCGCCCGCAAGACGGCGAGATGCCCGACGTCGAGGACCTCACGCCGCTGTTCGACGTCATCCTCACCCACGTGCCACCGCCCGCGGGTGATGCGGAGGCGCCGTTGCAGGCGCACGTCACCAACCTCGACGCGTCGACGTTCCTGGGTCGGATCGCGTTGTGCCGGGTCCGTGCGGGACGGCTGCACAAGGGCCAGACGGTGGCGTGGTGCCGGGAAGACGGGTCGATCCGACCGGTCAAGATCACCGAACTGCTGCGCACGGTAGGCCTTGAGCGGGTCCCGGCGGCCAGCGCGAAGGCCGGTGACCTGATCGCCATCGCGGGAATCGCGGAGATCACCATCGGCGACACGCTCGCCGACATCGACGATCCGCGCCCGCTGGCCCGGATCACCGTGGACGAGCCCGTGATCGCGATGACGATCGGAATCAACACCAGCCCGCTGGCCGGCCGCGGTGGGGGTCGCAAGCTCACGGCTCGCCTGGTCCGCAACCGGCTGGATGCCGAGCTGGTCGGCAACGTGAGCATCCGGGTGTCGCCCACTGAATCGCCGGACACCTGGGAAGTGCAGGGTCGTGGCGAGCTCGCGCTGGCCATCCTGGTGGAAACCATGCGCCGAGAGGGTTTCGAGCTCACCGTCGGCAAGCCGCAGGTGGTCACCCGCATTGTGGAAGGCACCCTGCACGAACCGTTCGAACACCTCACCGTCGACGTGCCCGAGGAGTACGTCGGTGCCGTGACGCAGCTGCTGGCTGGTCGCAAGGGCCGGACCGAACAACTGGGTGCCACCTCCGGAGACGGCTGGGTGCGGCTGGAGTTCACGGTGCCCTCCCGTGGACTGATCGGTTTTCGCACCGAATTCCTCACCATCACCCGGGGTACCGGTGTGGTCCACCACGTCTTCGACGGCTACCGCCCATGGGTGGGGGAGCTGCGCACCCGTCGCTCCGGGTCGCTGGTCGCCGACCGCTCCGGCGCGGTCACCGGGTACGCGTTGACGCAGCTGGGTGACCGGGGCGCCTTCTTCGTGGAGCCCGGTGCCGCCGTCTACGCCGGCATGGTGGTCGGCGAGAACCCCCGCGCCGAGGACCTGGATCTCAACATCTGCCGGGAGCGCAAGCTCACCAACGTGCGTTCCTCCAGCGGAGAGGAACTCGAGCGGCTGGCTCGACCGCGGACGCTCGGGTTGGAGGAGGCGCTGGAGTTCTGCGCCTCCGACGAGTGCGTCGAGGTAGCTCCCGACGTGGTGCGGGTGCGCAAGGTGATATTGGACGCTACCCAGCGGGGCCGGCAGCGGGCCCGGGATCGGGTGGCGCGGGGTTCTTCGACGTCGATCCAATAAGATCAGACTCGGGCATTGCGCCTGCCGAGGCGGTCTGGCAACAAAGACCCCGGAGACACCGGGGGAGATCGCTTTGCGGCAGCATGTCGCCTCGTGGGTACGTCCGGCGGTGCACGCAGGGTGGTGACGGCGCTCATGGCCGCGGCTGCTCTCGTTGCGTGTACCCCGCGCTCCGCCGACCTGGTCACCCCCCGCCGGCCCGCCACGACCTCGTCAGCGGCGTCGCCTGCCGGGCGTGAGGTGGTGTTCGGGATTGACCGGCTGATCGGCGGCTTCAATCCGCATACGCTGGCTGACCTGACGCCGATCTCCGAGGCGGTTGCCGGCCTGCTGCTGCCGTCGGCGTTTCACCAAACACCGGCTGGGCAATGGGTGCTCGACCACACGCTGCTCGACTCCGCCGAAGTCACCCGCACCGAACCGTTCACCGTCACCTACCGGATCCGGCGCAATGCGCAATGGTCTGACATCACCCCCATCGCCGCCGAAGACTTCAGCTACCTCGCTGAGCAGATGCGCAGCCAACCCGGCGTGGTCGACTCGGCCGGCTACCAGCTGATCGATCAGGTGGTATCGCGGGACGGCGGCGAGACCGTCGAGGTGGTCTTCAGCCGGCCCTACGCCGGCTGGCGCACCCTGTTCCACAACCTGCTACCAGCGCATCTGCTCAAGGATGCGCCCGGAGGCTGGAGCAAGGCGCTTGACGCCGGGGTGCCGGTTTCCGGCGGTCCGTTCGCGATGACCTCAGTGGACCGGTCTCGTGGCGAGATGGTGCTGGAGCGCAACGACCGGTACTGGGCCACCCCGGCTCAGGTCGACCGGATACGGTTTCGCCAGGGCAGTCAAGCGGCACTGGTGGACGCGCTCCACACCGGTGGCGCGCAGGCTGCGTTGTTCAGCCGTCCCGATGCGATCACCGAGGCGTTGCTGCGCACCGCCGGCTTGGGGTTGACCGCGGTTGTCGTACCGCAGCCCACGCTGGTGTCGGTGCTGCTACGACCGGCCAGCCCGGTGTTGAGCGACCAGCGGGTGCGCACCGCGGTGGCCGCGGCGCTGGACCGTCCCGCACTGATCGCTACGGGAGTTGCCAGCGGTCCGTCAGCGACGCTGCGAGCCGATTCCGAGGTGCTTGCCCCGTCTACGCCCGCGTACCACGCCACCGCACCGGCCACCGGCGTCCCGATGCGGCCGGATCCGGCCACCACGCGCCGGTTGCTCACCGACGCCGGGTATACCCGCGGTCAGACGGTGTGGGAACGCGCCGGGCAGCCACTGCGGCTGGTGGTGGCGGCGCCGGCGAACCGGGAGCCATACGGGACGATCGCCGCCCGGGTGGTCGATCAGCTTCAGACCGCCGGGATCGACGCGGAGCTGCGTGAGGTCGACGCCGACGAGCTGTTCACTACCTTGCTCGGCCCGAGCGCGAGTCCTGCTCGTGGCGGTGCTGCTGAGGTGACCGCTCCGGCGGGCGCCGGCTCAGCGAGGTCCACTCCGGCGGCTGCCACCAACGAGATCACGCCGGGCGTGGACATCGTGGTGGCACCCCAGCCCGCAGCCGGCCACCCTGCCAGCGAACTGGCGTCCTGGTACGGGTGCCCGCTGGTGGTACCAGCGAAGCTGGCGCCGGCGCCACCTAACCCGGCGAACCTGTGCGACCTGACCCTGCAGCCGGTGATCGAGCGGGCGCTGACCCAGAACGATCCGGCGGGCCCGATACCCTCTACCGTCGAGGCGGCGCTGTGGGATCTGGTCGTGACGATCCCGCTCTACCAACCGGCCTCGCTGCTCATCACCAGCAGTCAGCTGCTCAACGTCGCCCCGGGTACGCCGCGGGAAGGCCCGCTCGAGGGCGCTGCCCGCTGGGAGCTCCGCCGGTGACACCAGGAGGTCTCCATTGACCGGAAAGTCGCGACTGCTGATCAGCCTGCCAGCGGGGATCGCCTGCCTTGTGCTCGCGGTCACCGGTTGCGTGGCGGCCAGCGGAACCGACCGTCCCGACGGCGTCAGTGCGCTGGCCAACGCCCGGGCGCGGGGGGACAACGGGGATGGATCTTATCGTGCGCCGAAGGTACCGCCAGGGCCAGCGGTATTCGTCGCGCACGGTGCGCCGTTTTCTGCGTATAACAACACGACGGTGCAATCGGACAACAACCCGGACAATGACGTCGTACTCAGCCAGGTCCTGGTAGACCCGTTCATCATCGACGGAAACGGTAGATTCCTGGTCAACTCCGATGTGCTGGTGTCAGCCGAGCTGACGGCGAAGGACCCTCAGGTCGTCACATACAAGATCAAACCGAATATCAGATGGTCCGATGGCCAGCCGTGGGACTGTCGAGATTTTTATCTGGCTTGGCTGGCAGGCAGCGGCACAACGCCTTACTTCGCGCCGGCGTCCACGCGTGGATTGGACCGTGTCAACGCGGAGTGCCGGGACAATAACACGTTTGTCGAGACCTACCGATCACCGTACGCCGACTGGCGTCGGAACTACCTTCACCACGCCATCCTCCCGGCCCACATCCTTGAGCGGGAGACCGGGATAGCCGATATCACCGCACTGAACTCCACGTCGTCACCAGCCGTCTTGAAGAAGGCCGGAGATTTCTGGAACAGCAGATGGGCTGGTTTCGACGCCAAGACGATGCCTGCATCGGGTCCTTATCAGTTCGACGGCTCGACGACGAGTACGCAGACCGTGCTGGTCCGCAACCAGGCCTGGGCCGGCCGGCCGGCAGGTCCGGCGATGATCGTGCTCAGCTCCGTCGCGAACGGCGCCGCTGCGGTGCAGGGCCTGGCGAACCACCAGTTCACCGTCGTGCAACCACCGGCCGACCCGCTGCTGGCGGATCGGCTGCGGGCGCTGTCGGGCCAAGGTGTGATATTCCAGGCGCGCGGTGGTCCTACGATAGAGCATCTGGACCTCAATCTACTCAGCCCGCTGTTTCGGGATCCGGCCGTCCGCAGCGCTTTCGCGCAGTGTATCGATCGCAATAAACTGGTCGACGAACTGGCCCGGGGGATACGCCCGGAAACCCAGCCGCTAGGGAGCCTCGCGTTTCTCCCAGACGATGCGAAATACGAGGATCTCTACTCTGAAAAGATGGTTGCCGACGCTCAGAAAGCGCAGGTAACGCTGGAGCGGGCGGGCTGGATACTAGGTCCCGATGGCGTCTACTCCAAGGCTGGCCAGCGGCTTTCCTTCGCCATCAGTCACGACGGTTCCCCGGCCCACTCACAAGAGGTGGAGCTGATCCGGACGCAATGTCGGCAGGCCGGCATGGAGATCGCTGACGGCGCCGCTCCGGGCGGCGGGGGAGACGCTGTGGCACACGGCCGGTTCGATGTGGCCCTGACGACGAGCTCGCGTACGTCCCAAGTGTGGTCGCTGGCCGATCGCTATGCTACTAATGGTGCATTGAACTACCAGCACTACAGCAACCCTGAGGTCGACGCTGCGCTGGATATAGCGGAGACAGAATATGCCGAGCCCACCCAGATGGATGCCTTGGCGAAAGCCGATCGGCTGCTCGCCGACGACCTGGTGTCGCTTCCATTATTCCAGCTTCCGATCATGTGGGCCTACACAAACAACATCGACAGCGTCTACCGCCACGCCTACGATGGCGTTACCTGGAACGCCAACGAATGGACCGTCCGGTAGCTGCTCAGTTGTTCAATTACGCAGTACCACTGCGACGATTCCAGCCAGGTGCTCCAGGCGGGCGACTTCGGCAGCGCGGAACATCGGTCCACCCGGACGACCGATCAGCAGAGCCTGGTCGGCCCTGCCCAGCGGAGTCGCTGCCAACTCGGTGCCCAGTTCCCGCCAGGGCCTCGGCACCCACGGGTCTTCCGGATCCAGGATCGTCGCGCGGCGCAACGGCCACCACGGCAGCTCTCCAGCAACGGTCTCCGGCGCGGCAAAGGAGGCAGCGACCCGGTGTGACTGTCCGTGTATGACGCTGAGCACCATGGCCCAACCCGATCGGACGATCTTAGGCACGCCATCGGTGAAGATCTGCAAGCCGTGCGCGGGGTCGGCGGCGACCTGCTCCACCAATTCCAGCTCGCGGTGGGTGTCCAGGACACCCGCCCACGGGCGGACGGCGTCGACCTCGACCCCCTCGACCGACTCCGCCGCGGTGATCAACACGTCGGGTAACCGGCCGGAGGGAAGCTCCACGACCAGGTCATCGATGGCGATACCGGATCGGCGCTCGACGACGTCGAGGCTGAGGATGTCAACGCCGACCTCGCCCAGCGCGGTGGCCACCGCGCCGAGCGCCCCGGGCCGGTCCGGCAGCTGGACCCGGATCAGAAAGGACATCCGCCGCCGCGCCAGTTCATTCGGGCCTCTATCATCCGGCGTTCCTCCATCACGTCCCATCAAGTCACGCCAAGCGCGACAGCCCGTGCGCTCGCCGGTCGCCGAGTGTGACAGAGCGAGCCGCAAGTTACGCCCCCCAGCCCGCAGCCGGGTCACTCGGCCCTGCAAAGCCCGAGGCTAGACTCGTCGGGTCAGTCAGCAACCCAGCACCACTTCAGGAGTGTTCCGTGCCCACCATCTCCCGTGCCGAGGTCGCGCACCTCGCTCGGCTCGCCCGGCTGGCCGTCACCGAGGAGGAGTTGGACCTGTTCGCCAGCCAGCTCGAGGTGATCCTGACGTCGGTGGCCCGGGTCGGTGAGGTGGCGGCCGCGGACATCCCACCCACCTCGCACGCCGTCGGGTTGACCGATGTGTTCCGCGCGGACGTCACGCGTCCGGGGCTGACCCAGCAGCAGGCGCTCTCGGGCGCCTACGCCACTGAGGACGGCCGGTTCCGGGTGCCTCGCATCCTGGACGAATCATGACCCGCTTGACTCGGTGGTCCGCTGCAGAGCTCGCTGCCCGGATCCACGCCCAGGACATCACCGCGGTCGAGGTGACCAGAGCGCACCTGGACCGGATCACTGCCGTGGACCCCGCCCTGCATGCGTTCCTGCATCTCGACGCGCCGGCCGCGCTCGCCGCCGCAGCCGCGGTGGACGATGGGCTGCGGCGCGGGGACCCGCCGGCGTCACCGCTGGCGGGCGTGCCGCTGGCCATCAAGGACGTGTTCACCACCATTGACATGCCGACTACCTGCGGCTCGCGGACGCTTCAGGGCTGGCGCCCGCCGTACGACGCCACGGTCACCCGCAAGCTCCGCGCGGCAGGCGTGGTGATCGTGGGTAAGACCAACATGGACGAGTTCGCGATGGGTTCGTCCACGGAGAACTCCGCCTACGGGCCCACCCGCAACCCCTGGGACCTCGACCGCGTCCCAGGCGGGTCCGGTGGTGGTTCGGCGGCGGCGGTGGCCGCCTTCGAGGTGCCGTTGGCGGTCGGTACCGACACCGGCGGCTCGATCCGCCAGCCCAGCGCGGTGACCGGAACGGTTGGGGTCAAACCCACCTACGGTGGCGTGTCACGGTATGGCCTGGTGGCGTTCTCCTCCAGCCTGGACCAGGGCGGCCCGGTGGCCCGCACGGTGCTCGACGCCGCGCTGCTGCACGAGGTGATCGGCGGGTACGATCCGCTGGACTCCACCTCGATCGACGCACCGGTCCCGCCGGTGGTGCAGGCGGCCCGCGCGGGTGCCGCCGGCGACCTGACCGGAATCCGGGTTGGAGTGGTCAGCCAGTTCGGCGGAGACGGTTACCAGCCTGGGGTGCTGAACGCTTTCGAGGTGGCGGTGAGCCGGCTGCGCGAGCTGGGCGCTCAGGTTGTCGAGGTGTCCTGCCCGTCGTTCGACCATGCGCTGCCTGCCTATTACCTGATCGCGCCCAGCGAGTGCTCCTCGAACCTGGCCCGCTTCGACGGCATGCGCTACGGCCTGCGAGTCGGCGACGACGGCAACCGCAGCGCCGAGGAGGTGATGGCGCTGACCCGGGAAGCCGGTTTCGGGCCGGAGGTCAAGCGTCGCATCATGCTCGGCACCTACGCCCTGTCGGCGGGGTACTACGACGCCTACTACGGTCAGGCGCAGAAGGTCCGCACCCTGATCATCCGGGACTTCGCCGCAGCCTTCGAGCGGGTCGACGTGCTGGTCTCGCCGACCACCCCGACCACCGCGTTCCGGATCGGTGAGCGGGTGGACGATCCGTTGGCGATGTACCTGTCGGACCTGTGCACGATCCCGGCGAACCTCGCGGGCAACGCCGCGCTGTCCGTTCCGGCCGGGCTGTCCGATGACGACGGCTTACCGGTGGGTCTGCAGGTGATGGCGCCCGCGTTGGCCGACGATCGGGCCTACCGGGTGGCCGCGGCCTACGAGGTGGCCCGCGATGGCGCCGAGGGCGGCCCGCTGGCGCAGCGGGTGCCTGATCTGGAGGTGGTCGGGCGATGACCGCTGCGCTGATGGATTACGACGAGGTGCTGGAGCGTTTCGACCCGGTCCTCGGGCTGGAGGTGCACGTCGAGCTGTCCACTGCGACGAAGATGTTCTGCGGTTGCGCCAACGTCTTCGGAACGCCGCCCAACACCCAGGTCTGCCCGACCTGCTTGGGCCTGCCGGGAGCGCTGCCGGTGCTCAACGGCGTCGCGGTGGAGTCAGCCATGCGGATCGGGCTGGCGTTGAACTGCTCGATCGCTCCATGGTGCCGGTTCGCCCGGAAGAACTACTTCTACCCGGACATGCCGAAGAACTTCCAGACCTCCCAGTACGACGAGCCGATCGCGGTGAACGGCTCACTGGCGGTGGAGCTGTCCGATGGCTCGGTGTTCACCGTCGCCATCGAGCGCGCCCACATGGAGGAGGACACCGGCAAGTCGCTACACGTCGGTGGTGCCGACGGCCGTATTCACGGCGCGAGCCACTCCCTGCTGGACTACAACCGCGCCGGCGTCCCGCTGATCGAGGTCGTCACCAAGCCGATCGAGGGCGCCGGGGCTCGGGCGCCCGAAATCGCCCGGGCTTACGTCACCGCGCTGCGTGACCTGCTTCGGGCGCTGGGCGTGTCCGACGTGCGGATGGACCAAGGGTCGATGCGCTGCGACGCCAACGTCTCGCTGATGCCTCGTGGTTCGTCGACGTTCGGCACCCGAACCGAGACCAAGAACGTCAACTCGCTGCGGTCGGTGGAGCGCGCGGTTCGCTACGAGATGTGCCGGCAAGGTGCGGTGCTGGCCTCCGGTGGCCGGATCGTGCAGGAGACTCGGCACTTCGACGAGGCGGGTGGCACCACGTCGGCCGGCCGGCGCAAGGAGACCTCGGAGGACTACCGGTATTTCCCGGAGCCCGATCTGGTGCCGATCGCCCCCAGCGACGCCTGGGTGCAGCGGTTGCGAGCCACCCTTCCCGAGCTGCCCTGGCAGCGTCGGGCTCGGGCTAAGACGGAGTGGGGCCTGTCCGACCTCGAGCTGCGTGACCTGGTCAACGCCGGCGCACTGGATCTCATTGCGGCCACCGTCGACGCGGGGGCGCCAGCCGCCGAGGCTCGGTCGTGGTGGGTGTCTTATCTGTCCCAACAGACCAACTCCCGCGGTGTGGAGCTCGCCGACCTGCCCATTACCCCGGCACAGGTGGCCCGGGTCATCGCGCTGGTCGCCGAGGGTGCGCTGACCAACAACCTGGCCCGCCAAGTCGTCGACGGGGTGCTGGCGAAAGAGGGCGAGCCCGACGAGGTCGTCGCTGCGCATGGCCTGGCCGTAGTGTCCGACGACGCCGCGCTGACCGCCGCTGTCGAGCAGGCGTTGGCCGCCGCGCCCGACATCGCGGACAAGATCCGCGGCGGCAAGCTGGCCGCCGCGGGCGCGATAGTGGGCGCCGTGATGAAGGCCACCGGTGGCCAAGCCAACGCCCAGCGCGTGCGCGAGTTGGTGCTCGCACTCGTGAGTGCGTAACAGTGTTCCAGCACTGAATGCCACTCACGAGTTATCCACAACCTCCACGCTGTCCACAGCGCAGACGTGAGGTAGGGGACGCAGCGGTGTCGCGGCGGCAGTGTGTCCCGACATGCCAAGGCGTCCCACTGATCGTCCGCGACTCGTTCCGCGCCAGGTGCGCGAACTGCCGGCCTGGGAGCATCTTGTACTGGAACAACACGGCGCGATCGAGACCCAACAGCTCGCGGCGCTTGGGGTCACTGCTGATGCGATTACGGCCAACGTCGACGGCGGGCGATGGCGAGCCCTGCTACCGCGGGTCTACACGACGACTACCGGCCTTCCTCCAAGACCCACAAGGCTGCATGCAGCGTTGCTCTACGCCGGCCCGTCGGCCATCCTGAGCCACCGCACCGCTGCTGAGGAGTGGGACATGCTCCCAGCAGGAGACGGTCCGGTGCACGTGACAGTGCCCTACGGGTGTTCGGCGGTATCCCAACCGCCCGAGGTGGTGGTGCACCGGTCTAGGGCATTCGCGTATATCTCGGTGGCCAGCGTTCCACCCCGAACCAGCCGAGCCGATACCGCGCTCGATCTCGCCGTTGCCGAGCCGAACGCTCGCGAGGCGATGCGTCGGCTGGTGGGTGTCACTACCACGTGTGGCATTTCCCTAGTTGAGCTCGAACGGCAGTTGGCCGAACGGCCCCCGTATCGCTACCGCCGAGCGCTCGCGTCGGCACTGGATCGGATGGCTGGCGGTGTGGCATCGGTGCTTGAGGATCTGTACGCGCTCGATGTTGAGGTGGCACACGCGATTCCCGCTGCGGTGCGGCAGGTGCCTTTCGTGGTGGACGGGTACACCCTGTGGGAAGACGCGGTGTACGACCACGTCGGCGTGCCGCTGACGGTGCGGCTGGACGGGCGGGCTTACCATTCGCATCCCATGGTGGCCTTTCGTGACCGCCGGCGCGATAACGCAGCCGAATTAGCCGGGCGGTCACGGCTGGTGTTCGGCTGGCGGGACATCAAACAAGATGCCTGCGGTGCCGCACGGGAGGTGCTGACCGTGCTGAGGCGGCATCGGTGGCACGGGCCTACGCGCCCGTGTCACCGATGCTCGTGAGTGGCATTGAGTGCTATAACACTGTTTGCCACTCACGAGCTTCTCAGTCCTGCCCGCCGCCGGGACCGACCAGGTCGGGTAGGACGAACACTCGCTCGTCGCTGGAGATAGGTTTGCCACCTGTTTTGTTGACCGTGCCCAGCCAGATCTTCCGCCCGTCCGGGCTCAACGCGGCCGCGGAAATCCGGCCGTAGCGCTCTAGCGGGATCTGCAGGGATGGCCCGACGAACGTGCCGGCCGGCCCGATCCCGAGCACGAACATCGGCGCCCCGCTGGCGAACGCGACTTGGATGCGGCCAAGCATGACTGCGCACCCTGCGGCCCCGATGCCGCCGGGCCACGTCCAGGCGGCCCGACCCAGCGGGCGTCCCGGTAGTACCCGATGCAACAGATCATGGTCGGGCTCGTGGTCGGTGATCCACAGCTCGTTCGTCAGTGGGTCGACGCACAGCCCACCTGGCGCGTGTAGCCCGCTCACCACCACCTTGGAACCGCCAGGATTACCCGGCGCCGGGTGGCCGAAGGTGTCGATGCGCAACACCTTGCCGGCGAGCGACTGCGGATCCTCGGCGGCAGCGGGGTTGCCGGCGTTGCCGGTGGCGACGAGGAGCATCCCGTGCGAGTCGACCGCGAGCGCGCCGGCGTTTCCGGTCGGCCCCCGGGGGATGCCCGCCAGAACCGGTTTGGGGATGTCGCCGGGGGCGATCCGGACCACCCGGTTGTCGATGGGGGTCGTGATGTAGGCATAGATCAGCTCATCTTCGGAATAGCTGGGGGACAGCGCGAGCCCGGTGAGGCCGCCATCCCCAGCCGGGTCGACCGCCAGCGCGGCTACCTCCTGGTTCGGTCGGTGGCGCTGAACCTGCAGGATGCGGCCCGTGGTGCGTTCCGCGGCCAGACCCACCGGCGCGGAACCAGGCAGTACGACCAGCGCGGAGATCGGTTCCAAGCACGTCGCGACGACCTGCGGGTCCGGGTCCGTGCAGCCTTGTGGCGGACCTGGCGGTGGACCGCTGTCTGGGCTCGGGCCGGATGGGCCGGGGGCCTGCGGGATCTCGAGCCTCGGTCCAGCTTCTGATCCGACCTCCAGTTTGGGATGAAATGGCCCGGAAGCCCGGTCCGGAAAGGTCGGTGTCACCGAGCACCCGGCCAACAGCGTCGCGCCCGCGAGCAGGACCGAGATCGCGCGGCGGCCTCCGCGCGAGCGACGGTCGTTCACCAGCCCGGTTCGGCTCGGCGCAGGGGGTCGCACGGTCGGCCAGGGTAGGTGCACACCCGTGTGCCGCTGGTGAGCGGCCACCAAAGAGTGTGCTACTGCTCGGACGTCGGTCGCTCGCCGACTTCGACGAGCGACTCAGGCAGCCGCCCGCGGCTCAGCGCCACCAGTACGGGAAGGTCGCCCGCCCGCACCGTCGGCAGTGGCACGTCATCCCCGGCGCGCAACACGGCAAAGACCCGAGACCGATGATCTATCCGCAGGCCCGCAAGGTCGGACCAGGCGATTCGCCGAGAGCCCCATACTCGGTACGCCATCATGGTTTCTGGGCCGACCACTGTCCGGGTGCGTACCAGCCAGACCGCAAGCGCCAGTGGCCCGAGGTACAACACTTGCAGGCCCGGTGCGCCGAAGGCCACCGGAGTCATGCACACGATCAACCCGAATACCCCAATCAGTGTGGTCAGTGGCAGCCGGAAAGTCACCGTGGCGGGCTCAATCACGAACGCCATACTGTCAGGCAATCATAGGCGTACAGTAGGCGCATGCCACGGGTTCAGATCTATCTGCCAGACGATCTCCACCAGGCGGTCAAGGAGCTGGAGCTGCCGATCTCGGAGCTCAGCCAGCACGCCGTGCGAGTCGAGCTTCGCCGGCGGGAGTTGGCCGCTGCGGCGGACCGGTATCTGGCTGAGCTCGCCGTGGAACTCGGTGGGCCGCCCACGGCTGATGAGCTGGCGGCCGCGGACGCCTGGATAGATGCCGCCACCGTTCCTCCTGCGCGACGGCCCAGATGACGACGGCCCAGATGACGACGGCCCAGATGACGACGGCCCAAATGACGACGGCCCCGCTGAAGGTGAGACGACACAGGTGAATCTGGTCCTCGACTCGGGCGCCATCACCGCGCTGGGCCGTCGGGACCGGCAGACGGCCGCGCGCATCGCCGCGCTGCGTCAGCGCGGTCTGTGGCCACCGATCGTGTCCACGGCGGTGCTCGTCGACTCGCTGACCGGCAACCGGGTGCGCGATGCATCGGCGAACCGGACGGTCGGACTGTCCCTGGTGCAGGCGGTGGATGAACCGCTGGCCTGTCGGGCGGCGCAGTTTCGTGGCCGGGCGCGTGCAGGTTCCGCCGTAGATGCCATCGTGGTGGCCACCGCGGAGCTGCTCGAAGCGCTGGTGATGACGGGCAATCCGATTGACCTTGCCCGACTATCCCGACACGCCAACAGCGTCTCCCTGCTGCCCACCTGAGCTGTGTTCTGAGCTGGGGCCAGGGGTGCATCAACCTCGCTCGACTCTCAGCATCCGGGAGGGCCTCCCATGAGGTTGACGGTGCCCGGGCGAGCCCGTTACCGTCGGCGACGTGCTGACTTTCACCGTCCTTGTACGTCAGAGGCGCGTCGTCTGAAGAATCCCAGACGTCGACGCGCCAACCCTCGCTTCAGCCCGACCCGGGCGGCGAGGGTTTTTTGATGCATTGAATGACGTTGATGACAAGGCCGAGCGAACGATGAACTAAGGCAGGACCATGACGACTGTGACTCCCAAAGACATGCCTATTCCCACGCAGCTGCCCAAACCGGCCCCACCCGTAGGCGCACCCGTACGGATGACGGGGGCACAGGCCCTGGTGCGTTCTCTCGAAGCCCTCGGGTGCGAGGCGGTATTCGGGATCCCTGGCGGCACGATCCTGCCGGCGTACGACCCACTGCTGGACTCCACGAAGGTCCGCCACGTGCTGGTCCGCCATGAGCAGGGAGCCGGGCACGCCGCCACCGGGTACGCGCAGGCCACCGGGCGGGTCGGGGTGTGCATGGCGACGTCGGGTCCGGGTGCGACGAATCTCGTCACGCCGCTGGCCGACGCCCATATGGACTCAGTGCCGGTGGTGGCGATCACCGGCCAGCAGACCCGGGCGCTGATCGGTACGGACGCCTTCCAGGAGGCGGACATCACCGGCATCACGATACCGATCACCAAGCACAACATGCTGGTCAAGGACCCCGCGGAGATCCCGAGGGCGATTGCGGAGGCCTTCCACCTGGCCTCCACCGGCCGCCCCGGCCCGGTGCTGGTGGACATTCCCAAGGACGTGTTGCAGGAGATGACGTCCTTCGTGTGGCCACCGGAGCTGCAGCTTCCCGGGTACCGGCCGACCACCCGGCCGCATGGCAAGCAGATCCGGGAGGCCGCCCGGCTGATTGCTACCGCCCGCCGCCCGGTGCTCTACGTCGGCGGCGGCGTGATCAAGGCGCGGGCCACCGCGGCGCTGCGGGAGTTGGCCGAGCTCACCGGAGCGCCCGTGGTGACCACGCTGATGGCCCGGGGCGCCTTCCCGGACTCGCATCCGCAGCACGTGGGGATGCCCGGTATGCACGGCACGGTCGCCGCGGTCGCGGCGATGCAGCGCTCGGACCTGCTGGTGACGTTGGGTGCCCGGTTTGACGACCGGGTCACCGGGCAGCTGTCCTCCTTCGCGCCGGACGCCGCCGTGGTGCATGCCGACATCGACCCCGCGGAGATCTCCAAGAACCGGCGGGCCGACGTGCCCATCGTGGGGGACTGCGCGGAGGTGATCAGTGAGCTGATCATCGCGGTGGCGGCCGAGTTCGAGTCTGGCCGGCCGGATCTGGCGCCGTGGTGGCAGCAGCTGCGGAACTGGCAGCAGACGTTCCCGTTGGGTTATGACCGACCGACCGACGGGATGCTTGCGCCGCAGTTCGTGATCGAGCGGATCGGCGCATTGGTCGGCCCAGACGCGATTTACACCGCGGGGGTGGGCCAGCACCAGATGTGGGCTGCACAGTTCATCAGGTACGAGAAGCCGGGCAGCTGGATCAACTCCGGCGGTCTGGGCACGATGGGTTTCGCGGTGCCCGCGGCGATGGGCGCCAAGCTCGGCAGACCTGATGTCGCGGTCTGGGCCATCGACGGGGACGGCAGTTTCCAGATGACCAATCAGGAGCTCGCGACCTGCGCGATCGAGAACATCCCGATCAAAGTCGCAGTGATCAACAACGGCAGTCTCGGGATGGTCCGGCAGTGGCAGACCTTGTTCTACTCCGAGCGCTACTCACAGACTGACTTGGGGACGCACTCCCGTATCCCGGATTTCGTGAAGCTCGGCGAGGCATTGGGTTGCGTGGGCCTGCGCTGCGAGGCCGAGGCGGACGTGGACAAGGTCATTACCCAGGCGATGGAGATCGACGACCAACCGGTCGTGATCGATTTCGTCGTCGGCAAGGACGCGCAGGTGTGGCCAATGGTCGCGGCCGGCACCGGAAACAGCCACATCATGTCGGCGCGAGACATTCGCCCGCTGTTCGACGAGGACGGGTCATGACCGAACACACCATGTCGGTGCTGGTGGAGAACAAGCCGGGCGTGCTCGCCCGGGTGGCCGGGCTGTTCAGCCGTCGCGGCTTCAATATCCACTCATTGGCGGTCGGACCCACCGAAAATCCTGATATATCCCGGATGACCATCGTGGTCGCGGTCGATGAGCTGCCTCTGGAGCAGGTCACCAAGCAACTCAACAAGCTGATCAACGTCATCAAGATCGTCGAACTCGAGCCGGCGATGGCGGTGCAGCGGGAGCTGTTGCTGGTGAAAGTCCGGGCTGACACCACGGTGCGCTCCCAGGTGCTCGAGACGGTCACGCTGTTTCGGGCCAAAGTGGTCGACGTCTCCCCGGAGGCACTGACCATCGAGGCCACCGGCACCGCAGACAAGATCGAGGCGCTGTTGCGGATGCTGGAGCCCTTCGGTATCCGAGAAATGGCCCAATCCGGCATGGTAGCCATGGGCCGCGGCCCCCGCGCCATCACCGCCAGTCCTCTCCGCTAAACCCCACTGCTTGTCGCGTTCTGGATGCAGAACGCTGCTATTGGGCCCCAGATAAGCGCGTTCTGCATCCAGAATGCGAACACAGCCAGATCAGGAGCGAGCGATGAGTGTTGAGGTCTTTTATGACGGGGATGCTGACTTGGCGATCGTTGCGGGGCGCAAGGTCGCGGTGATCGGGTACGGCAGCCAGGGGCACGCGCATGCGTTGAGCTTGCGCGATTCCGGGGTCGACGTGCGGGTCGGTCTGCCCGAGGAGTCGAAGTCGCGATCGAAGGCGGCCGACGAGGGCTTGGCGGTGATGACGCCGGCGCAGGCGTCGGCCGAGGCCGACGTGATCATGATTCTGGCGCCGGACACCAAGCAACGTGCTATCTACGCACAAGACATCGCGCCGAACCTGAAGTCGGGTGACGCGTTGCTGTTCGGTCACGGCTTCAACATCCGTTATGAACTGATCCGCCCGCCGTCGGATGTGGACGTGGCGATGGTGGCACCCAAGGGCCCCGGGCACCTGGTGCGCCGGCAGTTCGTCGACGGCAAAGGGGTGCCCTGCCTGATCGCGGTCGCACAGGACCCCACTGGTGGTGCGCAGGCGCTGGCACTGTCATATGCCAAGGCAATCGGAGGTACCCGTGCTGGTGTGATCAAGACCACCTTCACCGAGGAGACCGAGACCGATCTGTTCGGTGAGCAGGCAGTGCTCTGTGGCGGGATCACCGCTCTGGTTCAGGCTGGATTCGAGGTGCTCACCGAGGCCGGATACGCACCCGAGGTGGCTTACTTCGAATGCCTGCACGAGGTCAAGCTCATCGTCGATCTGATGTACGAGGGCGGGATCTCCCGGATGCGCTACTCGATCTCCGATACCGCCGAGTACGGGGACCTCACCCGCGGACCGCGGATCATCACACCCGAGGTCAAGGACGAGATGCGCCGGATTCTCACCGAGATTCAGGACGGTCGCTTCGCCCAGGAGTGGGTGACCGAGGACGACAACGGGCGGCCGAACTTCACCAAACTGCGCGCCGAGGGGGAACAGCACCCTATCGAGCAGGTCGGCGCCCGGCTGCGCGGTCTGATGTCCTGGATCGACCGCCCACTCACCGACACGGCCTAGACTTGGTGATCGTGACCCGACCAATTGTCCTGATCGCTGAAAAACTTGCCCCCTCGGTGCTGGAGGCCTTCGGAGACGAGTTCGACGTCCGGCATGTCGACGGCACCGATCGCAAGGCCCTGTTCCAGGCGCTAGCCGAGGCCGAGGCGCTGCTGGTGCGCTCGGCTACCCGGGTGGACGCCGAGGCGCTCGGCCACGGCCGTCGGCTCAAGGTCGTCGCCAGAGCCGGCGTGGGGCTGGACAACATCGACGTACCGGCGGCCACCGAGCGCGGGGTGATGGTGGTCAACGCGCCTACGTCGAACATCGTCTCGGCGGCCGAGCACGCCATCGCGCTGCTGCTGGCGGTAGCCCGGCGCATCCCGGCGGCCGACGCCAGCCTGCGTAGTGGCCAATGGAAGCGCAGCTCGTTCGGCGGCGTGGAGCTATCCGGCAAGACCGTCGGTGTGGTGGGCCTGGGCAAGATCGGCCAGCTGGTCGCGCAGCGGCTGGCGGGCTTCGCCACCGAGCTGATCGCCTACGACCCCTATGTGTCCCCCGCGCGGGCCGCCCAGCTGGGAATCGAGCTGGTGGACCTGGATGAGCTGCTGTCGCGGGCCGACGCGATCTCGATCCACCTGCCCAAGACCCCTGAGACGCTCGGGTTGATCGGCGCCGACCAGCTCGCCAAGACCAAACCAGGCGTGCTGATCGTCAACGCCGCGCGCGGTGGGCTCGTCGACGAGCAGGCGCTGGCCGATGCGGTGCGTGCTGGTCAGGTCGGTGGCGCGGGAATCGACGTCTTCGGCACCGAACCGTGCACGGCGAGCCCGTTGTTCGAGCTGCCCCAGGTGGTCGTCACCCCGCACCTGGGCGCCTCGACCGCTGAGGCGCAGGACCGGGCCGGTACCGACGTCGCGCGCAGTGTGCTGCGAGCGCTGCGCGGCGAGTTCGTTCCCGACGCGGTGAACGTGATCAGTGGTGGGGTGGTGGGCGAAGAGGTTCGGCCGTGGCTGCCGCTGACCCAGAAACTGGGCACCGTGCTGGCCGCGCTGGCCGGTGGTTCGCCCGCGTCGGTGACCGTCGATGTGCGCGGTGAGCTCGCCGCCGAGGAGGTCTCCGTGCTGCGGCTCGCCGCGTTGCGCGGGGTTTTCGCCGGTGTCGTCGACGAGCAGGTCACCTTCGTCAACGCGCCGCGGCTGGCGCAGGACCGCGGGGTGACTGTCGCCGTGGTCACCGCCCCGGAGAGTCCGAGCCACCGTAGCGTGGTGAGCGTGCGGGGAATCTTCGCCGATGGCATGGTGCACTCCGTCTCGGGAACGCTATCCGGTCCGGCGCAGGTGCAGAAGCTGGTCGAGATCGATGGCCGTCATTTCGACTTGCGCGCCGAGGGCCAGGCCATCTTCATGGAATACCCGGACCGCCCCGGCGTGATGGGCACCGTCGGCAGTCTGCTGGGCGACGTGGGCGTCAACATCGAGGCGGCCCAGATCAGCCAGACGACCGAGGGTACCGATGCGATCATGATGCTACGGGTGGACCGGGCAGTCACTGGTCAAGTGCTGGCCGCGATCGGATCATCGGTGGGCGCCCGCACCGTCCGCTCAGTCACCTTCGGCTGACCTCACGCAGGACCACCCGTCTGGGGTCACCCATTTGAGCTAACCGCTGTGCGGTGCGGTAGGTAGCTGCGGGTAATCTGCCCGCTGCGAAGGGTCCCATGGCGGGGGCCCGGGCACGGGAGGTGTCTCATGCGGCTTGCGGTGATCCCTGGCGACGGGATCGGTCCAGAGGTGATCGGCGAGGCGCTCAAGGTGCTCGGCGAGGTCGCCCCCGATGCCGAGACCACGCCCTACGACCTCGGCGCGGCGCGCTGGCACTCCAGTGGGGAGCTGCTGCCTGAGTCGGTGCTCAACGAGTTACGCCAGCACGACGCCATCCTGCTCGGCGCGGTGGGGGATCCTTCCGTGCCCAGCGGAATCCTTGAGCGCGGGTTGTTGCTGCGGCTGCGTTTTGAGCTGGACCACCACGTGAACCTGCGACCCGCCAGGCTGTATCCCGGGGTGCGCAGCCCGCTGGCCGACCCTGGCAGCATCGACATGATAGTGGTCCGGGAGGGCACCGAGGGCCCCTACGTGGGCAACGGTGGGTTGTTGCGCAAGGACACCCCCCACGAGATCGCCACCGAGGTCAGCTTGAACACCGCCTTCGGGGTGGAGCGCGTCGTGCGCGATGCGTTCGCGCGGGCCGCGGCGCGCCCGCGTAGGCATCTGACGCTGGTACACAAGACCAACGTGCTGTGCCACGCCGGATCGCTGTGGTCCCGAATCGTGGAGGAAGTGTCGCTGCAGCATCCCGAGGTGACGGTGGCCTACCAGCACGTCGACGCTGCCACCATCCACCTGGTCACCGACCCCGGCCGGTTCGACGTGATCGTCACCGACAACCTGTTCGGCGATATCCTCACCGATCTCGCGGCGGCCGTCACCGGTGGGATCGGGCTGGCCGCCAGCGGCAACCTCGACGTGGCTCGCCGCAACCCCAGCATGTTCGAGCCAGTGCACGGCTCCGCCCCGGACATCGCCGGCCAGGGCATCGCGGACCCGACGGCTGCCGTGCTGTCGATCGGTCTGATGCTCGCCCATCTGGGACTGGACGAGCCGTCCCGCCGCGTGGAGGCCGCCGTCGCCTTCGACCTGGCCACCCGGGATCACACCCATCCGGGTGGTACCCATGCGATCGGTGACCGGCTGGCCGCCCTGGTCTCGTCAAGCCAGCGGGTCGAGCGCGCCACCCTGTAGCGAGCCTGTCACCCGACGTGACAAGCCTTCCTAGTCTCGAACTCCACAGGAGTGCTGTCTGAGGCGGCACCAGCAGCTCTGCTGTGGAGTTCGGGATGCTGAGAGCTCAAGGGCCGCCCCGGGCATTGCTCCCGCAGCTGTTGGTGGGGCGGGGCGGTCACATGACGTCGAACTCGCCGTCCTTGGCGCCGAGCACGAACGCCTCCCACTCCGACGGTGTGAAGATCAGAGTCTGGTCGTCCACGGGATGCTCGGAACTGCGCATCGCCACGTAGCCGTCCTGTACGAAGGCGATCTCCAGATGTGGCCCCGCTAGCTCCTCCGAGCCCGCTGCGCGCTGCCACACGGCGTTCGACAGATCGATGGTGCCGCGGATGTGCTTCTTATCGTCGTGGATATCGCCCATAGGATCACCGTATCGAGTCCGCGCAGTGCACCAAGGCGCTGGCTACCTCACCCGGCAAGCTCGAGTTCGCTGCCCGAAGGCTCCCGTGATCGTTGAAAGGGAGCCGTGCGCGTGCAGTTTCGCCCTGCCGCGGCTCACTTTCGACGATCACAAGCACGGCTATGACCGCAGCCTCTGTCGAACACCAGGCAACTCCAGGTAGTGAGGGGTGGGTTCCGCTTGGCTACGAGGTGTGCAAGACTGCGCTCGTGGCACACCACTGTGTGATCATTATTGCTGAGCGCGTCGGGTAACAGGCACCATCACCCGACGCGCAGACCTCTCGCACCCGCGAGGGGTCTTTTTTGTTGCCCGCACACCTCTTGGAGCCTCGACGATGTCCCGCACCAGCCCAGCCGGAACCCCGCTCGGTGACGACTTCCACCTCTACGACACCACGCTGCGCGACGGGGCCCAGCGCGAGGGGATCTCCTACTCAGTGGCCGACAAGCTCGCCGTCGCCCGGCTGCTGGACGCGCTGGGTATCGGTTTCATCGAGGGTGGCTGGCCCGGAGCGATGCCCAAGGACACCGAGTTCTTCGCCCGCGCCGCGGCCGGTGAGCTGGAACTGAGCCACGCCGCGTTGGTGGCCTTCGGCTCCACCCGACGCGCCGGGCTGCGCGCCGCGCAGGACCCGCAGGTGCAGGCGTTGCTGGCATCGGGAGCTCCGGTGGTGACAGTGGTCGCCAAGTCCGATCGGCGGCATGTGGAGCGGGCGCTACGTGTGGACGTGGCGCAGGCCTGCGCGATGGTCGCGGACACCGTCGCGCTACTGGTCGGTGAGGGGCGGCGGGTATTTCTCGATGCCGAACACTTCTTCGACGGCTACGCCTTCGACGCAGACTGCGCATTGCGGGTGCTCGAGGCTGGCGTCACCGCGGGCGCCGACGTCGCGGTGCTCTGCGACACCAACGGTGGGCAGCTGCCGCTGCAGCTCGCCGAGACCGTCGCCGAGGTGGTGGCCCGCACCGGTTTCCGGGTGGGAATCCACTGCCAGGATGACACCGCCTGCGCGGTGGCCAACTCGGTCGCGGCGGTGCAGGCCGGGGCCTCTCATGTGCAGTGCACCGCCAACGGCTATGGCGAGCGGACCGGCAACGCCGACCTGTTCGCCGTCGCCGGCAATCTTGTCACCAAGCTAGGGATGCCGGTCCTCCCGGAGCACGGGATGGCCGAGCTCACCCGCACCGCGCACGCGCTGGCTGAGATCGCCAACCTCGCGCCCGACACCCACCAGGCCTACGTCGGGAGGTCGGCCTTCGCTCACAAGGCGGGGCTGCACGCGAGTGCGATCAAGGTGGATCCGGAGTTGTACAACCACCTAGACCCCACGGTGGTGGGCAACTCGCAGCGTGTGCTGGTGACCGAGATGGCCGGCCGGGCCAGTATCGAGCTCAAGGCAGCCGAGCTCGGACTGGACCTGGCCGGCCGCTCGACGGAGATCGGCGCGGTCACTGCGCGGGTCAAAAAGCTCGAGTCGCAAGGCTGGTCTTTCGAGGCTGCTGACGCCTCGTTCGAACTGCTGCTGCGCCAGGAGGTCGACGAGGTGCCGCCCGCGTCGCCGTGTCAGCTGGAGTCCTACCGGGTGATCGTGGATCATGGCACAGGCGGGGAGGTCGTCGCGCAGGCGACGGTGAAGGTGGACGTCGCGGGGCAGCGAGTGATCGCCACCGCCGAGGGCAACGGACCGGTCAACGCGCTGGATGCCGCATTGCGGCAAGCGTTGGGTGCCCAACTACCGTGGCTGGAGAACGTGGAGCTGTCCGACTACAAGGTCCGGATCCTGCCCGGTACCCACGGCACTGACGCAGTGACCCGGGTGCTGGTGGACACGACCGACGGGACGGGATCCTGGACCACGGTGGGCGTGCACGGCAACGTGGTGGAAGCCTCCTGGCTCGCGTTGCTGGACGCGATGATCTACGCGGCGCTACGTCACCACGGTGTCGCCAGCACCGCCTGAGTGGGGAGTTCGGCCACCACCCACAGGGGAATGTCGGTGGTGTCGAGGTCACGGACGAGACCGACGTGCGAGCGCACCCAAAAACGTCGGTGGTGTCGAGGTCACGGACAAGATCGATGTGTACTCGCAGCATGCAGACGGGCTATTGCGGGCGGTGTTGGTTACGCGATGCCGTATGGCAGTTGCAGAGAGCGACTGCCCCGACCACACGAATCGTTACGCGTTTTCACCGGGTCAGCAGAGTCCCAGCGGCGTCGCGAGGACCTAACGTGCACCGAGTGACTCTCGCGCCTGAGTTGAGCCCTGTCGCGTCGATTCCCCGCGAGGTCGTCGCCGTCTGCTTTGACGTGGACGCGACCCTGGTCGACTACGAGGCCTCGACCCGCGCTGGGCTGCGGGAGCTGCTCGGGACTGACGACGCCTGGCCGGAATGGTGTGCGCTGACCGAGGCACACTACGCGCGCTACCTGGCCGGGCAGGTCGACTTCGACATGATGCGCCGACATCGCACCAAAGACTTCTTTGCCTGCCGGGGCGAGCACCTCTGCGACGGCGAGGTAGTCCGGCGTGAGGAGCGCCGGGCGGCGGCGGTGCGGCGAGCCTGGAAGCTCTTCGACGACGCCCTGCCGTGCCTGCGGGCGCTGCGGGCACTCGGCATGCGGTTGGCCGCGGTCACCAACGCAGCGGGCGACCACCAGCGTGCGAAGCTCGGGGCGCTGGGTCTGGAGTCCACTTTCGATGCGGTGCTGATCTCCGGCGAGCTCGGGGTGGCCAAGCCACACCGGGCGATCTTCCGCAGGGCGTGCTCTGTCCTCGGAGTGCGTCCCGCCCAGGCCGTCCACGTCGGCGATCGACTCGACACCGATGCCGAGGGCGCGCGGGACGCTGGGCTGCACGGAGTGTGGCTGGACCGCTCTGGCTGCGGCGCGCTTCCCCACGACGCCGGAATCTCGGTGATCGGGCGATTAGCCGAGCTTCCCGCGCTGCTCACCCGGCATGCGGGCGGCCAGCTGGTAGCCCAAACGACAGCCCAATGGAAACCGGCACTCGTGGTCGACTAAGATCCGTGCCCGGTGCTGGTTCGGGTCCGTGGGGCCCCGGAGACGGACACCTGGTGGGGTATGGTGTAATCGGCAGCACGACTGATTCTGGTTCAGTTAGTCTAGGTTCGAGTCCTGGTACCCCAGCGAATGTCATCATCGCGTTCTCGCGGCCCCGTCGTCTAGCGGCCTAGGACGCCGCCCTCTCAAGGCGGTAGCGCGGGTTCAAATCCCGTCGGGGCTACACCGGTGGTATCCGCTAAGGCGGCCCCTGATCTGGGAGTTCATGTCAGGGGCCGCTCTTTGCTGTCCCGGCTGCGCCCGGTGCTAGCCGGCCGTCGCGTCTGCGTCGAATACGTGCCAACTCCGTGCCGCCGTGAGGTGTGAGATGTGTCCCGGGTGACTGCATGGCCCCGGCCGTACCGGGGACAACCCTGCGTGCGCCGCTTGCCCGGAGGATTCATCGGCCGAGTTCACCGATTGTCCACCCCGGGTGGTAACCATCCGTTCATAGGTGGTTACATTCGGTTTACCGATGGTGGTTACTGTCTGTTCGTCGGAGGGTGGCACCGGGTCGTCGGGGTGATCCGGTGCCCAACCGTTGACCGCAGTCCGCGTCGCCGGTTCGAGCGTGGCGGGCTGCTGGGCGTGGTGAGGGGCGCCTGGGGTAGGCATAACGTGGGTGTGTGTTGAAGGTCAGTGACCCGAACGGCGCGCCGGCGGCGGCGAAAGTCACCCGACGAATGAGATTGCTTCCCTGGTGGAAGGGTATCATCACCCGGGTAATCGTGTGTATGAGATTGGTGCCCGCTGATGCCCGACATTCAGAAAATCGGGCTCGATCTGAGTCCCAGTGAACAACCACTGAGCTACCCAGGGAAGTTGGTCACGACGAACTGCCTATTATTCGGGTCGTGGCTCTACGTGCTTCAATCCATCGCAGGACTTCCCCCCGCGGACTGGAGCGTCCAGCATGACGGGGGGCCACTGTCGCTGGCGAACGCTGACCGCCTTGGGGCGGCTCTGTCAGCGGCACGGGCAGCCCCGATGGCCAGCCGGTCTCCGGTCGTGGCAGTCGGCTCGAATGCCGCGCCCGGGCAACTATCGTACAAATACCGCGGCCACTCACACCACAACATTATTCCGATAACTCACGTCGTCACATCGAAACTGACTGTGGCACACTCCGCGCACATCAGCAATGCCGGCTACATCCCGTTCATTCCAGTTTTGGCCGAGGGTACGCGACGAACTAGACTCAGCGTATTGTGGCTCGATGCCGAGCAGCTGCGGCGAATGGACGATACTGAGCCGAACTACACGAGGGTGACAGTCGAGTCACCCGCTGTCAGCGCCCAACTGGACGCAGGGCTGTCCTCCGAGTCGTTCAATCTATACCGGGGTCTGTGGGGAGCGCTATGCTCCGAGCCCGGTGTATCGCCGATGATGGCTACCTCCCAGGCAGGCGTCTACTCCTTTCTCTCCACACACCAATGGTTCCGCTTGATTGTTCCAGAATCGCGCGACGGACCGCAGAGTGCGGCAGCGGCTCTCGCCCATGACGAAGCGCGCCAGCGG
Organism: Pseudonocardiales bacterium; assembly: GCA_023252195.1. GTDB lineage: Bacteria > Actinomycetota > Actinomycetes > Mycobacteriales > Pseudonocardiaceae. Next base: position 210,188 of record JAHEXI010000002.1, read on the forward strand.
CAGATCCGGCACGAGCTGGCATCGCGTGGCTTGGTGGCCACGGACGGACTGTCGGGGATCGCGCGTTCTGCGGCGACGTAGAGCCTGTGCACGTCCGCGCTGCCACCATGCCACCGCGACCCGCGGAACCCTCCGGGCGCTGAAATTTGTCTGGGATTAGGTTGGGGTGGTGGCTGAGATGTCGGGGGAAGGACCGTTGCGGGTCGTTGTAGTGGGGGCGAGCCTCGCGGGGTTGTTCGCCGCTGCCGCCGCAGCGTGCAGGGACAACTCGGTAACGGTGCTTGAGCGTGATGTCCTACCTGGCGAACCGGAGCCCCGGGCTGGGGTGCCACAGGGGGAGCAGCCACATGTGTTCCTCTTTCGTGGCCTTCTCGCCCTGGAGGAGCTGCTGCCCGGCTCGCGGCAGGAGCTGCTCAGTGCCGGTGCCGTGCCCGTTGATACCGGTGGGCTGCCGTGGCTTGCCGAGCATGGGTGGCTGCCTGTCGAGCAACGCGGGTTCGAAGTGTTGTCGCTGACTCGTCCGCTGTTCGAGCATGTGTTCCGGCGCAGGGTGGCGGGGCTGCCCGGGGTGGAGATTCGCACTGGTTCGAGGGTGATCAGTCTCCGGCGTCGTGATCTGCACTGGGCGGTGGGTCTGGCGGACGGCTCCACTGTGCTGACCGATCTCGTGGTCGACGCGTCCGGGCGCAGCTCGCGGCTACCGGTGTGGTTGGCGGAGGCTGGTGTGGGGCAGGCACCGGTTTCTCAGGTCGATTCAGGGGTGGGTTACGCCACTCGGATGTACGCCGACGCCCCATCCGGCTTCGGTGCCGTGGGTGTTGTCCTCCAGCAGACGCCGGCGACGTTGGTCGGCGGTATCGCGCTGCCGGTTGAGGGTGATCGTTGGCTGGTGACCGCCGTCGGCTGCGGTGAGCACCGGCCTCCGCGCGATGCCGCGGGGTTCGAGTCGTTCCTCCAGCGGTTACCCGACCCGGCGCTGGCGGAGCTGGCGCGCCACGCCGAGCCGGTCGGCGACGTTGCCGTGCATCGCCAAACCGGCAACCGCCGCCATCGCTACGAGCGGGTGCCGGATTGGCCCGAGGGCCTGCTCGTCGTTGGCGATGCGTTATGCGCATTCAACCCCATCTACGGGCAAGGCATCACGGTCGCGGCTTGTGAGGCCCTGCTCTTGCGCCAGGCGCTTGCCGCCGGTCTCGGCCCAGGTTATACCCGTCGACTACTCCGAAAGTTCACTACCGTCGTGTCGCTGCCCTGGGCCATGTCCACGAGCGAGGATCTGCGCTATCCCACCAGCATCGGTCGTCAGTCCCTTCCACAGGCGCTGCTCGGCCAGTGGACTCAGCAGCTCAGCCGCCTCGCCGCCCATGGGAATCTGCACGCATACGCTGTCATGGCCCGGGTTTACCACCTGATGGGCTCTCCCGTGCTGTTGTTCCACCCTGCTCTCGGTGCCGCGGCATTGCGGGCCCGGCTCACTGGCTACGGACCCGCGACCGCACGCCCCGCCGCCCTTGATGCGCTGACCCCTTCAGCCTGATCACACCACCGAAGTAACCCGGTAAGATCAGGCTGCGTCGGTCCTCAGTCCCCGCAGGGTACTTTGTTGCTTGGCCGCGGCATCGCCCTGCTTTTCTATCTCGGCGCGCTCGTAACGCTGAATCATTTCTGCCCAGAGCTCGGCGACTGTTCTCGCCTCGCCGAGGCTATCGATCTTCGCGGACCAGTTCACAAAGCAGCGTCCACTATCGTCGACAGCTTGATGAGGTAGTTTCACGCTGTCGTCATGGTCCCGGTGGAAGGGTCTAAAGATGATGTAGACTCGCCAACCTGTCCATGGCTGGAACTCGATCGAGAAGCCGTAGTCAGCGAGCCCGTCCTGCGTCCGGTAAGTCATGACGGTCATGATTCTCCTTTCATGATTCGCGCGGGGGTCACCCAGATCATGTTCGCAGACGTTACTGATGGAGTCGCTCACGCCCAGTGGAGATATTTTCTCCCCCTGCCGAAGCACCTGTGACCTGGTAAAATAGAGATTTCTTGACGTAAAAGCTCACGAGCAGCGTTCGGATCTCTTCCGGTGCAGGGGAGAGTTCCAGCCATTACCTAAGGATCATGGTGTACAAAGTTCCGCAGGAGGGCACGATGAACCATGGCGCGCAGATCGGTTGGTAAGGCATACCGCGAGCAACAGCGGGAACGTCTGGTTCGGCTCGGGCTGCACGGCCGCCAGCTCATCGAAAAGCTTGTGACGGACTTGCTGCGCTGTGGCTGTCGGCCCCGAGAGGCCTGGCGATTGGCCCACGAACTCACCCAGGAGGAGATCGCGAAAAGATTCGACCGAATCCGGTGCGATCTGGATATCCGCATGCGGGGCAGCCGTATCTGTGAGTATGAAAAGTGGCCTACGGGAGGTGTCCGACCGTCGGTGCGGACGCTGAAGATCCTGGCGGCCATCTACGAAACCACGTGGGACCAGTTGGTCGACGTAGACGATCTGGAAGCAATGCCGGCTTGCGACCGGCAGGCATTTCTGGACATCAGCGACTTGCGCCACGGTGAGTCGTTGGAGCTACCGGTACAGCGGCAGAGCAGTCGTCGTCCTAGCGCACAAGGCGGCGACGACCCACGGGCTCAACAGATGATCGTCGCGGTTGACCCGGCGACTGTCGGTGAACGGCTGACCGGACCAACACCGGGGCGTCCGGGGGGCGGGCTGCCCGGCGAGGTTACGCACTTCACCGGGCGGGACAGACCGATGGCGGAGCTGCGCGCTCAGATTTCCGAGCAGGCTCCGCACGGCACCGTGGTGAGCATCTACGCAATCGACGGCATGGCGGGAGTGGGAAAGACGGCGTTCGCCCGGCATGCCGCCCAGGAGTTCGCGTCGTGCTACCCGGACGGAGGCATCTGGGTCGACCTGTTTGGTCATACCCCTGGCATGCAGCCACGCGAAGCATATGGGGCGTTGGAGCAGATGCTGCTCCAACTGGGTGTTCCGCCGGAGGCGATCGAAGCTGATCTTGCCGACCGCCAAGATCAGTGGCGCCATCATATCCACCTGCGGCGCATGCTGATCGTGCTGGACAACGCACGTACTAGCGACCAGGTGCTGTCGCTGCTCCCCGAAGCACCTGGCTGCCTTGTGTTGATCACCAGCAGGCGCAAACTGACCGGTCTGACCGACGCGTACCCGCTCTCGCTGGACGTCTTGGGGTGGGGTGAGGCGGAACAACTGTTCATCAAGCTGGTCGGCCCGCAACGGTGCAAGGACCGCGAGGCTGTCGGGGAGATCCTGGCCGCGTGCGGTCGGCTGCCATTGGCGATCAGACTCATCGGCGGGTGGTTACGTCACCACACGGGCGAGCTCCTCGCCGACGTTGCAGCGGACTTTGCCGACCAGACCGCGGCGCTGGATACATTGATTGCTGAGCACGTTTCGGTGCGGGCGGCTTTCGAATGGTCCTACCAGCTCATGACTTCTGAGCAGCGTCGGGCTTTCCGCCTATTGGGCTGGCATCCCGGACCCGAGATCACACCGGTGGTGATCGCCGCGGTGGCCGACGTATCACCCGGCCGGGGCAGGCAGCTCTTGCGCGAGCTTGTCGACCACAACCTGCTAGAGCAGCTGTCAGTCGCGGGCGCTGCCGGGGGTCCGCGGTACCGAATGCACGACCTGGTGCGTCTTTACGCCGGGGAACGTGCCGACGCTGAGGAGCCACCAGCCCAGCGGGCGGCGGCAGTGGATCGGCTGGCCAGCAGGTACCTGGCGATCATCCATGAGGCCGACCGGTTGCTTCGGCCCTATGTCTCCGGCGACCCTGGTAAATGCGCCGACCAGGATGTGGCGCTGGCGTTCGCTGACGCCTCGCAGGCGCGCACCTGGCTGATTGTTGAGCGGCATAACCTGCTCGGGTGTGTCCGAGCAATGAGCTCGACCGCGCAAGGCGCAGACCTGGCGACTGTATTGGCTGGACATTTCCGCGACTTCGGTTTTTGGTCCGATGTCCGTTATCTGCACGGCCGATCCTTAACCGTCTGCCGACACCTTGGTGATCGGCGCGGTGAGGTCGACGCATTGTGGGGGCTGGGTTATGTTGAGCGGCTGGTGGGTGAGTACGGCCAGGCACGCAATTACCACACTCAAGCGTTGACCCTGGCCCGGCAGCTCGATTACCGGCGTGCTGAAGCCGACGCGCTGGGCGGGCTGGGCCAAACTGAGCGACTGGTGGGGGAGTACGTCCAAGCCCGCAATTACCACACTGAGGCGTTAGCCCTCGCCCGGCAGCTCGATTACCCATTCGGTGAGGCGGACGCGCTGCGGGGGCTGGGTCAGGTTGAGCGGCTCGTCGGGGAGTACGTCCAGGCCCGTGAGTACTACACCCAGGCCTTGGCCTTGGCCCGGCAGCTCGGTTTCCAGCGTACTGAAGCCGACGCGTTGCGCGGGCTGGGTCAAGTTGAGCAGCTGGTCGGGGAGTACGGCCGGGCTCGCGACTACCACACCCAGGCGTTAGCGCTGGCTCGCCACCTCGGTTACCAATTCGGTGAGGTCCTGGCCCTGCGGGAGCTGGGTCAAGTTGAGCGGCTGGTCGGGGCGTACGTCCAGGCCCGCGAGTGCCACACCCAGGCGTTGGCCCTGGCTCGGCACCTCGGTGACCGGCGTGATGAAGCCGAAGCGCTGCGCGGCCTGGGCCAGGTTGAGCAGCTGGTCGGGGAATACGGCCAGGCCCGCGAGTACCACGCCCAGGCCTTGGCCCTGAGCCGCAGTGTCGGTGATCGGCGTGCTGAGGTCGAGGCGCTGCGCGGCCTGGGCCAGGTTGAGCAGCTGGTCGGGGAATACGGCCAGGCCCGCGAGCACTACACCGAGGCGTTGTCCCTGGCACGGCATCTGGGTTACCGATTCGGTGAGGTCCTGGCGTTGCGAGGGCTGGGCGAGGTCGAGCGGCTGGTCGGGGAGTACGGGCAGGCTTGCGAGCACTACACCGAGGCGTTGTCCCTGGCACGGGACCTGGGTTACCGGTTCGGTGAAGTTTTGGCGTTGCGGGGGCTGGGCGATGTGGAGCGGCTGGTCGGGAAGTACGGCCAGGCCCGCGAGTACCACACCCAGGCCTTGACCCTGTCCCGACGCCTTGGTGATCGATTCGGTGAGGTTTTGGCGCTCTGGGAGCTGGGCCAGGTTCAGCGGGTCGTCGGCGAGCACGCTCAGGCCCGCGACTACTACACCCAGGCCTTGACCCTGGCAAGGCACCTCGGCTACCGGCGCGCTGAAGCACAGGCGCTGCGGGGTCTGGGCGAGGTTGAGCGGTTCGTTGGGGAGTACGGCCTGGCCCGGCAGTACCACACCCAGGCCGTGACCCTGGCCCGATGTCTCGGTGACCGGCCCGGTGAAGTCTTGGCGCTGCGGAGTCTGGGCGAGGTCGAGCGGTCCGTCGGGGAGTACGGCCAGGCCCGCGGGCACCACTCCCAGGCGTTGGCGCTGGCCCGGCAATTCGGTTACCGATTCGGTGAGGTCTTGGCGCTTCGGGGCCTGGGTTACGTCGAGCGGCTGGTCGGCGAGTATGTCCAGGCCCGTGAATACCACTCCCAGGCGTTGGTCCTGGCCCGGCAACTTGGCTACCGGTTCGGGGAGATTACGGCGCTGCGCGGTCTGGGTGAGGTTGAGCGATCGGTGGGGGAGCATGGCCAGGCCCGTGAGTACTACCACCAGGTCTTAACCCTGGCCCGACGACTAGCTGACCGGCGCGGTGAAGCGGAGGCGCTGTGGGGACTCGGTCATATCGCCTCCGATACCGCAGACCGCGGCCAAGCCTGCGAACTCTGGCGCACCGCGCTTGAGATCTTTGACGAACTCGGCGTCGCGTTCGCCGAGACTGTCCGCGCGGCGTTGGACCAGCTGGGTTGTTGAGCCGCCAGCAGGCTGCGGCGCACGCCTTACAGCCGGTTGTGCAGCGCCTCGGCGGCGGCCAGCAGGTCTGCGGCCCAGCGGACGCCGGGGCGCCGACCGATCCGCTCCACCGGGCCGGACACCGAGACCGCCGCGACCACGGCGCCAGCCGCGTCGCGCACCGGAGCCGACACGCTGGCCACCCCGGACTCGCGCTCGGCCACGCTCTGCGCCCAGCCCCGCCGGCGGACCTCCAGCAGCGTTCGCTCACTGAAGACAGCCTCGCCGAGCACGGCGCGTTGGGTGGCCGGATCAGCCCATGCGGCCAGGACCTTCGCGCCCGATCCGGCAGCCATCGGTAGCCGGGCTCCCACCGGGACGGTGTCGCGCAGCCCACTCGGGGGCTCAGCGGCCGCCACGCAGATCCGGACCATCCCGTCGCGCCGGTAGAGCTGGACGCTCTCGCCGGTGACGTCGCGCAGCCGGGGCAGCACCATCGCCGCGGCGTCGAGCAACGGGTCAAGCGCACCCTCGCCCAGCTCGCGCAAAGCGGGCCCGGGACGCCATTTCCCGTCAGCGTCGCGACGGAGCAGCCGGTGTACTTCCAGGCCCACCGCCAGCCGGTGCGCGGTGGCCCGGGGCAAGCCGGTACGGGCACACAGCTCGGCCAGCCCGCATGGACTGCCGGCGACCGTGCGCAACACCATTACGGCCTTGTCTAGCACGCCGATTCCGCTATGCTGTTCCACATCTCGATACTAACTTCTCGCCATATGGGATGTCCAGCATGTGGGAGAACCGAACAGAGGAATTGCTATGGGACGCACGCTCGCAGCGAAGGTCTGGGATGACCACGTTGTCCATCGAGGCGATGGCGACCCTACTACCGCAACACCCGACCTTCTCTATATCGATCTGCACCTGATCCACGAGGTCACCAGCCCACAAGCCTTCGACGGCCTGCGGTTGGGTGGCCGGCCGGTCCGCCGGCCCGATCTCACGATCGCCACCGAAGATCATAACGTTCCTACCACCGACATCGAGCTGCCGATCGCCGACGAGGTATCCCGCACCCAGCTGGAGACGCTGCGCCGCAACTGTGCGGAGTTCGGCGTGCGGCTGCACTCGATGGGCGACGTCGAGCAGGGCATCGTGCACGTCGTGGGGCCTCAGCTGGGGCTGACTCAACCGGGGATGACGGTGGTCTGCGGTGACTCGCACACCTCCACGCACGGTGCGTTCGGCGCGCTGGCATTCGGCATCGGCACCTCGGAGGTGGAGCACGTGCTGGCCACCCAGACCCTGCCGTTGCGCCCGTTCAAGACCATGGCGGTGACCGTGCGCAGCCGAGATGGGGGGCTGCCCGCCGGCGTCACCAGTAAGGACGTCATCCTGGCGGTGATCGCTCGGATCGGTACCGGGGGAGGCCAGGGGTATGTGCTGGAGTACCGCGGCAACGTGATCGAGCAGCTGTCCATGGAAGCTCGCATGACGATCTGCAACATGTCGATCGAGGCGGGAGCCCGGGCCGGCATGATCGCGCCGGACGCCACCACCTTCGACTACCTGACCGGCCGCCCCCATGCGCCGGCGGGTCCGCAGTGGGACGCGGCGATGCAGTACTGGAAAGAGCTGCATACCGATGACGACGCCACCTTCGACGCCGAGGTAGAGATCGACGCCGACGCGCTGACGCCGTTCGTGACCTGGGGCACCAACCCCGGACAGGGCCTGCCACTGTCCGAGCGGGTACCCGATCCCGAGCAGATCACCGATGCAGGCGAGCGGCTCGCGGTGCGCAAGGCGCTGTCCTACATGGACTTACAACCCGGTACACCGCTGCGCGACATCGCGGTGGACACGGTGTTCCTCGGCTCCTGCACCAACGGGCGGATCGAGGACCTGCGGGCCGCGGCGGCGGTGCTCGCCGGGCACCGGGTGCGCGACGGGGTGCGAATGCTGGTGGTTCCCGGCTCGATGCGGGTACGCGCTCAGGCCGAGGCCGAAGGCCTGCACGAGGTGTTCACCACGGCCGGTGCCCAGTGGCGCTCGGCGGGCTGCTCGATGTGCCTCGGGATGAACCCCGACCAGCTCGCCGTCGGTGAACGCTGCGCATCGACGTCCAACCGCAACTTCGAAGGCCGCCAAGGCAAGGGCGGCCGCACCCACCTGGTCTCCCCGCTGGTTGCAGCCGCCACCGCAATCCGCGGCACCCTCTCATCCCCCGCCGACTTGGGGTCGTGAGTGGCAAACAGTGTTATGGCACTCAACGCCACTCACGAGCGACTGTAAGGAGCAAGGAATGGAGCGATTTACCTGCCACACCGGGGTCGGCGTGCCGTTGCGTCGGTCTGATGTGGACACCGATCAGATCATTCCTGCGGTATATCTCAAACGGGTCAGCCGCACCGGGTTCCAGGATGGGCTGTTCGCGGCCTGGCGCGCTAAAGAAGATTTCGTGCTCAATCACGAGGTCTACCGCAACGGCAGCGTGCTGGTCGCCGGGCCGGACTTCGGCACCGGGTCGTCGCGGGAGCACGCGGTCTGGGCGTTGCTGGACTACGGGTTCCGGGTGGTGATCTCGCCGCGGTTCGGTGACATCTTCCGGGGCAACGCCGGCAAGCAAGGTCTACTAGCGGCTCAGTGCGAGCGGGCCGATGTCGAAACGCTGTGGAAGCTGCTGGAAACAGAGCCGGGCACCGAAGTCACCGTCGATCTCTCGGAGCAGACCGTGCAGGCCAAGGACCTCACGGTGGCCTTCACTATCGATCGCTACACCCGCTGGCGCCTGCTAGAGGGCTTAGACGACATCGCGCTGAGCCTGCGGCACGCCCAGGAGATCGACTCATTCGAGGTCCACCGCCCGTCCTGGCTACCAACCACGACAGTGGGTTAGGTCGCTGATCAGCGAGCAGCGCCCCGTGTTCTGAGGTTCCCGAGCTCCACAGCAGAGCTGTCCAGTTGCGACCGAGCAGCTCTGTTGTGGAGTTCGGGAACGCTGGGGTTGGTCACAGCTCGGATTCTTGGTGCGGCACATGGTGTTTGGGCGCGCTCCGCCCTACGGTGACCCACAATGGCCGCCGTATCCGGCCGAGGTCTGTGCGTGGGAGGAGCGCAAGTGAACAAAGCTCAGCTGATCGACGCCCTCGCGGAGCGCCTTGGTGATAAGAAGGTCGCCGCCGCCGCGGTGGCCGGTCTGGTCGATGTCGTGGTCCGCGCAGTGAACGCCGGGGACAAGGTCACCATCACCGGTTTCGGCGTGTTCGAGAAGCGAGCCCGGGCGGCGCGAACCGCGCGCAATCCCCGTACCGGCGAGGCAGTGATCATCCAGCAGACCGATGTGCCCGCCTTTCGCCCGGGCACACTGTTTCGCGAAGTGGTCAGTGGAACTCGAGTCTTGCCGCAGGACGGCACGGCCATCACAGTTGCGGCTGCCTCCCCTAACCCAGCGCAACCGGAAACGACCCCGGCAGCGCCAACCAGCGTGCCGACGACCACCGCTGCCCGCCGTCCGGCCAGCAGGGTCACCGCGGCCGCGCATTTGACCGCTGTGCACCTGCCCACGACCAAGTCGCCCAAGACTAAGAAGGCGGCGAAGGCCGCAAAGAGTGAGAACAAGGCCAGCTCGAAGATCGCCGCTAAGACTATCGCCGCTAAAACTAAAGGCAGCGCACAGAGCCCGGCCAAAGGCAGCGAGAAGAAGGCCGGGAAGAAGTCCCTTGCCAAGAAATCCGCTACCAAGAAATGAGCCGTCAGCCCACTGCGTCGTCGTAGTGGTCGGCGGCCTGCAGGATCAACGGTGCGGATGATCCACCGCTGAAGTACAAGCCCCAGTAACTGCCCTTTGAGCTTCGCTCGTCGAGCAGTTGAAGCTGCGCCTGCTTGGCCAGGGTGCCGACCAGGTCCGGAATTACCCCGCCTTGGCTGCACACGACGGCGGTACCCCCAGAGCCGGCCGCGATCTCGGTCAGCTTGCTCAGCGCGGCCGCCGGATCGGTCAGAAAGCCGTCCTCGGACAGCAGCGGCTCATCGATGATCGGCACTCCGAGATCCGCGGCGAGACCTTCCACAGTCTGGCGGCATCGCACCGGTGGGGCAGAGTAGATTCGCTGCGCCCCGAACAGCGGCAACAATGATCGCAGGACTTCGGCTTGCCGATGGCCCGCGGCGGTCAGGGGGCGCAGGTCATCGTCGCCCTGCCAGCCCTCGCTCTTGCCCGCCTTGGCATGGCGTACCAGCAGCACCGTGTGGGTGATGGCAGTCGGGCCGTCGAGGCCGGCGAGCAGCGTTCGATCGTGCGGGTGGCTAAGCGCATCGATAGCCTTCGCTAGCGGCAGCCAGCGCAGCTCGTCGACCTCGTCGTTGGGCCGAAAGCTGCCGCCGGTGGGACGTGCCGCCCAGTAGTGCACCACCTTCTCGCCTTCGGGCACCAGATAACGCGTGGTGCCCAACCTCGGGCCGAGCGTGACACTGTGGCCGATTTCTTCGGTCACCTCGCGGACCGCGGTGACCGGCAGCAGCTCACCGGAGTGCACCTTGCCCTTGGGTAGCGACCAGTCGTCATAGCGCGGCCGGTGTACCACCGCTACCTCGACGTCGCCCGAGGGCGAGCGCCGCCACACCGCGGCGCCGGCGGCGATGAGGGCAGGCACAGCTCAGCCATTCCTGCGGTGCCGAAGGATCTCCTGCACCTGATGGTCGCGGACGGTGGATTCAGCGCTCGGCGATGGGCTCCATGAGCCGCCCGCTTCCAGCACCCAGCATCGCGTCGCCGGGTCCAGGGCGGAGCTGAGCATCGCGTCCAGCTCGGCGGTCACAGCGGGGTCGGCCACCCGCACCAGCACCTCCACCCGGCGGTCAAGGTTGCGGTGCATCATGTCGGCGCTGCCGATCCAGTGCTCGCCCGCACCCTGGAAATGAAAGACGCGCGAGTGTTCCAGGAAGCGGCCCAGGATCGAGCGCACGCCGATGTTCTCCGACAGGCCGGGGCGTCCAGGGATGAGTCCGCAGATGCCGCGGACCACGACGTCGACACAGACGCCCGCCAGCGCCGCCCGGTATAGCGCATCGATCACCTGCTCATCGACCAGCGAGTTGACCTTGATCCGGATCCCCGCCGGGCGCCCCGCCCGGTGGTGGGCGATCTCGCCCAGGATCCGTTCCACGATGCCGCGCCGGATTCCGTAGGGCGCCACCAGCAAGCTGCGGTAGGAAGTCTGGCGCGCGTAGCCGGTCAACGAGTTGAACAGGTCGGTAAGGTCGGCTCCGACTGCTGGCTTGGCAGTGAACAACCCGATGTCCTCATAGAGCCGGGCAGTCTTCGGGTTGTAGTTGCCGGTGCCGATATGGCAGTACCTGCGGATCGTCGAGCTCTCCTGGCGCACCACCAGCGACGTCTTACAGTGCGTCTTGAGGCCCATCAGCCCATAGACCACGTGCACCCCGGCGCGTTCCAGCGCCCTGGCCCATCGGATGTTGGCCTGCTCGTCGAATCGTGCCTTGAGCTCCACCAGCGCGACGACCTGCTTGCCAGCCTCAGCGGCGTCGATCAGCGCGTCGACGATAGGGGAGTCACCGGACGTTCGGTAGAGCGTCTGCTTGATCGCCAGTACCTGCGGATCCACGGCGGCCTGCTCGATGAACCGCTGCACACTGGTGGAGAACGAGTCGTAGGGATGGTGCACCAGCACGTCACCGTCGCGCAGGGTGGCGAACACATCTTTGGGGCTCTCACCCTCACCGAAGGCCGGATGCGTCACAGGGACGAACGGCTCGTCCTTGAGCTCCGGAACGGGCAGCGCGTGCAGCTGCCACAGGCAGGACAGATCCAGCAGGCCGGGCACCTCGACCACGTCGTGCGGATCGACCTCGAGCTCGCGCAGCAACAGCTCCAGCACGTGCTCGCTCATCCGCTCGGCCACCTCCAGGCGCACCGGTGGACCGAAGCGGCGTCGCGCCAGCTCCCGTTCCATTGCTTGCAGCAGGTCTTCATCGCGGTCCTCTTCGACCTCGAAGTCGGCATTGCGGGTGACCCGGAAGATGTGCCAGTCGACCACTTCCATGCCGGCGAACAATTCCCCGAGATGAGCCCCGATCAGCTCCTCCAGCGGCAGGAATGTCGCACGCGCCGATCCGCGGTCGTTCTCCACCCGGACCAGCCGGGGCACGTTGTTGGGCACCTTGACCCGGGCGAAGCGCTCGAGGCGACTGTCCGGGTCCCGAACCATCACGGCCAGGTTTACCGACAGGTTGGAGATGTAGGGAAACGGGTGGGCCGGGTCCACCGCCAACGGGGTCAGCACTGGGAAGATGTGGTCGGAGAAGTACCCTGATAGGCGCCGCTGCTGCTGGTCGTCAAGGTCAGACCAGGTCACGAAGGTGATGTCGTGCTTCTCCAGCTCGGGGCGCACGGAGTCGAGACAGATGCGGGCTTGGCGCTCGGTGAGTTCGCGGCTGCGCATCGCGATCTGCGCCAGCTGCTCGCGCGGGGTCAGGCCGTCCGCGCTGCGCACCGCCAGCCCGGCCTCCTCACGGCGTTTGAGCCCGGCGACCCGGACCATGTAGAACTCGTCCAGATTCGACCCGAAGATCGCCAAAAACTTGGCCCGCTCCAGCAGCGGCTGGCTGGTGTCCTCAGCCAGCGCCAGCACCCGAGCGTTGAAGTCCAGCCAGGACAGTTCCCGGTTGAGGTAGCGGTCATCAGGCAGGTCGGTGACAGCGGGTACCGGGGTCGCCGCTGGGGGAGCAGGCGGCACCGACGCTACGACACCGTCAGCAATCGATACGGCACGGTCTGCGGTCGTGAGTCCGGTGTCCTCGCCGTGCGTGGTCACTCGACCATTGTTCCGTATCGCAGTCGGCGGTGGGTATCAGTTGCGATAAATCGACTCGTTAGATTCGGTCCAGCACAGCGCTGGTGAACCGGCCCAGTCCCAAGCCGCATGCGATAGTCAGATCGGCGGCGGTGTCGACGTCGCACCGCAACCCCGGCCACAATCCGGTGAGCTCCCGTGCACCGGTGGCCCGATGCGCAGCCGCCGAGGCCGGTCCGAAGCGGGGACCCAGAAGCTGTCCCGCTGGGGCCACTAGCAGGGTTGTGCCGGTCTTGGTCTGATCAGTACAGAACGCTCTGCCACCGGTGGCCACGGCGGCGCGGATCGCGCGGTCCAGCTCTTCCGGGCGCAATGCAGGAAGGTCGGCCGGCAAGGCTCCTACCGTTACTGTCAGGTCTGCTGCGCGCAGCGCAGCCTCCCCGTGACGCAAAGCCGAGTTGAGGCCAGCGGCCGGCTCGTCGGGAATCGTCTGCACCCCGTCGTCGGCCAGCGCCGCGCATACCATCTGGTCAGAGCAGATCGCGATCACCTGGCGAACCACCGCCGCCGCAGCCGCGGCGGTGACGGTATCCCGGGCGAGTGCGAGCACCAACCGGGCGTGCGCCTCCGCAGCGCCGGCCCCGCCGTCGGCTGCACCCCGCAGTCGAGTCTTGGCCCAGGCGAGGGGCTTCACTGGGACGAGCAAATCCACGTGCATGCCCCATCGTCCCGCTGGACCTTCGATCCGGCGGCAGGGAAGACTTCGGCTCACGGTGCCAGCAGTCCCATTCGGCAATCAGGCAATTAGGCGATCAGCGGGAGGAGGATGACCGGACATCATGACCTTCGCGGTGCAGCGGATCGCGGTGATGGGCGCGGGCTCGTGGGGCACCACGTTCGCCAAGGTGCTCGCCGACGCCGGCCGCGACGTCGTCCTGTGGGCCCGCCGGGTCGAGGTAGCTGACGCGGTTGATCGCCGCCACGCCAACCCGGAATACCTGCCGGGGGTGACGCTGCCGGCTTCATTGCAGGCCACCGTGCGCGCGGAGGCGGCGCTCGACGGGGTGGACGCAGTGGTCTTCGCGGTACCGAGCCAGACGCTGCGTGACAATTTGCGCCAGTGGCACCGGTCGATCCCACCGCAGGCCACCCTGGTGAGTCTGGCCAAGGGTGTCGAGCTCGGCAGCCTCAAGCGGATGAGTGAGGTCGTGATCGATGTCACCGCTGCCGGGCCCGACCACGTGGTGGTGGTGTCCGGCCCCAACCTCGCGCGGGAGATCGCTGCCGAGCAGCCCACCGCGAGCGTGGTCGCCTGCATTGACCACGACCGTGCCGTCGCGGTGCAGCAAGCCTGCGGAACCCGTTATTTTCGGCCTTACACCAACACCGACGTCATCGGTTGCGAACTCGGCGGCGCCTGCAAGAACGTCATTGCGCTGGCCTGCGGGATGGCTGCTGGATTGGGATGTGGGGACAATACTCTGGCGACGCTGATCACCCGGGGTTTGGCCGAGATGGGACGGCTGGGTGCCGCGCTGGGCGCAGATCCGGTGACCTTCGCGGGCCTGGCCGGACTTGGCGACCTAGTGGCCACCTGCGCCTCACCGTTATCCCGCAACCGCTCTTTCGGCTACCGGCTCGGCATCGGCGATACCCTTGAGCAGGCCCAGCAAGCCACCCACGGCCAGGTGGCCGAGGGTGTGAAGTCCTGTCTGTCCATCCAGGGGTTGGCCGCGCGCTGCGGCGTCGAGGTGCCCATCGCCGACGGAGTACGTCGAGTCTGCTACGACGGCCAGTCACCGCGGGAAATGGCTGGCAAACTGCTTGGCCGCGCCCACAAACCGGAATGATCCCGTACCCCGCACGCCAAGATCGTCGGTTGTGTGCCTAGGACGACAAGAAATGTCGCCGAATGCACACAAACCGTGATCACCAGTCATCGAGGGGATAGTTCGGTTATCTCGCGCCATCCATTCTGCGGCATCTCGGTTTTGACGATCTCCGGCGCCTTGACGATCACGTCCGGAATCCATGCCATCGCAACTCGGAAGTAATCCGAGTTGAGGTGCGCCTCGTCGGCCTCCTTGGACTCGAACCCTTCGACGACGATGAACTGGTGAGGATCGTCGACGTTGCGCGACCACTCGCAAAAGATGTTGCCCGCCGCGTGCCGGGTGGCTTGGGTGAAGTCGTCGATCAGCGAGAGCCACTGGTGGCTGCGCTCGGCGCGGATCGTGAACTTGACCACAACGAAGATCATCGAGTTGGCTCCTTCGGCTTCGAGCGCCTGTCGGGTGCTGGCACGATCGGACGTCCCAGCGTGCCACGCCCTGTGCGCCCGTAAGCTGCGCGAAGACCGTTGCGGGCCGGTTTCCCGTTCGACCGGTGCCACGGCAGTGAGAGGGGCCCTGCGTGTCAGCGCTGCCGTAGCGTTGAGAGCATGTCGCGTCCGCTTGGGTTGCCTGTGGTGCGGTCTTCCGCCTTCGCCTTTGACACCGCGCACGACTACGCCGAGATTCTGGGTGGGCGCGTCCCCGGGTACTCCTACTCTCGGGTCGACAACCCGACCGCGGTCGCGTTCGCCGCAGCGGTGGCTGCGCTAGAGGCACCAGGTGTAGCCGACGTCGGAGCGGAGCCGTTCGCGTCCGGGATGGCCGCCATCTCGGCCACCCTGCTCGGCCATCTCGAAGCGGGCGACGAGGTGATCGCCCCGGCGGGCTGCTACGGCGGCACCTGGTCGCTGCTCACCAGATGGCTACCCCGATGGGGGATACACTCGGTACTGATCGACATCACCGACGCCGCCGCCGTCCGGGCTGCGGTCACCGCACGAACTCGAATGATCTACGCGGAGACCATCGCCAACCCCACCCTGATGGTGCCCGATCTGCCCGTCCTGGCGCAGATCGCACATCAAGCCGGTGGCCGGCTGGTGGTGGACTCCACCTTCGCCACCCCCGTCATCTGCCGCCCGTTGGAATACGGCGCCGACCTGGTGCTGCACTCGGCGACGAAGTTCTTCGGCGGGCACGCCGACGCTACCGGTGGGGTGGCGATCGGCCGGCCAGAGCACCTCGGACCGGTCCGGGAAGCACGGATCGACCTCGGCGGGTGCCTTGCTCCGGACGAGGCATTCCTGCTGCACAGAGGGCTTGAGACGGTCGCGCTGCGGGTCGCCCGGCAGAGCGCGACCGCGGCTGTGCTGGCCGACAAGCTCGTGGGCCACCCGGCGGTGGCACGGCTGCGCTATCCGGGCCTGGCGTCGCACCCGCAGCACGGCATCGCCCGCGCGCTGTTCCGTGACGGCCTGTTCGGCAGTCTGATCACCATGGATATCCGTGCTGGACGGAGTGGTGGGATGGCCTTCTGCGACGCGCTACGCACCGTTGCGATCGCCTCCTCGCTGGGTAGCGTGCACTCCAAGGTCAGCCATGCGGCGTCGACCACCCACCGTCAACTCGACGACAGCGCACTCGCGGCGGCCGGAATAGCGCCCGGCCAGGTGCGGCTGTCCGTCGGGGTACAGGATCCCGAGGAGCTGCTCGCCGATCTGCGCCAAGCACTCGACGCAGTCCTTGACGGGGATGCGGATCTGATGGTTTGATCATCAACTGTGAACGGCACTTTCGTCCTCGTCCGGCGGTCCCCGGTGGATCTGCGCCGGGTGGCGAGTGCGCTGTGTCCCGCGCGGTGAGCTTGTCCCGCTGACCGCGTTTCCCTGACAGCCTGCCTTTTCCAGGCGGTGGTTGCTGCGCGGTCGGACTCATCGATCTCGCGGAGGAATTTCCCCATGTATGCCGTGCCCGAGCTCACCGTCCCGGATGCCGACATCGCTCGATGGGGCGGCGGCCCAGTCAGCCTCGCCATGGGCCTGGCCGCGCACCCCGAGCGGTGGTGGCGCCTGCTGAACTATCGCACCGACACCCGCTGGTACCGGCTGCTCGAACGAACGGAGCAGTATGAGGTGTGGTTGCTGTCCTGGCTGCCCGGTCAGGGCACCGACCTGCATGATCACGGCCCGGCGTCGGGTGCCTTCGCGATCGCGGCGGGCACGCTGACCGAACGGGTGGTCGCCGCCAAGCCAGGTCGGCCGCCGGTAGAGGTCACCCGGGCACTGAACGCCGGGCGCTGCCGCGCCTTCGGCCCGCACTACGTTCACCATGTCACCAACGCCGGCACGGTCCCCGCCGTGAGCGTGCACGTCTACACCCCCGGTTTGTCGATCATGAACCGCTACCGGCTGGAGCCGTCGGGGTTGTGCCACCTCGCCGTGGAGCAGGCCGGGGTGGATTGGTGAGCCGGCCGCCCGGAGCGCTCAGCGTCGGCCAGATGCTGATCCACGCCCGTTCGCGGCTGCAGCGGCTTACCCCGACGCAGGCCTATGACGCCGTTGCCGTCGGGGCGCTGCTGGTGGACATCCGCCCCGGCTGGCAACGTGCTGTCGAGGGGGAGGTGCCCGGCGCACTGCTGGTTGAGCGCAACCACTTGGAATGGCGCTTCGATCCTGAATGCGCGGCCCGGCTGCCCCAGGCCACCGGTTATGACGTGCAGGTGATCGTGCTGTGCTCGGAGGGCTACACCTCCAGCCTCGCCGCAGCCGCTCTCCAAACCCTAGGCCTGCGCAACGCCACCGACGTCATCGGCGGCTTCCGCGCCTGGACCGCCCAAGGCTTACCGGTGCACTAATTTCATGATCGCGGATTGGGAAGAATGAGCCGCGGTCGGCGCGGTTGATTCTTCCCAATTCACGATCACTGGCTGGGATGCACCTGTGCTACCGCTGTCCGTGCGGACGTCATCGCTCGTTCGCTGCTTGGGAAGCCTGACGGCGGGCGGTGCGCGATGTGCGGTGGGACGGGGGTGTTGGGGGGTAGCTGGGGGCAGGGGACGGGGGTGCCCCAGTGGGTGCTCAGGGGAAGCACACCGGCCCAAGCCTGGGCCGCTGTCACGTCTGCGGTGTCGTCGGCCGGTGGGCCGGTTCGGACCTTCACCGAGGCTTCTGCCAGGGACAGCGCCAGCACCGTGGTGACAGCGAGTTCCTTACGAGTAGGAGTGCGGCTGTGTTCCCAGGAGCCGGGAGCGAGGTGTTCGACCAGCGTCTGTAGCCCGTGCCGCATCTCCTCGGTGTCGGTGACTGCCCGCGCCGTGCCGTGTATCACCGCGCTGGCGTAGTTCATCGAATGGTGAAAGGCCGAGCGGGCGTAGACGACTGCGTCGAGCCGGGTGACCGTGACGCAGATTGCGGCTTGACGTGAAGCGGCCAGCAAGCTCGCGGCTCCGCTCGATCCGTGTAAGTAGAGAGTGTCGCCGTCGCGTCCGAAGCCGGTGGGCAGCACCACCGGAAAGTTGTCGAGTAGCAGCCCGAGATGGCAGACCAGTACCGAGTCCAGCAGGGCGTAGAGCTCACCTCGATCGTGGCGAGCGCGCTCGCGAAGCCGGCGCGGGGTGCTGCGTGTGGTGGGGGACAGCGTCATGCTAACCACGGTGCCCGACAAAGTGGCATCCTGAAATGGCCACTCATATCCCATTATGAAGGGCCATTCGTGTTTTCTGACGACTTACCGCTGGCAGTGGATCGCCAGGACTCCCGGCCGTTGGCGATTCAGCTGGCCGACGGGTTGCGGGCCGCCGCTGCAAGCGGAGCGCTCCGAAGGGGGGATCGGTTGCCGTCCACCCGAGCGCTCGCCACCACGCTGGCCGTTTCACGAACGGTCACCGCGGCGGCCTACGAAGTGCTGGCAGCCGAGGGTTGGATCGGTGGACGGCGGGGCGCTGGCACCTACGTCGTCGCGGCGCCTGGCGTATCGGCGCCGACGCTCCCGGAGGCGCCCCGCGCCCAGAACCATGAGCCGGCACGGGGAATCGACCTGCGGCCTGGCACGCCCTGGGCGGCGGGCATGTGCCCGGCGGCATGGCGACGCGCCTGGCGGGCGGCGGCCGACCCGCCGATGCTCACCCGTCCGGTGCTGGCCGGCCTGCCGGAATTCCGGGCCGCGGTGGTCGAGCACCTGGTGCGCCACCGTGGACTAGCGGTGCCACCAGAAGCGGTGCTGGCTACCGGTGGCAGTACCGCGGCCGTCGCGGAGTTGGCTGCTGTGCTGCTGCGGCCCGGCGACGTGGTCGCGGTGGAGGAACCGGGCTACCCGCGGGCGGTGGGGACCCTGCGAGCCGCTGGGCTGCAGGTGCTGCCGGTACCGGTGGACTGCGAAGGGCTGGTGGTCGACGCTCTACCCGACCGAGCCCGCGCGGTGTACTGCACGCCGGCGCACCAGTTCCCGCTGGGCGCCACCCTGTCGGCTCGCCGCCGGCTCGCGTTGGTGGCGTGGGCCCGCGAGCGCGCGGCCTGGGTGTTGGAGGACGACTACGACGGCGAGCTGCGCCACCACGGCGCACCGCTGCCGTTGCTGGCCAGCGTGGGACCTGACGTGGTGGTGCATCTCGGTACCGCTAGCAAGATCCTTACTCCGACGCTGGGTGTCGGGTGGCTGGCGGCACCTGACGAGGTGGTGGCCGTGGTGTGTGCGCACCGGTCGTCGACCGGGATGCGGCCGTCACCGGCCGGCCAGCGGGTGCTCACTGCGCTCGCGGTGTCCGGAGATCTGGCTCGGCACCTGCGCCGAGTGCGCAGGGAACTGCTCGCCCGCCGCGACCTGCTGGTCGGCGCGTTGCGCGCCGCGGCGTCGCCGGTTCGGGGTGATCAAGCCGGCGCGCATTTGGTGATAGCCCTGCCGAGCGCGGACGCCGAGCGCACGGCGGTGCGCCGTGCCGCCGACGAAGGGCTGCTGCTCGATGGGCTGGAGTGCTGCCATGAAGGCCCGCCGGGTTGCCACGGAGTGACTCTGGGTTACGCCGCGCCGCGCACCCGATCAGAGCTCGCGGTGGCGCTACCTGGACTGATTGCCCTCCTCACGGCGTCGTGACAGCAGCGCCACAACCGCCGGATCACCGGGAGTAGGGTGCCGCCATGACGGATCGCAAGCTGCGCGTCGCTGTCGTCTTCGGTGGCCGCAGTAGCGAACACGCGATTTCCTGTGTGTCGGCGGGAAGCGTGCTGCGCCACCTGGACCGGACCCGGTTCGAGGTCATCCCGGTCGGTATCAGCGTGGACGGTGCCTGGGTGGTGGGTACTGATGAGCCGGCCGAGCTGACGATCCGGGGCCGCCGGCTTCCCGCCGTGGACGCGGCGGCTACGGCGCTGGTCTTGCCCGGTGATCCGACTAGGCGGGAGCTGGTGCGCATCGCTGGCGGCCGGGCCGGCGAAGTGCTCTCCGGGGTGGATGTGGTGTTCCCGGTGCTGCATGGGGCTTTCGGCGAGGACGGCACGATCCAGGGGCTGCTGGAGCTGGCCGATGTGCCCTACGTCGGCTCCGGGGTGTTGGCCAGTGCGGTGGGAATGGACAAGGAGTTCGCCCGCACGCTGTTGCGCGCCCAGGGTCTGCCGGTCACCGACACCGTGGTGTTGCGTGCCGCTGACAGCACCCTTACCGCGCAGCAGCGCCAGCGGCTGGGTTTGCCGGTCTTCGTCAAACCGGCCAGGGCTGGCTCATCGGTGGGCATCACCAAGGTGGCGGATTGGTCCGGGTTGCCCTCGGCGATCGCCACCGCGCGCGCTGTCGATCCGAAGGTGCTCGTCGAGGCCGCGGTGGTCGGCCGCGAGCTGGAGTGCGGGGTGCTGGAGTTTCCCGACGGCCGGATCGAGGCGTCGCTGCCCGCGGAGATCCGGGTGATAGCGCCGGACTCCGTGAGTTGGTACGACTTCAACGCCAAATATCTCGACGACGCATGTGAGTTCGACATCCCGGCGAAGCTTGACGATGACGTCACCGCTGAGCTGCAGTCGATGGCCGTTGCGGCGTTCCGTGCGCTGGACTGCCAGGGCCTCGCCCGGGTTGACTTCTTCGTCGGCCCCGAGGGTGCGCTGACCGTCAACGAGATCAACACCATGCCGGGTTTCACCCCGATATCGATGTATCCCCGGATGTGGGCGGTGACCGGCCTGGACTATCGGAGTCTGCTGTCGTTATTGATCGACACTGCGGTGGCCCGCGGTACCGGGCTGCGCTGAGCTGTTGCTCCGCTGGGGTATCTGCGTCAAACGGGTGAACTCCAGCGACCTACTCATGAACGACTAGTTAAGCACGTAGGAACCGCCCATGCGGTCCGCTGATGTGCCTCGCGTGGTCGGTGACGTCAGTGTGTGGAGGCATTGCGATTGTTCGTCTCATTCGGCAGGAGCGGCACCGTTGATGAGGAGGGCAGCTTGATCGACGGTCCCGACGGGATGGCGGTGGATCCCGGCCGGGATGCTTATCGCGCCCGCCACGCTCAGTCAGATGATCACACCGTCGACGAACCGTCCGACGATTCTGCTGACGTGGTGGAGGCAGCCGCCAACGCTGCGGTCGTTGAGGCGTCCGACGAATGGTCAGTCGACGAATGGGATGGGGCGGAGGACTTCCGGTTCGTCGTCCGTCCGTACACCTGGACCGGGGGGCGCACCCGTCCGGTCCAGGACCTTGCCCTTGAGACGCTGGTCTTCACCAGCGACGAGGGTCGAGACGTGACAGCGATCTGCTCAGCAGAGCACGCCGCGATCGCTGAGCTATGTGCTGAGGTCCGCTCGGTCGCCGAGGTCGCGGCACTGCTGGCACTGCCGCTCGGAGTAGCTCGAGTGCTGCTCGCTGACATGATCGATACCGGTTTGGTGAACGTGCACCGCAACACCCTGGGCTTGGACAGCGCGCCGGATTTGTCGCTGCTGGAGCGGGTGCTGGCCGGGTTGCACCGGCTGTAGCCGGATCAGTGCGCGACGTCGACGTCGCGCTGCGGCAGGGTGGTCGCGATCACTGCGGCGAGCTGCTGGAGTGGCCCGCTGCCGCTGGTCGGTGGCAGGGCGACTACGACGTAGACCGGACGGTCCACCGCCACCCAGGTGCTGGTGCTACGCCCGACGAGTTCGAGGAGCTGCACTCCGGAGACGTCCAACAACCGCGAGGTCGCGGTGAGCTCGACGGGCCGGTCCAGCCCGCAGCGCAGCACCACCGGCGGCTCACCCCAGCCGGCCGCGCCTGCGGGGGCCGGGGGAGCGAGGCTCCTCAGTTGTAGGGCGCCCGCATCGCCGCCGTCCAGTGTCTCGGGCAGCGCCGCCAGCAGCCGCGTGCAGTCCATGGACTTGGCCGACGGCGCCGGAACAACAGCCAGCCTCAGCGGCCCCAAAGGCTGCTCGCGCACCATCTCGGCAGCGATGAGCACCCCCGCCACCAGTGCCACCGCCAGGGCCAGTGCTATTCCCAGCGGCCACCGTGGAATGCCGGCCGGCCGCGCGGAAGTGGATGCGCACACGCCAGATCGCCGTCAGGACAGGTGCACGATGGGGCAGGTCAACGTGCGGGTGATGCCGTCCACCGTCTGCACCTTGGCCAGCACCAGCTGACCCAGCTGGTCCACGTCGGCCGCCTCCGCCCGCACGATCACGTCATACGGGCCGGTGACGTCCTCTGCGCTGGCGACGCCTGGCAGGCTCGACACCGCCGCAGCCACCGCGGCGGCCTTGCCGACCTTGGTCTGGATGAGGATGTATGCCTGAACCACGGCGGGTCCTTCGTCTCGTCGGCTCGATCGGGTAGTAACGAACCTACCGCCTGGCTCCCTACCTGCTGGATCGGAGGCGTGACCGTGTGTGCTGCCGGTGGTGTCACACCTGATCCACCGCTGTCGGACCCAGGCACGGTAGCCGACCTGGGCGAATTCGGATTGATCGCCCGGATCACCGCCGGTCGGGAACTGTCGCCGGGCACCTTGCTGGGCCCGGGCGACGACGCCGCAGTGCTGGCGGCTGCCGACGGCCGGGTGGTGGTGACCACTGACGTGCTCGTCGAGGGGGTGCACTTCCGGCTGGACTGGTCCACGCCGCACCAGGTCGGACGCAAAGCGGTAGCGGCCAACCTCGCCGACGTGGCAGCGATGGGCGCGGTGCCCACCGCGCTGGTCGTCGGGCTGGCCGTTCCCGGGCGCACGCCGATATCCACGGTAGATGGCCTGGCGGCCGGAATGTGGGCGGAGGCCGCGCAGGCCGGCGTAGGCATCGTCGGCGGCGACGTGGTCAGCTCAGAGCAGCTCGTCGTGGCGGTGACGGCCCTGGGTGACCTGCAGGGTCGTGCGCCGGTCACCAGATCCGGTGCCCGACCCGGCGACGTGCTCGGTCTGTGCGGGCGGCTGGGCTGGTCCGCCGCGGGTCTTGCGGTCCTTCGCCGGGGCTTGCCATCTCCATCGGCCCGATCTCCGCAGGCGGTGGTCGCTGCGCACCGGGTGCCGGAGCCCCCCTATGGCGCCGGCCCGCAAGCCGCTTCGGCCGGTGCCACGGCGATGATCGACATCTCGGATGGCTTACTCGCCGACGCTGGGCACGTCGCCGAGGCCTCCGGTGTCGGCATCGGTATCGATTCGGCGGCGCTGCCGGTAGCCAGCCTGCTGGTCGAGGTGGCCTCAGCCCTGGACGCCGACGCGCGGCACTGGGTACTCACCGGGGGAGAGGACCACGCGCTGCTGGCGAGCTTTCCCGCTGGCGTGGCGCTGCCTGTCGGGTGGACGGAGATCGGAGTGGTGCGCGAAGGGCGCGGCGTGACCGTCGATGGGGGTGAAGTGCTGCCAAGAGATGAAGTGCTTCCAGCGGGGTGGCAGCACTTCTCGTGAGTGCCAAACAGTGTTATAGCACTCAATGCCACTCACGAGCAGCCCTAGGCTGCCAGCCGACCGATGTCAGCGAGTTCGTCGCCCCGCGCGGAACTTTCATTGTGGGTTACCTGGACGGGACGGCTGTGGCTTGCGGCGGCTGGCGGGCGCACGAGCCGGGGTCGGAATTCGCTGCAGGGGACGCGGAGCTCAAACGGATGTATGTGGTCCCGGCGGCGCGCGGTCGGAGGCTATCCCGGGTCCTGCTCGTCGAGCTTGAGCGCCGGGCGGTCGCCGCGGGCCGGCGGCGGCTGGTGCTGGAGACCGGGACGCCCCAGCCGGAGGCGATCGGCCTCTACACCTCGTCGGGCTACTCCGAGATCCCGCGATTCGGCGTCTACCGGTGCGAGCCGCGCAGTCGGTGCTTCGGGAAGCTACTTCCGGTGGCGGCGCAGCTAGCCCGCTGACCGATCGCTAGGGTCGCACACCGTGCCCTCTGCTGTAGACGAGATCGTGGAAACCGGCTGGGCCGGTGCGCTGGCTCCAGTAGCCGGGCAGATCGCCACCGCTGGTGACTTCCTCCGGGCCGAGATCGCCGCGGGCCGGCGTTACCTGCCCGCTGGTACCAACATCCTGCGCGCCTTCACCCAGCCCTTCGACCAGGTGCGAGTGCTCATCGTCGGCCAGGACCCGTACCCGACCCCAGGCCACGCAGTGGGGCTGTCGTTCTCTGTGGAGCCGCAGGTGCGGCCACTGCCGCGCAGTCTGGCAAACATCTTTCGCGAGTACCGCGACGACCTAGGCCTGCCCAGCCCGTCGAGCGGTGATCTCAGTGCGTGGGCCGAGCGCGGCGTGCTACTGCTCAACCGGGTGCTCACGGTGGAACCGGGGCGTCCGGGGTCGCATCGCGGCAAGGGCTGGGAGCAGGTCACCGAGCAGGCCATCCGCGCCCTGGTAGCGCGTCCGGCGCAGCCACTGGTGGCGATCTTGTGGGGTAGGGACGCGGGTACCCTACGTCCGATGCTCACCGATGTGCCGTGTATCGAGAGCGCGCACCCGTCACCGATGTCAGCCGACCGCGGGTTCTTCGGTTCCCGCCCGTTCAGCCGCGCCAACCACCTGCTCACGGACCTAGGAACCGACCCGATTGACTGGAAGTTGCCCTAGATCTGGGTCTGGATCGCCATTCGGAGCCGAATCGCGCTCTCCGGGTGGGATGGACCCGCGATTCGGCTCCGAATGGCGCGTCGTGCCGGGTCAGCCTCGGGAGACTTTGCCTGCTTTGAGGCAGGACGTGCAGACATTGAGGCGGTGACGATTGCCGGTGCCGATTTTCGCCCGGACGGTCTGAATGTTCGGGTCCCACCGGCGATGTGTCCGCCGGTGCGAATGCGAGACCGACATGCCGAAGCCCGGCCCCTTGCCGCAGACGTCGCACACGGCAGCCACGTCACACACTCCCTGGGTTCGTTGCGAGGGTGGTACGCCCGTTTCCCGGGCGGTCGGAGTGAAGAGTAACCCGGCGGTGCACGGCGCCGCGCACCGGGGACGCTGTGGGTCGGTAATCTTCGACGTTGGTAGCTCTTAAAGAGCCACAAACCAGCCTATCAACCGGGTCAGATGAAGGCGGTGAGCAGCCGCGGTGTTGCAGTCGCTGGACGGCGCAGCGGTCCGTCGCTGGGCAGTGACCTGCTGCGACGCGCTCGCTGCACACCGTGACGAGATCGATGCGCTCAACGTTTTCCCGGTCGCCGACCAGGACACCGGGTCCAACCTGCTGGCCACCATGCGGGCCGGCCTGGATGCGGTGCTCCGGGATCACAACGCGGACGGGAGTGTTCCGCCGGGCAGCACGGTCGCGGTGCTGGCCCGCGGCGCGTTGAAGGGAGCCCGGGGCAACTCTGGAGTGATCCTGTCCCAGGTGTTGCGCGGCCTGGCGGAGCCCCTGATCGGCCCGGAGTTCGATGGCCGGGCTTGGGACGGCGCAGCCCTGCGCAAGGGGCTGTGCCGGGCTGACGAGCTGGCCACGGCCGCGGTGTCTGAGCCGGTGTCCGGGACGGTGCTGACCGTGCTGCACGCGGCAGCGCGGGCAGCCGTGGCGGTCCGGTCCGAAGAACTCAGCGCCGTGGCGTCGGCGGCCACTGCCGCCGCAGCCGGTGCGCTGGCCGACACTCCCCGCCAGCTCGCCGCACTGGCCGTCGCAGGAGTGGTGGACGCGGGCGGTCGCGGGCTGACCCTGCTGCTGGAAGCGCTGCTGGCGGTGGTGAACGAGCGGCCCGGTGTGCGGTCCACAGTCGCCGCCGCAACCCTGCTTCGTCCGGGGCAGGCGCTGGAAGTGGCGCGGGAAAACGGTTGCACCGAGCACGAGTACGAAGTGATGTACCTGCTGGACGGTACCGACCAGGCCAACATCGCGACGTTGCGCACCGAGCTGGCCAACCTGGGCGACTGCGTGGCTGTCGTCGGCTCAGGCGAGACCGGCGACGGTGCGCAGCTGTGGAACGTGCACGTGCACAGCTCCGATGTCGGCGCCGTGATCGAGGCTGGGGTGCGGGCCGGGCGGCCGCACCGCATCACGGTACTGCGCTTCGCCGATCAAGCCCGGGCCGATCACACCGACCGCAACCGGTTCGTCATCGACCACGCGGTGCTCGCCATGGTCTCCGGATCTGGAGTGGCTGAGTTGTTCCGCGGGGAAGGGGTGACCACCACCCAGGCCGATAGCAGCCTTGACGAGCTACGCGCGGCTCTCGCCGGCACCCGCGCCCGGCATGTCACAGTGCTCGCCGAGCCCACTGCCGCGACCAGTGCCGAACTAGCGGCCGTCCAGGTCCGGGCCACCGGCCAGGAGGTGGTGGTCGTACCGACCGCGTCCCCGGTGCAGGCACTGGCTGCGATCGCGGTGCACGACTCCGCGCGGCGCCCGGCCGACGACCTGGTGGCGATGACCGAGGCTGCGGCCGCGACCCGGCGTGGGGAGCTCACCGTGGCCCGGGGGGAGGCGTTGACCTGGGCCGGACGCTGCCAGCCGGGCGATACCCTGGGAATGGTCGGCGACGAAGTCGTCCTGATCGACCGCGATCCACTGGTCGCGGCCCGCGAACTGGTGGAGCGAATGCTGTCGGTGGGCGGCGAGCTGGTCACAGTTCTGCTCGGCCAGGACGCCCCCGACGGCGTCGGGGACTCGCTGATCGAATATCTGCGCATAGCGCATCCCGAGGTCGAGGTGGTGGTCTACGCCGGTCGTGTGCCGCAGCGTGTGCTGCTAGTGGGGGTGGAGTGAGCGTGGCCGGGGTGGATGACTCGCTGGACCGGGTGATCGGTGCCAAGACAGCGAAGTTGCTGGCCGAGCAGCTGGATGTGCGCACCGTCGGCGACCTGCTGCGACACTACCCGCGCCGGTATGCCGACCAGGGTCAGCTCACCCCGATCGCGAGTCTGACGCCGGGGGAAGACGTCACGGTGGTCGCCGAGATCCGCAGCTGTTCCTCGCGCCCGATGCAACAGCGAAAAGGCACGATCCAGCAGGCGGTGATCTTCGATGGTAGCCGCACCCTGAACCTGACTTTCTTCAACCAACAGCGGCTGCCCAAAGTGCTCGTCCCCGGCCGGCAGGCGCTGTTCGCCGGTCGCGTGACGGTGTACGGCAAACAACGTGCCCTGCAGCTCACGCACCCGCGGTATCAGCTGCTCGACGGCGACGCGGACAAGCTCGCGGAGTTCTCCCGGGCACTGATCCCGGTCTATCCCGCCACCAAGGACCTGCCGTCCTGGACGATCCAGCTTTGCCTGCGTCAGGTGTTCGATGTCCTCGACGAGCCCGCGGATCCGTTGCCCGCGCAGCTGCGGGCGCTGCACCGGCTGCTGACCCTGGATGCGGCATTGCGCGCGGTGCACCGCTCCGACGACCGTGCCGAGATCGCCGTCGCCCAGCGTCGGCTGAAGTGGGACGAAGCGATGGCAGTGCAGCTCACCCTCGCGCGGCGCCGTCAGCAGGTGATGCGCCGGCCTGCGCCGGCCTGCCCGCGCCGGGACGGCGGGTTGGCTGCCGCCTTCGACGCCACGCTGCCCTTCACCTTGACCGCTGGGCAGCGGCAGGTGGGTGAGCTGCTGTCTGACGAGCTGGCCGGTGCGCACCCGATGAACCGGCTGCTGCAGGGCGAGGTCGGATCCGGCAAGACCGTGGTGGCGCTGCGGGCGATGCTGCAGGTCCTGGATGCGGGACGGCAAGCGGTGCTGCTGGCGCCCACCGAGGTGCTCGCCGCGCAACACGCCCGGTCCCTGCGGGCCATGTTGGGCGACTATGGCCGGGCCGGCGAACTGGGATCAGCCGAGCAGGCCACCCGGATCGCCCTGCTCACCGGATCACTGCCCGCCCGATCCCGCAAGCAGGCGCTGCTGGACGCCGCCAGTGGTGCGGCCGGGATCGTGATCGGAACGCACGCCCTGATCCAGGATCGGGTGTCCTTTGCCGATCTGGGCCTGGTGGTGGTCGATGAGCAGCACCGCTTCGGCGTCGAGCAGCGCGACGCGCTGCGCGCCAGGGCGGTCGACGGCACCAGCCCGCATGTGCTGGTGATGACCGCGACGCCGATCCCGCGCACCGTCGCGATGACCGTCTACGGCGATCTGGAGGTCTCCGCGCTGCGCGAACTGCCGCTTGGCCGGTCGCCGATCTCGACCACCGTGGTGCCGGTCGGGGAGAAGCCCTGCTGGTTGGAACGGGTGTGGCGGCGGATCGCTGAGGAGGTCGCCAGCGGCCGGCAGGCCTACGTGGTGTGCCCGCGGATCGGTGGCGACGACGCTGCTGGCGAGGACGCTGCCAGTGAGGACGGCGAGGACGGCGGTCGCGCCCCGCTGGCGGTGCTCGACCTGGCTCCGCAGCTTGAACAAGGTCCACTAGCCGGGCTGCGGCTCGGGGTGTTGCACGGCCGCCTGCCAGGCAACGAGAAGGACGTCGTGATGCAGTCTTTCACCGCCGGCGAGATCGATGTCTTGGTGGCCACCACCGTTGTCGAGGTCGGGGTCGACGTACCCAACGCCACCGTCATGGTAATCATGGACGCGCAGCGGTTCGGGGTCAGTCAGCTGCACCAGCTGCGCGGCCGGGTCGGCCGGGGGGCGCATCCCGGGCTGTGCTTGCTGGTGACCGACTCTCCCGAGGGCACCCCCGGCCGGGAACGCCTCGACGCCGTCGCCGCGACCACCGACGGGTTTGAACTGGCCCAGCGCGACCTGGAGCTGCGCCGCGAGGGAGACGTGCTCGGCGCGCTGCAATCCGGCCGCCGGTCCGGGCTCAAGCTGCTCTCGCTGCTGCGCGACGCCGACCTCATCGGCCAAGCGAGGCAAGCCGCCCAGCAGCTGGTAGAGACTGACCCGGAACTCACCGAGCACCCCGCTCTAGCCCGCCTAGCCGCCGACCTGCTAGACGACCAGCGCGCCCAGTTCCTCCAAAAAGTGTGATCGCCCCCCTGAAACCGCGAAAAGGTTCCATTAGCCGACCCTGGGTCCCTGGAACTGCGAAAAGGTTCCACAAGGCTGGTCAGCGCGTGGGGTGGATAACGGCGGCTGCGCTGCCGCCGCGTCGGGCCGGCTCGCCGGCGGCGAGGACAGTGCCGTTGGGGAGGAACTCCAGGCCTGACGCGTCGCCGATATCCGGACTGGTCTTGATCGTGGGATCCAGCGGCGAGGTGTCGCTGATCGCGAACTTGTGGCCGAGCGCTGCTAAGCCGCGTGTCGCGGGCGCTGCGATGAATGCGGGCTCGGCCTGAGTGGTCGCGGTGTTGCGCTGGGAGGCGCGAGGCGCGGCGATCGCATCCGGCAGGCTCATGCCGAAGTCGATCCGGTTGACCAGGATCTGCAGGACCGTGGTGATGATCGTGGCGCCTCCCGGCGAGCCGACCGCTAGGAATGGCCGACCATCGCGAAGCGCAATTGTCGGCGACATACTCGAGCGCGGTCGCTTGCCCGCCGCCGGCAGGTTGGGATCAGGCGCGCTGCCCTGCGTCGGTGCGAAGTTGAAGTCAGTCAGCTCATTGTTGAGCAGGAACCCTCGACCGGGAACCACGATCCCGCTGCCGCCGAACTCCTCGATCGTGTTGGTGCACGATACGACGTTGCCCGCACCGTCGGCGACCACGAAGTGGTTGGTGTGGTGCTCCCGGTCGGGCACCGGGACGGCGGCGCCGGACGGCGGTGGGCAGCTGCGCGATCCGGTGAACGGGTCGCCCGGCGCGACTGGGCTGACGCCGGCCTTCGCCGGGTCGATGAGGCAGGCGCGCTGGCGGCTGAAGGATGGTGAGAGCAGCTGTTGCTGGGGCACATCGACGTATCGGGGGTCGCCGAGGTAGCGGTTGCGATCGGCGAAGGTTAGCCGGCTGGCTTCAAGGTAGTGGTGCAGCGCCTGCACCCGGGTCATCGCGGCCAGGTCGACGTTGCCGAGGATGTTGAGTGCCTCGCCGTCGGTGATGCCGCCGCTGGAGGACGCCGCCATGCCGTAGACGTCGAGGCCGCGGTAGTTCACCTGCGTCGGGTCGGCGTCGAGCGCGTGGTAGGCACGCAGGTCAGAAAGCGCCACCGGGCCGGGCCGGGCCACCAGTGTGGCGCCGGGTGCCAGCGGCAGGTGCTGCGCGGCGTTGACCAGGTCGGTACCGATTGGGCCGCCGTAGAGCGCGCTGATCCCGAGCTTGCCGATCTCCCGGTAGGTCTTCGCGAGGTCGGGATTGCGCAGCGTCGAACCCACCTCGGGCGGCGCACCGCCAGGCAGGAACAGTGCCGCCGTCGAGCCGAACTGGGCGAAACGCGCAGCGTTCTGCCGCGTCAGCTCACGGAACGTCGGATCCACCACGAAGCCGCGCTCGGCCACCTGCTCGGCCGGTCGCAAGTCCTCGGCGAGCCCGAAGCGGCCCCACCGCTGCAGCGCACGCTGCCAAGTGGCCAGCGTGCCGGGCACGCCGACGGACAGTCCACTGGTCACCGCGGCCGGCAACGACAATGGCTGCCTAGTGGATGGGTCGAGGAACATCGACGGTCCGTCGGCGCCCGGCGCTGTCTCCCGGCCGTCGATGGTGGATACCCGGTGGGTCCGCGCGTCGTAGTAGACCAGGTAGCTGCCGCCGCCGATACCCGCGACGTAGGGGTCGGTCACGCCGAGCGTGGAAGCGACCGCGACCGCGGCGTCGGCAGCGGTCCCGCCGCTGCGCAGCACGTCCAGGCCGGCCTGCGTCGACTCCGCGGTGTCCGAAACCACTGCACCGCCGTAGCCCTGCGCCACCGGTGTCTTAGCGTGCTGGTGGATCGGCGCAGCCTGCGCCGGGGCCACGGCTGAGGTGACCAGACCTGCACCCAGCACCAGCGCCGCGGCAAATGCGGTGCTGAATCGACGTGTTCGCATCCGCAGCCCCAGTGATCGACGGTCGACGTCTCCCTATGGGTTCTAGTCGCGCTGCGGGCATACCGCCATCCGTCGGCGAGTTAGCCGGCGGGGAGCTGGCTGCGGGCTGCGGCGTCCAGTGCGGCGGCGGCGGTTGGTGGGAGTCGCAGCGTGCCGCTGCGGTCCAGCTTTGCGAGTTCGGCGCGGGCCTTGGCGTATGCGGCGGCCCGCTCGGCGTCGTGGTCGGAGTCTCGAGCCATGGTGAGCAGCTTGATCGCCCGTGCCACGGTGGCCCGCTCCTGCGCGGGAATTCCGGCCAAGCGGATGCGCTCGGCCGCATCGCGGGCGGCGCCCCAGGCCCGCCATGCCTGATCCACTGCGGTGGCGTAACGGGCGCAGTGCGCGGCCGGCGGCTCGGTGTCGGTGTCCAGTGCCTGGGCCTCGGCGAAAGCGTCGACGAACCGGCCGGTGGACGCCACGTTGACGTCGGTCAGCGCGGGTAGCCGCAGCACCGCGAGTGGATCACATTCGAACTGGCCGTACTCACTGCGCAGCTGGACGAACCTGGCCCGGGTAGCGCGCCAATCCGGGACCGGCGCGGCCGGTGGCACGGCGGCCGGCCGCGCCGGGGCCATCGCCCGGCGGTGCCGGCGGTGCAGGTGCCGCACCACGACTACCGAACCCGCTCCGACCAGCAAGAGCTGTCCGAAGACCGCCATCAGGGCGAACAAGGTCACTGTGACCAGGCCAGCGCCGGCCAGGAGTGCTGCGCACAGCAGCACCAGCAGGGGACCGACGCGTCGCCGCGCTCGACTCCGGCGGTGATAGTGGTGGTATCGCGATCTGCCCATGGCCGCGTCCCTTCATGCCATATCCTTGATACCCCTCCAGCCGCTCGCGTGGGAGAGCCCGCGCGGCTGGGATATCACAGATCCCCCCGGCGGCCGTTATCACCTGCGATGATGCGGTCGGTAGCGACGGTAGGAGCTTCCGCCCGACCGGCCGACTGGAGGGAATGGCACATGTTCCGCAAGGTGCTGGTCGCCAACCGCGGGGAGATCGCGATCAGGGCGTTTCGGGCTGCCTTCGAACTGGGTTGCCAGACGGTCGCGGTGTTCCCCTACGAGGACCGCAACTCCGAGCACCGGCTCAAGGCCAACGAGGCCTATCAGATCGGTGAACGGGGTCATCCCGTCCGCGCGTACCTGTCGGTGCCGGAGATCATCCGGGCCGCCCAGCGCACCGGAGCCGACGCGGTCTACCCCGGTTACGGCTTCCTGTCAGAGAACCCCAAACTGGCCGTCGCCTGCGAGCAGGCCGGCATCACCTTCGTCGGACCGCCCCCTGCCGTGCTGGCGCTGGCGGGTAACAAGTCGCGGGCAGTAGCCGCGGCACGCGACGCGGGCGTGCCGGTGCTGGCGTCCTGTGCCCCGTCCGCCGACATCGATCAGCTGATGGCCGACGCCGAAGCGATCGGTTACCCAGTCTTTGTCAAGGCCGTCGCGGGGGGCGGTGGGCGCGGCATGCGCAGGGTCACCGAGCCGTCCGGGCTACGCACCGCGCTGGAGGCCGCCAGCCGGGAGGCTGAGTCGGCATTCGGGGACCCGACCGTGTTTCTGGAGCGGGCGGTCGTCGACCCTCGCCATATCGAGGTACAGATCCTCGCCGATGCGACCGGGCGCGTTGTTCATCTCTACGAGCGGGACTGCTCGGTGCAGCGGCGGCATCAGAAGGTGGTGGAGGTAGCGCCCGCGCCGAACCTGGACCCGGATCTGCGGCAGCGGATCTGCGCCGACGCGGTGACCTTCGCCCGGAAAATCGGCTACGTCAACGCGGGCACCGTGGAGTTCCTCGTCGACCGCGGCGGTCACCACGTATTCATCGAGATGAACCCACGCATCCAGGTCGAGCACACGGTGACCGAGGAGATCACCGACATCGACCTGGTCGTTGCCCAGCTGCGGATCGCGGCCGGGGAGACGCTGGCCGACCTGGGGCTGCGCCAGGACGCCATCATCCCGCATGGCGCCGCGTTGCAGTGCCGGATCACCACCGAGGATCCGGCCAACGAGTTCCGCCCGGACATCGGAACCGTCACCGCGTACCGTTCGGCCAGCGGTGCTGGGGTCCGCCTCGATGGCGGCACCATGCACGCGGGCGCCCAGATCAGTGCGCACTTCGATTCGCTGCTGGTCAAGGTGACCTGCCGGGGCAGCGACTTCGCCACCGCGGTACGCCGGGCCCGCCGGGCTCTGGCCGAGTTCCGCGTCCGTGGAGTGGCCACCAACATTCCGTTCCTGCTCGCCCTGCTCGATGAGCCGGACTTCGTGGCGGGCAAGGTCACCACCTCCTTCATCGAGGAGCGGCCGCACCTGCTCACCGCCCGGCAGTCCGCGGACCGCGGCACCCGGTTACTGACCTACCTCGGGGACGTGACGGTAAATCGGCCGCACGGCGATCCGCCCGATCTGGTCGATCCGTTGAGTAAGCTGCCGCCGATCGATCTCGACGGCTTGGCGCCGGCCGGATCCCGGTTGCAGCTACTCGCACTGGGCCCGGAGGGGTTCGCGCACTGGTTGCGGACCAGAGATAGCGTCGGCGTCACGGAAACCACATTCCGAGACGCCCACCAGTCCCTGCTGGCGACCCGGGTGCGCACTAAGGACCTGCTCGCCGTGGCGCCCTACGTCGCGCGGATGACCCCGCAGCTGCTGTCGCTGGAGTGCTGGGGCGGCGCGACCTACGACGTGGCGCTGCGCTTCCTCGCCGAGGACCCGTGGGAGCGGCTGGCCGCGCTGCGCGAGGCGGTGCCCAACCTGTGCCTGCAGATGCTGTTGCGCGGGCGCAACACGGTCGGCTACACGCCCTACCCGACCGAGGTGACCGCCGCGTTCATCGAGCAGGCCGTCCAGACCGGGCTGGACATCTTCCGGATCTTCGACGCGCTCAACGACGTGTCCCAGATGCGCCCAGCGATCGACGCGGTGCGCGAAACCGGCCGGGCCGTCGCCGAGGTGGCGCTGTGCTACACCGCCGACCTGACCAACCCCGCGGAGACGCTGTACACCCTGGACTACTACCTGCGGCTGGCCGAGCAGATCGTCGCGGCCGGCGCGCACGTGCTGGCGATCAAGGACATGGCCGGCCTGCTGCGCCCCCCAGCGGCCCGGACGCTGGTGTCCGCGCTGCGCAGCCGGTTCGACCTCCCGGTGCACCTGCACACCCACGACACCCCCGGAGGGCAGCTCGCCACCCTTCTCGCGGCGATCGACGCGGGGGTAGACGCGGTAGACGCAGCAGCAGCGTCGATGGCTGGCACCACCTCGCAGCCGGCGCTGTCCGCGCTGGTCGCGGCTACCGATCACACCGAGCGCAGCACCGGGTTGGACCTGCAGGCGGTCTGCGACCTGGAGCCATATTGGGAGCTGGTGCGCAAGGTCTACGCGCCCTTCGAGTCCGGTCTGGCCTCGCCCACTGGGCGGGTCTACCACCACGAGATTCCCGGGGGCCAGCTCTCCAACCTGCGCCAGCAGGCCGCGGCGCTGGGCCTGGCTGACCGCTTCGAGCAGATCGAGGAGGCCTACGCGGCGGCGGACCGGATGCTCGGGCGGCTGGTGAAGGTCACCCCGTCGTCGAAGGTCGTCGGGGATCTGGCGTTGCACCTGGTCGGCTCCGGTGTCGAGCCGAAGGACTTCGAGGCCGACCCCGCCCGGTTCGACATTCCCGACTCGATGATCGGCTTCCTGCACGGCGAGCTGGGTGTTCCACCGGGCGGATGGCCCGAGCCGCTGCGCAGCAAAGCGCTGGTGGGCCGCAGTGGTCCGCGCGGCATGGCGGAGCTGTCCGCGCACGACCGCCAGGGGCTCAACGAAGACCGAGCGCGGACTCTGAACCGGCTGCTGTTCGCCGGTCCGACGGCGGAGTTCGAGGAACATCGAGAGACCTACGGGGACACCTCGGTACTGCCCAGCAAGGAGTTCTTCTACGGGCTGCGCCCTGGCGAGGAGTACGCCGTGGACCTCGATCCGGGGGTGCGGCTGCTCATCCAGCTACAGGCGATCGGAGACGTCGACGAGCGCGGCATGCGCACCGTGATGTGCACCCTTAATGGGCAACTGCGACCGCTGCAGGTGCGGGATCGCTCCGTCGACTCGAAGGTCCCGGTCGCTGAGAAGGCCGACCGGTCCAACGGCAACCAGGTCGCGGCGCCGTTCGCCGGCGTGGTCACTCTCAAGGTGTCTGAAGGAGACCCGGTGACCGCTGGCCAGCCGGTGGCCACCATCGAGGCGATGAAAATGGAAGCCGGGATCACCGCCCCGAAGAGCGGCACCGTAGCCCGCCTAGCAATCAAGCCCCTGCAGCA
The DNA here is from genome assembly GCA_023252195.1 of Pseudonocardiales bacterium. Lineage (GTDB taxonomy): Bacteria > Actinomycetota > Actinomycetes > Mycobacteriales > Pseudonocardiaceae. Next base: position 245,287 of record JAHEXI010000002.1, read on the forward strand.
GGTGGAGGGCGGCGACCTGATCCTAGAGCTGCAGTAACGACACCGCGATTCGGCTCCGAATGGCGGTGTCGGGCACTCGCTGGACCGCCATTCGGAGCCGAATTGCGATGTCGGGGTACCTCATGCGGCTCGCTGGCGGAACTCGATTGACAGCCCTTCCCGCTTCGAGGCGGCCTCTTGCCTTGCTGTCTGCAGCTCGTGCAACTGTCGGTACAGAGACAGCTGCGCTGCTGCTTGACGCTTAGCTCGCGCTTCGAGCCGCCATTGGCTGAGTCTCCAGCCGATAACCACACCTGAAATCACCAACGCCGACGCCACCAGGACGATCAACCCAGAAGTCATCTCTACTCCCTTGTGTCGGGCGGCACCCGGCCAGGACGCCGGATCTGCCGTTGGTAGCAGACAGTTACCCGAGTTCACTCAGGGCTAAACCCCGGTTCGGAGCGAGTCAGCTCGCCGGGACACCAGGCAGCGTTCGTACCCGCGCCTGCAGCACGCCGTCTACGACGCGGGACTCGAAGCCAGGTACCGGTGCGATCGCCGGACCGTGCACCACCCCGCCGTCGCGCAGGCGGAACACGCTCGCGCGCCATGGGCAGGTGATGCACACCTCCCCGCCGACCTCGGACAGCTCGCCCTGGTGCAGCGGTGCGGACGCAGCGGTTGGAGAGCACCGTGACGTCGGAGATGATGCCGCCGCGGCGCAACACGAATACCGGCACGTCGCCGGCGCGCCTGCGCACCGGCCGGCCCAGCGGAAACTCCTCGAGTCGCCCGAGCGTCTGCCAGTCGCCCGGGCCGATGTGTGGTACTTCCTCGCCGTGGTTGGCGCCGGTGGCCTGCCGGTAGACTAGGTGGCCGCCCAGCGCCGCCCCCACCCCACTCAAAGCGCGCCTGCGCATGGGGGATGAGAACCCGTAAATTCGTGCCAATCGAGCTACGGGTCAATGCGTTCAACGACCCGGAAGCGTTCCAGGACCACCTGGGTCGTGTCGTCGACGATGAACGCCGGGTCGCGGAGTTCCGTGCGCATCTCCTGGCTGTGACAGAAATCCTCGTGCGCCTCGCGCGACTGGTGGAGGTTGATCTCGCCCTCATCACGTACGTGGGCGAGATCAACCTCCACCAGTCGCGCGAGGCGCACATTCGTCACCTCCAGGACCGCGACGGGTCGGTCCTCGGAATTGACCAGCACGAATCGAGCTCCGACTGCTGGCAGCGGCTCGTGGGCACGCTCGTACTCCAGCAGGAGCGCTGTCATGGTGGTCTTGTCGCCCTCGAGGATGGCCCCGACGAGCTGGTCACGAAGAGGGCCGGGAAACGCGAACTCGGCCTTGGGTGGGGAGACCGGGTCGTTCGGTCCGCCATGATCCGTCATGGTTCGACCCCACGGTAGCCGCAGGGACGGGTCGGTGACAGGTAGCGGCGTCGAGCGCTGATGGGTCTCACTTGTGGTCGACCTGGGCGACCAGATCGCGGTAGGCCCGCTCCACCTCTCCGCCGACGGTCAGCACACTGATAGTGCCTGGCCTGCTCGCGACGACGTCAAGTAGCCGGTCGTACATGGCGGCCAGCTCGCCGACTCCGCCACATCTTTCCAGCAGGACCTGAGCGTCGCGGTGCACACCCGTCTTGGGGTGAAGCGAGCGTCGAACGAAGCGGTCAACGGCGTCCTGCGGGTCGCTGAGCAAGACCACCTGCGCCAGCGTTGACTTGCCACTGCCCGGCGCGCCGTTGATCAGCACCAAGCGAGCCATGTCGACACCTTATGAGCCAAGTGCAGCCGGCCGAGGATGCCGCGTCACCCAAAATCGTGATCTGCGGAATTAGGGTCGGTGCAGATCAACGCCCACGGGCGGTCGTCGACCCGGGTCATGACGAGAGTGGCGCGTCGGGTGCCGCGGAGCTTGAGCTGGCGGTGCAGGTCATCGACGTCGCCGGCCAGACCCCTGCGGCGGATGTCCACCGAGCCGATATCGAGGGCTCGTAGCCGGGGTTTCAGTGCCTTCTGCTCCCAGGGCCCGGAATCGAGCACCCGCAGGGTGCGCGCGAACGGTGTGCGCAGTGGTTGGTCGCTGGACAGGAACGCGATCTGGGAATCGATCTTCCACGCTCCGAGGCTGCGCGCCAAGTCTTCGACAAGGCCGGCGCGGGTGACGGCAGGGTTCGGGTCGAGCAGGAACTCTCCTGGATCCCGGTGCTCCACCTCGTCACCGTGTAGCGGTAGCAGCATGTGACCTTCCGGCAGGATTGTGGCGCGGCTGGTGCCAGTCGCCAAGGCCGGTGACCACAATGCGGCCTCCTTCAGATCGCGCCGATCGGCGATGAACTCCGCCTCCCAGCCGGACGGAACGGCATCCCGGGCGATCCCTGGGGCCGCCTTAATCCCGACAGCTTCGACTCGTTCCGCCAGGCTGGTCGACCACGACAGCGGTGGCTCACTGTCCCCGGTGCGCATCCGGTGACCGTGCGCACGTCGGGCCGGGTCGACGAACACGGCATCAACGCTGGTCAGATCCACATCGCGGACGTCGGCGTGCACGACGGTCACCCCGTCACCCACCCCGTAGGCATCGGCATTGAGCGCCGCCATCCGCAGGTGCAGGGCGTCACGATCGACCGCGACGACCTCCCGGCCCGCTGCCAGCGCGATGAGGTCCCCACCGATGCCACAACACAGATCCGCTACCCGCGAGGCAGCAGCGAAGCGGGCCGCTCGGTGCCGCGCAATGACCTCTGCGGTCGCTTGCTCCAGGCCAGGCCGGGTGAAGTACATCTGCTGAGACCGGGTGAACTTCAGGTAGGCGCGGCGACGTAGCTCATGCTGACCAAGGGCTGCGGTGACCAGCTCCGTCGGGTAGTCGCGGCGCAGCAGCGCACCGACCCGCAGCTCTGTCTCCGGTGTCACCTCCAGCCGCGCCAGCCGATCCAGCAACTCCCGGCCGATCGGTGAGACCAGCGCATCCAACTGCGAAGCGACCTGTTCAGGGCCGCTCATCGAGGGATTCTGCTGTCAGCCGGGCTGGGCGAGCTTTCCGGCGAGGGCGTCGGAGAGCAGGGCTGGCAGATTAGGCGGCAGGAGTCTGTCTGTGCAGGCGGCGAGTTCGAATTCACTCCACCAATGGTGGCCGAGAAGTCCCGCTTTCTCGTTGACGGGTGCGCATGGGTCGCATGGTGGGCTCGGTGTTGGTGATGCGAGTGACTCACGACGGTGGTGCTCCCACCGCGGTGATCACCGTTGTGTGTCGCGGGCGACATCTGATGTCGCCTACGGCACACAAACCGCGATCATGGTGGACGGACCGCGAGATCGCGCTACTCACGCCCGAGTCGTGGCCTCGCCCGCGAAAGCTTGACTCACGGTCCCAGACGTGGGGTCCGAGCTGGTCGGCGGCATCATGGGCACTGTGGTGCGGATCGTGGCGGGAGTGGCGGGGGGGCGGCGGCTGGCCGTGCCGCCGCACGGCACCAGGCCAACCTCAGACCGGGTGCGGGAAGCGGTGTTCAGCGCGCTTGCGGCACGTCGGGACCTCGAAGGGGCCCGGGTACTCGACCTCTACGCCGGATCCGGCGCGCTGGGGTTGGAGGCGCTGTCCCGCGGAGCGGTGCACGTCCGCTTCGTGGAATCCGATCAGCGTGCCGCCGCGGTGCTGCGCCGCAACATCGAGGCGCTCGGGCTGCCCGGTGCGCAGGTGACTGCCGCGGATGTGCCTGCGGTGTTGCGGGGCAACCCGGGACAGCCCTATGACCTGGTACTCGCCGACCCCCCGTACGCACTCGACGACTGCGCGCTGGACAAGGTGTTGAGCGCCCTGGCCGGCGGCGCCTGGTTGGCACCGGCCGCCCTGCTCGTGGTGGAACGCCCAGCCAAGGCGCTGCCGCCAACCTGGCCGGATAATGTGTTTGCGCTCACTCATCGGCGGTATGGAGACACCGCGGTGTACTACGGTTGCGCGCCATGAGGCGCGCCGTCTGTCCCGGCTCTTATGATCCCGCCACCAATGGGCACCTCGACATTATTGAGCGGGCAGCGAGCCAATTCGACGAGGTCGTCGTCGCAGTCTTGATCAACAAGACCAAGAACTGCCTTTTCGAGGTCTCTGACCGGATGGCGATGCTCAAGGAGATCACCGAGCATCTACCCAACATCCGCATTGATTCCTGGCACGGGCTGCTCGTGGACTATTGCACGGTCAACGGGATCGCCACGATCGTCAAGGGGCTGCGGGCGGTCAGTGATTTCGACTACGAGTTGCAGATGGCCCAGTTGAACTACCAGCTGTCCGGCGTGGACACGATGTTGTTGCCGAGCAAACCGCACTACAGCTACCTGTCCAGCTCAGTGGTCAAAGAGGTTGCTACCTACGGCGGTGACGTCGGCCACCTGTTGCCGGCCACTGTGCACCAGCGCCTGATCAACCGCCTCGCCGAACGGCGCTGAACGCGGGACACGCCGACCAGTCGCGTGCTCCCATATCTGGGCTGCCCGAGCGTTCACACTGTCACCTGTGGATGGTGACCGCGAGGAGGGGCTGGTGTACCGGGTTTTCGAAGCACTCGACGAGCTCGTGACCACTCTCGAAGAAGCCCGTGGAGTGCCGATGACCTCCAGTTGCGTGGTACCCCGCGGGGACGTTCTGGAACTGCTCGACGACGTTCGCGATGCGATTCCGGCAGAGCTCGATGACGCTCAGGACGTGTTGGATCATCGCGACGAGCTGGTGGAGACCGCGCGGCAGGAGTCGCAGCGCCAGCGCGACGACGCTCGCACCGAGTCAGACAAGATGGTGACTGAGGCCCGCGACGAGGCTGCGCGCTTGGTCGCTGAGGCCCGTACCAGCGCCGAGTCGCTGGTCGCCGGCGCGCAAGCCGAAGCTGACCGCATGGCGATCACCGGACGGCGGGAGTATCAGGAGCTCACCGGGCGCGCCGAGGCCGAGGCGGAACGGATGACCGCGGCCGGGCGGACGGCCTACGAGCGGGCTGTCGCCGACGGCCGAGCCGAGCAGGCCCGGCTGGTCGAGCAAACCCAGGTGGTGCAAGCGGCCCGTGCTGAGGCCAAGCGAATTCACGACGAGGTGAGCGCCGAGGTGCACCGGCTGCGTTCGGAATGCGACGCCTACGTCGAAGGCACCCTCGCGGAGTTCGAGGATCTACTCAACCGCACCTTGCGCGCCGTCGGGCGCGGCCGCGTCCATCACAGTGGACCGGTGGCTGCAGGAGTGGGTGAGTACCCTCGGTGAGCGTGCCGGGCTCGGTGTCGCGGCATCGTCGGTTCGGGCCAGGGCCTACCCTGAGAACCCTGATGCCTCGCAAGACCGCTGCCGCCAGACCCGATCCGACCGCTGCCTGGGTGATCGACACCCGTGAGCTGGGCAGGCGTCCCGGGTCGATGCGTTCCTACCACCGTGATGTCCCGCTGTCGGTCGGGATCGGGCTGGACGTGATCGGGATCCCCGCGGGAGACCAGGTGTCCCTGGACTTGCGGCTCGAGTCGGTCATGGAGGGAGTGCTGGTATCGGGCACGGCATCGGCGCCGGTCACCGGTCAGTGCGCCCGGTGCCTGGATCCGCTGGTCGATCGGCTTGAGGTCGAGCTGGTCGAACTGTTCGCCTACCCCGACACGGCGACCGACGAGACTACGGATCCTGACGAGGTCAGCCGGGTCGTCGACGACCTCGTCGACCTCGCGCCGGTCGTTCGTGACGCGATGCTACTGGCTTTGCCGCAGGCACCCTTGTGCAGCGAGAACTGCCTCGGCCTGTGCCCGGAATGTGGCGGTAAGCGGGCGGAACTCGGTACGGATCACCGGCATGAGAGAATGGACCCGCGCTAGACCGTCCAGAGACAAAACTGAAGCAGCGGTTGCGCGGAAGCGAATAGGAGAACGAGTAACGTGGCTGTCCCCAAGCGCAGGATGTCGCGGTCCAACACCCACTCGAGGCGGTCCCAGTGGAAGGCCACCGCACCGACTCTGGCGGCGTGTTCGAACCGGGCCTGCAGGCAGCCTAAGCCGCCGCACACGGTCTGCCCGCACTGCGGGAAGTACGACGGTCGCCAGATCGTCCGGTCAGCCTGACGCCGGACGCGACGAACCCTTGGGAAATCGGTCTCCGCGGGATCACCCGTCGGATCTGACCCCGCTACTCAGCGCGCTCGGCGTTGATCTCGACGCCGAGCTGCTGACTCTCGCCCTCACCCACCGCTCGTATGCCTACGAAAGCGGTGGGTTGGAACCCAACGAGCGGCTGGAGTTCCTCGGCGACGCGGTGCTCGGTGTGGTCGTCACCGACCACTTGTTTCGCACCCACCCCGATCTACCCGAAGGGCAGCTCGCCAAGCTGCGGGCCAGCGTGGTGAACATGCATGCGCTGGCCGGGGTCGCTCGCGGGCTGGCGACCAATGGCCTGGGCGAATACGTCTTACTGGGTCGGGGCGAGGAGCTCACCGGGGGCCGACACAAGTCCAGCATTCTGGCCGATACCACCGAGGCACTCATCGGTGCGGTGTACTTACAGCACGGCATGGACGTCGCCCGCACTGTGGTGCACCGGCTGTTCGACCAGCTCATGGTGATGGCTCCGCTGTTGGGCGCCGGGCTGGACTGGAAGACCAGCCTGCAGGAGCTCACCGCCAGCCGAGAGTTAGGCGTGCCCGAGTACCGGATCACCGAGGACGGGCCAGACCATCTCAAGGAGTTCACCGCGACCGCCGTGATCGCCGGCGTGGACCGGGGGACCGGGCGGGGCCGGACCAAGAAAGAAGCCGAGCAGCGGGCCGCCGAGACCGCCTGGCGCTCGCTGTCCGAGTTGGCCAGCGGGAACGCTCCGCCGGCGGGGTAGCGCAGCATGCCGGAGCTGCCCGAGGTCGAGGTCGTCCGGCTGGGCCTCGCCGAACACGTCACCGGGCGCACGGTGGCTGCCGTCGAGGTGCGCCACCCCCGCTCGGTGCGTCGCCACCTCGCCGGAGAGCTGGACTTCGCCGCCCGGCTGGCTGGTCGGCAGATCCTCGGTGTTCGCCGCCGCGGAAAGTACCTCTGGCTGGATCTGGGTGGTGAGGAGGCGTTGCTGGCTCATCTCGGGATGAGCGGTCAGATGCGCATCCAAGAGCCTGGGTCGGCCGACGAGGCCCACTTGCGGGTGCGACTACAGTTCGCCGACGGGGGTTCTGAGCTGCGCTTTGTCGACCAGCGCACGTTCGGTGGCCTGTCCCTGGAGGACGTGGTCGACGGCCTGCCCATCCCGGTCGCGCACATCGCGCGGGACCCGATGGACCCGTGTTTCAATCCTGATGCGGTGATCGCCGGGATCCGGCAACGGCGAACGGCCCTCAAACGTGCGCTGCTGGACCAGACGCTGGTGTCCGGAATCGGCAACATCTACGCCGACGAAGCGCTGTGGCGGGCTCGGCTGCACGGGGCGCGGCTCACCGCGACGCTGACCCGAGCGCAAGGACGCGCCGTGCTGACCGCCGTCACGGAGGTGATGACGGAGGCGCTCGCCGCCGGTGGCACCTCGTTCGACGCGCTGTACGTCAATATCAATGGCGCGTCAGGCTACTTCGACCGTTCACTGGCTGCCTACGGCCAGGACGGCCGGCCGTGTCCACGATGCGGCACCGCGATCCGGCGCGAGTCCTTCATGAACCGCTCCTCCCACACCTGCCCCCGCTGCCAGCCCCGACCCCGCCACCCCCACCCGTGAAGACTGGTCGTGAACTCGACAGCACGGACCTTTTCGCCGACGAGAATGTCGGTCGTGTCGAGTTCACGACGCCGAGCGGCGGGAGGGGGGTTATGGGACGGGTGCGGATGACGGTTTGGGTGCATGGTCGCGTTCAGGGGGTGGGGTTTCGCTGGTGGACCCGTTGTCGGGCGCTCGAGCTGGGCCTGGTCGGTCACGCGGCCAACCTGTCCGATGGAAGGGTCGAGGTAGTCGCAGAGGGGCCGCGAGACACCTGTGTGAAGTTGCTCGCCGCGCTACGCTCCGGGTCCACGCCCGGGCAGGTGAAGCAGGTGAACGAGCGGTTCGACGACGCCCTGGGCGGCTTGACCGGTTTCGTCGAGCGCTGAGCACTCATGCGGACGCTGATCATCGACAACTACGACTCGTTCACCTACAACCTTTTCCAGTACCTGGCCGAGATCAACGGCACCGAGCCGATCGTGGTCCGCAATGATGCCCCCGGCTGGCGGGTGACGGATCTCGACGAGTTCGACAACGTCATCATCTCCCCAGGACCGGGGCGACCCAGCCGGGCATCGGATTTCGGTTTCAGCCGCGATGCCGTGCTCGGCGCGCCGATCCCGCTGCTCGGTGTGTGCCTGGGACATCAAGGGCTATGCGAGCTCAGTGGCGGGTCTGTCGGCACCGCGCCGGAGCTGTTCCACGGCCGCGAATCGGATGCCACGCACAACGGCGTCGACCTGTTCGCGGGGCTGCCCTCACCATTGCGCGTGGTGCGCTACCACTCGCTGACCGTCACCAGAGTCTCGGACGATCTGGAGATCACCGCCTGGACCAGTGACGGTGTGATCATGGGGGTCCGGCACCGGCACCGGCCAGCCTGGGGAGTGCAGTTCCATCCCGAGTCGATCCGCACCGAGCACGGTAAGGACCTGCTAATCAACTTCGCCCGACTCTCCCGGCAGTGGCGCGAACACAACCCGGCGCACGCGAGGAATTCACGCAGGTCCGCCGCAGCGCCCACAACACAACGCACTGACGAGAAGGCTCTGACGCTGCGGGTACTGGTCGCACAGCAGGCGACCTCGGCACCCACGGAGTTGATCTTTCAAAGTTTGTACGGCTCCTCGCCGCGCTCATTCTGGCTCGACAGCAGTCGGCGGGACAATGAACTCTGCAGGTTCTCGTTCCTCGGTGATTCCACCGGTCCGCTCGCCAGGGTGGCTTACGGAGACGTCTGGCGAGGCACGGTGACCGTGCACTCGCAACGGGGCACCGAGGTGCATCACATCGGGTTCTTCGACTGGTTGGATAACGATTTGCGCTGCCTCCGTGCCGAGGTCCCCGAACTGCCGTTCGACTTCGCCCTCGGCTGGGTCGGCTACGCCGGCTACGAGCTCAAGACCGAGTGCGGCGGCAGGCTCGCACACCGTTCGGAGAACCCGGACGCGGCCATGATCTTCGCCGATAGGGCGTTAGCCGTCGACCACCTGACAGGCACGACTTACCTGCTTGCATTGGCTGATCCCGACAGCGAGAGCAGCGCCCGAGAATGGCTTCGGAGTACTCAGGCCCACCTGGGCACGCTCGCTGGCGCCGCGCGCCCGCAGGCCCGCGGCCCACTCGACTTCGGCCAGCTGGAACTCCGGCACGATCGGAATCGATACCTGGAACTGATCGCTTCCTGCCAAGAGGCGATCAAGGCCGGTGAGAGCTATGAGGTCTGTTTGACGAACATGGTGACCGGCAACGGGACGATCGACCCGTGGCATGCCTACCAATTCCTGCGTGCGGAAAGCCCCGCGCCGTTCGGAGCGTGGTTGCGCTTCGCCGACTTGATCGTGCTGAGCACATCGCCTGAGCGCTTCATTCGGGTCTCCGGGGACCGGGTTGTCGAGTCCAAGCCCATCAAGGGGACGAGACCGCGTGGGCAGTCGCCGGAACAGGACCGGGCGCTGGCGGCGGACCTGGCGGTCAGCGAGAAGGATCGCGCGGAGAACCTGATGATCGTCGACCTGGTGCGCAATGACCTGGGCACCTGTGCACTGCCCGGTTCGGTTCGTGTTCCGAAGATTTTCGACGTGGAGAGCTACGCTCATGTGCACCAACTGGTGAGCACGGTGCGGGCGCGGCTGCGCGACGACGTCTCAGCGGTCGATTGCGTGCGGGCGGCGTTTCCCGGGGGCTCGATGACGGGGGCGCCCAAGATTCGCACCATGGGGATCATCGACGCCCTGGAAGGGGGCGCCCGCGGGATCTACTCCGGAGCGCTGGGCTATTTCTCGCTGACCGGAGCCGCCGATCTCAGCATCGTCATCCGGACCCTGGTGATCACGCCAGACAAGGTGAGCTTCGGCGTCGGCGGGGCCATCACCGCCATGTCCGACCCTGCCACCGAGTTCGACGAGACCGTGATCAAGGCGAGTGCGATCACCAGCCTGCTCGGCACGACGTTTCCCGACATTCAGTACTCGCTGTAGGCACAGGTACCCTGCTCGGGCATGTGACAGCAGTTGGCGAGCAGCGAGGAGGGTCCGGCGCACCGTGCACTTGAAGAGCCTGACGCTGAAGGGCTTCAAGTCCTTCGCCTCGGCCACGACGCTGCGCTTCGAGCCCGGCATCACCTGCGTCGTGGGTCCCAACGGCTCGGGTAAGTCCAACGTGGTGGACGCGCTGTCGTGGGTGATGGGAGAGCAGGGCGCCAAGGTATTGCGCGGCGGCAAGATGGAGGACGTCATCTTCGCCGGCACCGCCGGTCGCCCCCCGCTGGGTCGCGCCGAGGTCACGCTGACCATCGACAACACCGATGGTGCACTGCCCATCGACTACACCGAGGTGTCGATCACTCGGCGGATGTTCCGGGACGGCGCCAGCGAATACGAGATCAACGGCAGCGCGTGCCGGCTGCTGGACGTCCAGGAGCTGCTGAGCGACTCCGGGATCGGCCGCGAGATGCACGTCATCGTCGGGCAGGGCAAGCTTGACTCGATCTTGCAGTCTAAGCCCGAGGAGCGCCGCGCATTCATCGAGGAAGCCGCGGGCGTCCTGAAGCACCGCAAGCGCAAGGAAAAGGCGTTGCGCAAGCTGGAGGCGATGCAGGCCAACCTGACCCGGCTGTCAGACCTCACCGCCGAGCTGCGCCGCCAGCTCAAGCCGCTGGGCAAGCAGGCGGAGATCGCTCGGCGTGCCCAGGCCGTGCAGGCCGATCTGCGGGACGCCCGGCTGCGGCTGCACGCCGACGACCTGGTGACACTGCGTGCGGCATTCGCTCGGGACGAGGCTGACGAGGTCGTTGCCAGGGCCCGGCGGGTGGAGGTGGACAACGCCCTGGCTGCGGCCCGCGCGCAACAGTCCCGACTGGAGGAACAGCTCGACGCCACGACGCCGCGGCTGTCGGTGGCGCAGGACACCTGGTACCGGCTCTCGGCGCTGGCCGACCGGCTGCGCGGCACGGTGCAGCTGGCGGAGCAGCGCGTCCGGCACCTGTCCGCACCCGCCGAGGCGCTCCGACCCGGTCGGGACCCCGACGAGCTGGAGCGCGAGGCTGCAGCTGTCGAGGCTTCGGAGGCCGAGCTGCACGCGGTGGTGGAAGAGGCCAGGGCAGCGCTGTCTGAGGCCGTGGACCGGCGCGGCGAGCTGGAGCAGGCCGTCGGCGACGCGGAGCGGGCACACCTGGCCGCGGTCCGCGCCGTCGCCGATCGGCGCGAGGGGCTGGCCCGGCTCGCCGGTCAGGTCGAGGCGCTGCGGTCCACGTCGGGCGCCACTGCGGAGGAGATCGAGCGGCTGTCGGGGGGTCTGGCCGACGCCAGGGAGCGGGCCAGCAGCGCGCAGCGGGAATTCGAGGAGCTGCAGCATCAGCTCGACGCCCTGCATGCCGGCGAGGTCGGGCTCGACGAGCGGCATGAGGCAGCGGCGGCCGCGCATGTCACCGCTGCGGCGCGCAGCGCCGAGCTCACCGCTGCACACCGGGAGGCCGAGCAGCAGCGGGCGTCCTGGCGGGCCCGGGTGGAGGCGCTGTCGATCGGCCTGGCCCGCAAGGACGGCTCGCAACCGTTGCTGGCCGCGGGGCTACCGGGCCTAGCCGGCACGGTTGCCGCGTTGCTCACCGTGCAATCCGGCGCGGAGGCCGCCGTGGCTGCCGCCTTGGGTGCTGCGGCGGACGCCCTGGTGGTGTCCGATGTGGACGTCGCGGCCAGTGCGCTGTCCCTGTTGCGGGCGCAGGACGCTGGCCGCGCCGGCCTGCTCGTCGGCGGTGCGCCGGCTTCGGTAGACCGCGCAACCTGGCCGGAACTGCCGCCCGGTGCGCGGTGGGCGGTGGACCTGGTGGTGGCCCCGGAGACACTGAGTTCCGCGCTACATCGGCTACTGGAACGCACCGCGGTAGTCGAGGATCTCGACGCCGCCCGCACATTGGTCACCGCACAACCGAGTGCGCGCGCGGTGACCGTCGACGGTGACCTACTCGGCGGCGATTGGGCGCACGGCGGATCGGGCCGCAGCCTGAGCGTCATCGAGGTGCAGGCCGCCGTCGACGACGGTCAAATCCGGTTAGCTGAATCGGAAACGCGCGTGCAACGGCTGGCCGCTGAGCTCCAGGAGGCCAGTAAGGAGGAAGCCGACCGGGCCGAGGACGTCGACAACACCCTGGCAGCTCTGCACGAATCGGACGCGGAACTAGCCGCGGTTGCTGAGCAGCTCGCCCGGCTTGGCCAGGCGTCCCGTTCCGCGTCCGGCGAGGCCGACCGGCTGCACCGCCAGCGTGACGAGATGCAGGAGCGCCGGGCCGCTGCGCTGACCAGCCTGGCTGAGCTGGACGAGCGGTTGCGGCTGGCTGCCGACGACTCGGTGGATGCCGAACCCGACACCTCCTACCGGGACGAAGCCGTGGCGGCGCTGGGTACCGCGCGCAGCGAGGAGGTCGAGGCGCGGCTGGCGCTGCGCACCGCTGAGGAGCGCGCCCGGGCGCTGGCCGGTCGTGCCGACGTGCTGCGTCGCAACGCCCAGGTGGAGCGAGTGGCCCGGCAGCGAGCTGCGGACGCGGCAGTGGCCCGTCAGCGCGGCGCCGCGGTGGCCGCGGAAGTGGTGCGGGCGGGGCAGATCGCGTTGCGCTCCATCGAGATATCGGTGCAGCGAGCCGCGGCGGAGCGCGACGCGGTGGTCGTCGAGCGGGCCCAGGACGAGCACGGCGTGGTGGAGGTCCGGGCCCGGGTTCGGGAGCTCGCCGAGCAGCTGGACAAGCTCACCGACACGGTGCATCGCGACGAGCTGTTGCGCGCTGAGCAGCGGTTACGCATCGAGCAGCTCGAGATCAAGATCTCTGACGACTTCGGCATCGGCCTGGATGACCTCATCGCGGAGTACGGACCCGCGGTGCCGGTGCCGCCGCTTGCGGCCGAGGTGGCCGAATATGAGCTGATGACGCAGCGCGGCGAGCAGGTCAGCGCCCCGAAGCCGGCTCCCTACGACCGGGCCGTGCAGACCCGCCGCGCCCAGAGCGCTGAGCGCGATCTGGCCCTGCTCGGCAAGGTCAACCCGTTGGCACTGGAGGAGTTCGCCGCGCTTGAGGAGCGCTACAAGTTCCTGTCCACCCAGCTCGAAGACCTCAAAGCCAGTCGGCGTGACCTACTCACCGTCGTCGGCGAGGTCGACGAGAAGATCCTCGAGGTCTTCACCGTGGCCTTCCACGACGTGGCAAGGGAATTCGAGATCGTCTTCGCCACCCTGTTCCCCGGTGGCGAGGGCAGGTTGCTGCTCACCGAGCCCGACGACCTGCTCACCACGGGCATCGAGGTCGAGGCCCGCCCGCCCGGCAAAAAAGTCAAACGGCTGTCACTGCTGTCCGGCGGGGAGAAGTCGCTCACCGCGGTGGCCATGCTGGTCGCCATCTTCCGGGCTCGCCCGTCGCCGTTCTACGTGCTCGACGAGGTGGAGGCGGCGCTGGATGACACCAATCTCAGCCGCCTTATCGCGCTGTTCGAGCTGCTGCGAGACCGCTCGCAGCTGATCGTGATCACCCACCAGAAGGCGACGATGGAGGTTGCTGACGCGTTGTACGGGGTAAGCATGCGCGGTGACGGCATCACCACCGTGATCTCGCAACGGCTGCGCGGCGGCGCTGACTCGGCCGGTGCCGCGTAACCCGTGCCGCGTAACGCATCAGGAGAAATTCGCTGTGCTGTACCCGTCGTCACTGCCACCGGCGTCGCTCTCGTCCACCATGTTGGACGAATCGCTGCTCGTGCTGCAGGAGACCCGCGCGACGGTGAACGTCCAGCTCGAGCTTGGCACCCACCATCGCCTGGATGAGGCCAGGTTGCATCAGGCGGTGCTGATCTGCTGCCGACGGCACCCGATGGCTCGCGCTCGCTTAACCCCTACACCGCAGGGTGAGACCTCGTACCGGTGGGACTTCGCCGAGGAGACCGATGCTGATCCATTTCGGGTGGTGGATTGCTCGGACGATGCCGCGCTGGACAGGCTGCGGACCGAGCTGTACGCCCCACTCATCCCGCTGGACACCTCTCCGGGATTTCGGATCGCCTTGGCCCGGCGACCCGGCGGAGATCTCTTACTGCTGGCTGCGAGCCACATCGTCGCCGACGGCGTCGGTGCCGTGCGCCTGCTGCAGACCATTGTCCGGGCCTATCGGGGTGAGCCTGACGCAGCGGATCCCCTACCGCTCGCCCAAGCCCGCGACCTCGGCTCATTCCTGGCGCCCAAGACCCGAAGCGAGAGGTGGGCGCGCCACCTGGAAGGCCTGCGGCGAGTGTGGGAGGCGTTCGATCCGCCGAGCCGGATCGCGGTGCTCGGCGGCACGGACGGGGATGGTTTCGGATTCGCCTTTCGTGTCCTCGACATCGGTGAGACCACCACACCGGGGTTAGTGCAGCGGGCCTCCGGCACGACGATCAACGACGTTCTGGTCGCCGCGCTGCACCTCACCGTGCAATCCTGGAACACCAAGCACGGCGCGACGGCTGATCGGATCGGAGTCCAGATGCCGATCAATATCCGCCCTGCGGACCGCTTGTGGGATGTCGTCAGTAACCTCACGTCGATGGTTTCCGTGTCGACTGAGCCAGCCGATCGAGCGGACCTGGCCACGGCAACTGCCGCGGTGGCCGAGCAGACCTACGAGATGCGACGAAACAATCGTGCCTATGGATTGTACGATCTCCTCCGAGCCACCAAGAAAGCGCCGCTGGCGGTCAAGCGAGCTGTGCCCAGACTGATACACCTCACCGGTGATCGATTCGTCGACACCGCGATGCTGTCGAACCTGGGCCGCATTCCTGAGCCGCCAACGTTCGCCGACTCGGGGTCACCGGAGCTGTGGTTCTCCCCACCGTGCGACCCAACCTGCAGAGTCTCTATCGGCGTCGCCACCAGCGGACAGCGGCTCGGCCTGGTCACCCGCTATCGTGACGAACAATTCGACGCCGATGCGGCGGAAGAATTCACCGATCTGCTGATAGCGCAATTCGCTCCCCAGCGTGCTTGCTGATCGGGCGTGGGTATATCTTTTTGGCCTCGGGACATGGGTGGTCGCGGATTGCGGAGCAGCCGCTTGAACCCGGTGCCGAGGGCGGTGTCGCCGTAGGTCACCTTCACCCCACCCGTCCGGAGGAGTTTCTCCCAACCGACTCGGCCGTACAGGGCTAGGAGCCACGAGACCGCATCACCCGAAGGCGGCAGTCGACGGGGCTGTTTTCGGACAGGTCGATACTGACCGTGCCGTCGCAGAATCGGGCTATGACGCTGGGGCCACCATCTACGGCGAGCTCGTAGCTGGCAGCGATCCCCTTGGTGGCCTCGCTGTCGACGAAGAGGGGCACGAGAGGCAGGCAGGTGTGAACGACCAGCCGGGCGGGTTCGGCCTCGATGGGCCACTAGGCGACCAGTGTCTGGGCCATGCCGTACCCGTGGAGGAGCTGCTCGCCGAATTAGCAGAGCGGTCATGCTGATGCAAGACAGCGAGCCCACGTGCCAAGGCAACAGATCCTCGGTGGCGCGCCCCTTGCTCGCGTCGCGGAAGGCATCGATGCCGAGTTGGAGCTCGGTATCCAGCGCAGTGCGATCCCTTTGCATAATCGACGCCAGGTCGTCGTGGCTTCCGGCCGTAGCGGCCTGGTTGATCCGATAGCACCGCTGCGCGCCCCTGACATGCTCGGAGTAGTCCCTCGCTCCGAAGACCAGGTGGGCCGCGGACTCCCGAGAGTCCAGTCTGAACTTGAGATCGGAACGGCCTGCTGGCAATCGTGGTGCATGGTCTGGCGAGCGATCCCGCTTTGTCGGGGTCGTGTTGTAGCGTGATGTTCGTGATCGTTCGGCAGCTGATTCCCGTGGGCTTGGCGGATATTGCGCCGGGTCCGGAATTGGCGGGTGTCCTGGCGGGGATTGAGCTGTCTCGGTTGTCGGGTTATGACTGTGTCGAGGTGCTCAAGGCACGGTACCGGCAGGTAAATCATGAACGGGCCCGGTTGATGGCCACTATGGTCGAGGTCGGGTTGTGTGGTATCGGTCCGGATGACGAGTTGCCCCGTATAACCGGACCTGATGAGTTCTCCGCGGATGAGATCCGCGCCGCGCTGGTTTTCACTCGCCGGGCGGCCGATGTGCAGTTCTGGTTGGCGCATGATCTGGTGACGCGGCTGCCTGCCGTTCATGCCGCGATGGATGCAGGGACCCTGGATGAGCCACGGGCCCGGGTGCTGTCGGAGTGGACTGTCGAGCTGAGCCCCGAACAGGCCCGCGCATTGTGCGCTGAGCTGCTGCCCCGGGCGCCGGGCTTGACTACCGGACAGCTCATTGAGCAGATCAAGAAACTGGCCATAGCCCTGGATCCGGAGTGGGCCCAGCGCCGCTATGAACAAGCCGTAGCCGACCGCAAGGTGGTCGGTTACCGCAACCCCGACGGCTCGGCGAATCTGTCCGGGCTCAACCTGCCCGTCGACCGGGTCGCCGCCGCCAGCGGGCACATCGACGCGCTGGCCAAAGCCGCCAAACACGCCGGGGATTGCCGTCCCATCGACCATATCCGCGCTGATCTCTTTCTCGGCATGACCGACGGCACCTACGCCGGGCTCGACGATACGGCGATCCTCGACCACCTCCGCAGCGCTCAAGGGGACGAGGACGGTCCCAACGACCAAGCTGCCGAGCCCGGGGACCAAGCCGGCGCATCTGACGATGAGACCGTCAGACCCGATGACGGGGGCGAGATCGTTGAGAATGTCCCGGCGGATGACCTGACGAAAAGCGGCTCGGGAATGGAACTGCGGGTGCGGCTATCCACGCTTCTCGGGTGCGACCAGTACCCGGGTGAGCTGGCCGGCTGGGGACCCGTACATGCCAAACTGGCCCACGAGCTGGCCACCACCCTGGGTGGCGCCCAGTGGCGGTTCGCGATCACCGACGAGCACGGGCAACTACGCCACTGCGGGATCACCTCGGCGCGGCCCACCGGCACATGCACCCGGATAGTGGGTTGTCGAGCGATCGTAGAACTGCAAGTCTCGACGGCCACTTTACACGCTTTGGGCCAGCACCTCGCCGGCCTGGGAGCCTGGGCTGATGTGGTGGCTGACCTTGTTCGCCGGCTCGAAGCGGGCGCCGCCGGTGCGGACCGCTTCGCAGGCGACGCTCGCCGGCGGGCTCCTGGTGCCGCGCTGAGCCGCTATCTGGAGATCCGCGACCGGTCCTGCATCATGATCGGATGCCGGGCTCCCGCCCGAACTGCTGACAAGGACCACACCAGCGACCATGGCTGCGGTGGATCCACCACCGACGACAACCTCGGCAGCGCCTGTCGACATGACCACCGGCTCAAGCACGAAGGCGGCTGGCGGTTGCACCAGCCCCAACCTGGCCACTTTCGCTGGACTAGCCGCCTAGGCCACAGCTACCAGCGGCGGCCACCCCCGATCCTCGAACCGCTACCGGATCCTCTCGACCGGGGTCGGCCACCATTCCCGCTGCTGATTCCGACGGACGCCGGCTGGGAGGACTCTGAGATCTGGGCAAAGCCGCCACCGGAACCGCAACCACCACCGGAAGCGCAACCAGGCGTCGACCAAGAGCCTCCGCCCTTCTAAAGCTGCAGAAGCGGGCGCGGCCCTTGGTCGCCCTCACGAGCCCTTGCATGGGCAGATGAGCGCAACATCTCGAGGGCGCCCAAAACGTCCGCATGAGTACCTGATGAGCGGTTTATACGGGACCGGTGGCTGACCGGAGCTGCTCACCAGCGCGACCGGATGCCAGGATGGTCTGGTGTCTAGCGTGATCTGGATCTCCGTCGCCATCGCGGTGGCGTTGTTGGTCGCGCTGGCCGTGGGCCTGTTGCTAGCTCGCCGCCGGCGGATCAGCATCGCCGAGAAGCCCGACCAGCAGGTGGAGGCGCCGCCTCCGGCACCTCGCCGTTATCAGGCTGGCGGCTCTATCAGCTTCTCCTCCGGCGGAGGTGGTCCACCGGCACCACCGCAGGCTCCGGCACCGCCGCAGGCTCCGGCACCACCGCAGGCTCCGGCACCACCGCAGGCTCCGGCACCACCGCAGGCTCCGGCACCGCCGCAGGCTCCGGCACCGCCGCAGGCTTCGGCTCCGGCACCGCCGAAGCCGCCCGCGCAGGCGCCCCCTGAGGTTCCTGTGCGGCCGCAGGCTTCTGCTCCGGCGCCGCCGAAGCCGCCTGCGCAAGCGCCGTCGGCCCCCGCCCCGCCCAAACCGCAGGCTTCTGCCCCAGCGCCGCCGAAACCGCCTCGGACAACCAAGTCGAAGCGGAAACCAACAGCGCCACCGCCGCCTACGCGTGTCGCTGGACCGGCTCCGACGAAACAACGACCTGTCGCACCCGCTCCCACCAAGCCGACTCCTCCCAAGCCGGCTCCGGCTGAATCAGCACCGGTACAACCGGCTCCTCCCAAGCCGGCTCCGGCGAAACCGGCTCCGGCGAAACCGGCTCCGGCGCAACCGGCTCCAGCGCAACCGGCTCCGGCACAACTGGCTCCGGCAGAACCGGACGCCGCGCTGGTCGAGCCGATCGACGCCCCTGCCGGTCGGCTGGTGCGGTTGCGCGGTCGGCTGGCGAAGTCCAGATCGGCATTCGGGCAGAGCCTGTTGGGTCTACTCGGCGCTGGCGATCTCGACGAGGATTCCTGGACCGACGTGGAGGACACTCTGTTGCTGGCCGATCTCGGCGCGGCCACCACTACCGAGATTGTGGACAGGCTGCGCGCCGAACTCGCTGCGCGCGCCGTGCGGACGGCCGAGCAAGCCCGGGCGGCGCTGCGCGACGTGCTGATCGAAGCACTTCGTCCGGAGCTGGATCGTGCGGTGCGGGCATTGCCGCACAACGGTGCCGATGGCGTGAGTGTCCCCGGTGTGGTGCTGATCGCCGGGGTGAACGGCACTGGTAAGACCACCACCACCGGCAAGCTGGCCCGCGTGCTGGTCGCCGACGGGCGACGGGTGCTGCTCGGCGCAGCCGATACCTTCCGGGCCGCCGCCGTCGAGCAGCTATCCACCTGGGGGGAGCGCGCCGGCGCGGAGGTCGTCCGAGGCGCCGAGGGCGCCGACCCGGCCAGCGTGGCGTTCGATGCGGTCAAGCGGGGCAGCGTGGACGGCGTGGATACGGTGTTGATCGACACCGCCGGCCGGCTGCACACCAAGACCGGCCTGATGGACGAGCTGGGCAAGGTCAAGCGGGTGATCTCCAAGCAGACCGAGGTGGATGAGGTGCTGCTGGTGCTCGACGCCACCACCGGTCAGAACGGGATTATGCAGGCCAGGGTGTTCCGCGAGGTCGTCGATATCACCGGCATCGTCTTGACCAAGCTGGACGGGACCGCCAAGGGCGGCATCGTCTTCCACGTGCAGCGCGAGCTTGGGGTGCCGGTCAAGCTAGTGGGCCTCGGCGAAGGTGTAGACGATCTCGCGCCATTCGAGCCCGCTGCGTTCGTGGACGCCTTATTGGACTGAAACTTTCCAATGCACCAAAGCGACTGGGCTACCCCATCCACATCGGCAACCCCGACGTAACAGTAGGGCCCCCACAGTTAACGTGGCGGAAACATACTGTGCCGCCCCCCGAAACACCCACTGTTCACTCTTTTCACACGCACCACCCGATCGTGATGCGTGTCTCGACACAGAGGAGTGAACCCGTGCCAGACACAGGTGACACTGCCTGGATGCTTGCCAGCTCCGCCCTCGTGCTGCTGATGACTCCGGGCCTGGCGTTCTTCTATGGCGGCATGGTCCGCTCGAAGAGCGTCCTGAACATGATAATGATGAGTATGTCCGCGATGGGGATCGTGGGCGTTCTCTGGGTGCTTTACGGCTACTCAGAGGCATTCGGCAACGACGCCGGTCACGGCCTGGTCGGCAACCCGTTTGAGCACTGGGGGCTGCACGGACTCTACGGTGGAACCTACGTCGCCAGCGGTGGCTCCAAGGTCGCGATCCCGCTGGTGGGGACTATCCCGGCGACGGTATTCGTCGCATTCCAGGCGATGTTCGCGATCATCACGGTGGCCCTGGTGTCGGGTGCCGTGGCCGACCGGATGCGGTTCGGGCCATGGCTGGCGTTTGCCGCGATCTGGGCGACGGTGATCTACTTCCCGGTCGCGCACTGGGTGTTCTCCTTCGACGGCGTCAGCGCTGCGAAGGGCGGCTGGATCGCCAACCAGCTCAAAGCGATCGACTTCGCCGGTGGGACGGCCGTGCACATCAACGCGGGTGCCGCGGGCTTGGCGCTGTGCCTAGTGCTCGGCAAGCGCCGCGGTTGGCCGCGGGAGGCGATGCGTCCGCACAACCTGCCATTTGTCATGCTCGGTGCCGGTCTGCTGTGGTTCGGGTGGTTCGGCTTCAACGCCGGATCGGCCGTTGCTTCAAACGGTGTCGCAGGTGTGGCCTTCATCAACACCACGGTGGCGACCTGCTCGGCGATGCTGACCTGGCTGCTTGTCGAACGCATCCGCGACGGTCGACCTACCAGCCTCGGTGCCGCCTCCGGTGTCGTGGCCGGACTGGTGGCCATCACCCCATCCTGTTCGTCGGTCTCTCCCGTCGGCGCGATCGCGGTAGGAGCGATCGCCGGCGCGGTGTGCGCGCTGGCGGTCGCCATCAAGTTCCGGTTCGGCTTCGACGACTCGCTCGACGTGGTCGGCGTGCACCTCATCGGCGGTCTGGCTGGCACGCTGTCGGTCGGCTTTCTCGCCACAGCGGCTGCACCGGCCGGGGTCAACGGCTTGTTCTACGGCGGAGGCACCGACCAGCTGTGGCGTCAGGCAGTGGCCGCCTTCGCTGTGATGATCTTCTCGTTCGTCGGAGCTTTGATCATCGCATTGGTGTTGAAGTACACCATCGGGCTGCGAGTGGACGCCGAGGCTGAGCGGACCGGTATCGATGAAACCGAGCACGCTGAGGCCGGCTACGAGCTCAGCGCGATCTTCGCCACCGGGACCGGTTTGTCGAACAGTCGGCCCACCGCAGCGCTCCCTACCAGCAAGGTTCCGACTTCGGCCGCCAGGAAGGGTGATCAATGATGAAGCTGGTGACGGCAATCGTCAAGCCGTTCACGCTGGAGGACGTCAAGGCAGCCCTGGAGCACATCGGGGTACTCGGCATGACGGTCAGCGAGGTGCAGGGCTTCGGCCGGCAGAAGGGGCACACCGAGGTTTACCGGGGTGCGGAGTACTCGGTCGACTTCGTGCCCAAGATCCGGGTGGAGGTCGTGGTAGACGAGGTGCAGGTGGACAAGACCATCGACGCTCTGGTCGAGGCGGCTCGAACCGGGAAGATCGGCGACGGGAAGGTCTGGGTCACTCCGGTGGAAACCGTGGTCCGGGTGCGGACCGGCGAGCGCGGTCTGGACGCCCTGTGACGTTCTCTGGCTGTGCCGTTCCACAGCTGTGACGTGCTGATCTCCTGGCGGGGTACCGGTGTGCATCTCACCGGTACCCCGCCAGTAGGTGATCTGCTCGAAACCTGTTTGTAACGTACCAGCGGTCGCTGCGTTACAAGGCTCGCGAACCCTCAAGGCGACCGACGTCGCCGGGCGGATGCCAGCACCGGACGGCATCAAACCGGCGACCTTTGGCACGGAAGGGCAGCGCGATGAAGCGGCCAGGAGCCCTCTCCCGTCCCGGTGGCTCGGACACCCCAGCAGACGATCTCGTCAGGGCCCGCGCTGCACTTCTCGGCGACAATCCCCGGCAGCGCCAGCTCAGCGCACCAGCGCTGCGGGCAGCGCTTGCGGACCTCTACGAGTTGTGGCTCACCTCTCGTTGCACGGCGGTGGGCCTTGGTGGCGGCAGCGCATTGATCGCGGTCGGTGCGCTGGGTCGTCGAGAGGTGGTGCCGTACTCGGATCTCGACCTGGTCCTGCTGCATGACGGCAAGCGCGACGTGGCCGAGCTCGCGAACTCGTTGTGGTACCCGCTGTGGGATGCCGGCATCGATCTTGACCACAGCGTGCGAACGGTCGGACAGGCTGTCCAGGTGGCAGCCACCGATCTGCGCGCCGCGCTGGGGTTGCTCGATGCCCGCCTGATGGCGGGGGACGAGGAGTTGTTCACCGCGATGGACACCGCCGTGCGGCGCGCGTGGCGCAGTGGCGTCCGCGGCCGTCTCGACGAGCTTGTTGAGTCAACGCGACAGCGCTGGCAGCGCAGTGGTGACATCGCGCACCGGGTTGAACCCGATCTCAAGAACGGCCACGGTGGGTTGCGGGACGTGCAGTTGCTGGATGCGCTGTCCGCTGGCCAACTCGTCGACCGGGCTGGGCCCGACGTGCGCGAAGCGCGCGATTTGCTGCTCGATGTGCGCACCGAGCTGCACCGGTTCGCTGGCCGGGGCCGCGACGTGCTCCGTGCCCAGGAGGCCGACCAGGTCGCCGCGGCGCTGGCGCTCGGGGACCGCTTCGAGCTGGCCAGGCGCCTTTCCGGAGCGGCGCGGACCGTTGCCTATGCAGTGGACGTCGGGTTGCGCGCCGCGCGGGCCGCAGTGCCCGCGTCCCGCGGTCGCGCCCGGCTGCCCGGGTTGCGCAGCCTCACTCGCGGACCGGTACGCCGTCCGTTGGATGAGGGCGTCGTCGAGCACGGTGGCCAGGTGGCGCTGGCCCGCGACGCAAACCCGGCGCGGGACCCGGCGCTGGCTCTGCGGGTCGCGGCGACGGCGGCCCGAACCGGTATGCCGGTCGCTACCGGCACGTTGGCCACCCTGGCTGAGACCGCGCCGGAGCTGCGTCGACCATGGCCGCGGCCAGCGCTGGAGGAGCTACTGTCGCTGCTCGGCGCCGGCCCGGCGGCGGTGGATGTCATCGAGGCGATGGACCGCACCGGACTGTGGGGACGGCTATTCCCGGAATGGGGTGCGGTCCGTGACCTACCACCGCGGGATCAGGCACACATCTGGACCGTGGACCGGCATCTAGTGGAGGCCGCGGCGCAGGCGGCTCGGCTGACCACCACGGTCGCCCGCCCGGACCTGCTGCTGCTCGGCGCGCTGCTGCACGACCTGGGCAAGGGCCGCGGCGGCGACCACAGCGTCGTCGGCGCCGCTCTCGCCGAGCAGATCGGGCACCGGCTCGGGCTGTGGCCCTCGGACGTCGAAACGCTCTGCGCGATGGTGCGCCACCATCTGCTGCTACCCCACACCGCGACCCGCCGAGACCTCGACGACCCCACCACCGCGCAGCGAGTTGTCGACGCCCTCGGTGGTGACCCGACGCTGCTGGAGCTGCTGGTCGCGCTGGCCGAGGCGGACAGCCTTGCCACCGGCCCTGGCATCTGGACCGAATGGCGCGCCGGCCTGATCTCCGACCTCGCCGAGCGCTGCCGTGCGGTGCTGGCCGGCCGACCGCTACCGGTTCCGGAGCCGCTCACCGAGGAGCACCGTGCGCTGGCGCTGCAGTTTGTCAGGTCCGGCGCGCTGCACGTCACTGCGAGCGGCGCTACCGGGCCGGATGCGATGACCACCATCACGATGGTGGCGCCTGGCCGGCCGGGGGTGCTCGCCCTGGCAGCCGGGGTACTCGCGCTGCACTCGCTGCGGGTGCACTCGGCGGACATCCGGGTCGTGGAGCTGCCCGGTGGTTGCGCTGCGGTGCAGAGCTTCACCGTCTCGCCGCGTTTCGGTCGGCCGCCGGACGTCGCGCTGCTACGCCAGGATCTGGGGCGGGCATTGGATGGCTCACTGCAACTGGCGGATGCGCTGGCGGCCAAGGAACGCGACTACGGCGAGATCCCAGCGTCCACGGCGGGGTTGTCCGACATCGAGACCAAGGTGCTGTGGTTTGACGACGAGGCCACCGGCGCGGTGGTCCTTGAGCTGCGCACTACCGACCGGATCGGTTTGCTGCACCGGGTAGCCGCGGCGTTGGAGTGCAATTCGGTCACCATCCGGTGGGCGCGGGTCGTCACCATGGGCGGCTCGGCGGTGGACTCGTTCTGCCTGACTGTCCCCGGTGGTCACAGTGCTCCCGATGGTCACACCGCACTGCAGCCCGAGGTACGCGACCGGATCGAACGCACGGTGCTCAGCGCGGCCCGGTAAGTACCGGGGCTACCATCCGGCGACATGCACGGAACCCGGGACGAGGCCGTTCCCTTACCCCCGCCCTTCGAGATCGTGTTGCGTGGATTTCACCGTCAGCAGGTTATTGACCACGTCACCGCTCTCAAAGCTCGCGTTGCCACCATCGGAACTGAACGCGACGTTGCGCTGCAGCGGGCCGGCGACCTCAACGACCAAGTAGAAACGCTGCAGCGGGAAGCGGCGGAGGCGACCAGGCAGCTAGATCGGCTGCGGCAGGAGGCCTCGGCGACGGCCGCTGAGCTGGATCGCCTGCAGCGGTCCCCGTTGACCGGCGCGACCGGGCGGATCCAGCGGATGCTGCAGATAGCCGAGGACGAGGCCGCCGAGCTGACGGCTGCCACCGAGCAGCAGACCACCTCGCTGCGGGAGAGCACCCGGGCCGAGGCCGATCGGCTGCTGACCGAAGCCAGACAGCGATGCGAGCGCCTAGAGGCGGAATCCAACGCCCGGCGTCAGGCCGTGGAAGCTGAATCCGCAGCCCGACACCAGCGGGCGGAGGAGCAGGCCGAGCGCGATATCGCCAGGCGCGAGGCCGAGACCGACGCCTGGATCCGCGATTATCAGACCCACAGCGTCGCCGCGCTGCATCTGATCATGCGGATGGCGGGCGAGCGGCTGAGCAATCGGGTGCTGAAGGTCACCCGGCAGGTGGCCGCGGCCAGGCAGCTGCGGTCCGAGGTCACCGGTCAGCTGTCCGAGGTGCACCGCCTGCTGGTCGGCGCGCTCGGCGTGGCCGATCAGCTCACCCCCGCTGAGCAGGCCGGGCTAGCGGAGCAGGTCGGGCTAGAGGCTGAACTGGCTGAGCAGGCGGAACTGGCTGCGCAGGTTGGGCTAGCCGAGCTGGCCGGGCAGACCAATGGCGCCAAGCCCCCGGCTGCCGCACCCACGCTGGAGCATCGGCCTGAGCAGTCAGATCAGGCCACGGCCAGATTCGGGTTGCATCCGTAGTCAAGTAGTCCTACCTAGTCGGGTTGCGGGTATTCACGCTCCCCGGCGCGGGCTGGTTTCGACAGGCTGGTCGGGTGGCTCGGCGCGGAGGTCGGGCGGACGCCAGGTTGCTGCCCCGGCCGGAGACTCGGGCGGCAGCTATGTGTGTGCCGACCGTAGGAGCCCATCCCGGACCGCCGGCGCAACCCAGGGTGGGGCCTGGGCCGCCGGTGGTTGCGGCTGGCGGACGTCGGGCCAGGTCCGGCCAGATGCTCGACGCGGCTACGCTGGCGTTGAAGCAGTCAGACTCCGGGGCCACCACCCCGCCGGATCCCAAGGGAGTGCGACGGGCGTGTTCGACACCCTCTCCGACCGGCTCACGTCAGCGTTGGCCGGTCTGCGCGGCAAGGGCAGGCTTTCCGATGCCGACATCGATGCCACCGCCCGCGAGATCCGCATCGCGCTGCTGGAGGCTGACGTCGCGCTGCCGGTGGTCCGCCAGTTCGTCGCACAGATCAAGGAGCGCGCCAAAGGCTCTGAGGTCTCCGGTGCGCTGAATCCCGCCCAGCAGGTCATCAAGATCGTCAACGAGGAGCTCATCGGCATCCTGGGTGGGGCCACCCGACGTCTTGAACTGGCCAAGGTTCCCCCGACTGTGATCATGCTGGCGGGATTACAGGGTTCCGGCAAGACGACGCTGGCCGGCAAGCTCGCCCTCTGGTTGCGCAGTCAGGGCCATACCCCACTGCTCGTCGCCGCGGACCTGCAGCGACCCAACGCGGTCACCCAGTTGCAGATTGTCGGCCAACAGGCCGGGGTACAGGTGTACGCGCCAGAGCCGGGCAACGGTGTCGGCGACCCGGTCGACGTATCCCGCCGCGGGGTAGCCGAGGCCCGGGCCCGCCACTACGACATCGTCGTGGTGGACACCGCCGGACGGTTGGGTATCGACGCCGAGATGATGCGCCAAGCCGTCGATATCCGCGATGCGGTGCGACCCAACGAGATCCTGTTCGTCATCGACGCCATGATCGGCCAAGACGCAGTGTCAACCTCCGAGGCGTTCCGCGACGGCGTCGGCTTCAGCGGCGTCGTGCTGACCAAGCTTGATGGTGACGCGCGCGGTGGCGCGGCGCTGTCGGTGCGGCAAGTCACCGGTGCGCCGATCCTGTTCGCCTCCAACGGGGAGAGATTGGAGGACTTCGATGTCTTCCATCCGGACCGGATGGCCAGCCGGATTCTGGGCATGGGAGATCTGCTCACCCTGATCGAGCAGGCCGAGCAGGCCTTCGACGCCGAGCAGGCTGAGCAGACCGCCGCCAAGATCGGCAGCGGCGACCTGACCCTGGAAGACTTCCTCGAGCAGATGCTGGCCATCCGCAAGATGGGCCCGATCGCCAACCTGCTCGGGATGCTGCCCGGCGCGGCGGGGATGAAAGAGCAGCTCGCCCAGGTCGACGACAAGCAGCTGGACCGGCTCCAAGCCATCATCCGCGGCATGACGCCCGCCGAAAGGGCCGATCCGAAGATCATCAACGCGTCCCGGCGGCAGCGCATCGCCCGGGGCTCCGGAGTGGCCGTCAGCGAGGTGAACCAGCTGGTAGAGCGATTCTTTGAGGCTCGCAAGATGATGCAACAGATGGCCGGCCGGTTCGGCTTCGGGGCCGGACCCGGTCGCCGTGGCCGCAAGGCACGCAAAGGCGGTAAGAAAGGCAAGGGACGCGGCCCGACGCCGCCTCGGACGCCCCGGGCGCTGCCCGGTGGCCTGCCGGCAGGGCTACCAGGAGGGTTGCCCTCGGGCATGCCCGACCTGTCCGAGCTGTCCGGCCTGGACCAGCTACCGCCTGGGTTCGACCCGTCGAAGCTGAGGTTTCCCAAGAAGTGAGCCTGCCTCCGGCCGCGGCCGCGATGCACCTGCGCGGAGTCCTGCTTCCTGCTGGTGAACCCGGCGACCTATGGGTCGCTCATGGGGTGGTCTGTGCCGAGCCGGTACCAGATGCGGTCACTGTCAGTGATGGCGGCTACGTACTCCCCGGACTGGTCGACGCGCACTGTCACGTCGGTATCGGCGCTGGGGGGCCGGCGACCCTCGCCGACGCCGCAGAGCAGGCCGCCACCGACCGGGACGCCGGCACCCTGCTGATCCGGGATTGCGGAACCCCGATCGACTCGCGGCCGTTGCAGGCCCGCGACGACCTGCCGCGGATCATCCGGGCGGGTCGGCACCTAGCCCGCCCCAAGCGTTACATCCCGACCATCGGCGTGGAGCTCGACGATCCCGCGCTACTTCCGCAGGCCGTGCAGGAACAGGCGGCGGCTGGGGACGGCTGGGTCAAGCTGGTCGGTGACTGGATCGACCGTGAAAGCGGTGAGCTTGCCCCGCTGTGGCCCGATCACGTGCTGGTCGAGGCGGTCGCCGCCGCGCATGCCGCCGGGGCCAGAGTCACCGCGCACGTCTTCGGTGCCGATGCGCTGCCAGGTTTGATCGCCGCCGGGATCGACTGCATCGAGCACGGCACCGGCCTGTCCGCCGAGACCATCACCGAGATGGCCGCACGCGGCACCGCGCTGGTGCCCACCCTGATCAACATTGAGACGTTCCCGGCGATCGCGCAGCGCGCGGGCAAGTACCCGCGTTACGCCGCGCAGATCCGGGAATTGCACGCCCGGGTGCAGGACACCATCGGGGCCGCCGTCGAGGCGGGAATTTCGATCTACGCCGGTAGTGACGCCGGCGGTGGTATCCGGCACGGTCGGCTGGTTGACGAGATCGCCGCGTTGCGAACGGTCGGGCTCACCGGCTCGCAGGCGCTGGCGGCGGCGAGCTGGGCAGCCCGCGACTGGCTGGGCGTTCCCGGCCTGGCGCCCGGTGCGCCGGCGGACCTGCTCGTCACGCGCACCGACCCGCGGCTGGACCCAGACGCTCTCCGGAACCCGACGTTGCTGATGTTGCGCGGGCGGGTGCTGTGACCACTGTCCTGCGTGATACCCGCCGTGGCTGGCTGATGCTCATCTGCTTCGTGGTCGCGGAGGTGACCTTCCTGGCGGTCTCGGTGCTGGTGCTGGTGCCCTTCGCGGTGACCTTGCGGCACGGGACCGCGGGCACTCACTTGCCCGGCGGGGCGTTGGTTGCGGCACTCCTGGTGCCCACTGTGGCCGCTGGTGTGGTCGCGGCCACCGGTGCCGCGCTGCTCGCCCAAGGCAACCTGCTGGAACGGTTACACAGCCAGCTGTCGGTGCGGTGGCGGCTGCAAGACGCCGGCCTGGGGCTGGCTCTGGGTGTCGTGGGGTTAGTGGTCACGGTGCCGGCTTCGGCGTTGTGGGCGCACTGGGTCGGCCAGAGCCACGCGAATTCAGCGGTGGGGGAGGTGTTCGACGGTCTGCGGCTGCCACTCGGGCTGGGCCTGCTGCTGTTCTTCGCGGTGTGGTTGATCGCGCCGGTATGCGAGGAGGTGCTCTACCGCGGCGTGCTGTGGCGGGCGATGGAGTACTGGCGGTGGAACCGCTGGGTCATTTTCGGATTAACCACCGTGCTGTTCTCCTGCGCGCACTTGGAGCTGCTGCGTACCCCGCTGCTGGTGGTGATCTCGTTGCCGATCGCGCTGGCTCGATTGCTCACCGGCAACCTGCTGGGCAGCATTGTCGCCCATCAGGCGAACAACTTCCTGCCTGCAGTCGGACTTCTGCTGATCACCCAGGGGGTGATATCCGGCTGAGTTGACGGGCGATACGTCAGCGGCCGGGACGGTCTGGCACAATAGGCGCCTGTTGTCGCGTCCGATCCGCTCATCGCGCCGTGACGGCAAACATTGACCTCGCGAGCATCGTCGGTCCGTGCCCCACCATGGGCCGTGCGCGCTCACCGTGAACCTCGCGCGTTGACAGGAGTAGCTCGACCCGTGGCTGTCAAGATCAAGCTCATGCGGCTCGGCAGAATTCGCCAGCCGTACTACCGGATCGTCGTCGCCGATGCTCGTACCCGCCGTAACGGCAAGGCGATCGAAACGATCGGCAAGTACCACCCCAAAGAGCACCCCAGCGTCATCGAGGTCGACTCAGAGCGGGTGCAGTACTGGCTCGGAGTCGGGGCCCAACCCACCGACCCGGTCCAACACCTGCTCCAGATCACTGGGGACTGGCAGCGGTTCAACGGTCTGCCGGGTGTCGAGGGCACCTTGCAGCGAGCTGAGCCCAAGCCGGACAAGGCCGAGCTGTTCAATCGGGCGTTGGCTCAGGCCGGCGAGATGCCGACTACCGAGGCGACCACGCCACGAAAGAAGTCAGCCAGGGGTTCCCAGCCGGCTCCAGCAGCGGTGCCGGAGAAGGCACCAGATAGCGCGCCGGTCGCAGCCGACGATCGGGAGGACACGGCGACGGTCGCGGACGGCCAGGTGTGAGCATGCTGGCGGACGCGCTCGAACACCTCGTGCGGGGAATCGTCGACAATCCCGACGACGTGCGCGTTCAGCTGGTGACCACGCGGCGGGGGCGCACCCTTGAGGTGCACGTCCACCCCGATGACCTCGGCAAGGTGATCGGTCGTGGCGGGCGTACTGCCACGGCGCTGCGCACGGTGATGGGCGGTATAGGCGGGCGTGGGGTACGCGTCGACGTCGTCGATACCGACCGCTGAACACAGTGGCGCAGGTGTCGATCGTGCAGCCGGGCAGTGACCCTTTAGGGAAGCAGTCCAAAAGGGTGGTTGGCCGGATCGGTAGACCGCATGGCCTCCGGGGGGAGGTTGCGGTACAGGTGCGCACCGACTTCCCCGAGCAACGCTTCGTCGTCGGCGCGCACCTCGGTGGTGATGGCGGCCGCACGTTCACGGTGGAGGCCGTGCGCCCGCACAGTGGTGTCCTGCTCGTCCGATTCGCGGGGGTGGCCGATCGTGCTGCCGCCGCACAACTGAGCGGCCTCGTGTTGACCGCTGACGTCACCGCGCTGCCCGAGCTCGACGATCCCGACGAGTTCTACGATCACCAGCTCGAGGGCTTGGCCGCGGTAGGGCCAGACGGCGCGGTGCTGGGCACGGTGCGGGAGGTCGTACACGCTCCGGCCAGCGACCTGCTGGTGCTGGCGACGGACCACGGCGAGGCGCTGGTGCCCTTCGTGCGAGAGATCGTTCCCGAGGTGGACCTGGCTGGTGGTCGAGTGGTGCTCGATCCACCCCCAGGGTTGCTCGACTGAGGACAGCTGTGCGCATCCAGATCGTCACGATCTTTCCCGAGTACCTGACACCGGCTCGGGAGGCCCTGCTCGGCCGGGCCATCGACCGCAACCTGATCGACTTCTCGGTGCATGACCTGCGGGACTGGACCCACGACGTGCACCGGTCGGTGGACGACGCGCCGTACGGTGGTGGACCCGGCATGGTGATGCGGCCCGACGTCTGGGGCGACGCGCTGGATGACGTACTCGCCGGCGAGCCGGCACCCCGGTTGGTGGTGCCCAGCCCCGCCGGACGGCCCTTCACCCAGCAGCTGGCGGCCGAGCTGGCTGCGCAACCACGGCTGGTTTTCGCCTGCGGCCGCTACGAGGGAATCGATCAACGGGTGATCGACGACGCGGCCGACCGGGTCGCCGTCGAAGAGATCTCCATCGGCGACTACGTGCTCGTCGGTGGTGAGGTCGCAGTGCTGGTGATGGTTGAGGCGATTGCCCGGCTGCTGCCCGGAGTGCTGGGCAACCCTGCCTCGGCGACCCAGGACTCGTTTTCCGACGGCCTTCTGGAGGGGCCGTGCTATACCCGTCCGGAGGTGTGGCGCGGACGGGAGGTCCCGGCCGTGCTCCGCTCGGGGAACCACGCCGCGATCGCCCGTTGGCGTCGCGACCGCGCTGTTGAGCGCACCGCGGCGCG
This sequence comes from Pseudonocardiales bacterium, assembly GCA_023252195.1. Lineage (GTDB taxonomy): Bacteria > Actinomycetota > Actinomycetes > Mycobacteriales > Pseudonocardiaceae. The sequence continues at coordinate 276,349 of JAHEXI010000002.1, forward strand.
GCGTCCCGATCTGCTGGCGTCGTTGCCAGCCGGTGCGCTGGATGGAGTCGACCGCGCCGTACTCGAGGGCCTGGCTACTCCGCGCGGATGAACGCCACCCCAGGTCAGCTCCCGGTTTCAGCGCCAACTGCAACGTCTGGCACACTGGATCGGTTGCTACAGCGCAGCATGGCAGGGACGGCCCCCAGGGCGGAAGTTTTTGCCATCACCGACGCCGCTGTTCGCGCTCACCCGGGCGCTCCAAACCGTGCACAGCACACGAATGACGAGGATGGACTTGCGATGAACACCCTGGACGCCCTGGACGCGAAGTCGCTGCGGTCGGACATCCCGGATTTCCGGCCTGGTGACACGCTCAAGGTGCACGTCCGCGTCATCGAGGGCTCCCGCCAGCGGGTGCAGATATTTCAAGGCGCGGTCATTCGCCGGCAGGGCGGCGGAGCGCGGGAAACCTTCACGGTACGCAAGGTGTCCTTCGGGGTTGGCGTGGAACGCACTTTCCCGGTGCACACGCCGAACATCGCCAAGATCGAGATCGTCACCCGCGGGGATGTCCGGCGCGCCAAGCTGTACTACCTTCGCGATCTCCGGGGTAAAGCGGCCAAGATCAAGGAGAAGCGTGAGACGCCCTCCGCGTCCTGATCCCCCCGCACCGGTCGTCTGTCGATAGCCTGAGGACGTGGCCCACCTGGCTCGCTCGACCGAACCCGCTCGTGGCGACGATCCCGACGATTTCCCCGTCCGCCGCGTGCACCGGCATCGTCTGTCCAAGCGGAAGAAGGGCTCGTTCTGGCGCGAAGTACCGATCCTGGTCCTTACCGCGCTGGTGCTCACGTTCTTGATCCAGACATTTTTGGCTCGGGTTTACGTGATCCCCTCGGCATCCATGGAACCGACCCTGCACGGCTGTCCTGGATGCACTAACGATCGCGTGCTGGTCGACAAGCTGACCTACCGGTTCGGCGATCCGAGACCCGGCGACGTGGTGGTTTTCCGCGGTACCGACTCATGGGCCAGTGAGTTCACCAGCCAGCGATCGGACAACATCCTGATCCGTGGGCTCCAGCAGGCCGGTTCACTGGTCGGTCTCGCGCCGCCGGACGAGCGCGACTTCGTCAAACGGGTGATCGCAGTCGGTGGCCAGACCGTGCAGTGCTGCGACAAGCAGAACAGGGTGATGGTCAATGGCGGTTCGCTGATCGAGCCCTACGCCGTCTTCATCGGGCACGAGCCGCAGGAGGAGTTCGGACCGGTCACGGTGCCGCAAGGAAACCTGTGGATGATGGGGGACAACCGGAACAACAGTGCGGACTCGCGACGGCACGTGTCGGATCAGCGATCGGGCACTGTGCCGGTGAGCAACGTCATCGGCAAGGCTCGGGTGATCGTACTCCCGCTATCGCGTTGGGAAGGGATCTCCGACCCTAACCCGCAGCATCCTCAGGAGCTCGGCGCGCCGGGGCCCTTCGGGCCGTCCGGACTTCCGCTGGCCGCTGGCCTGGTGCTCAGCTGGCCCGTGCGACGCAGTGGCCGGCTGCTGCGGGAGCGGGTGGTCGCCAGGAGGCGTGGCTGACGACTGTGCCGGCCGTGGGACGCAGCACCCATCAGGCTCTGCCGCGACCGCCGAGGGCGGTGGTGCGCAGGGACGCTGGCATGTGGGCCCTGCAGACTGTGCTGCACCGCAAGGGCTTGGGCCCCGTCGCTGGGGTGGACGAGGCCGGTCGGGGTGCCTGCGCTGGTCCGCTGGTCGTCGCCGCGTGCGTGCTCCGACCAGCCGACGCGACGGCTCTGGCCGGGCTCACCGACTCCAAGCTGCTCACCGCGGCGCGCCGGGAGCATTACCACGACCTGATCATCATCAGGTCGGTCGCGAGGAACGTGGTGGTGATTCCACCCGACGAGGTCGACGAGCTGGGGGTGCATGTGGCCAATCTGGAAGGCATGCGCCGCGCCGTCGCCGGTCTCGCGGTGCATCCCGGTTACGTGCTCACCGACGGCTTCCGGGTGCCGGGCCTGACGGCCCCGAACATGGCAGTGATCGGCGGAGACCGGGTTGCCGCCTGCGTGGCGGCGGCTTCGGTGTTGGCCAAAGTGACCCGCGATCGGATCATGGGTGACGTCCACGAGCGGATGCCCTGGTACGGCTTCGGTGAGCACAAGGGCTACTGCACGCCCGAGCATAACGCGGCCCTACTTGCGCATGGCCCATCCGCCGAACACCGATTCAGCTACATCAACGTCGTGCTGGCGGCCCGGATGCACGGCATCACCGCGCCGCCGCGCAGCGCGCCACGGGCGAGGTTGTGGCCGATGGTGCCGCCGGTAGTGGTCCAGAATGGGGTATTGCCGAGAGCAGGAGAGGTCAGCACCCGATGAAGCGACTGATGGGCTGCCGATGAGCGCCGAGGATCTCGAGAAGTACGAGACCGAGATGGAGCTGTCGCTCTACAAGGAGTACCGCGACGTCGTCGGACAGTTCGCCTATGTCGTGGAGACCGAGCGGCGTTTCTATCTGGCTAATGAGGTTGATGTCCAGGCCCGCAATGCTGACGGTGAGGTGTACTTCGAGGTGCGGATGTCCGACGCCTGGGTGTGGGACATGTACCGGCCGGCCCGCTTCGTTAAATACGTCCGAGTGCTCACGTTCAAAGACGTCAACATCGAGGAAGTGGACAAACCGGACTTACGGCTGCCCGAAGGTACTCCCTTCGGTGGCTGATCCGGCGTGTGGCCAAAGAGGTGCGCCCGAAGCTGTCCTGCGCTGGATACCGCGGTCTTCCCGAGCATCGCTTTGGCGTGATCGTTGACCGTGTGCAGGGAGATATGAAGTTCGGCTGCGATCGCCTTTCGGGGCAGGCCGGTCAGCAGCCGCTGCGTGGCGTCGCCTTCCCGGCTCGTCAGTCCGTACGCCGCCATGATGAGCGGAGTAAATGTGGCGGGACTGGTCGGCTCGATTACGACGGCGACCCAGCCTCGCGTCGTCGAGGAATGAGGCATGCACCGTCAACCACCGACCCGAAAGGGCGCGGACCCGCGCTCGGGCTGGACCCGTCTCCGAGTTCCGCGGGGCGGTGAGCTGTTCGACCACGGTGAGGAAGGCCGTCGGCAGCTGGCTGTTGTGGGCGCGGTCGAGGTCGGCAAGCCAGCAACTCGCCGCTGACGCGGACTCGAGAGTTCTGTCGGCATTGAGCACGAGTACGCCGGAGCCATCCGGGTCAACGATGCTGAGGGCTTGTTCGGTCACCACCGGTCGCCAGCCGCTCGAACAGACCGTCGGCAAGGGCGGGGGTTGCCCTGGCGGTGGAGCACCACCGGACGGCGGCCCGCTCGCCCGTGCTCCGTAGAAAGGCCACGCTGAAAAATCGCACGAGGCAGCCGTCGGCGGACTCCCTGGAACTGGGGATGGTTCGTCAGCGCAGCGCCGAAGACCGTTGTGAAGATGACCCAGCTGCGTGATCACTCCAGCAGGATTGGCGTCTATCCGCCGGACGAGGAGTTGAGGGCAGCGGCGCACGCCGTGCCAGGAACGCGGACTACTCCAGGTGTCGTCACCGCACTCGGCGGACCCGAGCTGGCCGGTCCCGAGGTTGCGGGTGCGCTGACATTGCTGCATACGACGTTCGCCGACAATGGCGGAGCCCAGCATGGCTACCGCAAACTTCGCCGCGATCAATGAGGACTTCTGCGACCGGGGGGTCCTGCGCTGGTTGACGTTCAACGATGGGCCACACGGGTACGCGCTCGGACTGTGGGGGACAACCGACGAAGTCGCAGCGTTCATCGCGGGAAGTGCGACGCCGGACGGTGTACTGCCCACGGTGCAACACCGCCATGGCGGCCCCCGCCCGTGCGTGTAGGAACTGCAGGCAGGCACTCGACGACCCGTTTAGCGCCTGACCAACCATCACCTCAGGCGGCCGCTTGAGGCCACCGATATCACATCAGTCTATGTTCGTATTGAGGAAGTCGTTCAAGGCGCCATCGTATTTCGCGGCTTGCCGTATCGCTACGATAATGCCACCGAGCACCCAGTTCCCCACCGTTATGCAGCTGCGAATCGCTACGATCGCCTCTGGAGCCGCGGCGCCGATTGCACAACCAGCTCCTGAGATGACAGCGGCAAGAGCCGGATACTTCTCCACTGCATAGCCGAGGCACCCAGCGACATCCTTAGCGTTAGTTTGGCCACAGGAGACGGCCGAGTCCAACTGATCCACGTTTTCTGCATAATTTTGCAGATAGGTCAGATAATCGTTCCAGGTCATGTGCCCTGACGTGGCAGGGTCAGGTTTCGGGCAAAAGCGGTTGGGTGTGTCGTTTGGTCCGGTGATACATGCGAAGGGGATCTGCCCATCACCTCCACCCGCAGACGGGTCAGCGTTATTTCCGCTGCCAGGATCGACATTATTCTTATCTTCTGCGGGATCGAGATGGATGTTAATGACGGTGGCTTCGGTCCACTGGCCGTTTACTAGGGCGCGAACCCATACCTGCAGACTACCGGGGTTGATTGCGTTGTGCCCAGGAGAGTCTGGCGCAATACCGTACTCAGTACCGGACAGCGTATGCTCGTCGTGGTAGTTTTCCCATACCGCTTTTCCGTCCTGAAAGAATCCGTAAAGGTAGCCTGAGGCGCCGTCGACGGGCTGGACCTTGAAGAGGATCGAACCTTTATAGCCCAACGTCTGGCCATTGACCGGGTAAACGAATACCGGGCCCGGAAGTGCGCTTACTTCTCCCATCTTTCGCTCGTCGAAGCTATCAAGGCCGGCGCTACTGAGTCTGCCAGCTACGGCAGCCACATCTCCATCCGCATAATAGCGAGTTGCCTGTGGAAATGTGTCCGCCGTGTTGACGGTTGCTCCAGGTGCAGGCCCAGCGCTGGCGCTGCCCGAAGTGCCCGCTGTGCACAATACTAAGCACGCCAGAAGAGTCATGGAACGTGCGAAAACCGACGGCCTGTGCCGCACGATTCGGATTCCCTCGCGCCGGAGTCGACAGCAAGTTTTGGCTGAGGCGATCGGGCTCTTGGTCAATCCGGTGTAGCGCATGACATCCACCCGTCGCCCTTGCGGGAGGGAACTCTGGTAACGTACCTATCGGTAATGAACCGTAAATTGTTACTGTGTCCTCTTTTGTCCACCAATACCTTTTTGTCCTGATCGTCAGATCTCAATAATCCCTCGCCATCGTGATTTGCCTGCGCAAACGCCAGTCCGGTCGGCTGCTCCTCAACAGTCTGCCCAACACCGAGGCAGCGTCTGGCCGAGCGGGGTGATCACTCGCCAATCAAACATGCGCTATCACGTCACCCTGACACCTCGCGTGGCCACCGGCACTGCGCGCGCTACTTGTCCACACCCGCCCGGTTGTCCACAGGCTGGCCCGCGTGACATCGACCGCGCTCCCCGGACCCGGCAGCCTGATGGCTAAAGATCGCCGAGGGACGGAGAGATCGAGATGGAGACGACGGCGCAGCCGGCGGACCGCCGTAGCGACGAGCTGGGCAAACGGGGGGAGGACCTGGCGGCGGACTATCTCGCCGACACCGGGCTCGTGCTGCTCTCGCGTAACTGGCGGTGCCGCGACGGCGAGGTTGATCTGATCGCAACTGATGGCGAGCGCCTTGTCATCTGCGAGGTGAAGACCCGGTCGGGCAGCGGGTATGGGGAACCGGCCGAGGCTGTGACGGCGGCGAAAGCGGCTCGGATCAGGAGGGTCGCGGCGCAGTGGCTGCGCACGTATCGAGTCGGCTGGTGTGAGATCCGGTTCGACATCGTGGCGGTGATGTGTCCCCCGGACGGTCCGGTGACCGTGGAACATCTCCAAGGTGCGTTCTGATGTCGCTGGCCAGCGCTTGGGCGGTAGCGCTGCACGGGGTTGACGGGATGCTGGTGGAGATCGAGGCCGATATCGGTCCGGGACTGCCGGGGCTGCACATGGTTGGCCTGCCCGATACCGCCTTGTCCGAGGCGCGGGACCGGGTACGGGCCGCGGTGCTCAACTCGGGTGAGCGGTGGCCGTCGCGGCGGATGACCCTCGCGCTGTCGCCTGCCACCCTGCCCAAGGGCGGGAGCAGCTATGACGTCGCACTGGCGTGCGCCTTGCTGGCCGCTGACCGTCGGATTCCCGGCGAGCGGCTGTGCGGATTGGTGTTGATCGGGGAGCTGGCCCTCGACGGCCGGCTGCGCCCGGTACGCGGGGTGTTGCCCGCCGTGCTTGCGGCGCGTCAGGTCGGCATCGGTCAGGTGGTGGTGCCGACCGCCTCCCTCGCCGAGGCCTCCCTGGTGGACGGGATCCAGGTGCGCGGCGCGACGTGCCTCAAGGAGGTGCTCAGCTGGTTGCGCAACCCCACCGTCGGGTTGGCCTGCTCGGGCCCGCCGCGCCCGGCACCCTCGGTGACGGTCCCCGATCTCCGCGACGTGCTGGCACAAGGAGACGCCCGCTGGGCGGTGGAGGTCGCCGCTGCCGGGGGCCACCATCTGTTCCTCACCGGGCCGCCGGGCACGGGCAAGACCATGTTGGCGCAGCGGATGGTGGGGCTGCTGCCGGCGCTGACCGATCAGGAGGCGCTCGAGGTGACCGCAGTGCACTCGGTGGCTGGCCTGCTATCGCCGGAGACGCCGCTGATCACGCTTCCCCCTTTCGTTGCGCCACACCACACCAGCTCGGTTGCTGCGTTGGTCGGGGGTGGCTCGGGGTTGGCCAAACCGGGCGCGGTGAGCCGCGCGCACCGTGGGGTGCTGTTCCTCGACGAGGTCGCGGAGTTCGGACCGCGATCGCTGGAGGCGCTGCGCACGCCGCTGGAGGATGGCGAGATCCGGTTGGCCCGCCGGGACGGGGCGGTGCGATACCCGGCGCGGTGTCTGCTTGTGCTGGCGGCTAATCCGTGCCCGTGCGCTCCGCCCGACGAGCGAGACTGCACGTGCGCCCCGTCGGCGCGCAGGCGGTACCTGGGTCGACTGTCCGGGCCGCTACTGGACCGGGTGGACCTGCGGGTGGCGATGCGTCCGGTCAAGGACATGGGTGAGTCCGACGCCGAGCCGGAGAGCACCGCGATCGTGCGCGCACGGGTGCTCAGGGCCCGTGAAGCAGCTCGGGCGCGGTGGGTGGGCACCGGCTGGAGCACCAATGCCGAGGTGCCCGGTCCGGTGCTGCGGCGGCGGTTCCGGCTGCCGCGGGCGGTGACCGAACCGATCGCGGCAGCGCTGCATCGCGGAATGGTCACAGCGAGAGGAGCGGACCGCACTCTGCGGTTGGCGTGGACGGTGGCTGACCTGGCCGGGCGGGACCGTCCGTTGGCCGAGGACGTGAGCGCCGCGATGGGGCTGCGAGATCGGCGGGCGGCATGACACCGGGCCAGCGGGAGCTGCGGCGGGCGCGTGCCTACCTCAGCCGGGTCGCCGAGCCGCCGGCCCCCGCGCTCTGCGAGCTGATCAGCGATGCAGGTCCGGTGCGGGCGGCCCAGCTGGTGACCGCGGGACAGGTATCCGCCCGGGTGGCCGCGGAGACGGCAGCCCGCCGAGCAGACGATCGGGCCGAAACCGACCTTTCGGCCGTCGCCACGCTGGGCGGAAGGTTGGTCATTCCCGAGGATGCCGAGTGGCCCGCCGAGGCGTTCACCTGCTTCACCACACCCGGCGCGCAGGCTGACGATCGCTGGCGGGCCCCGGTGGCGCTCTGGATGCGGGGCGCCGGCCGTCTCGACGAGCTCGCCGAGCGGGCGGTGGCGGTGGTGGGGGCCAGGGCCGCGACCGGATACGGGGAGCACGTCGCGGCCGAGTTCGGCTACGAACTCGCCGAAGGCGGTTTTGCGGTAATCTCCGGCGCGGCGTTCGGCATTGACGGTGCCGCGCACCGGGGCGCGCTGGCCGCTGAGGGCAGCACTGTTGCGGTGCAGGCCTGTGGCCTGGACCGGGCCTACCCGGCAGGTCACCAAAGACTGCTCGACCGGATCGCTGGCAGCGGTGCGGTGATCAGCGAGTATCCACCGGGCGGTTGGCCCGCGCGACACCGCTTCCTGGTCCGTAACCGTCTGATCGCCGCGTTCGCGGCCGGCACCGTGGTCGTGGAGGCCGGTGTGCGCAGCGGCGCTCGGCGCACCGCAGCCGCCGCTGCCGCGCTCGGCCGGGTTGTGATGGCGGTGCCGGGTCCGGTCACGTCGGCGTTGTCGGTCGGCTGCCACCTGCTGGTACGTGAGGAGCAGGCGGTGTTGGTCACTCGGCCGGCAGAGGTGGTGGAGGCGGTAGGGCGGATCGGTGCGGACCTCGCACCCCTGTTGAGCGTCCCGCGCCGGTGCACCGACGGGCTGAACCCGGAACTGCTGGCGGTGTACGAGGCAATGCCGGCGCGCTCTCCCAGGCATCCTGAGCAGCTGGTACGCGATTCCGGGGTGCCGCTGCACCGGGTGCGCTCCGCGCTGCCGTTGCTGGAGCTGCAGGGTCTCGTGGGATGCGGAACGAGTGGCTGGCACCGGGTGGTGCCCGACGGTGCTCTATGAATGAGGGCGTGGCGGTGCTTGACGTGGCGCCGGCGGCAGCGCAGCGTCCGGCGGATGAGCGAGGACCTTCCAGCGTCGGACTCGCTACCGGACGCGTTGACCGCGCATCGGGAGTGCTTCGCGGCCCATCTGAGCTCAGTGCGCGGGATGTCGCCGCATACGGTGCGCGCTTACCGCGGTGATGTCACCGCGTTGTTGCAGTATCTGGTCGATGCGGGTTGCGATGATCTCGCGGCGTTGGACCTTGCGTTGCTACGCGGCTGGTTGGGCACACAGCACCGCAAAGGTCATCGGCGTAGCACGCTGGCCCGGCGGGTGGCGGCGGTCCGGGCGTTCACTGCCTGGGCTACTCGCGCCGGTGTGCTGGACAACGACCCGGGGTGGCGGCTGGTCGCGCCGCGCCCGCAGCGAGCCTTGCCCGCGGTGCTGCATCCGCAACAGGCTGCCGCCGCACTGGATGCTGCGCAACGCGGTGCCGCCGAGGAGGATCCGATCGCCTTGCGAGACCATGCCGTGACGGAGCTGTTGTACGCGACCGGGATTCGCGTCGCTGAACTGTGCGGTCTTGACCTTGGCGATATCGACACACAGCGGCGTCTGGTCCGGGTACTCGGCAAGGGCGCCAAGGAACGCGCAGTGCCCTATGGGCTGCCCGCGCAACGCGCGGTGCTGCGTTGGCTCGAGCGAGGGCGCCCGGCACTCGCGCAACCGCATTCAGCAGCGGCGCTGTTCCTCGGAGCGCGCGGGGGTCGAGTCGATCAGCGGATTATCCGTACCGTCGTGCACGACATAGTCGCTGCGGTGCGGGATGCGCCGGATATGGGTCCGCACGGCCTGCGGCACAGCGCCGCGACCCATCTGCTGGAGGGCGGCGCAGATCTGCGCGCCGTTCAGGAGTTACTCGGTCACGCTACGCTCGCCACCACGCAGCTCTACACGCATGTGACTGTCGAGAGGCTGAAGGCGATCCATGACCGGAGCCACCCCCGTTCCTGAGTCCCCAGGGGGTCGTGACCGCGTCCTGACCGCGGTATCCACTGCCGGCTTCACGGCCGGTAGCGGGACTGCGGGCGGCAGGATCGGGGACGTAGACGCTGGCATCGTGGCGTTGTGGCAGGCCTACGGGCAGCATCGCGACGCGACTCTGCGTGACCGCCTGCTCCTGCACTATGCGCCATTGGTCAAGTACGTGGCTGGCCGGGTTGGCACCGGACTACCCGCCCATGTCGACATCGCGGACCTGGTGCAGTCGGGCGTGTTCGGTCTCTGGGACGCCATCAGCCGGTTCGAGCCCGAGCGCGGATTGAAATTCGAGACCTACGCGATGCAGCGAATCCGGGGCGCGATCCTCGACGAGCTGCGCGCCCAGGATTGGGTGCCCCGCTCGGTGCGCAGCCGGGCCCGTGAGGTGGAGCGCGCGCTGGAACGCTTGGAGAGCCGGTTGCAGCGTTCGGCTACTGACGCGGAAGTGGCGGTGGAGCTCGGTATCAGCGTCGCCGATCTGCGCGAGCTCTATGCCCAGCTACAGCTCACCAGCGTGATCGCGCTGGACGAGCTGATGGCGGTGGGTCGCGGCGGCACGTCGATCGCCGAGACGCTGCCTGACGACACCGCGCAGGAGCCGGGCGCTGTGCTCGATTCCGTGGAGAGCAGGCGCCTGCTTGCTGAGGCGGTCTCGCAGCTCACCGACCGGGATCGAGTAGTGGTCTCGCTCTATTACTTCGAGAACCTCACCCTCGCCGAAATCGGCCGGGTGCTCGGCGTCACGGAATCACGGGTATGCCAGCTGCACACCAGGGCGGTACTCCGGCTCCGGAGCAAGTTACTGGAAGCGTCCGCTGGTTGAGGCAGCTGCGCACCCGACATCATCGCTGATCCCCCTGGTCATCGACGGGCAGCAGGCGCACCCGGGTGCCGGCGAGCAGTCGCAGTGGGTCCAGATATTGCGTGTCTTGTTCTGTATCCGGCGCTGCGCCTTCCGGCAGGCGGCGCAGGACGCCCCAGTGCAGGCAGGCGATGACGGGGCAGCCCAAGTGGCCGGGCTGCACAGTGCCGATCCGCTGACCCCTGCCTACCCGATCGCCAGCGGTGACGGTGGGGGACACCGGCTCATACGTCGTGCGCAGTCCCCCTGGATGGTCCACCGACACCACACCGCGGCCGGCCACGATGCCGGCGAATACCACCGTGCCGGCGCCAGCGGCGAGCACCGCAGCTCCCGCCGCAGACGCGAGGTCAACGCCTCGATGTCCCGGCCCGTACCGCACCGCCGGCGGGTGGAAAGCCCGGACCACGGTCGGAGAAACGGGAAGTGGCCAGCCAAACCGGCGCCCGGGTTCGTCGCCGATGTCATCAGCTCCGGCTTGGTGCACCACAGCGGCCAGGGCTGTGGTCGGGACTGCATGATCAGGCCACCCGGCTAGGTGGGACAGCCCCACCGGCGCACCGCAGGTAAGCGCGATGAGCACGGTGGCGACAAGGTTGCGGGACACACCGACAGCGTCATCGCGTTGCGGCCGGCTGCCCAGCTACCAGGCCGGTGGTTGGGGATGAAGCGGGCACTGTGGACAACTGTGGACTGTGCGACCACCTGGACTGCGGTTGGACCTAGGCAGGTCGTACACTGAACACGCGACTCGCGTGCGGGTCGACTTCGCGCGCCAGCGCTGCGCCCTACCGGGGCCTCAGCGTCCGGCGGTCCTCGTCGCGGTCTTGATCGCACGGGGTCCGGCCGCTGGCCTGGCGCCAGGACGGCGGTCCAACCCGGCCCGCCGTGACAACCGCATGAGCGTGCTGGCGCAAGCCAACGCGCCTGACACATTGAGGTGTGCACCGGCTATGGCCGTCGTCACCATGAAGCAGCTGCTCGACTCCGGCGTGCACTTCGGGCACCAGACCCGCCGCTGGAACCCGAAGATGAAACGCTACATCTTCACCGAGCGCAACGGCATCTACATCATCGACCTGCAGCAGACGTTGACCTACATCGACCGAGCCTACGAGTTCATCAAGCAGACCGTGGCTCACGGCGGTTCAATCCTGTTCATCGGCACCAAGAAGCAGGCCCAGGAAGCGATCTCGCATCACGCGCAGCGAGTCGGCATGCCCTTCGTGAACCACCGCTGGTTGGGCGGCATGCTCACGAACTTCTCCACCGTGCACAAGCGCCTACAGCGCCTCAAGGAACTCGAATCCATGGAACAGACCGGTGGTTTCTCCGGGCTGACCAAGAAAGAGATCCTGATGCGCACCCGGGAGAAGGACAAGCTGGAGAAGACGCTGGGTGGGATCCGGGACATGCAGCGGGTGCCCAGTGCGGTGTGGATCGTCGACACCAAAAAGGAGCAGATCGCCGTCGGTGAGGCCCGCAAGCTGGGCATTCCGGTGGTGGCCATCCTGGATACCAACTGCGATCCCGACGAGGTCGACTACCCCATCCCGGGCAACGACGATGCGATCCGCTCCGCGGCGCTGCTCACTCGGGTGGTGGCCGACGCCACCGCCGACGGCTTGATGTCGCGGGGCGGACGTTCTGCCGGAGCCGATGGCTCGGACAAGCCCGAGGTCGGGGCCACTGTTCACGAGCCGCTGGCGGAATGGGAGCAGGAGCTGATGGTCTCGAGTGCCCTCGTGCCCGGCAGCCCAGTCGCTGGCAGCCCTGTCGCCGGCGGCCCTGCCTCTATCACCCCTGCCTCTATCACCCCTGCCTCAACCAACGTTGGGGAACAGGAAGCCGAGCTGTCGCCGGCGGAACCTATGGCCGCCAACAACGGCGTGTCTCAGTCCTAAGAGGTCGGCTGCCCGATCTGCTTTGATCCGATAACGAAATCTCCAGGACGGTAAAGTCACGATGGCGAATTACTCAGCCGCCGATGTGAAGCGGATCCGGGACCTGACTGGTTCCGGGATGATGGATTGCAAAAAGGCCCTCGAAGTATCCGAGGGCGACTTCGACCGGGCGGTCGAACTGCTGCGGATCAAGGGTGCTAAGGACGTCGGCAAGCGTGCTGAGCGCACCACTGCCAATGGGCTGGTGGCCGCCGAGGGCGGCGTGATGATCGAGCTCAACTGCGAGACCGACTTCGTGGCCAAGGGCGCCGACTTCCGGGAGCTCGCCAGCAAGATCGTCGCTGAGGCGATCCGGACCCGGCCCGGCGACGCGGAGATGCTCGCGCAGGCGCAGCTCAACGGCGGCACGGTCGATGACGCGGTGCAGGACGTCTCGGCCAAGATCGGTGAGAAGTTGCAATTGCGCCGGGTAGTGTCTTTCGACGGCGAGGTGGCCACCTACCTGCACCGCCGTGCTTCCGACCTGCCGCCCGCGGTGGGCGTGCTCGTCGAGTATGACGGCGGTTCAGCGGAGACGGCTCGAGCAGTGGCGATGCAGGTCGCCGCGATGAAGCCGCGCTATGTCACTCGGAGCGAGGTGCCGGCCGACGTGCTGGCCGACGAACGGCGCATCGCCGAGGAGACCGCTCGTCAGGAAGGCAAGTCGGAGCAGGCGCTACCGAAGATCGTCGAAGGCCGTCTCAACGGTTTCTTCAAAGACGCCGTGTTGCTGGAGCAGTCTTCCGTGCAGGAATCCAAGAAGACCGTCAAGGCGTTGCTGGACGAGGCCGGCATGGTTGTGCGGCGCTTCGCCCGCTTCGAGGTCGGCCAGGCCTGACACCGATGGTCGACCGGCTGGTGGCTCCCGAATACCGCAGAGTGCTACTCAAGCTCGGCGGTGAGATGTTCGGCGGCGGTGGAGTCGGGGTAGACCCGGAGGTAGTCAAGACTGTCGCGCGGCAGATCGCCGACGTGGTCGCCAGCGGGGTGCAGATGGCGGTGGTGATCGGCGGGGGGAACTTCTTCCGTGGCGAAGAACTCCAGCAGGGCGGGATGGAACGGTCCCGCGCTGACTACATGGGAATGCTCGGCACGGTGATGAACTGCCTTGCCCTGCAGGACTTTCTGGAACGTGAGCATAAGATCGACACCCGGGTGCAGACGGCCATCACGATGGGTCAGGTCGCCGAGCCATACATTCCGCGCCGAGCGATCAGGCACCTTGAGAAAGGCCGAGTAGTGATCTTCGGGGCCGGCGTGGGGATGCCCTACTTCTCCACCGACACCACCGGTGCTCAGCGGGCGCTGGAAATCTGTTGCGAAGTTCTACTGATGGGCAAGGCGGTCGACGGGGTGTACACCGCAGACCCGAAGATCGATCCTTCGGCCACGATGTTCACCCACATCACCCATCGCGAGGTACTCGAACGCGGCCTCAAAGTCGCGGATGCGACCGCATTCAGCCTGTGCATGGACAACAAGCTCCCGATTATCGTGTTCAATCTGCTCACCGAAGGCAACATCGCCCGGGCAGTACGTGGCGAGCCCATCGGGACCCTGGTCAGCTCTGCGGCATAACGCTAGTTCACAAGGAGCAGCCGTGATCGACGACACCCTCTTCGACGCCGAGGAGAAGATGGAGAAGGCCGTAACAGTGGCCAAGGAGGATCTCGCCACAGTACGGACCGGTCGGGCCAGCCCCACGATGTTCTCCAAGATCGTCGTAGACTACTACGGCTCGGCCACGCCCTTGATCCAACTGGCTAGCGTCTCGGTTCCCGAGGCTCGGATGGCCGTGATCAAGCCCTACGATCCGAGCCAGCTGCGGCCGATGGAGAAGGCGATCCGGGACTCCGACCTGGGCGTGAATCCCACTAATGACGGGATGATCATCCGGGTGCTCATCCCGCAGTTGTCTCAGGAACGCCGCCGGGACCTGGTCAAGGTGGCGCATTCCAAGGGCGAAGACGCCAAGGTGTCCATTCGCAATATCCGTCGCAAAGCCAAGGAACAGCTCAGCCGTATCGGTCGCGACGGCGAGGCAGGTGAGGACGACGTGGCACGGGCAGAGAAGGAACTCGAGGCCTTCACGCACCGATACGTGGGACAGATCGACGAGCTTGTCAAGCACAAGGAATCTGAACTGCTCGAGGTCTGAGTGGCTGCCAACGGTTCGCCCGAGCAACCCACGTCCGCCGCGCACCCAGCGCAGCGTCTCGGTGCTCCCCGGGCGGGCCGGAACCTGTGGGCTGCGATCGCCGTCGGGGTGCTGCTGTTTTCGGGAATCCTGGTCGCGTTGTTCACGGTGCGACATGTGTTCATCGGGATCGTTGCCGCGGCCGTGGCGATATCCAGCTGGGAGCTGGCCGGCGCCATGCGCCGCGGGGGTATCGCGGTCTCATTGCCACCGGTGCTGCTCGGTGGTCAAGCGATGGTGTGGCTGGCCTGGCCGTTCGGCCGCGACGGGATACTCCTCGCATTCGTGATCACGGCGCTGGCTTGCCTGGTGTGGCGCTTTCCCAGTGGCGCGGCGGGGTATGTCCGCGACGTCAGCGCCTCGGTGTTCAGCGCGGCTTACGTGGCAGGTTTCGCCGCGTTCGCGACGTTGCTGGTAATACCGGCTGACGGAGCGGCGCGGGTCCTGTGCCTGATGCTCGCCGCGGTGGGTTCGGACGTTGGCGGCTACGCCACCGGCGTCCTGGGCGGCCGGCACTTAATGGCACCATTGATCAGTCCGAAGAAGTCCTGGGAGGGCTTCATCGGATCCCTGCTGGTCGGGACCGCGGCAGGTGCTCTGTCGGTGACCTTCCTGTTGGACGGGCAGCCCTGGCTCGGGGTGTTGTTCGGGGCGACGATCGTGCTCACCGCTACCGGAGGGGATCTGATCGAATCGCTGATCAAGCGCGATCTGGGCGTCAAGGATATGGGGACCATGCTGCCCGGCCACGGTGGATTGATGGACCGCCTCGACTCACTGCTGCCTTCGGCGGTCGTGGCCTGGCTGCTGCTGAGCCTGCTCGTCCCGCTCTAGTGGTTGTGGAGGTAACCGGACTCGTCGGCGATGCTGGTCGGCGGCGGCAGGACCCGCACGGTGGGATCGATCAGTGCGAAGTTGGCCCCCGAGGGGTCGGCGACCCGCGCGATCCGACCCAACTCGGTGTCGTAGGGATAAATCTCCACCCGCCCGCCGAGATCGAGGACCCGATTGACCGTACCGTCGGTGCCGATCTGCGGGTCCACCGCGAAGTGGAGCATCCAGTGCGCGGGGATTTCGCGGGCCCAGTCCTCGTTCATCTGAAGCCTGGCCAGCATCGTCGGCCCACCCCGCGACCAGGTGGTGTAGTCCACATATCGGCCGTCACCGATCTGATGCTGCTGGTAGCCGAACAGGTTCGCGTAGAACTCGTCGGCCAGTTGGCCATCCCAGGTGTTCAACTCGGCCCAGATCAGCGACCCGGGGTCGGTGGTATGAAACATCCACGGCGGACCCGGCTCCCAGAAGCCGATCACCCCGCCGGTCGGGTCCGCCCCGATGAACACGCTGCCTTGTCCCGGCGCGTCCACCGGCCCATAGAGCACCTGCCCGCCCCACTGAGTGACCATGTCGGCGGTGTGCACGATGTTGGCACTTGCCAGATACAGCCGCCAGGCGACCGGTTGGTCTGCCTCTACCGGAACGCCTGCCAGGCCAGCCACCGGTGCACCGCCACGCAGCGCAATGGTGTAACTCCCGCTGCCAGGGTCTGGGTCGATGTCGTAGGTCCAGCCGAACAACCCAGCGTAGAAGTCGCGACTGCGGGCCGGATCAATGCTTGATACGTCGATCCAGCAGACGAGTCCCGGAAAAAATGGTGTGTCCTCGGTCACTGCGCGACAGTACAAGATTCCGGCTGGTGCTTCGCGCGCAGGCACAATAGACCGGTGACCGATCCAGGTGTGCTGGCTAGCCCCAACATCTGGAACTGGCCTGAGGTCTACGAGCGGGAAAACCAGGCGGTCGATGCAGACGGGGCGCTGTGGGCGGCATTGGCCGATCAGATCGACTGGGGTGGCGCCGACGTCGCCGACATCGGCTGCGGGGACGGGTTTCATCTGCCTCACTTCGCCGAACGGGCTCGCAGCGTGGTCGGCGTGGAGCCACACCTTCCGCTGGTGATTAGAGGCCGCCGACGGGTTGCTGACCAGGCACGCATCCGGGTGCTCGTCGGATGCGCTCAACGGCTGCCGCTGCCCGACTCCAGCGTCGATCTGGTGCACGCCCGCGTCGCATACTTCTTCGGCCCAGGTTGCGAACGCGGACTGGGCGAGGCGCGCCGGGTGCTGCGCCCGGGCGGTACCACGGTCGTGATCGACCTGGACGGGACCAACGGCCTTTATGGCGAGTGGTTGTGCGCGGCGGCGCCCCGCTACCGACCGGCCGCCGTCGAGGCGTTCTTCGCTGCCCAGGGTTTCGACTGCCGCCGGGTGGACACCATCTGGCGGTTTCGCACTCGTGGTGACCTGGAGGACGCCCTGCGCATCGAGTTCACTCCGAAGGTGGCGGCGCGGGCGATCGCCCAGACCTCGGGATTGACCGTTCCCGTCCGCTACCGCCTGCACCTGCGCCGCGAGCCCACCGTTCTCACCGTGGGACACTGGAAAGCGCGATGACTGCGCTGCCCTTGGTATTCGAGGTTTCGCGCCGCGGAATGCCGCCGCGGCACCTCGCCGACCTCGACCGCGATGAGCGTCGCGCGGTCGTGACTGAGCTGGGGGAGCCGGCATTTCGCGCCGACCAACTGGCCCGGCACTACTTCACCCGGCTGAGCACCGACCCGGCTGCGATGACCGACCTGCCCGCGGCACGACGGGACCGGCTTGTTGCGGCGTTGCTTCCGGAACTGGCCACCCCGGTGCGGCACGTCTGCTGCGACAGCGGCACCACCCGCAAGACGCTGTGGCGCGCGGTGGACGGGACGCTGACCGAGAGCGTGCTGATGCGCTACCCGGGCCGGGCCACGGTGTGTGTCTCCAGCCAGGCGGGCTGCGGGATGGCGTGCCCGTTCTGTGCGACCGGGCAGGCTGGGCTGACCCGCAACCTGTCTACCTCGGAGATTGTCGATCAGGTCCGCGCCGCCGCAGCTGCGATGCGCGACGGTGAGCTGACCGGTGGCCCCGGTCGGCTGTCCAACGTGGTGTTCATGGGCATGGGCGAGCCGCTGGCCAACTACCAGCGGGTGGTGACGGCCGTCCGCCGGATCATCGACCCCGCCCCGGACGGGCTGGGGCTGTCGCAACGGTCGGTGACGGTGTCGACAGTGGGGCTGGTGCCAGCGATCCGGCGGCTGGCCGCCGAAGGACTGCAGGTCACCCTCGCGGTGTCGCTGCACACCCCGGATGACGAGTTGCGGGACACGTTGGTCCCGGTGAACCGTCGGTGGAAGGTCGCCGAAGTGCTCGATGCCGCGCGGCATTATGCCGACATCACGGGACGCCGGGTCTCCATCGAGTACGCGCTGATCCGCGACGTCAACGACCAACCCTGGCGGGCCGACCTGCTGGCCAGGCTATTGCGCGAACGCCTGGGCGCGCTGGTACACGTGAACCTGATCCCGCTCAACCCCACCCCGGGTAGCGAATGGGATGCCAGCCTGCGCCCCGCGCAGGAGGAGTTCGTCGCGCGAGTCCAGGCCGCCGGGGTGGCCTGCACCGTCCGGGACACCCGCGGCCGCGAGATCGCCGCCGCCTGCGGCCAGCTCGCGGCATCCCAGCCGACAATGTCGTGAACTCGGCGTTACCGACGTTCGCGCTCACTTGAGAGGTCGGTCGCGTCGAGTTCACGACGGCGTCCCGCCGGTTCCGGCGCAGCGGCACCGGCAGCGGCGCATGATCGGCGAGCGCGAGGACACTGGAGCCCGTGGACCTTCCCGTCATGCCGCCTGTCGCGCCGATGCTGGCCAAGCCTGCCGCCGCGATTCCCACCGGCCAGCACTATGAACCGAAATGGGACGGCTTCAGGTCGATCATTTTTCGGGACGGTGACGAGGTCGAGATCGGCAGCCGCAAGGAGCGGCCGATGACCCGATACTTCCCTGAGATCGTCGTCGCGGTGCTGGCGAACTTCCCGTCCCGCGCGGTGATCGACGGTGAGATCATCATCGCCGATCAGGACCGCAACACCCTGGATTTCGAGGCGTTGCAGCAGCGCATCCACCCTGCCGCCAGCCGAGTCAGGCTGCTGTCCGAACAGACCCCGGCGAGCTTCATCGCCTTCGACCTGCTCGCGCTGGGCGATGACGACCTCACCCAAGAACCGCTCGCGCACCGCCGCGCGGCGCTGGAGGAGGCGCTCGCCGGCGCCGTCGCGCCGGTGTATGTCACGCCGGCGACGCAGGACCATGACGTCGCGTGCCGGTGGTTCGATCAGTTCGAAGGTGCCGGCCTGGACGGGCTGATCGCAAAGGGTCTCGATTTGCGCTACCAGCCGGACAAGCGGGTGATGACCAAGATCAAGCATGAGCGCACCGCCGACTGTGTCGTCGCCGGCTACCGGCTGCACAAATCCGGCCCGGACGCGATCGGTTCGCTGCTGCTGGGCCTCTACGACGACCGGGGTGTCCTCGTGTCGGTGGGCGTGGTCGGGGCGTTCCCGATGGCTCGGCGCCGGGAACTGCTGACCGAGCTGCAGCCGCTCGTCACCGGTTTCGACGATCATCCGTGGGCCTGGGCCCGGCAGGAGGAGGGGGAGCGCACCCCGCGCAAGTCTGAGACCAGCCGGTGGAACGCCGGCAAGGACCTGTCGTTCGTACCGTTGCGCGCAGAGCGTGTTGTGGAGGTGCGCTACGACTACATGGAAGGCGTGCGGTTCCGGCACACCACCCAGTTCGTCCGCTGGCGCCCCGATCGCGAACCGCGTTCCTGCACCTACGACCAGCTCGAGCGCCCTGTCCGCTTCCACCTCGCCGACGTCCTCACCAGCGCCTGACCGTTTGGGTGCTCTCAGCTTCCCGAACTCCACAGCAGAGCTGTTCCACCGCCCTCGGACAGCGCTGCTGTTTAGTTCGGGGGCAGCAGCGCTGATCACACTGGGAAAACCGCCCGGTCTAGCGCTCGTCGCGGTCGGCCCACTCGAGGAGCGGTTCTAGCGAGAACACCGTGTCGTCGATGCCGGCGTGCACGTCGCCCAGGCGGGCGAACCGCTCGGGCACCGTGGCTAGGGTGAAGTCACCGGGTTCCGCGTCGCGCACCTCGTCCCAGCGCAGCGGGGTGGACACCACAGCCTCGGGTACGCCGCGCACCGAGTACGCGCCGCGGATCGTGTGGTCGCGGGTGTTCTGGTTCCAGTCGACGAAAACCGCGGCGATCCGGTCTCGCTTCCACCACGCGGTGGTGACCAGCTCCGGTGCGCGCCGCTCCACTTCACGGGCGAAGGCGTGGGCCGCGCGCCGCACGTCGGTGAAGCTCCAGCGCGGCTCGATCCGCACGTAGACGTGCATGCCCCGGCCCCCCGAGGTTTTCGGCCAGCCCACCGCGCCGAGTTCGGACAGCACCTCCTGCACCACCGCGGCCACCTGGCGGGCCTGGACGAACCCGGTGCCGGGTTGCGGGTCCAGATCGATGCGCCACTCGTCGGGGCGCTCCACTTCAGTGGCCCGAGTGTTCCACGGATGGAATTCCACAGTGCTCATCTGCACCGCCCAGATCACGTCGGCGAGATCGGTGACGCACAGCTCGTCCGCGGAGCGCCCGGAAGGGAAGTCCACCCGCACCGTCTGCACCCAGGGCGGGGCGCCGGCCGGCAGCCGCTTCTGGTGCACTTTGGGGCCGGTGACTCCGGTGGGGAACCGGTGCAACATGCAGGGACGTCCGCGCAAGGCGCGAACGATGCCGTCGCCGACCGCGAGGTAGTAGCGCACCAGGTCGATCTTCGTCTCGCCTCGCGCGGGGAAGTACACCCGCTGCGGGTTGGTGATCCGGACGGTTCGCCGGCCGACTTCCAGCTCGACGGCGGGGGAGCCGCGGGTGCCGGCCACCCGCCGATCCTCAGCGCCGCTTGGCTTTGCGGGCCTTGAAGTGGCTGGCGATCAGCATCACCACAAGTATCGTGCCGGGGGCGACCAGGAAGAAGTCACCCACGTGACCTTCGTTGTTCCCGATCAGCATCGCGAACAGCGCGAAGGCGGTGAACCAACCAGCGATCTTGCCGGCGCGCTGCGGAGTGCCATGCCAGCCCCATGCGGCTGACGGCTCCTCGTCCGGCTCCAAGCCGGGGATTGGCTGCACGCCGTGGGTCGAGTCCTGGTCGGCGGGGTGCTGATCAGTCACGGTCACGCCAACATCATCGCATACCACCGCCCGGCCAGCGCAGACTCACCACCGTGCACGCTTAACAGCGCTGCCATCGGGAACAATGACGTAGATGGACCTGTCAGATCGGCCACGCACGGTACTGCTGCTCGGTAGCACCGGGTCGATCGGCGTCCAGGCACTGGACGTGATCCAGCGCAACCCCCGTCGCTTCCGCGTGGTTGGGCTCGCCGCTGGAGGTGCGAACCCGGAGGCGCTGGCCGCGCAGGTGCTGGCGACCGGCGCACCCGCGGTGGCAGTGGCCCGCGGCCGGGCGGCGCAGGATCTGCAGCTGGCGCTGTTCGCCGAGGCGCAGCGATGCGGGTACGACCGGGGCGGCTACCGGATGCCCCGAATCCTGGTCGGTCCCGAGGCAGCGGCCGAGCTCGTCACGACCGAGCCCGCTGACGTGGTGCTCAACGGAGTGACCGGTTCCCGCGGCCTGACGCCGACGCTGGCGGCGCTGCGCAGTGGCGCCGTCCTTGCGCTGGCCAACAAGGAGTCCCTGGTGGCTGGGGGCACCCTGGTCACCCGCGCCGCCGCGCCCGGCCAGATCGTGCCGGTCGACTCCGAGCACTCGGCGCTGGCCCAATGCCTGCGTGCCGGCAGCCGGGCGGAGGTGTCCCGGTTGGTGCTCACCGCGTCCGGAGGGCCCTTCCGCGGGCGCCACCGCGACGAGCTCGACGGAGTCACCGCTGAGCAGGCCCTGGCGCACCCGACCTGGCGGATGGGGCCGGTGGTGACGGTGAACTCGGCCACCCTGGTGAACAAGGGCCTCGAACTGATCGAGGCGCACCTGCTCTTCAGCATTCCCTACGATCGCATCGACGTCGTGGTGCACCCGCAGTCGGTGATTCACTCGATGGTCACCTTCACCGATGGTTCCACGATCGCCCAGGCCAGCCCACCGGACATGCGACTGCCGATCGCGCTGGCGCTGGGCTGGCCGGACCGGGTCGCCGACGCGGCCCCGGCTTACGACTTCGCCAAGCCGACGACCTGGACCTTCGAACCGGTGGATACCGAGACGTTCCCTGCCATCGAGCTGGCCAAGGAGGCGGGTGCCGCCGGTGGGTGCGTGCCCGCGGTGTTCAACGCGGCCAACGAGGAGGTGGTGGCCGCCTTCCTCGAGCGCCGCATCTCCTTCCGTGAGATCGTCGACACGGTGGCGGCCGTGCTGGGTGAGGCGCAGGGGTGGCGGGCCGACCCGACTACGGTGGATGACGTGCTGGCGGCCGAGGACTGGTCTCGGAGCAGAGCCAGGGAACTGCTGGGCGGCCGACTAGCCCGGCCGGTCGGAGTCCGAAGTGAGGAGTGACGCGTGACGTTCGTGCTGGGGGTAGTGCTGTTCGCGCTGGGCATCGGGATCTCCGTCGCATTGCACGAGGCCGGCCACATGTACAGCGCGAAGGCCTTCGGGATGAAGGTGCGCCGCTACTTCATCGGCTTCGGCCCCACCCTGTTCTCCTTTCGCCGCGGAGAGACCGAGTACGGCCTTAAAGCGATCCCTGCTGGTGGTTTCTGTGATATCGCGGGGATGACCGCGATGGACGAGCTACCCGATCCGGACGACCGCAGGCGGGCATTCTTCCGGTTCCCCACCTGGCAGCGGGTGGTGGTGCTGTCGGCGGGCTCGCTGACCCACTTCGTCGTGGGCATTGTGCTGATCTACGTGATGGCGGTGTCGACCGGGCTGCCCAACCTTGACCGGGCGCCGGCCCCCGCGGTGGTGTCCAAGGTCAGTCAGTGCCTTGAGGTGCGTGCCGACAATTCTTGCCAGCCAAATTCCCCCGCGCCGGCTAAGAACGCCGGCCTGCAGCCAGGGGATCGTGTGCTGGCCGTGGCGGGCACCCCGGTGCATAACTCCACCGACCTGATCGGCGCGATCCAAAGCCGTTCGGGTCCCACCGAGTTCCGGCTCGAACGGGCCGGGCAGCAGCGCACCGTGCTGGTCGACGTGGCCCGGGTGCCGGTCTCGGCGCTGGGTGGTCAGGGCGACAAGCTGGTCGGCGCGATCGGCGTGACACCGCAGCAACCAGACGCCGTGACGCTGCATTACGGCCCGGCGGCCGCGGTGGGTAAGACCGTCAGCTTCACCGGCACGATGTTCGCCAACACCTGGCAGGGCCTCAAGCAGTTCCCGGAGAAGATTCCTGCGCTGTTCGAACGGATCGGCGGGGAGAATCGACCCGACTCCCCGATCAGCGTGGTCGGGGTCAGCGTGCTCGGTGGTGACGCTGTCGGTTTCGGCGCGTGGTGGTTCTTCCTTTTCCTGCTCTCGGCGTTCAACCTTTTCGTCGGGGTATTCAATCTCCTGCCGTTGCTCCCGCTGGACGGCGGGCATATCGCGGTCAACCTTTACGAGAGCCTTCGCAACGCCATCCGGCGGGCCACCGGCCGCCCCAACGGGCCGCCGGTGGACTACGCGAAGCTGATGCCGCTGACCTATGCGATCGCGATCGTGTTCATCGGGGTGGGTGCTCTGACCATCACCGCCGACATTATCAATCCGATTCGGTTGCACCCATGACCGCACTCATAAGGGGGGTCTTGTGATGATGATTGGCATGCCCGCCATGCCGCCGCCGGTGCTCGCCGAGCGGCGCAAGACCCGACAGCTGCAGGTCGGTACCGTGGGCGTGGGCAGCGAGCACCAGGTGTCCGTGCAATCGATGACCACCACGCTCACCGCTGACGTCAACGCCACCCTGCAGCAGATCGCCGAGCTCACCGCGGCGGGCTGCGACATCGTCCGGGTGGCCGTGCCCAGTGCCGACGACGCCGACGCGCTGCCGGCCATCGCGCGCAAGTCACGGATCCCGGTGATCGCCGATATCCACTTCCAGCCCAAGTACGTCTTCGCCGCCATCGACGCGGGGTGCGCCGCGGTGCGGGTCAACCCCGGCAACATCAAGAAGTTCGACGATCGGGTGGCCGAGATCGCCCAGGCCGCCAAGGACGCGGGCATTCCGATCCGGATCGGAGTCAACGCGGGATCGCTAGACCCCAAGATCTTGGCCAAGTACGGCAAGGCGACCCCGGAAGCATTGGTCGAATCCGCGTTGTGGGAGGCGAGCCTATTCGCCGAACACGACTTTCACGACGTCAAGATCTCGGTTAAGCACCACGATCCGGTGATCATGGTGCGCGCTTACGAGCAACTCGCAGCGCAGTGCGACTACCCGTTGCACCTCGGGGTCACCGAGGCCGGCCCGGCGTTTCAGGGCACCATCAAGTCGGCCACCGCGTTCGGGGCGTTGCTCAGCCAGGGCATCGGGGACACCATCCGGGTTTCGCTGTCCGCGCCGCCGGTCGAGGAGGTCAAGGTCGGCCTGCAGATCCTCGAGTCGCTGAACCTGCGGACCCGGCGGCTGGAGATCGTGTCCTGCCCGTCCTGCGGCCGAGCCCAGGTTGATGTCTACAAGCTCGCGGAGGAGGTCACTGCGGGTCTGGAAGGCATGGAAGTGCCGCTGCGGGTGGCCGTGATGGGCTGTGTGGTCAACGGACCCGGCGAGGCCCGCGAGGCCGACCTCGGAGTGGCCTCGGGCAACGGCAAGGGACAGATCTTCGTCCGCGGCAAGGTGATCAAGACTGTGCCCGAGGCGCAGATCGTCGAGACCCTCATCGAGGAGGCCTTCCGACTGGCGGAAGGTTCTCAGTGAGCGCGTTCAGTGGAAGTCATCCGCCGTTCTGGCACTCTAGGTGGTGTGCTCAAGTACGCGGCTGCGCGGCTGCTGGATGACCGTGACGTGCGTAGCGTCCGTGCGGCGCTGGCCATTGACCCGGTGATGTCCTGCATGGTGGCTGCCCGGATCGAAAACGGCGGCCTAGATCCATGGCGGCTCGGCGGGGAGCTGTGGGGTTTCGCCGATGGTCCGCAAGGAGGGCTGGACGGGCTGTGCTTTTCTGGCGCCAACCTCGTGCCGCTGTGCGGGGGACCGTCGGCGATCCGGGCATTCGCAGACCGAGCGGCGCGACGGACCAGGTGCTGCTCGTCGCTGGTGGGACCGGTCGATCAGGTGCTCGGGCTGTGGTCGGAGCTGGGTGAGAGCTGGGGACCAGCCCGCGAGGAGCGTCTGAACCAGCCGCTGCTGGTGCTTGCTGAGCAACCATGGGTGCCCGCGGACCCCCTGGTGCGGTCGGTGCGTTCCGACGAGTTGGAAAGCTACCTGCCGGCTGCGGTGGCGATGTTCACCGAGGAGGTCGGGGTCGATCCTCGACTGCCCGACGGCGGGGCCGGTTACCGGTCCAGGGTAATGGAGTTGATCGCGGCGGGCCGGGCATTCGCCCGGTTCGAGGCCGGTGAGGTGGTGTTCAAGGCTGAGATCGGCGCGATGTCGGCTACGGTGGGTCAGATCCAGGGCGTGTGGGTGCACCCGGATTGGCGTGGACATGGGCTGGCGGCGGGTGCGACCGCGGCCGTGGTGGCCCGACTACAGCAGATGGGCCGGGTCGCCAGCCTGTACGTCAACGCCTACAACCAGCCGGCCCGCGCTGCGTACCGCCGCGTCGGTTTCACCCAGGTGGGATGCTTCGCAACGGTGCTCTTCTGAACAGTCAAGAGGCATACTCGCGCCTGTGTCCCGACTACGTTTGGTAGCCGTACTGCTGGTGGCCCTGATGGCCGTCCTGCTGGCGGGCTGCGGTCTGTTCGGGTCGGACCCGCGCGACGCGGCGGCTGCGTTTCTCGACGCCGTATCGAGAGGTGACACTGCTGGTGCCGGGCGGCTCACCGACGATCCGGTCGCCGCCACTGAGCTGATCAGGCAGCTCCGCGAGGAGCTGAAACCCCAGCACGTGCAGCTCACTGTGGACGAGATCCGTTCCGGCGACCGCATCGCGTCGGCATCGTTCGCCGCGGTCTGGGACCTGGGTAGGGGCCGGCAGTGGCGCTACCAAGGCGCCTTCGAATTGGTGCCTGCGACCACCAGCGACGGTTGGCTGGTGCGATGGGCTCCAGAGGTGCTGCACCCGCGCCTGGGTGCACATCAGCTCGTGACGCTACGCGACATACCAGCCGAACCGGCCCCGGTGGTCGACCGCGTCGGGACACCCTTGCTCACCTCGCAAACCGTGGTCACCGTCGCGCTGGACCGCAGCGCGATCCCGGACCTGGCCGCAGCGGCTGCCCAGCTGGCAACTGCGCTGGGACGTTTCGATCCCCAGATCACCCAGCAGTCGATCATCGCGGCAGCCAACGCGGCCCCGGCGGGACAACCCAGCGCGGTGGCAATGCTGCGCGAGTCGGACTACGTAACGGTGCGGGATCAGATCGACGACCTGCCCGGTGTGAGCTTTCCCACGCAGCAGCGGCTGCTCGGGCCGGACCGGGACTTCGCCTCCCAGCTGCTGCCGGGCCTGCGCAAAGTGGTCGAGCAGCAGCTCGACAACGCCGCCGGTTGGCGGATCGTGACGGTGAACGCGATGGGGCAGGAGGTCGAAACCCTCGCCGCCGAGCAGCCACGTCCGGTGCCGACGCTGACCACCACGGTCGACCGCGGCGTGCAGGTCGCCGCCGAACACGCTGTCGACGCGGTGCCCAACCCGGCGATGATCGTAGCGGTCCAGCCGTCCACGGGGGAGATTCTCGGCGTCGCGCAGAACAGTGCGGCCGACGCGCAAGGCGCGCTGGCTCTGACCGGGCGGTTCCCACCGGGGTCCACCTTCAAGATTGTCACCGCATCGGCGGCGTTGCAGTCCCAGCAGGTCACGCCGAACTCGCCAGTGGCCTGTCCAGCGACCACGATTGTCGGGGAGCGGGTCGTGCCCAATGATCACCTCCTTGACCTGGGCACGGTGCCACTGCACATCGCCTTCGCTAACTCGTGCAACACCACGTTTGCCCAGCTAGCGGCTCGGCTAGGAACTGGCGCGTTGACCGATGCGGCGCACCAGATGGGCATCGGGATGAACTACTACATTGCCGGCGCCACTACCGTCACCGGTCAGGTTCCCCCTTCGGAGTCGATGGTGCGGCGCGCGGAGAATGGATTCGGGCAGGGTCGGGTGATGGCCAGTCCCTTCGGTATGGCGCTGGTGGCTGCAACGATCGATGCCGGTGGCCGGCTCCCCACCCCCATTCTGGTCAGGGGTATGCCGACGCAGACCGCACTCGGACCGGTACCGCCGGTGCCACGCGATGTCGCCGACGCGGTGCGGGCGATGACGCGCGAAGCGGTGACCACCGGCACCGCGAAATTCTTGGCCGACCAAGGCCAGCTGTTCGGGACGACCGGGACCGCGGAGGACGGCCCTACCGGCGCGGATGGCTGGTTCGTCGGTTTCCGCGGTGACGTCGCATTCGCCACTCTCGTCGTCGGCGCCGGCTCAACCGCTCCAGCGTTGGACGTCTCTGGGCGCTTCCTGTCCGCACTCGGTGTGCAGTGACCGGCATAGAGTAGGCAACATGCCCGTGCGAACCCCGTTGCGTCCAGGCCGTCAGACACCGATGCGTCCGGTCCCGCCGACCATCCGGCGACCGGCCTATGTCGGCAAACCTGGACCCGGTCCGTGCACCGAACCGTTGATCCAGCCGCCCGACGTGATCGAAGCGATGCGGGAGGCGGGACGGATCGCGGCCCAGGCGCTCGCCGAGGGCGGCCGGACGGTGCGGCCGGGCGTGACCACCGATGAGGTCGATCGGGTAGTACACGAGTTCCTGGTCGACCACGGGGCGTATCCCTCGACCCTGGGTTACAAGAGCTTTCCCAAGTCCTGCTGCACGTCGCTGAACGAGGTGATCTGCCACGGCATCCCGGACTCGACCGTGATCGAGGACGGCGACATCGTCAACATCGACGTCACCGCGTTCATCGGCGGCGTGCATGGTGATACCAACGCCACCTTCCTCGCCGGTGCGGTCACCGAGGAGGACCGGCTCCTAGTCGAGCGGACCCACGAAGCGATGATGCGCGGCATCCGCGCGGTACGACCGGGCCGGGCGCTCAACGTGATCGGCCGGGTCATCGAGGCCTACGCCAAGCGCTTCGGCTACGGCGTGGTCCGCGATTTCACCGGCCACGGCATCGGCCGCTCCTTCCATGGCAAGTTGGTCGTGTTGCACTACGACGAGCCCTCCGTGGACACCGTCTTAGAGCAGGGAATGACCTTCACCATCGAACCGATGATCACGCTCGGCACGGTCGACTACGACGTGTGGCCAGACGGGTGGACGGTGACGACCAAGGACAAGACGCGCACCGCGCAGTTCGAGCACACTCTCGTCGTCACCGCGGACGGGGCGGAGATCTTGACCTTGCCGTAATCATGCCCAAAATCGTGCGCGGTGCGCTGCTGGTCGCCGGTACCACCTCGGACGCGGGCAAGAGTGTGCTGGTGGCTGGGATCTGCCGGTGGCTGGCCCGTCGTGGGATATCGGTGGCGCCGTTCAAGGCGCAGAACATGTCCAACAACTCGGTCGTGACGCCTGACGGTGGGGAGATCGGTCGAGCTCAGGCGATGCAGGCCGCGGCCTGCGGGATTGAGCCTGAGGTGCGGTTCAACCCGGTCCTGCTCAAGCCCGGAAGCGACCGCTGCGCCCAGGTTGTGGTGCTCGGCCACGCCGCTGGCACGGTCTCTGCGGCGTCCTACCGGCACCGTAAGCCTGAGCTTCTCGACGTCGTGGTGGGCGCGTTGACCGCGCTCCGAGCCGAGTACGACGTGGTGATCTGCGAGGGCGCCGGATCGCCCACCGAGATCAATCTGCGGGGCACCGACATCGCGAACATGGGATTGGCCCGGGCCGCTCGGCTGCCGGTCCTGGTGGTCGGCGACATCGACCGTGGCGGCGTGCTCGCGCACCTGTTCGGCACCCTGGCTCTGCTGTCGGGCGCCGACCAAGCGCTGGTGGCCGGATTCGTGATCAACAAGTTCCGCGGCGATCCGGACCTGCTGGCTCCCGGGCTGGCTCAGTTGCGGGCGCTGACCGGTCGGCGCAGCTACGGAGTGTTGCCGTATTGCGACTCGCTGTGGCTCGATGCCGAGGACTCACTGGCGCACATTGCCGACGGCGTGATCGGGCACCCGGCTCCCCCGGAGGGCACCCAGTGGCTGCGGGTGGCCGTGGTGCGGCTGCCACGGATCTCCAATGGCACCGATGTCGAGGCGTTGGCCTGCGAACCCGGGGTGATGGTCCGCTATGTCACCGAGCCGTCCCGGCTGGCCGACGTTGACCTGGTGGTGCTGCCCGGCTCGAAATCCACCGTCGCGGACCTGTCCTGGTTACGCCGGACGGGGTTGGCTGACGCAGTGGTGGCACACGCCGGCGCCGGACGTCCGGTGTTGGGTATCTGCGGTGGCTACCAGATGCTGGCGCGCCGCATCACCGATCACGTCGAGTCCGGCGTGGGTGAGGTGACAGGCTTGGGACTGCTTGATCTAGAGGTGGTCTTCGACCAGCACAAACATCTGCGGCGTGCGGCTGGGACCGCGCTCGGTGAGCCAGTGATCGGCTACGAGATCCGCCACGGCCGGGTGGTTCATCGCGGTGACCTACCGCTGGTGTCGGGCGCCGACGACGGCTCCGACGGCGGTCACGTGCTGGGCACCCATTGGCACGGGCTGTTCGAAAACGACGCTTTTCGCCGTGCCCTGCTGCGGCGAGTGGCCACCCTCGCCGACCGGCCCGGCTTCCGACCGACGTCCGACACCAGCTTCGCCGCCTTACGGGCCGCCCAGTTGGATCTGCTCGGTGACCTCGTCTGCGCCCACCTGGATACCGATGGACTGCTCGACCTGATCGAGCACGGCCCCCCACCCGGCCTGCCTTTCGTCTCGCCAGGTGTGGGCGACCACTAGCGCGCCGGCCCACAC
Organism: Pseudonocardiales bacterium; assembly: GCA_023252195.1. GTDB lineage: Bacteria > Actinomycetota > Actinomycetes > Mycobacteriales > Pseudonocardiaceae. Next base: position 305,813 of record JAHEXI010000002.1, read on the forward strand.
CGCTTCTGGGAGACCAGAGCAGGTGCAGTCGGTGTGAACGGCCACCATGCTTGGTCTGGTCTGGTTGGTCAAGTACACTGGAGAAGTGCCCAAGCAGGTGAACATCTACGAGGCCAAGAGCACACTTTCCAAGCTGCTCGCGCAGGTGGAGGCCGGCGATGAGGTTGTCATTGCCCGCAACGGTAAGCCGATCGCACGGCTGGTGCCGTTGCCGCGCTCCCCTGTATGCCGCATGCCCGGAGGATGGAAAGGCAAGGTCTGGATATCCCCTGACTTCGATGAGCCTGATCCGGACTTGGAGGCATTGTTTTATGACGGGCCGATCTTCCCCACTGAGGACGACCGTCTGTGAGGCTGCTGCTCGATACGAACGTCCTGATCTGGTGGCTCGCCGAGTCGCCACGGTTGAGCAAGGAGACGCGCGACGCGATCACGGCGGAGCCCGAAGTCATCGTATCGGCGGTCAGCGCATTCGAGATCGCAGTCAAGTCGGCGATCGGCAAGCTGCGGGTGCCAGGCGATCTTGAAGTGCAGATTGTGGAGCAGGCGATGACGGAACTGCCGGTAACGGTGCGGCATGGATTGGCAGTAGGACAGCTGCCCATGCATCACCGCGATCCGTTCGATCGTCTCCTTATCGCTCAGGCGCAGTGCGAGGGGCTCACGATCGTGACCGCTGATCGCACATTCGCTGCCTACGATGTGCCGATCATGGCGGCTTGAGTCAAGCGGTGAACTCGGCGTGCTTGAGGCCGATCAGGGTTGTCCAGGTTGCCCGACGCCGTGATCCGCGGTGGCCCAGGCGCGCCGCGTTCGCCGAGATTATCGTCATACCTGCGGGCTAGTGTGCCCACATGCCTGATCCCATCCCTACTGCGTTCGTACCGCGGTTGGACAAGAACGGGCCGGCTGTCTGGGCGGCCCTCGACGGGAAGCACCGCGCCGCGTTCGAGGCCGAGTTCCGGGCCGTTCTTACTGAGGTCGCCGAGACCTTCGACGCCGACCGCCTTACCCAGGTGGTGCGCCGTTGGTGGCCTCGTGGTGCTCGACGCGCATCCCGACCCCATCGCGGAGCACATTGGGCAACGCCTCAGGGACGGTGATCAGCCAGTGCTCACCAAGACCGCCGCCGAGCTGCGCACAGAGATGGTCCGCCAGGACCAATGCGCTACGAGGTGAACGGCGACGAACCCGGGTGCTGTGCCGCACGGGCGACGTGGATGACAGCCTCGATCTGGCGGGCTCTCCGCTAGTCGCGGGGGTCGAACTCATCGTTCTTGATGCTGCCGATGAACGTTGCCCAGATGGGCTGGGCGAAGGCGAGGGCGAGGCCGTTGGGGTGGTGGCTGTGCCGCACTGCAATCCGACCGGTGTAGTCGGCCAAGGCGCCGGCCTCGACACAGCTTCCGCCGTTGTTGGGGCTGTAGCTGCTGATTCGCCAGGCGACGTCGGCCCGGGCGTCCGGGCCGAGGACCTGGCCCGCGTGGGTCATGACAGATCCTCTCCAATAGCGCGGATGAGCTGGGCGGACTCCGCCGGCCCGAGCGCGCTGTCCAGGAGACGATCGTATACCCGGACTAACCGCTCGGAGTCCGGTGGTTCGACGTAGACCGCACCCCACCGTCTCGGCAAAGCCGACGTCCATGTCTGGCTCGGCGATGGTGAAGACCAGGAAGTACCCACTGTGGCCAGCATGTGCGCCGATGCTCGCCGGGAGTACCCGGAGATCCACATGCGGCAGCTCCACGGTGGCGAGCAGGTGGGCGAGTTGGTTACGCAACACCTCTGGGCCGCCGATCTGGCGGCGCAGCACGAACTCATCGATGATCACCCTCAATCGAGGCGGTGCCTCCCGATGCAGTACGACCTGTCGGTCCATCCGCAGCTGCACCCATCGAGCGACTTGCGCCGGTTCGGCCTCCCAGTCCGCCGCGGTGATCACAGCCTCCGCGTACTCCCGGGTTTGCAACAAGCCGGTGACAACCAGGGCATCGAAGGTTCGGATGTCGGTCGCGCGAGCCTCCAACCACACGAAGTCCACGAACTGGCGCTCGACGTCGGGCTCGTACCCATCCCACCAGCCCTTCTGCCAGACGTCATCGGACAGCCGGAGCAACCCATCGCGCTTGCGGCGATCGGACACCCCGTACAGGTCGAGCAGCGCCATCAGGTCCGGGCGGCGGATCGGGTACTCGCCAGACTCGAACCGGCTCACCGTGGCGGCGTTGCGTTGCAGGAACTCACCGGCCCGGGCCAACGTCATGCCGGAACCGACGCAAGACACGGTCCACCAACCTCCGAGGGTGTCCTATCACTGGGGATCGGGATGCGCACGCAGACGTGGGTGAACACGTCCACCCTGAACAGTCCGACCCGTCTGGTGATCGATGTCGGCCATTGAGGTTAGCCTCGCTGGGTGCGGATCCTGCTGCTGTCCACTGCTGATACCGACCTGCTCGCCGCGCGGGCCTGCGGGGCCGGTTACCGGCTCGCGAACCCCGCCCGAACCGAGTCCACCGAGCTGCCCGCCCTGCTCGACGGCGTGGACGTGGTGGTGCTCCGGTTGCTCGGCGGCCGGCGGGCGTGGGAGGCCGGCCTCGAGGCGCTGCTGAGCGCTCGGCTGCCGACTGTCTGCCTGGGTGGTGAGGCGATCCCGGACGCGGAACTGATGGCGAGCTCCACGGTCCCGGCGGGGGTGGCGGCGCAGGCGCTGCGCTACCTGGTCGCCGGCGGCCCGGCGAACCTCGGCGAGCTGGCCCGCTTCCTGTCCGACACGCTGCTCCTCACCGGGGAGGGCTTCGAGCCGCCGGCCCCCACCCCGGACTATGGCGTGCACGACCCGCGTGAGCCGGAACCAAGACGCCCGACCGTGGGCATCGTGTTCTACCGGGCGCACGCGCTGGCCGGGAACACCGGTTTCGTCGACGTGCTGGCCGACGCCCTGCGCGCCGCCGGAGCCAACGCGCTGGCGGTGTTCTGCGGCTCCCTGCGGGGATTGGGCGACGCGCAGGCCGACGGGCTCCGTGCGCTGCTGGGCCGTTGTGACGCGGTGGTGACCACGGTGCTCGCCGCGGGTGGCAGCTCCGGGGCGCAGGAAGAGTCCTGGGACGCGGGCGCGTTGGCCGCGCTGGATGTCCCCGTGCTGCAGGGCCTGTGCCTGACCTCATCAAGGGCGGCCTGGCAGGCCAGTGACGCGGCGCTGTCGCCGATGGACGCCGCCATGCAGGTCGCCATCCCGGAGTTCGACGGCCGGCTGGTCTCGGTGCCGTTCTCCTTCAAGGAGGCGGGCCCGGACGGGATCCCGATCTATCTGGCTGACTCCGAGCGGGCCAGCCGGGTGGCGGGGACCGCCGTGGCACTGGCCCGGCTGCGGTCGACGCCCGCGTCCGGCAAGCGGTTGGCGATCGTGCTGTCCGCCTACCCGACCAAGCATTCCCGGATCGGTAACGCCGTGGGGCTGGACACCCCAGCGTCGGCGGTGGTCTTACTGCGTGCGCTCGCTGAAGCCGGCTACGACCTCGGCGACCTCGACGTCGACAACCTGGAAGGCGACGCCCTGATCCACCGGCTGATCGCCGCCGGCGGCCATGATGTGGAATGGCTCACCGAGGACCAGATGGCGAGCTCGGCCATCCGAGTGCCCACCGAGCAGTACGCCCAGTGGTTCGCCGCGCTGCCCTCGCCGTTGCGGGACAAGGTCGTGACGACCTGGGGTGAACCGCCTGGGCAGCTGTACGTTTCCCAAGGCGCCATCTACGTCGGCTCGCTGCTGTTTGGCAATGTCATGCTGCTGATCCAGCCGCCCCGCGGATTCGGTGAGAACCCGGTGGCGATCTACCACGATCCAGAGCTGCCCCCATCGCATCAGTATCTGGCCGCTTACCGGTGGCTGGAGCACTCATTCGGTGCGCACGCGATGGTGCACCTGGGCAAGCACGGCAACCTGGAATGGTTGCCGGGCAAGGGGCTCGGGCTCGCCGCGCAGGATGCCCCGGACGCGGTTCTCGGGAACCTGCCGCTGGTGTACCCGTTCATCGTCAACGACCCTGGTGAGGGCACCCAGGCCAAGCGCAGGGCGCACGCCACCATCGTCGATCACCTGATCCCGCCGATGGCCCGGGCGGACACCTACGGTGATCTGGCTCGTCTCGAGCAGCTGCTCGACGAGTACGCCACCATGGCGGCGCTGGACCCGGACAAGCTTCCCACGTTGCGCGGCCAGATCTGGACACTGATCCAGAGTGCCCAGCTGCACCATGATCTCGGCGCGGACGCGCCGCCGGGTGACGACGCTTTCGACGACTTCGTGCTGCACCTCGACGGCTACCTGTGCGAGATCAAGGACGTGCAGATCCGCGACGGCCTGCACGTGCTGGGCCGCGCCCCCGAGGGTGCTGAGCTGGTCAATGACGTACTGGCGGTGCTGCGAGCGCGCCAGGTGTTCGGCTCGGGACAGCCGCTGCCGGGGTTGCGCGCGGCCATCGCGGCGTGCATCGGCTCAGACGACGAGCAGGGCTCGCTCGCTGACGTCGACCACCTGGAGGAACTGGCCCGCACGCTCGTGCAGGGCACCCTGGCAGCTGGGTGGGACCCCGCGAAGGTGCCCGCGGTGGTCGCCGAGGTGTTGGGGGAACCGGATGCCGGGGTGGTCGCCGTACTGCAGTTCGCGTGCACCGAGCTGGTCCCTCGCCTGGCCGGCACCCCGGCCGAGATCACCAATGTGCTGCGGGCCCTGGACGGCCGGTTCATCGAGCCGGGGCCCTCGGGCTCCCCGACCCGTGGTCTGGTCTCGGTGCTCCCGACCGGACGCAACTTCTACTCCGTGGATCCGAAGTCGATCCCGACCCGCAACGCCTTCGACGTGGGCACCGCGCTGGCCGATTCGTTACTCGAGCGCCACCGCGCCGACACCGGTGACTGGCCTGCCTCAGTGGGTCTGACCATTTGGGGCACCAGCGCCATGCGTACCCAAGGCGACGACATCGCCGAGGTGCTGGCGCTCCTGGGGGTGCGTCCGACCTGGGACGACGCCTCCCGCCGGGTCACCGGCCTGGAGGTGGTCGGGCTCGATGAGCTCGGCAGGCCCCGCATCGACGTGGTGCTCCGCATCTCCGGCTTCTTCCGGGACGCGTTCCCGCACGTGGTCGCGTTACTCGACGACGCGATCGCGGCCGTCGCGAGGTTGGAGGAGCCGGCGGCGCGCAACTTCGTCGCCGCGCACTACCGGGCTGATCTGGCGGCGCACGGCGACGACCGGCGGGCCCGCACCCGGATCTTCGGTTCCAAGCCGGGCGCGTACGGCGCGGGCCTGCTGCCGCTGATCGACAGCCGGCAGTGGCGTACCGACGCCGATCTCGCCGAGGTCTACGCCACCTGGGGCGGTTACGCCTACGGGCGAGGGCTCGACGGTGCTGCGGCGCGTGGCGATATGGAGCACGTTTTCCGGCGCATCACGGTGGCCGCCAAGAACGTCGACACCCGGGAACATGACATCGCCGATTCCGACGACTACTTCCAGTATCACGGCGGAATGGTCGCGATGGTGCGCTCGTTGACCGGGAGCAATCCGGCGGCCTACGTCGGTGACTCCGCGATACCGCACGCGGTGAAGACCCGTTCACTGGCCGAGGAGACCCGCCGGGTATTCCGCTCCCGTGTGGTCAACCCGCGGTGGATCGCCGCCATGCAACGGCACGGCTACAAGGGCGCTTTCGAATTGGCCGCGACCGTGGACTACCTGTTCGGCTTCGACGCCACCGCAGGCGTGGTCGAGGACTGGATGTATCACCAGCTCGCCGAGTCCTACATCTTCGATTCCGGCGTGCAGCAGTTCCTGCGGAAATCCAATCCGTGGGCACTGCGCGGAATGACCGAGCGGCTGCTTGAGGCCGCTGACCGGGGCCTGTGGGCCGAACCCGATCCCGCCGATCTCGACGCGCTTCGGGCGATTTACCTCGACCTCGAGGGTGATCTGGAGGGGCCGTGAGCATTCAGTGCCCATTGGCGCTGAAATGCATGAAATCCACCGGCGCCGACCACCGCCCACCCCATTTCCAGCCGGCCGACTCGAATGCGGTCACCGCCACGCCGCCGTCGAGCACCATGCCTGAGCGCGCCCAGTCCCGGTCGAGATAGGACGACGCCAGCTCGGGCAACACCAGATCGCCTTTGACCGACGGGTTGTTGAACGGGTTGAGGTCGATGGCCAACCCGTAGGCGTTGGCCGACCACTGGGTCTGACCGCGGGTTTGGCGACAGACAAAGGCGCTGGTGTTGTTGCCGTCCCCGGTCGGCGGCAACTTCAGCTCGGCTTCGGTTGTGATCCGCATCTCCTCGATGGGAAAGCCGGCAGCGTAGAGCCGCTTGAAAACACCCACCACGGTCTGCGCGACATCGGCGTTCACCAGCACCTCGCCGGTGTGCGCGCGGGCGTCAAAGCCGCGGAAAGACATGGTGAGGTAACGCAGTTGCTCGGGTTTCACCGGACATATTGGTTTCCAGGTGCTACGGGCCAACACCTCGGGAGGCACCGGGCTGATCGTCGACTGGAACGAGGTCGAGGTGGGTGGCGCAAGCAGATCGACGGTGGCCAGCCGCCGGTCTATCAGCGCCGCAGGCGTGGACCGCGCTATCCCGAACCCATCCGGACGCCGCGGCAGCGGCATGGCTCCCAACACCCACGCAGCCACCGGGCCGGGCGCGGTGGCGGGGGTCACCGGTTGCCGGGGGACGGGCCGGGTCGAAGTCTGCGCGGCTGATGCAGGAGTGTGCTGGCCGATGCGGACCTGCTGGATAACGGTGCCACCAGCTACCAGTAAGGCACCCACGAACAGCCAAACCAGGGTCCACCTCAGAGTGAGCTGCCGGGACCGATGGGGCGTCACCCCGCCACGATGTCAGACCTTCTGGTAGGCAGGAGCGGTGGGCAACACAGTGCTACACCGCCGGCTCGCTGCCGACCTGTCGACCGCCATGATCTACGCCCTACTGCGCCTGCGGGTCGAGGTGTTCGTAGTCGAGCTGGGCTGTGTGTATCAGGAGCTCGACGGGCATGACCTGGATCGGACCACCCGGCACTACTGGCTCGCGCCCGATGGTGCGATCGAACAGCCGCAGGCCACTCTGCGGCTGTTGGAGCCCACCGACGGCCACTTCCGGATCGGCCGGATCTGCACTGCCCGGCAGGCCCGTCGCCAAGGTGGGCTCCGGCGGCTGCTCGAAGCGGCCCTGGCCGAGGTAGGCGATAGGCCCTGCGTGCTCGACGCGCAGCTCGACTGCGTCGAGCTTTTCGGTTCATTCGGTTTCGTGATCGACGGGCCGAAGTTCACTGAGGACGGCATCCAGCTCGTGCCGATGCGCCGCGCCGCGTCGGCACGAGTCCGCTGACCATGAGTGCCGCCCGATATCCGTTCTCCGCGATCGTCGGGCACGACGATCTCCGGTTGGCGTTGCTGCTCAACGCTGTGCATCCAGGGATCGGTGGGGTGCTGGTCCGCGGCGAGAAGGGCACCGCGAAATCCACCGTGGTCCGGGCGCTTTCCGCGCTGCTACCCGCGGTGACCGCGGTACCAGGTTGCCGCTTCGGGTGTGACCCGACGGCCCCCGATTCCACCTGCCCGGACGGCCCGCACACCGCGGTAGCGGGACAGCTGATCCGGCCGGCCCGGTTGGTCGAGCTCCCGGTCGGCGCCACCGAGGACCGCCTGGTGGGCTCGCTGGATCTGCAGCGCGCGCTGACTGAGGGCGTCTCGGCGTACCAGCCCGGTCTGCTGGCCGCGGCCCACCGCGGGGTGCTCTACGTCGACGAGGTCAACCTGCTACCCGACCATCTCGTCGACGTGCTCCTCGACGCCGCCGCGATGGGTCGCGCGCACGTAGAACGCGACGGTGTGTCGGTCTCGCATGCCGCGTCGTTCCTGCTGGTCGGCACGATGAATCCAGAAGAGGGTGAACTACGCCCGCAGCTGCTGGATCGCTTCGGGCTCACCGTCGAGGTGGCGGCGTCCCGTGACGTCGACACGCGGGCCGAAGTGATCCGCCGGCGGCTGCGTTACGAGGCGGACCCAGCTGTTTTCGCAGCGGTGTGGCATCCCGAGGATGCCGCACTCGCCAATCGGATCACGGTGGCCCGGGCGGCGTTGCCTGGTGTGGTGCTGCCTGATGGCGAACTGCGTCGGATCGCCGCGGTGTGCGCCGCGTTCGAGGTGGACGGGATGCGTGCCGATCTGGTGCTGGCCCGCACTGCCATGGCTCACGCCGCCTGGCGCGGCGCCGCCGCGGTGGGCGAGGAGGACATCCGGGTCGCGGCGATACTGGCGTTACCGCACCGCCGTCGCCGTGACCCCTTCGACCAGCCCGGCCTAGACAGCGAGCAGCTAGAGAACGCTCTGAGCACCCAAGACCAACCCCCGCCCGACCCCCCCGACCCTCCCACCAACGGCGGGTCCCCTCCCGACATGGGGACATATCGGGGTAATTCGGCACCCAATAACCCCGATATGTCCCCATGTCGGGGCGATAGCCCGGCACCCGCACCGGGGGTGTTTCGGGCGCGGTTGTTGGCGGTGCCTGGGGTAGGGGCTGGGGTTCCTGGGCGGCGGTCGGCTGCTCGGACGAGTGTCGGGCGGATGATCCGTGCGTCCGTCTCCGCCGGCAGCGGGTTGCACCTGCTGGGCACGCTGGCCGCTGCCGCGCCGCACCAGCGCGACCGCGGGCGCAGCGGCCCTGGCCTGCTGGTGTTCCGGGCCGATATTCGGCGGGCGGTGCGGGTGGGGCAGGAGTCCAACCTGGTGCTGTTCGCCGTCGACGCGTCCGGCTCGATGGCGGCCCGCACCCGGATGTCCGCGGTGACCGGCGCGGTGCTGTCCCTGCTGCGCGACGCCTATCAGCGCCGCGACAAGGTAGGGCTGATCAGCTTCCGGGGCACCGAGGCGGAGCTGCTGCTACCACCGACGTCGGCGGTGGATGCCGCTGCTGCCCGGTTGACCGCGTTGCGCACTGGGGGGCGTACGCCGTTGGCCGCCGGGCTGGTGCGCTCGGCTCGGGTGCTGGCTGCCGAGCGGCTGCGCGATCCCGACCGGCGGGCGTTGCTCGTGGTGCTCACCGACGGCCGGGCGACGCACGGCGGGATGGACGCCGCGCTGGCCGCGGCCGCTCTACTGCGCCGCGACGGCGTCGCGTCGATTGTGGTGGACTGCGAGTCCGGGCCGGTCCGGTTGGGACTTCCCGACCGGCTCGCGGTCGCGCTAGGAGGTGGGTGCGTGCGGCTGGCGGAGCTGTCCGCCGACGCGGTGGCCGGAGTCGTTCGCGCTGCCAGATCTGCCGCTAGATCCGTTGCCTGAACGGAGGTTCGCATGCCCCAAGGTGTACCGGTCGCCGTCCCCGATGACGGGCTGTCAACCCGACAGCGGCGTCATCGGCCGCTGCTGATCGTCCACACCGGAGCGATGAAGGGCAAGTCCACAGCCGCGTTCGGCTTGGCGTTGCGGGGTTGGAGCGCCGGCTGGTCCATCGGGGTGTTCCAGTTCGTCAAGTCCGCGAAGTGGAAAGTGGGGGAGCAGGCCGCGTTCCAGGCGCTGCATGACGTGCACCAGCGGACCGGGCAAGGCGGGCCGGTCGAGTGGCACAAGATGGGCGAGGGCTGGTCCTGGGCGCGCAAGCAGGGCAGTGCCGAGGACCACGCCGCCGCCGCGGCGCAGGGGTGGACGGAGATCACCCGCCGGCTGGCCGAGCAGGTGCACGACCTGTATGTGCTCGACGAGTTCAGCTACCCGCTGCACTGGGGCTGGGTGGACACCGACGAGGTGGTGGCCACGCTGGCCGACCGACCCGGCCGGCAGCACGTCGTGATCACTGGCCGCAACGCCCCACCTGCGCTGCTTGACGCCGCTGATCTGGTGGTGGAGATGACGAAGATCAAGCACCCGATGGACGCGGGCCAGAAAGGCCAGCGCGGAATTGAGTGGTAAACCGCTCGTGAGTGGGAAACAGTGTTATAACACTGTTTCCCACTCACGGCTGGTCGTCGCGGCGCCCGCATCGGGCGCTGGCAAGACCACGGTGGCCACCGGGTTGATGGCCGCGCTGTGGCGCCGGGGCACCACGATGGCTGGGTTCAAGGTCGGCCCGGACTACATCGACCCCGGCTACCACGCGCTGGCGACCGGGCGACCCGGCCGTAATCTCGATCCGGTGCTGGTCGGTGAGCAGCGCATCGCGCCGCTGGCCGCCTACGGCGCTGCCGGAGCGCAGGTTGCGATCGTCGAGGGCGTGATGGGCCTGTTCGACGGCCGCACCGGGACTGCTGGCTACGGCTCGACGGCGCACGTCGCGGCCCTGCTGGGGGCCCCGGTGCTGCTGGTCGTCGACGTGCGCGGCCAGGGTCGCAGCCTCGCCGCGCTGCTGCACGGGTTCCGGTCCTTCGACGACAGCGTCCGGATCGCCGGGGTGGTACTCAACCGGGTCGGCTCGGCGGGCCATGAGCAGGTCTGCCGGCAGGCCTGCGTCGAGGTGGGTCTGCCGGTGCTCGGTGCGCTGCGCCGGGATGACGCGCTGGCGGTGCCGTCGCGGCACTTGGGTCTGGTCACTGCCGCCGAACACGCCACCGCGGCGGGCGTGGTGACCCGTTGGGCCGACGCGGTGGCCGCCCAAGTTGACCTGGACGCGGTGGTCTCGCTCGCCGCGCCGGCGCAGGCGGTCACGCGTTGGGAACCGGACGCTGAGGTTGTTGAGGTGACCGGGAAGCCGGTAGTCGCGGTGGCCGCAGGACCGGCGTTCACCTTCGGCTATCCCGAGCACGCCGAACTGCTCGCCGCGGCCGGAGCCGAGGTCGTGGGCTTCGACCCGCTGCGTGATGAGTCGCTGCCGCCGGGTACCGCCGGTCTGGTGCTGCCCGGCGGATTCCCGGAGTGCCACACCGAGGCGCTGTCGGGCAACGTCGCACTGCGGGCGCAGATCGCCGCCCTGGCCCATCGCGGCGCCCCGGTGCACGCCGAATGCGGTGGACTGATGTACCTGTGTCGCTCAGTCGACGGCGCACCGATGTGCGGCGTGCTCGACGCCGAGGCGGCGATGACCGGGCATCTCGTGCTGGGCTACCGCGACGCGGTGGCGTTGCGCGACTCGGTGCTGCACCCGGCTGGCGCACGGGTCAGCGGTCACGAGTTCCACCGCACCACCGTCACGCCCCGCGCGGGCGAGGCCGCCTGGGCGTGGACGGGCGCGCAGCCCGAGGGGTTCGTCCACGGCGGGGTACACGCATCGTTCCTGCATACCCACCCGGTCGCGCATCCAGCAGCGGTGGCACGCTTTGTGGCGAGCTGTCTGAAGGGTTAGGTCGACACCGTGGAGCTGATCGGGATCGGGGTGGGTCCAGGGGACCCGGATCTGCTGACCGTTGCCGCAGTCCGCGAGCTGTCGCACGCCGGACGGATCTTCGTGCCGGTGATGGCCACGGACGTCGCGGGCCGCGCGGAGGCCGTCGTGCGGGCGCATCTGACGCACAACCGGCTGGAGCGGCTGGTGTTCGCCCTCAATGACGACGTCGCCGGGTCGCAGCGCCGGCGCCACGACTGTTGGGACGCCGCGGCCGCGCGGGTGGTGGCGCACCTGCGCGAGCACGGCGGCAGCGCCGCCTTCGCCACCCTCGGTGACCCGTCGGTGTACTCCACCTTCGGTTACCTCGCCAAGACGATCCGCGAGCTGCTGCCCGACATCCGGATCCGCACCGTGCCGGGCATCACCGCGATGCAGGCCGCCGCCAGCGCCGCTGGCTTGACCCTGGTCGAAGGATCCGAACCGCTCACGCTGCTCCCGCTGACCCGCGATCTCGCCGCCTTGGATGAGGCGCTGGCTGGGGGTGGCGCGGTCGTCGCCTACAAGGGTGGCCGCCGGTTGGTGCAGCTACGCGAACGGATCGCCGCCGCCGGGGCGCTGGACCGCGCCTGGTGCGCCGAGCACATCGGCACGCCCGACGAGCGGATCACCCGGTTGGCGGAAACCGACTCCGCGGCTTACCTGTCGACGGTGGTGGTCCTGCCGCCGCGCAGCAGCAGAGGTGCGCAGCTATGACCGACGGGCCGCCGCTGCGTGAGCCGGACCTGCCCCGGACCGCGAAGATGCGCCCGCACGCACTGCGTACCGGGTTCAGCACCGGTGCCTGCGCAGCGGCGGCGGCCAAGGCCGCGGCGGCAGCGCTGAGCGGTACCCGGATGTCCACGGTGAACATCGGGTTCCCTTCGGGGGATCGGCACACCTTCACCGTCGAATCGCTGCGTTGCCAGGGGGCCACCGCCACCGCCGTCGTGATCAAGGATGCCGGTGACGACCCTGACGTCACGCACGGCGCGCACCTGACGGTGACCGTCGCCTGGCGCAGCGACGGCGAGGTGGTGCTCTACGGCGGCGAGGGCGTGGGTGTCGTGACCCAACGTGGATTAGGCTTGCCAGTCGGGCAGCCGGCGATCAACCCGGTACCCCGCCAGATGATCACCGAGGCGGTGTGGGAGGCGTCCGGCGGGCGGGGCGCGGATGTGACGATCAGCGTGCCCGGCGGGGAGCAGATGGCCCGCAAGACCACCAACCGCCGGTTGGGCATCGAGGGTGGGATCTCCATCCTGGGCACCACCGGCATCGTCCGCCCGTTCTCCACCGCCTCCTGGCGTGCCTCGGTGGAGCAGGCGGTGTCGGTGATGGCCGCCCAAGGTGTGCCGACGCTGGTGCTCGCCACCGGCGGACGTACCGAGCGGGGCGCGATGCGGCTGCTGCCGCACCTGCCGGAGGTGGCGTTCGTGGAGGTCGGCGACTTCACTGGGGCGGCGCTGCGCCGCGCGGTGGAGCACGGACTGACCGAGGTGGTGTTCGTCGGCATGATCGGCAAGTTGACCAAGCTGGCGTCCGGCGTCCTGATGACTCACTACACCAAGTCTAAAGTGGACACGGGTCTGCTGGCGGAGATCACCGCCGCGCACGGCGGCGACCCGGCGGACATCGCGGAGATCCGCGACGCGCCGACCGCCCGCCGGGCCTATGAGATCTGGGAGGCCAGCGGGTTGCTGCGAGCGTGCGGGGATGATGTCTGCGCTCGGGTGGCGGATACGTTGCACCGGTTCAGCGCCGAGGTCGGGCGCCCGCTGCACGCGAATGCAGCCATGGTCGACTTCACTGGGAAGCGTGTGGTGGCCGCGACCGTGCCGGACTGGGTTTCAGAGTGACCGTCACCGTCATCGGCCTGGACGGCGCGGCACTGCCACCCGGCGCGGCCGAAGCGCTGGCAGGTGCGCAGGTCGTGCTCGGCGCGCCGTATCAGCTCGCCACCGTGCCGGTGCCCACCAGCGCTCGGGTGCTCGGGCCAGCTGAGTTGGACGGCCTTTTCGACACCCCAACCGTGGTGCTGGCCAGCGGGGATCCCGGGTTCTTCGGCATAGTGCGGGCGCTGCGCAACCGCGGTCTGCGGCCCGTGGTGCTGCCGGCGCGGTCCAGCGTGACGCGGGCGTTCGCGCTGCTGGGCCGCTCCTGGGACGACGTCGCGGTAGTCTCAGCGCACGGCGACAGGTCGCTGCGACGTGTGCTCAACGTATGCCGGGCGCACCCAGCGGTCGCGGTATTGACCGGTCCAGGAGCGAGCGCCCCGCAGATCGTCGCTGGGCTGTCCGGCTGGCGCCGCAGCGTGCTGGTCGCCGAGGACCTCGGCGGTCCCGGCGAGCGGGTCCGACGTTTCGATGGCGAGCAGGTGCGCGATCCGCATATCGTGTTATGCCTGGCCGACGAACACGCGGTTCCTGACCGGGGGTGGATCACCGGCGGTGACCCGGTGCCGCCCACGACCGGCTGGGCGCTGGACGAGACGGAGTTCTCACACCGCGATGGGATGATCACCAAGTCGGAGGTCCGGGCGCTGGCTCTGGCGCGGCTGGCCCCCGGGCCGGGTCGGCTGGTGTGGGATCTGGGGGCCGGGTCGGGCTCGGTCGGGGTGGAATGCGCCCGGCTCGGGGCTGCCGTGGTTGCTGTCGAGCGCGATCCCGCGCAGTGCGCCCGATTGATGGCCAACGCCAGCGCCCACCAGGTCGACGTCCGGCTGATCGAGGGACAAGCGCCGGCAGTGTTGGCGGGCCTACCCGAGCCCGACGCGGTGTTCGTCGGTGGGGGAGGGCCCGATGTGGTGCGCGCCGCGGCGAAGGCCTCGCCCCGCGTCGTGGTCGCGCTAGCCGCGCTGGACCGCCTGGCGCCCTGCCGCACGGCCCTGCGGCAAGCGGGCCACGAGGTGGATGGAGTCCAGCTTGCGGTGTCCCGGTTCGCGGAGCTGCCCGACGGGTCGGTGCGATTGGCTGCGACCAACCCGGTGCTGCTGCTGTGGGGCCGGCGGTGACGGGCCTGGTCGTCGGGCTCGGCTCATCCCGGGGGGTTCGCGCGGCGGCCGTGTGGTCGGCGCTTCGATCGGCCGTGGTGGACCTCAGTGCAATCACCGCGTTCGGCACCATCGACCGGCGCCGCGACGAGCCCGGGCTGCTCGCGGTGATCCGGGAACACGGTGCACCGTTGCACTGCTACCCGGCCGCTGAGCTCGACGCCGTTGACGTGCCGCATCCCAGCGAGCCGGTCCGCAGCCACGTCGGCACCCACAGCGTCGCCGAAGCTGCTGCCCTACTCGCGGCTCACGACCTCGGCGGAGGATCACTGATCGTGCCGAAACTGCGTGGCGAGCACGTCACCGTCGCGGTCGCCGCCCTGCATCCGCTGTCGATCAGTTCAGCGTGCACCGCTTGCGGGGCGTGTCTGCGCACCTGCCCGGAGTACGCCCTGCGGCCAGCCCCGCTTCGCCCGATGGTGATCGCGCCTCGCTGCACCTCGTGCGGCGAGTGCGTGGAGGTCTGCCCCACCGACGCGATCACCCTGCGTGATTAGCGCGAATCAGAACGGTGGTGGTTCTGGGTGTGGCCGGATGTCTGTGTAGAACTCGATACGGGGTGGCGCGCGGAAGTGATAAACCCGGCCGGTGGGACTGGTCCAGATGAATAGGCCGGGTTCGGGTTGGGACAGCGACCAACTGGTGTGGGTCTTGAGCCGGTGGTGGTGCCGGCACAGCGGGCCCAAATTGCCTGGTGCGGTGGGTCCACCTCGGTCGTGGGCAAGGGTGTGGTCGAGGTCGCAACGGTGGGCCGGTTGGCGGCAACCGGGAAAGCAGCAGGTCCGGTCCCGGGCCCGCACTGCGAGGTCGAGCAGCCGACGGGGCCGGTAGGCGACTGATAGGTCCTTGAGCTGCCCAGTTTCCTCGTCGATGAGGGCGGCCCGCCAGCGGCGGGCCGCGGCGGCGAGTTCGCGGGCCATCTCGGCGGGGATGGGGCCGTAGCCCGCGAGCTCACCGGGGTTGTCGGCGAGCCCGGCTAGGGTGGCGGCATCGAGATTGACCTGCACCTCGACCGTGGTCTGCTTCTCGCCGCGCACGTCGTGGCCGAGTAGCAGGTCGGTGAAGATATCGGCGCGCCGAGCATCCATCCCGCGTGGATCGTCGGCATCCATGCCACGTGCGAGAGCGTCCAGCCTGGCGTAGGCGGCGGTCGCGTCGTCGGCGGGCAGCAGTGCCCACATCGCGCCCATGCCGTCGGGATGGGGATGGAGCTGGACGCGGCGGTCGTTTCGGGCGGCGCGGTGGCGGCGGTTGGCGGCACCAGGGTCGACAGCCAGCACCGACCGGGATAGCGCGGCGCGGAGTTCGCCGACAGTCTGGGTGGCGGCCTTGGGAAGTACCCGGGACTGCACGGCGGCCGTGGCCGGCTCGTCCAGCACCTCGGTGGCCTCGCTGATCGCGCGCGCTTTCGGCAGGTCGATCGTCCCGGAATGCAATTCGGCCAGGGTGTCGGGCAGCTGCGTGCACAGCCGGGTGGCGAGGTCCAGCCGCGCGCCCGCGGTGCCGCGGGACAGATGCAGTACCGGGGCGACCTCGTCGGCGGTGAACTCATCCGAATCGGGGCCCACTTGAAGACTGGCGAAGCGGGCTAGCGCCCGGAACTGCTGGGCTTGGGCATGCGCCACCAGCCGTTCCCACGCCGCGGCGGTCTCCAGTGCGTCATCAGCATCCAGCCGACCCACATCCAGGCTGGACAGCAGATCGGTGAGCAGGCCGGACGGTTCGAACTGTGACCAGGCCACACCGGGTAGCAGCCCGGGAGCCAGAGTGTCAGTATCGAACATGCGTTCGAGTCTAGCGCAACGGTCTGACACTGCAAGGCCAAGGACGTGTCGAGCACCGCGGCGCCGAAGCGCCGATCTCGGACAGCTCGACCAGCTGTGCACGCCCGACATGGTCAACCACGCGTTGGCCCCCACGCGACCCGCCGGTCTGGAGGGCACGCGAGAGTTCCTAGCCACGGCCGGCAGGAAGCTAAGTAGCGACCGATGGCAAGACGTCGTTGTCATCGCAGAGAACGATCTCGTGGTGCAGCACGGGGTGCGCTGCGGCCACTGGCCAGGAGGAACCTTCCTCGGCGTGCAGGTACCCGAGGGTCCCTATGCCAGGGAAGTCGTGTTCATCTACCGCCTCGTCGACGGACGCATAGCCGAGCGCTGGGCGGTCCGGGACGACCTTGGCATGATGCGCCAGCTCGGCGCCCTTCAGTTCGAGTGACTCGCCGCGAGCCTTCAAACTCGGCGGGTGACTCGATGCTGCTCGGTGGCATCAAGGGTCTGGGCAAGCAAGACGGCGATGGTCATGGGTCCGACCCCGCCGGGGACAGGCGTGATGAGTGCGGCGCGGTGGGCAGCGGCCTTGAAGGCAACGTCGCCGATGTTGCCTGGGTGGTAGCCAGCGTCGATCACCACGGCCCCAGACTTGATCCACTCGCCCCGGATCAACTCCACCCGCCCGGCGGCAGCCACGAGGATGTCCGCCTCGCCGACGTGGGCCGCCAGGTCGTGGGTGCGTGAGTGGCAGTAGGTGACCGTCGCGTCGCGGGCGAGCAGTAGCGTCCCCATTGGCCTGCCGAGAATGGCGCTTCGCCCTACTACCACGGCACGCCTGCCGCGCAGCACCACCTGGTAGGCCTCGAGTAGCCGCATGATCCCGCCCGGCGTGCACGAACTGAAACCCGACTCGCCAAAGCCATCGACGCGAAGGAAGCGTTTGTGACGCCATCGACGTCCTTGGTGGGGTCGATGGCGTCGAATGCTGCTCGCTCATCGACATGCGCTGGCACGGGGTGCTGCAGCAGAATTCCATTCACCCCGTCGTCGGCGGAAAGTTCGCGCAGCGTGCGAACCAGCTGATCTGTGGTCGTCGCGGCGTCGAGATTTATCCGGCGGGACTCGATGCCTACCTCGCGACAACGGTTGAGCTTCATGCGCACGTAGGTGTGCGAGGCGGGATCATCGCCAACCAGGACGGTCGCCAGGCACGGCCAGCGTCCTTGCCGAGCGTGAAATTGGGCGGCACGCTGCGCTGTGTGCCGCAGTAGCTGTGCGGCCAGCGCTCGGCCATCCATAAGCGTGGCGGTCATGGGTGTGCTCCTCGCTCGAAGGTGAGAAGCACCCAGGCGGACGATGCTCCAGCAGAAGCGCTCCCCGGTGGTCACCCACCCACGCCAGTCACGTATCGCGACCCTACCAACGACGACGGTGCCGTTTCGTCGACGTCACCGCCGGGCGCAGCGTTGGCCCGGTCGGGCTACAGGAGGTAGCCGCGGGTGATGCCTTTCATCCTTCGACGCGCGGCGGCTACGCCCAGCTGGCCACACTCGTTGCACCGCCGACCTTGCAGTGGCTGACTAACGCCTTCGTCCTCGACGAAGAGCGCCAGAGGTGAAACTCCCTCGGGCACGGCAGGGACGGATACGAAGACCCATTCGCCCGCGCGCAGCTCTGGGCGCATGCTCCGGAGCAGCGCATCGAGATCTCGTTCTCCCTGGGGCGGCTGGTGTCCCGACGTCATGCGCCCAGCGGGTTGAAGCCGGCGGGGAGCTCCAGCCGGTGGGCGCTCATGAACCCGGTGTCGGCGAGCAATTCGCGGGTGGGCCCGTCGCCGACGATCTGCCCGTGGTCGATCACCAGCGCGCGCGGGCACAGCTCCAGCGCGTAGGGCAGATCGTGGGTGACCAGCAGCGTCGTCATGCCCAGCCGCTTGATCAGATCAGCGAACTCCCGCCGGGCCGCCGGGTCGAGGTTGGCGGTGGGTTCGTCGAGCACGAGCACCTCCGGATGCATCGCCAGCACGGTGGCCACCGCAGCGCGCCGCCGCTCGCCCAGCGACAGCCGATGCGGTGGCCGGTCGGCGGCATCGGTCAGACCGACATAGGACAGCGCCTCGGTGACCCGCGCCTGCAGCGCGGCACCGGACAGTCCCAGATGAGCGGGCCCGAACGCCACGTCGCGCCCCACGGTGGGGCTGAACAGCTGGTCATCGGGATCTTGGAAGACCACACCGACCCGCCTGCGGACGTCTGTCAAGGTGCGGCGACCTACTTCAACGCCGCCGATGAACACCGACCCAGCCGATGGCGTGAGCACCCCGTTGAGCTGCAGCACCAGTGACGTCTTGCCGGCACCGTTGGGGCCGAGCAGCGCGACCCGCTCGCCGGGTTCGACGCGCATCGAAACCCCGGACAGGGCTTGGCGCCCGTCCGGGTAGGAGAAGTCGAGATTCCGCACTTCGATCGTGGGGTGCTCGCCTGCGGGTGAAGAAACGGTGAATCGGCCGCGACGGATCTGCGGTGCCGGGGCGGGTGCGCGGGTGGCCCGACGAGCTCGCCGAGAGCCTCGAGCCGGGCCGTCGCCGTGCGGGCTCAGCGAGATCGGTGTGCCGACCTTGGACTCATATCCGGGCAGTTGGACCCGGTAGGCGCACAGGTCACAGTTCATCCGGACGTCCCCGGCCCGTGCTTCCCGGTACCGTTCCAGGACCAGCCGGGCCAGCCGAGGATCGGGGCCCAAGTGGCCAGCGTCGCGGACCTCGACCTCGGGGTGCTCCTGCGCCCAGGCGGCCGCTTCGCTGTAGATCCGGTTGCGCAGTATCCCGGAGAACAGGAAGAAGGGCGCGACCACCGCGGTCCCGGTGCCGAGCAGCCGCAGCCGCTCCAACGCCTCGGGGACCGACGGGGTGGCGACCGAGACGAACCCCGGCTCGACGGTACCCAGACCGCGCCCATCGGCGAGCAACCGGCTGACCTTCCACAGGTCTGCGCAGGCGTCCGGATCGCTGCACCCTCGCCCGATCAGCGCTACCCCGAGCTTCTCCGGGTCGGCGTCACCAGCCGCGTCCCGGACCCGATCCGCGGTGATCTCCAGGATGCCCGGCTCGATACCCAGATCGCGGGCCAGCCGGAACTGCACGTCGGGGTGCCTGGCCCGGGCCCGGGCCAATGCTGCGGGACCGTCGTTCTTCAAGTGCCCGGCGGCCAGCAACACCAGCGGCACGCTGACGATCTCGGTGGCGCCGCGCGCGACCAGGTCGTCGATGGCCTCATCGACGGTGGGCGCGGCCAGCTCGATGAAACCGAACCCGGTCAGCAGATCCCCTGCGGCGGCGCGGATGGTGCTGGCCAACGCCCAGTACTCGTCGACCCCGTCGGCGTCCCGACTGCCGTGACCCACCACCAGCATCGCTGGCCTGCTGGCTCGACCCTGCGAGTAGGTCTCGCGGGTCATGCCAGCGCCGTACCGATCGCGGCCAGCGCGGGCACCGTCAGTGCAGCTCCCCACGCCAGCCGAGACGCCGGGGCGCCGGTCAGTGCGGCCGGCAAGGCGCCGGTGTACCCGCGTGAAGCCATCGCCATATAGACCCGCTCGCCGCGCTCGAAGGAGCGGACGACAAGTGCGCCGAGGCCGGCCGTCATGTCGCGGACCTGCCAGAGCCAGCGCGGGTTGCCCCCCCGGCACAGTGCGGCGGTACGCATCCGGGCCCACTCGGCCACCAGCACCTCGGTGTAGCGCACCATGAAGGCCGCCACCGCGGTGAATACCCGCGGCAGCCGCAACCGCTCCAACCCGGTGATGATCTCCGGTAGCGGCGTGGTCGCGGCCAGGATGCCCGTGGCGAGCAGCCCGAACGTCGCCTTGAGCGTGATGGTCGCCGCGGCGTGCAGCCCGGGCACCGACAGTGCGATCCCGAGCACCGTCTGGTGCGGCGGGCCGCCGAGAACTGGCAGCGCCGTCACGAACAGCACGAACGGCACCTCCACCAGCAGCCGGCGCCCCAAAATCAGCGGGGGCAGCCGGGCCAACGCGGCGACCCCGGCGAGCAGCAGCAGATACCACAGGTAGGGCCAGTACACGCCCCGCGCAGTGGCGGCGACGGCGAGCACGAACAGTGCGGTAGCGGCCACCTTGCACTGCGGCGCCAGCCGGTGCACCGGGGTGTCGGCGGGAACCAGCAGGGCGGCGTGGGTGGCACTCACTGAGGCTCCGGCTGAGGATATGCACAGCCCGCCGTGACGTCCAAAGCCGCCACTTGGCCGATCACCACGGTCAGCGGGGCGGGCAGCCGTGCCGACGGCGGCTGGGCCAGGGTGCCGCGGACGGTGCGCTGGTGCGGACGGTTGGCGGCGCTGATGGCGGCAACCGGGGTGTCTGGCGGCATCCCGCCCGTGAGCAGAGCGGCGACCACCCGGCGCAGCGCCGCCCGTCCGGTGAGCAGCACCACGGTGCCACCCAGCTGGGCCACCGCGGCCCAGTTCACCTCGTCGACATCGTCGTTGCCGGCGACCACGGTGAGCGTGCGGGACAGTTGGCGCACCATCACCGGGATCCCGGCCGCTGCCGGCGCCGCCACCGCGGCGGACACCCCGGGTACAACGTCGACCTCCACCCCGGCGTGGGCCAGCGCCACCGCCTCTTCGCCGCCGCGGGACACCACGAACGGGTCACCCGCCTTCAAACGCACCACGCACGCCCCGGTGCGACCGAGAGTGACGAGCAGTGCGTTGATCTCATGCTGTGGTGGGGCCGGGATGGCGCCCTGCTTGCCGACGCAGTGCCGGGTGGCAACCGGGGCCAGCGCCACGATCTCGGCCATCGAAGGGCGGTCGTAGACGACGTGCTCGGCTCGGGCTAGCAGCGCCGCACCGCGCCGGGTGACCAGCTCGGGGTCGCCGGGTCCGGCACCCACCAGATGGACGGTCACCGCGACTCACTGAGCGACCGTGCGGTCACCAGCCAGTCGCCCAACCGCCTGGTGCCGCCGGCGCCGACGATCACCACGGTATGCATCCCGGCCCGGTCGGGGTCTAGGGCGGCCAGCGTGGTGATCTCCACCTGCTCGCCGGCTCGCCCCGCGTCGGTGACCAGCCCGACCGGGGTGTCACCGGAGCGGTACTCGGCGAGGATGTCGCGGGCCTGGCCCAGCTGCCACGCCCGGCCCCTCGAGCGAGGGTTGTACAACGCGAGGACCAGGTCAGCGGCGGCCACCGCGCGCAGCCGTGTCTCCACCGCTTCCCAGGGAGCGAGCAGATCGGACAGGGTCAGGCAGGCGAAGTCGCGAGCCAGCGGAGCTCCCAGCAGCGCCCCCGCCGCGATGGCTGCTGTGACGCCGGGTACCACCCGCACCGCGGGGCGTCGTGCCGGTGGCAGCGCGGCGGCGGCGGTCAATGCCAACGAGGCCATCCCGTAGATGCCGGCGTCACCGGAGGACACCAGCGCCACCCGGGCACCCTCGGCGGCCGCGCGGACCGCATCCTCGGCGCGCTGCTGCTCGGCGCCGATCTCGCTGGACACCAGGTTTTGGTGTGCGCCAGTGAGATCCGGGCAGGTCGCCAGGTAACCCCGATATCCGAACACGACTTCGGCGTCCCGGATGGCGTCCTCAGCGGCGCGGGTCCGGTGCGCAGGACCGCCCGGCCCCAGTCCGACGATGCTGAGTGAGCCGGTCACGGCAACCTTCGCTTGGCGGTGGGGATGGCCCGGCCGGTAGTGGTGCCCGGCAGCGAACGGCGCCGGCAGCCGTGCGAGTAGTTGGGGTCATACAGTCGGCTACGAGCGCCTGCGCCCGATAGCACCGGCCCGACCAGGACCAGCGCTGCGGTCCGGATACCGGACGTGGTCAACGCATCGGCGAGGCCGTCCACCGTGGTCGTGATCACCGTCTCGTCCGGCCAACTGGCTTTCGCGACGACGACAGCGGGGGTCTGCGGTGGGTAGCCGGCCAGCAGCTCCTCCCGCAACGCGGCCGGCCGGCCGGCGGAGAGGTAGATGGCCATCGTGGTGCCATGGCGGGCGAAACCGGCGACACTCTCCCCGGCCGGCATCGACGCCTCGGTCCGGCCGCCGCCGAGCCGGGTGAGCACGGCGCTTTGCGCCACCGCGGGCGCGGTGAGCTCCACCCCCGCAGCGGCCGCTGCGGCAGCCAGCGAGCCCACCCCGGGCACGATCTCGAAGGCCCGGCCTTGCCGGGTGCACCAGGTGATTTGCTCGGTCAGAGCGGAATACAGCGAGACGTCTCCGGAGTGCAGCCGCACGATCGCAGCGTCCGGATGCGCCGTGTACACCTCGAGAACGTCCTCCAGCGTCATGCCCGCCGAGTCATGCAGCTCGGCATCATCGCGGCAGTGCTCCAGCACTGCGGTAGGCACCAGCGACGACGCCCAGATCACCACGTCAGCGGTGGCGAGCCGGTCCGCGGCACGCAGCGTGAGCAGGTCCGGTGCGCCGGGTCCGGCGCCTACGAACGAGATCAGCCCAGTACCCATAATCCCAGGGTAACGCGCTGACGGTCACCGCTTGGAAAGGGTGAGGCAGGCGATGGGGGCGCCTGCATTGCCGGCGTGGCCCGGATCCGTGAGGGTCCGCATCGCTTCGTGCAGCACGATCGATCCGGGCGCCCGATCGGTGAAAACGAAGGGCATTGTGGTGATCGATATGCCGGCGCCGGTGGCGTCGGTGCGCACGTCGAGCCAGACCTCGTTGTTCGGGTTTGCGTACCGGGGGCTGCTCGACGGTGCTTGGGGCGTCGCAGCAGGGTCGAGATGATTCTGGAAGCGCGGTCCAGCCTCATCCGCGGCTGTACCACAGGATCTGGTGTGTGCGTGCGCCGCGTAGCCCCGGTTGGGCAGCAGTCCGAAGACCGTAAGCTCCGCCCGTGTCGATCCGTCCGACGAGGGGATCAGGCGGGCCGTCATCGCGGCACCGATCGGCGCCAGGTCCGGGTTGTAGGTGATGGCTTTCGAGGCAGGATTAGGCGTGGTGAGCGTGCCACTGCCGAACAGAAAAATCGCGGATCCCGGGCTGTCGAAAGAGGCCGGTAGCGTGGGCATGCTGATGCTCTGGTACGCCCAGCCAATCGGCGCAACGGCCATGACGGTGCCGACGACGAGAAGTCGCCGCAACGCTGGGTGAGGCCTGCCCACCCAGCGTTCACTCATGGGTGTGATTGTGCCCGAGCTGTGTGCGTGTGGCGATACCCGTTACTGAGCATCGGGGTCGCTTTCCATGGCGAGAACGAAATTCTCCACGTAGCGCAGCGCCAATCCTTGGCGGTCGGTTGGGTGCGGTGCCCAGGCGAGCGCGTCACCCGCGAGGCCCAGCAACTGATCCTCGTTGAGTCTGGAGACGATCAAGCGAGCGAGCCCAGCTCCGTCGAGGTCCGGACGCAGGCGCCGAGCGAGGACATACTGGGTGGCCAGCTCATCATCGTGATCTTCGTCGCTCATCTGCGGTCTCCGTTCGGCTCACCACCGTCGGTGCAGCACCATTGTGGCGGCAAGCTGTACGCCGTGCCGAGGGCCGGAAAGGGAAGACGTGAGTCGCGCTGCGCATCCGATCGAAGTCGAGTCATACCGGATCCTGCGATCCCAGGTGGACACCGAGGGGCTGCCGCCCGGAACCCGCGCGGTGACCGAGCGGGTAATCCACGCGAGCGCGGACACCGACTACGCCGCTGACCTGGTCTGCGACGAGGATGCGTTGCACGCGGGGCACCGCGCGTTGGTCAGCGGGGCGCCCCTGGTGGTCGATGTTCGGATGCTTGCCGCAGGCATCACCTCACGGCAGTGTGTCGTCGCGCTTGATCTGGCGCCGGCCTCGTCGCAGGGGCTGACGCGCTCCGCGGCGGGTATCCGGGCGGCCGCTGCCGAATACCCCGAAGCGGCGGTGTGGGCAGTCGGCAACGCGCCGACGGCGCTGCGCGAACTGATCCGCCTCGCCGCATCCGGCGTGCTGCGCCCGGCCCTGGTGATCGGACTACCGGTGGGGTTCGTCGACGCCGCTGCCGCGAAGGCGGCCCTGCGGGAGTCGGGTTTGCCGGCGCTGTCCAACCGCAGCGCCAAGGGCGGAACCGCGGTCGCTGCGGCGGCGGTCAACGCGCTGTTGTGCTGGGAACCGGTCCGGTGAAGCCGTACCTGGTGGGGCTTGATCTGGCCGGACGCCGGGTCGTGGTGGTCGGCGCGGGCACCGTAGCGCAACGGCGGCTGCCGCGGCTGATCGCCGCTGGTGCCGAGGTGCTGCTCGTCGCTCCGAAGGCCACTCCCGCCGTCGAGGCGATGGCTACCGCGGGCGAACTGCACTGGGACGTCCGCGGCTACGCCGACGGCGATCTCGAGGACGCCTGGTATGCACTGGCCTGCACTTCCGATCCCGTGATCAACGCTGCGGTGGCTGCGGAGGCGCAGCGACGGCGGGTGTTCTGCGTGCGGGCCGACGATGCGACTGGTGGCAGCGCCGTCACTGCGGCCACCGGGGACCACGAAGGGTTGCTCATCGGCGTGCTCGCCGGGCGCCGGCCGCGGCGCTCCGCCGCCGTCCGCGACGCGCTGATCGACGCGCTGCGCACCGGAGTCGTCGACGATGCCCCGGACGCCGAAGACCACGTCCCGACTCCGGGGGTGGCGCTGGTCGGCGCGGGACCGGGTGATCCCGACCTGATCACCGTGCGGGGTCGACGGTTGCTGGCCCGCGCCGATGTGGTGTTGGCCGACCGGCTGGCGCCCCGGGAGCTGCTCGACGAGCTCGGTGCGCACGTCACAGTGATCGACGCGGCAAAGGTGCCCTACGGCCGCGCGATGGCCCAGGAGCAGATCAACGCGCAGCTGATCGAGCATGCCAAGGCCGGCCGGTTCGTGGTGCGGCTGAAGGGCGGTGACCCCTACGTCTTCGGGCGCGGCTTTGAGGAGGTGCTGGCCTGCACGGCCGCCGGCGTGCCGGTGACCGTGGTTCCGGGCATCACCAGCGCCATCTCGGTGCCGGCCGCGGTGGGAATCCCGGTGACGCACCGGGCGGTGGCCCATGAGTTCGTCGTCGTGTCCGGTCACGTGGCGCCGGACGATCCCACCTCGCTGGTGGACTGGCCGGCGCTGGGGCGGCTTCGTGGCACCCTGGTGCTGCTCATGGCCGTCGAGCGGATCGGTGTGTTCGCCGACGCCCTGGTCACCCACGGCCGGGCTCCGGACACTCCGGTCGCCGTGGTCGCCGACGGCACCCTGCGGAGCGAGCGCGTCGTGCGCTCCACGCTGGCGGAGGTCGCCGCAGCTATCGCCGCTGAGGGGATCCGCCCGCCCGCGATCGTGGTCATCGGTCCGGTGGTGGCGCTTGGTGCTCCGTGAGGGTGGCGCTCGTTGAGAACGGTGAGCGCATCCCCGAGAACTCGGTGCTCCACGAGTCCCCCGCCGGGAACGATCCGGGATGGGGTTCGCTGCGCCAGGCGAAGCAGTCACGGCTGATCCTTCGATGTGGATTGCGTCTAGCCAGTCGCCGGTCACCCAGCTTCCCATCAGCGGACCATCGCGGCATGACCGAGCCCGCCCGCAGTGACCCGGATCTGCTCAACAGTGCGACCGGGGCCGGCCTCATCTACTTCTGCGACATCATGATCAAACGGAACGAGATGACCAAGGCGACTGGAAGCGCATTGCGCACCGGGTGCAAGAAGGTGCTCGACACCGAGGATGACCCGGACACCACGGAACTCCGGACGCTCGACATGGAGGGCCTGCTCCGCCGCTTTGTAAACAAGAACCGCGCCGACCTGAACGACCGGAGCCTGCAGACGTACCAGCAGCGCTTCCGGCAGACGGTGGACATGTACCTAAAGTTCATCGACCGCGACCCGAACTGGAACACCGTCAAGGTTCGGGCGGGTGGTCTGCGGAGCCCGGGGAACATCGGTAACGGCACCAGGTCCAGCAAGTCTGGAAACGTGGTATAGATGAAGCCGACCGGCGCCACGTCGGAAGCCGCGTCTAACTCCGACGCGACTCCGGCGCTCGGGATGATCGAATGGTCGATCCCGGTGCGGCCGGGAGTGGTGGGCAAGCTGGTGCTGCCGGACAGCCTGACCCATCGCGAGGCGCAGAAGGTGGTCAAGGTCGTGACTGCCCTCGCGCACGCCTTCGAGGAGCAGTTCCGCAACTGGAATCCCCTCACCTTCAGATGGTCGAGTAACAGCTTCGCGATCACCAGATCCGGGCTGTCAGTCTGCATCGGGCGCCACCTCTGTTCGGCGCCCCGTGTGGTCGTTGAGCGGAGCACGGTGGGCTGAGGGCGTTCGGGGAGTTCCTCGGCCCCACCGTGGTCGAAGGCCAGCCATCCAGCCCCGGGGAACCTGCGGGAAGAAGGCGGAGGCGGGACGGCCGGGATCTGATGTGGCTCAGTGCGCGGATCGGTGAAGTCTGGCTCGACGCTGGACAACACATCGGTGTCGCCCAGGTCACCCGCTGCCAGATGGGTCGCGCTGTCATGCGCGGGCGGCAGGTCCGTCAGTCCCAACTCGCGGGCCAACAGGCAATTCAGGAACTGACGGGCTGATGCAGCCAATAATTCGCCTTGACGTGCACCCGGCACAGACGACGACGCAACCCGAGCACACCGCCCGAACGCCGACACGACCGGCACCGGCCGCGCTGATCCACAGAATGATCACACAGCAGGAGGTATAGGACCGCGCAGGCCCGGAACTGGGTAGAGGCGGTTGCGCCCGGGGCAGCTGGCTTGAACGTGACGGCTGCCAGTAGGACATCGCGCAGCGCACTGATCATGTCGTGGGTGGTCTCCGCAGCACTGTCGCGCACGACGTTTCGCTTCGCTGAGGTCGCCGTGTGCATGCGTCTCACTCTGGGTGACAACATGCGGACGCGGGAGTGGCCAGCTTAGTGGCCGCACCGCTCAGGAACGTTCGATCTCCGTCATGAGCATCCGAAGTGTGAGGGAGTGCTTCTCGATCGGCAGTGCATCGAGGGCGGTCTGCGCGTACGTGGTTCCACCTTCGCGATCTCCGGCTCGGACCAGCATCAGGCCGCGGTGCATCTCCAGATGAGTACGGAACCGGGGCATCGACTCCGGGAGCGTTCGGGCCGCCTCGTCTTGAGCCTGTAGCGCCATGTGTACCTCGCCCAACCGTGCGGCCATCAGCGAGATGAAGACGTTGAAGCGCCACCACGGCACCGCATAGTCGGATTCGGCGTCATCGGAGCCGGCGGCGTCGAACACCCTGCGCCCGTCATCCACCTGCGCCACCGCGGTGAGAGAGTCGCCACGGATGGCAGCGACGTGGGCCTTGCCCATGATGGCGTTGAGCCGGCCGAGCGAGGGCCGCTCGTCGAGGGCGACGGCCTGACCGGCCAACTGGTCGACGGCGTCGAGGGACGCACCCTCGTAGCCCAACGCGATGGCCGCCCGTCCGCGCACCCAGACCTGGGTGGCCTTGTCGCCGGATCGGTCGGCGAAGGCGGCCGCGTGTCGGTACCAGGTGAGGGCCTTGGCGCCGTCGCTGCCGGGAAAGGTTTTCCCGTACAGAGTCGCCAGCTTCGCGCCCACTGCCCAGAGACGCGGGGTGCCGAGCTGCTGCTGGAGGACTACCAGGTCCCCGGCGAGGCGTTTTTGGATCTCACCAGCGCCGGAGGTCATGTAGTCGTGGCCGTAAGTGTCGACCGCCTGATCCCAGTCATCGATGCTGGGGTAGCTGCCGTGCAGCGCGGTAGCGAAGCCGTGCTCGATCAGGTCAGAAGCGACCAGAGGCGCGATGGTCGCGCCGGCCACACCGGTGAGGAAATGACGTCGGTCCACGCCCGCTTGCTCCAAGATCTCAATGGGGACTTGCAGAACGGTGGCCAGGTGGCGCAGCCACCACGGCCCGGGGGTGCGTTTGCCGGTCTCCCACCGCGAGACGGTCTCGCGGGTGACTGTCTCGCGGTCGGCAACTGTGCACAGCGCCGTGGCTAGCCGGGACTGCGACCAGCCCAATGATTCCCGAAGATCCCGGATGACAGCACCAAGCATGACCGCGTGGGCGCGCGGCGCATTTCCGTCGCCGACGGGCATGGAAGACCTGCCTCCCCGCGAAGTGCCAACGAACCCACGCTACGGCAGCGTCGTCGTCCCCTTCAGGACGCGAGCCCGGCCGGCGTCGGCGAGCTGCGGGGGCAGGCCGTGGGCGGTGAACCAGTCGGTCACGATCCGCACATCCCGGGCCAGGAACGCGGGCCCCTGCGGGTTGGCGACGATGTCCACCACCTGCGGCAGGTCGATCAGGACCAGCCGCCCGCGATGTACCAGCAGGTTGAATGGGGACAGGTCGCCGTGTGTCAGGCCCTCGCCGGTGAGCACCAGCAGCGCGTCGATGAGCTGATCCCACAGCGCGCGCAACTGCTCACGGCCGGGTCGCAGCTGCGCCAACCGCGGAGCGGCGTGCCCGTCCGGTTCGTCGAGGTATTCGCTTCCTTGCCGGTCTTGAGCACGCCGAGCTCAGTGTCGACGGCGGCCAGCTCGGTGACCAACCAGCCCGGGTAGGGGGATGGGGCCGCACTGCCCGACGTCCCAGGTAGACCACCGATCCCCGGCGGCCGGACCGTCGTCGGGTGACGCGGGGTCGTGAGCGCGCCGGGGCGCTGTGGGCTTGTCGTCATCATCGAAGTGGCGTCGACGCCGACGGACGCCAGCCTCATCAAGTCAGGTGACAGTGTTGTCAAAGCGGTCGTAGAAGTGGCTGCGCCGGACGGGCAGCCGATCGTGCTGTGGCACGGGAGGATCTCCTCGGGAGCGGCGCCCCGGAGTCGATCAGTCGACCGGGTGACGGGAGGGCAAGGTCAGGCACACGCCATTAGCAGCCATGGCTAGCCACCTCCTCCCGCTACGCCAAACCTTGTGGGGTCCAAGTAGTGGCACCCTTCGTCGTCGGTTGCAGCATGTCCGGTACCCGGGTGACCGGCAACCGATTTACGGTGATGCCAGCCATCCCGGCTTAGTGGGACCATGGGATATGGATCGTGAGCAGCTGCTAGCCCTCCAATACCCGCTCAAGCAGCAGTACCGGCACGACGCCACGGCCGCGCTTGTCACGCTGAGTGCCGACGGCAAGCTCGGCGAGGGAATCACATGCTCGGTCCGGACAGGCAGGGCTCTGGCTGAGGCCGGCCTGCATACCGCCACCGGGGGCGACGGGCTGTCGCTGTGCTCGGGCGACATGCTGCTTGAAGCTCTGGCGGCCTGCGCAGGCGTGACGCTGCGGGCGGTGGCCACATCCCTCGACATCCCGGTCGCGGGCGGCACCGTCCATGTCGAGGGCGACCTCGATTTCCGGGGCACTCTGGCCGTCTCCAAGGAGGCCCCCGTCGGCTTCCGTGCGATCCGAGTGCGGTTCATCCTGGACACGGCCGCCAGTCCCGAGCAGCTCGCGACTCTGCTCCGGCTCACGGAGCGTTACTGCGTCGTGTACCAGACCCTCGCCGGCACGCTTCAGCTCTCCTCGGGTTGGGAGACGACCTAGGAGACCGCCCGGGCTATCCGTGATGGCTGCCGACGCCAGAACTCGTTGCCCTCCAGATCGGCCAGCACCGTCCACCACAGCCCCGGCGCGTTGCCCTCCGCGAGCACCGCCGCGCCCAGCGCCGTGAGCCGCGCGACCTCGGCGCCCCGGTCGTCGGCATACAGGTCCAGATGTACCCGGTTCTTGCCAGCCCGCGGCTCGGGCACGCGCTGTAGGCCGAGCGCCGGCGCGCCGGTCAGCAGGACGAAATCTCCGTAATCGCCGGCCACCGTGGTATCCAGCGCCGCGGTCCAGAATCCCGCCAGCGACTGCGGATCCGAGCAGTCGATAGTCACCATGCCGATCGAGAGAGCCATGCCGCAGACGGTAACCAGGAGGACTGACAGTCTCGCGGCCATATACGCTGCGGGCTTCGCAATCCGGCCGTCCGAGGAGTTCCTGAGAGTATGATCACCAGGTTGTCGACGCTGTTCCTGCGCACCCTGCGCGAGGACCCGGCGGACGCCGAGGTGCCCAGCCACAGACTGCTGGTGCGCGCCGGGTACGTCCGGCGCGTCGCCCCGGGGATCTACTCGTGGCTGCCGCTGGGCCTGCGGGTGCTGCGCAACATCGAATCCGTGGTGCGCCAGGAGATGGACGCGATCGGTGGGCAGGAGATCCTGTTCCCGGCGTTGCTCCCCCGGGAGCCATACCAGACCACCGGCCGCTGGACCGAGTACGGCGCGAATCTGTTCCGGCTACATGACCGCAAGGGTGGCGACTACCTGCTCGGCCCCACCCACGAGGAGCTGTTCACCCTCACAGTCAAGGGCGAGTACAGCTCCTATAAGGACTACCCGGTGATCCTCTACCAGGTGCAGACGAAATACCGGGACGAGGAGCGGCCCCGCGCCGGGATCCTGCGCGGCCGGGAGTTCTTGATGAAGGACTCGTACTCCTTCGACCTCTCCGAGGAGGGCTTGGCGCGGTCCTACCAGGTCCACCGCGAGGCCTACATCAAGATGTTCGATCGGCTCGGATTGCGCTATGTGATCGTGTCGGCGATGTCCGGCGCGATGGGCGGCTCGGCCAGCGAGGAGTTCCTTGCCGAAGCCGAGACCGGCGAGGACACCTTCGTTCGCAGCACCGAGTCCGGGTACGCGGCCAACGTGGAGGCGGTGATCACGCCAGCTCCGCCGGAGCAGCCCCTCGACGGCCTGCCGCCGGCCCGAGTGCTGCACACCCCGAACACCCCCACCATCGACACGCTGGTCGGGCACCTCAACGGCGTAGGTCTGGGCCGGACCTTCAGCGCTGCGGACACCCTGAAGAACGTCCTGGTCAAGACCCGGCAACCCGGGGCGCAACGCTGGGAACTGCTGGGTGTGGGAATCCCCGGTGACCGGGAGGTCGACATGAAACGGCTGGAGGCCTCGCTGGCCCCGGCAGAGGTGGCATTGCTCGACGACGCGGACTTCGCGGCACATCCGTTTCTGGTCAAGGGCTACATCGGGCCGGGCGCGCTCGCGGGGAACGGGGTGCGCTACCTCGTCGATCCCCGGGTGGTCGTTGGTACCGCGTGGGCTACTGGTGCTAACCAGGCCGACCACCACGTCGTGGACCTGGTGTGCGGGCGCGACTTCACCCCCGACGGCACCGTCGAGGCCGCCGAGGTGCGGGCCGGCGACCCTTCCCCCGACGGGGCCGGCACGCTGGTCGCGGCTCGAGGTATCGAGATCGGGCACATCTTCCAGCTCGGTCGCAAGTACAGCGACGCCTTCGCGTTGGACGCCCTAGGCCCCGACGACAAGCCGATCCGGATCACCATGGGGTGCTACGGCGTCGGAGTCTCCCGGCTGGTCGGAGCGGTCGCCGAGCAGAGCCACGACGCGCACGGGCTGATCTGGCCCCGTGAGGTAGCGCCGGCCGATGTGCACGTGGTGATCGCGGGCAAGGACGCCACGATCGCCGCCGCCGCCGAGCGGCTGGTTGCCGAGCTGGACGCGGCCGGTCTGCGGGTGATCCTCGATGACCGGCCGGCCACCCCTGGGGTGAAGTTCGCCGACGCCGAGCTGGTCGGTGTACCGACCATCCTGGTGGTGGGGCGCGGTCTCGCGTCGGGTGTCGTCGAGGTCAAGGACCGAGCCACCGGGGAGCGCACCGAGGTGCCGGTGGACGGTGTGGTGGCGCACCTGCTGGAGCTGTGCCACAAGTAGCGTCAGCCGGCCAGGAAGCTCAGCCGGACAGTTCGGACCGGGTTGTCGTGGTTAGTGTCCACCAGGCAGATCGACTGCCAGGTGCCCAGGGCGGGTTGGCCGTCGAGCACCGGCACGCTGACGTAGGGCGGCAGGAGCGCAGGCAGCAGGTGATCGCGGCCGTGCCCGGGGGAACCGTGCTGATGGTCCCACCGGTCGTCGGCGGGCAGCAGCTCGCGCAGCGCGGCGAGCAGGTCGGTGTCACTGCCGGAGCCGGTCTCGATCACCGCGAGGCCGGCGGTCGCATGCGGCACCCAGACATGCAGCAGACCATCACCGGCAGCGGCCCGCTGCAGGAAGGCGTGGCAGTCCTTGGTGAGGTCATAGACCTTTTCATGCGAGCCGGTCTCGATACGAAGCTGCTCGGTATGCACGGTCCTACGGTAATGAGCTCAGGGTGCGCCGGGAAACGGCACCGTCAGCGGGGTAGCACCCACGGTTGCCCGCCACCGGGTCGCCCGTACGGCCGCGTCGGTCAGTGCCTCCAGCGCGGTCCCGCGCAGATCCGCATCAGCCGGACTGCGCTCGACCACCGAGCGCCACGCCGCGGCTGCGTCGGTCTCCGCGGTGATCGCCAGCCGCAGCGCGGAGGCGGCATCGGTGACCGGTTCTGGCGTCAGGTAGCCCGGTTCAGGTGGCACTGGTGCAGCACCCGCGTCGATCAGGATGCGCTGCGTGGCGTCCCGCCGAGCCTGATGAGCGGTAGCGGCCTCGTCAAGCCGGCGGCTCAACGCATCCGGCACAAACGCCCCCACCACCCCGTAAACCCACACCGCAGCATGCTCAGCCCCCAAAGCCCCCTGCAACGCCCCCACCGGCACCTGGGATCGGACCCGATATGGGGACATATCGGGCCTAAAAGGTGTCTCTTTACCCCGATATGTCCCCATGTCGGGGGGCGGGCGTTTCATGAGAGGAGTGCTGCGTGGGTGGCGCAGCAGGCGGCTACCGATGCGAGCAGGGCGGCGCGGTAGCCGGGGAGTGTGACGACCAGTCCGGCGGCTTCGTCTTGGGCGGCGCGTGCCGCCTGGGCCAGGGCCGTCCGGGCGGCGGAAAGGTCGGGAGCGGCGACCGCCGGTGCAGCCACCGGCGGCGGGACGGCGCTGGTGGCTGGTGGGAGAGGCCGGGCCCGGCGCAGCTCGGCGCGCAGTGCTGTGGCATGCGTCGTCCGGTCCTCAGCGAGCGCCCTCGCCGATGCGGCCAACGCCGGGTTGGTTTGAGTCTGCGTCTGGACCACCGCTTGCGCCAGCGCCGCGTCAGCCTCGGCGCGCCGGGCTGGTGACTCCAGCGGATCGGGCCCGCTGGGTGCCCGTGCCGATGAGCTGCACCCGGTCAGCGCTGCCGGACCGGTTAACAGCAGCGCGGTGCCGACGGTCAACACGCCGCGACGGCTGGGACGGGCTGCTGGCACGGTCGGCCATCATGCCAGCAGCCCTGGTTTGCTGCGGGCTCAGCACCGTGATCCGCTTGGCGCAGGCTGCCTCCGCGACGCGATACCCTAGGTAATCCCGACCGGGCCATGCCGCATTGGTGCATCGCCGTAGTACCACATTGTAGAGAGATAGTCACTTCTAGTCAGGAGGCCACGGTGACCGCGCAGCCCGCGAACCTCGGCTCAGCAATCGAGTCGGTGGTTCGCGACGCGGTGGCTGACGTGGGGTTCGATCTGGAGAGCTTGGAGGAGGTGCGGATAGGCCAGCGCTGGGTGATCCGGGTGATCGTCGATTCCGACGCCGGTGTCGGGCTGGACGACATCGCCGCAGTGAGCCGCGCGGTGTCGCAGGCCTTGGACGAGCGCGATGAGCTGATGGCCGGGCCCTATACCCTTGAGGTGACTTCCCCTGGAGTCGACCGGCCGCTGACCCACCCGCGGCACTGGCGGCGCAACCGGCTGCGGCTGGTTCGGGCTGCCCTGGTAGCCGGCGGAGAGCTGATCGGTCGGATCGGTGACTGCGACGACGAGGGCGTCACGCTGCTGGCGTCGGGATCCCTGCGCCGGGTGCGCTATACGGAGCTGAGCCGCGCGGTGGTCGAGGTGGAGTTTCGCCACCCGCCCGCTGATGAGCTCGCTGTGCTCGACGGCGCGAGCCGGCAGGATTGGGAGGAACGGTGAACGTCGACATCGCGGCGCTGCGCGCCATCGAACGGGACAAGGACATCTCCTTCGATACGGTTCTCGAGGCAATCGAGACGGCGCTGCTGACCGCGTACAAGCACACCGACGGCCATCAACCGCACGTTCGCATCGACGTCGACCGCAAAAGCGGCCTGGTCCGGGTGCTCGCCCAAGAGCTCGACGACGACGGCAACGTCAGCCAGGAGTGGGACGACACCCCTGAAGGGTTCGGCCGGATCGCGGCCACCACAGCCCGCCAAGTGATCCTGCAACGGCTGCGTGACGCCGAGCACGAACGTACCTTCGGCGAGTTCTCGGCCAAAGAGGGCGAGATTGTCGCGGGGCTCGTACAACGGGACGCCCGGGCCAACGCTCGTGGCGTGGTGGTGGTCCAGATCGGCGAGACCGAGGGCGTAATCCCGCCGGTGGAGCAGGCTCCCAGGGAGACCTACCGGCACGGCGAGCGGATCAAGTGTTACGTGGTTGGCGTATCCCGGGGAATGCGCGGGCCGCAGATCACCCTGTCCCGCACGCATCCCAACCTGGTCCGCCGGCTGTTCGCCCTGGAAGTTCCCGAGATCGCCGACGGAACCGTGGAGATTCCCGCGGTAGCCAGGGAGGCGGGGCATCGCTCGAAGATCGCCGTCCGGTCGACCGTCGTTGGAGTCAATGCCAAGGGCGCCTGCATCGGACCGATGGGCCAGCGGGTTCGCAATGTGATGAGTGAGTTGGGTGGCGAGAAGATCGACATCATTGACTACGCAGAGGACCCCGCGACGTTCGTGGGAAATGCGTTGTCCCCGGCGAAGGTCATCTCGGTACAGGTGATCGATGCCCGAGCTAAGACGGCCCGGGTCGTGGTCCCCGATTTCCAGCTGTCGCTTGCGATTGGCAAGGAAGGGCAGAACGCCAGGCTTGCTGCCCGGCTGACCGGTTGGAAGATCGACATTCGAAGCGACGCGGACCCGATGGCATCCCCACCAGCCGGCGCTGCGCGCGCCGAGGTGCCGGTGACCAATGCCGGTTCTCCGCCCGCGGCTGGGACGCGCTAGAATTGTGGTGGCCTCCCGTCGGGGGACGGTCTACGCCTGCCCGGATGATGTTCGGCGCCGCCGCGAGCGGCCCGCCGAGCCAGTCCGGATGTGCGTGGGTTGCCGGACCAAGACGGCGGCTTCCGGATTGCTGCGTGTGGTGGCGGTGGATGGGACCCTAGTCCCGGACCCGCGGCGTCGGTATCCAGGTCGAGGTGCGTGGGTGCATCCCGATATCGGATGCCTACGTCTGGCCGAGCGGCGCCGGGCCTTCCCGCGGGCGTTGCGCTCCGCGGGGGTGCTCGACACCGTCGCGGTGTACGCCTTCCTCACCTAGCCGTTCGCCAGACGCGTGAGGTTCTCGGTTCGCTGAGGACGCACCGACGCCGGGACCGCCCCGGTGCGCGGTCGACACAGAGAGCAGGTCGATTCCGAAATGTACCCGCAGTCGTGAAGCACTGACAGCGATGGCCATGTACTAGTAACGGGGTCGAGCGGGGTTGCCGCCGGCTCCATCAGTAAGGAGAGCAGTGGCAGGTAAGGCCCGCGTGCACGAGCTCGCGAAAGAGCTCGGTGTCACCAGCAAAGACGTTCTCAAAAAGCTCGCCGATCTCGGCGAGTATGTGAAGTCCGCCTCCTCAACGGTGGAGGCACCGGTCGCCCGCAAGCTTCGCGACTCGTTTCCCTCAGATGTGGGCAAGCAGTCCCACTCCAACGGTGCACCGACCAGCGGCCGCGGACCCTCTGGTGGGATCTCACCCGCAGCCGGTGGCGCTGCCAAGCCCGGTCCTGCACCGGTGCCGGCCCGTCGACCGGAAGACACTTCCTCTCCGGGCGTTCCCCGAGTGTCACCAGGAGTGTTCCCGGGGGCATCCCCGCCAGTGGCGCCGCAGCGCCCGACCCCAGTGGAGCACCGGGTGGCTGCTCAGGCCCCGGCCGTCGACGAGCCCCCGGCCGCGCCGAACCGGCCTGCGGCACCCTTGCGCCCGGCGGCGGAACGTCAAGTGGCTCCGCAACGGCCGCCGACCGATCAGCGGCCGGGTGTTCGGCCCGATGATCCAGGGCCCGCTCGCCCGCGGTTGCCGAAGCCGGGTCCGCGGTCCCCACGGGTAGGCAACAATCCCTTCGGCGTCGGAAGTTCCGCGCCGCCGCGTTCGTCGGGGCAGCGACCCGCACCGCCGGCGAGTCCAGCCGGGCCCAGCAGCATGCCTCCCCGCCCAGGCGGGGGCAACCGCCCCAGCACCAGCCGCAGCGGCCCAGCCGGCAGCGGCGGACCGCGACCGAATCCAGGCATGATGCCGCCCCGGCCGCCCAGCCCGGGAACAGGTCCGAGTCGTCCGGGACGTCCCGGCGCCGGTGAAGGCGCGCGCGGCGGCCCTGGTGGTCCTGGCGGCGGTGCCCGCGGTGGACCCGGTGGCCGTAGTGGTGGTGGCGGCGGTGGTTTCCGCGGCGGAGGTGGTGGTGGCGGTGGCGGTGCTCCCGGCGGTCCCCCTGGTGGCGGCGCTCCCGCTGGCGGTGGTTTCCGCGGCGGACCAGCGCGTCCGGGAGGCGGTGCTCGTGGTCGCGGCGGCGCGGCCGGTGCCTTCGGCCGGCCCGGTGGCCCCGCGCGCAAGGGCCGCAAGTCCAAGCGGCAGAAGCGCCAGGAGTTCGACAACATGCAGGCCCCGTCGGTCGGCGGGGTCCGGTTGCCGCGCGGCGGCGGGGAGACCATCCGGCTGCGTCGAGGTTCCTCGCTTACCGACTTCGCCGAGAAGATCGACGCCAATCCGGCTGCGTTGGTGCAGGCGTTGTTCCACCTGGGCGAGATGGTGACGGCAACCCAGTCGGTCTCCGACGATGTGCTGCAACTCCTGGGCCAGGAGATGAATTACAAGGTCCAGGTCGTCAGCCCCGAGGACGAGGATCGCGAGCTGCTGGAGTCCTTCGCGCTGTCCTACGGCGAGGACTCCGGCGACGAGGGCGACCTCGCGTTCCGGCCACCGGTGGTCACCGTGATGGGTCACGTCGACCACGGCAAGACTCGCCTACTCGACACCATCCGCCAGGCCAACGTGATGGGCGGCGAGGCTGGTGGCATCACCCAACACATCGGTGCCTACCAGGTCGCCACCGAACTGGAGGGTGTGGAGAGGCTGATCACCTTCATCGACACCCCGGGTCACGAGGCATTCACCGCTATGCGGGCCCGTGGTGCGCGCTCGACCGATATCGCGGTGCTGGTGGTGGCCGCCGATGACGGAGTCATGCCGCAGACGGTGGAGGCGATCAACCACGCCAAAGCAGCTGGTGTGCCGGTCGTGGTGGCGGTGAACAAGATCGACAAGGAGAACTCGGACCCGACCCGGATCCGTGGTCAGCTCACCGAATACGGGCTGGTGCCGGAGGAGTACGGCGGCGACACCATGTTCGTCGATGTCTCCGCCAAGCTGGGTACCAACATCGACTCGCTGCTCGAAGCGATCCTGCTTACCGCGGATGCCTCGCTAGATCTGCGGGCCAACCCCGACATGGAAGCCCAAGGGGTGGCGATCGAAGCGCATCTGGACCGCGGTCGTGGTCCGGTGGCGACCGTGCTGGTGCAACGGGGCACGCTTCGGGTCGGTGACTCGGTGGTCGCGGGTGATGCATACGGCCGGGTCCGCAGGATGGTCGACGAACATGGCGATGACGTCATTGAGGCGCTGCCCTCGCGACCGGTGCAGGTCCACGGGTTCACCTCGGTGCCGGGCGCGGGGGATAACTTCCTCGTCGTCGAGGAGGACCGCATCGCCCGCCAGATCGCCGATCGCCGGCGCACCCGGGAGCGCAACGCGGACCTCGCCTCGCGGCGCCGTCGGGTCAGCCTGGAGGATCTGGACCAGGCGCTCAAGGAGACCAGTCAGCTCAATCTGATCCTCAAAGGCGACAACTCCGGCACCGTCGAGGCGCTGGAGGACACCCTGATGAAGATCGATGTCGGCGACGAGGTGGAGCTGCGGGTGATCCACCGCGGGGTCGGTGGCATCACTGAGGGCGACATCAACCTCGCCATCGCGGACAACACCATCGTGCTCGGGTTCAACGTCCGGGCCGACGGTAAGGCCACTGCACTGGCCAACCGCGAGGGTGTGGAGATCCGCTATTACTCGGTGATCTACCAGGCGATCGATGAGATCGAGCAGGCGCTGAAGGGCATGCTCAAGCCGGAGTACGAGGAGGTAGCGCTGGGCCGCGCCGAGGTCCGCGAGGTCTTCCGGTCCTCCCGGGTCGGCACTATCGCCG
This sequence comes from Pseudonocardiales bacterium, assembly GCA_023252195.1. Taxonomy (GTDB): domain Bacteria; phylum Actinomycetota; class Actinomycetes; order Mycobacteriales; family Pseudonocardiaceae. Next base: position 344,126 of record JAHEXI010000002.1, read on the forward strand.
GCTGCATGGTCACCTCAGGGGAGATCAAGCGCAACGCCAAGGCCCGGCTGCTTCGGGACAACGTGGTGGTCCGGGAGGACTTCACGGTGTCCTCGCTGCGCCGGTTCAAGGATGACGCATCCTCGGTACGGGAAGGTTTCGAGTGCGGCATCACGCTCTCGTCCTTCCACGACCTCCGGGTCGGCGATGAGATCGAGACCTACGAGATGCGGGAGAAGCCCCGCGCCTGATCGTTGCTGGGGTTGGTGGCCCGCCAAGGACCACCAACCCCAGCAACGGTGATCTTCCAGGACCACCAACCCTGGGCGCGGTGGTCTTCACCAGCTACCAACCGGTGGTGAACGGTGTACGTCGGGGCTGTGGAGTTGGACGTGCTGTTCGGCGAGATTCACTCCTTGAAGCAGAAGCGCTCGCTGGTCCGACCGGTGATCGCCGAGCTCCGGCGGCGCTTCGAAGTCGCGGCGGCCGAGGCCGGGCACGTGGACCTGCACCGGCGATCGTTGATCGGGGTCGCCGCCGTCGCCGCCGACGCGGGCCATGTGCGGGAGGTGCTCGACGCATGCGAGCGCTTGGTGGCCGGGCGGCCGGAGCTGGACCTGCTGTCGGCCCGGCACCGGATAATGGGTCCAGATGATGACTAGCGCCAAACGACCATGAAAAGCGAGAGGACAACGCTGCGATGGCCGACCCCCCACGGGCTCGCCGGCTCGCCAAACGGATCGCCAAGATCGTCGCGTCCGGCTTGGAACATGAAGTCAAAGATCCACGGCTGACGATGGTGACGATCACTGATGCGAAGGTCACCGGAGATCTTCGGGACGCGACGGTCTACTACACGGTGCTCGGCGAGACCGTCGATACGCCGCCGGATACCGCCGGAGCAGCCGCCGCCCTGGCGAGTGCGACCGGAGTCTTGCGTTCCCTTGTCGGACGTGGAACAGGCGTCCGGTTCACCCCTACCCTGACCTTCCGCTGCGACGACATCCCGGACGGGGTGCGCCGGATCGACGAGTTGTTGGCCAAGGCGCACGAGGTCGATGCGAAGGTCGCCCGCATTGCCGCGGACGCGTCACCCGCCGGTGAGCCCGACCCGTACCGCCCACCACGGGACATTGCCGCAGACGATGACTGACCGCCGCCGCGACCGGGACTGGTGGGATCTGGAGCTAGCCGCCGCCGCGGAGCTCGTCGGCCGGGCCAGGGACGTCACATTGGTTGCCCATGTGCAACCCGATGCCGACGCGCTGGGTAGCGCGCTGGCTCTGGGCATGGCACTTCGCCAGCGCGGCGCCACGGTGCGGGTCACCTTCGGTGATCCGGGCCAGACCCCGCACTCGCTGCGGGCGCTGGACGTCGCCGATCTCGTCGTGTCGCCAGACCAGGTGCCGGCGCGGCCGGAGCTGCTCGTCGCCCTGGACACGGCGAGTCGGAGCCGGCTGGGCTGCCTCGCGGACCGGGTGGACACTGCCGGCGCCGTGCTCGTGATCGACCACCATGCCACCAACGGTGGATTCGGAACCCACCATCTGGTGGATGCCGGGGCGGAGGCTACCGCGGTGCTCGTACTGGAGCTGCTAGACGAGCTGGAGATACCGCTGGACGAGCCGATCGCGCGTTGCCTTTACGCTGGTCTGGTCACCGACACCAGTTGCTTCCGACGCGCCGACCCTGGAACTCACGCGATCGCCGCCCGGCTGCTGGCCGCAGGTGTTGATCCCAACGTCACCACCCGGGAATTGCTGGACAACCATCCCTTCGGCTGGTTGGCCATGCTGGGGGCGGTCCTCGGTCGGGCCCGATTCGAGCCCGCATCGGCCCAGGGCCTGGGACTGGTGCACACCACGGTGTGGTTGGCCGACACAGCGGGCCTGCGTCGCGAGGAGGTCGAAGCCGTGGTGGATCTCGTGCGGACCACTTCGGAGGCCGAGGTCGCCGCGGTGGTCAAGGAAGCCGGCCCGGACCGATGGGCGGTGTCGCTGCGCGCTAAGCAGCGCCTCGATGTCTCCGCCGCCGCGGCCGAGTTCGGCGGTGGCGGCCACCGCCTCGCGGCTGGTTTCGCGGCCGACGGCAGTGCCGAGGACGTGCTGCACGCGCTGCGCCGCGCCCTGCACCGCGCGCCCCTGGTCTGACCCGGGCACACCGCGCCCGCAACGTCGCGCCGCTGGAGTTCGGTAAGGTCAGCTGCCCGCCGCGGAAGCGCAAACCGCCACCGTCGCGAAACCGCCACCCCCTCGAAACCGTGGGAGACAGTCATGGGTATCGCGCCAGAATTTCCGGTGACCGCAACGCGCTACGAGTCGGTGCTGTCGGCCGTCATCGAGCGATCGGTCGGCCCGCAAGCCGCCGAGATCGACCGTACCGGGGCTTTTCCGCGCGAGGGTGTGCAGGCGCTCGGGGACGCTGGGCTGCTCGGCCTGCTCAGCGCGCCCAATGTCGGGGGCGGTGGCGAGTCACTCGCGGCGGCCGCGCAGGTCATCGAGACGGTGGGTGCCAGGTGCGCCTCGACGGCCACAGTGGTGTTGATGCACTATGCGGCGGTCGCCGTCATCGAAGCCCACGGGCCGCAGGACATCCGTCGCCTGATCGCCCGCGGCGATCATCTGAGCAGCCTGGCATTCTCCGAGGTCGGCTCCCGCAGCCACTTCTGGGCGCCGATGGGCACTGCCAAAGCCGGCTCAGAAGACGGCTCAGAGGACACTGTCCAACTTGATGCCCGCAAGAGCTGGGTGACCTCGGCTGGGCACGCCGACAGCTACGTGTGGTCGAGCCGGCCGCTAGCTCACCAGGAAAAGGATGCAGGGGGCGCCATGACCCTGTGGCTGGTACCTAGCAAGGCGGCCGGGTTGCGAGTGGCGGCCAAGTTCGACGGCCTGGGCCTGCGCGGCAGCGCCTCCAGCCCGGTGTCCGGGGTGAATGTGGTGGTGCCTGCCGACGCCCGGCTAGGCGACGACGGAGCGGGATGGGACATCGCAATGGCCACCGCATTGCCAACCTTCCTGGTACTCAACGCGGCACTGTCACTGGGCATCATGGAAGCACTGGTCGCCGAAGCCGGCGCACACCTCGCCCGCAGCCGACTGCAGCATCTCGACCAGACGCTCGCCGAGCAGCCAGTCTCCCGGGCGGCACTAGCCCGGCTGCGCATCCGGACCGACAGCGTTCGGGCGTTCCTGCGGGACACCCTCGCGGCCCTGAGTACCGAGCGTGACGATGCGGCCCTTCGGGTGCTGGAGGTCAAGGCGGTCGCGGCAGAGGCGGCAGCAGAGGTCGCCGACGGGGCGCTGCAGTTGTGCGGCGGCGCCGCGTTTCGCAAGGAGCTCGCCATCGAGCGGTTGTTCCGCGATGCGCTCGCGGCCCGGGTGATGGCGCCCACCACCGAGGCGTTGCACGACTTCGTCGGTCGGACCTGCCTAGGGCTGCCGCTGTTCGACGCACCAGGTGAGTGACGGCGCGGGTAGCGCCGACGACGTCATGACTGCCGCGTTGGCGCCCGGTGGCCTGGTGGTGGTGGACAAGCCGGCCGGGATGACGTCGCATGACGTCGTCGCCCGGCTGCGCCGGTTGCTGGGCACCCGCCGGATCGGGCACGCAGGCACCCTGGACCCGATGGCCACCGGCGTGCTGGTGTGCGGCGTGCAGCGGTCCACCAAGCTGCTGGCGCATCTCCCGCTGGAACCGAAGGTCTACCGCGCCACGGTGCGCCTGGGCATGTCCACCAACACCGACGACGCCGACGGTGAGCGCAGCTACGGCGCCGATGCCTCCACGGTGAATGAGCAGGAGATCCTCTCGGGCATCGCGGATCTGCGCGGCGCGATCGAGCAGGTCCCCAGCACAGTGAGCGCGGTCAAGGTTGCCGGCAAGCGGGCCTATGCGCTGGCTCGAGCCGGTGAGCAGGTCTTGTTGACCGCCCGTCCGGTGACCGTGTTTCGGTTCGAGCTCGTCGCTCTGCGTCGCGGCGACGCCGTGACCGACCTCGACGTGCTGGTGGAATGCAGCGGTGGCACCTACGTCCGGGCGCTGGCCAGGGACCTCGGGGCGGCGCTGGCTGTCGGGGGGCATCTCACCGCGCTGCGCCGCACTCGGGTGGGCCCCTACGGTGTGGACGTCGCCCGCACGCTGGAGGAACTGGCGGCCCAACCGCGGTTGGGGGCGGAGCTCGACGAAGTGGTGGCTACCGTGTTCAGCCACCGCACCGTGGACAGCCAGCAGGCCTGGGTATTAGCTCATGGTGGATCGTTGCCAGCGGTCGGGCTGACCGCAACGCACGCCGCGATCGACCCGGATGGGCACGCCATCGCGCTGCTCACCGAGCGCGACGGCCAAGCCCGGCCGGTGCTGGTGCTTCGCCCCGCGGGCGACTGAGTTCGAGTGCGCCGGTCTGAGTTAACCTCGGTGCTTGTGCAGCGCTGGCGCGGAATAGAGGCCATCCCGAACGGATGGGGCCGCAGTGTGGTCACCATCGGGGTCTTCGACGGGATGCACCGGGGTCACATCCAACTGGTGGGCCACGCGGTGCGCAGGGCCCGTGAGATGGGTGTTCCCAGCGTAGTGATGACCTTCGACCCGCACCCGTCGGAGGTGGTCCGGCCCGGCAGTCATCCAGCGCAGCTGACGACCCTTCGCCGCCGGGCTGAGCTGGTCGAACAGCTTGGTGCCGAGGTGTTCCTGGTACTGCCCTTCACCGTCGAATTATCTCGGATGCCAGCCGACGAGTTCGTCCACACGGTGCTCGTTGAGCGCCTGCACGTGGCGGAAGTGGTGGTGGGTGACAACTTCACTTTCGGGCACAAAGCGGCCGGTGATATCGAGCTGCTGCGGTCTCTGGGCCGGCGATTCGGCTTCACCGCCGAAGGCGTGGGGCTGCTTTCCCAAGGCGAGCTGACCTTCTCCTCGACCTACATCCGCTCGTGCATCGACGCCGGTGACGTGGTAGCCGCGGGCACCGCCCTGGGCCGCCCGCACCGGGTGGAGGGGATCGTGGTCCGCGGCGACCAGCGTGGCCGCAGCCTGGGTTACCCGACGGCAAACCTGTCGACCGCACGGTATGCCGCGATCCCCGCCGACGGTGTGTACGCGTGCCGTTTCGTGCACCGCTGCCGGGAGCTGGCGGCAGCGGTCTCGATCGGAACGAACCCCACCTTCTCTGGACGCGAACGCCGGGTGGAGGCATTCGTGCTGGATCTGGACGAAGATTTCTACGGCGAGCGGGTGGCGCTGGACTTCGTCGAGCGGCTGCGCGGCATGTGCCGCTTCGACACCCCCGAAGAGCTCGTCACCCAGATCGACGACGACGTGGTGCGCACGCGAAAGGCGCTCGACCGGGCCGGTTGATGCAGGTATCGGGCCGGCTGTGTTCGGGCCGGCTGTATGAGGGCACGGAAGGGGGAGGCTGGTGGATGATCAGCGTGCCGTTGCGCGCAACGTCGCCCGGCAGCGCGAGTGGTATGGGGAGCCGCTCGGCGACCGGGTGCGCCGACTCGTGGTCGCCTTCAATGTCTCCCAGGCGCAGTTGGCCGAGGTTCTCGGGTTGAGCGCGCCGATGCTCAGCCAGCTGATGAGCGGGCGTCGAGCGAAGATAGGAAATCCGGCGGTGCTGGCCCGGATGGTGATGCTGGAGCGTCGGGTGCTCACCCCAGCGGTTGCCTCCGGTGATCCCACCGCGATCCGGGCTGCACTGGAGGAGGTGCGCGACTCCCGGCCCACCGTCAGCCGGCCCACCGTCAGTGGCTCGACGGTCAGCGGGTCCACCGTCAGCTGGTCGACCGGCGGTGAGTCGATCGGCGGTGCGGAGACACCCCCCGTCGAGAAGGATGGGGACGAGGTGCTCATCCCGGCGCTGCGCGCGGTGGCTGGTTCGGCCGATCTGGCTGCCGCGGCAGGACTGCTGCAGGACCGGTTCCCGGTGCTTGCCGCATTGCTTCGGCGTGCCGCCGGCTCCGGCCAGGAAAGCGACGTCGAGAGGTGAGCTGGTAATCTTCCCAGGGGTCCGGCTGCGGTCCGTGGCGGTCGGTCCAGTGAATCATTCCACGCGATATTCGCGGCCCACACGGTACAAGATGACAGGAGAAGATTTCGTGGCGCTGTCCACTGCACAGAAGAGTGAGATCCTGGCCGAATACGGGCTGCGCGGGGGGGACACCGGGTCCCCGGAGGCGCAGGTCGCCCTGCTGACCAAGCGCATCATGGACCTTACCGAGCACCTCAAGCAGCACAAACACGACCATCACTCGCGGCGCGGCCTGCTCCTCATGGTCGGCCGCCGACGCAACTTGTTGAACTACCTCGCCAAGGTCGACATCGCGCGCTACCGATCCCTGATCGAGCGCCTCGGCCTGCGCCGCTGACCCTCAGCTAGCTGACCTGGGCCAGTACGAAGTACACAACCACACATCGCGCACGAGCCGCCTCGTCACCGTCGTCGGGACCGTCGTCCGCCGGTCCTCGGTAGTGGCTCCCGGGAGTACGTCACATGCTCCGGGGGCTTCGATCGAAGACCGGTCCGCCGTCCTCGTTCCCGCGCCGATGGTTTCACCAGCGGTTCGTGTCGCGAGGAGGAGAAGAATTGACCGACTCCACTACCACCGCTACCCAGACGGTGCACGAAACGATCGCCTTACTGGACAACGGCGCCTTTGGTACCCGCACTGTGCGCTTCGAAACTGGTCGGCTGGCCCGGCAAGCCGCCGGCTCCGTCGTCGCCCACCTCGACGATGAGACGATGCTGCTGTCCGCCACCACGGCGTCCAAGCACCCGAAGGACCAGTTCGACTTCTTCCCGTTGACCGTCGACGTCGAGGAGCGGATGTACGCCGCCGGGCGCATCCCCGGCTCCTTCTTCCGCAGGGAAGGCCGTCCGTCCACCGACGCGATCCTCACCTGCCGGCTGATCGACCGCCCGCTGCGACCCTGCTTCGTCGACGGCCTGCGCAACGAGGTCCAGGTCGTCGTCACCGTGCTCAGCCTCAACCCGGCTGACCCCTACGACGTGCTCGCAATCAATGCCGCATCAGCGTCCACCCAGCTGTCTGGGCTGCCGTTCTCCGGTCCGATCGGCGCTACCCGGGTCGCCCTGGTCAGCCAGGACGAAGGCGGCAGCCAGTGGGTCGCCTTCCCGACGCATGAGCAGATCGGCCGGTCGGTATTCGACATGGTCGTCGCGGGTCGGGTCGTCGGCGACGGCGCCACCAGCGACGTGGCGATCATGATGGTCGAGGCCGAGGCCACCGATGTCACCATCGAGCTGATCGCCGGTGGTGCCCAGGCCCCGACGGAGGAGGTGGTGGCCGCCGGGCTGGAGGCCGCCAAGCCCTTCATTCGCACCCTGTGCCAGGCCCAGCAGGAGCTGGCCGCGGCGGCCGGCAGCCCGGAGCTGGAGTTTCCCACCTTCCCCGCTTACCAGCCCGACGTCCTGGACGCCGTCCGCGAGGTAGTGGCCGACGAGCTGGCGCACGCGCTGGTCATCGCAGCCAAGCAGGAGCGGGAGAGCCGGCTCGACGAGCTCAAGGCCGGCGCTCTGGAGCGGTTGGGGGAGCGCTTCGCGGGCCGGGAGAAGGAGATCGGCGCCGCGTTCCGAGCCCTGACCAAGGCAGCGGTACGCCAGCGCATCCTGCGCGACAAGGTGCGCATTGACGGCCGGGGTATCACCGATATCCGGCCGCTGTCGGCTGAGGTCGAGTTGATTCCTCGGGCGCACGGATCGGCGCTGTTCGAACGCGGCGAGACCCAGATCCTCGGCGTCACCACGCTGAACATGCTGCGCATGGAACAGCAGATCGACTCGCTGGGTCCGGAGACCACCAAGCGTTACCTGCACCACTACAACTTCCCGCCGTACTCCACCGGCGAGACCGGCCGGGTGGGCTCGCCCAAGCGACGAGAGATCGGTCACGGTGCGCTGGCTGAGCGAGCGCTGATGCCGGTGCTGCCCAGCCGTGCGGAGTTCCCCTATGCGATTCGTCAGGTCTCCGAGGCGCTGAGCTCCAACGGCTCCACCTCGATGGGCTCGGTATGCGCGTCGACGATGTCGCTGTTCAACGCGGGAGTGCCGCTCAAGGCTCCGGTGGCTGGTATCGCGATGGGTCTGGTGTCAGGTGAAGTCGATGGCCAGACCGCTTTCGTCGCGCTCACCGACATTCTGGGCGCCGAGGATGCCTTCGGCGATATGGACTTCAAGGTCGCCGGCACCAGCGCGTTCGTCACCGCATTGCAGCTCGATACCAAGCTGGTCGGGATCCCGTCGGAGGTGCTGGCCGGGGCACTGTCGCAGGCTCGAGACGCCCGGTTGACCATTCTTGACGTGATGGCCCAGGCCATCGACGGGCCGGACGAGATGAGCCCGTTCGCCCCGCGGGTCACCGCGATCAAGATCCCGGTCGACAAGATCGGTGAGGTGATCGGCCCGAAGGGCAAGATGATCAACTCGATCACCGAGGAGACCGGTGCGGACATCTCCATCGAAGACGACGGCACGATCTACGTCGGCGCCAGCGACGGCCCCTCCGCGGAGGCCGCCATCGACCGGATCAATGCGATCGCCAACCCGCAGCTGCCCAAGGTGGGGGAGCGTTTCCTCGGGACTGTGGTGAAGACCGCAGCCTTCGGCGCGTTCGTCTCGCTGGTACCCGGCAAGGATGGGCTGGTGCACATCTCCAAGCTGGGCAACGGTAAGCGCATCGCCAAGGTCGAGGACGTGGTGAAGGTCGGCGACAAGCTGCGCGTGGAGGTGGCGGACATCGACAACCGCGGCAAGATCAGCCTGGTGCCGGTGAGCGAGAACGATGCTGCCAACGCCGCAGCTTCTGGTGCCGGACCCGCCACGGACACCGCTGAGGTCCCGGCCGGCACGTGATCGCGCGGCCACATCCCCACGGCGCAAAGTCCCCGGCTGGCTATGCTCAGGATGGGACGCTCCAGCGCAGCGTGTTGCCCTCCGGGTTGCGGGTGGTGACCGAGCAGATGGCTGGCTCCCGGTCGGCTGCCGTGGGGATGTGGGTGGCGGTGGGCTCGCGAGACGAGCCTGCCGCGGTGGCCGGTGCGGCACACTACCTGGAGCACCTGCTGTTCAAAGGCACCGCGCGACGCTCCGCGGCGGCCATCGCCGAGGAGATCGATGCGGTGGGCGGTGAGCTCAACGCGTTCACCACCAGAGACTGCACCTGCTATCACGCGCAGGTGCTCGACTGCGACCTCGAGCTCGCCATCGATCTGGTGTGCGACGTGCTGGGTGACGCCCTGCTCGACCCGGCCGACGTGGAGACCGAGCGCGGCGTGGTGCTCGAAGAGATCGCGATGCGCGACGATGATCCAGAGGAACTTCTGCACGACGAGTTCTGCGCCGCATTGTTCGGGTCGCATCCACTGGGCCGCCCGGTCTTGGGCACGGAGGAGTCGGTAGGCGCAATGAGCCGCGAGGCGTTGTACCGCTTCTACCGGCGTCGCTACACCCCGGAGCGGATGGTTCTGACAGCAGCCGGCAATGTCACGCACAGTGCTGTGGTGGCTGCGGTGGTCCATAGTTTCGGACCCCACCTGACCGGTTGCGCACAACCCGTGCGGCCTCGTCGAGGCCGGGCACAGGTCACTGCCCGGCGCGCATTGGCGTTGTGCCCCGACTCGTCCGAACAGGCCCACCTCATGCTGGGCGTCCCGGCCATGGACCGCCACGACGACCGGCGCTACGCGCTGGGCGTGCTCAACGCCGCGCTGGGCGGCGGGATGAGCTCGCGGCTGTTCCAGCAGGTCCGTGAGCAGCGCGGGCTGGCCTATGCGGTCTACTCCGCGGTGGACTCCTACGCCGACACCGGCACCCTGTCGATCTACGCCGGCTGCTCGCCGGGCCGGCTGGGTGAGGTGGCGGTGGTGATCGGTGACGTGCTGGTGGCCGTGGCCCGGGACGGTCTGTCCGCTGCTGAGCTGGCTCGTGGCAAGGGGCAGCTGCGTGGTGGGCTGGTGCTGGGCCTGGAGGATGCGCCGTCGTGGATGACCCGGATCGGGATGGCAGAGCTCAATCACGGCGAGCACGACACCGTCGAAGATGAGCTTCGACGGATCGACGCGGTGACTGTGGAGCAGGTCGGTGCGCTCGCCCGCGAGCTGCTACGCCAACCGATCACCGCTGCCGTGGTAGGCCCCTACGCTGACGCCGATGATCTGCCCGACGAGATGGCGGAGTTGATCGCATGACCCCCGCGGAGCAGATGCCCGCTGCGAAGCGCTCGGCGGACAACCCCATCCGGGTCGGGGTGCTCGGGGCGCGTGGTCGGGTGGGGACCGAGGTGTGCAAGGCGGTGGACGCCGCTGAGGATATGGAACTCGTCGCGATGGTCGATGCGGGCGACTGGATGTTCAACGTGGCTGACGCGGGCGCAGAGGTCGTCGTCGACTTCACTCATCCCGACGTGGTGATGGATAACGTGCGCTTCTGCGTTGACCAGTCCATTCACGCCGTCGTGGGCACCACTGGCTTCACCGAGGCCCGGGTGACCCAGGTCCGCGAATGGCTCGCACCCAAGCCCGATATCGGGGTGCTGATCGCCCCCAACTTCGCGATCGGGGCGATACTGTCGATGCGTTTCGCTGTGATGGCCGCTCGATTCTATGAATCGGTGGAGATCGTGGAACTGCATCACCCGGGAAAGGCCGACGCACCGTCAGGCACCGCTGCTCGCACGGCCGCGCTGGTTGCCGCCGCACGCGCGCGGGCCGGCATGGGAGCGCCTCCGGATGCCACCACCCGGTCGCTACCTGGTGCACGCGGGGCGGACGTCGACGGCGTGCGGGTGCATGCGGTCCGGTTGACCGGGCTCGTTGCGCACCAGGAGATACTGCTGGGTACCGAGGGCGAGACATTGACGATCCGCCACGACACGCTGGATCGCTGTTCGTTCATGCCCGGCGTCCTGCTAGCCGTCCGCTCAGTACTCAACCACCCGGGCCTGACCGTAGGCCTAGAACCCTTACTCGATCTCTAACCGCTCCCTCCCCGACCGCCATTCGGATCCGAATCGCGGTTCCCGCTCGCGTGGAAAGCGCCATTAGGAGCCGAATTGCGACGCTGGCCGCTTGTGGACCGCTATTCGGAGCCGAATAGCGTTTACGGCAACGCGCGTCGGGTGAGGGCGGCGCGGACGGTGCGGACCATGCGGGCGGGATCGTTGAGCAGTTGGGCGGTGACGAATACGATCTCCCAGCCTGCGGCTTGCACGCGGTTGAGCCGATCCCGGTCCCGATTGAGCGCCCACAGCTCGCCGTCCCGCCAGGAGCCGTCGTATTCCACCGCGACTTTGTGCTCTGGGAAAGCCAGGTCGGCGCGTGCAAGCCGGCCGCTGCCGTCCTCGATCCAGTACTGCGGCACGGGGTGTAGACCGTCGAGCACAAGCCACACCCGGACCCGCGATTCCGGCCGGGATTCCGCCCTTGCATCGGCAAGCTCGATGGCGCGACGAGCCAGCACGATGCCCTTGTCCGAGCGTCCCTCGATCATCCTGGCGACCCGCGGTAATGCGACCAAACCGGCTCGCAGTACGGCATCGAGGTCGGCGACGGCATCTGGCAGCGGCCGGTCGAGCAACAGGTCGAGGGTCGTCCGCAGCGGGGTTGCGACGGCGACCTCGGACCATGGTGTGCACTCGTGAGGTCGGACGACGGTTCGCCGCACGTTCAGCCCAGCGCGCCGGGCGATGCGGGTGCCGTCCGGGGCCACGACCTGGACGCAATCTTCTGCGCGGGCCAGCTGCACACCCCACAGGCCGGCCGCCGACTTACCGGTGATCACCGTCCCAGGTGGCAGCGCGAGTGCCGCGGCTGCGCAGCGCAAATCGTGCGACATAGGTTCGCTGCGTAGTGCGTATACGCCCTGGAACAGCCGCCGCACCGTCGATCCGCGCAACTGGCTGCGGGTCAGCGCGCCCGCGACGACCGCGTCAGTGCCCTTGAAAACCGGTGCGGGCTGCTTGAGTTTGATCTCTCTGCCCATAGCCGGCAACTGTGCCGCCATCCGCCGAATCGATCAAACGCCCATCCACAGGCAGGCCGAGTTATCCACAGCACGGTCGGGCCACTCCGTCATTCGGCTCCGAATGGCGACGGCCGGGGTGCTGTCGATCGCTATTCGGCTCCGAATGGCGGTCGGTGGAGCGGGCGGGAGCGAGTTAGGTGAGTACGAGGTCTAGGGGGCCGGTTAGGCGGATCTCGCGGAGCGCGCGGCCGGCGGCGTCGAGGGTGCGGATGGTGCCGTCGGGGTTCCAGCCGGCGCGCCGGTAGAAGCTCAGCGAGGCCGGGTCCTCGGCGGGCACCCAGGCGATTCCCCGAGTAGCTCCGGCGTCGCGTAGCGCCGCCGCGACGGCAGCGAGCAAGCGGCCGCCGTGGCCTCGGCGTCCCCACCTGGGCTCTACCAGCAGGGTGCTCATCAGCACGGTCCGTGCCGCGTCAGGCGGCAAAGTGCCATCGGCAGCGGCCACGTCCTCCTCGGGCGCCGGACCGGCCACCACGAATCCGACCGGATCGTCGCCTTCGGTGGCGATCAACACCGTGGCTCCGCCTTCGAGCGTATCGGCCCAGACTTCTCGCAGGTGCGGTGCATCCAGCTCGTCGAGGGTGCCGGGCGGCAACAGCTCGGAGTAAGCGGCGCGCCAGGTGGCGGCGTGCAGCGCGGCCAAGATGGGAACGTCCTCAGATGTCGCCGCGCGCACCCGAGCCACTGCCATGCCGCTCACGGTATGCGGTAGCCGGAACGCAGACGTATCCGAACGCTAGCGCGGGAACTGTCGGTGCCGGATGGCAGCATCAGTGACCGTGGATATCGTGGGACAAGACAGTGCGCGGCGCACCGCGCTGGCCGCGCAGGGCTTTGCCGATCCGCGCCCCACCGGGGTGGCGACTCGGCGGCATCTGGTCCGGGTGCTGGGTCGGATCCGGTTGCTGCAGTTGGACTCGGTCACCGTGCTGGCCCGGGCGCACTACCTGCCGATGTTCAGCCGGCTGGGTCCATATTCAAGGGAACTGCTTGACGCCGCAGCCTGGGGGCGCCCGATGCGCCGTCCTCGGCTGCTAGCGGAGTGCTGGGCGCACGAGGCAAGCCTGGTTCCGGTTGGCGACTGGCCGCTGTTGCACTCGGGAGCAAAGAGCCCCGGTTGGTGGCGACGGTATGGCGAGCTGGCGCAGCGAGCCCCAGAGCTGGTCTCGGCAGTGCTGGATGCGGTCAAGGAATACGGCCCGGTCGGCGCGGGCACGGTGGAACGGGAATTGGGTGCGGGGGTCCGTGCAGTACCCGGATCATGGTGGAATCGGACCGACACAAAACGGATCTGTGAGTGGCTGTTCGGCATGGGCGAGCTCGTCGCCGGTACCCGGCGTGGCTTCGAGCGGCTCTATGACCTGCCGGAGCGGGTGCTCCCAGCGGAGGTACTCGGCCGCCGAGTCGACGCTGAGCAGGGCGCTCGTGAGCTGATCGCGCGGGCTGGTTCCGCGCTGGGCGTAGCCACCGAAGCTGACTTGCGGGACTACTACCGGTTACGACCGGAGCGCAGCCGCAAGGCGGTCACGCAGCTCGTGGAAGCCGGAGAGCTGCAACCGGTGATGGTCCGGGGCTGGCGGGCACCGGCCTACCGGCACCGCGATGTTCGCACGCCGCGACGGATCACCGGCGCCGCACTGCTGTGCCCGTTCGATCCGCTGATCTGGGACCGGGCGCGCACTGAGCGGCTGTTCGGCTTCCGCTACCGAGTCGAGATCTATGTCCCGGAGCACCGGCGTAGCCACGGCTACTATGTGTTCCCGTTTCTACTGGACGGCGAGCTGGTCGCCAGGGTCGACCTCAAGGCTGACCGTTCCGCGGGCCTGCTGCGGGTGCCGGGTGCTTTCGCCGAGCCCGGGACCGCCAACACGTCGCGAGTGGTCACCGAGCTAGCCGGGGCGCTGAAGGAGATGGCGCAATGGCTGGAGCTGGACGGGATCGCCGCCGGGCAGCGCGGGGACCTGGTCGCGGCACTGGGCAGCGCGACCAGGCGTGGCGCACTGGTCAGGATGGTGCCGCAGTGACCAGTGCGTCGCCTGACCCGGTCCGGGCCCGCACCCGCAGCGCGACCTCACCCTCGGCGGGCGGACCGCCGACCGGGAGGTCGCTGTGCGCGCGCCCCGACCCGGAGCTGACGTCCAGCTCGGCAAGGACGCCGGCGTGGATCCCGACTCGCAGCTGTCCCGAACCGGTGGTGAGCTCAAGTCCACCGGCGCTGGCGTCAACCACCGTGAGGTCGCCGCTGCCGGTGCGCGCGCTGACGTCGCGCGCGACGGCGCCAAGCCGGACGTCGCCGGAACCGGTCTGCACGGTTCCGCTGCCCTGCGTGCCCTCGACGCTGATCACGTCGACCTCCCCGGACCCGGTCCGCACCCGCAAGTGGCCCGAGACCGTTCCCAACCGCACGTCGCCGGAGCCGGTGGCGGCGTCGAGAGCGGCGGCCATTCCAGTGACGGCGACGTCCGCGGAGCCGCTTCGAGCGTTGATCGACGAGCCCGGTGGCGCGCTCACCTGGATTATCAGCGGCACAGTGCGCAGCGGAAGCTCCCGCGGTGTGCGTACGGTGAGTCGCTGCCCGGTGAAGTCGATCACCGTGCGCCGGACCGCCTCGGCTGCCAACGCGCCCGGTGGGGTGGCCCCGGTCTGCTCGCCCAACCAGTTCAGCAGGCCGCCGATCCCTACCGCCCACGGCGGTTGGCTGGTGGGATCCGGGCGGATCTGTACAACTACCTCAGGGCCCGCAGTGCCTTCCTCTGGGCCGTCCTCCAGTGTGATATCCAGCCGTCCACTATCCAGCTCGACCGAGATGTCGATTGGTCCTTGGCACTCGAAGTCCTGTTGCCGAACCACCGATGCGTCGGTGTCGTCGTGTTCCACGAGTTCTCCTCAACGAGATAGCAGGTGGTCAGCCCTGGGTCCAGCCTTGGACCCGATTGCGGCTACGGCGATCGCCCGGTCCCCGGCGCGTCTCGTTCCACGGCTCGCCGCGCAATGCGCCTGCAACGGCTTGGGAGACCCAGGTGTTCAGGGACACGCCCTGCTCGGCGGCGGCCCGCTCAGCCTGACCCTTGAGCTGGTCGAACAGCCGCAGGGTCATCCGTCGGATGTCACCGCTGGCGTCGCCGAAGGGAGTTGCGCCGGGCTCGTTGGGTGGCGACGAACCCTCCGCCCGCGGATCGGTGGCATGGATCCCATTAGCACTCGAGACGGTGTCGGATGGAGCGCTCACCGCGATCCGCACGTCACGGCCGTCCAGCCGCACCTCCACCACCCGGTCGTCCAGCGCCGCGGTGACCTCCGCGGCGAGGTCGGACAGTGCATTCATGATGGCCAAGCGGGCCGCGGGGCCCAGCGCGGCGCCCAGCACGGCGGCGGTGTGGCGGGTCTGCTCATCGCCCGCCGACGCCGCGGCGGTGAGGTCTTCGCGCAGCTGCGAGATGTACGGAGTGAGATCCATGATGTCAAGCATGGCGTCACATCTGGCGTCAGTCAAGACGCCACTGGTGTCGCAGTACGCTGCGGACGCTCGGAACTGCGGCCGTCTGAGAGGAATGCACAGTGAGCCAAGCGCAGGAAGTTGACGGCGCCGCGAGTGCCACCGAAGCGGAAGTCAATGACCCACAGGTGAGCACCGTGGCGTTGCGGGTCCAGCTCGTCGGCAAAACCGAGTTCTTCCCGCCCGCTGATGTGCCGTGGTCCACCGACGCCGACGGTGGGCAAGCACTCGCCGAGTTCGCCGGTCGGGCCTGTTACCAGTCGTGGCGCAAGCCCAATCCAGCGACCGCCACGAACGCCGGATACCTCCGACACATCCTCGAGGTCGGCCACCTGTCAGTGCTCGAACACGGCACGGTCAGCTTCTACCTCACCGGCGTGTCCCGGTCGTTGACCCATGAGCTGATCCGGCACCGGCATTTTTCCTACTCGCAGTTGTCTCAGCGCTACGTTCCCGAGCGGACCGCCGCGATGGTCGAGCCGGACGTCATCGCCAATGATCCCGAGCTGCACCAGCGGTTCCACGCCGCGGCCCAGGCCAGCCAGCAGGCCTACAACCACCTCCTCGCCGGTTTGGAAGAACGGTTCGCCGACGAGCCGAACGCCACGTTGCGCCGCAAGCAGGCGCGTCAGGCGGCTCGCTCGGTACTGCCCAATGCCACTGAGACCCGCGTCGTGGTCACCGGCAACTACCGGGCCTGGCGGCACTTCATCGCGATGCGTGCCACCGAGCACGCTGACGTCGAGATCCGCGAGCTGGCCGTGGAGTGTCTACGCCAGCTGCACAAGGCAGCACCCAACGCGTTCAGCGACTTCGAGATCAGCGTCCTGCCAGACGGCACCGAGATCGCCTCCAGCCCGTTCGTGTCAGAGGGCTGAAGTAGCGTGCAGTTATGGACCTCGACGAGGCACGGGCGGTTGTCGCTGAGCAGCACCACGCGGTGCTGACCACCCTGCGCCGCGACGGTACGCCGCAGATGTCGCCGGTGGCGGCGACGGTGGACGCAGCGGGCCGGGTGGTGGTGAGCACCCGCAAGACCGCGTTCAAGGTGCGTAACCTACGGCGCGACCCACGAGCGTGGCTGTGTGTCCTGCCTGATGGTTTCTACGGTCACTGGATCCAGGTGGGTGGCTCGGTGCGGATAGTCGAGTTACCGGAGGCGATGGAAGGGCTGGTGGACTACTACCGGAGGGTGTCCGGCGAACACCCGGACTGGGATGACTACCGGACGGCGATGGAGCACGATCAGCGAGTGCTCTTGCAGGTCGAGCTCACCTCGGCCGGGCCTGACCGAGAAGGGTGACTACAGGCGTGGGGGACCGGACACTTGCTGCTGGCGAGCGGCACGAGCTGTGCAATCTGATGGACCGGCTGGGCCCGGACGCTCCGACGCTGTGCGAGGGGTGGACGACCCGCGACTTGGCGGCGCATCTGGTGGTCAGGGAGGGCCGACCGGCGGCCGCCGCAGGCATTCTGCTGCCGCCGCTGGCGCCGCTAACCGCTCGGGTACAGCGCAGCACCGCCGAACGGCCCTGGCCACAGCTCGTTGCCATGGTCCGCAACGGGCCGCCGTGGTGGTCGGTGCTGCGCCTGGGGCCGCTGGGGGAGAAGATCAACGGAATTGAGTTCTTCGTTCACCACGAGGACGTGCGACGGGTCGGGCGGGGGTGGGAACAGCGATCAGCAGACTCAGACCGTGCCGAGGCGCTGTGGACGGTACTGTCTCAGCTGGCCCGACTGTGCTACCGGCGTTCACCCGTCGGTGTCGTGCTGCGTCGCTCAGACGGCAGCCCAGGCGGCGGCGTGCACGGGACGGAGCACGTCGCACGGCGTGGTCGCCGAAGCGTTACCGTCGTCGGTCCGCCCGAGGAACTGACGTTGCACGCTTACGGTCGTGCGCAAGCGTTGGTCGACGTTGACGGTGATCCGATGGACGTCCAGCAGCTCCAGGACAGCCAGCGGGGGTTCTAGTCAACGCCCGAGGAGTCCTCAGCGGTGCGCTGACGGGCAACGGTAGCGTCAACTTATGAGTACTGCGCCGACATCTGCGTCCGGCCGACCCTTCGGTCGGGTGCTCACCGCCATGGTTACCCCGTTCGCCGCTGATGGCGAGCTTGATCTGGACACTGCGGGCAAGCTCGCCCACCAGCTGGTGGAGCGGGGTTGCGATGGGCTGGTGATCAACGGCACCACCGGTGAGTCGCCCACCACGACCGACGCCGAGAAGGCTGATCTGGTGCGGGCGGTGGTGCAGGCAGTGGGGGATCGGGCCGCCGTGGTGGCCGGTGCCGGAACTTACGACACCGCGCACAGCGTCGAGCTGGCCCGGCAGTCAGCGCGAGCCGGTGCGCACGGCCTGCTGGTGGTGACCCCGTACTACTCCCGCCCGCCGCAGGCCGGGCTGATCGCGCACTTCACCGCGGTCGCCGATGCTACCGATCTGCCGGTGATGCTCTATGACATCCCGCCGCGCTCACTGGTGCCGATTGAGAGGGACAGTCTCTACCGGCTAGCGCAACATCCACGGATCGTCGCGGTCAAGGACGCCAAGGGAGACCTTGTCGTCGGTGCCGAGATGATCGCCAACACCGACCTGGCGTATTACTGTGGAGACGACGGGCTCAACCTGCCGTGGCTGTCGGTCGGTGCGGTAGGGTTCGCCAGCGTTATCGGCAACGTCGTGCCAGATCGGCTGCGGGCTATGCTCACCGCATTCGAGGCCGGCGAGGTGACCAGGGCACGCGAGGTCCACGCCTCCACCCTCAGCTTGATCCGAAGCCACATCATGGCCGGGGGGGTGACCTTCGGCAAGGCCGCGCTGCGGCTGACCGGGCTTGATGTCGGTGACCCCCGATTGCCGCAGATCCCCGCAGATTCTGACCACATCACCGCTATCGCTTCAGCGCTGGCTGAGGCCGGAGTTCTCACGTGAGCGCTGTCCCTACCGGAACCCCGCTGCCCGTGCCGGGCGTGCCCACCACAGCACCACCGCCATTGCCCGACGGTGGCCTGCGGGTGGTCGCCTTGGGCGGCATCGGCGAAATCGGCCGCAACATGACTGTCTTCGAGCACGCCGACCGGTTGCTGGTAGTGGACTGCGGGGTGCTGTTTCCCGAGGACGACGCGCCCGGGGTCGATCTGATCCTGCCTGACTTCCGGGCGATCGAGCACCGGCTGGACGACATCGAGGCGCTGGTGCTCACCCACGGGCACGAGGACCACATCGGCGCCGTGCCGTTCCTGCTCAAGTTACGTCCCGACCTCCCAGTAGTGGGTTCTGAGTTCACCCTCGCGCTGGTCCGGGAGAAGTGTCGCGAGCACCGCCAGAAACCGCAGCTGATTCAGGTCGCGGAGGGTGGTCGGCATCGCTGTGGACCATTTGACTGCGAATTCTTCGCGGTGAATCACTCCATTCCCGACGCGCTGGCGGTGGCCATCCGCACCCCGGCCGGACTGGTGCTGCACACCGGTGACGTCAAGCTCGACCAGCTACCGCTGGATGGGCGGCTGACCGATCTCGCCGGGTTTTCCAGGTTGGGCGACGAGGGAGTGGACCTGCTCCTGATCGACTCCACCAACGCCGAGGTGCCCGGTTTCGTCACCCCGGAGCGCGACATCGGCCCGGTGCTGGACATAGTGATCGGCAAGGCCACCCAGCGGGTCATCGTGGCCTGCTTCGCCAGCCATGTGCACCGGGTACAACAGGTCCTGGATGTCGCCGCGGTGCATGGACGCAAGGTCGCGCTGGTGGGCAGGTCGATGGTGCGCAACATGGGCGTCGCCGCCGATCTCGGACTGCTGCGGGTGCCGCCGGGTCTGCTGGTGGACCTTGAGGAGGCGATGGCGATGCCCGAGCGGCGGGTGTTGTTCGTCTCCACCGGCTCGCAGGGCGAACCACTGTCCGCGCTGTCGCGGATGGCCCGCGGCGAGCACCGGCAGATTGGGATCCACCCCGGGGACACCGTCGTGCTGGCCAGTTCGCTCATCCCGGGCAACGAGACTTCGGTGTTCCGGGTGGTCAACGGGCTGACCCGGCTGGGCGCCGTGGTGGTGCACCAGGGCACCGCAAAGGTCCATGTGTCCGGGCACGCGCCGGCCGGAGAGCTGCTGTTCCTCTATAACGCGATCCGACCATCCAACGTCATGCCGGTGCACGGTGAATGGCGGCACCTGCGCGCCAATTCCGCTCTCGCAGTGCGCACCGGAGTGCCGGAGGAGCGGGTGGTGATCGCCGAGGACGGCGTCGTCGTGGACCTCGTGGACGGTCGGGCGGAGATCGTCGGCCGGGTCGAGGTGGGGCAGGTCTATGTGGACGGGCTGTCGGTCGGTGACGTAGGGGAGTCCACGCTGTCCGATCGGCTCATTCTCGGTGAGGGTGGGTTCATCGCGATCACCGTGATGGTCGTGGCCGCCACCGGCCGCGCGGTGGCACCGCCAACGATCTCGGGCCGGGGTTTCTCCGACGACCCCAAGGCCCTCGACGGCGTCGTGCCGCTGGTGGAGATGGAACTGGCTCGCACCGAAGCGGAGGGGATCACCGATCCGCACCGGATCGCCCAGGCGGTGCGGCGGGTAGTGGGCAAATGGGTCGCCGACACCTACCGGCGCCGGCCGATGATCGTGCCCACGGTGCTGCCCGTCGGCTGACCAGTGGTGCGGCTGCTGGGGCGTGGCGTGCCGATGTGAACAGGGCCGGACGGCTAGCGTGTCGCACATGAGGGGGCGCAGCTCCACGAAGACTACGGCCGCGCGGTCCCGCGCCGCGGGCGGCAAACCGAGGCAGCGGTCGAGCCCGCAGCGTCCAGCCCGCCGGCCAGCGCCCCGAATCGGGCGGGGCCGCCGCGGTCTGGGCGGCGCGTGGTCTCTGCTGGCTCGCGGTATCGGTGGGCTTGTCAGGGCGCTGGGCCGCACCCGCGAGCTTGAACCTGAGCACCGCCGAGACGGTCTCGCCCTCGGTCTGGTCGGGCTCGCCGTGGTCATCGCCGCTGCGGTCTGGTGGACCGCGGGCGGACCGGTCGGTGCCGGTCTTCAGCAGGCACTGGGTGCCCTGTTCGGCGCCGCGTCGGTGGGATTGCCGGTGGTGCTCGCCGCGGTCGGAGTGACCCTCATGCGCACCGAACCCAATCCGACCGCCCGGCCCCGCCGCACCCTTGGCACGCTGTGGCTGACCTTGGGGACCCTGGGCCTGTGGCATCTCGCGGCCGGGGCGCCTGCGGACGCGGTGGGAAGGTCCCGGTCGGCTGGGATGGTAGGTTTCCTGGCCGCAGGTCCGTTGGTCGACGGGTTCACGATCTGGGTGGCGGCACCTTTGCTGGCGCTGCTGGCCGGTTACGGGCTACTGGTCTTGACCGGGACACCGGTTCGAGCGGTATCCGAACGGATCCGCCGGCTGTGCGGAGCGCTGCCGGATCAGGACACCGACACCGATGCGGCCGGCACCGATGCGGCGGACGCCGATACCAGCGTGACGAGCGCCGATCCGGCCACCGCGCGGTTACGTCGCCCGGCACGGCGTAGGCAGGCTGCCCAGAGCGAGCCGGAGCCAGCGGAGGCTACCGCCGCGGAACCCGCCCAACCTGCGGCACAGCGCAAGCCTGCCGAGTCGGTCGGAGAGTTGGCCACGGAGCGAGCCGCCGGAAAGCCCGGGTCAGCGACATCCACGCACCGGGTAGTCGAGGGTGACTACCGGCTTCCGCCGGCCGATCTGCTGCTCAAGGGGGATCCGCCTAAGGCTCGCAGCAAGGCCAACGACGCGATGATCGAGGCGATCAACGGGGTGCTCGATCAGTTTTCGGTGGATGCCCAGGTGACAGGTTTCGCCCGCGGCCCGACCGTCACCCGATACGAGGTGGAGGTAGGACCCGGCGTCAAGGTGGAAAAGATTACCCAGCTGACCCGCAATATCGCCTACGCGGTGGCCACCGACAATGTGCGGCTGCTAGCCCCGATTCCGGGTAAGTCCGCTGTGGGCATCGAAGTTCCCAACAGCGACCGCGAGATGGTGCGGCTGGGTGACGTGCTGCGCGCGCCGACGACCAGCCGCGACCAGCACCCGATGGTGATCGGGCTCGGCAAGGACATCGAGGGTCACTTCGTCACCGCGAATTTGACCAAGATGCCGCACCTGCTGGTGGCCGGTTCCACCGGTTCGGGCAAGTCGAGCTTCGTCAACTCGTTGCTCGTCTCGCTGCTCACCCGAGCAACCCCGGACGAGGTCAGGATGATCCTGATCGACCCGAAGATGGTGGAGCTCACCCCGTATGAGGGCATCCCGCACCTGATCACACCCATCATCACCCAGCCGAAGAAGGCGGCGGCGGCGCTGGCCTGGCTGGTGGAGGAGATGGAGCAGCGCTACCAGGACATGCAGGCCGCCAAGGTGCGGCACATCGACGACTTCAATACCAAGGTGCGCAGCGGCGAGATCACGGCGCCGCCGGGCTCGCAGCGCGAGTACCGCCCCTACCCCTACATCATGGCGATCGTCGACGAGCTGGCTGACCTGATGATGACCGCCCCGCGCGACGTGGAGGACGCCATCGTCCGCATCACGCAGAAGGCTCGGGCCGCCGGAATCCACCTCGTGCTGGCCACTCAGCGGCCCAGCGTCGACGTGGTCACCGGACTGATCAAGACCAACGTGCCGTCCAGGCTGGCCTTCGCCACCTCCTCGCTCACCGACAGTCGGGTGATCCTGGACCAACCCGGCGCGGAAAAGCTGATCGGCATGGGCGACGGGCTCTACCTGCCGATGGGCGCGTCCAAGCCGGTACGCATCCAGGGCGCCTACATCGGTGACGCCGAGATCGCCAAGGTCGTGGCCTACGCCAAGGACCAAGCCACTCCGGAGTACACCGACGGGGTCACCGCGTCCAAGCCGGGGGAGCACAAGGAAGCCGACCCGGACATCGGTGACGACCTCGACGTGCTGCTGCAGGCCACCGAGCTTGTGGTGACGTCGCAGTTCGGCTCGACGTCGATGCTGCAACGCAAGTTGCGAGTCGGGTTCGCCAAGGCGGGCCGGCTGATGGACCTGTTGGAGAGCCGGGGCGTGGTGGGGCCCTCGGAGGGGTCCAAGGCACGCGAGGTCCTCGCAAAACCCGATGAGCTCGACGGACTGCTGTACGCGCTTCGCGGCGGCGACCCAGTGGGGGGCGATGGCGATAGCAGTCCCCACAAACGGTGATCACAGTTCGAGGAGCATCCGGATGTTGCCCAGGGTGTTGGGCTTGGCGTAGGGCAAATCGAGGAACTCGGCGACGCCTTCGTCGTGCGAGCGGCGCATTTCGTCGTAGACCTCTTCGGTCACCGGTGCCCCCTCGATGGTCCGGAAGCCGTGCCGGGAGAAGAAGCGCTCCTCGAAGGTCAATACGAACAACCGGCGCAGCCCCAGCGCCCGTCCGTGCTCCACCAGTTGCGCAACGAGCGCGTGCCCTACCCCGTGGCCCACGGCGTCGGGGCATACGGCCAGTGTCCGGATCTCGCCCAGGTCCTCCCACAGTACGTGCAGCGCACCGCAGCCCAGCAACGCGTCGGTCCCCTCGGCCACCCAGAACTCCTGGATGTCTTCGTAGAGCGTGACGAGCTGTTTGGTCAGCAGCACCGCGCCGGCGTAGCAGTCCACCAGATCCTTGATCCGGCGGACGTCCCCGACCCTGGCCCGACGTACGGTGATCGGAGTAAGCACAGTCCTGAACATATCGGCGGTTGTCGTTCCGACCGCGCAACACCTCAGCAGAGGAAACTCCAGCAGATGAGCTAAGCAGCCGGTCGCTCACCGCAGGATGGTCCTGAGTCCTCCGCGATGTCCAGAATCGCGCCGATGAGCCGCTGCGTCCGGGTCTGCGATTGCATCCACGACGGTAGATCAAGCACCGCCATGATCTCGCCAGCGAGCACCTCGCCGATTACTCCCGGCCACAACCGCGCGGCCTTCGCAGCGGCGGCCGCGGCCATCCGCGAGGCGTGCTGGTCGACTTCCTGCGCGACCGCGATGTGTGTGTCAGGCATCGGAAACCTCCTGCGCCACTGGCCGTGCCCGGCTCGCGGCGACGTACTCCCGGGCGTAATACCTCAACAGAGCGCCGAGACCACTTCCTGCGTACCGTCATGGGGATGATTCCCCCAGTTCAGCACGCCCAGGTTTCGATCCTGTGACGAGATTGCGCCTCATCAGACTGCAACGAGACCGTCGAGATCGAGGTGACTGCTGCCGCTCGGGCAGCTCGCGGATCGCTCCCTCGAGCACGACGCGGATCTCGATAGCCAGGACAACGGCTTCCGGCGAGGGCTCCGGCGCCATCACGGGTTCCAACAATGGCTTGATTGGGTACGTACTGCCGGGCTAACCGCAGCATCAGCGGGGTGTAGCGGCGGACCAGAATCCGGTAGGCGGCCTCATCCCGGCGTCGGAGGGCCTCCACGAGGTCTTGCTCTTCCGCGGAGTTGGCTGCAGTGACGACCCGGCCGGGGCGGGTTGGTGGTCCTTGATGGTCATGCAACCACGCTGGTCGCGGGGGGTGCGCGGGTCAGTACTCGGCAAGTCTTTCACCCGGGTGAGACGACCCGTGGTGAGTATTCGTCGTCGCGAGCAACCCGATCAACCGGGCCCGCTGTACTGCTTCAGCTCGGGAGCAGGCGCCCAGTTTTCGGTATAGCAGGCGGCTGTGTGTCTTGACCGTGTTGAGCGAGAGATGCAGCACCGCGCCGATCTCGCGTTTGCGACAGCGTACCCGCCAGCAGCGGCAACAGTTCCCGCTCCCGGTCGCTGAGTGTGACCGTCGCCCCAGCGCCATCATCCGACGAGTGCGGCGCGGCCGGAGCCATCGAGCGGCCCAGCCGGGTCAGCCGCTCGGGTAGCCACCCTGGGTCCCGGCAGATCCGAACTACCCGCTTGGCCTCAGCCAGTGCCGGGCCGCCATCTTCGTCCGCAGCGCCCAGGGTCTGCGCATGAGTGGCCAACGCGAGGGCGAGCTCGAGACGCCCGGCACCGCGCCGGGCCAGTTGCACTGCGGCTGGCCGTCGACCACCATCCCTCGCTCGATGTGGGTCAGCGCGAGGTAGCCCATGGCGTAAGTCTCCCCGAGGAGGTTGACGGTTCGCCGCGCCATCGCGACCGCGTCGGTCAGCGGCCGGACCGCCGCCGTCGCCGCACCTTCCCAGAACAGCGTTACCCCCAGCAACGCGTGCCGCCCATGCCCAGTGTCGCCAGCGTGTGTTCGCCCACATCAGGTGGCGACGTACGTAACGCGGCGATCAGGTAGTTCCAGAACCGCACCGGGTCGCTGTCCTCAGGGTCCAAGGCCAGCCAGCAGACCCGGTCTCGCTGGCCGGTGGCGTGCCAGTCGGCCAGTAGCGAAGTCTTGCCCCAGCCCGCCGGTGCAACAAGCAGGCTCAGCCGGTGGCGGGCCGCGCCATCCAACACTTGCACCAGCTGCCGCCGGTGTATCAAGCCGCGGCGCACCGGCGGCTGCAGCTTGGTAGCCAGCAGCGTCGGCCCGGGCACGCCCTAAGGGTCCCCGATCGCGGCCCGCCCCGAAAGGTACCCGACGGCTGTAACGGCTGCGGTGGTCACAGGGTCTTAAACGGCTGTGACAGGCGTCGAACAGACAGTGGACGTGGTCGTGGTCGGGCTCGGGCCGGGCGGCGAGGAGATGGCGTCCCGGCTGGCCGACGCAGGGCTGACCGTGCTCGGGGTCGAGCGGGAGCTGGTCGGTGGTGAGTGCCCGTACTGGGCTGCGTGCCCAGCAAGATGATCGTCCGTGCGGCCGAGACGCTCGCCGAGGCGAGAAGGGTTCACCAGCTTGCCGGCGCCGCGCGGGTGTACCCCGACTACGCCCCGGTGGCCCGGCGGATCCGCTCCGAGGCCACCGGCAACTGGGACGACACCGTCGCGGTGCGGCGATTCGAGAAGCACGGCGGCGGTTCGTCCGGGGGCAGGCGACGCTGGTGGGGCTGCGGCGGGTCCGGGTCGGCGAAACGGTGTACACAGTCGCGTGGGGTGGTGTTGGCCACTGGTTCTACGCCGGTCCGCCCACCGATCCCCGGGCTCGCCGACGCCGGCTACTGGACCAATCGGGAGGCGATCGAGGCCACGGAACCGCCCCGCTCGCTGGTCGTGCTCGGTGGTGGCGCTATTGGGTTGGAGCTGGCACAGGCGTTCGCCCGGTTCGGGTCGGTGGTCACTGTGGTGGAGGGTGCCGACCGGCTGCTGCCGATGGAGGAGCCCGAGGTCAGCGCGGTGATCGAGGCTGTCCTCAAGGTCGAAGAGCTGACCCTGCGCCCCGGGTGCCGTGCGGTCGCGGTGTCCCGGTCGGCTGGGCATATAGCCGTGGAGCTATCGGATGGCGGCATCGTCGAGGGTGAGCAGCTGCTCGTCGCTGTGAGCGG
Source organism: Pseudonocardiales bacterium (assembly GCA_023252195.1). Taxonomy (GTDB): domain Bacteria; phylum Actinomycetota; class Actinomycetes; order Mycobacteriales; family Pseudonocardiaceae. Next base: position 370,027 of record JAHEXI010000002.1, read on the forward strand.
CCGATGCGCTCGGTCGCATCGGGCGATTCGGACCATCCGCGCTCCTCGGGCTCTCCGCTCGCTACCCCGGCGCGAGGTGGCGCAAGAGGGTGCCGCTGGCCGCCGAGCTGATGGATCCGCGCGCGGAATCCGCGATGGATTACACCGCGGCCAAGCATGGAGTGCACGGCCTGGTGCGCACCGCCGCACTGGAACTCGCACCGCCCGGCGTGCGGGTCAACGCGGTTGCGCCGGGCATCACCCGCACCGCGATGACCTCGGGGGTCACCGACGATCTGCTCGCCGACGTCCCCTTGGGCCGGATCGCTGAACCCGAGGAGATTGCCCACGCCGTGGTATGGCTGGCCTCGCCCAAGGCGTCCTACGTGACTGCACGGTACTTACCGTCGACGGCGGTTACCTGGCGCGCTGACTGCGCAGCGCATAGCGGCACACCGACTAGGCGGCATGGCTGGTGCTCGCGTTCCGAGTTGCGCAGGCCTCCTCCGGGAGGCTGAGGATCGCGTCGATCAGGTGCTGGGTGCGGGTCTGGGATTGCATCCATGGGGGCAGATCCAGCAGTGCCATCACCTCGCCGGCGAGCACCTCGCCGATCATGTTCGGCCACAAGCGCTTGGCCTTCGCGGCGGCGGCGGCCGCTATCCGTTGCGCGGCGTACCGGTCGACGTCGTGCGGATCAGGAATCCGTGTCTCAGACACTGAAGGCCTCCTCAGTGCTTGGCCGTACTCGGCATTCACCAAAGCCCAACGATTGCGGCTGGGTACAGTGGCGAACGATTCTCAGCCCGCGGTTGCGCGCGGGTTAACGACACGGTCCTCACCGTCGCGGCAGCGCCGCCGGACCGGGTGGCCGCGGTCCGTGAAGTCGCAGACGTCCTCATCACCGGTATGGCGCGGTGAGCCGGATGGCGCGGTTGAGTTCGGCGACCGACCAGGCTTGGAAAGGGCAGCCGGTGGCGGCGTGGGGTGCGTCGCCATCGGCGGTCTCGGAGACCGAGCCGAGTCCCCACTCGGCCAGGTGCGCCGCCAAACCGGCGAGCACCCCGTCGGCGGGGACGCCAGTGCGCTGGCAGGCGTCGACGTAGGGACCGATCAGCCAGGGCCAGACGGTGCCTTGGTGGTAGGCGCGGTCGCGGTCGCGCGGCCCCCCGCGGTGCTGGCCGCGGTAGCCGGGGGAGCCGGGCGCGAGGCTGCGCAACCCGAGCGGAGTGAGCAGCGGTGCGGCCAACGCGTGGACCACGTCTGGGTTGGTGAGCGGCGCGTGGGGCAGCGAGAATGCGAGCAGCTGGTTGGGCCGCACGGTATCGTCATCGCCGGCCGGACCGTCCACGACGTCGTAGAGTCCACCGCCGGGCGTAGGAAAGCGGGTGGCGAACGATGAACGGGCGCGTTCGTGCAGTTCGGCGATGTCTGGCGCAGCCGAGCCGAGGCGCGCGTGCAGCGCCAGCAGGGCCGCGAGACCGTTCACCCACAGCGCGTTGATCTCCACCGCTTTGCCGATGCGAGGTGTCACACCTAGCCCGTCGACGCGGGCATCCATCCAGGTCAGCGCGTAGCCAGGTTGCCCTTGGCGGAGCAGCCCGTCGGCCGGGTCGACGCCGATTCCGTACCGGGTGCCCAGCACGTGCGCCTTCACCACCCCGTCCAGCACCGGCAGCGCACCGGCGGCGAGGTCGAGATCGTCGGTCGCCGCGACATGGCGGTCGACGGCGTGGACGAACCACAGCGTGGCGTCGGCGGTGTTGTACTCGGTGGTGCCGGTGTCGGCGGTATTGGCCAGCATCCCCTCGGAGACCGTCGCGGCGTATCCGCGTAGCAGCGCCCGTCCCTCGTCCACCCGACCGGTGGCGAGGAACAGCCCCTCGTAGGAGGTCATGGTGTCACGCGACCACGCGCCGAACCACGGGTAGCCCGCGACGACGTCCGGCGCGGTGGTGACGAATGCGTCGGCAGCGAGCACGAGACGCGCCGCCACCTCGTCGGTGGGGCCTGCGGTCGCCACCAGGGTGCGGGCCCGCTCGCGGGCGGCCGCCACTACATCGACCGACGGCGGTGGCTCGGTGGCCAGGTCGCCGGCCCAGGCCGACACCGCCAGCGTGTCGCCCACGGTATCCAGGTCGGCGGCGAACCGACCGGCCAGCCACACGTCCTCGTCAGCATTGAGGCCGCGCTGCGCCTCCAACCGTGCGTGCACGCCGCGGTACCAGTCACCGGCCGGTGACCAGCTGGGTCCTCGGAGCCGGAACGATCCCTCGACCACCGCCCCGCCATCAACCTGCTCGACCGGCAACGGCCCGTTGGCGAAGCGCTCGCCGTGCGCGTCGCGCCAGGTCACCAGGGCTTCCAGCGCCAGGCGTACCGGGCCGCCCGCGAGCAGCCGGTGGACCACCGCCACCGATGCGCTGCCATGTTGCATTGCCAGTTCGCGTTCCAGCACGACATCGCCGACCCGCCACCGCCAGCGCGGCAGCCCGTCGTTGAGGTCGAACGATTCGAGGAAGGTATGCCCGCTGGGTGACACCGCGCCGCCCGCCCACTCGTGCACGCCGAGCCGCGCCGAGGCGCCGGAGGGCATCATCAGGATGGGGTCCAGCGCGACCAAACCGAGGCGGCGAGCCGAAGGGCCACTGACCCCCGGCACCAGCAGGCCGTGGTAGCGCTGGGTGCGCAGCCCGCAGACAGTGCCCATCGCATAGCCGCCGCAGCCATCGGCGACCAGCCATTCCCGATCGCCGCCCTCAGCGAGTGAGGTACACACAGCGGGACCGAAGGCGATGCGCAGCGGAGTCGTCATGCTCATACAGTGTCCCGCAGACTGACGGTCGTAACGCCCAGCCCAGGCTGCTGTACTGACCAGCATGACCTCAGCGGAGCACGCCCGGCTACAGCAAGCAGACACGGCCACGGCGGCCTGGCGGGCTTGGGGGCCGTATGTGTCCGAGCGAGCGTGGGGCACGGTCCGGGAGGACTACAGCGCCTACGGCGAGGCCTGGGACTACTTCCCGCACGACCACGCGCGCTCAAGGGTGTACCGCTGGAACGAGGACGGGATGGCCGGGGTCTGCGACGAGTGCCAGATGTTCTGCCTGGCACTAGCATTGTGGAACGGCGTCGATCCGATCCTCAAGGAGCGGATGTTCGGGCTGACCGGGCCGGAGGGCAATCACGGCGAGGACGTCAAGGACTACTGGTGGTACCTGGATTCCACGCCCACGCACTCCTGGATGACCTGGCGATACCACTACCCCCAGCGGCCCTTCCCGTACACCGACCTGGTGGAGCAGAACCGCAGCCGGGGCAAGGACGCGCCGGAGTACGAGCTGGTCGACACCGGCGTGTTCGCGCAGGACCGGTACTGGGCGGTGACGGTCGACTACGCCAAGGCCGGCCCGACGGACCTGTGCCTGCGGATCACCGTGGACAACCGCGGTCCGGAGGCGGCGACGTTGCACGTGCTGCCGACGCTGTGGTTCCGCAACACCTGGGCGTGGGGATTGCCCGGGCAGGACGCGGTGCCGGAGATCCGCGCCGGGGCGGACGCGACGCTTCGCGCGCGGCACGCCGAGCTGGGCACGCTGGTCCTCGGCGGAGACGGTGCCCCGCAGCCGCTGCTGTGCGACAACGAGACCAACACCGCGCGCCTGTACGGCGTGCCGGGCCGCTCGGCGTACCCCAAAGATGGGATCAACGATCATGTGGTGACCGGCGCCCGGACCGTCAATCCCGACGAGGTCGGCACGAAGGGTGCGCTGTGGTACCGGCTCGACGTACCGGCCGGTGGTCGGGGTGTGATCCGGGTGCGGCTGACCGCCGGCGACAGCGCCAGTGATCTTGGGTCCGGTGATCTGGGGGACGGGTTCGACGCGGTGATGACGGCCCGGCGCGCTGAGGCCGACGAGTTCTACCAAGCGCTGACCCCCGCCGAGGCGTCCGCCGACGACGCGCTGGTGCTGCGGCAGGCGATGGCCGGGATGCTGTGGGGCAAACAGTTCTTCCACTACGACGTGACGCGCTGGCTGGACGGCGATCCGGCCGGCCCACCACCGCCACCGCAGCGCCAGCACGGCCGTAACTGCTCGTGGCGCCACCTCAACAACGCTGACGTCATCTCGATGCCGGATCCGTGGGAATACCCTTGGTACGCCGCCTGGGATCTCGCTTTCCACTGCGTGCCGCTGGCGCGCCTGGACTCGATGTTCGCCAAGCACCAGCTGCTGTTGCTGCTGCGCGAGTGGTACATGCACCCCGGCGGTCAGCTGCCCGCATACGAATGGGCCTTCGGCGACGTCAACCCACCGGTGCACGCCTGGGCCGCGTTGCGGGTCTTCGAGAACGACGGATCACGGGATTATGACTTCCTGGCCCGGGTGTTTCACAAACTGCTGTTGAACTTCACCTGGTGGGTCAACCGCAAGGACAGCGAGGGCAACAACGTCTTCGAGGGCGGGTTCCTCGGCCTGGACAACATCGGGCCGATCGACCGGTCCGCGGCGCTGCCGCTGGCCGGAGTCCTGGAGCAGAGCGACGGCACCGCCTGGATGGCGATGTACTGCCTGAACCTACTGGAGATGGCCCTGGTGCTCGCCGAGCACGACCGGGCCTATGAGGATCTGGCCACCAAGTTCTTCGAGCACTTCGCTTTCATCGCCGCGGCAGCCCACGACAGTCTGTGGGATCCGACCGATGGCTTTTTCTACGACGTGCTGTCCGCGGCTGACGGCCGGAAGATCCCGCTACGGGTGCGGTCGCTGGTGGGGCTGCTGCCGCTGTGCGCAACCACCACGCTGGGCAGCGCGGTCCTGCAGCGCCTGCCGGACTTCGCCGCTCGAATGCGCTGGTTTCTCACGCACCTGCCGCAGTACGCCGGCGTGGTCGGCGAGACCCACATCCGGGACGGCTTCGAGGGCCGGCTGCTGTCGATGGTGGGACCAGAGCAGCTGCGCCGGATCCTCGAACCGATGCTGTCAGAGCAGGAGTTCCTCTCGCCGCACGGCCTGCGATCGGTGTCACGCCGCCATCGTGACGCGCCGTTCGTGCTCGATCTACCCGAGCTGCACGCGTCGGTGGACTACGAGCCCGCCGAGTCGACGAGCGGCCTGTTCGGCGGCAACTCCAACTGGCGCGGGCCGGTGTGGTTCCCGGTCAACTACCTGCTCGTCGAGGCGATCGGCCGGTTCGCCCGATTCTTCGGCGACGACTTCGTCGTCGAGCACCCGACCGGTTCTGGGGTGAAACGGACGCTGGCTGAGGTGGCCACCGACCTCAATGATCGGTTGATCAGCACATTCCGCAATGACTCCGCTGGGCGCCGCCCAGTGTTCGGGAACTACGAGCTGCTCCAGACCGACCTGCACTGGCACGATCAGCTGTGGTTTCACGAGTACTTCCACGGAGACACCGGCGCCGGGCTGGGCGCCTCACATCAGACCGGCTGGACCGGACTCGTTGCGGCGTGCCTGCTGCACCGCCCCGATCCCGTTGAGTAAGTCATGTGCACCTGATCATGGAGAGCGGCCAGATACGCTGAGCCGGTGCCCGCAACCCCGCAATCGCCCCGCGCCGCGCTAGTCACCCTGGGCTGTGCCCGCAATGAGGTCGATTCGGAGGAACTGGCGGGCCGGCTGACCGAGGACGGTTGGGAGCTGGTCGATCCCGACGGTGGCGCCGACGTGGTCGTAGTCAATACCTGCGGTTTCGTCGCCGCTGCCAAGAAGGACTCCATCGATACCTTGCTGGCTGCCGCCGACACCGGCGCCAAGGTCGTCGCGGTGGGTTGCCTGGCCGAGCGTTACGGCACCGAACTGGCGCGCAGCTTGCCAGAGGCCGACGCCGTCTTAGGGTTCGACGCTTACCCGGAGCTGGGGGGGCGGCTGCGTGAGGTACTCGCCGGGCGGGCGGTACCAACCCATCAGCCGGTGGACCGCCGCACCCTGCTGCCGATCACCCCGGCGTCGCGGCCCGCTGCGCTCGCAGCCGGTCCCGCGCTACCCGGGCACGGTTGGGGTCCTCGCGTGCCGCGCCGCCGGCTGGATGACTCCCCGGTCGCACCACTGAAGATCGCCTCAGGCTGTGATCGGCGCTGCGCGTTCTGCGCCATCCCCACCTTCCGCGGCGCGTTCGTCTCCCGCCCGGTTGACGAGGTGGTGGCGGAGGCGGCGTGGCTGGCCGGGTCAGGGGTACGGGAGCTGGTGCTGGTCAGTGAGAACTCCACGTCCTACGGCAAGGACCTGGGCCGCCCGGGCGCGTTGGAGGAGCTGCTGCGCCGGCTCTCGGTCGTTGCCGGCATCCTGCGGATCCGGGTTTCCTACCTGCAGCCCGCCGAGACCCGACCCGCGTTGGTGACTGCGATCGCCGGCACTGTCGGGGTGGCCAGCTATTTCGACCTGTCCTTCCAGCACGCCAGCGAGCCGGTGCTGCGCCGCATGCGCCGGTTCGGCTCACGGGAATCCTTCCTCGCGCTGTTGGACCAGATCCGGCAGCAGTCGCCCGCAGCGGGAGTGCGCAGCAACGTGATCGTCGGGTTCCCGGGGGAGACCGACGCCGACGTCGCGGAGTTGGAGCGGTTCCTCACCGAGGCGCGGTTGGACGCGATCGGCGTATTCGGTTATTCCGACGAGGACGGCACCGAGGCTGCGGGCCTGCCCGGTCAGCACGACGAGGACACCATCGCCGAGCACGTCACCCGGATCAGCCTGCTGGCCGAGCAGCTCACCGCTCAGCGAGCCGAGGAGCGCGTCGGAGAAACCGTGGACGTGCTGGTGGAGAGTGTTGCGATGCCGGACGCCGACACTGCGGGAGCCGAGACGATCGGGCGCGCCGAGCACCAGGCCCCGGAGGTGGATGGTGAGTGCCGGTTCACCGGATCGGCAACGCAGCCGTTCGCGATCGGTGACGTGGTGCGCTGCCGGGCGATCGCCGCGCAGGGTGTTGATCTGGTCGTCGAGCCGATGGAGCTGATCGCCCCGGCCGGCGGCGTGCCGTGAGTCCGCCGCCGGCGACGAAAGTTCCGCTGTGGAACCTGGCCAACCTACTGACGATGTCACGCATGGTGCTGGTGCCGGTGTTCGTGCTCGCGTTGTTCGCCCACGGTGGTGGCGATCCGGCGTGGCGGATCACCGCAGCGGTGATTTTCGGCGTCGCCTCACTGACCGACCGGCTCGACGGCGACCTGGCTAGGCGTCGCGGCCTGATCACCAAGTTCGGTACCATCGCCGATCCGATCGCTGACAAGGCACTCATCGGGGCGGCGCTGGTGGGCCTGAGTCTGCTGGGTGAGCTGGCGTGGTGGATCACCGCGCTGATCGCTGTGCGGGAGCTGGGCGTCACGGCGCTGCGGTTCTGGGTTTTGCGGTACGGAGTGATCCCGGCTAGCCGTGGCGGTAAGGTGAAGGCCTTCGCGCAGGCCGTCGCGATCGAGCTTTACGTGCTGCCGCTGCCAATGGTTGTCCATCCGGTGCGCTGGGCGGCGATGGGCATCGCGGTGCTGCTCACCGTTATCACTGGCGCAGACTACATAGCGCGGGCGCTACGGCTGCGGGCCTCCGGTCGCCGAGCGGTGGTCCTGCCATGAACCTGCCATGAAGACGACACGTTCGCCCACGGCGGACGCCCGGCCAGCCGGCCGATGAGTACGGTAGGGGACAAGCAAGCCGGTTGGACAAAGCCGGTCGACACCTGGAGGAAACGCGATGACGCTGCTGCGGGAGGCCATCGGCGAGCGGTTGCGCCGGACGCGGACCTCGCAACGCCGCACGCTGCGTGAGGTATCCCGGGTCGCCCGGGTGAGCCTGGGGTATCTGTCCGAGGTCGAGCGCGGTCGCAAGGAGCCATCCAGCGAACTCCTCGGATCGATCTGCGTCGCACTTGACCTGCCGTTGGACGAGCTGCTGCGGCGGGTGGCTGACGATCTCGGTCCGGTGTACCTGCCAGAAGTACCCGACACTCTTGCGGCTGAGCTGGTTGCCGCCTGAGCCAGTGAGGTTGCGGCTGGCTCAGGGCTAACCCCCGGTTGTCCCTGGGGTCGGTGGAAGCGCTGCCTTTCACCTGACACCATGGGCGTAGCGCGCAGCTCTGCTCAATGGCTGCCGATTGGTGACGAGGAGAGGCAGCGGAAGAGATGGCCAACCCGTTTGTGAAGGCCTGGAAGTACCTCATGGCCTCGTTCTCGTCCAAGATCGATGAGTACGCCGATCCCAAGATACAGATCCAGCAGGCTATCGAGGACGCGCAGCGCCAACATCAAGCGCTGTCGCAGCAGGCGGCCGCCGTCATCGGCAATCAGCGTCAGCTAGAAGTCAAGCTCAACCGGCAGCTTGGCGAGATCGAGAAGTATCAGTCTTCGGCCCGACAGGCTCTGGTGCTCGCCGACGAGGCGCGGGGTCACGGTGATGAGGCCAAGGCGCGGCAGTACGAACAGGCTGCGGAGTCCTTCGCCACCCAGCTGGTGACCGCGGAGCAGTCCGTGGAAGACCTCAAGACGCTGCACGATCAGGCCTTGCAGGCTGCCGGCCAGGCTAAGCAAGCGGTCGAGCGCAATGCGATGGTCCTGCAGCAGAAGATCGCGGAGCGGTCCAAGCTGTTGTCCCAGCTGGAGCAGGCGAAGATGCAGGAGCAGGTCTCAGCTTCGCTGCAGTCGATGAGCGAGTTGGCGGCGCCGGGTAATACGCCCTCCCTCGACGAAGTTCGGGAAAAAATCGAGCGCCGTTACGCCAATGCCCTCGGGGCCGCTGAGCTGGCTCAGAACTCGGTGCAGGGCCGGATGCTGGAGGTGCAGCAGTCCACGCTGGACATGGCCGGCCGGTCCCGGTTGGAGCAGATCCGCGCCTCGATCAGTGGGGCGCCGATTGCGGGTGAGGTCACCGCCGGTGAGCCCGCGTCGCAGCCCGCCTCCCCACAGCAAGCCCTGCCCCCCAACGCTCAGCACAACTGATCTTTCTCGGCGGCCGCCATTCGGAGCTGAATGACGACGTGGGGTGTCCTAGTGGCCAAGCGTTGCTAGGTCGGGTGCCAGATCGGTCGCGGTACGACGGCGCAGCTGGCTGGAGCGCAGCATCCTAGCCAGTAGCACATCGAAGGTCACCGTGAGTTCGCGCGCTCCGGGAGTGCCCCAGCGCTGGATCGACAGTCCGGCACCCTGGGCGTGTTGCACCGCCGCGCGGTCCGGTAGGACGGTGGGTAGCACAAGCGGTCCGAAGATCTCGCGTAGCTCGTTGATCCGGTAGTTGTGCTCAGTGGAGCGCACCCGGACCCGGTTGAGCACCACGCCCAGCGGTTGCAGGTCGGGGTTGTGCTCGCGTTCGCGCTGCACGGCCTCGAACGCCCGTTGCACGCCGGCGACCGCGTAGATGGTCGGTTCGGTAACCAGCAGCGCCCGGTCGGCGGCGACCAACGCCGAACGGGTGAGCTGGCCCAGCGAGGGCGGGCAGTCCAGGAGTACCAGCCGGTACGGTGGATCGTCGGCAACCGTGTCCAGCTTCGACAGCGCGTGGTCGAGGCGCCGGAGCCCGGCATGGTCGGGATCTGGCCAGTTGTGCGCCTCGGTCTCTTCGCCGCCGACCAGCACGTCCAGGCCGTCACCCCAGGCGCTGGGGGCGATCGCATCCATGAGTACCGAGCGTCTGGGATCGGCCAGAACGTCGGCCAGGGTGGCTTTGGTAGCGCCCGGGTCCAAGGTGCCGGTGCAATTGCCTTGCGGGTCGAGATCCACAACCAGGGTCCGGATCTTGCGCTGCAGAGCAGCCCCGGCCAGCCCGAGCACGATGGTGGTCTTGCCCACCCCGCCCTTGAGGCCGAGCACCGCAATGGTTCGCATCGGTGCAGCCTATGGGAGCCCTCTAAGGTGCTGTTCATGCGAGCCTGCGCGGTGCAACGGGCGCTGGAGGCCGAGGTCGTCGCGGCACGTCGGCGGCTCGGCGTCGCTCCCCGGGTGCTGGACGTGGGCGGTGGCAGCGGTGTCTGGGCCGTGCCACTGGCCCGGTCCGGCTGTGCGGTGACAGTGGTGGAACCAAGCCCCAATGCGCTGGCCACCCTGCACCGCCGGGCCGCCGAGGCCGGCGTCCAACAGTTGGTGAGCCCGGTGCAGGGCGATGTCGACTCGCTGGCGGACGTGGTTGCGGCCGGTAGCGCAGACCTGGTGCTCGGGCACGGCGTACTGGAGGTCGTCGAGGACCCCGCTGGGGCGGTCCGGGCGTTAGCCGCCGCCACCGCGCCCGGCGGCGCGGTATCGGTCCTGGTGGCCAACCGGTATGCGGCGGTACTGGTCCGCGCACTGGCCGGCCGGTTGGCTGAGGCCCGCCGCGTGCTGGACGATCCGGACGGCAGGCTTGGTGCGGCCGATCCCGTACTACATCGCTTCGACACTGAGGGTCTGCTCGCGCTGCTTGCCGCCAGCGGCCTGGCCATCGAGCTGGTGCAGGGCGACGGGGTGGTCGCCGACCTGATACCGGGCAGCGTGCTGGAGGGCCAACCAGGAGCCGTCGACCAACTCGCCGAGCTGGAACTGCTGGTGGCGAGCCGGGTACCGCTGCGCGACATCGCCAGCCGGCTGCACGCGTTGGCCCGGCGCCCGGCGACAACCGGCTAGCATGGACAGATACCGAACACACGTTCGACTGATCGTCGTTCGTAGGGGGTGCCATGGGGCGCAGTGCTGATCTACCCCGCAGCATGGATGTGCCTCGCGCTAGCTGCACCGCCGATCGGGATTGCCACGTTTTACACGTCGACATGGACGCTTTCTATGCTTCCGTCGAGGTCCGCGAACGTCCTGAGCTGATCGGGCGGCCCGTGGTGGTGGCCGGCGGCAGCAACCCGGCCGGAGACCGCGGCGTCGTCCTGTCGGCGAGTTACCAGGCTCGGGCGTTCGGGGTTCGCTCTGCAATGCCGGTGGCACACGCGCGGCGGTTATGCCCGCAAGCAGAGTTCATCCCGCCGCATTTTCCGCGCTACGCGGAGGTCTCTCGCGGGGTGATGGCGCTGTTTCGCGAGGTCACCCCGCTGGTCGAGCCGCTGAGTCTGGACGAGGCCTTTCTCGACGTCGCAGGCTCGTTGCGCAGGCTGGGGATGGGGCCGGCCGGGATCGGGGAATGGATCCGTGGCCAGGTCTATGACGCTCACCGGGTGACCTGCTCGGTAGGGGTCGGGCCGAGTAAGTTCATCGCCAAGCTCGCCTCCGGGCTGTCCAAGCCCGACGGGTTGCTCGTGGTGCCCGCCGATGGGGTGCTCGAGTTTCTGCATCCGTTGCCGCTGTCCGCGCTGTGGGGAGTCGGCGAGCGCACCGCGCAGGCGTTGCGCAAGCTGGGCTGCACCACGGTGGCCGATGTGGCCATCGCACCACTGCCCGCCCTGCGGCGTGCCCTGGGTGTGGTGTGCGCCCAACACCTACACGATCTCGCCAACGGCCGCGATGAGCGGCGGGTGGTGCCCGACATGCCGGAGAAGTCCGTGGGCGCGGAGGAGACCTTCGCCCACGATGTGGTGGACCGAGCGGTGCTGCGGCGCGAATTGCTGCGGCTGGTCGAGCGCTGCACGGCTGCAATGCGCGGCCGCGACCTGCGCGGTCGGAGAATCGCGCTGAAGATCCGCTATCCCGATTTCACCACCGTCAGCCGGTCCCGAACCCTGGCTTATCCGACCGACTCCGCGCACCGGGTGTTCGCGGTGGCCACTGAGCTGCTGGACAGTAACCTGCCCCGCGGGACGGCGGTACGGTTGCTAGGAGTGCGGGTGGAACTATTGGTCCGCGGGGTGGCGGGCGAGCAGCTCACCCTCGATGGCGACAGCGTCAGTGCATGCTGGCCGGATGTGGAACGCGCGGCGGACGCCGCCCGGTCCCGGTTCGGCAGTGCTGCTGTACGGCTGGCTACTCTACTGGAGTCGCCAGCCGATCGCGGGGAAACGCAGTCCCCTGAATCGGGTAACCAGATCGGCTAGTCCATATCGCCGCGGGCTCGTATCCTCGACGGTAGGAGCCCACGGTAGGCGAGCGGTCGCCACAGGTACTACCGTCGGAACCGGACACTATATCGACAACCGGAGTGCCGGAGGAGGAGCGATGCCACTCTCCGAGCACGAGCAGCGTCTGCTCGACCAGATAGAGCGTGCGCTCTATGCAGAGGACCCCAAGTTCGCGTCGAATGTCCGGGGCGCCCGGATGCGCAGCCTGTCTCACCGCCGCCGGATCCAGGGAACCGCGCTTTTCTTGCTGGGGCTACTGCTCCTCGTCGCCGGTGTCGTGCTCCCCTTCCGCCCGATCGGGATCCCAGTCATCAGCGTCCTCGGCTTCTTGGTGATGTTCGCTGGTGCTGTCGTCGCGATCTTCTCTCGTCGTAATGCTGGTGATGGCCGGCGTGCGGGATCGGCGGGCCCGTCGTCAGCCGGGCAAGGTCGCAGCACCCTGGCGCAGCGGATGGAGCAGCGGTTCCGTCGCCGCTTCGAGGAGCATTAGTCCAGGACTGGGCGTTCTAAGGTCGTCTGCGCAGTACCGAGCGCGGTAGCAGCCGGGCCATGCGGGTCGCTGGCGCGCACCGAGCCAGGCTGGCGCTCACCGCGTCGAACGCAGGCCGCAGCTCACTGTCGGACGAGGTGCCGGATCGGCCGGTGTTCGATGGGCCGTGACCGACGCTCGCATACCAGGATCTCTCCACCGCGGCGACCAAGTCGCGCAGCCCGGCTCGCCCCGGTTCGTCCAAGGAATGCTCGTCGGCCAACCGCTGTGCTGTCGCCCGTACGCTCTCGCCGGCGCAGGGATCGACCCCGCGATCCACAGATTCGGCCAACACTTCGTCCCACGCGGCGGAGATCGCCTGCGGGCCGCCGGCGTCGACCAGACGCAGCCGCCGCCGACGGAGGTGCTCACGCACGCCCAACGGGGTGATTCCCGCTAGCAAGCCGGCTAACAGGAGCCCGGCAATTCCTTGACCGATCCTGCTGCCGGGGCCGGGGTCGACGCTCGCTTGGGGGTTACCGGCGCGGGGATCCGGCGCCGCTGAGGCGGGCGCGGGCGGCGCCGGCGTGAGAGTGCCGGCTACCGGCGGTCCTGTCTGCGGCGCTGTGTTGCTGGATAGGTCGGGGACAGTAGCCACATAACCTGGTATCACGGTTCGCCCGTCGGACAACGGAGTCGAGTCGAACGGTAGCCACCCGGCGCCGGGAAACCACGCCTCCACCCACGCGTGCGCGTCGTCGGTGGTGATCAATCGTGAGTCACCGGTGACGCGGCCGGGGGTGAAGCCGACCGCGACCCGGGCCGGCACGTGCAGCGTCCGCAACATGATCGCCATCGCCGAGGCGAACTGCTCGCAGTAGCCTCGGCGGCCGGTGAACAGGAAATCCACCAGGTCGTTCCCGCTGTTGCCCGGGGCGGTCCGCAGGTCGTAACGAAACCCGTTACGAGGCGCAGTGAACCACTGGTTGAGGGCGACGGTGGCATCGAAGGCGGTGCGGCTGCCCGCGGTGACCTGGGCAGCCAGCTGGGCGACTCGCTGGTCCACTCCACCGGTGTCGAGGTACCGGGGATCGACGGAGGTGCTCCTGGCATCGGGAGCGGGAGCCGGTGCCCGGAGCACCCGGAGGTCCGGCGCCGGGAGCACCCCCAGCTCGGTGTACGCCGCCGCGCGCTGGCGGCGATCGGAGAAGATGGTGATCGCGTTGGGGTCATACCTCCAGTCCGGGGCGACGCCGCCCAGCGCCAGCGGGTAGCCGAAGGACGGCAGCCAGGTGTCCACGTAGTTGATCGGCTCGATCTGCACCTGCAGGGTGGGCCCGGATACCGGGGTCGCCACACCGGCGGGAAGTGGCAACCGCTCGGTGGTCTCGTCGTGCGCCCGTATCGCGCTGTCCAGCGGGCCGATCTGCCAGCCCACACCGGGCGTGAACCGGCTCAGAGTCAGCGCCCGAAGGTAGGTCCGTTGTGCTTCTGCCAACCCCCGGACCCGGAACAGCGGCACGGCATCTCCGGCGGATAGCTGCCCGCGCAGCGAGGTAAAGGGATTCAACCCGATCCCGCCCAGCGGCCGGCCGCTGGCAGCACCAGTGTGGATCGACCGGCCGGTGCCCACTGCCGTCACCGTCGCTCCGACGACCAGGGCCACCACCATGGCACTGCCCGCCACCGCCACCGCGGCAGCGGGTACGGCACCGATCCTGCCGCCAGAGCTGGCGGACTGTCCCCATACCGGTTGCCGGCGCCGGCTGTCGACGGCGAGCAGCAGCGCATAGCCCAGCGCACTCAGTGCGAAACTCCACCAGGGCAGCATCCGGTCCGACGCCGCGATAGGCACGATGATCACGCACAACAACACGAGCCCCGCGCAGGCGGGTGCGCCGGCTGAGACGACCAAGGCGTGCACCGCCACGGCCACCAGCCCGACGGCGACCACCACCAGGCAGCGCAGCTCAACGGTCTGCGCCATCGGGGGCAACCCGACCCGGATCTGTTGGGCGGCTCCTTCGAACAATGTCCGTAGCTGCTGCGCCGAGGATGGTCCCGGTAGCACGGCGAGCCAGCCTCCGGAGGTGAACACCGCAGTGACGAGTCCCACCAACGCGGCGAGCTGGCCGGCTGCGACGACGATCGGCGGCATCCGTAGCCAGTGCAGCGCCACGCCGGCAGCTACCACGACGGCAATGGTGAGGACCACATAGCCCCACCAGCGCGAGCCCGCGAGCACTCCGGTCAACGATGTCGCGGCGAGCGCGACGGCCAGCCCGGCGGTCACGGCGGGCAGTACTCGAGTGCGCAGCCAGGTCACCGCGGCGCCGCCAGCTTGCTGCGGGAACTGCTGCACAGCTGGTCCCATATCGAAGCAGGCGGCTGCTCCGGGCGGGCCACCGCGACCGACCAGCCCGCGGCAACGAGCAGGCGGGCAGCCTGCGCCGGATCCGCTGCGACCGGATAGGACGAGCCGTTGCCCGCGATATCCCAGGCTGCGACGTCCAGTAGCACGGCGTGGCTGCGCCTACCGCGGGGGCGATGCGCGAGCAGCTGTTCGATGGCCACCGGCCTGAGGGCGCCGAGCACTGCCACCACGTCCTGCCGGCCGGCCATCGCCGGGCCGCTGGCCAGATCGGGCTGGTCGGTCGCGCGCAGCACGGCGAGGGCGTCGAGCGCGGTGTCGATGGTGTGGTCGGTCTGGTCGGCGGCACCAGCCAACACCAGCCCGTCCGCAGTGACCAGCCGCGCCTGCTGACCGTGCCGCCGCAGATGCACATACACGCTGGCGGCCAGCGACACCGCATATTCCAGGCTTGAGGCAGGTCCGCTGCCGCGGTGCGCGGCAGCCCGGTGATCCAGGAGCACGGTGGCACGGCTGCGCTCCGGCCACTCCTCAACCCGGACCATCAGCTCGTCTCGTCGGGCCGTCGTGCGCCAGTGCACCTTGCGTAAGTCGTCACCGTGCCGGTAACTGCGCACCACCACTTCGTCCTGGCCCGGGCCGAAGCCCATCCGGCCGCCCGCCGCCTCGCCGGTACCCAGCTCACCGCCAGCGGGCGATCCGGTCAGCGACACCACAGCGGGGATCACGACCAGCCTGCTGGGCCCGGCGAGCGTGGGACAGTACTGCGCTAGGTCGAGTGGATCAGTGATTCGCGCGATCAGCGGACCCAGCGAGTGCACCCCGCGCTGCACCGGGCGCAGCGGATAGCTCAGCTCTACCGCACCGATCCGCGGCGGATGCGCGACTACAACGCGGCAGCTGCCGCCCAGTGCGTCCGGTACCACGTCCTCGACCAGCAGCTGGGCACACAGCCGTCCGGTGCCGTGCAGCGTCAGGCGCACCTGACAATCGCCGCCGACCGCAACCCGAGATGGCGTCAGGTCTCGGTCCGCCCGCAGCCTGTGCCGCGTGTACCCCACGACCACGCTAGCTGTCATCGGGAGCATCATCGCGAACGCCGCCACCCGGAGCAGGTCGCGTTCGTCGACCAGCACCGCGCACAGCGCCGCGGCGAGCCCGGCGGCGAGCAGGCACCGACCGCGCGTGGTCAAACCGGCGAGCTGCCGGGGCACCTAGGTCACCCGGGGTGAGCGGCGCCACACCACCGTGCCGTTGCGCTCGGCGCGCTTCTCGACCCGTATTTCGGGGCGGTCGGGGACGCTGCCGTCGAGGCTGACCGGCGGTGGCCCGGTCGGCGCTTGCGGTACCGGTACCGCCGCCAGCACATCGCGCACCACGTCCTCTTGCGAGATCTGGTCCACCTGCGCCTGAGCAGTGAGTACCAGCCGGTGGGACAGCACCGGCTGCGCCATGGTCTGCACGTCGTCGGGTACCACGAAGTCCCGGCCGGCCAGTGCAGCGGCCGCCCGGCTAGCCCGCATCAGCTGCAGCGTGGCGCGCGGCGATGCGCCCAGCCGAAGCTCGGCCAGCCGTCGGGTCGCACTCACTACCTCCACCACGTAGCGGCGCAGGTCGGCGGACACGTGAATCAGCCGAACGGCCTGGCACAAGGCTCCCACCTCGGCAGCGGTGGAGACCGGCTCGAGGGCGGCGAACGGATCAGTGCCTGCATGCTCGTCGACCATCGCGAGCTCGGCGGCTAGATCGGGATAACCCAGCGAGATCCGGGCGGTGAACCGGTCACGCTGGGCTTCGGGTAGCGGGTAGGTGCCTTCCATCTCCACCGGGTTCTGGGTCGCAATCACCATGAACGGCCCGGCGAGCGGGTAACTGTGCCCGTCTACGGTGACTTGACGCTCTTCCATGCACTCCAGCAGCGCCGATTGGGTCTTGGGGGAGGCCCGGTTGATCTCATCGCCGACCACCACGTTGGCGAAAACCGGGCCCGGTCGGAAGTCGAAATCTCCGGTGCTGCGATTGAAGACCGAGACCCCGGTGATGTCGCTGGGCAGCAGGTCCGGGGTGAACTGGATCCGGGTGACCGTGCAGTCGATCGACCGGGCCAACGCCTTGGCCAGCGACGTCTTGCCCACCCCCGGCACGTCCTCGATCAGCAGGTGGCCTTCGGCAAGCAGGGTGATCATTGCGGTCCGGACCGCCTCGGGCTTGCCGACCAGGATCCGCTCGATGTTGCCCACGATCCGTCGCGCAACGGTGTGCACGTCGGCGACCGGCGGCGAACTTAGACCTCGGCTGCTCATGACTTGATCCTGACCATCGTCGCTGGTCGCTGGTGTCCCGGGGGCCGGTCCACGGCAGCGCTGCGTCGAGTGTGTCAAACCGTGACGCGATGACCACCCTGCGGGAGGGTTTTCCGCGTCGGTGTCGGCTCCCGGCTTCCGATTCAAACCGCCGGCGCGACTACCATGATCACGAATGAGTGTGTCAGGGCGCAGATGGCCACCCCGCCAGCGCAGGGCGATCCGGTCGCACTTCCGCCAGGCGGTGTCTTCTCCCACTTCGCCCCACCTCTTTGCCACCCGACCGCGTCGATCCGTCCGCGAGTGCGCCCGACGGCCTTGTGACGTGTCCCTAGCTGGCAAGCGGCGCACGCCTCTCGGGTCGCCTCCCCACTTCCAGCCACCTGCTCTGAGCTGGCTGAATAGCTCCCGCAGCGAAACGCGGACGGTGGCGGCGCGTTGACAGTGGATGGAAGTGGGGTAAGGTGGCTCACAGTGGAGCACAGGGGTGCTCCATGGCCGTCCGTCGGCCTGGGAGGTGGGTGGCCGTGTTCCTTGGCACACACACCCCCCGGCTCGACGACAAGGGGCGGCTGACGTTGCCAGCGAAATTCCGGGACGCGCTCGCAGGGGGGCTGATGGTCACCAAGGGCCAGGATCACTGCCTTTTTGTGTTCCCGCGGGCTGAGTTCGAGGAGATGGCCCGCAAGGTGGCCCAGGCGCCGTTCACCAACGAGGCAGTGCGGGCCTACCAGCGCTACCTGTTCGCCGGCACCGATGAACAACGCCCGGACGGGCAAGGCCGCATCTCGATCGCGGCCGAGCTGCGGCGCTACGCCGGGCTGAGCAAGGACTGCGCGGTGATCGGGGCGATCAACCGTTTGGAGATCTGGGACAGCGCGGCGTGGCAGCGCTACTTGGAGGAACACGAGGAGTCCTACGCGCAGGCGCAGGAGGTGGTGTTGCCTGGCGTGATGTGACCCGGTACCACCAGGCCTCCGCCCGGAGGCGCATCGACCGTGCTCACCAGATCAACGGCGATGCGCGACAACACGGACTAGCTCCAGCCCTGACGCACCTTCCCCGGCGCCAGGATCTGGCACCGGGCGGAGACCTGGCGGCACCGAGAGGGTTTCGGATCCGCGCCGGCAATCCCGGCCGCGTGGCGTAAGGAGAGTGCTGTGAGCGGAGGGAGGCTGGCGGTGGCCGATCGCTCGCAGCACGTCCCGGTCTTGTTGCACCGGTGCCTGGAGCTGCTCGGGCCCGCTCTGGCAGGGCGGCCGGCCGTGGTGCTCGATGCCACGGTGGGTCTCGGGGGGCACGCGGCTGCGCTACTCGAGGCGCATCCTGCGCTCACCTTGATCGGTCTCGACCGTGACCCGCAAGCCATCAGGGTGGCCACCGAACGGCTGCACGCGTACTCCGGTCGCCTTCATCTGGTACACGCCGTCTACGACGAGCTCCTCGACGTGTTGGCGCGCCTTGGTGTCGGACGTCTCGATGGTGTGCTGTTCGACCTGGGAGTGTCCTCACTGCAGCTCGACGCCGTCGAGCGCGGTTTTTCTTATGCCCGCGACGCCGTGCTGGACATGCGAATGGATTCCAGCGCCGGGCCTACTGCCGCCGACGTTCTCAACGGCTACTCGCACGCCGACCTCACCCGAGTGCTTCGGGAATACGGCGAGGAGCGCTTCGCCAGCCGCATCGCCGCTGCGGTCGTGGCGCAGCGGCCGTTGCATACCACCGCGCAGTTGGTGGAGATCATCTACCAGAGTGTGCCGGCGGCCACTCGCCGCCACGGTGGCCATCCCGCTAAGCGAACCTTCCAAGCCTTGCGGATCGAGGTCAATCGCGAGCTGGCAGCGCTGCGCACGGCGATACCCGCGGCGCTGAATGTGCTCGCGGTCGGCGGACGGTTGGTGGCGTTGTCCTACCACTCGCTGGAGGACCGGATCGTCAAACGGGCGCTGGTTAAGCTGACCACCTCGCGTACCCCGGCCGGTCTGCCGGTTGAGCTGCCCGACCACGGGCCCGAATTGCGTACGTTGACCCGTGGGGCCGAGCGCGCCGACGTGGCCGAGACCGAGGCCAACCCGCGGGCAGCGTCAGTGCGGTTGCGCGCCGTGCAGCGGATCGCGCCGGCTCCAGAGCGCAGGTCCGGCTGGCCGGAGCCGACCCCGTGACGGCTCCCACCCGCACCGCGAAGTCGGTGGCTGGCCGGGTTACCGCGCCGGCCCACCGCCGGGATACCAGCGACCAGCGGGGCCGCTCCCCGGCCATCGCCCGCGCCTACGCTCGGCGTGCGCAGCGCACCGCGCCCCGCCACGGTTGCCCGGACAGCGCGGACGCCCGGACACCGTTCGTGATGCTCGTGATGGCGCTATTGGCGATGGCGTTGATCGCCACGCTGTGGTTGTCCACGGCCGCCACCGCGGACTCTTACCACTTGGAAAGCGCCCGAAAGACTGTCCGGAACCTGACCGAGCGTTCGGAAGGACTAGGCCGAGCGGTGGCCACTCTGGAGACCGCTCCGGAGCTGGCCCGGCGGGCCCGCGAGCTGGGGATGGTCCCTGCGGGGGATCCGGCCCGGCTGATCGTCGGGTCAGACGGCACCGTCACCCTGGTCGGCGAGCCTCGCCGGGCTGTCGCACCGCCACCGCCACCACCACCGCAACCGCCGCAACCGCCGCAACCGCCGCAACCGCCGCCGCCAGCACCGGCGGTAGCGCCCGTGCCGCCGGTGCCAACTCAACCGGTGTCGCCCGCGCCCGTCCAACCCGCGCCCGTCCAACCCGCGCCGACGCAACCGGTGCCAGCGCGGTGACCCGGAGCCGGTCGACCAAGGTGTCTCCCCGCCGCCGGCGACCTCTCCGGTCAGCAGGCGGTCTGCGCGGCCGCTTGGGGTTGGGTCGGGTAGTGCTCGTCCTCGCGCTGGTGGCTGCCGGACTGAAGCTGGCTGCCGTACAGGGCTTACAGGCGGCCGAACTGTCGGCACAGGCGGTGAGGCAGCGCACCACCGTGCAGACGCTGCCTGCGCAACGTGGCACGATCACTGACCGCAACGGCACGCCGCTGGCGTTCAGCGTGGAGGCCAAGGCGCTGTACGCGCAGCCGCAGCGGATCGTCACCGAACAACGCGCGGTGCGGGCCGACCCGGACATGCACAAGCAGGCGATGGCCCGCCGGGTCGCCCAAGTGCTCGGCCCGGCGGTGTCCGAGCAGGAGATCCTCGACAAGCTGCGCAGCGACAGCACCACGGTGCTACTGGCGCCGTTGGTGACGCCGGCCCAGGCCAGGGCGATCCAGCAGGATTTCCCCGAGATCAGCGCCGAGCACCGGGAGATCCGTCAGTACCCCGGCGGTGAGCTCGCATCCAACGTCGTGGGAGTGGCGAACTGGCGGGCTGACGAGCGCAAAGTGCGGGGACTGGTCGGCCTGGAGAACTATGCCGACACTGTGCTGGCCGGCCGGGACGGTCGCCGGGTGGTGGACACCGCAGAAGGCTCGGACGCGGTCATCCCGGGCAGCGAGCGTGCCGAGCGGCCGCCGATACCGGGTACCGGGCTGGAGCTCACCCTGGACTCCGACCTGCAATTCACCGTGGCGCAGATGCTCCGCGACTACACGCGAAAGTATCGCGCTAAAGGGGCCAGCGCAGTGGTGCTGGACGCACACACCGGCGAGGTCTACGCGATGGCCAACGACGTCACCTTCGATCCGAACAACCTCGCCGCGGCCACCCCTGAGTCGTTGGGCAATCCGGCGGTCTCGGCTCCCTTCGAACCGGGTTCGGTGAACAAGGTCGTCACCGCCGCCGCTGGTATCGAGACCGGCGTCGTCACGCCGGACACGGTGCTGCAAGTCCCCGGCGAACTGCAGGTCGCTGACCGGACCGTCCGCGACGCGTGGTCACACGGCACCGTGAACCTCACGTTCACCGGGGTGCTGGCTCTCTCGTCCAACATCGGCACGCTGCTGACCGCGCAGCGTGTCGGCGCGGACCGCTTCGTCGACATGCTCAACCGAATGGGCCTGGGCCAGCGCACCAACGTGGGGCTGCCGGGCGAAAGCGCGGGTCGGGTGCCACCCCGCGACCAGTGGTCGGGCAGCACGTTCGCCAACCTGCCCATCGGCCAAGGCTTGTCCATGACGGTGTTGCAGATGGCCGGCATGTACCAGGCGATCGCCAACGACGGCGTGCGCATCCCGCCGCGCATCGTCAGCGCCGAGATCGCCCCGGACGGCACCCGGACCGCGACCCCACGACCAGACGGAGTCCGGGTGGTCAGCCCGCAGACTGCCCGGACGGTGCGGGACATGTTACGAGCGGTCGTGCAGAACGAACGGGGACAGCGCGGTACCGGCACGGAGGCGGCCCTGGACGGCTACCAGATCTCTGCCAAAACCGGCACCGCACAGAAGGTCAACCCTGGCTGTGGCTGCTACAGCAACTCGAATTACTGGATCACCTTCGCCGGCATCCTGCCCGCTGACGCCCCGCGCTTCGTGGTAGGGATCATGCTCGACGACCCGGCCGTCGGCAGCGCCGCGCCGCTGTTTCACCAGATCGCTTCCTACTTGGCGGGGCGCTACCAGATCCCGCTGTCCCCGGGACCGAGTCCGCTCGCCACGCTCACTGTGCCTTGATACCTGGCCCTGATGCCGGTCCGCTCCCGATCACGCAGGGCAGCGCAGGTAGCCTTCGTGCCCGCTGAGCATCAGCAGACCCGTACCCGACTCAGGATCGTGACTGCTCCTGTGACTCCCTCGTTGGTCGAGACGCCGCTGCGGCCCGCGCACACCGCGCCGACCGCGGTGCCTGCACTCGTCGCGCTCGTCGGCGCTACCGTCGAGGCCTGCTCAGCGGACACCTCCGAGCAGACGATGGTGACCGGCATCACGGTGCGTGGCCAGGAAGCCCTGCCCGGCGATCTCTTCGTGGCGCTGCCCAGCCTGACACCCGGCCGGGCGCACGGCGCCGACTACGCCGGCATCGCGTGCAGCGGTGGTGCCATCGCGGTGCTCACCGACCCCGAAGGTGCGCGCCGTCCCGCGTTGGCCGCGGCGATCGCGCGTCGACCGGGGATCCCGGTGCTGGTGCACCCTGACCCGCGGTCGGTATTGGGCACCTTGTCTGCCCGCACCTACGGCAACCCCTCCACCCGGCTGGCAGTGCTCGGAATCACCGGCACCGCGGGTAAGACCACCACGGCGTATCTTCTCGAAGCCGGTTTGCGTGCGGCGGGCGCGCACACCGGCCTGCTCGGCACCGTGGCGGCACGGATCGGCGAGGCCCTGCTGCCCAGTACCTTCACCACGCCGGAGGCTCCTCAGCTGCAGGCTCTGCTGGCCCTGATGGTCGAACGCGGCGTCACCCACGTGCCCATCGAGGTATCCAGCCACGCGCTGGTGCTGGGGCGGGTGAGCGGTACCAGTTTCGCGGTCGGCGCGTTCACCAACCTGTCCCAGGATCACCTCGACTTCCACACCGACCTCGAGGACTACTTCGCCGCCAAGGCGATGCTGTTCGACGGGCGGGCCAGTGCCGAGGTGGTATGCATCGATGATGTCTGGGGGCAGCGGCTGGTCACCGGGAATACCACGACGGTCTCCGTGACCGGCGACGCGACCTGGCACGCCACCGACATCACAGCTGCGCATTCCGGAGCCCAGGAGTTCCGGGCACTGGGACCAGACGGGTTCGACCAGCGCTTGGCCGTGCGGTTGCCCGGTGCGTTCAATGTGACCAACGCGCTGCTCGCGCTGGCCGTCGGGCACACCGCGGGCGCCGACCCGGTGCTGCTAACCCGGGGTATCGCCACCGCCGAGGTGCCCGGCCGGATGCAGCGCGTGGACCGCGGCCAGGGTTTCCTCGCCCTGGTCGACTACGCCCACAAGCCTGCCGCGGTGGCGGCACTGCTCGACGCGGTGCGAGCCCAGGTCCCCGGGCGGCTGCTGGTAGTACTGGGCTGCGGTGGGGACCGCGACACGACCAAGCGGCCGCTGATGGGTGCGCACGCGGCCCGCCGGGCTGACCTGCTGGTGGTCACCGACGACAATCCCCGCACCGAGGACCCGGCGGCGATCCGGGCGTCGATGCTCACCGGGGCCGCGGTCGGCCCCGCCGAGGTGGTGGAGATCGGCGACCGAGCGGAGGCGATCGCCTACGCCGTCAAGCGGGCCCGCCCGGGGGATGCCGTGGTCGTGGCGGGCAAGGGCCACGAGAGCGGGCAAGAGGTGCGCGGCGTCAAGCGGCCCTTCGTCGATGCCGACGTGCTCGCCGCCCTGCTCGACGGGGTGCTCGGAGTGAACGGGTGATCGGGATGACGCTGGCCGAGGTGGCTAGTGCGGTAGGCGGTGTGCTGCACGGTGCCACGGGCACCGTGGCGGTCACCGGTGGGGTCGAGTTCGACTCCCGCCAGATCGGGCCCGGTGGGTTGTTCGTCGCAGTCCCCGGCGAGCGGGTCGACGGGCACGACTTCGCCGCCGCCGCTATCGCCGCGGGCGCCGTCGGCGTACTCGCCGGGCGGTCTGTGGGTGTCCCCTCGGTACTTGCTCCGCGGCTGGCGGTCGGTGCACGTCCGGCGTGCTACGCGCTGTCCGCGGACACCGACGGCGCGGGCGCGGCAGTGCTGGCCGCGCTGTCCGCGCTGGCGCGGACCGTGGTACACACGCTGAGCCGGACCGGGCTGCAGGTGGTGGGCTTGACCGGCTCGTCGGGCAAGACGTCCACCAAGGACATGGTGGCCGCGTTGCTGGCTCCGCTGGGCCCTACCGTCGCGCCACCCGGGTCGTTCAACAACGAGATCGGCCATCCCTGGACCGCGCTGCGCGCCGACGCCACCACCCGGCACCTGGTGCTGGAACTCTCTGCGCGGGCTTGCGGCCAGATCGCCGCGCTGTGCCAGGTGGCCCCACCGTCGATCGGCGTGGTGCTCAACGTCGGCTCAGCGCACCTCGGCGAGTTCGGTTCCCGGGACGCGGTAGCCACCGCCAAGGGCGAGCTGGTCGAGGCACTGCCGGCGGCTGGGCTCGCGGTGCTCAACGCTGATGACCCGGTGGTGGCCGCGATGGACCGGCGCACCGCGGCCCGAGTGGTGCGCTTCGGGCAGTCGCCGTCGGCCGAAGTGCGCGCCACCGGGCTCGTTCCTGACGGTCGCGGTTGCTTCTCGTTCCGGCTGATCACACCGGTCGGGGGGGCCGGGGTGGCGCTGACGGTGCCCGGCGAGCACCAGGTGTCCAATGCCCTGGCCGCGGCTGCGGTGGCTGTCGAGCTGGGTGCCACCCCGGCGGGTATCGCCGCAGTACTCGGGTGCTACCGGCCGGCGTCGCGCTGGCGGATGGAGGTCACCGACCGTCGCGACGGGGTGACCGTGGTCAACGATGCCTACAACGCCAACCCCGAGTCGGTCGCGGCGGCGTTGCGGGCGCTGGTCGCGATGGCCGGAACCGAGCGGCGCAGCTGGGCGGTACTCGGTCCGCTGGCCGAGCTCGGCGAGGCCACGGCGCAGGCGTACCGGACGATCGGCGCGCTCGCGGCGAGCCTCGGCGTCGACCGGCTCGTCGTAGTGGGCGAGCAGGCCCAGTCACTATGCTCCGGAACGGCATGGTCCTCGACCGGCGCGTCGGCTCCGGCGCTGGTGGCTGATGCGGCCGCGGCGCTGGAGCTTTTGCACAATGAGCTCGCTCCCGGGGACGTGGTGCTGATCAAGGCATCCCGGACAGTAGGGCTGGAACGGATCGCCCAAGGTCTGCTCGACGCCGAGGGGAGCAACCGGTGAGCACCATTCTGGTCGCCTCCGGGATCGCGCTGCTCGCCTCCATCCTGTTCACGCCCTATCTCATCCGGCTGTTCACCCGGCAGGGCTTCGGTCAGGAGATCCGGCAGGAGGGGCCGCACTCGCACCAGAGCAAACGGGGTACGCCCACCATGGGCGGAGTGGCCATCCTGCTGGCGATGTGGAGCGGTTACCTGATCTCGCACCTCACCGTCACCCGGCATGGCATCACCGCGTCGGCCCTGCTGGTGTTGCTGCTCACCACGGTGCTGGGAGTGGTCGGCTTCCTGGACGACCTGATCAAGGTTCGTCGGCAGCGCAACCTTGGCCTGAACAAGACAGCCAAGCTCGTCGGGCAGCTGGTCGCGGCGGTGTTGTTCGGCGTCCTGGCGATGGGTTTCCGGGACAGCGATGGTATCTCCCCGGCTTCGATTCACCTGTCCTTCGTGCGGGATGTCGCCGTGGTGTCCTTCGGCGTCGTCGGATTCGTGGTGTTCAGCTACCTGCTGGTGTCCGCGTGGTCGAACGCGGTGAACCTGGCAGACGGTTTGGACGGGCTGGCGGCGGGGGCGGCGGCGATGGTGCTGGTGACCTATGTGATCGTCTCGTTCTGGCAGTACACCCAGGACTGCACTCTGCTGCCGGTCCCCGGCTGCTACACCGTCCGCGACCCGCTCGACGTGGCCGTCGTGGCCGCCGCCGCGGTCGGCGGATGCATCGGGTTTCTGTGGTGGAACGCCCCCCCGGCGAAGATCTTTATGGGTGACACCGGATCGTTGGCCATCGGTGGGCTGCTGGCCGGCCTGTCCGTGGTCACTCGGACCGAACTGCTCCTCGTCGTGATCGGTGGGCTGTTCGTCGTCGAGGCGATGTCGGTGGTGATCCAGGTGGCGGTCTTTCGGACCACCCGGCGCCGGCCGTTCCGGATGGCTCCGTTTCACCACCATTTCGAGCTCGCAGGATGGCCCGAGACCACTGTGATCATCCGGTTTTGGCTCCTCGCGGCCATTTGCTGTGCACTGGGCGCCGGTGTGTTCTACAGCGAGTGGTTGACTGCAGCTGGGGGATGAAAGTGCGCTGCGTTGCAGACCTCGCCGGGGCGCGGGTACTGGTCGCCGGAGCACGGATCACGGGCGCTTCGGCCGCCCGGGTGCTGGCGGAGCTGGGCGCCGAGGTCATGGTCACCGATTCGTCACCGACCCAGCTACAGGCGCTGGCTGGCATCCCAGGAGTTGATGGGGCCGGACGCCGCCTCGCCGGACTGGTCGCGCCGCCGCCGGGTACCGACCTGGTGGTGGCCAGCCCCGGTTTCCGGCCGGATGCTCCGCTGATGGTGGCCGCACAACGCACCGGCGTGCCGGTGATCGGGGACGTGACGCTGGCCCACTGGGTCAATTGTGCGCAGTTGGAGCCAGCCCAGTGGCTGGTGGTCACCGGCACCAACGGCAAGACCACCACGGTGGGGATGCTCGAATCGATCCTGCGCGCCGCCGGCGTCGACGCAGTCGCGTGTGGAAACATCGGGTTCCCGGTGCTCGACGCGGTGCGGGCCGGTCACCGGGTGCTCGCCGTGGAGCTGTCGTCCTTCCAGCTGCACTGGTCGCCCCAGCTGAACCCTCGGGCCGCCACGGTGCTCAACGTCTCCGCCGACCACCTGGACTGGCACGGCGGTCTGGCGGAGTATGCCGCGGCCAAGGGCTGCGTGTACGCCCGGGCCACCACAGCGGTGGTCAACGCCGACGATGAGTGGTCAACGCGGTTGGCTGGCGAGCACGGCGGGGTCGCGTTCACCACCAGTGAGCCGGCAGCCGGTCAGCTGGGCGTCATTGGTGGCCAACTGGTGGACCGCGCTTTCGGCGACGCTGGTGGCGGCACCGTGCTAGCCCACATCACCGACGTCCGACCCACCGGGCGGCACAACCTTGCCAACGCGTTGGCCGCCGCGGCGTTGGGCCGCTGCGTCGGGGTCACGACGCCGGCTGTTGCCTACGGGTTACGCGCCTTCACCCCTGGTGGGCACCGTGGTGTGCCAGTCGGCGAGCACGCCGGGGTGTGTTACCTCGACGATTCCAAGGCCACCAACCCGCATGCGGCGCGGGCTTCCCTGCTGGCCAGGCACCGGGTGGTGTGGGTGGCCGGCGGCCTACTCAAGGGCGTCGAGGTCGACGATCTGATCACCGAAGCCCGGGATCGGCTGGTCGGTGCTGTGCTGCTTGGCGCCGACCGCGCAGTGATCGCCGCCGCGCTGGCGCGACACGCACCCAACCTCCCGGTGCGGGTAGTGGATTTGGGAGACGATGGAGCCATGACGGAGGTGGTGGCAGCAGCTGCTGAGCTGGCCAGGCCGGGTGACGTCGTGCTACTAGCCCCGGCGGCGGCATCGATGGACATGTTTACCGACTACGCACATCGTGGCCGGGTGTTCGCCGCCGCCGTCGCCGCGCTGGACGTCCGGTGAGTAGCTCAACTCGGCGCGGTACGCCTACATCTGATCGGCGGCGGACGGATCGGCCGCGGGGTGCACGGCCGCGGGGCGTAGGGGCGCAGGGCGCTCGGTCGCAGTCAGGTCGGTCGGCGCTGGTTCAATGGGCGGCCGCTCGGGACGGGCTCACCGCCTGGCTGGCCCGGCCGCTCACCTCGTTGCACCTGGTGCTCGCAGTTTTCGGTCTGTTGATCCTGTTCGGCCTGGTGATGGTGCTTTCAGCCTCCAACGTGGAGTCCTACACCAAGGTCGGCTCCTCCTATGCGGTGTTCGTCCAGCAACTGGCGTACTGCGGGTTCGGGCTGGTGCTGTTCTGGGTGGGGTTACGGATGCCGGTGCGGATGCTGCGTGGCACCAGTGGGCTGTTCCTCGTCGGGTGCGTCGTGTTGCTGGCCATGGTGCTCAGCCCGCTCGGCGCGGAGATCAACGGAGCGCAGAAGTGGCTCCGGTTGGGACCGCTTTCGCTGCAACCTTCCGAGCCGACGAAGCTCGCGCTGGCCCTATGGGGGGCGCACGTACTGGTCACCAAACGGGCTCTGTTGCACGAGTGGCGACACCTGCTGGTGCCGCTGGTCCCGATGGCCGTCGCGATCTTTGCGCTGGTGATGTTGCAGCCCGATCTGGGTACCACGATCACGCTGGCCGTGGTACTACTCGCGCTGCTGTGGTTCGGCGGTGCGCCGCTTGAGCTGTTCGGCGCGATCGTGCTCGCCGCCGTCGCCGGGGCGGTCGCGATGGCCGGCCTGGCCGGTTACCGATCGATGCGAATCCAGTCGTTCCTGCACCCGGGCTCCGACCCGCAGGGCGCGGCGTACCAGGCTCGCCAGGCGATGTTCTCATTGGCTGACGGCGGCTGGTGGGGGGTGGGGCTGGGACAGGGCAGCGCCAAATGGGACTACCTGCCCAACGCGCACAACGACTTCATCTTCGCGATCATCGGCGAGGAGCTGGGCTTTCTGGGCTGCCTGGTGGTGCTGCTGCTGTTCGGCACGCTGGCCTACGTCGGGATTCGGATCGCAGTGCGCAACACCGACCCGTGGATCAAGCTGGTATCCGCGACTGTGACCACCTGGCTCGTCGGTCAGGCCGCGATCAATATCGGTTATGTTGTCGGCTTGCTGCCGATTACCGGGATCCCGCTGCCGCTGATCTCCTCCGGAGGCACCTCCATCGCTTTGACGATGCTGGCCTTCGGGTTGCTGGCCAACTTCGCCCGGCACGAACCGCAGGCGGTGTCCGCGTTGCGTCACGAGTTCGCCCGGTCCGGGCACCACGGTGCGCTGCCGCGACTGTTGCAGTTGCGCCCTCCGGTGCCTTACGTGCCCGCGCCGCGGTCTCGCGCCGGGGGTTGGCCCACCCCGTCCGGCCGGGGTAGGCGGTGAAGGCGATATCTGTGGTGATCGCCGGGGGCGGCACCGCGGGACATGTCGAGCCAGCGTTGGCGCTGGCTGACGCGGTGCGCCGGGCGGCGCCCGAAGCGCGGATCACTGCGCTGGGTACCCAGCGTGGGCTGGAGACCACCCTGGTGCCCCAGCGTGGCTACCCACTGGAGCTCATTCCCGCGGTGCCGCTGCCGCGACGCCCAAGCACGGATCTGCTGGCCCTGCCGGTGCGGGTCCGCGCCGCGGTGCGCCGGGTCCGGGAGGTGCTCGACGTGGTCGCCGCCGACGTGGTGGTCGGGTTCGGCGGCTACGTCGCGCTGCCGGCCTACCTCGCCGCGCGCGGCCGGGTGCCGATCGTCGTTCATGAGGCCAACGCCCGGGCCGGGTTGGCCAACAAGATCGGGGCGCGGTTCGCCGACCGGGTCCTCGCCGCGGTACCCGACAGTGGACTGCCCCGAGCCGAAGTGATCGGAATCCCGCTGCGGCGGGCGATCTCCTCGCTGGACCGGCGCGCGTTACGGGCCCAGGCCCGGGAGCATTTCGGCCTGGACCCGGCGGCGCCGACCCTGCTGGTGACCGGTGGTTCGCAGGGCGCCCGCTCGCTGAACACCGCGGTGTCGGGCGCGGCGGCCGAACTCGGCGCGGCCGGGATCGGGGTGCTGCACGCGCATGGGCGACGCAACACCGTGTCGGTGGAGGTGGTGCCCGGGGCACCGCCCTACGTCGCGGTGCCCTACCTGGAGCGGATGGATCTGGCGCTGGCAGCCGCCGATCTCGCGATCTGCCGGGCGGGGGCGATCACCGTCGCTGAGCTGTCCGCCGTCGGCCTTCCCGCGTTGTATGTGCCGCTGCCGCACGGTAACGGGGAGCAGGCGCTCAACGCCCGCCCACTGGTGCGGTCCGGCGGCGCGGTGCTGGTGGCAGATGCTGACCTCACGCCGGCCAGGGTGGTCAAGGAGGTGGTGGGGATCCTCACCGATCCACGCCGGCTCGCGGAGATGAGTGCGGCCGCGCGGGTAGCCGGTCATCCGGACGCCGATGATGTGCTGGCCGCGATCGTCTTGGAGGCCGCTCGGTGACTGGTGCACCTACCCTGGTACCGCCTCCGCTGCCACCGCAGCTGGCCCGCGCCCACTTGATCGGGATCGGCGGTGCCGGGATGAGCGGGGTGGCCCGGATCGTGCTGGCCCGCGGTGGCGCGGTGTCCGGTTCGGACGCCAAGGACTCGGGGGCGCTGCCCGCGCTGCGGGAGCTAGGCGCGAAGGTGACCGTGGGGCACGCCGCGGCCAACCTCGACCAGCTCGGCGCGAACCCGACTGCGATCATCAGCACCAAGGCGGTGCACCAGACCGATCCAGACAATCCGGAACTCGTCGAGGGTGCCCGGCGCGGTATCCCCGTGATCCACCGTTCGGCAGCGCTGGCCGCCCTGATGAGCGGCTACCGCGTCGCCTGCGTCACCGGGACCGCCGGCAAGACCTCCACCACCTCGATGCTCACGGTTGCGTTGCAACATTGTGGCGCCGACCCGTCATTCCTCATCGGTGGCGACCTCACCCAATGCGGGACCGGCGCCCACCACGGTCGTGGCAACATCTTCGTGGCCGAAGCCGACGAGAGTGACGCCACCTTCCTGGCCTACTCGCCGGACGTGGCTGTCGTCACCAATGTCGAGGCTGATCACCTGGACCACCACGGCACCGTCGAGGCCTACACCGCCTGTTTCGATGCTTTCGTCGCCCGCCTGGCCCCCAACGGGGTGCTGATCGCCAACGCTGATGATCCCGGCTCCGCCGCGCTGGCGGACCGATCCGCCGCGTCCGGGGTGCGAGTGCGCCGCTACGGCCGGCTTGCTGCCGCGGCGGCCGACGCCCGGCTGCTGGCATATACCCCCGACAGTGGGCGGGGTACCGCCAGCCTGGCGTTGACCGGATCGGATGGCGAGTCGCACCAGGTGCAGCTCCAGATCGCGGCGCCTGGGGAGCACATGGCGAGCAACGCCGTCGCGGCGTTGTTGGCCGGCCTGGAGCTGGGCGCACCGCTGCCGGGTCTGCTGGCGGGGCTGGCCGGCTTCAGCGGGGTGCGCCGCCGGTTCGAGCTCATCGGACAGGCGGCCGGCGCGCGGGTCTACGACGACTACGCCCACCATCCGACAAAGGTGGCGGCCGCGCTGCGGGGCGCCCGCCAGGTGGTGGGGCACGGGCGGCTGCTGGTGGCTTTCCAGCCGCACCTGTACTCCCGCACCCGGGACTTCGCCGCCGAGTTCGGTACCGCGCTGGCGCTGGCCGACGTGGTGCTGCTGTTGGACGTCTACGGGGCCCGGGAGACTCCGTTGCCGGGTGTCACCGGAGCGCTGATCGCGCAAGCGGTGCCATTGCCGGCGGATTGTGTGCTCTACGAGCCGTGCTGGGTCGATGTGCCCGGACGGCTGGCTGGTCTGGCGCGACCCGGCGATGTGCTGGTCACGATGGGAGCCGGGGACGTCACGATGCTCGGTCCGCTCCTACTCGCCGAGCTGGCGGGCCGCGGCTCCGCCACCGGCGGCGCGGGTCCGCCGTGAGGGCGTCGGGTCCCGGTGCCTCGGGCGCCCGCCGCCGATCCCGTCGCGATACGCCTCGTCCGTTAGACGTCGCGCGGGATCGCAGCCGCACCAGCGCTGCCGAGAAACCCCATGATCGCCGTTTCGGAAGAATCAACCGCGCCCAGCGCGGCTCTCGCTTCCCGAATCGCGATCATGCGACGGTGGCGTCGCACCGGGCCGTTGCGCCGCTGGCCGCTCGATCCAGTGTCGAGGTTGCGCAACCGCCGGCGTCGGGCCCGCCCAGACCGTCCCGAACGTGGCTGGTCTGGCTGGCCGCCGGGATGGTGGTGCTGGCCTTGGTCGGTGGCGGGACGTGGGTGCTGCTGATCAGTTCGTTGTTCGACGCCCGTTCCGTGGCGGTGGCGGGCACCAAAGAGCTTCCCGCCGACGTCGTGAAGGCGGTCGCGGCGGTGCCGTTGGGCACGCCGATGTTGCGGCTGGACACCACGGCGATCGAGCGCCGGGTTGCCGCGGTGCCTCGGGTGGCCAACGTGCAGGTGCGGTGCAGCCTGGACGGCACGGTTCGAATCGAACTCACTGAACGCATCCCGGTCGCGGTCGTGCGTCGCGGCAACGGCGTGCACCTGGTCGACGCCACCGGAACCGACTACGCGACGGTGCCCGTCGAGCCGCCAGGCCTGCCCGAGCTGCGGTCGGACCGGGTCGGGCCCCGGGACGCCGGCACGGTGGCCGCGCTGACGGTGCTGACCGGGCTGCCCGAGTGGCTGCGGGCCCAGGTGCGCTCGATAGCCGCGAACTCTCCCGCTGACGTCGTGCTGCGACTGGATAGTGGGCGCCCGGGCACTGGGCGTCTGGACATTGGACGCAGCGGTACCAGCCGGGAAGTGCGCTGGGGCGGTGTGGAGGACAGCGCGCGCAAGGTAGCCGTACTGGGCCCGCTCCTGAGCCAACCCGGCAAGATCTACGACATCTCCAGCCCGGCGCTGCCCACCATCGCCTGACAAAGAAATACGGTCGCCGCATACACTCACGTCGCCGGATCGCCGACCCTCTCGGCGTGCCTGCTGGACCCTGCCGGTGCGGGTGCCTACCGTCGCTCAGAGACAAAGCTGACATAACTCTAATCCTTTAGCTGAGGTTGAGGGTTCTGCCACGCCGAGGGGAGCAGGAATGTCCGGACGTCGGCAGGGTGCTGGCAGCGACGAGGAAGGCCGCACTGTGTGCGACATCGAAGGCGCAAGCAAATGAACCCCCCGCACAACTACCTCGCCGTGATCAAGGTCGCTGGAATCGGCGGTGGCGGCGTCAACGCGGTCAACCGCATGATCGAGGTCGGGCTCAGCGGCGTCGAGTTCATCGCGGTCAACACCGACGCCCAGGCGTTGCTGATGTCCGACGCCGACGTCAAGCTCGATATCGGACGCGAGCTCACCCGCGGGCTCGGCGCAGGGGCGAACCCGGAGGTCGGCCGCAAGGCTGCCGAAGACCATCGCGAGGAGATAGAGGACGTCCTCAAAGGCGCGGACATGGTGTTCGTCACCGCGGGTGAGGGCGGTGGCACCGGCACTGGAGGGGCTCCTGTGGTGGCGAGCATCGCTCGCAAGCTGGGCGCGCTGACCATCGGTGTGGTGACCAGGCCATTCACCTTCGAGGGCAAGCGCCGAGGCGGTCAGGCCGAGGACGGCATCGCCGAGCTGCGAAACGAGTGCGACACCCTGATCGTGATCCCCAATGACCGACTGTTGCAGCTTGGTGACGTCAACGTCAGCCTGATGGATGCTTTCCGGTCCGCCGACGAGGTACTGCTGTCCGGTGTTCAGGGCATCACCGACCTCATCACCACACCCGGTCTGATCAACTTGGACTTCGCTGACGTGAAAAGCGTCATGTCCGGCGCGGGCAGTGCACTGATGGGTATCGGATCCGCCCGTGGGGAGGGCAGGTCGGTGCAGGCCGCCGCCAAGGCCATCAACTCGCCGTTGCTGGAAGCGTCGATGGAAGGCGCGCACGGCGTCCTGCTGTCCATCGCCGGCGGCTCCGACTTGGGTCTCTTCGAGATCAATGAGGCCGCGTCGCTGGTACAGGAGTCCGCTCATCCCGAAGCCAACATCATCTTCGGCACGGTGATCGACGACTCGCTGGGCGACGAGGTACGAGTCACGGTGATCGCCGCTGGTTTCGACTCCGGGGTGCCGTCACACAAAAGGCTGGATCCGACGCCGGTGGCCGCGCGGACAGTCGCTCGGGCGCAGGCCGGTCAGGTTGGGCAGGCAGCCGGGCCCACCGCAGCGGGGTCTGCGTCCACTCGGTCCTATCCGGGGGCGGCGCCAGCCCGCCAGACACCACCCAATCCAGCCACCTGGCAGCCCGCCACCGGACCCCGCAAGCCGAGCCGGGCGGTGCCGGTAACCGACGACTTCGACGACGATGACGAGGTGGACGTTCCACCGTTTATGAAGCGGTGAGCACCGTCCGGATCCGGCGGGTGGTCACCACTCGCCACGGCGGGGCGTCAGCTCCGCCGTATGACTCGTTCAACTTGGGCGAGTACGTGGGTGACTGTGCTGAGGCGGTAGCCGCCAACCGCGAACGGCTTGCCACCGGCATCGGCCTGACCCGCCAGCGCGTGGTCTGGATGGAGCAGGTGCACGGCCGCACCGTCACCGTGGTCGAGCAGCCACAGCCGCAGCCGGTCCCGGCCTGCGATGCGCTGGTCACCACGCAGTCCCAGCTCGCGGTGGCAGCCCTGGTCGCCGACTGTGTTCCAGTGTTGCTTGCTGATCCGGTCGGACACGTTGTCGCCGCGGTGCACGCCGGGCGGGTGGGCGCTCGGGCCGGGGTGCTGCCCGCCGCGCTGGAGACGATGCGGCGGCTCGGCGCGCGAATCGAGCGGGTCGAGGCGTTACTCGGACCGTCGGCGTGTGGGCAGTGTTACGAGGTACCCGAGCAGATGCAGGCCGACGTGGAAGCCCGATTACCTGGCAGTGCATGCCGTACCCGTCAGGGCACCGCGGGCCTGGACTTGCGGGCCGGGCTGTGGCACCAGCTGGCGGCGGCAGGCGTGGCCAAGGTCGGTGTCGACCCACGGTGCACGATCGAGGACGCCGCGCTGTACAGCTACCGCCGCGACGGCGTCACCGGCCGGCTTGCCGCAGTGACCTGGTTGGAGCAATGACGGATCTGGAGCAGCGACGTCGCGAGGAGCTGGCTGCCGCGCTGGCGCGGGTCCGCGGGCGCATCACCACCGCGTGTGCCGCGGCGGGACGCGATCCCGCTGAGGTCCGTCTGCTCCCGGTCACCAAGACCTTCCCGGCGCGAGACGTCGCCCTGCTCGTCGACCTCGGTCTGTTCGATACCGCTGAGGCCCGCGATGCCGAGGCCGCCGCGAAAGTGGCGGAGGTCATCGAGTTACGCCCGGCCGCGGCGGTGCGCTGGCACATGGTCGGTCGTGTGCAGCGAAACAAGTGCCCGTCAGTGGCTCGATGGGCGGCGCACGTGCAGTCGGTGGATTCGCCGCGATTGGTCGAGGCGCTCCAGCGAGCTGTCCGCTCGGCGAGGGAGGCCGGGCGACGCCAGGGCACCCTCGGCGTATTGATCCAGGCCAGCCTGGATGGCGACCCCGCGCGTGGCGGCTGCACGCTGACAGAACTCGAGGCGCTGGCTGATCGGGTGGCAGCCGCGTCGCAGCTCCGGCTGGAAGGGGTGATGGGAGTCGCCCCGCTCGGGATCGATCCCGGGGATGCCTTCGCCCAGCTCGCGGTGGCTGCCCAGCGGTTGCGCCGTTCGTATCCCGGCGCGGTCGAGATGTCTGCCGGGATGAGCGGCGACCTCGAGCAGGCCATCACGCACGGCTCGACGTGCGTGCGTGTCGGAACCGCGCTATTGGGTGGTCGGCCGTTAACCTCGCGCTGACCGGGTACGACGGTCCGTGGGCAGGAATTGGATTCGTGGGTCGAGGTCGGCGGGTGGTGCGTCGAAGATGGGGATAGGAAGGCGAACGATGAACGCGCTGCACAGGCTGAAGGCGTACTTCGGCATGGTCGGAGTCGAGGAGTTCGACGCAGCTGAGTTCGGTGCAGCGGAATTCGACGACTATCACTCGAGCTACCGCGCTGAATACCCCGATCCGGGCAATGGCAACCACGGTTATAACCCAGCGTACGACCAGGGCCCCGACATGGCCGCAGCCAGGGCTCCGGCGGCCAACGGCCCGAGTGAACATGCTGCTGAACGACCGGGCGTACGACGTCCGCACCGGGCGGCTGTCGACGATTACGACGACGGGTTCGCAACCCGGGTTGGGCATCACGCGGCGCCCAGGGCGCATTCCACCCGCTCTCCTTCCTGGGCCGCCGGTTCTCGTTCCACAGATTCTCGAGCCGCCGGTCCGTGGACGGCGACGGCTCCGGTGCGCGGCTCGCTGGCGATCGACCCGGCGACCATCGAGACCAGGTCAACGGTCCGCCAGCCGGTCGCACCTCAACGCGTCGCGCCAGCGCCACGCACTGGTTCACTCGCTGAAGATGCGCTCGGAGACGGCGGCTCACATCCGCTGTCCCGCATCGTCACGCTGCATCCGCACAACTACAACGAGGCCCGGCCTATCGGGGAACGCTACCGAGAGGGCAATCCGGTGATCATGAACCTGACTGAGATGGAGGATCGGGACGCCAAGCGGCTGGTCGACTTCGCGGCCGGGCTGGCTTTCGCGCTGCGCGGCTCGATCGACAAGGTCACCAACAAGGTGTTCCTGCTCTCGCCGCCCAACGTCGACGTGTCCGCTGAGGACAGGCGCCGGATCGCCGAAGGTCGCTTCTTCAGCTAACGCCTGGTTAGGCCGTCAAGGGGCCCCGGCTTACCGGCACCCGGGTAGCGGTGGCAGAGTATCTCCGTGGACGTGGTCCGGTGGGTCGCTTACTATCTGCTCTTCTTCTTCTGGTTGCTGCTTACAGCGCGTATCGTGGTCGAGTTCGTTCGTACCTTCGCGCGTAGCTGGCAGCCGGGCGGGGGGGTGGCGATCGCCCTGGAGTCGGTCTATACAGTGACCGATCCACCGGTCCGGGCGCTCCGCCGGGTGATCAAACCCATCCGGATCGGCGGTGTTGGCCTGGACCTGTCCATTATGGTTCTGTTGTTCGTGGTGCTCATACTGATGCGCGTAGTGGAGCCGACGAGACTGTAACGGCCGCCGGGCTCGGGGCCGATGCCCCAGGATGTCCCTTCCTAGTCGTCGAGGAGTGCGTGAGGTGATCCGATGCCGTTGACCCCCGCCGACGTTCACAACGTCGCGTTCAGTAAGCCACCGATCGGCAAGCGGGGCTACAACGAGGACGAGGTGGACGCGTTCCTCGACCTGGTTGAGGCCGAGCTGGCTCGCTTGATCGAGGACAACAACGATCTGCGCAACCAGGTTGAGCAGATCGATCAGCAGCTGCGTGCTGCACCGGTCGACACTGGGCGTAATTTGCGTCCACTGGAGCCGCCGCGGCCGGTGATGGCTCCCGTGCCACCGCCGATGATGGAACAGACCTCGCCCGGTGGTGATCACCATGTGCAAGCGGCCAAGGTCCTGGGTCTGGCCCAGGAGATGGCGGACCGGTTGACCGGCGAGGCTAAGGCCGAAGCCGATGGGATGTTGGGTGAAGCCCGGACCAAGTCCGAGCAGCTGCTCTCGGACGCCAGGGCTAAGGCCGACGGCATGGTCAACGAGGCCAGGACCCGGGCCGAGACCATGCTCAATGACGCTCGTACCAGAGCTGAGACGTTGGACCGGCAGTCCCGGGAGAAGGCTGCGTCACTGGAGCGCGACGCGGCTCGCAAGCACACCGAGATCCTCGGTTCGATCAGCCAGGAGAAGACGGTCCTGGAGAAGAAGATCGACGAACTTCGTACCTTCGAGCGCGAGTACCGCACTCGCTTGAAGACCTACCTGGAGTCACAGCTCCGGGAGCTCGATGGGCGTGGATCGGCCGCGCCGGCGGACGCGGCGCGCACCCAGGGCTTCGTGACGTCCGGGTTCGGTGCACGTGCCGAAGCTGGTAGCTGACGCGCCCCGCGTGTTCGGCACCGGGGTGCTGCTGTTGGCGGCAGTGGGGTTGCTCATTGCCGCGCTCAGCACTGGTCATGTGGGTCTGGCGTGGGGATCGGTCGCGCTCAGCGCGGTAGCCGCGGCGATGATCCTCAGGCGGTGGCGGCGGTCCTGGTTGACCCGCCAGGATGCCCCTGAGGATGAGCCGGATCTCCTTGCGGAGGACGAGTCGGACGCGGCTGAGCTGGCCGGGCAACACCTCGCGCCCAGGCCGGTGGCCGCAGGGCACGACGGTGACCCAGGCTCTGCGATAGCCGCGTCGACCGTTGAGGCTGGTGACAGCCCGGTCGGTGACGCGGCTCCTGGTGAAGAGCAGACCGACGCCGCGGACCTGCTGGTGGTCTACGAACTGACCGATGAGGTGCTGGTGGTGGACGAACACCCGCGCTACCATCTCATCCGCTGCCGGTGGCCGGACCAGGCGCATGCCGAGCGGCTACCGGTGCGCGAGGCCCGGGAACTCGGATTCACGCCGTGTGATCGGTGCCGGCCGGATACCACGCTCGCCCGCAAGCACCGAGACGCCCGCGCTGCGAGCACCGGGAGCGGTTAAGCCCGGCACAAAATCGCTAGCCCGACCCAGGTACTCTGGTAAGCAACAGGCGCTGATCCGGCCATCACCGGGGAGCCTCCGGAAGAACGAGGCGCGTCCCGCGCGGGCGGGCCTTCAGTAGAACCGGACGGGTCCGGCCCGTCATCGCCGGCTTAATGAGAGGCTGCCCGCGTGACGGGTGGCAAGCGGGGTGGTACCGCGGTCCCCGGCGTAGCCGAGGGTCGTCCCCGTGCAGATCTGCACAGGTGACAACCGCACAGGAAGTACACGCCGCCATGGTCTACCCCAAGGTTTCTGCAGACGCCCGCTCCGCAGACGCCGTCGCCGCGCAGCCGTCGTTCCCTCAGCTTGAGGCCTCCGTCCTGCAGTATTGGCAGGATGACGACACCTTTGCGGCGTCGGTAGCTGCCCGGTCGGCCGGCGACGACGGAGCCAACGAGTTCGTCTTCTACGACGGGCCGCCGTTCGCCAACGGTCTCCCGCATTACGGGCACCTGCTCACCGGCTACGTCAAGGACGTGGTGCCGCGCTACCAGACGATGCGTGGCCGCCGGGTGGAGCGCCGGTTCGGCTGGGACTGCCACGGGTTGCCGGCCGAGGTGGAGGCAGAACGACAACTGGGCATCACCCAGAAGTCTCAGATCGAGCAGATGGGCGTGGCGGACTTCAACGCCGCGTGCCGCATCTCGGTGTTGCGCTACACCCGCGAGTGGCGTGAGTACGTGACCCGCCAGGCCCGCTGGGTGGACTTCGACAACGACTACAAGACCCTCGACCTGACCTATATGGAGAGCGTCCTGTGGGCGTTCAAGACGCTTTGGGACAAGGGCCTGATCTATCAGGGTTTCCGGGTGCTGTGGTACTGCTGGCGTTGCGAGACGCCGCTGTCCAACACCGAGACCAAGATGGACGACGTCTACCGCAACCGGCAGGATCCTGCGGTCACCGTCGGGCTTCGGCTGTCCGCTCCGGGGTCGGCGCTGGACGGCGTGCTGGCGCTGGTGTGGACCACCACTCCATGGACGCTGCCGTCGAACCTTGCGATAGCGGTGCATCCGAATCTTATCTATGTCACCGTGGAGGTGGCTGGCGAACGTTACCTGATCGCCGAGGACCGCCTCCCCGCCTACGCCCGGGAACTGGGAGACCAGCCGCAGGTATTGGGCCGCTACGTCGGATCGGAGCTGTTCGGCCTTCGCTACACGCCGCCGTTCGACTTCTTCGCCGGCCGAACCGGCGCACACCAGGTGCTGCCCGCCGATTTCGTGACCACCGACGAGGGCACCGGCCTGGTGCATCTGGCTCCGGCCTTCGGCGAGGAAGACAAGGGCGTCACCGACGCCGCCGGTATCGAAGCGGTGATCCCGGTGGACTCGGCCGGGCAGTTCACCGCCGAGGTTGCCCCGTATGCCGGGATGCAGGTCTTCGACGCCAACCGGGCGATCATCCGGGATCTGCGCGACGGGGCGCCCTACGTCGGGGGTGTGCTGCTGCGTCACGAGACCTACGAGCACCCCTACCCGCACTGTTGGCGCTGCAACAACCCGCTGATCCAGCGCGCGGTGTCGTCCTGGTTCGTCGAGGTGACGAAGTTCCGGGACCGGATGGTGGAGCTCAACCGGGAGATCACCTGGGTGCCGGACAACGTCGGGACCGGGCAGTTCGGGGCGTGGCTGGAGGGCGCGCGGGACTGGAACATCTCCCGCAACCGGTACTGGGGATCACCGATACCGGTGTGGGTCAGCGACGATCCGGCCTACCCGCGAGTGGACGTCTACGGCTCGCTGGACGAGCTGCAACGTGACTTCGGGGTGCGCCCCGCCGATCTGCACCGACCGTTCGTCGACCAGCTGACCCGGCCCAACCCGGACGACCCTACCGGACGCTCCACCATGCGCCGGGTGCCCGAGGTGCTGGACTGCTGGTTCGAGTCCGGCTCGATGCCCTTCGCGCAGGTGCACTATCCGTTCGATAACGCTCAGTGGTTCGAACACCACTACCCGGGTGATTTCATCGTCGAGTACAACGGGCAGACTCGCGGGTGGTTCTACACGCTGCACGTGCTGGCCACGGCGCTTTTCGACCGGCCGGCGTTTCGCTCCTGCCTGGCGCACGGCATCGTGCTCGGGGATGACGGCCTGAAGATGTCGAAGTCCAAGGGCAACTATCCCGAGGTCACCGAGGTGTTCAACCGGGACGGCTCGGACGCGATGCGCTGGTTCCTGATGGCCTCGCCGATCCTGCGGGGCGGGAACCTGGTGGTCACTGAGCAGGGTATCCGGGAAGCCGTCCGGCAAGCGTTGCTGCCGCTGTGGAACTCCTGGTATTTCCTGACCCTCTACGCCAACGCCGCGGATCTCGACGGGCAGTGGCAGACCGGCAGCGAACACGTCCTGGATCGATATGTGCTCGCCAAACTGCATGACTGCGTCAGTGACGTCACGGCGCGGATGGACCGGTACGACATCGCCGGAGCGTGTGCCAGCGTGCGCGGATTCTGCGACGTGCTCACCAACTGGTACGTGCGCCGATCCCGGGACCGCTTCTGGGCCGGTGAACAGGACGCGATCGATACCCTGCACACCGTGCTGGAGGTGACCTGCCGGCTGGCCGCTCCGCTGCTGCCGCTGACCACCGAGGCGATCTGGCGCGGGCTGACCGCAGCACGCTCGGTGCATCTGACCGAGTGGCCCGATCCCGCCTCGCTCCCACAAGATCGGGACCTGGTGGTGTCGATGGACCGAGTGCGCCAGGTGGTGTCCGCCGTCCTGTCGCTGCGCAAGGCACGGGGCCTGCGAGTCCGCCAGCCGCTGTCCCAGCTGACCGTGGCCGCGCCGGACGCCGGCGCGCTCACCGCCTTCACCGACCTGATTGCTGACGAGGTTAACGTCCGGTCGGTCGAGTTCACCGAGGACGTCGCCGCGCATGGCCGCTTCGAACTCACCGTCAACGCCCGGGCCTGCGGGCCCCGGCTGGGCGGCGACACTCAGAAGGTGATCCGCGCGGTCAAGGCGGGGGAGTGGGAACGCGGTTCGGACGGGGTCGTGACCGCAGCCGGCATCCCATTGCTGGAAGGGGAGTACACCGAGCGGCTTGTCGCCGCGGACCCGTCCGAGACCGCGGCGTTGCCGGCCGGGTCCGGGTTGGTGGTGCTGGACACCACGGTCACTCCGGAGCTGGCCGCCGAGGGCATCGCCAAGGACTTGGTGCGGGTGGTGCAGCAGGCCCGCCGGCAGGCCGGCCTGCAGGTCACCGACCGGATCGCGCTCACCATCGACGCCCCGGCGGAGGTAGTCGCGGCGGCCCGGGAGCACGAGCAGCTCATCGCCGGCGAGGTACTCGCCCGCCGAGTCGACTACGCCCCGGTCCCGGACGGCTTCGCCGGCATCGTCGGCGACGGCCTCGAGGTACGGGTCGCCGTCGCGGTCGTGAGTGCGTAACAGTGTTCCAGCACCCGAAACCACTCACGAGCCCCGGCGCTGCAGCAGCTCGCTGGAGCGAGCTGCTGCAGCGCCGGGGCATCCCTCCCGAGATCCGGGCCGCCGCGCCGAATGACCCGAGCCGGCACGATCCGGCCCGCTTCGTACCGGCGGCTACGCCGGAGGACACCCCATCGCGCCGGGCCGCGCTGCAGTTGCTGGGACCCGACGGTGGGACCGTGCTCGACGTCGGGTGCGGTGCGGGTGCCGCCGGGCTCGCCCTGGTGCCCAAGGTGTCGCACCTGACCGGGGTGGATTCCGCCGAGGACATGCTGCGCGCATTCGAGCAGGCCTGCGAGCAGCGGGGGCCGGCATACCGCAGCGTTCATGGTCCGTGGCCGCAGGCGGCGGCGCAGGCGGGCGTCGCCGATGTCGTGGTCAGCCACCACGTCGGCTACAACACCCTTGACCTGGGGCCTTTCGTCACCGCCCTGGATGCCGCCGCCCGCCGTGGGGTCGTCGTCGAGCTGCATGCTGTGCACCCCGGGGCCTGGCTGGACCCGTTGTGGGCGCAATTTCACGGGTTACGCAGGCCACCCCCGGCGACCGCGGACGACGTACTGGCCGTGTTCGCCGAAGTGGGGATACATCCGGAGGTCCAGCGCTGGACCCGACCCGCCCAGCCGCGCAGCCCGGAGGCGGAGCTTGACTTCTCGCTGCGCAGGCTGTGCCTGCCCGTCGAGCGCCGGGACGAGGTCGCCGAGGCGGTGGCACGACTGGGCCCACGCCACCGCGATCTGGTCACGATCTCCTGGTCCAGCTGACGAGCGAGGCTGAAGGACAATCCGGGCGTGAACGGCGTGGAGTTCGTGCTCGGGGCGGGGGCGGCGGTATTGCTGCTGGCCGTCCTCGCTGTGCGCTTCTCCACTCGACTCGGGTTGCCATCGCTGCTGGTCTACCTGGCCATTGGGCTGCTGATCGGCGAGTCCGGCCTGGGCATCCGGTTCTCCGATACGCCGCTCACCGCGGCCCTGGGCATTGCGGGGCTGGTACTGATCCTGGCCGAGGGCGGTCTCACCACCCGGTTCTCAGTGATCCGCCCTGTGCTGAGCTGGGGGATTGCCCTGTCCACTGTGGCGGTCGCGGCGAACATCGCCATCACCGGCTGGGCGCTGCACCTGCTGCTGAGCTTGGACTGGCGCACGGCGCTGTTGTGGGGTGCGGTGCTGTCCTCGACCGACGCCGCCGCGGTCTTCAGCGTGTTGCGGGCGCTGAAGGTGCCGCCTCAGTTGGCGGGCGCGCTCGAGCTGGAGTCTGGCATCAACGACGCGCCGGTCTACATCGCGGTGGTGCTCCTCGCGGCGGGCGACCCGGTGAGATGGTGGACGCCCTTGCTGGTCGGCTACGAGTTGTTCGCTGGCGCGGCGGTGGGGGTGGCGCTGGGCTTCGCCGGATCGTGGGCGCTGCGCCGGGCGGCGCTGCCCTCGACCGGCCTCTATCCGCTGGCGACCATCGCGGTCTGCGTGCTCGCCTTCGCCGCCGGGCAGGGTCTGCACGCCTCGGGCTTCCTGGCGACCTACCTGGCAGGGCTGGTGCTCGGCAACGCACACCTGCCGCACCGCGGGGACACCCTGTCCTTCGCCGAGGGTCTGGGCTGGCTCGCCCAGATCGCCCTGTTCGTGCTGCTGGGTCTGTACGCCTCGCCGGCCCGATTGCCCGGCGCGCTGATCCCCGCGCTGGTCGCCGGGGCGGTGCTGGTCGTGCTGGCCCGCCCGTTGTCGGTGGCGCTGGCGTTGACACCGTTGCGGGTGGCCTGGCGGGAGCAGGCCTTCCTGTCGTGGTCAGGGCTGCGTGGCGCAGTACCCATCGTGCTGGCCCTGATTGCGCTCACCAGAGGCTTCCCGGGGGCCCAACGGCTGGTGGACGTGGTGTTCGTGCTGGTCGT
The DNA here is from genome assembly GCA_023252195.1 of Pseudonocardiales bacterium. GTDB lineage: Bacteria > Actinomycetota > Actinomycetes > Mycobacteriales > Pseudonocardiaceae. Next base: position 413,293 of record JAHEXI010000002.1, read on the forward strand.
GCTGCTCACCGTGGTGCAGGGCGTCACGCTGCCCCTAGTCGTTCGCTGGCTGAGACTGTCCCGGCCGGAGCAGGGCAGGGAGATGGAGGTCGACTCTGCTGCACTGGACGAGATGGACGCTGAGCTGCTCCAGATCCGGGTACCCCGGCCGTCGCGGCTGCACGGTGTCTACCTCTCCGAGCTGAGGCTGCCCACCGGGGCGGTGGTCAGCCTGGTGGTGCGCGAGGGGAACGGGTTCACCCCACGGTCGACCACCCGGCTGCAGGAGGGCGACCAGTTGTTGATCGTCACGACGGCCGGCAACCGGGACCGGGCTGAGCAGCGGATCCGGGCGGTGCACCGGGCCGGCCGACTGGCCCAGTGGCGCGGGGAGACCGGTGCCTGAGAGCCGGGCCGGTGAGGTGGTCACAATGGTGACATGAACCCATCGCAGCATGCCGAGGGAGCGGCCGCCGACGCCGAGGGCATCCGCGAGGTCCCGGTGGGACACCGCCGGACCGGCGTGCTTGTCGCTGTCGCTGCCGTGACGCTGCTGCTGGACGTGCTGAGCAAGGTCGTCGCGGTGGCGGTCCTGGAGGGCCATCCGCCGATGAAGCTGCTAGGCGGCGCGCTGTACCTCGTGGTTTATCGCAACTCGGGTGCGGCGTTCTCGATGGCGACCGGTTTGACGTGGCTGCTGTCGCTGATCGCGCTGGGCGTGGTGGTAGTGATCGTCCGGCTGGCGCCCCGGCTGCGCAGCGCGCCTTGGGCCTTCGGGCTTGGGCTGGTGCTCGGGGGTGCGCTGGGCAATCTGGTGGATCGGTTGCTGCGTGCCCCTGGCCCGCTGCGCGGGCACGTCGTGGACTTCCTGTCGCTGCTAGCACCGGATGGCAGCGTGTGGCCGGTGTTCAACCTGGCAGACTCCGCGATCGTGTGCGGGGGTGTGGTGCTGGTCGCGCTCGCCGCCACCGGCCGGGACTTCGACGGCACCCGCGGCCCTCGAAGACCCGCAAAGAGAGTTCCAGAAAGAGCGACAGAATGAGTGACGTGCGGACGCTGCCGGTGCCTGAAGGCCTCGACGGCATGCGGGTGGACGCCGGATTGGCGCGGCTGCTGGGACTGTCGCGCACCACAGTGGTCGATCTGACCGAGACCGGGGCGGTGCTGGTGGACGGCAGCCCAGTCGGCAAGTCCGACCGCCTGTCCACCGGTAGCCGGCTAGAGGTGACCCTGCCGAATCCGCCACGGCCTGCCGCGCCATCTGTCGAGCTGGTGGCCAATCTGCAGGTGCTGCATGACGACGCCGATCTGGTCGTGGTGGACAAACCGGTGGGAGTCGCCGCGCATCCCAGCCCCGGCTGGACCGGCCCTACCGTGCTCGCTGGACTCGCCGCGGCCGGAATCCAGGTGGCCACCTCGGGCGCGGCCGAGCGCCAGGGCGTGGTGCACCGGCTGGACGTGGGAACCAGCGGCCTGATGATCGTCGCCAAGTCGGAGCGCGGGTACTCGGCGCTCAAGCGCGCCTTCCGGGATCGCACCGTCGCCAAGCATTACCGGGCGCTGGTGCAGGGCCACCCGGACCCCACCCGAGGCACCATTGACGCCCCGATCGACCGGCACCCCAAGCACGACTGGCGTTTCGCCGTGGTGGCCGGCGGCAAGCCGTCGGTGACGCATTACGAGGTGATCGAGGCGTTCCCGGCCGCGTCGCTGTGTGACGTGACCCTGGAAACCGGTCGCACCCACCAGATCCGGGTGCACTTCGCCGCGTTGCGGCATCCCTGTTGTGGGGACCTCACCTATGGTGCAGACCCCGTGCTGGCACAGCGGCTGGGGCTGGCCAGGCAATGGCTGCACGCCGCGCGGTTGGGCTTCCCGCACCCAGCCGACGACCACTGGGTCGAATTCACCAGCCCGGACCCGGACGACCTGCGCGGCGCGCTGGACGTGCTGGCCGCGCAGGCGTAGCCGATGCCCTCGCGAGCCCGCTGGGCGGTGCTGGCGGTGCTATTCGTGGTGTTCGGCGCGACGGTCGTGGTGGCCGGGCACCGTAGTGAACCGGTGCACAGCGGGGTGCAGCGGCTCGGGCCCGAGGCCGGCGAATTGGTCGCGCAGTACCTGCGGAGGGCCGGTGCGTCGCTGCCCATGGCGAACTCTGGGCCGGTGTGGGCGCTGGTGCAGCTGGACGGTTACCTCACGCCGGAGCCCGCCGCTGAGCTGACGCGGGGTGTTCGACTCTCGCGGGTGATACTTCGCGTTCCGCTGCCGCGAGTGCAGACCGCGTTGATCACTCGGGATCTGCCGGGTCAGCGGCCGGTGACCGAACTCACCGAGGCGATGCGCTCGGCGGCGCAGGACCGCCTCGCCGCGTCCCGGGCAGCGCCGAGTGGGCGACCTGCCGCTGTCGCCTCCGCTGAAGCCACTCAGCTGCGCAGTGGCTGCGCGTGCGTGCTGGCGTTGCTGGTGTACGGCGACGGCGACGCGCTACGGGCCGTGGCGGCCCGTCCAGGCGTCCGAGCGGTGCATGCGGCTTTTCGGGACACGTCGCTTCAGGATCTGGCGACCTCCCCGCTACTGCCCGAACAGGTCGACGCTGCAGGACCGGTGCCCGATGACGGGCCAGTGCCATCCTGATCGTTAGTGGCCCGTACCTCGCGATGGGTGGACAGTCGGGTGCGGTCGCTCAGCGGAGGGGCCGGGGCAGGCGTGGGTAGGGACGATCGGCGCCTCTGCACCTGCCCACAATGTAACGCTCCCAGATCTCGTGTTGATTCGGGATGTTTCGCGCTCGTCTGACGACACCGCCCAGCTCGCTTACCACCTGTGACTCCGCACTGCTATTCGGAACCGAATGGCGATTCCGGGCACTAGGCGGGCGCTATTCGGAACCGAATGGCGATTCCGGGCACGGAGGCAACGCACGAAGCCCACGGGGTCGTGAGGTTTGATAACGGGTGGGGCACAGCCGGCATTCGCCCATCGTGCACCAGCGGAGTGCAACGGTGGATCACGTCACTGAGATCCGCAGCCGACCAGGCGGTGTAGCTCGATGGCGAGCTGGGCCGGGGTAGTCGCTGGCCGATGGAAGGCCAACCGGAGATCGTGCGTCTGCTCATCGTCTTCAATCCGCAGCCGCAGGCCGAGCCGATCGACACCAAGTGGGCGGATTCGGGCGCGGCCTTCGCGCGACGCTGCCGGTATGTGCCGACCGAGCGCGTGAAGCAACTCGGGGCGGCCTTGGTCGAGGTGGCGAAGCCAGTCCCGCTCGAGGTGGCAGAACGGGTCTGGCTCGGCGGCAGCGAGGTCGGCAGGGGTGAGCCAGGCAATGCCTTCGGCGTCGGCAAGCACTGCGAACACCGGCTGCAACCAGAGCAGCCGGGCTCCGTACCCGACGTCGAGGAGCCGTTCGTCGCAGCGCTGCGAGGCCAGCTCCAGGGCGACCCGCCGGGCTGGCTCGGGGTCCAGCGCACGTAGCCAGCCGGTGATCCAGAGCAGTCCGCGGATCGGTCGGCGCAACGCGACCGGCGCGGTGTCCGTGAGCTCGATCATGGCAGATCGCCCGCCGTCGGGTCGGGGTTCAGCCTGCATAGTCACTGGGTGGTCAGAAGACAGCATGATGATGGTCGTGCCGTCTTGATGCACATGGTGAAGCGTCGGCGCGGTCCGGCCCAGTGCCGCCACCAGCACAGAGGCGGTGCCACTGCGGGTAGCGAGCGTTCGAGCCCGCTCGGTCGACGGGGGCACCGCCGCTTGGCCAGCGTGCCTACACCTCATCGGGAACCTCCTCGTAAATAAAGTTAGCCTAACCTAACTTAAAGCAGCTGTGCTTTCACGCCGCCGATCGGGCGCCCAGGATGGTGGGATGAGTACTGGTTCGGAACTCGCCGCCGGTGAGGCGTATCCGGGTCGCTGGCGAGCTCTCGCGGTGACTCAGCTGGCGGGATTCATGGGCCTGCTGGACGTCAGCATCGTCAACGTCGCGCTGCCGTCCATCCAGCAGAGCCTGGGCGCCTCGGTGGCGCAGGTGCAGTGGGTGGTGTCGGGCTACGCGCTGAGCTTCGGGCTGGTGCTGGTGGCGGGCGGCCGGCTGGGTGACGCCTTGGGCCGGCGACGGATGTTCCTCGTCGCGCTGACCGCGTTCGTCCTGACCAGCGCGCTGTGTGGAGCGGCGCCCAGCGCGGAGTGGTTGGTCGCGGCCCGGCTGCTGCAAGGGGTCACCGCGGGGATGCTCACCCCGCAGAACTCGGGACTGATCCAGGTGTTGTTCCACGGCGCGGAGCGCGGCAGGGCATTCGGCATCTTCGGCGCCACGGTCGGGTTGTCCACGGCAGTCGGACCGGTGCTCGGCGGTCTCATACTCAGCGCGGCAGGGGGGCATGAGGGTTGGCGATGGGTCTTCTATGTCAACGTTCCGATCGGCCTGATCGCGCTGGTCGCGGCGTGGCGCCTGGTGCCATCCCGGCAGCGCAGCGGCCAGCCGGTGGCGTCGCAGATCGACGTCATCGGCGCGCTGCTGCTGGGCGCCGGCGTGTTGTGTCTGTTGCTACCGCTGGTGGAAGTGGACAGTGGTGGCCTGCGCCGGCTGTGGTGGCTGTTCGGGTTGGCGCCGGTGCTGGTCGCGCTGTTCCTTGGCTGGGAGCAGCGGATGGTGCGGCGCGATCGGGCGTCGTTGCTGGACACCCGGCTGCTGTCCGCCACGCCCGGCTACCCGGCGGGAGCCACGCTGGGAATGGTGTACTTCGTCGGCTTCAGCGGGATCTGGTTGGTGTTCGCGCTGTACTTCCAACGCGGGCTGGGCTACACACCACTGCAGTCCGGGCTCGCGGTGACGTCGTTCGCACTCGGGTCGGCGGTGTCGGCGGCGGTAGCCGGCCGGCTGGTGGCCAGGTACGGTCGCTGGTTGACGGTGGGCGGGCTCACCGGTGTCGCGGTCGGGTTGACTGCGACCGCCCTGGTACTCGACGTCACACCCGCAGCGTGGGCCGGCCGGGCAGCGGCGTTGCCCCTGCTCATCGCAGGTATCGGCGGTGGCGCGGTGATCTCGCCGAACGTCACGCTGACCCTTGAGTGTGTGCCATCGCGGATGGGCGGGGCCGCGGCGGGAGCGCTGCAGACCGCGCAGCGGATCGGATCGGCGGTCGGGACGGCCATGCTGGCGGCGGTGTTCTACGGCGTGGTGTCCCACAGCGGCCACTACCGCACCGCCATCGCCGCGGCGCTGCTCACTGGGACGGGATTCGTGTGTCTGGCGCTGATCGTGGCCGTGCTGGAACTCCGGCTCCGGCGACGTCGAGCGTTGCGGGAAGAACCGGACCAGGCCAGCGTGGCGCAGGCCGACCTGCACCGGACCTGACGGAGCCTTGTGCGCAGTAGTCTCGCTGGTTTATGGGAGTCGAGGGGGAGCAGAGCCGAAGGCGTCCGCATCTGGTCGTCTGCGGCGACGACGCGCTGGCCTATCAGCTCGTCGAGGAACTCGTCACCCGGATCGGTGACGAGGTCACCGTGATCCTGCCCTCAGCGCAGCGCAACCATGGGCCCCGGATAGCGGCGCTGCCCAAGGTGCGCGTCATCGAGGCGCCCGATTTGAGCGAGGCGGCTTTCCATGCGGCTCGGGTGGAGCTGGCCAGTGCCCTGGCGCTGGTCAGCCAGGACGACGTCGGCAACATTCACGCCGCACTGCGGGCGCAGGAACTGAACAGCGAACTGCGCTTGGTGATCCGTTTTTTCAATATGAGCCTCGGGCATCGCATCCGAGCCCTGTTTCCGGGCTGCGAAGTGCTGTCCGATGCAGCCACTGCAGCCCCATCCTTTGTGGCGGGGGCGCTGGGGGAACTGGCGCCCAGCTATGTGCGGCTACCAGGCCGGACACTTTATGTCGCCCGACGAAGCGAGGTGGCGCCGGATCGGGTGATCTGCGGGCTTGCCGACACCCGCGGGGCCAAGAAGCCTGAGCTGTTGCCGACCGAACAGAACAATGCGGATCTGGTGCTCGCGTTGGCCGACGGGCGTGCCACTATCGGTGATGCCGCTGCGCACCGCCGAGTGCGCAACGTGCTACTGACCCTGTGGTGGCGGGTCGCCGCGTCGTTCAACCGAAAGCTCGGTATCGCCACCTTAGGATTGTTCGCGCTGCTGGGTCTCGGCACCGTGCTGTTCGCCAGCGTGGGTGGTTTCTCCTGGGGCGACGCTTTGTATGTCACCTTGCTGGATGCCGCTGGGGCGGCTCAGCCCGATTCCACCCTCAACGCCGTCAATAAGACCATCCAGACGATGGTCACCATTGTCGGAATCTCGATCATCCCGGTAGTGACCGCCACCGTGGTCGACGCCGTCGTCAACTCCCGGTTGTCCACGGCACTGGGGCGGCCTAAGCCGATCGCCGGTCATGTGGTAGTCGTCGGGCTGGGCAACGTGGGTACCCGGGTTGTGGGCTTGTTGCACGATCTCGGCGTACCGGTGGTATGTGTGGAAAGCGATGAGAGCGCTCGGGGAGTGGCGCTGGCAAGGCGGATCGGCGTGCCGATCGTATTCGGTGACGCCAGCCGAGAGGACACCCTGCGTACCGCTTATCTTGGCACCAGCCGGGCCTTGGTCGCCGTGACCAACAACGACGTCACTAACCTCGAAGCGGCCCTGCACGGCCGGGCGCTGCGCGACGACCTCCGCGTTGTGCTTCGCCTATTGGACAGCGATTTCGCCGAACGGGTGCAACGCAATTTCGGAATCACGATCTCGCGAAGCGTGTCCTACCTGGCTGCGCCGGAGTTCGCCGCAGCGATGTTGGGCCGCCAGGTCCTCGGCACCATCCCGGTCGGTCGCCGCGTTCTGCTCATCGCCGAGGTACCCATCCACGCAGGTTCCCAACTTGATGGTGTGGCCAGCCACGCTGTCAACGCACCCCGCCAGGCACAGGTGATCGCGATCCGCCGCCACGCCACCGGCACTTTCGAACTACCCCCACCAGAAGGTCACCGGCTCGCCACCGGTGACCGGCTGGTAGTCCTCGCAACCCGCGCTGGCCTGGGTCGCGTCCTGACCCGCAGCGTCGCGCCTAGCGCCCCGCCACAAGGCGAGGGCGGCTGACCCGTCGGCGACGTGGGCGTCACATCCCACGCCCCGCGCAATCCAGCGGAGCCACGGCCGTACGATTTGGGCACGATGGCGGATAATCGGGTGCTAGTCGGCGGGCCGTATTTCGAGGAGCTGGCGCACGGGCAGGTCTTCGCCGATGCCCCGGGTCTGACGTTGACCCCCGGCTATGCAGGGCTGCACCAGGCGTTGTCCGGCGACCGGCTCCGATTGCCGCTGGATCACGAGCTGTCCGCGGCGGTCACCGGCCGCGTCGAGCCGTTGGCGCATCCCACGCTGGTCTGCCACGTCGCGATCGGGCAGACAACGGCGCCGTCGCAACGGGTCCGTGGCAACTTGTTCTACCGCGGGCTGCGGCTGCTTCGTCCGGTGCACCTGGGTGACACGCTGCGCACCCGGACCGAGGTCGTCGCGCTGCGACAGAACCGCCCGAGACCCGGGCGACCGGCGACCGGGCTGGCCGTGCTGCGGGTTCAGGTCCACAACCAGCGGGCGGAGCCCGTGCTCGACTTCTGGCGCTGCCCGATGATCCCCCTGCGCGATCCCGATGCCAACACCGGCCATGCCGACAGCTTTGACGAGTTCCCCGCGGACGCCGACCCGGTCGACGACCTGCCCTGGGGCTGGCAGCTGGACGCGTTCAAGCCCACCGTGGCCGAGCCCGGCACGGTTTACGACATCGAAGTGCGTGACACCGTGACTGGTGCCCCCGAACTGGCCCGGGCCACCCTCAATCTCGCGGCCACCCACACCGACCCCGGCGCGTCGGCGTATGGACGTCGCCTGGTCTACGGCGGACACACCATCTCGATCGCCGGAGCCCATGCCACCCGGGCGCTGCCCGACCTCGTGACGATCGTGGCATGGCGCAGCTGCGACCACACCGGCCCGGTGTTCGAAGGTGATGTACTGCGGACCGAACTGCACGTTGAGGGCGTCCACCAGCGCGATGGCTACCAACTGATCGATCTGCGAGCACTGGTGCACGGTTGCCCCGGGCAGGACGCCGGTGATCGGGCCGCGGCCGAGAAGCCGGTGCTGGATTGGAGATTTGTTGCGCTCGCACGGTAAGCGGGGTGAGAGATGACCGGGATCCTGACGGGGATGCGGGTGGTGGAGGGCTCGGCCTTCGTGGCGGCGCCGCTCGGCGGGATGACCCTAGCCCAGCTCGGCGCGGACGTGATCCGATTCGACCCGATCGGCGGAGGGCTGGACGCCAACCGCTGGCCGGTCACCGCTGATGGCAGGAGCTTGTTCTGGGCGGGCCTGAACAAGGGCAAGCGCTCCATCGCGGTCGCCATGCGATCGCCGCAAGGCAAGGAGCTGCTCACTGATCTGATCACCGCGCCCGGCGACGACGCGGGGTTGTTCCTGACCAATTTCCCCGCCGTGGGCTGGTTGGACTTCACCGAGCTCACATCCCGGCGGTCCGATCTGATCATGGTCAATATCGTCGGCAACCCGGACGGCTCGTCCGCGGTCGACTACACCGTCAATCCAGCCACCGGTTTTCCGTGGACCACCGGCCCCAGCACGCTGTCCATGCCGGTGAACCATCTGTTGCCGGCCTGGGACGCGATCACCGGCACGCTGGCCGCGACCGGGCTGCTGGCCGCCGAGCGCAAGCGGCGGATCGACGGCACCGGCCAGTTCGTCCGGCTCGCACTGGCCGATGTGGCGTTCGCGATGGCCGGACATCTCGGCAACATCGCCGAAGTGCAGATCAACAACAGTGAGCGGCCTCGGCACGGCAACGACCTGTATGGGGCATTCGGCCGCGACTTCGCCACCAAGGACGGCAAGCGGGTGATGGTGGTCGGCCTGACCCTGCGGCAGTGGCGCAGCTTGGTGGCGGCGGTCGGGATCGGTGAGGCCTGCGCCCACGTCGAAAGACTGCTCGGGGTGGACCTTGGCAAGGAGGGTGACCGGTTCGCCGCTCGCCACGTGATCGGCGCACTCATCGAGCCGTGGGTCAGCAGCCGCACACTGTCCGAGGTTGGCGAGGTCTTCGACGCGTACGATGTGTGCTGGGGCCCGTACCAGACCTTCGCTGAGATGGTCAGCACCGATCCGCGCTGCTCTACCGGCAACCCGATGTTCGCCGAAGTCGACCAGCCCGGCATCGGCAGCTACCTGATGCCCGGCTCGCCGCTCGACTTCTCCGCAGTGAAACGGGTACCGGCGGCGCCGGCGCCCCAGCTCGGCCAGCACACCGATGAGATCCTCGCCGGGGTCCTCGGCCTGTCCGGTGCCGAGATCGGGCGGCTGCACGACGAGGGTGTCGTCTCCGGGATCTCCGCGCGGTTAGGCCATTCGGGTGATGGCCGGTCTATACCGTGTTAAAGGCGTCTCCAGTTCCGATTAACGAAGTATCGACCGCGACTTGGGGGGACCTCAGAGATCGCATCTGCCAGTCCCGCGGCCGTTATCGGAAGAGATCTAGACGGTAACTGGGGAGCAGCGATGACGATGGTTGACGGGGCAGTCACGACCGAGCGACAGTCAACCCCCGGACACTGGCAGAAACCGCGGCGGTTGAGCGACGGTGGGAGCGGCAGTTCTGGTGGCATCAAGCTGGCGGGCGCCGGTTTGGTAGCGACGCTCCTCGTTGTGCTCCTACTCTGGTGGGCCGCAGCGCGCCAGCCGCAGGTTGCGGTTCCCAACTTGGTCGGCATGTCACAGGTCAAGGCCGAAGCCCTCCTCAACGGTGTGGGACTGAAAGTGCGCGCGACCTACGATCAGGTTGCCGGCCAGGAGGCAGGGACCGTGCTGCGGACCGATCCGTCCGCGGGACAGAGCCTTGACCAAGGTGGCGGGGTGAGCCTTACGCTCGCGAGTCCAGCGCCTGCCGTCACGCCGTCACCAGCCGTGCAGACGTCTGCGGCTCCAGAGCCCCAGGCAGCTCCTGAGAACCCCGCAGCGCAGCAGCCCGCTCCCGTTGTCGTGCCGCCTGCGGCTCGGGTGCCGGCTCCCGTTGTTGCGCCGGCACCAGTTGTGGTGCCTCCTCCCGTTGTGGTGCCGCCGCCGGTTGTCGTAGTGCCCCCTCCGGTTGTGGAGCCGCCTCCCGGCCCGGCACTACGGCAGGTTCCCGATGTGGTCGGTTTCGACCAGAACCGAGCGGGACGGGTACTGGCGCAGGACAGGCTCAGGGTGGGTTCTGTTGTCGAGGAGGAGTCCAACCAATCGTCCGGGACGGTATTGCGAACGGATCCGAGGGCGGGTACCGCAGTGTGGCCCAACAGCACCGTCGATCTTGTTGTGGCCAAGTCTCGCCAGGTTGCCGTACCCAATGTGGTCGGTGTGAAAAAGGCGGCCGCCGAGCGCGTGCTGGTGAACAACGGGTTGAGGATCGGGTCGGTTATCGAGGAGGAGTCCGACCAGCCGTCCGGGACGGTGTTGCGAACAAATCCGGGGGTGGGTGTCAAGGTTCGGTCTGGCAGCACGGTCAATCTTGTTATCGCCAAGTCCCCGGCGACGACAAAGCCGCCGGCGACGACTACGCCACCGGCGAAGACGGAGCCGTCCGCGACGACCAAGCCGCCGGCGAAGACTGAGCCATGATGCGGAGCGGGGATTCCCAAACCGGTTAGGTCACCAGCCCCTTGCCCGCCACTCCGCTAGGTGCGGGCGTTCGGCGCCCAACGTGGAGTCCTTGCCGTGGCCTGGGTAGAACCACGTCTCGTCGGTGAGCTCGTCGAACACCCGCGCCTGGAGGTCATTCATCAGGCTGTTGAAGTCAGTGGGATTGGTTGTCCGTCCTGGACCGCCGGGGAACAGCGAATCACCGGTGAATAGGTGCGGGGTGCCGTCGGTGTCCCGGTGCAGCAGAGCGATCGAGCCGAGGGTGTGGCCACGCAGGTGGATCACGTCGAGCACTACCTGGCCGACAGCCACCGTGTCCCCGTGCTCCACCAGGCGGTCTGGGGGCACCGGCAGCTGCGGGGCGTCCACGGAATGGGCCACGGTCTGCGCTCCGGTGGCGCCGGCGACTGCGCCGAGTGCCTGCCAGTGGTCGCCGTGCCGATGGGTGGTGACGATCGTCCGCAGATCGGGGCGGTCCGGCCCATGGCCCAGCAGATCCATCAACCGCTCGGCGTCGTTGGCCGCGTCGATCAACAGCGCCTCGCCGGTGCTCCGGCAGATCAGCAGGTAGGCATTGTTGTCCATCGGTCCGACCGAAATCTTGGTCACGGTCAGGCGATCCAGCGTCCGCTGTTGCCCTGGGCCGCCCGGCTCAACCGCACCGTTGTACTGCGCGAGGATGTCCACAGTCGCCGACCGTAGCGCCCTTGGGTCTGGTCGCAAAAGGTTCCAATTGACCATCAGGACGCCGCGGCGACGTGCAAAAGGTTCCAGTTGACCGCCTACCAACCCACCGCGAGACCGGTTCTGTCAGACCAGGCGCATAGCATGGATGGGGCCGTCAAAGTCTGCGACAGGCCGGATACGAAGGGAGTCGCGTGGCTGATCGACTTGTGGTACGCGGTGCGCGGGAGCATAACCTGCGCAACGTCGATCTCGACCTGCCCCGCGACAGCCTCATCGTGTTCACCGGGCTGTCCGGTTCGGGCAAGTCCAGCCTGGCGTTCGACACCATCTTCGCGGAGGGCCAGCGCCGCTATGTCGAGTCGTTGTCGGCCTACGCGCGCCAGTTCCTCGGCCAGATGGACAAGCCCGACGTCGATTTCATCGAGGGCCTGTCGCCGGCGGTGTCGATCGATCAGAAGTCCACCAGCCGCAATCCCCGCTCCACCGTCGGCACCATCACCGAGGTGCACGACTATCTGCGGCTGCTCTACGCCCGCGCCGGGGAGCCGCATTGCCCGGTGTGTGGCGAGCTGATCTCTCGACAGACTCCCCAGCAGATCGTCGACCAGGTCCTCGCTCTCCAGGCCGGCACCCGGTTCCAGGTACTGGCGCCGGTGGTGCGGACCCGCAAGGGCGAGTTCGTCGACCTTTTTGCCGAGTTGCAGTCCCAGGGTTACTCCCGGGTGCTCGTCGACGGCCATGTCCACCCGCTGACCGATCCGCCCAAGCTCAAGAAACAGGACAAACACGACATCTCCGTGGTGGTCGACCGGTTGGCGGTCAAGGACAGTGCCAAGCAGCGGCTGACCGACTCGGTGGAGACCGCGCTGCGGCTGGCCGACGGCCTGGTCGTGCTCGATTTCGTTGACCGCGACGAGCGCGATCCGCACCGACAGCGCCGATTCTCCGAGCGGATGGCGTGCCCGAACGGCCACCCCATCGGCGTCGACGATCTGGAGCCACGGTCGTTTTCGTTCAACTCGCCCTACGGCGCCTGCCCGGAGTGCACCGGGATTGGCGTGCGCAAGGAAGTCGACCCCGAGTTGGTGGTGCCTGACGAGGAGTTGTCGCTGGCCGAGGGGGCGATCGCGCCGTGGTCCACCGGGCAGACCGCCGAGTACTTCCAGCGGCTGCTGGAGGCGCTGGCCGAGACCGTCGGCTTCCGGATGGACATGCCGTGGCGACGGCTGCCGGCTAGCGCCCAGAAGGCCGTGCTGCACGGCTCCGACGTGCAGGTGCATGTCCGATACCGCAACCGTTACGGCCGCGAGCGCTCCTACTACGCCGCGTTCGAGGGCGTCCTGCCGTTCCTTGAGCGCCGGATGAACCAGACCGAGTCGGAGTACATGCGGGAGAAGTACGACGGCTACATGCGTGAGGTGCCGTGCCCTGCCTGCGGTGGGACCCGGCTCAAGCCAGAAATCCTCGCCGTCACGCTGTCGCACACCACAGAAGGCAAGAAGTCGATCGCTGACGTGTCCGCGTTGTCGGTCCGCGATGCCACGGCCTTCCTCGACGGTCTCGCGCTGGGCACCAGGCAAGCGATGATCGCCGGCGCGGTGCTCAAGGAGATCCAGGCCCGGCTGCACTTCCTGCTCGACGTCGGGCTGGACTACCTGTCCCTGGACCGCGCCTCAGCCACGCTGTCCGGTGGTGAGGCGCAGCGGATCCGGCTGGCCACCCAGATCGGCTCCGGGTTGGTCGGGGTGCTCTATGTGCTCGACGAGCCGTCGATCGGCCTGCACCAGCGGGACAACCACCGCCTGCTCGCCACCCTCACCAGGCTGCGGGATCTGGGCAACACGCTGATCGTGGTCGAGCACGATGAGGACACCATCCGCGCCTCTGACTGGGTGGTCGACATCGGTCCCGGGGCGGGGGAGCACGGCGGTCAGGTCGTGCACAGCGGCCCCTTCCACGAACTGGAGCGGCACGACACCTCGATCACCGGTGCCTACTTGTCGGGCCGGCGGAGCATCCCGGTTCCAGCGATCCGACGTCAGGTGGACCGCTCGCGACGGCTGACGGTGGTCGGAGCACGCGAGCACAACTTGCACGACATCGACGTGTCCTTTCCGCTCGGCTGCCTGGTCTCGGTCACCGGGGTGTCCGGTTCCGGTAAGTCCACACTGGTCAACGACATCCTCGCGACGGTGCTGGCGAACCGGCTCAACGGAGCCCGCCAGGTGCCCGGACGGCATACCCGGGTCACCGGTCTGGAGCACGTCGACAAGCTGGTCAGAGTCGATCAGTCGCCGATCGGGCGAACGCCGCGGTCCAACCCGGCCACGTACACCGGCGTGTTCGACCGGATCCGCAAACTCTTCGCCGCCACCACCGAGGCGAAGGTCCGCGGTTACCAGCCTGGGCGGTTCTCCTTCAACGTCAAAGGCGGCCGCTGCGAGGCGTGCGCCGGCGACGGCACCATCAAGATCGAGATGAACTTCCTCCCCGACGTGTACGTGCCATGCGAGGTCTGCGGGGGTGCCCGGTACAACCGGGAGACACTCGAGGTGCACTACAAGGGCAAGACCATCGCTGAGGTGCTCGATATGCCAATCGAGGAGGCGGCGACGTTCTTCGAGCCGATCTCGGCGATCCACCGGCACCTGAGGACCCTGGTGGACGTCGGGCTGGGCTATGTCCGGCTCGGGCAACCCGCGCCGACGCTGTCCGGCGGCGAAGCGCAGCGCGTCAAGCTGGCCAGCGAATTGCAGAAGCGCTCCACCGGCCGAACCGTCTACGTGCTCGACGAGCCCACCACCGGCCTGCACTTCGAGGACATCCGCAAGTTGCTCGGCGTCATCAATGAGTTGGCCGACAAGGGCAACACCGTCATCGTCATCGAGCACAACCTCGATGTGGTCAAATCATCGGACTGGGTGATCGACATGGGCCCAGAAGGTGGCGCGGCCGGCGGCAACGTGATCGCCGAGGGCACCCCCGAGCAGGTCGCCGCCATCGACACCAGTTACACCGGCCAATTCCTGCGCACCGTCGTCGACGTGCAACACACGACGCCGCGGCGTCGCCGAGCCACCGTCGCCGCAGGCTCATAAAGTCCCGTCACAGATCGCGGTAGATCTCGCGTCGGTGACCCAAATCGACCACCAGGACTACTAGTCGGTAGTCATCAACGGTGTAGATCACCCGGTAGTTGCCCACCCGGAGGCGGTATGCGCCGCGAAGGCCCTGCAGCGCGATCACGCCGGACGGCCGGGGGTTCTCGCCGAGGCCGTCGATGGCCACCTGTACGCGGCGGCGGACCGGTTTGTCCAGCTTCGCCAAGGCGCGCAGGGCGTCGCGGGTGACCTCGATCCGGTACCGACTCATCAGGCGCGGGCGCCGGTTCCCGCGTCGCCAGCCTCTAGCTCGGCCACTGCCTGTTCCCAGGGCACAGTGGGCTCGTTCCCCCGTTGCAGCACCTCGGCGGCCCGGTGTGACCAGTAGGCGTCCTCCCACAGTTCGAACCGCTCGGCAACTTCGGCTGGCACCACAGCGCCGACTCGGCGGCCGTAACGGGTGAGGTACACCACTGCGCCATCACGGATCTCGGTATCGATCAATTCGGGCAGCTTCGCCCGAGCGTCGGTCACGGTGACCTCTACCTGGTTCGGCGGCGTATGCGGCTGGGCAGCAGTCATGTACAAAAAGTACATGTTTCCGGGCCTACTGACAACTCATCGACGACGCACCAGCTTCACCGCGCGGTGATCATTCGGTCATCGCCGGCCGGTGGCGCCTCCGCGGCCGTTCCTAACCTGTGACATCGTGCTCTGACATGCGCTTTGACCTGCGCCTGTGACGTGTGCTGTGACGTGCAACGTCTGTTACTCTGTCTCCGCGACCAGTCTACGCTCCGGCGGAGACGGCAAGTGGAGCCCGCGCTCCCACCCGAACCGCCGAGAGGTGGCCGGGTCCGGTCCCGGAATCCCTGGCGGGCTTCCGGCGTTACGCCGAGTGTTGACTAAACACTCGCGCGTCGATCGGTCGGATCTGCGGGCCCCGCACGCCAGGAGGCATGCGGGGCCGCGTTGCGTCCGGGGTGCCGGCGGGCACGGCTCCACAGGCTCGGTCGCGCCGCGAGTATGACGACCGAGGAGGCCACATCACCGTCGAGACACGCATCAATGATCGCATCCGCGTTCCTGAGGTTAGGTTGGTTGGTCCGAATGGCGAGCAGGTCGGCATCGTCCGCATCGAGGACGCGCTGCGGCTAGCTCAGGAAGCGGACCTTGACCTGGTCGAGGTTGCTGCACAGGCCCGCCCACCGGTCTGCAAGCTCATGGACTTCGGCAAGTTCAAATATGAGACTGCGCAGAAGGCCCGTGAGTCCCGCCGCAACCAGCAGATGACGGTCATCAAAGAACAAAAGCTTCGCCCAAAGATCGACGCGCACGACTACGAGACGAAGAAGCGCCATGTTGTGCGGTTCCTCGACGCGGGGCACAAAGTGAAAGTCACCATCATGTTCCGCGGTCGCGAACAGTCCCGGCCCGAGCTGGGTTTTCGGCTGTTGCAGCGGTTGTCCAATGACGTCGCGGAACTTGGCTTCGTGGAGACCTCCGCCAAGCAGGACGGCCGGAACATGACGATGGTGCTGGCTCCGCACCGTAATAAGCCAAAGGGAGTCAAGGACGATCGGACTTCGACTGAGCCGGTGGAGCAGCCAGCGGAGTAGCGGCCTTATAGCGACAGTGCAGGACACTGGGTGGCCCGGCTGGGCCACCGCATTGACCGCCGCCCTAACTCAGGGCGCAGGACGAGGACGGACATGCCGAAGAACAAGACCCACCGGGGCACCGCGAAGCGCGTGAAAGTCTCCGCTACCGGCAAGTTGCTGCGCCAGCGTGCCGGCAAGCGCCACCTGCTGGAGAAGAAATCCTCCAGGGTCACCCGTCGACTGGACGGAGTAGTCGAAGTGGCCAAGCAGGACGCCAAGCGAATCCGCAGGCTGCTCGGTCTCTGACCCGGCTCACCCGACCTTGACTGAAGACCTGGGCGGCTAATCCCGCCCCCGAGACCGACAGGACGAACCAGTGGCACGCGTCAAGCGAGCGGTCAATGCTCAAAAGAAGCGCCGCACCACTCTGGAGGCCGCCAGCGGCTACCGCGGCCAGCGCTCCCGGCTGTACCGCAAGGCCAAGGAGCAAATCCTCCACTCGATGCAGTACGCCTACCGCGACCGACGGGCCCGCAAAGGTGACTTCCGGCAGCTCTGGATCACCCGGATCAACGCCGCGGCGCGGCAGAACGGGATGACCTACAACCGGCTCATCCAGGGACTGCGCCTTGCCGAGGTGGAAGTGGACCGCAAGAACCTCGCCGAGCTCGCCGTCTCCGACGCCACCGCGTTCACCGCGCTGGTGAAGATCGCCAAGGCCCACCTGCCGGTTAGCCGGGGAGCCAGCGCTCCGGCGTCCCAGGACGGCGACGCCGCCGCCTGAGCGCAGCGGCCGGCCACAACGTGAACGCCCTGGCCCAGCCGGACGCTCCCTACACCGAGCGGACCCCGCGGGTGGTCGCCGCGCGCGGACTGCTCCGGCGGCGGGATCGGGAGCGCGCCGGGCGGTTCCTCGTCGAGGGCTCCCAAGCCGTGCGGGAGGCGCTGCGCTACGGTTCGGTGCTGGAACTATTCCTCACCGAACGTGCCGCTACCCGGCATCCTGAGCTGCGGGCGGCTCGCGGCGTCCGGGTATCGCTGATCACTGACCGGGCCGCCGCCGGCCTGTCCGAGACCGCAACCCCGCAGGGCATCGTGGCAGTCTGCGCCGCGCTCGGGCAGCCTGCGGCCGACGCGCTGCGCGCCGCCCAGCTGGCCGCGGTCTTGGTTGCTGTCGCTGACCCGGGCAATGCCGGCACGGTCATCCGGGTGGCCGACGCTGCCGGGGCCGGTGCGGTCGTGTTCGCCGGGGACGCCGTCGACCCGCACAACGGCAAGTGCGTCCGGGCCTCCACCGGCAGCGTCTTCCACGTCGCGCTGGGTATGGAGCCTGATCCGCAGCGGGCCATCGCGGCCTGCCGGCAGGCCGGGCTGCAGGTGCTGGCGGCCGATGCCGGCACGGGCCGCGACCTCGACGACGTGGTCGACGCCGGAACCTTGGCGGTGCCCACCGCGTGGCTGTTCGGCAACGAGGCGCACGGGCTGGACCGCGAGTTGCTCGCCGCCGCTGACCACGCCGTCGCAATCCCGTTGCACGGGCGCGCGGAAAGCCTCAACCTCGCCACCGCGGCGGCGGTCTGCCTGTACGCCAGCGCGCGGGCGCACCGTCGGCAGCCTGGCCCCGGGGGCGATCACCTAAGATCGGATCAGAACTGACCGCATATCGGCACTGCAGGCGCCCGCCGTCGCGGCCCGCCGCAAGCCAGGAGTTCGCATCCTATGTCTGGAACCAATGACGCCTACGACCCCAAGCAGGTCGCTGCGCTGACGCCCGAAGCGCTGGCGCAGGCCGTCGAGGACGCCGAGAGGGCCTTCGCCCAAGCCGCTGACCTCGAGGAACTCGCCGCGGTCAAACCCGCGCACCTCGGCGACCGATCGCCGCTGCTGACCGCCCGGCGCGAGATCGGTGCATTGCCTCCCAAGGCCCGCGCGGAGGCCGGCAAGCGCCTAAACTCCAGCCGCACGGCGGTGCAGTCGGCCTTCGACCAGCGCCGCGCCGCACTGGGCGTCGAACGGGACTCCAGGACGCTACGGGAAGAGGCCGTCGACGTCACATTGCCGTGGGACCGCGTCCCCGTCGGCGCCCGGCACCCGATCACCGCGCTGTGCGAGCGCATCGCCGACGTGTTCGTCGCCATGGGGTACGAAGTCGCCGAGGGCCCGGAACTCGAGGCCGAATGGTTCAACTTCGACGCGCTGAACTTCCCCAAGGACCATCCCGCCCGCACCATGCAGGACAGCTTCTACGTGGCGCCCGAGGGATCCGGCATGGTCCTGCGCACGCACACCTCACCGGTGCAGATCCGGGCCCTGCTGGAACGGGAGCTGCCGGTGTACGTGGTGTGCCCGGGGCGGACGTTCCGCACTGACGCGCTGGACGCCACCCACACCCCGGTCTTCCACCAGATCGAAGGTCTAGCGGTGGACAAGGGCATCACCATGGCGCACCTCAAGGGCACTCTGGACGCGTTCGCGCGAGCAATGTTCGGCGACACCTCCCGGATCCGTTTGCGGCCCTCGTTCTTCCCGTTCACCGAACCCTCCGCCGAACCCGACGTGTGGTTCCCGGAGAAGAAGGGCGGCCCGGGTTGGGTCGAGTGGGGTGGCTGCGGCATGGTCAATCCGAATGTGCTGCGTGCCTGCGGCATCGATCCAGACGTGTACTCAGGATTCGCCTTCGGGATGGGCATCGAACGCACCCTGATGTTCCGCAACGGCATCGCTGACATGCGCGACATGGTCGAGGGCGATGTTCGGTTCACCCGCGCTTTCGGAATGGAGGCCTGAGGGCAGTGCGCGTTCCCGTTTCCTGGCTGCGTGATCACGTTGCGCTGCCCGAGGGTAGTGCCACTCCCACCGTGGCCCAGATCGCTGACGCCTTCGTGCGGGCTGGTCTGGAGGTCGAGGCGGTGCACCAACTCGGCCCGGTCAGCGGGCCGCTCGTGGTGGGCCGGGTGCTGGAGATCGAGGAGCTGACCGGTTTCGCCAAACCCATCCGGTACTGCCTCGTCGACGATGACGAGTCGGCGCCGCGCGGGGTCATCTGCGGCGCCACCAACTTCGCTGTGGGCGACCTGGTGGTGCTGGCGCGCCCCGGCACAGTGCTACCAGGGGATTTCGCGATCGCGGCGCGGACCGCCTACGGCCGGACCTCGGACGGGATGATCTGTTCGGCCGCCGAGCTGCGGCTCGGCGACGACCACACCGGGATCATCGTGCTGACCGCCGATGCCGCCGTTCCCGGGGACAGCGCCGTTGAGGTGCTCGGCCTCGATGATGCGGTGATCGAGCTGGCGATCACGCCGGATCGTGGCTACTGCTTGTCGGCGCGCGGGCTGGCCCGGGAGCTGGCCATCGCGTTCGACGTTGACTACGTCGATCCCGGACTGCGGGAGGTACCGCAGACTCACGCTGCGGCGTGGCCGGTGCGGATTGAGGATGAGCGGGGCTGTCACCGGTTCCTAGTCCGTCAGGTGTCGGGGCTGGACCCCGCCGCCGAGTCACCCTGGTGGATGCGCCGGCGGTTGCAGCTGGCCGGGATGCGGCCGATCTCGCTGGCCGTGGACGTCACCAACTACGTGATGCTCGAGCTCGGACAGCCGATGCACGCCTTCGACGCCACGAAACTCGACGGCGACCTGGTCGTTCGCCGGGCCGCCGAGGGGGAGAAGCTGACCACGCTGGACGGTGTCTGCCGGGAACTGGATCCGGACGACATGGTGATCTGCGACAGCACGGGACCGGTGTCACTGGCCGCGGTGATGGGCGGGGAGAGCACCGAAATCGGCCCGCAGACCACCAGCCTGCTGCTGGAGGCGGCGATCTGGGACCCGGCCTCGGTCGCCCGCGCGGCCCGCCGGCACAAGTTGCCCAGTGAGGCGGCCCGGCGTTTCGAGCGCGGGGTGGATCCTGCTCTGCCGCCAGTCGCCGCCGAGCTCGCCGCGACGTTGCTGACCCGCTACGGCGGTGGGGAGATCCTGTCGGGGCGCACCGACGTGGGTGCCCGTTCGGGGCAGCTGTCGGTGGTGATGCCGATCGACCTGCCAGATCGGGTCGCCGGACGAACCTACGCGCGCGGCGCGACGGTCCACCGGCTATCTCAGATCGGCTGCGCCGTGCAGGTGGGCGGTGCGGACGCCACTACCACAGTGACCGTGGCCCCGCCGTCCTGGCGCCCAGATCTGACCCAGCCCGCCGATCTCGTCGAGGAGGTACTAAGGCTGGAGGGTTACGACACCATCCCATCCGAACTCCCCCCGGCGCCGCCCGGACGCGGGCTCACCGCCACCCAGCGCCGTCGGCGGACGATCTCCCGGGCACTGGCCGGGGCAGGGTACGTGGAGGTGCTGCCCAGCCCGTTCGTTTCGGCCAGCACTTGGGACGCGTTCGGTCTTCCCGAGGGTGATCCACGGCGCCACACCGTCGCGTTGCTCAATCCGTTGGAATCCGATCGCGACCAGCTGGCCACCACGCTGCTGCCCGGTCTGCTCGAGGCCCTGATTCGCAACGTCGCCCGGGGACAGCGCGAGGTGGCGCTCTACGGAATGGCCCAGGTTGTGCAACCGCACGCCAACGCCGCTGCGATGCCGGACCCAGGGGTGCTTGGCAGGCCCAGCGACGCTGAGGTCGCCGCGCTGATCGGTGCGCTACCCGGGCAACCGCTGCACGTCGGTACCGTGCTCGCGGGGCAGTGGGAGCGCTCCGGCTGGTGGGGGCCTGGCCGCCCGGTGACTTGGGCCGACGCGGTGCAGGCCGCGCGCCTGGTCGGGCACGCTGCCGGTGTCGAGCTTGCCGTGCGCGCCGTCGCGATGCCGCCGTGGCATCCCGGCCGATGCGCGCAGCTGCAGGTCGACGGTCAGCCGGTGGGTTTCGCTGGCGAGTTGCACCCCGCCGTAGTGGACGCGCTGGGCTTGCCGCCGCGGACCTGTGCGATGGAGCTGGATCTCGACGGGTTACCGCTGACCGACCGGCACCCCGCGCCGGTGGTGTCGCCCTACCCGCCGGTGCTGCAAGACGTCGCGCTCGTGGTGGACGCCACGGTGCCGGCCGCCGAGCTGACCGCCACGCTGCGCCGGGGTGCCGGCGAGCTGCTGGAGGACGTGCGCCTGTTCGACGTCTATACCGGCGACCAGATCGGTGCGGGCAAGCGATCCCTGGCCTTCGCGCTGCGGTTCCGCGCCCCCGACCGCACCCTCACCGCCGCCGAAGCCACCGCCGCCCGCGACGCAGCGGTCACCGCCGCCATCCAAACCCACCACGCCACCCTTCGCTCGTAATCGCGTTCTGGATCCAGAACGCGATTATCTATGCCCGAATAACCGCGTTCTGCATCCAGATTGCGCGTGACGCCTGCACGGAGTTGAATGAAGTTGCATGAATGTGCATAATCATGCGGGTGGCATTCAGGGTCGCGGTGGCGGGGGCGAGCGGGTACGCGGGTGGTGAGCTGCTTCGGCTGATGCTCGGCCACCCGCAGATCGAGATCGGCGAGCTGACGGCGGGCGGGAACGCCGGGAGCAGCCTCGGCGAGCACCATCCGAACCTCGTCCCGCTGGCCGAGCGCATCTTGGCCGACACCACTGTGCAGCGGTTGGCCGGACACGACGCGGTGTTGCTCGCCCTGCCGCACGGCCACTCCGCCGCGTTGGCAGCCGAGCTACCCGAGGACACCGTGGTGATCGACTGCGGTGCTGACCACCGGCTCGCGGATTCGGTGGACTGGCAGCGCTGGTACGGCGGCGACCACGCCGGCACCTGGCCCTACGGTCTGCCGGAGCTGCCCGGCGCGCGGGAGAAGCTGCGCGGATCCCGTCGCATCGCGGTGCCCGGCTGTTACCCGACGGTGATCAGTCTCGCGCTTGCTCCGGCGCTCGCGGCCGGGCTGGTGGCGCCCGACGTCGTAGTGACCGCGGTATCCGGCACGTCGGGGGCCGGGCGTGCCCTCAAGCCGCACCTGCTGGCCTCGGAAGTGATGGGCTCGGCCAGCGTCTACGGGATGGCCGG
This sequence comes from Pseudonocardiales bacterium, assembly GCA_023252195.1. Classification (GTDB taxonomy): domain Bacteria; phylum Actinomycetota; class Actinomycetes; order Mycobacteriales; family Pseudonocardiaceae. The sequence goes on from JAHEXI010000002.1 coordinate 435,335, forward strand.
CGCGCACCGGCACACCCCGGAAATCATCCAGAATCTCGCTGGCGCCGCCGGCCAGCCCGTCACGGTGTCGTTCACTCCGGTGCTAGCGCCGATGCCGCGCGGCATCCTGGCCAGCTGCACCGCAGCACTAAGCCCAGGCATCGACGACGAGACGGCCCGAAGCGCCTACCACGCTGCATACGATGCGGAGCCGTTCGTGCACCTGCTGCCAGCAGGCCGCTGGCCGGCCACCGCAGCCGTGCACGGATCCAACTCCGTGCAGTTGCAGGTTGCGGTGGACGTCGACGCGGGACGGCTGGTCGCTGTGGGTGCGGTCGACAACCTCACCAAGGGAACCGCGGGAGCGGCAGTGCAGTGCTTCAACCTAGCGATGGGCCTTACCGAGACCACCGGTCTGCCAGCGTGGGGAATAGCACCTTGACAGGGAGGACACTGCGATGAGCGTCACTGCAGCCGGCGGGTTCCGGGCAGCGGGGGTCGCCGCCGGAATCAAGGCCAGTGGTGGGCTGGATTTGGCACTGGTGGTCAATGACGGACCGGCCGCAGCGGCCGCCGGGGTGTTCACCCGCAACCAGGTCAAGGCGGCGCCGGTGCTGTGGTCGGCACAGGTTCTCACCGAGCGGCGGCTGCGCGCGGTGGTACTGAACGCCGGCGGAGCCAACGCCTGCACCGGCCCTGGCGGGTTCCAGGACACCCATGCCACAGCTGAGCGGGTCGCCACGGTGCTGGATTGCGGAGCGGTCGAGGTCGCCGTCTGCTCCACCGGGCTGATCGGCGAGCGGCTGCCACTGGACACAGTGCTGTCAGGAGTCGACAAAGCCGCGGCCGGATTAGCCGCGACCCCGGAAGCCGGCCTGGCCGCCGCCACCGCCGTGCTGACCACTGACACCGTCCCCAAACAGGCCGCGGTCACCGGCGCGGGCTGGACGGTGGGTGGGTTCGCCAAGGGCGCTGGCATGATCGCGCCCAGCCTGGCCACCATGCTCTGCGTGCTCACCACCGACGCCGCCGTCGACGAGCCCATCCTGGACGCGGTGCTGCGCGGTGCCACAACCCAGACATTCGAGCGCCTGGACATAGACGGTGCCTGCTCGACCAACGACACCGTGCTGCTGCTGGCCTCCGGAGCCTCGGGGGTAGTGCCCGACCGGACGGAGTTCGCCGCGGCGGTGCAGCAGGTCTGCCAGGAGCTGGTCAAGGGTTTGCGAGCCGACGCCGAGGGCGTCACCAAGGAGATTTCGATCACTGTTCGCGGAGCGGCTGGGGAGGACGACGCGCTCACCGCAGCTCGCGCAATCGCCCGGAACAGCCTGGTCAAGACCGCCTTTTTCGGGTCCGATCCCAATTGGGGACGGATCGCGGTCGCGGTGGGCGCCTCACCGGCCACCGTGCGTGCCGACAGTCTGGACATCCGGATCAACGGCGTGCTGCTCTGCAAGGGTGGCGCGATGGCAGCGGATCGCTCCACGGCGGACCTGTCTGGGCGCGAGATCGCTGTGGAGGTGGACCTGCACCTCGGTGCGGGTCAGGCGACCGTCCTCACCACGGACCTCTCGCACGCATACGTCGAGGAGAACAGCGCGTACTCGTCATGACGACTACGCGCATCGACACGGCAGGGCGCAAGGCAGCAGTACTCGCCGAGGCGCTGCCCTGGTTGCAGCGGTTCCACGGGACCACCGTCGTGATCAAATATGGTGGCAATGCGATGCTCGACGACGAGCTGAAGTGCGCGTTCGCCCAGGACATGGTGTTTCTCCGGCTGGCTGGACTACGTCCGGTCGTCGTGCACGGGGGCGGTCCCCAGATCAACGCCATGTTCGAGCGGCTGGGTATCGCGGGGGAGTTCCGCGGCGGCTTGCGGGTTACCACGCCGGAGACGATCGATGTGGTGCGGATGGTGCTGTTCGGGCAAGTGGGTCGCGAGCTCGTCGGGCTGATCAACGCGCACGGTCCGTTCGCCGTCGGCATCTCTGGTGAGGATGCGCACCTGTTCACCGCCGCACGGCGCTCCGCCACCGTGGACGGCGAGCAGGTTGACGTGGGATTGGTCGGCGATGTGGTCGCGGTGAGCCCGGACGCGGTCCTCGACATCGTCAACGCCGGGCGTATCCCGGTGGTCTCCGGATTGGCTCCAGACGCCGACGGCGTGGTGCACAACGTCAACGCGGACACCGCGGCCGCGGCGCTGGCCGTCGCGTTGGGTGCCGCGAAGCTCGTCGTGCTCACCGACGTCGAAGGGCTGTACAGCAACTGGCCGGACCGGACCAGCCTGCTGTCCCAGATCAGGGTGGACCGGCTGGCGGCCCTGTTACCGGCGCTGTCCGCTGGGATGGTGCCGAAGATGGAGGCCTGCCTGCGTGCAGTCCGGGGTGGAGTGCCACGGGCCCACGTGATCGACGGCCGGGTGGCGCACTCGGTGCTGCTCGAGGTGTTCACCACCGAGGGAGTAGGAACGATGGTGCTACCCGAGATGGAGACCTGATGTCTACTGTGGACTTACAGCGGCGCTGGCAGGCCGCGTTGATGGCCAACTACGGCACACCGCCGTTGGCGTTGGCCCGTGGTGCCGGCGCCGAAGTGTGGGATACCGACGGCCGGCGTTACCTGGATCTCGTCGGCGGTGTCGCGGTGAACGCGCTGGGCCATGCGCACCCGGCCGTGGTGCGTGCCGTCACCGAGCAGATCAACATCCTCGGGCAGGTCTCCAACCTGTACCTCACCGAACCGGCGATCACGCTAGCCGAGACCTTGCTGGATCTGCTCGGCGCCACCGGGTCGGGCCGGGTGCTGTTCTGCAACTCCGGCACCGAGGCCACCGAGATCGCCTTCAAGATCGCTCGCCGCACCGGACGGTCCACTATGGTCGCGGCGCACGGTGCCTTCCATGGCCGGACGATGGGGGCGCTCGCACTTACTGGTCAGCCCGCCAAGCGGGATCCCTTCGAGCCGATGCCGCCCGGCGTGGTCTTCGTGCCCTACGGCGATGCCGCGGCCCTGAAAGCGGTCGTCGACGGGGACACCGCCGCGGTGTTCCTCGAGCCGGTGCAGGGCGAGAACGGCGTGATCATTCCCCCAGCAGGCTACCTGCAGGCCGCGCGGGAGATCACCGCGGCGCACGGGGCTTTGCTGGTCTTGGATGAGGTCCAGACTGGCATCGGCCGCACCGGCACCTGGTTCGCCCACCAGTCGGCAGGCGTGACCGCCGATGTGGTGACGGTTGCCAAGGGTCTCGGCGGCGGCCTTCCGATCGGTGCGTGTATCGGCATCGGACCCGCCGCCCACCTGCTGCAGCCCGGTCACCACGGCAGCACGCTGGGCGGCAACCCAGTGTGCTGTGCGGCCGCGCTGGCCGTGCTCCGGACGATCGCCGCAGACGGATTGCTCGACCACGTCGCCCAGCTCGGCAAGCAGATAGCCGCAGAGGTGACGGCGCTGCACCACCCGCTTGTCAGCTCGGTCAGCGAAGCGGGCCTGCTGATCGGGATTGGACTCGCGCGACCAGTCTCCGCCCAGGTCGCCACCGTCGCACGAGAGGCCGGTTTCCTGATCAACCCGCCTGTGCCCGATCGCATCCGACTCGCCCCGCCACTGGTATTGACCGAGGCGCAGGCGCGCGAGTTCCTCAGCGCGCTGCCAGCCATCCTGGACGGGGTGAAGTAACGATGCCGAGACACTTCTTGCGCGATGATGATCTCACCCCGGATGAACAGCGGGAGGTTCTCACCCTGGCTGCCGAGTTCAAGGCCGACCCGTTCGGTAGCAACCCGCTGGCCGGCCCGCGATCCGTAGCGGTGATCTTCGAAAAGAGCTCGACGCGAACCCGGCTGTCCTTCGAGATCGGCATTGCCCAACTCGGCGGCCACCCGCTGATCATCGACGCCCGGACGATGCAGCTGGGTCGCGAGGAGACCATCGAGGACACCTCGCGGGTGCTGTCCCGCTACGCCGATGCCGTGGTATGGCGGACCTACGCTCAACGCCGCATCGAAGCGATGGCTAGTGTCTCGCGGGTGCCGGTGGTCAACGCGCTCACCGACGAGTTTCATCCCTGCCAGGTGCTCGCAGACCTGCAGACCATCCGGGAGCGGCACGGCCAACTGGCCGGGCTCACCCTCACCTATCTGGGCGACGGGGCGAACAACATGGCGCATTCACTGCTACTCGGGGGCACTACCGCCGGGCTGCACGTGCGCATCGCCGCTCCGGAGGGATTCCAGCCGTTGCCCGAGGTGCTGCTCGCCGCCAAACACCGGGCAGCGCAGACCGGTGGAGGCGCCACCGTGCTCACCGATCCACTCGCGGCGGTCGACGGGGCCGATGTGCTCGTCACCGACGCCTGGACCTCCATGGGACAGGAGAGTGACGGACTCGACCGGCTCACCCCGTTCCGGCCGCTGCAGATCAACGCGGAGCTGCTGGACCGCGCTTCATGCGGTGGCGCCAGGAAGGTCACTGTGCTGCACTGCCTGCCGGCGCACCGGGGCGCCGAGATCACCGATGAGGTGCTCGACGGGCCGGCCAGCGCGGTATGGGACGAGGCCGAGAACCGGCTGCACGCGCAGAAGGCGCTGCTGGCTTGGTTGCTGGATCCGGAGCGCGCAACATGACTTCTACCCGGGTCGGCCGGCAGGCTCGCATCGTCGAGTTGGTGACCAACCGCGCGGTGCACAGCCAGGCTGAGCTGGTCGCCCTGCTTGCGGGCGAAGGCATTGAGGTCACCCAGGCCACCTTGTCCCGGGACCTCGACGAGCTCGGCGCGATGAAGGTGCGCGGAGACGGTGGCGCGCCGATGTATGTCATCCCCGAGGACGGCGCTCCGGTGCGCGCGGCGACCCGCGGCACCGAGCGGCTGGCGCGGGTGCTAGCCGAGCTGCTCGTGTCCGCCGACGCCAGCGCGAACCTCGCGGTGCTGCGCACACCCCCTGGTGCGGCACACTTCGTGGCCAGCGCGCTGGATCGGGCGGCGCTGACCGATGTGGTCGGCACCGTCGCCGGCGATGACAGCATCCTGGTCGTCGCACGAGAACCGCTCACCGGGGCGCAGCTCGTACAGCGGATCATGGCGCTGGCGCACTCGTGAGTGGGAAACAGTGTTATAACACTGTTTCCCACTCACGAGCCCGACCGAAGGGAGAGCAGATGGCCGAGCGGGTCGTGTTGGCCTACTCCGGGGGTTTGGACACCTCGGTGGCGATCGGGTGGATTGCCGAGGAGACCGGAGCTGAGGTCGTCGCCGTCGCGGTTGATGTCGGCCAGGGCGGCGAGGATCTGGAGACGATCCGCCAGCGTGCACTGGCCTGCGGCGCGGTGGAGGCCGTGGTCACCGACGCCCGCGACGAGTACGCCGAGCAGTACTGCCTGCCGGCGCTGCAAGTCAACGCCCTGTACATGGACCGCTACCCGTTGGTATCCGCGTTGTCCCGCCCGCTGATCGTCAAGCATCTGGTGTCGGCCGCGAAGTACCACGGTGCCAGCACGGTCGCGCACGGCTGCACTGGCAAGGGCAATGACCAGGTGCGCTTCGAGGTGGGCATCGGCGCACTCGGGCCGGACCTGCGAGTGATCGCCCCGGTCCGGGACTACGCGTGGACCCGGGAGAAAGCGATCGCCTACGCCGAGGAGCGCGACCTTCCTATCGACGTCACGAAGCGTTCGCCGTTCTCCATCGACCAGAACCTGTGGGGCCGGGCGGTCGAGACCGGATTCCTTGAAGACCTGTGGAACGCCCCGACCAAAGACGTGTACTCCTACACCAGCGATCCCATTGAGTGGAAGGCGCCGGATGCGCTGGTGGTTACCTTCGAGTCCGGTGTGCCGGTCGCCATCGACGGCGTCGCGGTGACAGTGCTGGAAGCGATCCAACAGCTCAACACCCGGGCCGGAGCCCACGGTGTCGGCCGGCTGGATATGGTCGAGGACCGGCTGGTCGGCATCAAGAGCCGGGAGATCTACGAGGCGCCCGGCGCGATCGCCCTGATCACGGCGCACCAGGAGCTGGAGAGCGTTACCGTAGAGCGTGACCTGGCCAGGTACAAACGCAGCGTCGAGCAGCGTTGGACCGAGCTGGTCTACGACGGTCTGTGGTTCTCACCGCTCAAGCGCGCGTTGGACGCGTTCGTCGTCGACTCCCAGCACCACGTGACCGGCGAGATCCGGATTGAGCTGGCCGGCGGCCGGGCCACGGTGACCGGACGGCGCAGCCCGCAGTCGCTCTATGACTTCAACCTCGCCACCTACGATGCGGGTGACACCTTCGACCAGTCGCTGGCCAAGGGGTTCGTACAGCTCTGGGGGCTTCCGTCGAAGCTAGCGGCGCAGCGAGACCTGCTTGGCCGGGTCGAGCCGAAGACACCACGGGACCTGTCGTTGTGAGCGCGCTCTGGGGTGGTCGGTTCAGTGCGAAACCGGCTGATGCGCTGGCGGCGCTGAGCCTGTCGACGCACTTCGATTGGCGGCTCGCCCGGTACGACATCCGCGGCTCCCGCGCGCACGCGCGCGTGCTGCACGGCGCCGCGCTGCTCGACGACGATGAGCTGACCGCGATGCTCGACGCACTGGATCGCCTCGATGCCGATGTCGATTCCGGCGCTTTCGTGCCGGTACCGGAGGACGAGGATGTGCACACGGCGCTGGAACGTGGCCTGATCGAGCGCGCCGGGCCGGAGCTCGGTGGCCGGCTGCGTGCTGGCCGCTCCCGCAACGACCAGATCGCGACACTGCTGCGAATGTGGCTTCGCGACGCGGCGCGCCGGGTCTCCAGCGGCACCCTGGACGTCATCGACGCGCTGCTTGAGCAGGCACAGGCACACCCCGATGCGCCGATGCCGGGCCGCACGCATATGCAGCACGCCCAGCCCGTATTGCTCGCGCACCATCTGGGGGCCCACGTCCAAGCCCTGCTGCGAGACGTCGAGCGGCTGCGAGACTGGGATGCTCGGGCCGCCTTGTCGCCCTATGGCTCCGGTGCGCTGGCCGGCTCGTCGCTCGGCCTGGACCCGGCTGCGGTGGCCGCCGAACTTGGCTTCGATGCGCCGGTGGAGAACTCGATCGATGGCACGGCGTCGCGGGACTTCGCCGCCGAGGCCGCGTTCGTGCTCGCGATGCTGGCCGTGGACCTGTCCCGGATCGCCGAGGAGATCATCGTCTGGGCCACCGCCGAGTTCAGATATGTCACCCTGGACGATTCCTACTCGACCGGCAGCTCGATCATGCCGCAGAAGAAGAACCCGGATGTGGCCGAGTTGGCCAGGGGTAAGGCCGGCCGGCTGATAGGTAACCTCACCGGTCTGCTGGCCACGCTCAAGGCGCAGCCGTTGGCCTACAACCGGGACCTGCAGGAGGACAAGGAGCCGCTGTTCGACTCCGTTGACCAGCTCGAGTTGCTGCTTCCTGCGATGGCCGGGATGGTCGGAACCTTGGCTTTCCAGACCGAGCGGCTCGCTGAGCTGGCCCCAGCGGGGTTCACCCTGGCCACCGATCTCGCCGAGTGGTTGGTGCGCCAGGGGGTGCCGTTTCGCACCGCGCACCACGCGGCTGGCGCATGCGTGCGGCTGGCTGAATCCCGCGGGGTGGAGTTGGACGAGCTGTCGGAGATGGAGCTTGCCGCCGTCCATCCTGAACTCACTATCGACGTGCGCCGGGTGCTCAACGTCGCCGGGTCGATCAACTCCCGCGATAGCTACGGCGGGACCGCCCCCGAGCGCGTAGCCGAGCAGCTGCAGCGCGCCCGGCGCGCCGCTGACAGGCACCGTTCCTGGATCAGCTAGTGACGGTCAGGACCTTTGCCCGCGAGCACCTCGCCGTTGACGTCCTGGCGGCAGCCCGGTTGCTGTTGGGTTGCCTTGTCGTTGCGGACAGACCCGACGGCCAGGTGGTGGTTCGCCTCGTCGAACTGGAGGCCTATCGCGGTTCCGATGATCCTGCGGCGCACTCCTACCGCGGCCGCACCGCCCGAAACTCAGTGATGTTCGGCCCGCCCGGCCACCTGTACGTGTATTTCGTCTATGGGCTGCACTTCTGTGCCAACATCTCGTGTTTGCCCGACGGGGAGCCCGGTGCGGTGCTGCTTCGCGGCGCTGAGGTCGTCTCCGACCTTGCTACCGCCCGGCTGGCCCGGCCTACCGCGCGGTGCGACGCCGACCTAGCTCGCGGGCCGGCCCGGCTGGCGACGTTGCTCGGGCTGCGCCGCGAGCACAACGGTCTCGACGTCACCGACCCCACGTCGCAGGTGCGCCTGCTGCCCGGCGATCCGATAGCCGCCGAACAAGTGCGCACCGGTCCACGGGTCGGCGTCGCCGCCGCGCAGGACCGTCCTTGGCGGTTCTGGGTGGCTGGCAGTCCGGCCGTGTCGGCGTACCGCCGGCGCCCGAACCCAACGAGCCCGCACAGTGGCTGATCGATTCGTGGCTGTCATCGACAAGGCCCTTCGGGTCGGCCGCTGTTACCCCACCGGAGACGCTGAGTGCGTGCGTACACCCGGACGCGATGGCTAATTTCACTGAATTGGGCGACAGCTTCTCACCTAACGTCTATCAACTCGCCGAGCGGGGCGACATCACCGCACGCGCGGAAGGGCGCGAGGTTCGGTAACTGGCAGCGCGATGTGCGGCCGCCCGCTCCCTGCTCTGGCAGCTGCGGACCGCCGATTTGACTTCCGTGGTCTGCTGGCCGTACCTTTCGGTTCGCCCGCAGCGGAACGGACGAAGCGCTCAGCGAGATGGTGTTGAGAGGTTAGGCCGGGGTCGCGGGGAGCTCGACTCAGACGGCTGGTACGCTTGATTGAGTCGCCGGGATCGTAGGAGGACCTCTCGAGGTCGACCAGAACGAGACCGGGGTACGTTGAAGTGATTCACCCCGGAATCTGATCGCTGCAAAGTGGTTCGTGATGGTGTGTGCTTGTTCTTTGAGAACTCAACAGTGTGCCGAAATGTTAGTGCCATGTTTTTTTGTGTTGTTTTTTTGTTGTGCTAGTGTTTGGCTAGTGATCAGTGCGATG
>JAHEXI010000044.1 GCA_023252195.1 Pseudonocardiales bacterium
ATCTCCTCACGATCAGTCTCAGTCAGCATCCTGCGCTGGGCCACTCAGCTCCTCCTCGGCGATCACACTTCGCCGAGGATCTACACCAAGATCAATTGCTTCGACCGGTTGGGATCAAGGTGCGCTGCGCATTCGCAGCCTCGATGTCTGCTTCGAGCTCAGCGGCGTCGAACCTGAGCAGGTGGGCGGCAATCTCGCACAGATTCGCGAATGATCGCAGGTAGCCGCCGGTTGCCGTGCTCCGCTGGGACAGCGCGGTGAGCTCGACTGCGACTAAGGCGAGGTGATCCGCGCGAGCGCGACGTGCAGCAGCATGCCCCCGGCCATGAGTGGAGTCGATGCCGTCGGGGCTGTAGACAAGGTTTTCGGGTGTCTCCTTGCCCGCGAGCAGGAAGTGAGCCGTGGTTCGTGCGCGGATCTGGCGCAGCCTGATGGCTTGCCGGTCGCCTCCGGTGTTGGCCTTGTGCGCGGCGATCGTCACCTCGAGTGCTGCAGCCGCGTCGTCGAGATTATCGCCTGCTGCGGCTGCGGCGTCGAAGATAGCGGCCTGCGCGAGGAGCGTTGCGAACGTGCGTGCCTGTTCGTAGGCAGGGGTGCGGGGTGTCGCGTCGATAACTGCGCACATGATCGTCGCAGCATCGCTGGGTCGGCCGGCGCGCCAGGCGACCTCGGCGAACTCAGCAGATCCGATCGGGTGGTTCGGGGCGAGGTCGAGTGCGGCGGCGATCAAGTCCTCGGTTGGCAGCGCGATAAAGCCAGGTCCGCAGTCGAGTAGTTCGCACAATTGCTGGTCGTCGCGCTGGTTGAAGCGGTCGTTTATGTGTGGATCTCGCGCTTGTCGAAGCCGCAGCACTGCCATGTCGATGGTTTGTTTGGTCTCTTGTGACCAGCTTCGACGAAGAGCGTCGCGGAGGTCATAGCGGTCGAGATCCGCGGCTCGCTGGAGGATCAGCTTTTCTGCGTATGCCCGCGCCTGATCGTTACCCCGCGTAAGAAAGTCCACGGTGTACATCGCGGATTTCAGCACGTCCGCATGGTCTTTGGCGTCAACCGATGCGCAGATTTGGATCGCGTACACCAAGAGTTGTGCGTGGGATTGGTCGTTCCACGTAAGTCGACGTGCGGCCGTGAGAACGGCGCGAATGACGGAATAGTAGTTGTCAGTGAGCAGCGCAGGAAGGAGGTCGGTAAGGCTGGATGGGAGCTGATGGGAGGAGCCGATTTCCTCCCACGCCTGCAAGGCGGCCGATCGCAGCGAAGGGTCGGTGTCCAGGATATGGGTGTGCAGGGTCGGGAGAATCTGCTGTAGCAGTCCTGGGATGACACCGTGCCGTTTGCCGATCTTGCCGAGTAGCGGCAACAGCCTCCACACGGTTTCGGCACCTCGATCGGCATCCCGCTCGTCGATGATCAAGGTGATGATTACAGTGCAGACCACCAGAACGTCTACATCGGCGACATGCTCGACTGCCGACAGCAACTCACGTGCCGCCGAACCGATGCTGTTCCGGCGCGAGAACGATTCCAGGGCGCGAAGCTGCGGCGAAGTAGCGTCGAGAACAGTGAGCGACGGTGTTGGCTCCTTGTCGACTTGTTCGACAGTGGTCAGAAATGTTCCCAATATGGCGTCAAGATGACTAAACGTCCACGCCGGCTCAACCTCTGCCAGCTCTTCGACAAGCTTGGCAGCCGAGTAGCGGACGTCATCACCCCAATCACCACCGACACGCGTCAAGCAGACGTGAACGAGTCGATCAAGCAGCGCATGGCGGCGGTCATCGCCGGGATGCGGGTCGCCGGGTTCACGGAAGCGATCACCAGGGTCGAGTAAGCGGACCGTCATCTCAAGCACACCAAACAAGCGCTCTCGCACGTCGTTGCTGGCGCTGCGTCCAGCGGCGTCGAGCCGGTTGGCGACATCACCGATGTCCAGCACCAGCAAGGTGGCAAGGGCGCGCTGGACATTCCCGACCGGATAGACCCCGTACTGATCGTCTTCAGAGACCCCAAGGTTGCGGATGAGCGGCTCGACGAGCTGCGCGACGATGCCTGCGTGCGTGGCAGCCAGACTGCGGATCGCGCCTGCTGCCGAAGTCCGCTGGTAGTCACCGACACCACCTGGGCTCGGGCACACACCAGCTCCAAGGGGAAGCACGAGCTTCGACGACCCTGTCGGTGACGGCAAAAAGTCCCGAAGGACCGCTACGACGATGCCCGGCGCAATGCCGGCCGCTTTGCGAAGACCTCCCGGATCGTTGGCGTTGGTACGGCTACTACCGCGGCCGAGAAGCCCGTCTTGAGGGGCACCGGCGAGAACCACCAACGAACGGACGCTAGCGTGATCCACGGATTCAGTGTCTCCCGCACCCAGGAGGTCGGCCACACATCGGCCCGCTTCAACGGCGGCCGTGCGGCGAAGCGTGGTGAGCGCAGCGGCGAGAACCACCGGAGCGACCTCGTGACGAGCACGCGCAAGGTGCCGTAACGGGACGAGCAAATCGATGACGTGGACCTGCTCTACCAGCTCGATGGCGAGTCCGATCACATCTGTGGTGAAACGATCGGGCGCTCGCTCGGCGAGCGCTGCCAGACGCCGTGTTGCACCACCTGAGGCATCAAGGTCAGGTTCTACACCAGGTTCGCAATCGAGAACGCCCATGTCATCGAGCGCACCCACCATCGCCGGATCGGCGCCGGCGACAAGCGCTCGACGGCCGTCGACTCGCCGTGCCCACTCTCGATGCCGCTGTTCAGTAACCAACCGTTCCATCTCGGCAGCAGTTGCAGCCTGGGCCGCATGCCCCTCCATCACGGTAGCAAGATTGGGCATCCAACCCGTAGGGCGGCGATGCGTGCAACCGACGCAATACGCCTTGTAGAAGTCGCTCGCGATTAAGTCGAGGTTCATTGCCTGGTTGCCGCGAGCAACCAGGCAACTCACCTCGCGCATGTTGATGGGCAGACCAGTGGCCTCCTCGGCCATACCTTGACCACCACACTCCGTGAAGATCATATTGAGGCAGTGGCGCCGCGCCAGTTCCACCGTGACCTGGTTCGCCTTGCCCAACTGCAAGGCGTCCTCCCAGACTCGCTCGGTGTGGCTGCTCACGGACAGATCCTCCCACCTCGTCGTGCTTCACCTATCCATGCGTCACTGCCTGCGTTGCCGACGTGCTTGGACGGCAGTGGAGCGAAACGCACTCTTCTGCCGCTAACCGTGGGCTCATGCCGATGAGTGGGTACAGGTGAGCGGCATCTCAGGCTCTCGCCTCGAAAATGCTCGTGTGCAGGATTACCACTTGCGACGCCCTGCCTCCGAGACGATTACCAGGCTCGATCCTCAGCGCAAGAGGTTTGCGCGGTCAATGGGACGTCGCATGGTGACGCGAGGCCACCTGGCGAGACCGCGAGCTTGCTCGTGTTCGCGGATGCGGCGAAGCCCCTCGGTGATTTCATCTTCGGGCATGATCTGGAAACCGAGCCGACGGTAGTAGGGAGCGTTCCACGGGACGTTGGCGTAGGTGGTCAGCGTCAGGGCCGCGAGGCCGTGCTGGTGGGCCCATGTAGCAGCGGTGTCCAGGAGTGTCTTTCCGAGCCCCTGACTCGCGTGGGCTGGGTGCACGGAGACCTGCTCGACGTGGGCGTTTCCATCGACCACGTCGAGCAAGAGGTAAGCCACGGGACGATCCGCGTCGTCGGTGATGACCCAGGCTCGATCGTTTTGTTGGAAGGCGGCCAGCTCTGTGATGGACAGCGGTTCGTCGTCTGCGACGGCGGCCATGTCTAGGTCTCGGAACGCTGCCCCGGCGGCTCGCTCGAGCTCCCGAACAGCCGGTAGGTCGTCCCAGCGAGCGGTTCGAACCATAGCGACATTTTCGGTTATAAGTGGCCCGGAGTACTCGCACGCAGGCGCGCGAGCGACCGTGGCATGCCCGTTCTCCACCAGGCCTGGTCAGCAGGTGGCGCCGCGTTGCTCGACGTGCACAGCCTGCTTATGGACAAGGTGACATCGAAGGCCCATTCCAGGGCCGCTCATGGCGCGAGCCGCGCTGTATTGCCGATGTGCGGGTACATGTGTGGATCTCGGTGGCAGTCCCTGGCCTCCCTGTCCTGGCCCAATACTCGCCCGGTGGGCTGGCCTTCGTGTCATCGTCCGCGCGCAAAAAGATCGACGTCCCCGCCGGGCACCGCTATCTTGCGACGGATGCCTGGCTTTGAGGAGATCACTCGATACCGCGACCCCGACCCGGCCGAGGATCCCTGGGTCAACGGGCCGCGTGCGCCCGAGACGGTCACCATCGCCCCGTACAACCCCGAGTGGCCGCGCCGCTGCCAGGCCCTGTCGACGGGGATCCGCACGGCGCTGCACGACGTGGCCCTGGATGTCGAGCACGTTGGCTCGACATCCATCGAGGGGTTGGCGGCCAAGGACGTCATCGACATCGACCTCACTCACAGTCGCCGACCCCCGGGATGAGGACGCGTATGTCCCCGCGCTCGAACGCCTGGGCTATGTCCTCACCGTTCGAGAGCCGTCCTTCCATGAGCACCGGTGCTTGAGGCTCGCCGAGCCCCGAGTGAACCTGCACGTGTTCGGCCCGGACTGCCCGGAGGTCATCGGCATCATCACTCACCAGGCCATCTGTCGCAGCAACTTCACCAGCATTAAAGAGTTCACCGCCGCCATCCGCTGCTTCGTCGATGGCTGAAATAACACTGCCTGAACCAAGACAGCCGAAGACATCCTGGATCGTTGCCACCCGGTCAAAGGACATCATTTACGCGCCGCTAAATGCACGAATTATGTACGCGTCGGTATTCGACCTCCCGACGGCCACCACGCGACATCCTCGGCGCAGAACTGTACGAGGTCGTTGCTTCACCTTACCGTGGTGTACTCCAGGGATGCGCTTCCGACTCCCACCGGTCGGAGTGCGAGCAGTGCTCCATCACTGTCCATAGCGACCACTCCAACTCTGTTCTGGCCGCCCCAGTCTCTCTCAGCGTCGCCCCGTCGGCGTGACCACTCGTCAAGAACCTGCGGCAATGCACGCTGGTAGCCCACAAAATCTTTCGCGACGAGAAGGCGACGCAGTCCAACCAGCACCCCTTGATCCCAACCGGTCGAAGCAATTGATCTTGGTGTAGATCCTCGGCGAAGTGTGATCGCCGAGGAGGAGCTGAGTGGCCCAGCGCAGGATGCTGACTGAGACTGATCGTGAGGAGAT
>JAHEXI010000036.1 GCA_023252195.1 Pseudonocardiales bacterium
CGAGCACTCCCCCAGCCCCACACCACCGACATCAAGATCATCCGTCGTGATCGGCTCGGCGGAGTCATCCACGAATACATGCAGGTCGCATAGCGTGGCGAAGTTCCAGGCACCCACAGGGTGCGAAATGGCTACCAGTCCTGCCGCGGACGGACCAGGCATGCAGCACGTCAGACGCTACGCACGATCTGCTACTGACCAACCATTCCTAAACCGTGTGTCGCAAGGAAATCCTGTCGGGCAGCCCCACCACGAACGAACGTCTCCGCGAGGCAACCGAGCCCTGGTGGTCTCATCTTTGGTCTCGTTCGTCTGCGTTCGTCTACGTTCATCGGCATTCAAATCGATGCGGCGATGCAGGTCGCGGACGTGAGCGTTATTTGGCGAACTATTATCCTTACTTCTGAAAATCGGAAGGTGGCAGGCCCAGAATCCGGTGACTCCGTGCGTGTCTACAGACCGCGGACGTCAGCGGCCTGCGGCCCGCGCTGGCCCTGGGTGATTTCGAACTCAACCCGCTGATTTTCCTCAAGATTCCTAAAACCCGACCCTACGATCGCCGAGAAGTGCACGAACACGTCCGGCCCGCCCCCGTCGGGGCTGATGAACCCAAAGCCTTTCTCACCGTTGAACCACTTCACCGTGCCCTGAGCCACTCTGTGGCCTCCTGATCATGATACGTTCCGCGCCGTCGTCCTCAGGCCCAGCAGGGGCGCGTGTGCAGACTTTAACCCTAGCAACATGAGAGGAGCGTCAATCACAAGATCCGTGGTGGACGACTCGGACACTACGTTGGCAGAGAGTTCCCAAGATCACGATCAACGGCGTGCCCCCCGCGTGCCCCTTCTCACGGCCACTAGAGGTCAACCACGGTCACTCATGTCACCTGCCGCTGGGTACCCGCAGGTCAGCATTTGCCTGGTCAGGACCTTGATCGGTGCCCGATCTTCCAAGCTGGGGTTCATGTGTGATCGCCATCCGATGAACTGTTGGCTGCGCAGGGATGTGGAGGGTAGTGGAAAGTCTCGTCGCCTATGCTGCGGCCAGTTCGAGCCTGGTGCCGATGCTGTTTGGGATGAACGCGTTGGGCAGTTGGTTCGCGAGCTGGTGCATGGCCTGCCAGCCGGTGCAGTGCGCCGGGAGGACAACCTCAGGTGCCAGTGCGGCGAGCCCGTCGACGGTCGGTCCGATGATGGGCTCGAACACCTTCCCGGTCAGGTGAAACCCGCCAAGCACGGCATGCACGTGCTCGACACCGGTGAGCGCCCGGGCGTAGCGCACCGTGTTGACGATGCCGGCATGCCCGCAGCCGGTGAGCACGACCAGACCACGGTCACGCAGGTGTACTACCAGCGCCTGGTCGTCAAGGATCAGCGGGTCCGGCTTCCACAATCCATTGCGCAGCGCCTGGTGGACGGCCATGCCCTTCTCGAAATCCGTGGTCCGGGCGACCTCGCCGGTGATCAAGACGCTGGCTCCGAACAGGAACGACGGCTCCGGCCGCTCAATAATCTCGAAACCCACATCCCGCAGCGCACCCCGGCTGGTGACCGGCATATCAAAGGGCTCCCGCCCGGGCAGCGCGATGCGCCGCTTGGACCAGAACTCCGGGTGGATCAGGACCGGCAGGTTCGCATGACCGCCCAGTGCCCGGGCGAGGCCATCAAGCCCCGTGGTGTGGTCGAAGTGCCCGTGTGAGCACACCACGACCTCGACGGAGTCAGGAGCAAGCCCGAGCCTGCCCATATTGCTGACCATGCCGTCCGGGCTAATACCCGCATCAAACAACACACGGTGCCAGTCGCCACCGGCTAGTTCGACATCGACAAGCGCCGAGAAGCCATGTTCGCCGACTGGGCCGTCGACCAGCTCCTCCACGACTGCCTGACGTTGGTCCCCAGCGACTGGCAGCCGCGGCCACCCCCCAAGCGGCCGCGAAAACGTCCAGCACGTTGTCGACAAGTGTGGTGACATGCACCCGCTCCACCGGCCGCAACGGTATGCGCTCACCGGTGAACGCCCCGATCTCAGCCGGCACCGCCGTGACCGGCGCCGCAATGTGGCCGCTATCACACATGCTCAAGACCCTACCGCCGCACCAGACGCGGCCGTGGGCGATTTTCGCATCATCGACCACACGTACGGCATCGTCTCCAAATGCAGTGTCCAGTAGGTTGTCCAAGTTGTTCAGTCGCCGCGGGATCCACCTGAACACCTACACCCGACCTGTTCCAAAACAAGCTCGCCGACGCGACCGGATACCCACTTCCGCACCTCCCTGTCGCGCGTAGTCACGACATACTGCGTGCTGTTGGCGTGCTATTAACGGCGGTAAACCACGGTCAATAGCGGTGCACTGTGACACGACCGGCCGCAGGTCAACGCCCGTGACCACGGTGCTAGGCGCAGTCTTCCAAGCTGGCCATGCCGGTTCGATCCCGGTCGCCCGCTCCGCCATGGTCCACTGGTCTTTGCTGTTGGCCCAGCAGGGGCTAATGGCTTTAGGACACCTGTGCCCAGGGAGCGCCCGGGCGTTCATCGAGCAATTTGCGGAGTTGTTCTGCGGTGGCGGCCACGTCACGTTCCCAGCGCTGTGCGTAGTCCTCGGGGCTGCGTGCCGCATCAAGCTGGGCGAGCACCCAGGTCCGGATCAGCGCGGTGGGCGCAACATCACGTTCAGCCGCCAGCCGGCGCAGTTCTTCGATCCGCTCGACCGGAATGCGAACGCTATACACCGCCGTCGGGTTTTTCGCTGGCTCCCGGTGCCGCGTCCAGCCCAGCTCCGCATCCGGTGTCGCCTCGACATCCTCCACGGCCGCCGCGATGCGTTCCAGGATCTCTTGATCAGCCATCCTCGCTCTCCTTCCCGTCGTAGAGGTGACGCAGGCGGCTGTCCGCCGGCCACGCCGTGGCGACATGCCACAACTCGCCCGGTGGATGAGCATCGGGCACCAGTACCACGACCAACACCCGACCCATCCCCGCCGAATAACCGACCACCCTGATCGCCTCACCGGTGCGCGACTTGGGATCCCGAGCCACCAGCCGACGAGGATCGAACACCGCCTCAATGGCGTGCTCGGGCTCAATGTCCACCGCACCTCGGTAACGATCCGAGCGCCGCAGATGCATCGGCTCAGGGACGTCCACTGCCTCAATCGGGAGCCGGTCAACGGGTAAGCCGTCGTATAGATCACCCTCCACCGCGCCATCGTAATACGCCGTACCACAAAGCATACTCGGAGTCCGGAGCAACACCGCACGAGCTGGTCAAGGTCGCCCGGCCCTACTCCCCCGCGCCGAACACCGCCACGCCGATCCACCCGCAGGTCCACGGCCATACCGCCGGGCGCGTGCCCCCCGCGTGCCCCTTCTCACGGCCACCAGCGGCCAACTGCGGTCACTCCAGTCATATGCCCACCCTCACCCCCAGGTCAGCATTCGCGCTGGTCAGCGTCATGATCGCTGCCCGATCTTCGAAGCTGGCCATGCCGGTTCGATCCCGGTCGCCCGCTCCGCGCCTCTTACCAGGACAAACGATGACCCCTCCCGGTCATGGGAAGGGCCGTCGTCTTCTTTCACGCCATTAACGTGCAATTAGGCCACGGGTCGCGCCGTCCCACCACGCGAGGACGCGTGTGCCGTAGAAGGTGAGCCACTTGGACGGCTCTCCGGGAGGCACGTCGATCTCGAACCAGACTCGCCCGGGGGTGGCGGTGTTCCTGCAGCCAAGTGCCGTCGGGGCGGCGGGCGGCGCGGATGACTTCGATCGCGTCCGCCAGCCGGGGGTCGGGTGCGATGCAGTCGCGCAGCGCCGCTGCCCGGAAGTATTCCGCCGCGTTGAGCACGCTGTAGATCCAGCGGCACGGGTACGCGAATCGTGTCACCCACGGTCCGACGAGTTCGCCCGTCGACAGGGTGCGGAGCAGTCGACGCTGCAGCAGGTACTGCTCGCCGGATCGACGGGCGGCGCGCAACTCGTCGCAGCCTCCGGTGGCGGCCTCGTAGTACAACAGCCCCTTTAAGGAGTTGAGCGTGGAATGGAACGATGACCGGGTCGAGCCTTCGACCCACTCGCAGTTCCAGCCGCCGTCGGCCATCCGGTGATCGAGGAGCCACTGGGCGATCCCCGAGACATCCACCCCGAGCCACGCGCCGTTGGCGAGCGTGTAGGCGTTGATGCAGCAGTCGAC
Source organism: Pseudonocardiales bacterium (assembly GCA_023252195.1). Taxonomy (GTDB): domain Bacteria; phylum Actinomycetota; class Actinomycetes; order Mycobacteriales; family Pseudonocardiaceae. The sequence goes on from JAHEXI010000036.1 coordinate 4,194, forward strand.
CTCGCCGCCCCAGCACGGCAGGTTGCTGTAGTTCCATCGACTGTTCGCGGCGAGCAGGTCGGCTGTACCGGTGAGTGCGGTGGCGTCGAGGCCCCAGTCGCGTAGGGTGTTGAGCGTCCACGTCGTCGCAGTCCACGGCTGCCCCGCGTCCTCCGCTGCCTCGTCGCCGTGGAAGTCGAAGTCCCGCGGGAAGAAGGATCCGCCGGCCCACTGCCCGTCTGGATCGTGCAGCGCGAGCAGCCGCGCTCCGAACCCGTCCGTGGCGATTCGGGCACGAGTGGCACCCCAGATCTCCTGCGGCGCGCCCACCAGGTCGCGCTCGACCTGCCAGCGCAGCGCCACGTCGGCGTCGAGCAACCAGGCGAGCACTGCCGGTTCGAGCACCATGGTCGACAAGCTACCGACGAGCCGAGGGAACACCGCACATCGGCTGGAGGGCGCCGACGCGACGGGATACATTCCACCCCCCTTCATACGAGGCAGAACAAACCACCGTTGAGCCGGAAAACTTACCTTGTCGTGGTTTAACGATCATCGATGGTTGAAACTCTTCACAGATGGGTCAGGCGAAATCGGTCGGCGGGCGGTGCGCTGGACCCCGACGGCCGTTCCGCAGAGAGTCACCCGTCGGCGCGTCACGCCGTTTTCAGGGCAGCTGGGGTCGACGAGCGCCCATTCGTGGTGGTTGCCACGCATGGTCAGCGTGCGGCATGGCGGTGGAGGGGATTACGTACTATTTCTGCTGTCCGGAATGCGCCAGTGAATTCGAGAACGAATTCCACTGCATCCATCGGTTCGGGGGACGAAATTGTGAATCCCATGTTGGAGTCTAAGGAGAGTGAGTGAACGATGCTGGTCGAAAACGAATTCGAGGTTGCTGCACCGCTCGAGCAGGTGTGGAAACATATGCAAGACGTGCCACGGATCGCGCCTTGCTTGCCGGGCGCCGAGCTCATTGATGTCAACGGCGACGTGTACAAGGGGCGAGTGACCACCAAGATGGGGCCGGTGAAACTCCAATTCCTGGGCACGGCCAAGATCGTCCAGCGTGACGAATCCGCCAAGCGGATCGTGATGGATGCGTCTGGGTCGGAGGAAAAGGGCAAGGGTCAGGCCACCATGAAGGTGACGTCGACGATGGCAGGTTCGGGAAGTGGTACGCGTGTGAAGGTGGCTCAGGATATCCAACTTTCCGGCGCCGCTGCCCAGTTTGGCAGGGGTATGGTTCAGGACGTGACGAGCGTGATCATGAAAAGTTTCGCCACGTGCATCGCGGATGATATTGGGAGGTCCTCCCGTGGCGAGGCAGCCGTAAAACGTGATGCTGTTCCAGTGAAGGGTTTCAGCATCGCCATGCAGGCGACCATGACCGCACTGAAACGGTTCTTCGGTCAACTTTTCGGTCGAGGGAAATCGTGATAACGATCCGTGAGCGAAGCACGGCCGGTCAGCGTCGAGGACACCGCGGCCACCTTCACGCGAAGTGAGCGCGCCTGGATCTCCGTTCCCCGGGATATCGCAGACCGCCCGGCCTCTGCCTAAAGATCAGTCTCCGCGCTTGTCCGATCACGGATTGGTCGAACGGCATCCGGACCGGCTGGATACATCCCCACGAATCCCTGGGTACCCGGATCGACGTCTACGCCGATCGTGATCTGGACGCTGAGCAGCAGGATAGGGGAACGTCGTCCGGCGAGCGCAGGCGCGCCAGGTCAGATGTGACCCTCGGGCCACACCACGATCGCGACAGCGACAACCACGCTGCGGCCGCAGCATCAGGCGTGGACTCGCGGGCGACCCGAGCCGTCGTCGCGGTCGGCAGTCACGCAAAGAAGGTCACTCCCACCGCCATGGGTCGCTGATGCCTGCCTGGACACGGCCACCGGCACCACCCGTACCGCCACTGCCCCGACGTCGCCACCAGTCAGAAAGGCCTCGGAGTCAGTGTTCGCTGTACTCCTACATCCGAATGATGAGGCACCGCGTTAGTGGACAGGAGAGTACCAGCTATATAGAGTTAAGCCCTATGGCGGCTTTGCGGATGACGGTGGGTGTCTTGGCGGTGTTGGGGGCGCTGCTCGATCGGCCGGACACCGAGCTGTATGGGTTGGAGATCGTGCGCGCCAGCGGACTTGAGCCGGGCACGATCTACCCGATTCTGCAGCGGCTCCGCGGCGCTGGTTGGGTCAGTGACCGATGGGAGGACCCCGGACCTGCTCATACCAACGGTCGCCCCCCGCGGCGCTACTACCGGCTAACCGCCGAGGGCCGCGCTCGCGCTGTCCACGCTCTGCAACAAGGTCGTGACCGCAGTGGTTTGAGTCGGCTGCTCGCGCGCCCCCGTGCCACTCCCACGAATGAGGCAGGCGCGGGATGAGCGACCGTAGAGCACCTTCGGCGGGACAGCGAAAACCTTGGCGGTATCGACCTCAGAGATCGGCAAACAATGGCAGGATTCGTCCGACTCCCCCGCTGGAATCGAGTTCGCTGCGGTGGGTACGGCACCTGCTACCTGGCGAGGAGGGCAGAGCCTGGTGGGCTGAAATGATCTCCTGCCTTGCCGAGATCACCGACTCAGCCCAACGACGTCGATACGTCCGCAGCTATCGCCGATCAGTGCCGCAGCTGGTCTGGACCAGCTGGACGTCCAGGGTTCGTGGTGTAGCGCCGGCGCCGATAGGCGCCGGGTACAACATCGATTGGAAGGGGACTGACATGGCTTTCGCTAGTCCGGAAGACAAGTTCGGGATAAAGGTCCAGAGCAAACCAGGGGCCCGGACGATCGACCAGAAATATTCCGTACTCCTCGGTCTCGTGGTACTGGTCCTTGGGATTCTAGGGTTTATCCTGACGGGCTTCACCAACTTCACCGAGATGACGGACCATGCAATTTTCGGGCTCTTCCAAACGAACGGCTTCCACAACACGATATATCTCATCCTAGGGGTGTTTTGGCTGCTAGGAGCGTTCGCGCTGACCCCTCCCGGCAATCAAGGGATGAATATCGCGGTAGGTGGCGCCTTACTGCTAGTCGCCGTACTGGGCTTTTTGGGCTACTGGTCTTTGCTGTCCATCCCTCCAGGGTTTAACGGGGACAACATCCTCGACCTGGCGGTCGCAATTGCGACGCTGATAGTCGGTGGTGGTGTGCTCAGCGCGGGCAGTCGTCGAGCCAGTACCGCGTAGGCGTAGGCGTCGGCGCGCGCGAGCTGGCCGTGTTCCCTGCAGCAGGGAACACGGCCAGCTCGCGCGACTGTCGACACAGGGAATGAGAGAGGGCATGGACACCCGCCAGCCAGGCGCCGCGACGCCGAGTGTCAGCTGATCGAAAGGAAGGTGAAACTGACGCTGTTGCTCTTTTCCCCATCTTCCAGCGCAGCGGTCACATCGAGCGTACCCGAGCCGCTTGGAACGTCCGCTTCTATGCTTCCAGTCCGGGTCACTTTAAAGGGGACCGATTCGTCACCGAAGAGGAGCTTGTCGGCGGCATCCAATCCGTTACCCTTGATAATCACAGGCGTACGGGGCAACGCCGAGTTCGGAGTAATGCTGTCGATCTGCATGGAGCTCCTTCCGCGACCAGGGCTGAGCGCTGGGTACCGGCGGGCGTGATCATCAAGTCCGCGTCCGGGATTCTCGTGTCTGCATCCCTGTACCCGCCACGTAAGGTCATCAAGCCGGCGTGACCCATTCGTGTGATGAGCTATGGATCCGGCGGCCACACCGTGAGACACCGGGCGGCAGCCTACTGCGCGATGGCGATCATCTCAGTCGGAGCGAGCACGGCGCGTTCCAAACTGTCGAGCATGTTCGCGATCTTCAATGCCGGCTCTGGGACCATCACAAGGTGCAGGCCGAGCGCTGGCAGACCATCCCGGGCGACGCGTGCTCGTACCTCGTGGAGCGCGCCGATTCCAAAGCCCCGCCGATCACGCTCGGTCTGGACTGGTAGCCCGGCCTGCGTAAGTAGCTCGCGGTATCGGTGCGGTTCCATGAGGAAACTCGTCGCCGAGCTACCGGCCCACGGCACCGGATAGCTGATCTCGCCGGGTCCAACGCGCATCAGGTCGTAGATGCCGAATCGTCCCCCGACCACCAGCACGCGCCGGATCTCGGCGAACAGCGCCGCCTTGTCTGAAATGTTCATCCCGACGTGCAGCATGCACACGCGGTCAAAGGAGCCATCGGAAAACGGCAGTGTGGTGGCGCTGGCTTGGCGGAACTGCACGAGCTTCGAGAGACCCGACCGGCGGGTCAGCGATGTGGCGACTTCGACATACTCCGCGGTGACGTCGACGCCGGTCACCTCGACACCGTGCCGCCGCGCCAGGTAGCGAGCGGTGCCACCCAACCCGCTGCCGACATCGAGCACGCGCAGCGCTGGGTGCAGGTCGAGTTGATCGAGCAACTCCACAGTGGCCTGTCGGCCACCGATGTGAAACTCATCGACCGTCGCAAGTTGGTCAGGATCGAGGTGCTCGGGGTCGACACCCAGCGTCATGAGTGCGTTGAGAATCTTGCGTCCCAATTCTCCCTGTGAGTAATGGTCCGCAATCGTCTGGTCGCTCACCATGACGCCCTCACCTCCACTCGATCGGTTCGACGACTACCGATCAGGACATCCTGACGAGGGGTTGCGGAGGCCGCATCGCCGGACGACTGTAGGTAATGGAAACGGCAGCTTCAGGCCCAATCGCCCGGACTAGCCGAACCAGTGGACAACCCGCCTAATGCACAACACGATGACGTAGCGGCGCCTCCGGGAGCCATCGATGAGGCGCCATTCCAAGGGGGGCGGGGGCTGTGCGTTCGCAGCGAGCGCACAGCCCCCGACTTGGACCAGAACACCTACCCGATAGGCAGCGAGTCCCACGGCTGTCCAGACAACCCGTGCTGGCCTTCGTCACGACCAGCGGTGAGCCGCGTGCCTGCGACCTAACCGGTGGGGCATGCCCATTCCGCGAGCGCGCGTGGCAGGTTGTTGGCTCGCGCATGCACCAGACCGCTTCCGGTGTCCTCCAGCGAGTGCGCCGGGCCCTTACGCTGGCTGGCGATCAGCGGCGGTGAGGCATCCAGCGGCTGAGCATTTGCGGCATCGTGAAGATCCCGGCACAGCTGCTCGAAGATTGGTGTGGCTGACATCATTGCGGTCCTTCCCTCGTCTTAAGGGAGGGTCGTGACGGTAAGGCTCGGTGTCAACACCTGATCATCCCCCCGGGGCCAACCAGACGGTAAGCGGTACCTTCGAAGCGATCAACGGTCGTCCTACGCGACGTCTCTAGCACGGCCGGAACCCTGTCCACAACGAGGGTAATGTCGACACAGTCCGGTTCAGTCTGAGGAGGAGGTAGCGTGGGCACGCTGATCTCGGTGGTGATGCTCGTGCTGCTGATCGGCGGTGGTTCGGCGTACTACTTTCGACACCGGCAGGTCGCCCAGCAGCGTGCTCTTGAGGATTCCAAGGCCGAGGCACGCCGCTGGGTGGAGCGGCTGGGCGGCCAGGTCCTCAACCTGATCGGCACTGACGAACCCTCCAAGCAGGCGCTGGCCGATGCTGCGGAGCGCTACACAGCGGCCAGCTCACAGGTGGATTCTGCCCGTACCGCGACGCAAACCCGCCTGGTGACCCAAACGGCTCTTGAAGGGCTGTACTACGTGCGGGCCGCCCGGGTGGCGATGGGAATGGACCCAGGTCCGGAGCTGCCGTCCGTGGCCGGCCAGGGTGGCGCCGGTTCAGTCACGGAGGATCGGGACGTCAACGTCGAGGGGCACGAATACGCAGCATCGCCAAATCCCAGCGACCGCACCCCGCACTATTACCCGGGCGGCCGGATAGCTGGACGCCCAGTCCCCCAAGGCTGGTACAGCGAGCCGTGGTGGAAGCCCGCGCTGGTCGGTGGCGCCTGGGGTTTGGGCTCAGCGCTGCTGTTCAGTTCGATGTTCTCCGGAATGGGCGGGATCGCGTCGGCGTCGGCGTGGGAGCAGGGCTATGACGCCGGCCAGGACAATGCCTTCGGCGGTGGCGACTATGGCGATGGCGGAGGCGACTACGGCAGCGGCGATTACGGCGGTGGCGACTGGGGCGGTGGCGGTGACTACGGCGGTGGGGGTGACTACGGCGGTGGCGGTGACTACGGCGGTGGCGGTGACTACGGCGGTGGCGGTGACTTCGGTGGTGGCGACTGGGGCGGTGGCGGTGACTTCGGCGGTGGGGACTTCTAGACCGCTCGACATCGCTGGCAACGAGGGCACCAGTACAGCTTGCGTGCCGCGTGCGGGGCGGTGACGATCGCCGTGCCACACACCAGACACGGCGCCCCGGCCCGGCGGTAGACGTAGACCTCACCGCCGTGGCGATCCTGCCGCGGAGCGCGTCCGGTCCGAATCGGATCGTGCTCAGCTCGCACGGTGTCAATCCGACCGCGACGCACCCCATCAGCCATCAGCTCGGCGAGGTCTGACCACAGCGCCGCCCACTGATCAGCTCGCAGGTCGCGGCCCGGCAGCAGCGGATCCAACTGATGGCGGAACAATAGCTCCGCGCGGTAGACGTTGCCGACTCCGGCAAGTACCGATTGGTCCATCAACAACGTTGCCAGCGGCGCCCGGGAACGCGAGATTTTTGCCCACGCCCGGTCGGGGTCGTCGTCACGACGAAGCGGATCTGGCCCCAGCCGGGCCAGCACCGAAGCCACCTCGGGCTCAGTGAGTAATTCGCATGCCGTCGGCCCTCGCAGATCCGTCCAGTACGTGGCACCGATAAGACGCATGCGAACCTGCCCGCGAGGCGGCTGCACCGGCAACACGGCCTCGGTAAAAGCGCCATAGAGACCGAGGTGAACATGCACCACGAGATCGGGCCGGTAGATGTGAAAAAGGTGCTTGCCATGCGCTTCGGCGCGCTGCAGCACCAGTCCATCCAGGACGGCGGCGGCTGCCGTAAATCGACCCTGCGGGCTGGATACTCCCACTGGAGACCCGCCATAATACCGTTGGTGGCGTTGAGCCAGCCGGTGTGTCGTATTACCTTCCGGCATCGCTGGAGGCTCAGCTTGCAGAGATCGGGGGTGCTTCCCCAGTGGTCTCGAAGGTCGAGATCTGCCCGATCCGGCGGGAGTGTCGCTCGCCACCGGAGAACGGTGTAGTGAGAAACGTCTCGACGATTTCCGCCGCCTCGGCGGGGCTGTGCATCCGAGCGCCGATTCCTATCACCTGCGCGTCATTATGCGCTCGGGCCAGCCCAGCCGTCTCGGTGCTCCACGCCAGTGCGGCCCGGCAGCCCACGACCTTGTTGGCGGAGATCTGTTCGCCGTTGCCCGACCCGCCGATCACTACGCCGAGGCTGCCCGAGTCCGCTACCACCCGGCGAGCAGTCGCGATGCAGAACGGTGGGTAGTCATCGTCGGCATCGAAGACGTCGGGGCCGACGTCCACCACATCGTGGCCGAGACTGGTGAGGTGCTCCACCAGAAAGGTCTTGAGCTCGAAGCCAGCGTGATCGGAACCGAGATAGACGCGCACAGCGTGCAACATTGCCATATCGCGGATCACCGGGTGCGGCGGCACCGTGACAGCGGTGAGGAGGGTTCGTGACGGCGCGGTGGGTTGAATTGGCGGACGGGGTCCTGGTGCGCCGGTACGAAGAGTTGGATCTGTCCGTGGGGCTGGTGATCGGGGACTCCAGTGCTCTGGTCGTAGACACCCGCAGTGATCCCGGTCAGGGCGCTGAGCTGCGCACCGCGATTCGCGAGGTCACCTCGCGACCGTGCAGCGTGGTGCTTACCCACGCCCATTTCGACCACTGCCTGGGCACCGCGGCCTTTATGCCGACCACGGTGTGGGCACATCCGCGGTGCCGAGATGACCTGGCCAGAGGCGGTGCGGTGCAGCACGCCGAGGCACTGGCCTGGTCCCGCGCGCAGCGCCCACCGTACGACGCGGCGCTGGTGCGTCCGGTGGTGCCGGATCGGCTGATCGCTGATGATGTCGAGCTCGACCTCGGCGGTCGGCAGGTGCTGCTGACCCATCCCGGGCGGGGGCACACCGACCATGACGTCGCGGTGTGGTCGCCTGATACCGGTGTGCTGTTCGCCGGAGATCTCGTCGAGCAGGGTGCCGATCCCGACTTCACCGACGCCTTCCCGCTCGATTGGCCTACCGCGGTGACCGAACTCCTCGGGATGACGCCGCGCACGGTAGTCCCTGGGCACGGCGACCCGCTAGCCGCCGAGTTCGTCGCCGCCCAACGTGACGACCTCAGCGCCCTAGCCGACTTATGCCGTGCCGTCCTGGCCGCGGAACTAGACCGCGGCGCCGCAGTGTCGCTCTCCCCCTTTGCCCCGCCGACTACCTTCGCCGCCCTAGCCAAGCTCCGCCGACCCGAAATGGAGTAGGGCCGAGGCTGGCGCGGTGTCAGGTCGGCGAGCTGGTCATATCTGGTTCTCGTGTCGTTTACCCGATTATCTTCGGTGGCAACGATCCTCAATCGAGCGATCCACTGCGCTGGGATCGTAACCTCGCTCAGGTAACGGCGACGTTATGGGATTCATGATCGTTTGACTCGCGGGCGAGCACGAAGTCGAATCGGCGAGTGTATCCGTGGTTGTCGGTGTCAGTTGCCTTCCGGAGTTCCGTGACTAGCGAGGGTTTGGCGGCGCCGACCACATCGTGGTCCAGCCAGGGATCTCCGGCGAAGTAGACCTGGGTGGTAAGTTCGCGGTGGTTCGGGGCGTGGACTTTGAAGTGGATATGGGCGGGGCGATGCGGCTCTTGTCCCAGGAGGTCGAGGACCCGGCTGGCGTGCGGATGCTGGGGAATGTCGTAGGGCGCGGGAACAACGGTAGTAAAGGCGAAATTCCCGTCCGCGTCGCTCCGAATGCGGCCGCGAAGGTTCCACTCCGGTAGGTCGGGAGCAAACCGCGAGTACAACCCGGCGCCGTTGGCCTGCCAGATGTCGATCACAGTGGACGGGAGCGCGGCGCTCGCGGTGGAGCGGACAGCGCCGGTGAACAGTAGGCGGTCGCCGGGCTCCTCCGGGCGCATAGGAAGGACCGGTGTTCCACCATCGGCGTAGCCGAACCTTGCAAGCACTGACAGTAAGATGAAACTGCTTATGCAGCTAGCCACCCATTGCCCCAGTGCGGAGGACCAGTTAGGGGGTAACGGGAGTCAATTGGGTCACTGATCGCGCACCGGCCGTGTTACCCATCATCTGTAGCCGCCCAATCACGGCAGGTCCACGTACTAGGTCAGGAGAAGTCGGGCTTCTTAGACATGACGCCGCTGACCTGCAACAACAGGGTCCATGTATCTGGTCAGGCCGTCATCAGGCCGTCTCAGGACACGAGGCCACCTTCTCCGGCCGACGAGGCTTGAAGAGGCTGTCCACCGCTCGCCGGGCTTGTTCATGACTGGAGGGCAGCAGGTGTGTGTACGTCCGCAGCGTGAAACCGGGATCGGAGTGGCCAAGGTAGTCCGCCAACTCTTTGATCGTGACGCCTCGCGCCAGCAGGGTCGAGGCGTAGAAGTGCCGAAGGGCATGCATCCCGTCGTTGCCCTGGACGTAGGTCAGGCCTGCCCTGGTGAACGCGGGTACCCAGTGCCGCCAGTTGAACGCGTCCCCAGTGTCTACCCAGCCCGCATCGTTAACGATCAGTAACCGAACGGACACCGGGTCACCGGTCGTCCTACCTACGGGCAGCGTGATCGCGATCGGCGGGTGCGTGTCCATGTAGTCATCGATCACCCTTTGCCTTACACGGATTGATCCGGATTTTCTTCTCGTCCACCGCCGCGGACAACACCGCCGATAGCAGGTCGAATACCTGCGATTTGTGTGACTCTGAGATATTGTTCCCGTTCATCCAGCTCAACCAGTCACGAATGATGGCGGCGCCGATCGTGGACAGCGAACGGGCACCGAGGAAAGGGTACACCTGTTTTTCCAGCTTGGACCTCATAGTGCGCTGCGACGATTCATCCTGCGACTGGCCTTTCAGCCAGTTCTCGCAGTACTCACGCAACATTGCCTTGCCCGCGTTTGAATCGACGTAATCACCGGTCAACTTGTCCGTCTCGACCTTTACCAGGAAGGCCCGTGCATCCTTAAGTTTCTTGTCAGGGTAGCTCTTGGAACGCTCTTGACCATCGGGGTCGAGTACCGGACTTTGTACCGCAGCCCTGTTCCGTGTAACGCGGTCGGCACACGGATCGCTTTGGCGGGCGTTTCCGGATCGGGAACTTCCTTGTACCAGCGATCTTGAATATGCCCCATCGTGCATGCTCCCTCAGTACGATAATTGCCGAAACGCCGAGCAGTTACGCGGCGTCAGCGCCACCTTTCAGCGTGTCCCACCACGCACGGACCGCGCACTGCTCGTAGCGGACGTGCTTTCCCACCTTCCGCCACGGTGGCCCGTATCCTTTCGATCGCCATTCACGCAATGTCTTCTCCGGTATGGACAGGAACTCGGACAGGTCATCCGGAATCCACAGCGGTCCTCCGATAACAGGCACACCCCGTGGTGCGTTTCCCCTGGTCATCACGTTCCCCCTGGTCAGGCTGCTATCGGTCGAGTTGCCGAAGTTTGGTGTTCGCCTGGTGATCCGGTGGCGGCGAGCAGCGCTCGGTCGTATTCGGCTCGCCAGGCGATGCGTTGGGCGATGGCGTGCAGAAGTAGGTGCGCTCGTGGTGGCACACTGGGGTCACCGGGGGCGAGTTTGCGCCAGATCAGCCGGGATGTGTCCTGTGGTGGTTTCTCGATCCCAACCGCTGCCAGGGCTTGCGCGACGAACGCCATCCGATCGGCCCGGTGGTCGGCCAGCGTCTTGCCCGACCATTTCCGCGAGACCAGCACCCGCCGTCCGGGTAGCCCCAGGGTGCTTCGGCGGTGTGCCCGGCCCTTGCACTGTCCGGGAACGGTGCGGGAGGTGACGCCCAGGGGTTGGATGCCGTAGCGCAGCCACACCGCGCACCGGGGTGAACACGGGGTGACCGACAGTTCGGCGTGTAGCCGGTCGGCGTGTTGGCGTTGCGTGTCGGTGTCTTGCGTGACGATCTCGGTCACGCTTTTGACCAGGTATTTTGTGAGGTAGCCGAGGTGGCGGCCGGCTTGGTCGGTGCCGCCGAGGATGCCCTTGGAGTGCACTTGGCGCCCGAAGGTCACCACGTGCGCCGGCTGGTCGGTCTGGTCCAGGGCGTCAGCCCAGCTGGTCAGCGGTTGACGGCTGTCGGGGTCGATGAACGCCTTGCTGCGGGGTTCCCACACCGGCAACCGGTCACCGCTGTAGACGAGTTGGTCGTGGTGGGGCCACCAGACCTGGTGATAGGTGGCCGCGGTGACTTGCCGGATCACCTCGTGCGGGATCGACCCCCGCAGGGCCGTGTGCAGGTGCGGCGCACCTCGTTTCTGCGGCTCGACGGTGGCGAAGTACTGGACCTCCCAGCCCACGACGCGGCGGAGGTTTTGCCACCAGCGGTCGAGCAGGGACGCGAAGTGCACCGCATCCCGAGCGGCCCGCCGATAGTCATACGAACCCGCGTCGACCGGCGTTCCGTCCTCGCGTACCCGCCCGTAGCTCTCGCAGGTCAAGGTGACGAACATCGACGGACGGAACCGGCCGGCGAACTCCCGACCCAGGGTGGTCTTGCTGACCTTGCGGGTGGGCAGGTTCGGGGCCTCCTGGCGCCGCTTGGTGGATCGCTTCGGTGGGCGCTTCACCGGCGAGTCGGGTGAGGGCAAAGTGCCCCGGACACCGAGTTGCCGAAGTCCGTCATCGGCTTCCCGGATGGCCTCCCGCAGCTCTTCCGCGTCCTCGGGTCGCCCGTGGTGCAGCGCGTCGCGGTAGTGGGCGACCAGATCCGCCCGCACGGTCAGCGCTGCCCGCTGCTCGACGGTCGGCTCGTCGGCGTTGAAGGTGGGTTCTTCGGTGAGGTGCCAGCCTTCCCGGTACTGCACCATGCGCAGCGCCCGAGCCTTGCGGGCACAGGGCCCGGACACCGATGCGACGGTGGACCCGCAGGGCATGGGCACATACCGCAGTTCGCCGGTGTCCGGGTCGCCGACCTCCATGGTGAACGGGCGCACGCAGACCCCGTGTTGATCGGCGACCGCCGCCACGACATCGGCGGCCAAGGGCTGGCGCATCCGCTCCGCCCGGGTGCGCCCGGTCGGCAACTCCGTCACGGTCTCGGTGGGCGCGGTCATGCCGCACCTCCGCGAGTGGACCCGGTCGGGTCGGTGGGTTTGGTGGGGAAGGGCAGCACCGTGGTGTCGTGGGTGACGGGGCCGGTGACGAACGTTTCGAGTTGTTTGATCGTGGCGTCGGGGACCCAGCCGGCGCGGATGCGCAGGGGTTCGCGGATGCCCTCGCCGAAGACGTACCCGGTCCCCGGGTCGGTTTCGGTGATCCGGTTGGCCCACGCGCCCCGTTCGTGGGCGTGGTCTCCCAGGACCATCCCGACGTGGGATTTCGCGGAGACGCGTAGGCAGATCCGGCGGGGGAACAACTCCCGAACCGGCACGGTGTCCTTGGTGGGCTCCTGCACGTAGCCGCGCACGGTGAATCCCAGTGCCCGGCCCTGGGTGGTCAACAGGGCGACTCGTTCGGTGATCGCATCGCGGGTCTTGCGGTCGGTGTAGCGCGTCAGCGCGCCGATCTCGTCGAACTCCAGCAGCTCCAACGGATGCTCACGGGTGATCGGCACCACCCGGACACGGCCGGCGAACTCAGTCTTGCGGGTGTGCATGGCCTCGACGAGCTCGTCGAGCACGGCCACGGCGTCGGTGCCAGTGACCGCGTAGCGGTGAAAGATCCGCCGCCCGTAGGCCAGTTCCATGCCCTTGGGGTCGATCCCCGACACCCGCACCAACCCATCACGGATCGCGGGAGCGATGGAGACCAGTGGGCACCACATCACCGAGTTCTTGCCCGCGCCCGTCGCGCCTGCGGTCAGGGTATGACCGGCCGACCCCACCAGAGCCACGTGCCAGTCCTGGCCGTACTCGGTGCGTCCGGCCCACACCCGCCGCAAATCGACCGACCCACCCTCAAAACCGGCCAGGACAGTCAGGTCCGGGCAGGCCACCGGGTCGGCGAGCAGGTTGCGGCGCTGGAAATCGATCGAGACGATGTTGGGCGTCAACTCGCGGACCTGGCAGCGCGTCACGCCCCGGGCCGAGGCCAACGCTCGGGCGGCATCGTCGAAGTCCTCGGGTTTCTGGCCGGGTACCAGCCGAAGACGGACCTCGTCCCACGAAGCACCGGAGCGCACGCCGAGCACCTTGGGCAGCCGCTCCCGCGTCGGGGATCGGCGCCGGCGAAGGGTCCGCCCCAGGGGAGCCAGAGTGACCACCACCGGAGCACTGCCGTTGCTGATGCCCAGGCCACACGCGTGCAGCCACTCGGACAGCTTGGGCGCATACACCGTCCAGCACAACCACCACGCCCGCAGATACCGACCCGCCCACGCATCAAAGGACGCCAGATCAACCAGCCGCCAACCAATGAGCACTCCCGCGACCACACCCACGGTCAGGACCAGCGACGCCCAACCCCACCACTGCCACCACCCAAGGACGCTCAGCACGGTCAGGCTGGTCCGCCAGTGGGTGACCGCCTGTCGGATCGCCCACCCCACGGCCTTGATCACCAGCCACACGGCCAAGAGCACCACCGCAGCCGCTGCCAACGCCTCCGCGATGCGGATCAGCACCTTGCCGACCTTGGCCAGCACCCAGATCACGAGGCCCAGCGCGCCGGTACCCGCGATCACCACAGCGACCATCTGCGCGTCCATCACCGATCACCCCCGCTCACGACACAGGTGATCCCGGTGACCGACATGACGCGGTTCTCATTGCTGTTCTCATTCAGACCGAACAGGGGGCTTGCGCCGCGCCCAGTCGTTGTGCGTATCCTCACTACTGTTCACTCCTGACTCGGGTGGACAGCGCAGAAGCGGACAAGGTTGGTAGCCGAGAAATCCGCTTCTGCGCGTACGTCTTTGTTGTTATTGATGAGGGCGTGCGGCATTACCGCACCACCCCGGGTGCGTTGAACTTCTCTTCTGGTTTCTCTTCGAAGTGTGTGTTATTGCAGGCTGCGGCAGCCACCACAGAGCGGCTCAACACCGACCGGCAGAAACGAAAAGCTTCCACACCGACGGCACGTTTGCCAGCTCAGGCACACCCGCCATCCGCGCGCCCGCCGCCGAGCCAGCATCGCAGCCCACCAGTTGCCCCAGCGCCCCCCTCCTTCCTTGGAGTCGCTTGTCCCGCGCCGTCGTTTACTCACCCTGGTACCAGTGCCCTCATTGGGGCTTCGATTCCCCTCGCGTGGACTCGTTCCCGTTGCGCCCAATACAGGGCCTCGCCCTCGTGCCCGGGATCGGTCTTGGCGATCTGCTCATACACCGCGACCGACTGCTGGTAATACGACAGCCACACCGGTAATGACGCCTTACGGCACGGACGGACCCGCACCAACTCGTCGTGCGCCTGCATCAACGTCAGCGGCGCCCCAGGTTTCGTCGTCTTCATCACCGTCTCTCTCTCCTTCTCACTTCTCACCGGTCGCTGAGGAGGCAATCTCGGTCTTGATCTCGGTCACCCGCTGACGTTCCCGCTCGACCATAAACAGCGCCTCGTGATGGTGACCCCGATCAATCTCGGCGACCTCGGCGTACACCGCTGCTGACCACTGGTGAAACGCCAGCCACTCAGCCAGCGGCGCCTTCTGAGGCGGCCGAATGCGGGCCACCGCCTCGTGAGCGTCAGCCAGCGTCCGTGGCGGATCCGGCTCAGCGGTCGAGCCATGGCCATCCACTCCAAGACTCACGCCGCAGCCACCTTCGGGGCCGGGCTCGGGGACGCCCCCGACCTGGGCGTGTGTGCGTTCGTGCCGGTTGCCGCCGTTGGAGCGGCCATGCCTACCGCACGGATCACCCAGGTGATCCACTTAGCCTGCCCGGATGCTTCCGCACGAGGCGTGACCGTCATGCCTTCCAACATCACCGGCCGAAACGGCAGACCCGCAACCGCCTCCGGAGGAACCGGCTGATGCGCGCAGGCGAACTCCACCGTCACCGACTTCTCCCGCTCCTTCTCCGCCCCCGGATCGGCGAACGTGCCCCGGTACAACGGCAAGCCCGTGGCCTCATCGATCCGTGGCCGCACCGGCCGGTTACGGGCCCGGTCCTCCTGCGACTGGTACTCCATCACCGCCGCAACCTCACCCACCAGGAACAAACCCTGCGGAAACCACTCGTCGAAGTCAGCCGTCAACCGAAGGTCCTTCGGGGCACCCATTGTTGTCTCCACCTTTTCCTAGATTCTTGTGATACTTGGGCCAGCTCGTCCGCTGCTTGGATCAGCATTTCTCCCACCGTCCGGGCCTCATCAACGCTGAATTTGAGGCCACGTAGACCGGGTATTGCAAGCACAAGCTGGTTTTTTTCCGGGAATACCCAGAGGTATCGCTCTGCACCCTCATCCACTACTCCCTTACCGAAAGACTTAGCACCGCCTGCGTGCGAGCGCCGCGCTCGTGTCGTCATCCCTTGGTCCTCTCACCGGTCCGTCCCCCTTCATGTCGTGGGTTACCTCGGACGGCCATACAGTGCCCTCGATCGGCCGAATCGGCAAAGAACACCGCGCATATGCGCCACTAGCGGACCCGCGGATATGTATCGGGCGCATACGTGCAGGTCAAACAATTGCTATGGGTTACACTCCGCGCATATGCCGTCAGGACGGGAGCGCCAATGAGCGACCAGCACACACGCCGCCGTTGCACGTCGTGCAGTGCCGCCTTGGCAGCCGACCACCGCGCCAACCTATGCGGACCGTGCGCGACAGCCGCTCAGCCCACGCCGGATACCGCGCCGGTACCATCCGCCGACTTCTGGGAACAACCCGAAGTCAGGTCCGCCCTGCTCAGCCGACACTTTGGCCGGTTCCTCCGCACCTACCGAACGGTCCAATCCCCCCAGCTCAAGCAGGCACAACTGGCCCACTGGCTCGGCATCACCCAAGGCCAGCTCAGCCGGATCGAGCGATCGTCCACACCCGCCGGCGACCTCCACAAGCTAGACACCTGGGCACGCGCGCTGCACGTCCCACCAGATCGACTGTGGTTCAGCCCAGCACCTGCATCGTCCGACACAGACGAAGGGGCGTTGAACCGAGCTACCGTGGACAAGGCACAACACAACGAAGGGAGCGATGTGCGCCGACGAGACCTGTTGAAGGTCGCCGGGGCCACAGCCGCTGCCGCCGGAACTGGTCTTCTCTCCGAAACCCCGTGGCAGCGGCTGATCGACTCGGTAGGACAAGGGACGACCTGTCGACACAGCAACCGTTCAGCTCATGCAAGATCGAACCGCCGACCTCTTCCACACTGAGGAAACCGTTCCTGCACGTCAATTGCTCGAATCGATTGCACAGCACCGGAACACACTGAAGGCACTACTCGCCAACGCGCGCATCGAGTCGATTCGACACGATCTCGCGGTAGCAATGGGCGAAACCGACGTCTTGACGGGCTGGCCCCTGTTTGACCTTGGCCGCGGAAGCGACGCAGCTAACGCATGGCGCTCGACGTTGACAATTGCCAAGGAAACAGGCGATGGCGCACTAGCCGCTTGCGCACTCGGCTTTGGAGCTACCTAGCCACCTCGCGAAACGACACCGCGCCCGCGGTACGACTACTACAGGAGGCCAGGAAATACGTCCCCGGCTCGTCCGCGCCCGCCACGCGTTCTTGGCTTTCTGCACGCGAAGCAGAAGAGATGGCGCGCTTGGGCGACGAGACCGAAGCACTGCGCGCGGTCGAACGCGCACTGACCGCCTTCGATTTTGCACGTCCACGGTCCGAGCGGCCGTGGACCGCGTTCTTCGGCGCAAGCAGGCTCGGGAGCATGACGGTTTCGGCATACACGACCCTGCGTCACCGGGAGGCTACTGCCGCAGCCGACTCGCTGCTGACATCCCTCTCACCCATGGAGAACAAGGTTCGGGCGATCGTGCTTTCCGATCTCACGATCAACGCCGCTCAGACTAACGACTACGACCGAGCAACCGCGCTAATCGCAGACGCTATCGAACTGACAACACGAACTGAAACCACCCTCGCCAAGCAACGACTCTTGGCACTCGCAGCAACGCTCCCCTCGACGAGCAACGGGGGCCCCACCAGCGTCCTGCGTGACCAAATCATGTCAACTCTCCGCCGGTAACGCGCGGAGTGCTGCTTAGGTTTGGCGGGTTTCGTCGGTGACCCACGACAGGTAATCGTCGCTGCCGCCGACAATCGGTAGGGCGACGACTTCCGGCACGTCGTAGCTGTGATTTTTCTTGATGTGTTCGGTGAGCGCGTCGAGTCGGTCAGCACTGGTCTTTACCCAACACTGCCACTCCTGATCGCTTTGAACGCCGCCCTCCCAACGGTAGATGCTGCGAATTGGCCCGACAATCTGGACGCACGCCCCAAGACGCGCCTCTACGATCCCCCTTCCGAGTTCCTCGGCGGCCTCCACGCTGTCAGTCGTCGTGATCACCGCGCAGTGTGACTCAGCCACCCGTGTCCTCCCGACTCCGCACGCCGTTGCACTCACGAGCCTAACCAGACCGGCCACGCCATGTCGTTATGCTGCCGAATTTGGCTCTAATGGATCAAGAGCCGCCTGCGGCGGCGTGCTCATCCTGCGAGCCGGGGCTTACCGGGTCAGCCTCCTCGGGACCACGACACTGCGCGCGGCCCTGGCGGGCCGTGCTCGGTCGCGCCCCGGTCGGCTGGCCGAACCAGCCACTTATGGAGCGTGTGCATCCAGCCGTCGTGGGGGCCCGGGAGCAGGCGGTGCACGCGAGACGGACACGGGTGCAGCCGAATCGAATTGCTGTGCTGCCGCGTCGCCCTCTGACACTGTCTCTGGGATCGGCTGCGGACGCCGGGGGCCATCCCGCCGATCTCGTGGACGGGCCGTGAGTAGTTCTTGACGCTGGTGTCACCACCGGTTACATGGAGGTAACAATGATCTTGTTTGATAGCTTTCGTCAGAAATTGGCAACCACAGGGCGGGCCTGGGGAGGGTGGACCGTGACCATCTACGATTCCATTGGCGGCGCGCCTTCGGTACGTGTCGTGGTCGATAAGTT
>JAHEXI010000012.1:0-91240 GCA_023252195.1 Pseudonocardiales bacterium
GCCCGGTCGCGCGGGTGCACCGGACCGCCCCGGACCCCCCGGCCGGTCCGGTCGCCCGGCCCGCGGCACCGCCGCCGCAGGCCGGGCCGCCGCCCCCGTACCCGGTCGACCTCGACCGGCTCGACCGCGACCTGTGGCGGCGGTTCGAGAAGCGGATGCAGGTGGAACAGGAACGACACGGGAGGAGGTGATCGACCGATGGGCCAGGAGCTGGCGAAAGCCGTCGTCACCCTGCTCGACGGGCGCAACAAGGGTCAGGCGGTCAACGTGCTGTTCAACCCGACCGAGTACAGCGTCGAGTACTCGGCGGCTTTCCAGGAGACCGCCCCGCCCGGGCTGTCGAGCCCGATCATCCAGTTCGTCAATGGAAACGCGCAGGTGCTGACCATGGACCTGCTGTTCGACACCTACACCGACGGCGGTGGCGCGGACGTGACCACGACGACCCGGCAGTTCGCCGCCATGCTGGCCATCGACGGGGACCTGCACGCGCCGCCGCGGGTCGAGTTCCGCTGGGGCTCGTTCGCCTTCCGCGCCGTGGTCGCGAAGGTCACGCAGAAGCTCACCATGTTCCGCTCCGACGGAACCCCGGTGCGCGCCACCCTCTCCGTCACTTTCAAGCAGTACAAGACGATCGCCGAACAGCTCGAGGATCCCCGCCGCAACTCGGCCGATAAGACCAAGCGGCGGGTGTTCGAGGCGCACGACAGCATCTGGCTGCTCGCCGCCAGGGAGTACGGCGAGGTCCGGTGCTGGCGGCTCATCGCCACCGAGAACGACATCGACGATCCGCGGCGCATCGAGCCCGGCCGAGTGCTGGTGCTGCCGCCGATCGACCGTGACGCCGGGAAGGAGGCCGCCAATGCAGATAGCGGAGCTTGAGCGCAGGCATGGCGACTTCTACGTGCCCACCGCGGTCATCAAGGTCGGCGGCGAGGACGTGCTGCGCGACCTGTACCTGGCGGTGTCGGAGGTGAGCGTCGATTTCAAGGAGAAGGCCGCGGCCCGCTTCTCCTTCACGATCGCGAGCGCATTCGACTGGGAGGCCCGCGAGTTCCTCGCCACGCGCGCGGAGGAGCGGGTCGATCTGCTCGAGCTGTTCGCGTTCGGCCGGAAGGTCGAGATCGGGGTGGGCTACGGCGACCCGGCGAAGCTTGGGCCGCCGATGCTGACGGGCGTCCTCACCGAGATCACCACGAACTTCGCGGCTGGATCGACGCCCACGCTCACCGTCAGCGGCTACGACGACCTCTACCCGCTGACCGTCGGCAAGAACACCCGGCACTGGGAGAACAAGCCCGACAGCGTGGCGGTCGAGGACATCGCGGGCATCGGCGGCGTGGCCACCGACGTGCGCCCGACCAGCCCCGTGAAGCTCCGGATCGACCAGAACAAGGAGAGCGACATGGCGTTCCTCGGGAAGCTGGCCGAGCGCAACGGCGCCACGTTCTACCACCGCAACCGCAAGCTCTACTTCGGCCGACGGCAGAACGACGCGAGCGACGTCGTCGAGCTGGACTGGGGTCAGGGCCTCCTCTCGTTCCGCCCGGAGGCCAACCTGGCCCGCCAGGTCGCCGAGGTCCAGGTGCACGGCTGGTCGGCGGCCAAGGGCGAGGCGGTGCTCGGCCGGGCCCGCCGCGGCGACGACTCCGGGCACGCCGCAGGCACCGAGAGCGGCAGCGAGCGGGTGGTCACCGCACTGTCCTCGACGCCCGTGCTGCACATGCGCGCCGCGGTCCACACCCAGGCCGAGGCCGACGCGCGGGCCAAAGCGGCACTGGAGGAACGGGGCCAGGACTTCGTGACCGGCAGCGGCGAGTCGATCGGCGTGCCGGAGATCCTGCCGGACACCAACATCGCCCTCGGCGGGCTCGGCAGGGCGTTCAGCCGGACCTACTACGTCTCGGCGGCCACCCACAAGCTCAACGGCCGCGGCTACCAGACGACGTTCACGGTGCAGGAGTCGACGATCTGATGGACGGGACGGCGTGGCCACCGACCGCCGAGGCCGAGCGGGAGTCCGACGGCTTCCTGGTCGGCCTGGCCGTGGGCGCAGTGACCGACAACCAGGACCCTGAGCACCTGGCGCGCGTGCGGGTGCGGCTGCCCTGGCACACAGGTAGCGACACCAGCTTCTGGGCCCGCATCGCGATGCCGATGGCCGGGAACGACCACGGCACGTACTTCCTGCCCGAGGTGGGCGACGAGGTGCTCGTCGGCGCCGAGGAGGGCGACCCTTCGCACCTCTACGTGCTCGGCGCGCTGTGGAACGGCAGGCTGAAGCCGCCCGTGACCGCCGACGACGGCAACAACACTCGGTTGCTCAAGAGCCGTTCGGGACACACCGTCCGGTTCAACGACGACCAGGCTGCACCCGAGATCGAGGTGCGGCTGTCTGACGGTAAGCAGATCCTGCTCGACCAGAACACGATCGTCATCAACGACGCGCACCAGAACGTCATCACGTTCCGCTCGGAGTCCGGTGCCATCGAGATCAGCGCGGCCCAGCAGCTCACCCTCAAGGCGGCGTCCGTCTCGATCGAGGCGACCACCGCACTGAACGTCAAGTCCTCGGGGACCCTCGCGCTGAACGGCGCGCTCGTCCAGATCAACTAAAGGAGACATCATGGGCCAGCCCGCCGCCAGGGTCGGTGACCTCACCAGCCACGGCACCCCGCTCGGCCCCGGACCGGGCTGCCCGACGGTGCTGATCGGCGGCATGCCCGCGTGGCGGGCGGGCTCCGACTTCCACACCTGTCCGCTCGTCGACGGCGTCAAGCCGCACGTCGGCGGGGTCGTCGCGGTCGGGAGTGCCACGGTGCTCATCGGCGGCCTGCCCGCCGTCCGCCAGGGCGACCAGATCGTCGAGGCGGGTGCGCCCAACGCCGTCGCGCTCGGCGCGCCCACGGTGGTGATCGGGTAGCTATGACGGTCGGCGACGAGCGGGGACGCGAGTTCCTCGGCACCGGTTGGGCCTTCCCACCCCGGATCGCCTCCGAGACGGGTCTGGTCGCGACGGTGTCCTACGAGCAGGACATCCAGCAGTCGATCCTGATCATCCTTACGACCGCGAAGGGCGAGCGGGTGATGCGGCCCGACTTCGGGTGCGGGATCCACGAGCTGGTGTTCGCGGCGGTCACGGCACAGGTCGTCGCGCAGATCGCGACCACCGTGCGCGACGCCCTGCGTACCTACGAGGCCCGCATCAACGTCCAGAAGGTGACGGTCGGCACGGCCGGCCTCGCGCGCGGCTACCTCGACGTCGTCATCGACTACGAGGTGCGGGCCACCAACCAGCCCGGCAACTTCGTGTACCCGTTCTACTTCCAGGAATCGGCGAGCCGGTGAGCAGCTACCGAACCCTCCTCCGGCCGGTCGATCCCCGCCGAGCCGCGGCGCTGCGCGCCCAGCTGAGCCGCCTGGCCTCGGCCCTGACGCCGCGGTGGTCACCAACCGGCGAGCGCGACGACTTCGCCTCCGCCCTCCTCGCGATCGCCGCCCGGCTGGGGGAGGAGACGACCCGGCGTCTCGACCAGACGGCCGTGCGCGACGCACTGGCTTTCTTCGACTTCCTCGGGCTGCCACCGCTGCCGCCGCGCGCCGCCGCGGGCGTGCTCGCGATGGCGCTCGCCGACGGCTCCACCCTTCCCGTGTTCGCACCGGTGCGAACACAGGTGACGGTGGCCGTGGCGGGCGGCGACCCGGTGCCGTTCGAGACCGCCAGCGGGCTGCAGGTGGTGCCAGGGCAGCTCGCCGAGCTGATCGCCGTCGACCCGGCCGCCGACCGCATCGAGCTGGCCCCCGCGCGAGTCACCGCGATAGCCCAGCCCGCTCCAGCGCCGGGGAGCTACGCCGTGGTGAGCCCCGCAGCCGCGGGCGGCCAGACCCTGCAGCTCAGCCCCGCGGTCGGGCTGGCCGCCGCGGACGTCCTGCGGATCGGGACGGCGGCGTACCGGATCGCGACCGTCGACAAGAACACCGGTATCGTGACCCTCCTGGACCCGCTGGAGGCGCCGGTTGCGGCGGGCGCGACCGTGAAGAGGATCGCGTCGTTCCCGTCATTCACCCTCCGCGACCTGCAACATCACGCCTTCTACGTCGGGCACTCCGCGCTGTTCGACCTGAAGCAGCCCGCCCAGATCTCGCTCGTCCTCACCCCGCCCCATCTCGCGCGGGAGCTGACCGGCCTCGCCGTCGCGTACTCGATGTGGGGCACGAAGGACGGCGACCCCGCGCCTGCCTGGCATCCGCTGGTGCTGCGCGGCACCACCGGCGGCACCGTCAACCTGGTCAAGCCGGACGCGGGTGCCGTCGACAAAGTCAAGGTCGACGGCCACGACGGCCGCTGGCTGCGCGCCGAGCTCAGTGGCCCGGTGCGCAGCCTGCGGAGCCTCAGCTCGCCCGCTGCCGAGGTCCGTGTCGCCGTGGCCTCGCTCGTGCAGCCCGACCAGGACCCGCCGGAGGGCAGCGCCACCATCGCGCGCGCGTTCTACAACGGCACCCCGCTCTCCACTGCGGGGCGATTCTTCCCGTTCGGGCCCGAGCCGCTGCGGTTCGACGCGTTCGCCCTCGCCGCCCCCGAGACCCTGTCCAAGAAGGGCGCCGTCGCCACGGTGGACATCACGATGGTCGACTCGTCCCTGGCCACCTTCGAGATCGCCGCCGTGGCCGACCCGGCGACCGTCCGCGGGTACGGCGTGGGCCGCAACGACGACCTGCAGGCGCTGGCGTTCCGCCCGGACGGCGGCCTGCGCTGGCACGTGCTGCAGGCGGCGGACTCCGACGGCAAGCGGCTCCCGTTGGTGAGCGCCGCCGCGGCCGAGACCGCGACGCCAGGGGCCGACCTGGTGGTCGCTGCCACCCGGGACGGGAAGCTGTACACGGCCAGGATCCGCCGCTTCGGCGACCAGGAGGTCCCGACGGCCGACGCAGCCTGGCAGAAGCTGCCCGACCCCGCGCCGTCGGCAGCTCAGCCGGGGAACGGCCGTCCGCCCGGCCCGGTCCTCGCGCCTGCGCCGCCCGGCTCGGGTGTGGCCGCGGTCCTGTTCGGCGTGGCCGAGGGGGCGCTCTACGCGCTGAAGGTGACCGACGCGGGCACCGCCGTCGGCACCGACTGGCAGAAGGTCGACGGCAGCGGCGCGCCCACGCTCATCGGCGCCTGGCAGCTCACCCCCGTGCAGGGCCCGGACTGGCCGAAGCGCCCGGATCGGGTGGAGCTTGTCGCGATCGACCAGGCGGGCGCCGTGTCGCTGGCCCAGATCGCGCCGTTCGAGGCAGCCACACGGCTCACTGCGACCTGGCAACCGTTGGCCGCCAACGGGTTCGCCGTGGATGACACTGCGCCCGCCGCCACCCGGTTCCGCCGGAAGGACGACCCGGCGGACCGCCTCTGGGTCGCCTACGCCGCGGCCGACCGGACGCCGCGCGGGGTGCTGCGCGTCGGCACGGACGACCCGACGTCCGTGTCCGGCGACGGCCTCGCGGACACCGTGCGCGCGATGACCACGCTGCACGCCGATCCCGGGTTGCTCGGCGTCGACGGTCGTCCGGTGACGGTCGCGCTGGGCTCGGGCGGGGCGCTCGTCTGGCCCGACGCCGACGATCTCACGGCCACCCCGCCTCCCCCCGCCGGAACGCCGACCGGGCGGCCGATGCTGCTCCGGACCGGTCCCGACCAGGGACCCGAGGTGGTCATCGGCGGCACGGACGAGCGGCTCTTCCGCGCCGCCCTCGCGGCCGCGACCGTCGGCTACCTCCTGCATGACGCCGTTGTCACGGTCAGCGGCCAGCCGCCGCACTGGGTCGAGATCGGGAATCCCCCCGTTCTGGTCGAGCTCGGGGAGGACAACCGCCGGATCGTGGACGGCGGGATGCGCGTCTACCAAATCGACGAGTCCGCGCTGCAGCTCGGCACGCCGCTCACCTTCCTCCGCTACGTCAAGCCGACCGCCTCGCACTACGAGGGATCGTTCCCCGACCCCGCGAACCGGGCCGAAATGCAGCTCGACGCGACTGACGATGACACCGCACCCGACCACCGGCTGATCATCGACGGCACGGCCTACGTCGTGCTGTCCGCAGCCGAGGGCGTCGCCACCCTCGCCCCGGCGGTGGCGGGCGACGCGGCGACGCCCGCCTACCAGCCCGCGGCTCTCCTTCTGTCTACCGTCGTCCAGGCCGCCAACCTGGGCACCCTGGCCGAGCTCGACACCACCGACGCCGTCGAGGCCCTGGACTTCGGGCCCGCGGCAAACCCGGCGCAGCAGACGGCCCAACGCCAGAAGAAGGTGGGCTCGAAGGTGTGGGCGCAGTTGACCGATGCTTGGACCACCCAGCCGCCCGCCGCGGGCCGGGTCCTGCTGCCGGGCACGGTGGCGGCGGGCCCGGTCTGGACCGAGAGCGCGCTCGAACGCGGCTACCAGAACCCCGAGCTGTCGTGGGAGTACTACGACGGCCAGGGCTGGCGGCGCCTCGAGGAGGGCTTCGTCGACGGCACCGCGAACCTGTCCAGCACCGGAAAGGTCGGCTTCACGGTGCCCGACGATCTGTCGCCGACTGAGATCGGCGGCAAGACCGACTACTGGGTCCGGGCCCGGCTCGTCGGCGGCGACTACGGCCGCCCGAACTACATCGTGCAGACCAACGGGAACGTGCAGTCGGTCACCGTCGACACCTCCGCCATGCACCCGCCGGAGATCCTGGCGATCGAGGCCCGCTTCGTCCTGGCCGACCAGCGGGCGCCGGAGGTCCTGCTGGTCGAGAACAACCTCGACGTCCGCGACCAGACCCAGGCCGCGCTGGTGCCCGAGGCCCGGTTCGACCTGTTCCAGGGCGCGGTGGCGGTGAACGACGGCGACCGCGCCCTGTTCCTCGGGCTGACTGGCCCGGTCGGCGTCGGGTCGGTGTCGCTGCTCGTCGACGCCACCGACCAGGCGGGCACCGGGCCGTTGTACGTGGACCTCCGCATGGCCGACGGCTGGCACGCGGTCGGCGTGGACGACCGCACCGCCGCGCTGCGCCGCCGCGGGATGGTCACCCTGTCGATCGACGTCGACCCGGTGACGGTGCGGCTCTTCGGGCGGGACCGCGTCTGGCTGCGGATGCGCCCCGAGCAGGCGGGCGCCACGGCCTGGGCCCCCGAGGTGCGCGGGCTGTGGCTCAACGCCGTCGCGATCAGCCAGGCCCGCGCCGTCGAGAATGAGATCCTCGGCTCCAGCCTCGGCGAGCCGGGACTCACGGTCGCGCTCGCCGCGGCCCCGGTGCTGCCCGACACCGTGCAGCTGCGGGTCCGCGAGCGGCTCAGCGACGAGGAGCTCGCGACGCTGCAAGCCGGACACGACGGGCCGGACCCGGTGGTCGTCACGGACCCGGCGAAGTTCCCCGGGTCCTGGGTGCTATGGCGCCGGGTGGACGGCCTCCTCGGACAGGACGCCGACGCGCGGGTCTACCTGCTCGAGCCGGGCTCCGGCCGGGTGATGTTCGGCGACGGCCGCAACGGCAAGATCCCGCCCGCGGGCCGCGACGGCATCCGGGCCTTCGCCTACCAGCAGGGTGGCGGCACCGCGGGCAACGTCGCCGCCTGGTCGGAGGCCAAGCTGACCTCGGCCGTCGAAGGCGTCGACACGGTCGTCCTCCCCATCGACGCCGCCGGGGGCTCCGGCGGGACGGACACCGCGCAGGTCGGCCAGGCGGCCCGCGACTCCCTCCTGGCAGGCGCGCCCGACCTGCTGCGGCACGCGGGCAGGGCCCTCACCCTCGCCGACGTCGAGGCGCTGGCCGTCGCGTCCGCCACCGACGTCGTCCGCGCCCGCTGCGCTCCGCCGACCGGCCCCCGGACACCGATCACCGTCACCCTTTCGGTACGTGACGGCACCCGGCGCCCGGTGCCGACCCTGGCTCGCCGCGACGCGGTCGCCGCGCTGCTGCGGTCTGCGGGCTGGGGCGGGTTGGGCCCGGCCGCGATCGTGGTCAAGGCCCCCGTCTATGTCGGGGCGACGGTTACGGTGCGGCTGGTTGCCCCGCGGGCGGTGCTTGCCGACGTCGAACAGTCCGCGAAGACGGTCCTGACCCGGCTGTTCCACCCGGTCGATGGCGGCCCGGACGGCACCGGCTGGCCGTTCGGGCGCCCAGCGACGCGCAGCGACGTGCTCCGGGCGCTCGGCGCGGTCGACGGGCTGGACCGGGTGGTGTCGGTCGAGCTGAGCACGACCGACGCTGTTCCCGCCGACGGTCAGGTGACCGCCGAGCCCACCGATGTCACGGTGGTCGTGACCGCGGCCGAGGAGGATGTCTCGTGAGCGACGTCGTCCCCGACCTCGACACCATCGAGTTCGACCAGCTGGTCGAGCTGGCGCGCGGCGAGATCCCCCGCTACGCGCCCGACTGGACCGACCACAACCTGCACGACCCCGGCATGACCCTGATCGACCTCCTGGCCTGGGTCGTCGACCAGCAGGTCTTCCGGGCGGGCCTCGTCGGCGGTCGGTACCGCCGCGCGTTCGCCGCCCTTCTCGGGCAGCAGCCCACCGGCCCGACCCCCGCCCGCGGCCTGATCTGGCCCGTCAGCCCGCTGCCGGCGGGGCGGATCGTGCAGGCCGCGACGGAGGTGGTCTGCCTGCAGCACCTCGACGTGGACTTCGCGCTCGACACCGATGTGGAGCTCTACCTCCCGCCTGCCGCCCTCGACGGCATCGGCCTCACCCGCGACGGCGTCGAGTCGCCTGCGCCGCCCACCGGAGGTGGGTCGTGGGCACTCGGGCGTCCCGCGGACAGCGTGGTGACGCTCCGATTCGACGGGCCGCTCGGCGCGGCGGGGCCCGCGCAGGTCGCGCTGGGCATCGAGGTGACGCCGCCCCCCAGCCCACCGCCCGCCGACCGGCCGTGGGGCCCGGTCCGGTACGCCTACCGGGTCGGGGCGGCCAGGTGGCGCGAACTGGCGGTCGTGCGCGACGGCACGGCGGGGCTGGCCAATACGGGCGTCGTCGTCTTAGCGGTGCCCCCGGCGGGCACCGCTACCGGCGGCGCCGAGCTGCGGCTCACGTTCGACCGGGGGTTCTTCCCCGTGGCCCCGCAGATCCGGGCCGCGGCGATCAACGTGCTCCCGGTCGTGCAGCGCCGCTGGGACGCGGCCGCCGTGCTGGGCACGGGCACCGGCCAACCCGACCAAGTGATCGTGCTGGACACCACCGATCTCCTCGGGGCGCCGGAGGTCCGGGTCGGGGACGAGCCGTGGGAGGGGCGGCTCGACTTCGTCCGGTCCGGCCCTGACGACCCGCACTACGTCGTCTTCGGCGACCACGTGCTGTTCGGCAACGGGGTCAACGGCCGCCGTCCGGGGACCGGGGCCGGGATCCGTCACACCGGGCTCGTCCGCACGCTCGGCATGGCCGGGAACCTGCGACCCGGCCTGTCGTGGGCGGTGCCCGCGCTGGGGCCGCAGGCTTACGGGCAGAACCGGGAGGTCCTCGCGGACGGCGCCGACCGCATGACGCCCGACAACCTCGCCCGCGCCGCTCGGCAGGCCGCGGTCGCCCGCGCGGCCCTGCTGACCGACGCCGAGCTGGTGGCGGCCGCGAGCGGGCTCACCGGCATGGCCGTCGCCCGCGCCGAGGTGCTGCCCCGGTTCGACCGCAGGCTGAGCGGCCACCCCGTGGACGGAACGCGGACGCTCGTCGTCGTTCCCCACCAGCCGCCGTGGTCGGGCCGCGGGCGGCCACCGACCCCGGTGTGGCCCGCGCAGGGCTACCTCGACGCGGTAGCGGCCCGGCTCGCGCCCCGGCGGGTGCTGGGCGAACGGCTCGTCGTGCAGGGTCCGGCCGTGGTGGCCGTCGACGTGGCGGTGACGGTGACCATCGCCGCCGGGGCGGTGGCCGCCGACGTCGAGTCCGCGGTGCAGGCGGCGGTCTACCGCAGGCTCGCCGCCGTGGCGTGGCCGCTAGGGCGGGAGCTGACCGTCGTCGACCTGGAGGCTGTCGCCGCAGGCGTACCCGCGGTGGAGCAGGTCGGGGCGGTGCAGGTGGGCACCGCGGGCGGCCCGCTCGGGACAGACCCGGTCGCCGTGGCGCCGGACGGGCTGATCGTGGCCGAGCGGGTCGAGGTTTCCTCAGCGGTCGCCGGACGGGCAGGGCGGGCGCGATGACCGTCGTCGACGAGCGGATGTACCGGTTCGCGCTGCCCGCGCAGTGGGCCGCGGGCGCGCGGCGCAACCTGACGGTGAGCGGCGATCGGCTGGTCGTCCCGGACCAGCTGGCCCTCGTGCCGATCCCGGGCGCGGCCGAGGCGGGGGCGTTGCCCACGGTCGACGACAGCGGCGTGCTGCGGTGGCTGCGGCCGTCGCGGCGGCTCGTGCGCAGGCCGCTGCCGGGCACCCGGGGGCCGGTCGTAGGCGGCAGGCTCTACAGCCCCACACCCGCACGGCGGCTCCTGTCCGGGCGCAGCCTGCTGTGGGTGCTCACCTACCGCGGTCTCGACCGCTACGCCGCGGCCACCCTCCAGCGGCTCACCCCGGTTGCCCGCCCTGGCATCTCCGACACCGCCGAGGACGGCCGCGACGGCGTGTGGCTGGTCGAGGTGGGACCCGCGGGCCGGTGGTGGCTGCGGCATGTCGACTGTTGGGGGCGCACCTGCCCGCCGCCGATCGCCGTGCCCGGCCCCGAGGGCGGTGCGCCCGCGCTGGCCGTCGCCGGGGATCGGTTGGTCGTGCTCGATCCGGTGGCCTCGACGGAGGCCTACGTGGTTAACCCGGTCACCGGCGCCGTCACCGCGATAGCGCTCGGCGCTGTGCACCACGGCCGTCCGACGCTGGTGACCGGGGCCCGGGGGGCACGGATCCACCTGCTCACGGCCCTGTCCGACGACCGCGCCGTCTACCAGGCGGTGAGCCTTACCGGCAACGTCGAGGACCACCAGGAGCTCGACCTGCCGCTCGGACGGCCGACGGCACTGGTCGGCGGCCCGGCGGGGCTCGTCGTCGCCTGCGCGCGCGGCCTCGCCGACATCGCGGCGCGGCCGGGCCCCACCGGCGCGCGAACGTCGACCTTCATCACCCCGGCACTGGTCTCGCCGCCGGGGCCGCGGGCGGGCTGGAACCGGGCCGAGATCGACGTGGTGCTCCCCGTGGGCACGGCGATGGACGTCACCTGGGCCGCGTCCGACGACGCATGGACGACGGATCGGGCGGCGGACCTGCTCGGCGGGCCGGTGCCTGCGGACCTCGTCGACCAGCTGGACGCGCTGCTGCCGTGGCGCGATGACGAGGCCGTCGCCTACCCCGGGGTGTCCGACACCGGCGAGGTCGAGCAGCTGGCGGCCCCGCTCGACGACGCGGTCGCGTCCACACTCTGGCTCCGCGTGCGGCTGCACACACCTCCCGGGCGCACCCCGCTCGCCCTCGTCGCCCTGCGCGTGCGCTACCCCGACGTCACCTACCTCGACGACCTGCCCGCCGTCTACCGGGAGGACCCGCAGGCCGCCGCGGAGCTGCGGCACATCCTGGCCCCCTACGAGCTGCTGTTCGACGGTCTCGACGCCAAACTGGCCGCCCTCCCCGACGGCATCGACCCGGCCACCGCGGACGACGCCCACACCGACTACCTGCTGAGCTGGCTGGGGTTCCCACCGCTGGGCGACCTGCCCGCCCGGATCCGGTCGGCGCTGCTGGCGCAGGCCGCGGACCTGCTCGATCAGCGTGGCACGCACCGGGGCCTGCAGCTGTTGCTGGACCTGGTGACCGACAAGCGGGCCACCGTGACCGACAGCGCCGACGAGCCCGTCGCATGGTTCCTCGGCGCGGGCGGCGGCCCGTCGGTCGGGGCGGCGGCCGGGCGCCTGGGCGTCGACACGGTGAGCCGGGCGCAGCGGCCTCCGCCCGCCCGGGCGGGCCGCATGGTCCTCGGCAGCACTCCCCTGGGGCGGGGCTGCCCGGACCCGGAGCTCGTGCTGGCTGAGCGGGCCGCCACGGTGACGGTCACCGTCGAGGTCGACCGGGCGGAGCGGACGGCGCTACAGCCGGTGATCGAACGGTTGGTGCCCGCGTTCGTCCCCGCCCACTGCCGTCTGCAGGTCCGCTACACCTCCGCGGACGCCGCCGACCGCAGCAGGCGGCTGGACGTCGACTTCCCGCTCGACGCGGCGGCGCTGCACAGCGACGTGCACTGGCGCCTCGGCGCCACGACCCGGCCCGGCGCGTGGACCCTGCCCGCGCCGCCGTGTCACCCGGTCGTCCTCGACCACGGCGCCCCCCTGGGCGGCCCCCAGCGACTGCACTAGCAACGAAGGAGCGATCGATGCCCACGAAGAACCCGGCGGAGCGGAGCGCGTGGTCGGCCCGACCCAGCTTCCGGCCCCGCCAGATGCTGACCGCCCACCAGCTCAACGCGGGCCTGGCCGACGAGGTGCGCCGGGAACGGCTGCTGAACCGGGCCCTGCACGGCTACGGCGTCGTCGTCGGGCTCGGGCTGGCCGTCGACGAAGACGGCAACCTGGTCGTCGAGCGCGGGTGCGTCGAACTGACCGGCGGGCTCGCCCTGGACCGCCACGGGCGCATGCTCTACTGGAAGGGCGGCCACATCGGGCCGTCCGACATCGTCGGCGAACCCCCGACCGCGGCGGGCCGCTACACCCTCAGCGCGCACTTCGCCTCCCACCCGCCGGAGACCGACGGCTGCTTCCCGTTCGCGGGCGAGCGGGCGCAATGGTGGAAGGAGGGTGTGGTCTTCACCCTGCGGCCGGAGTGCGACCCGGTCGACCGGCGCTGCCCGACCCACCCGGAGGGCGCGTGCATCGGCCACGACGCCTACATGTGCCGCCGCACCGGCGCCCGCCCCGGCCCCGAGCCCTGGAACGTCCCGGTGAGCCCGGACGTCGGCTGGGTGTTCGCCGAGCCCGGCGAACTGTGCGCCACCGGGCTCGACGGCTGGCGGTACGACCCCGAGCCCGAGGTCTGCGTCCCGATCGCCTGCGTGGAGATCCGCGACCTGGCCGACCCCGGCTGCGAGCCGCGCTACGGGTTCGCAACGGACGCGCCCAACGTCTGCGTGGTGCGGCCCTTCGTCTACCGCAACCCGCTGCTCTACGAGCTGGTGAAAGGCTGCGACGTGCGACTACCGCGGGTGCAGCAGATCTCGTGGCAGGACTGGATCGACCGCGGCTGGCGGGAACGGATCCCGTGGGCAGAGTTCGCCGAGCGGATCGCCGAGGGGCTGGAGATCCGGTTCACCCGCCCGATCCGGATCGCGACGATCCACCACGCCAGCATCTTCGTCACCGTCCTCACCCAGGACGACGACGACTACTGGGTGAGCCGCACGCTGCCGATGCGCTTCGCCGCGATCGACGAGGAGGGCGACACGGCACGAGGCGTATGCCTCCGCCCGGATCCGGACTGGCTGCAGGCCGAGGTGACCGGGCGCCGGTCGGGCCTCTTCGACGGCGCCCGGTTCGAGGTGACGATCCGCGGCCAGCTGCTGCGCGACGCCTGCGGACGCATGCTGGACGCCCGCCCCCTCGACATCGCGCCCGCCGAGCTCAGACACGAGCGGCCCGGCGGCGACTTCGTTTCGGCGTTCCGTGTCGCGCGCCGCCACCGCGTCGACTACGGCGGCGACTCCGGCACTGCAGACACCTCCGCGGACTGACCGCCCCGACCCCGAGAGAGAGCCATGACGACCACCGAGAGCACCTACGTGCTTCCCGAGACGACGAAGCCCACCACCATCGAGGCCGTCAAGTTCCGCGACGGCATGATCGTCACCGCGGACGACCTGGACGCGGCCATGCGCTACCCGACCAGCCTGCTGCGCACCGTGTTCCGGGCCTACTTCGGGTGCGGCGTCGTGTGCGGCCTGACGCTGCGGCCCAAGCAGACCGGGGGCGGTGGCTGGATGCTGTGCATCGACCGCGGGGTGGCCATCGACGGCCACGGCTATCCGATCGAGCTGTGCGCCCCCGTCGAGCTCGACCTGAGCCCCGAGGCGTGCGCCTGCGAGCCGCCGCCCGCGAAGGTCTGCATCGCCGTGCGGCGCGTCACCTCCGACGAGGCGCCGCGCGACGCCTGCACGTGCGGTCTCGACGAGCCGCCGTGCGACTGCCGCCGGGTCCGCGACCACGTCCTGGTGAAGGCGTTCACCGAACCGGAACTTGACGCGCTGGGCGACCGGGTGTGCCGTCGGACCGCGGGCGACAAGACCCCGGTCTGCACCGCCCTGACCGCCTGCTCGGCCTGCGCCTGCGGGGAGAGCTGGATCCTGCTGGGCTGCGTGACCCTCGGCAAAGACAAGGGGATCGTGGACCCGCCGGACACCAGCGGGCGGCGATGGGTGAAGCCCGTAGAAGCCCTGTGCGCGGGTCTCGTCGGCCGGATCGGAGCGCTGGAGGATGCGGCGGCTGAGCTTCCCAAGCTGGTGGAACGGGTGGCCGCCCTCGAAAAGCAAGCTCCAGCGAAGTAGTCGTGCACCCGATGGCTCCGACCCCCGCGTCTCTCACCCACCGGGCAGGCCCCGAACGCCGCCCGCCCGCGGCGTCGAACGCTGCGCGGCGACCGACCCCGATGGCGCCCGCCGACCTACAGCGCCGCCTGGGCAACCGCGGCGTGTCGGTCGCGGTGCGCAGGCGTGCGGCCGGCGCCGCCGCCCCGAGCGCGGTCGGCTCGCCCGCACCGCTCGATGCCGTCGCGTCGGACCGGGCGAAGCGGGTGCTGGAACGCGCGACTGAAGGCCTCGACGCTGACACCCGTGCCGCGGCGGTGGACGCGGTCACCGACCCCACCGTCAAGCGCGCACCGGTCGGCGATGCCGGGAGCGAGGAGCCGGAGCCCGTCGAGACGCCCGACGCCGCCGAACCGGCCCCCGCCGAGGACGCGGCCGACGAGGACGGCGGGAGTCCCGATCAGCCGGAGCAGGCCGCCGAGGGGGGCGGCGCGAGGGGTCGGGAACAGGGTCCATCCTCCGCGGGACCCGGCACCGATCCCGACGCCGAACCCGACGCCGAACCGCGAGCGCCGGTCGTGCCCGAAACCGGCGCAGGCGCGCTCGGCACCGACGATCTCGTCCTCATCGACGTCGAACTCGCCGAGCACGAGCGCTGGTCGGGCGCGCAGGGCCGGGTCGGCGCGGCCGCGTCGCTGCAGCGCGCCGAGTTCGTCGGCGAAGCGGTCGGAAGCGGCTTCGCCTCCGGTGTCGCCTCCGGGGCCAAGATGGGCTTGGGCATGGGCATCGCGACGCGGCTCGTGCCCGCGATCGGTCCCGCGCTCGGCGGGGCGATGGCGCTGCACGGGCTAATAGGGCGCGACTGGGCGGAGACCGGGGCCACGATCGCCAAGTTCGGCGAGGGCAACGAGGACTACGAGACGCTCGCCAATTCGATCGCGGCCGTCTCGGCGGTCGTCGACACCGTGTCGCAGGTGCTCACCGTCGTCAACGGGATCGTCGGTGTGGTCCAGACCGCGGCCGAGGTCATTGCCGGGGGCGCGGTCGTGGCGGCTTTCTTCACCTTCGGCGCCACGCTGGGTGTCGCCGCCGTCGCGGCTGACGTGGTCGCGACGTGCGAGGAAATGTCGCTTGCCATCACCGCAGTCACGGCCGCGCTCGACGGTATCAATAGCGCCATCCTCCAGCCGTGCGTCGTGCTCTTCCGTGCGCTCCACGCGTTCACGGCTCAGGCTGACCCGCGCGATGTTGAGGCGCAGGGGCAGAGCATTTCGTCGGCGGCCGAGGCCTCCGGCGCCGCGCTCGGCGGGTGGATAGGCGGCAAGGCCGCGCACGCACGCGCGAAGGCCCACGCGCCCGGCGAGGACCTGCCGCCGTCGCAGAAGCCGGAGCCGGAGCTGCCGCCGCCCGCGTCGGGTGACGGGCCAACGGTGCGGTTCGAAGAACCGGTCACACCCGCGGCCGCGGCAGATGCAGGCTCGCCGGCCGCGTCGCCCCCGCCCGTGGCGGCGACGGAGGCGCCTCCAGCGGCCGCGCAGCCGCCGACGTCGGACGGCGAGCAGCTCACGCTGCCGCACGTGGACGGGCCGGGCAGCAATCTGCGACCGATCACCGCGCCACTGAAGCTACAGCCCATCAGTGGTACTGAACCCATCCCCCAAGGCCTGGCCCCGGGCGCGATCGGCAACTACGAGCGCTCCGTCCCCAACCCGCATCCCGCGGCGCTCGCCAGCCAGCCGCCCGGCGCGCCCGGAGCGACGGCGCGTGGCGGCCGCATGCCCGCCACCGGACGGCAAGCGGCAGGCGTGTATCTCGAGCATCAGACGTCGGCCGCGGCAGCGCACGAGGTCTTGCCCGGTCACCAGTTCCACGGCCCGCAAGGGCAGCGGCGCGGCGGGCGGGACACCAAGGAGGCGCTGGTCATCGCGCTGCCCACGTCGGTCAAGACGGCGAAAGACCCCGCGGATGCGGCGCTGTTGGGCGACGTGCGGGCCCGGAAGGCCCGCGGTGAGGATGTGCCTGCCGTCGAGGTCATCGCGCGGAGCACCAAGATCACCCAGGACGCCATCTCGCAGTCGGGCGCCAACGTTCCCGGGCAGCAGGTCTCCCGGAACTTCCTCGCCGAGATGGACCAGTTCCACGACCCGCGGTTTGGCTATCAGGAGGTACGTCCGGGCGAGCCCCTCCCGCCGGGACATCCGTTGGCCGACACGAGCCCCGCGGAGCTCGACGCGTTCCTGGACAGAACGTTCGACCCGTTCATCGTTCCGCCCGAATCCGGCGGCAGTCCGCCGTATGGCAGTTCGCCGTATGGCAGTTCGCCGTCCGGCGGTCCATCGTCGGCGCCGCCGGCGCCGGACCCGAACCAGCTGTCCTTCGACTTCGGCGCGACCCCAGCTGCGGCGTTGACCACGGCCCCCGCGGCGTCGACCACGGCCCCAGCGGCCGTGCCAGAGACGTCGGCCACCGTTCCCACGGCCGCCCCGTCCGTTGCCCCGTCCGCCGCTCCGCCGGTTCGGCCCGGGTCCGCCCCGCCGGAGGCGACCGGCGGCCCGCTGCCGACGAGCGCGGTCGTCGCAGCCACCGGCGTCCGCAGGTCGCAGGCGTCGCACCGTGCCCAGCAGGAAGCGACGCACCGGGCCCGCTTCACGCCGGACAACCAGCCCGCCGAAGGCGTCGAGCGGGTGAACCCGCAGTACCCGCCGCCGCCTGCCACGCCCGCGCAGATTGTGGCGATGCAGAACGAGATCATGAACCTGCTCACCGTCCGGGTGGCCGCGGAACAGGAGGCGCAACGCGAGGGTGAGCGCCTCGACCGATGCGTGGGGAACCAGGGCCCGATCGCGCAGACCGTCGCCGACACGACGGCCGGGATCTCCGGCGTGCAGGCGCACGACGCGGCGGTCGCGCGGCGCGCGGCAGTCAACCAGGAGCAGCAGCAGCGCCAGCAGGAGTCGCAGTCGCTCGCGGCCGGATACCCGAGCCGGGCGGCCGGGTTCGCGGTGTTGACCGTTCCCCTGCGCGCGTGGGAAGGATTCACCAGCCTGGCCTCGCACCTACCCGGACGGGCGGGCGCGGAGATGCTGCGGATGAACACCGAGGCCCAACAGTTGCAGGAGGCGTTCGGTCAGATGGCCGCCAAGATGCTGGGCGTCGACAGCGCGGGCCCGTCGAACGCGCAGCGGCTGCAGGACGACCAGGGCCGCCTGCAGGCGACCGGCGAGGAGGCGCAGCGGTCCGAGAAGCGACTCGAGACCGCGAGCGCCGGAGCGCAGGGCCTCCAGCAGGCCAACGAGGAGGCGCTCGCCGAGGCCACCGACCGGCGGAACACGGCCACCGGACGCGCGCAGGAGTCCGGCGACGCGGCGGAGGCCCGCGAGAAGCAGGCCGACACCCTCGCCGAGCGGCTGCGCGCCTGGGCCGGGCAACACGCAGAGGCGCGGCGGAAAGCCATCGAGGAGACGACCAACCGACTGCGGAGCAAGGGCCGCACCATCCTGGGGAGCACCGAGCGATGACGGATCCGGACGGGCCCGCCCAGGCCCTGGTAGCCCACGCGAAGGATCTGGTGCGCCGGGGTCGGATCGGCGAGGCGCGCGCGGAGCTGGATGAGGCCGCGGCCCTCCATCGCCGCGCGGGCCACCGCCGCGACGAAGCCCGCTACACGCAGTTCGCGGCGACGCTCTGCCGACTTGACGGCGATCTCGCCGCCGCGAAGGTGCGCTGTCGACAGGTGTTGACGCTCTGCACGGCCACGGGGCCCGTCGCGGCGGCGGCGCACGCGGAGCTGGGCGAGATCGCGCTCGCCGAAGGGAGCGCCGCGGACGCCGTGGCCGCCTTCGGTGCGGCCCTTGACACGGGTGGCGCTTGCGATTCCGGTGCAGCGGCGCGCGCCGCCCTACTGCGGAAACGCGCGGTGGCGTCCACGGCCATGGCGCGGTACCCGGACGCCATCGCTGACCTGGAGGCTGCCCACGACCTGCTGGTCCGCGCGGGCGATCGGAGCGGCGCGACCCGTGCGCTGATCGAGGTGGCCACTGCGTTGCGGCACGCAGGCCGCACGGCGGACGCGGAACGGGTCGTCGAGCACGCCGAAGGCCTGGCCACCGACGACGACGACCACGCGGCGTTGGCCGATCTGCACCTGCTGCGTGCGGCGCAGGCGCTCGATCGCCGCGACCCCGCAGCGGCCATGCAGTCGGCGCAGGCGGCTCGCCGCGAGGCGTTGGCGGCGAACGCGCCCACGTCCTACATCGGCGCTGCGCACACCATCGCGCAGCTTGCGGACGCGGCAGGGGATCGGCAGGGGGCCTACGCGGCACTGGCGACCGGTTGGGTGACGGTCGGCGACCTGCTCGGCGGCGACATCGCGCGGATGAGCTTCGCCCCAAAGCTCGGCGAGCTGCACAAGCGATGGGGCGCCGCTGCCTTCGCCGACGTGAAGCGGTCCTACGAGGCCCGGCGGCGCCACGATGGTCCGGACCGCGCGGCGCCGCCTACTACCTCCTGAACCGCCTCCGCACCCTTTCTGCGGCCCGCCGGGCCGCTGTGCGGAAAGCGGAGCACCCAAGGGTTCTCGACCAGTAGGGTGGCGACCCGGGCGCGGCTGCACACCTGCAGCTTCTGCAGCACCGCATGCACGTGGTTCTTCACCGTCGCGATGCTCAGCTGCAGTTCCCGGGCGATTTCCTTGTTGGAAAGGCCTCGGGCCAGCATCCGGGCGGTCTCAATCTCCCGCGGCGTGAGGCACTCGTCCGGGTCGGGCGGCGGGGTCGTCGACTGGCGGCGGGACAACTCGTCGAACAACGACCGGGTGATCCGCGGAGCGCAGACCGTCTCGCCCCGGAATGCGAGGTCGACGATCTCGAGCATTTCCTCGGCGGACGCGCTGCGGGGAATGTACGCGGCGAATCCGGCGTCGACACAGGCGATGACGTCCCCGGCCTCCTCCGTGACCGCCATCGCGACCATCGTGACGTCCGGGCACAGCGCTCTGACGCTCTGCGCGACTAGCAGCACACTCTCGGTCGTTACATCGAAGAGCGCGATGTCGGCGGCGAAGCCAAGGGCCTGTTCCTCGAGCTTCCCAGCATCGTGTTCGACCAGCACCGCATCGATCTGTTCAACTGTCCGGAGAAAAGCGCAGAGCCCCTCCCCGAACAATCGGACTGGGGAGTAGATGAGAACGCGCATTTCGTCTCCAGCGGCCGCGTACCGCGATGGTGCCGGGCAGTGGCATCATTGTCCGCTATTGCCACTCTGTCGGGCAATACGCAGAGTTACGTACACGTCGACATATCGGATATCTGTGCGAATGTGTATCACAGCGCCGATTTTCGCCCTCCTCTCTTCGTGCGATCCCGAGTGGACGGAGATCGATCATGTCGGTTGGGCTCGATGCCGCATTGACCACGACACAGTGCGAGACCACGCCCAGGTGTCAGAGCGCGCTCCTCCGCACCCGGGGTGACGGCCAGGTTCCCGAGCGTGCGTGGCTCGACCTCTTAGCCGAGGTGACGGTGTGTCCGCCACCGACGTTTCCTTGCGAACGCATCGCACGGTTGCTATGTGTGACCTTCGAGTCGAGGGCGTGCTCGTACTCACTTGTCGTCGACGATGTTGTCGTCGGTGGGCTGGTCTCGTCGGGTGGCGGACCCATAGCGCCGCAGGTGCGGCACTCGCCGGGGCCGCCAAACGCCGTCGGTGCCCTGGCCGTGGCGATGTGGGACGGCATTCCGTTGGAGATGCGTTGCCCCGATCTTCTATCGCTGCCGGAGTCAGGAGCGTCTGCGGGAAAGCTAGCTTTCGTTGTGGGTCGCAACGGTACCTTCCGCTCGACCGACCGGCGGCTAGCGGCGACGCTTTGGATCCTCCTGACCGCCTTCTATACCCGCTACCGGGCCGAGGTGTCGCCGGAGGCGCCGTCAGGGGAATCGATCTCGCTAACCGCTCGTGAGGCGGCCGTGCTCGCTCAACTAGGCGAGGGGCTGACCGCGGCTGCGATCGCCTGTCAGCTGCAGATCAGTGTCCGCACGGTGCACAAGCACCTAGAGCGCATCTACGTCAAGCTTGGGGTTACCAACCGGCTGGCCGCTGTACTGGCCGCCCGTCGCCTCGATATCCTTCCGCTGAGGCTGGACGCCAACAAGATCGGGGCGTGATTAGCCAGACGTTCGGCGAGCACCTGACCGGGTGGCTGGCCGCGATCGAGCCAACGGTCCGGGCGGCTACGCACTACAGCTACAGCCGAAACATCCGGTTACATGTCTTCCCCAGGCTCGGATCGGCGCAAGGTGCACATCCTGGGGGTAACCGCTCACCCGACCGCGGCCTGGACCACCCAAACCGCCCGCAATCTGCTGATGGACCTGGGCGATCAGATCAGCACCTTCCGCTTCCTGATCCGCGATCGGGACTCCAAGTTCACCGCTGCCTTCGACGCCGTCTTCGCCTCCGAAGACATCAACGTTGTGACGATCCCTCCCCGTACCCCCCGGGCGAACTGCTACGCGGAACGGTTCATCGGCAGCGTCCGCGCCGAATGCACCGACAGGCTGCTGATCTACCACGAACGACGCGCCCGCACCGTTATCGACCAGTACGTGCGCCATTTCAATGACCACCGCCCGCACCAGAGCCTGGGCCAACACCCACCAACCCACGACCCCGCCACCGTGATCCCTCTCGGCACCCCGATCCGACGCCACCGAGTCCTCGGCGGCGTGATCAACGAGTACCGACGAGCCGCCTAGCTCAGCCAGAGAAACACCTGGTCAACGGCTACTCATCGAGTTTTGGCACGCTACAGCCTGGATTCGTTCGGTGGCCTGTTCGATCAGATGGCTCGAGTCAGCTCAGTGAAAGCTGCCATCACCCGTAGTGTCGTGGGTTCCTCAATGCCGAGTTCGTAGTGTCCGCAGCGGATGTTCTGGACGAACGCATGTCCTTCGCTGATCACCCGTGCTGAGCGCAGCCGTTTAAGACCACGCATGGGTCGTAGCCGGGACTTCAGTCGGCCGTGATCGGCTTCGATCCGATTGTTGCTGTGCTGCTCGGTGTGATGCCAGGCGCCCGGGGCCAGCTCATCGAGGACCTGTGGATAGACCGCTGCCTTGTCGGTGATGACCTCAACTGGGGTAACGCGGGTGGTGTTCAGCGCCCGGGTGAAGAAACGGCGAGTAGCCGCCAGATCGCGCTTTGCCGAGACCAGGACATCGATGACCTGGCCGAACTGGTCGATGGCTCGGTACAGGTAGACCCACCGGCCGCTGACCTTGACATACGTCTCATCCGCGAACCAGCGATCCCCCGAGATATGTCGGCAGGGACGGGCCGCGTCGATGAGCAGTGGAGTGAACCGCTGCACCCAACGGTAGATCGTGACGTGATCGACATCGATGCCCCGCTCAGCCAGCAGTTCTTCCACGTCGCGATAGGACAGCCCGTAACGCAAGTACCACCGAACCGCAACCATGATCACATCCGGCGGGAAGCGGAACCCCGCGAAGTTGGACCTCGATGCAGACACTCGACGAGGGTGACGACGCATCAACCAAGCCTGCCCGATCTTGTTCTCCACTGACGCAACAGACCCCGGCGGACGCACCCAACACTGGCGACGAGGCATCAGCACAGCCTGCCCGAGCTCCTGAGCCGTCTACGCAACAGTGCCAATCGGCCTCCTCAGAAGGGAAAGATCCGGGTGAGGAGCACCTTGTGTTCTGCTTCGTTGATCGCGTACTCGATGATGCCACCACCGTCTGGGATGGGCACGGTGCGCCATGGTTGGCCCTGTTCGGCCGGGCGGCTGCCGGGCAGCCAGGGGTCTTGGGCGATGGCGACGGTCAGCGCGACGATCCTGGCGAACTGGTCGACCGGCAGCCTCGGGTCAGCCAAAGCATCCGCCACGACCTGGGAGGGTTCAACCGGCCAGAGCTCGTCGTCCTCACTCACCGGGCATCGCGGCGCCGTTGGCGCGTCGGCGCCGCAGGACCTCGGCCATAGTGGTGGTGGGCAGAGTGCCGGTCTGCACAGCGGTGATGATCTGGTCGCGGTCCGGATCGGTGTCCAGCATGGCCTGGCCCCACCAGGTGGCGATGACGTGCTGCAAGTCCGGACCGGCCTGGGCTTGACCGACCGCCCGGTAGAACTCCATCCGTCGGGCACCGGCCAGCGCGTCGGCGATGCCGTCAATGGTGCGCGGAACCCGAGGTGGGGGCCCGGGAATGGGTGTGTGCAGGGGCTGTGCAGTCACTGCGGTCTCCGATCCGTGGCCATGCCACCCAGTCTTCCCCATCGCCGTCCTGAGGCTCAGCGGCCCTGCCGGCGCTGCGACCCGAAAGTGAACTGACGGGCACAGTGCCGGGCAGGCCGCGCATGTTGAACCCGAGGAGGTCGGAGATGATCATTGGTATGGTCAGCCAGTTCAGCATGGCGGGTGTCCTCGCTCAGTCTCGTCCCAGAGACGTCAGTGGTGTCGTGCTCATGACCGATCATGGTTCCCAGGAGGGAAGTCGTGGCCCGCTGGAGCAGGCGGTCGGATTGCTCACCGGGACACAGCCGTTGTCTATCGATGCTCGGTATTTCCTGGCTGGGGGCGGCGGCCGGGTGCGTTTAGGTCCCGGCGGGTTGCGGATGGAGGTGGCGTCTGCGGGGCTTGTCACCACTCCCGATGTATTGATCATTTATGAAATCCCTCCATCCGACCGTCGGCGGTTCGAGGCGTTTCAACGCCACCTGCCAGCGCAGGGACCGTTGTCTTTCAGTGCGAATCCACAAGCGTGGCGCAATGCCACCGATAAACGGCGGACCGTCGAATGCTTCCGCCGTGACGGTATTGCCCACATGGAGACAATCGCCTTGTGCCGACCGGAACCCCGAACCGTCTACGAGGCTTTTGACCGGCTGGGGCGCAACGTCTGGGCGCGACCAGCGGTGGGAGCGGGCGGCAAGGACGTCTTTCACATCACTACCCGCGAACAACTGGACACCGCAGTACGGCATTACGCCGCCACAGGCCAGGACTGGTTGCTGTCCCGTGACGCCGGCAACTTCACCACCGCCGGTCGGCGTCACCAGTTTCGGGTTGTCGTGTTGCACGACCGAGTACTGCGGGTCTGTGAGCACGTGCAGGCCAATACCGACGCGCCGTGTAATGAGTCGCAGGGTGCGGTCTCCACCGTTGTCCCGGTGGAGCAGCTAGCGTCGAAGTACCACCGCTTGGCCATCGCCGCGACACAATCGCTCGGGCTACCCTTCGGAGGAGTTGATCTCGCCACCGAAAACGGTGGCGTGGTCTTCGAGGTCAACGTGCATCCAGTACTCGATGTCCCCGGAGGACTAGAATCGGTCGCCATCCCCTTCGTCGACACCCATTTACGCAGAATCACACCGGTGATCTCTTGGGCGCGGACTGCGCGCAACAGCGCCACTTAAGCTACAACGGGAATGAACCCACCGGTAATACCGACTGCCGCGGGCCAAGTCAGCTCTTGCCCTCCGGAACTCCTTAAAGCTCGGCCTTGGATCGGGTGAAGGTGAAGATCTGGCAAGAAGGTCCCGATAGCATTCCAACGTTTAAAAGAAGCGACAGACCGAGCTGGAGAATCGAGGAAATCCAACGGGATGAAGTCCGAGATACAAACCCCAGCCTGGTTGCTATCAGGCCCAGGCGTTGATTCGGGTACCAGTACCTGCGTTCCGCCGCTTGATCGCGCGCCGCTCGTCTTCGCTCAGGGCCACCCCACACACCAGCATCCTGCCCTGAAGCCAGCGCCCACTGAAGACACTCAGACCCGATTCCGCGAGTAGCGCAGTGAATTGATCTTCGTCTTGTTTTAGTTGAGCGTTTCGGGTGGTGTGTGGGTTGGTTGCAGGGTAAGGGCCCGAGTGTCGCCTCGGGTGGCGGGGT
The DNA here is from genome assembly GCA_023252195.1 of Pseudonocardiales bacterium. Lineage (GTDB taxonomy): Bacteria > Actinomycetota > Actinomycetes > Mycobacteriales > Pseudonocardiaceae. Next base: position 24,334 of record JAHEXI010000012.1, read on the forward strand.
TCCGGTGTGTTCGGAGATGTTGGGCCTGGTCAGGGTGTTGCTGGGAGTGCGCGTATGCGGGCGAGGACCGTTTCGAGCAGGTGGTATCCCGGTGGTAGTCGCAGGTCGAGTGCACCGGCGTGATGGATCAGGCGGGCTGGCACGCGGATCAACGTGTGCCGCAGGGTGGTGATCATGGCTTGGCCGTCGCGGACGCCGTGACCGGCCAGTCGCCCGTCGGGTCCGAGGGTGGCGGTGAGCAGGTGTAGCCAGCCGGCGATGCTGACCGCGAGCAGCGCACCCCACATCCAGGCCCGGTTGACCGCGGGATATCCGGAAGGGAGGTGCCGCATAGCGGCGCCGAGCTTGCTGTCGCGGAAGATGTTCTCAATCGCGGTGCGGTGCCGGTACCAGAGCTCGGTCGCCGTGGCTTTGTCGGGTGTGGACACATTCAGGTTGGTCACGATGAACGAGTAGCCATACACCGCGTCGAGGCCGGCCAGGGCCGGGATGGGCAGCGCGCGCTGGTCGGGCCGCAGCGTGCGGCGGCGCCGTGCTCGGGGGTCGTGGGAGACCTGTCCGGTGTTGATGTCTAGGCGCACCCTGCGGATCAGCAGCCGGGTCGCGGTCGGCCACCAGGGCGGGCAGTAGGAGGCGACCGCGACCTGCGCGCCGTCCATGTCCAGCGCGTCGGTCCAATTGGCCTCGGGTACCCCCTGGAGCAGCCGCCACAGGGGGGCGATGCGCTTGGCCCCGATGGCGAACTCGACCCCGGCCAGGTGCGCGGCGCGGGCCAACTGCCCGGCGAAGTAGCCGGCGTCGGCGCGCAGCCGGATCCGCCCGACCCGCGCTGCGGCCGGCAGCGCGCCCAGCGCCCTTCTCAGCAGCTCGGGGGCGTGTGACCGGGGGTCGGCGTTGCCGGCCATCAGGTCCGCGGCCAGCACCGTCGCGGTCTGCGCCCAGCTGGCCACAGGCGGGCGCCCACAGCGTTGCCCCTGGTAGTTGTAGGCCACCCCACGCTTTTTGCGCCCGTAGACCTCGACATCGGTGGTGTCCAGATCGATGGTGACCGTCTCGCACAGCGCCGCCGCCCGCACCGCTGGCAGCGCCGCGAGCATCGCGGTGTGAATGTCACCGATCCCGGTCTCCACCGCATGCCACTGCCCATCGGACAACCTGCGTGCCAGCCCGGCCGCGGTGGTCGATCCCAACCCCGCCACCGGCGCCAGCAGCTGCCCAGCGGCATCGGCGCGTTGGCGGTCGAGCCCGACCAGGAAGTCCTCCCCTGCCAGCTGCGCCGCCGCCATCCCGACCAGCAACTGCCCACCCGACAACCCGCGGTCACGGGTCTTGATCGCCCCGATCGCCGCGTCCAACAGCTTGATCATGCCCAGCCGGCTGACCAACTCGGTCACCGCCACCATCCCCGACACCGGGGTCAGCCACGGGTCCGGCGCGCCAATCCGCACCCGCCGCCGCAACCGATGGATCTCGCGTACTCTGCCCACCCGATAGGTGTCCTCTCAACCCGCATGATCGTGGCCTGGTAACCGCCATCATCGCAGGTCAGAGCGACGCCTATCGCCATCTCACGGCCCGTGTCGGAAACCTACTCGCGGATTCAAGTCAGAACTGACCGAATAGTGCCCACACACAGCCTTCGCCTCGGCGATCTGCAGCAACGTGGGACCACTCGTTCCTACCGGGAAAAACAGCTCCGGATCCTCATCTCTACAGGACGCGTGATCACGCCAGTCCATGGCTCATAGCTCCTTAAGGTCAATGGAACGACCGGTATCCTCGCGCTGTTCCGCGGTCATCGGTCTTGCGAATGCTGCCATGATCCTCACTGCTGTCACTGTGAGTAGCAGCCCTGTTGCGGCGAAGCGACCAGGACGCGCGCTAAGCGGCTGCCGTGATATATGACCGTCAGTTACACCGGCCAGCTCAGCGGTCGGCGCTGCCAGGCTGATTAGAGCCGCAGACGGGGTGATGCGCTGGAGCGGGGCCACGTCACCGGATAGCCGCATTCTCTGGCACTGGTACACCATGATCGCGCAGCCGGTCCCCGCAATACACCGGTAGCAATTCTGATTGCACTCGCTCCGCGCCGCCAGTATCCACAAAGACTAGCCGGGCTATTGAACTGCTGAAACGGCAGTAACGATGCGCCCTGAATCGCCGGTCGACGCCCTTGAAAGCACGTGTGGTTCCAAAAGCCGGGCTGTTCCTCCGACATGGGTGATCGGGGTGTTCGGTCTGTGGGTACTGAATAGGTCATCCATATGAGGCAACCTGGACACATTCGTAGATCAGTCCACCGAGCTGGTTATGACTCGGAAGCGAGGGCCGGATGGTGACGCGGCCATGATCGCCAGTCGTGGTGGACAAGTTGTCGCGTCGGCCGTTTCCCAATGAATTATGAGCGCCGTGGAATGACCTAGGCAGTCGGGGACTGGTCGACTGGTCCCGTGCGGGCGGCAAAGGCCACCACGTGGACCGGACAAGGTGTGGCGTTCACACGGCAATTAACGTGTGGGGCTCGAAAACTCGATGCAGCGCCTTGACCTGCGCTCCTCGTGTGCTGACCGGTCAGGGATCATCGTCGGATGCTGTCATTGTCGATCTTGTACCGGCTCGTGCGCTGGCTGCTCGGTCTCATCGCTGTGCTGGTGCGGCGAGACCTGAGCAAGGACGCCGAACTGCTGGTCTTGCGCCACGAGAACGCCGTGTTGCGCCGGCAGGTCGCCCGGGCGCACTACACGCCCGTCGACCGGGTGTGGCTGGCCGCCTTGTCCCGGTTGTTGCCGCGTCGCCGCTGGGCCGAGGTTTTCGCGGTGACTCCTGCCACCATCTTGGCCTGGCACCGCAGGCTCGTCTCACGCAAATGGGACTACACCGCACGCCGCCGCCCCGGACGTCCATCCACCGCAGCAGCGATCAAGAAGCTGGTGATTCGCATGGCAACCTGTGCCAGGCGCAGCACCAGGGCCTTGATCTGGTCATCGATCGGTGGGCGGCCTGACCGGTGGGGATGAGTCCATTTCCTGGTGACCAGGGGGCGGCCAGGCCAGCAGCGTGGCAGGAGTGACGATTCGATGGGTCCGCTGCCGGTGGGGGAGCAGGCGGGTCAGGGCGGACAAGATCGCTCGGTCTGGCCAGGTCAGGCGAGGCCGGGTCACCTGACGGCGCAGTACCGCGATTTCGTGACGCGGGATGAGGATCTCGACATTTTTGGCGGCGGCGCTGCGGGCGAGCAGTCCGAGCCAGCCGAACAGCCTGAGTGTGATCAGATACAGCAGTCGGAACAACACGACCGGTGATCATGCCATGATCGTGTGGGGTCGCCGAAGCCGCAGGTCATCACACTTGTAACGAGTTTTGGCACGCCACAGGCTACCTGCTCAACCACATCGCCACCGTGCTGACCTGGCAGCGCCAGCCGGCAAAGCCTACCGGAATCGTCCTCCCCGCGACGCCGCCGCATAGAATAGCCGCATAGAATAACAGCCATGAGCTTAAGATGCTTTCGTTACCAGGTCCTCTACGCTCTGTCAGCACCAAGTAAGCCAGCGACCAACAGTGGGCTCATATCGGGCTCCGCAGTTTCGTCACTATCCAACATTATGTGACACTCGGAGCAGCAAACTTTAATTTGTTGGTGTCGAAGCCCGCCACTACCCCACCACCAGGAGTCTGTGCTGGAAGAGGACGTGTGCGTAGTGGTCCAGTCCCCCCTCGGACACCGTATTAGTACAGGTCAGACAGCTAATCATGGTCGCCGCAACCCCCCGCTGCTAACGGATTGCTAACAGGCTGCGTCATCAGCTGCGCGACCAACGCCGCGGCGTCGGCCTGCATGCCCTCGGCGACGTGGCTGTAGGTGCCCAGCGTGATCCCCACCGTGGAGTGCCCCATGCGCTCCTGCGCGACCCGTGGATGCACCCCGGCGGACAGTGCGAGCGTCGCCCAGGTGTGCCTGTTATGGGGAATTCCCCATAAGCGCCATTAGGTGGACGGCGGGGTTATGCGCCCTGTCGGTGTGTTTGTGCTGGTGGGGGCCGCGCCGGTAGTGTTTTCGTCCGCATAATCCTGGTGGTTGGTGTTACCGGGCCAGCGAGTCGAGCCAGCTGATCAGAGGCGGCGTGGGCGGGCTCGCGGCGCTGCTGAGCGCTGCTCGTATCGGCGAAGAATCGCTTGTCTGTTCATTCCACTACCGAATGCAGAGGTGATTCTCGTGGGAGAGGCGGATGTCGGGGTCTCGGTTGGCCGCGTCTTGGCGGTGTTGCGCGGTGTTGGGAGGGCCGAGGGCACGGTTCGTCGTTATCAGGTCGTGCTGGACCGGTTCGCGGCCTTCTTGGCTGGGCGCGGCCTATGCACTGCGAGTGACCGGGTGTGCATCGAGTTCATCGCGGACCAGACCGGGGTCAGGTTGGGGTCGTTGCGCGAACCGGTCAAGGACAGGGCTGTCCAGGCGGTTCGTCGGCCGGTGGTGTTGATGGCAGACGTGCTGGCTGGCAGGGCGGTCGAAGTTGACCGGACGGTGGTCCCGGCGAAGGACGGTTGTGCCGCGAAGTTCCGTCCGCTCAGGGGCGACTACCTCGCGTTGTGTCGTCGGCGCGGCAATGCCGAGGCGACCGTGGTAGCGAAAGACAGGGCGGTCAGCCGGTTGTTGACCTATCTGGACGAGGTGGGCGTCGATGATCTCGCGGCACTTGGCGTGCGGGACGTGTCTGGCTTTTTGCTGCGTCAACGTGGGCTACGACGCAAGACCGTCTCGGCTATGAGGTCGTGCCTGGCCGACTTCTTGGACTTCTTGGCTGCGGCGGGCCGGACTCCGCGCAGTCTGGCGGATCGGCTGCCGCCCCACCGGCACGTCCGTCACGAGTCCGAGCCGCACCTGTGGACCGCGGATGAGATTCGCCGGACGCTGGCCGGGATCGATCGTCAGTCCGCCACCGGCAAACGCGACTACGCGATGATCCTGACGACTGCCCGGCTCGGGCTGCGGATCTCGGATCTGCGTCGCCTCGAACTGGGCGATCTCGACTGGCGGGCGAAGAGGATCACGATCGTTCAATGCAAGACGGGTCGGCCGTTGAGCCTGCCGTTGCTGGACGACGTCGGCTGGGCGATCATCGACTACGTCAAATACGGCCGCCCCGAGACGGTCTGGGCGAAGGTGTTCGTCAAGCACCGTCACCCGTTCGACACGTTTGGGTGCGCTTCGTCGGTCGCCTCCCGGTTGTCGCGGCACGCCGCCCGCGCCGGGATCACGTTTCCGCCGGGCCAGGTCTGCGGGATGCATTCCCTGCGGGGCGCGCTGGCCGTTGTCATGATCGGCGACGGCACGCCGATGCCGGTGGTATCGGCCGTGTTGGGACACGCCTCGAGCGATACGACTCAGGCCTACTACCTGCGGTTCGACGTCGAACGGCTGCGGTGTTGCGCGTTGGACGTCGAAGACGTCATCGAACGGGCTGGGGCGGGTGAGCGCGATGCCTGAGACGACGCTGCCGGACCTGGTCGCTGACCTGGTCGCTTCACGCCACGCCGGCGGATACAGGTTCAAAGTCCAACAACGGGTCCTGCGCCAATTCGCCGACCACTGCCGGCGGCAGGGCTACCCGGATGGGTCGATCACCAAAGAAGCGATCGACGGATTCCTTTACGGCCGTCACCTGCGGTCGGCCACGGTCAGGCGCAACGAGTTGGCGCTGCGCCAACTGGCCGACCACGCCCAAGCCTTCGGCTGGGACGCCTACACGCCGGCCGCGGCAACTCGCGTCCGGGTACGCCACCAACCGCCGTATGTGCTCACCGACGATGAGGTGCACCGCTTATTCGCCGCGATCGACTCCCAGGCCATGTCCTGCTACTCGAACAAGGCGCTGGTCGACTCGGTTCTATTCAGGGTGTTATACGGCGCCGGGCTGAGGGTCTCCGAGGCGCTGAACCTGACCCTGTCGGACGTGGACACGAACGTCGGGACGCTGCGGATCCGCGATTCGAAGAACGGTGAGAGCAGGACCACCCCGATCACCGGCCGACTTGCCGCGACCCTGCACACCTACACCGCGGCCGCGCACCCCGCCCCCGAGCACAGCGATTACGTGTTCTACAGCAGGGCCGCGGGCAGGCCGATCAACCAGGCGACCGTATACACCCGGTTCCGCGGCTACCTGACCGACGCCGGCATCCCCCACTTCACCGGCGGCCCGCACCCGCACTCGCTGCGCCATGGCTTCGCCGTCGCCAACCTACGACGCTGGGCCGCAGACAACGTGGACCTGGCCGTGATGCTGCCCTACCTGGCCTGCTACATGGGCCACGCTGACCTTCGCGGCACCCAGTACTACCTGAGGCTGACCGCGGACGCCTACCCCGAGGTGATGGCCAAAGCCCAAATCCGGTTCGGCTACGTCATCCCCGCCCCACCCGAGGACCAGCTGTGACCCCGCGGCCCGCGCCGCCCCCGGATCTGGCCGGGCGCTGGCTGACGAAGTTCTTCACCGACTACCTGGCCGGGGAGCGCGCAGCCTCTCCCAGGACCGTCGCCTCCTACCGGGACGCGACGAAACTGCTGCTCACCTGGTTCAAAGTCGCCGAACGCATACCGCCTGAGAAACTGCGTCTGGTCGACATCGATCGGCCCCGGGTCCTGCGGTTCCTGGACTGGTTGGAAATCGAGCGGTGCTGCTCGGCGGCCACCCGCAACCAGCGCCTCGCGGTGATCAAGTCGTTTTGCCGCTACACCGCCGTTGAGCAGCCCGAAAGGCTCGACCAGGTCACCCAGGTCCTCGCGATCCGGCAGAAGAACAACCCGGCCCCGGATCTGGGGCACCTGACTGGAGACGAGGTCAAGGCGCTGCTCGCCGAACCCGGCACGGCCAGCGCACGCGCTGTCAGAGACACCGTCCTGCTCGCCCTGGCCTACGACACCGCCGCCCGTGTCCAAGAGCTCTGCGACCTCAACGTCGCCGACATCCGCCGCTCCACACCGATGACGGCGGTGATCCACGGGAAGGGATCCAAAATCCGATACGTGCCCGTGATGGACCAGACCGCCCGGCTCGTCGCCGACTACCTGGACCACCGTGACCCGCACCCCGGCCTCGGCGCCGACGCGGACCCGCTGTTCCACGGACCGAACCACTCCAGGTTGACACGGTCTGGGATGGCCAAACTCCTGGCACGCCACGTGCGAGCCGTCCGGGCCCGCGATCCCGGGTGGGCCCCTGGACTGCCGGTCACACCCCACACCCTCCGGCGCAGCCGGGCGATGCACCTGATCCAGGCCGGCGTCAACCTGATCTACATCCGCGACCTGCTCGGCCACGCCGACGTGTCCACCACCGAGATCTACGCCCGCGCAGACGCGGAGACCAAACGCAAAGCGATCGAAAATGCCTACCAGCCACTCACCCCAGACGTCCTGCCCGACTGGACCTCGGACACCTCTCTGATCAGCTGGCTCGACTCGCTGGCCCGGTAACACCAACCACCAGGATTATGCGGACGAAAACACTACCGGCGCGGCCCCCACCAGCACAAACACACCGACAGGGCGCATAACCCCGCCGTCCACCTAATGCCGGAGGTCGTGCAGCCGGATGGGTGGTAGCCCGGCTTTGGCGGCCTGCTCGGTGAAGGTGCGGCTAAACCGTTCCGGGTGCAGCGGTCCACCGTCCGGGCGGCAGAACACCAGCCCATGGTCGGTGAAGCCGGCGCCCATCAGCAGCCACTCGGCGAGCTGGCGACGTCTGTGTTCGCGCAAGGTGGCCACGGTTCCCGGGTCCAGCGCGACCGTGCGGCGCCCGGCTGTTGTCTTCGGCGAGCCGATCCTGACCTGGTGATTGACCACGATGACGGTCTGCGCCACGGATGCGCGGCCGGTGTCGAGGTCCAGATCGCACCAGCGCAGGCCTAGTGCCTCGCCGCGCCGCATCCCGGTGGTGGCCAGCACCACAAACGCCGCGTAGAGGCGGTGTTCCGCGGTGTGGACCAGGAAGGTGCCCACCTGCTGCGCCGTCCACGTCTTCATGGCCGGCCGGTTGTCGGCACTCGCGCGGGGCGGATCTGCGGCGTCGGCTGGGTTGCGGACCAGCCGGCCCCACCGGACCGCGTCTTTCAACGCGCGATGCAAGATCGTGTGGATGTAGCGCACGGTCCTGGGTGAGAGTCCACCGCCTCCGTTCGAGCGCTTCCCGTCCGCCAGCAACGCCGCATACAAGGTGTTGAGCATGCCGCCGTCGACACGGCGGAGCAGCACAGGAAAACCCCTCCTGGGGCCACCGCCGGATCCAAGGAGAACTCCTCGGCCTCGGACACCGCGTAGGCGCCGGCACGATCCGCCGGATCCTGACCGCCGCTCGACTCGGCCCAGCACCACGCCGGGCCGACACCGGATGGCGGACCTTCCTGCGCGCGCAGGCCACCGGACTGCTGGCCACCGACTTCTTCACCCTCGACACCATCACGCTGCGCAGGATCTACGTCCTGTTCATCATGGAGGTCCGCACCCGCAACCGAGAATCCCACCTGGGGACACCGGCGAGTGCAGGGCGAACTTGTCCGGCTCGGCCATCGCATCGCCGCCTCCACCGTGTGGCAAATCCTCCACGACTCCGGCATCGATCCCGCGCCTCGCCGGTCGGGTCCGACCTGGCGCCAGTTCCTCAGTACGCAGGCCAAGGCCGTTCTGGCGGTGGACTTCGTGCACGTGGACACCGTGTTACTCCGACGGATATACGCACTCATCGCGGTCGAGCATGGCTCCCGCCGGGCGCATCTGGTCGGGGTGAGCGCGCACCCAACCGGGACGTGGACCACGCAAGCCGCCCGCAACCTCATGATGGACCTCGCCGACCGCGTCACCACCATCACGTTTCTGCTCCGGGACCGGGACTCCCGGTTCACCACGCCGTTCGACGCAGTCTTCACCGCCGACAGCATCCGGATCCTCACCAGTCCACCCGGAGCACCCCGGGCGAACGCGATCTGCGAACGCATGATCGGAACCTTGCGCCGCGAACTCCTCGACAGAGTCCTGATCCTGAATGAACACCACCTATGCCGGATCCTCACGATTTACCTGCGCCATTTCAATGCAGCGCGGCCACACCGCACGCTGGAGCAACTCACACCAGCTCAGGCAGAGACCCAACCCCCGCGCGTGATCAATCTTGCCGACAACCAGGTGCGCCGCCGAGCGATCCTTGACGGGCTTACCAACGAGTACCACCTCGCAGCATGATCGAACCAAGCCCGAAAACCGCAGATCAAACCCAGAACCCTATATTCGAGCCCCACAGGATCGGCACCCTACGCCGAGAGCTGCTCGACCGAATACTGATCCTCAACCGGCGCCATCTCGAACACGTACTGGCCGAGTACACGATGCACTTCAACCAGCACCGCCCCCACCGCGCCCTGCAGCATGCAGCACCACCAGGCCACTCCCACCGCCCTCGTCCCAGCCCGACCTTTGCCTCCGACGTCGCGATCGGCTCGGCGGGCTGATCCACGAATATACCCAGGTCGCATGACGTGGATGACCAATCGGCATCCACAGGCTCGAAGTCTTCGTCTGCCTTCTGCAGCTGGGCTATGCGGCGCCCGGGATCGGTGTAGGGCTGTCCGTTGCCAGTCTCGTCTAGGAGGTACAGGCGGCTGGGTTCGCCTGGGCGGTGTTCCGCGTGAACGAACTGCTAGGCGACCAGCTGGCGCACCGCGCTGTTGATGCGTTGTGCGCCCCGACCTCCGGGGTCCGGAAGTCCGATCAGCTGCGCCCACACTCGCCCGGGAAGGGTCATATCATGTGGTTCGGCAACGCCGATCCACAGTGCAGAAAGCAGGGTCTTCAGTTTCACCTCCCCACCACGGCCGCCGCGCAGCCTCGCTAACACAGGCAGCTCGCCCGAACTCGCGAGGTTGGGTTGCAGCGAGACAAACGTCGCTTGAACCGGTGCACCAGCGGGTCGACGCACTCGTTCGGCAAGCGGAAGCGCGACATAGCCCACCGCGTCTGCTCCAGGGAGCTGGCTGCGGGCACGGCGCTATCGACGGTCCGCGAGTACGCCCGCAGGCAGCGCACCACCACCTCGACTGTCGGTCGTGCGTACCAATATCTCACCGGACGGCGGAGTAATCATCCTGGCCGGATGCCGCAGTCCTTGACGTTGAACGCGGCGAGCAGCTGCCCGCCGACGAGGCAGCAGGCGGCGATCCAGCTGTCGTTGACCGGCCGCTGCCGGCTCCGCAATTGGGGGTAGGCCTGGAGCTCGCCCCACCGCGCCGCCACTCGCTGGTCGTAGTGGTCGGCGAGCCGAGTGCTAAGAGCGTCTGGCACTCGCCCATGTAGTACTGCGGAGTCGGGTCGAGGAAGAAGAAGCTCATACGATGTCCAAGCAGCGGGAGGCGTAGAAGTCGGGGCGGTACTCCTCGTACTCACCTTTACGCATCCCCAACCGGCTCAGACGCGCCGGTTCGCGAAGACGCAGATGGCGCGTGCTTCCAATGAACACTCGCCTCAGCGAGGCGAACAGACAGCCCGCGGTCCCGAGGGACAATCAGAATATGGAGGCCATTGTCTTTGAGTAAGTACGTCACTCGCTCCGTATGGATATCCGCGCACGGTAGAGACACAACCAGAGCCTCGACACGCCGGCCACGGCGTCTACGAGCCCGTCTAACTTGATCGTGACTAATCAGAGGGGTTGGACAGCCGCGACTAAGCCGGACGTCATCCTTCGAAAGCTTGATCGGCTCCCCGTCTTCGTGGGTGAAGATGATATTGAGCACCGTGTCCTCAAGTGTGTAGCTGACTCTGCCCACGGCACCTTCCCAGTAGGGAATCGAGACAGTCGCGGTATTCTCTCGCCCGAAGACGACATCGTACGCAGTCGCGTCCAAGTCCTCGATTCGGGGTCGGAATGCCAGGTGGAGGTAGCCGTTACTGTATGAGTATGATGGAGAGTCCACCGCTGCTTCACTAATTGCAACAACCAAGTTGTCGCTGCTAGAGATCGGACCTAGCTGATTCAATTCATCTAGTTCGGATTCTGATCCATCTAGTTGGGGTGGGGCCTCAGGCGGCTGGACAGCTACAGTGATCGATGCCTTCCGTTCGTCAAACTCGAGTACGGAGCCACCGGTATCGATAATGACGCGAATGTAGCCGTTTTCCGCCGATTGGGAGATGCCACGGATAGATTCCGATGGAATCGGAATTGATACGAAGCAGCGGTGGGCATAATCTATATCAGAGGTAACTTGATTCCAGAGCTCTTCTGCACTCTCATCGCGAGGGGTTGGCGGGAATATGGCTCGCTCCACTGCTTCGTCAGCAGGTGGCTCAAACGATCGTCGCCACACTAAGTGCGCTGATTCAAATTGAAGGCCAGGCGAAGATTCCTGGCCCGCAAGCACCCCAGCCAACGCTTCAAATATTACATCGTAGAGCGGGCCAAGCGTCACTACTTCGCGCTCATCTTGACTGATAGCGCGAACGGTCCGTTTTGAATTCTTGTGCGCAAGGGCCCCGACCATCTGGGTGACAATTTGATTCTTCTCGATCTGTCCCAAATCGCGCGATCGGTTCATTCCTAGAATGCCAAGCAACGTGGCCGAGTGACTTGCAATTAGAGGTCCAACGTTGTCACCGCTAAGACCCGAACAAAGTATCGGAAGGCAGCCGGCAGAAAAGACACTGAATTTGCGAACGGCCTCCATGGCTTCGCGATAGACTACAAATGTATCACCACACGCTTCAAACAGGGCCGCACTAACCGGCGGAGTAAAGTGCTGCAGATTTCCAAGAATCCGAACTGCAAACCGCCTTGTGCTGTAGCTCTCAGCGTCCCGTCCTATACGCGCCACAAACTCGACAAAACTCGCTAGCGGACGACCCGACTCGAAGGTCTTGAAGGTCAGCCGTTCGCTGACTTCCGCTAACACTGCCATCGTAATACGCCGGTATGACCAGAATTGATCGCCATCCAAGAGGATATCCTCTGGGCGCAGGGCCGCGGATCGTGCGCATGAGCGCTCAAGTTCCGATAGCAGAAGGGCGACGAGACGGCGGCGCTCTTCGCGAGGTCGCGCGGCGAGCCAACTCCCGACCGTTGCAGCGACTTTAACGTGGTGACTGTCGGCTGTATCAACGCCCTGCTCTTCCCAAAAGTCCTCATCGCCAGATCCCTCAATGATGGCGGTGAGAGCGGATGCAGTATCTCCGAACAGTGTTGTCAAGAGATCCATCACATCGTCGCGTGACTCCAGCATGGCAGCAAGTCCCGCCGCGGCGGCCCGGGATAGTTCAGCGTTGTCAGTGCTAAGGAACGACGCGAAAAGTTTCAATAGGCTCGCAGGCGCTAACATTGGTTGCGGGCTGCTGCGCTCTCCCTCGCCAGAGTTAGCAGTGGTGACCCCCGCCAGTATGATGTCAGAAGGAGTCGAGAGGACGGTCTCCCAGTCGCGCATATACCTACCGAGTGAGATAAGTGCATAACGTCGAGTCGTAAGGTCAGGGTCCTCACCGGCGGAGCCCCCCAGAGCTGCAACGATCCTCACCCTGTCCATTAAAGCCCACTGTAGGCCGTATGCCGCAACACGCCTAACATTAACGTCGGGGTCACTCAAAGCATTTATAAGCGTCTCTCCTATGATTGTAGGATCGCCTTCTGAAGAAGACGTTCGGAAGTTGACAATATTAGATAATTCGTGGACTATCGCTAAACGGGTGAAGTCGACGGTAGACTCAGCCAGCTTTGCGCCGAGAAACTTGACCACCGCGTCAGATACTGAAACGGATGAAATGATGGCCTGGGCGGCATGCAACCTTACAGAAGGCGACTCCTTCGATCGCTCAATCAGATCGATCCACGTCTCGATCCAGAACGGCGAGGAGTGCGAGACGCACGAGACTGCGTGCGTAGCAGCGGTACTTCCTGGCCCGGTCCCTTCCGCGAATCCGTCAACCCATCGATGCTGCTCGATCCGCTGGAGGCGGTCGACCGCGGAGGTCAGGCCATTTGTCGGCATCCATGAACACATAAGATATAGCGCTCGTCGGGCCAACCAACGTACATGGTCCGGACCTGACAATGTAGCGTCCAGGAGAGGGGGCAGCGTTCTTTCATATAAATCAAGCAGCAGAACGCGTAACGCAGCGGCAATCCTCGTTAGTGGAAGGATAGATGTGAGATGCGCACCTACTTCCTCAATGGGCGTGGAGAATATTGCGCGTGTATCAGGCGTTAGAGCCGTGGCGCCCCCTAATGCAGGAAGGGCAACTACAAGCTGGTTGGGCCACGTACTTGGAAACGATGTACCCGCGATGAGGGCCAGGAGCTCTGGATCCGCCGATCCTTCAATTGCTTGCACCAGACTTTGTGTCTCGCATTGGGCACGGAGCTCAGGATTCCGGGTCAACGCCAGCAAGGCGAGTCTTTGCTCGTCTGCTTGCCCGAAACGTAGCTTGGCCAGCAGCGATTCAACGACATTCGGTAGTGAGTTGGTACTCGGGGAGAGAATCATTGCAGCCGGATACCAGACAGCGGGTGATGGATGCGCGAGCATCTCGCCGATTAAGCCTTGCGCAGGAAGGATAGGTCGCTCATGCCGAAGCCCGGTTAATATGATCTCAGCGTCGAACTCCATGAGCGAAAGTTTTTCGCTTCGGCTCGCGAGGGTCGTTAATTCATCGAGCAGCATACCTTCTAACTCTTCGAATTGGGGCGTGCGGTCTTGCGCGTATTGTTCTGCTGTGACAACGAAGAGTGTTATTAGTCCCTGGCCAAACCTTGCGTGCTGCAGAAGCGACGTTACAAGATACTCTACACTGACTTCGGCGTATTGGGTTCCAATGGGAATGTGATTTTCTCGTATCTGAAGAAATTCTCGTGCGGAAGTATGAAGTAGAACTTGTGTCAGCGCGTTCAGCCAGCCTCGATTGACACATAGCCATTCGAGCAGTAGCCGCACCGCACTATTGTCAATCAGGCTAGCCCAGCTTAGATTCTTTGTGGCCGCAGTGCGTTCGAGTTCGGACCGCGCGGCTTCGGCTGCAATTTCGGCCGGAACGCACAAGGCTCGGCCGTGCTCGGCTAGCATGATCCCGGCCGTGACGAATATTGCATCGGGACTGGATGGTCCGAGCCACCTAATGCATTCGACGAAGCTCTCGACGCCGAGCCATAAAACACGCGGCAATAGTCTTACGGCGACGTCCTCTATTCGCTCGATGCAGAGTCCATCGCGTATGGAGGACAGCACACTCGATGAACCCCTGATTGCACTCACGGTGCCAATTCGCTCGCGAATCTCATCGTGAAGCTCCGCGTATTGATCTTCAGTGAGAATGATCCAGCACCAGTCGAGAAGCTCGGATGTTAGATCGCATGTAAAGAGAAGATCGAGCGCGATGCCAGACTGGCCAGGGACGTTGGTGGCTATATCAGTGAGCTTGTCTGTTAGGCGGGCCGTGTCCCGAACTAGACTGCGGATGGAAGGCTCGTACAGTGCGAGCAGGGTGGCGGCGGGACGGTCGGCGGTATCACCTCGATTGGCGTTCAGCTGTTCCACTAGGCTTACTACTGGCTGCTCGGCTTGTATCGGGTATGAGCGAGCCAGTAATGCGAGCGCGTCGAGGTACTGCCTCGAGTCTGTTCCCTGCTCGAGGACCTCCTTTACACAGTTTATGGTGGCTGTGCCAGCGGCCGACGCGAGGCCTTTGAGCCGGTCGAGTCCGGATGGCACCGTGACGAATACTGATTGACGAACTGCCCCGGCAATAGCCGGACCAAGGCTATGAGCTCGTTGCGCATTCCGCAGTATTCGTCCGCCGATTTCTCTAAGATCGATTTCTACCTGATCTAGCCAGGTGGAGTGGATATCGTGGCGAAGCAATGATATTTCAGCGACGACGGAATCGACTGCACCTTCGACCTGAACGTCTGCCATGAGCTGATCAACACGATCAGTGAACTGGTTTCGTATGGGTGTTAGTACTTTGAGGCATGCCCCTATCGCGAGGCGTTCTCGGCGAATAGCAAACGAAGTGGTGCTCGTATCGTGAGCCGGGAAGGATTGCGGGAGTGCAGCCAGGCTGCTGGAGAGATCTAATGCGCAAGCGACAACTGAGGCTCGAGGTGTTGCGCGGCTGAGAAGATGGTGTGGGCCATAGGAGACAGCCTGGTCGAGCAGTTTAGACAGCTGGCCACATGTCACTGGCTCCGCAGTTTTGCCCGATAGTACGTTACGGAGTGAAAGCGAGAACCCTTGCCAATCGGCGTTGTGGCGTAGAGCATTGTCCGCTTGTTCGACAATTTCTCTCAACTCGGTGATTGTCGTCTGGGCATTTACTTGCGACCTACCCGCCGAGCGTTTCAGCTCGTTGGAGAGCTCTCGCAGTCTCGCCACCAATGTCCACGGTGCTGCCTCTGCTCCGGTGTCATCGGGCAGTATTAGCTCGATGGGCGCAGACAGTCCGTCTAGAATAAGTGGTCGCCAGCCGTGCAACCACAGCGCGCCCATCGCCTGAGCGATGAGGCGGTCATTGGCGAACTCGGCCCAACCGCTCGGGTGTTGGGTGAGGTCTTCGGCCTGACTTATCTTCGATCGTATTTCGATCGTCGCATTCGACGCCATTACGGCATACGGGTTTTGGTGGAGGGCGTCAGTTAATGCAGGGGTCCGGGCGCGAACCGTGTCAATGAGACCGAGTAGCCGTGCGAGCGATAGTTTGTCTCGGCATCGTTCGAAGTAGTCTGCCGCAGCGGCTTCCACGATCCAGTAGTGGTGGCCTTGGTGCAGACTTGCGAAGGCCTCCTTAAGCTGGCGCTGAAGAAGAGCGTAGCGGCCCGATACATGAGGGTCACAGTAACACTCGATTACGCGGTCCGCGACGATTCGCCGTGTTGACGGGGCGACACCGGTGCACTCGGAAATGCAATCGACGACAAATAGCAGGTCTCTGTGTAGTAGAGCTTCGTATGCACTTCCGGCGTCCAGAATTTCTTTGAGGATTTCATCAACATCGCCGAAGTATGGATCGGTCAACGAGGCGACTGCGAGGAGGATGGGCTCACGCCACCGGGGTTGGTGCAGCCGGTACAGGATGTCTTGCAGAGCGTGAGCGCGACGGCTAACGAGATACCGCGCAACAAAGTATTCTTGGAATGTCAGGTGCATAAAACCAAAGAGGCCTGTCCCGCGTTCGACAAATAGACCACTGTGTTCCCTTACCATCTTTAGGAAGGTCCGAACAGCGGATACCGTTTCCGGCGACGGGTCGGCCGATTCATCTCCAATCTGCGGGCTATAGAATTGACTAAGTAGACTCTCGGTCTCGCCGGGTGTTAAGAATCCACTTGGTCGATGCTCGTGTATGTGCATTGCTAGCGGGCAAAGGAGGCGCAGAGCCTCGCCCTGATCGATCGCAACGCCTTTAGGGCTCGGTCGCTCGTAGTGCCAATCGTAGAGCATTTTGCGAGTCGCCTTTTCGTACAACTCGACACGTCGAGCCGGCAGGCCCCCGGATGATCGATGGAGTATAGCCAGCGTTCTCAGCAAGAGAGGGTTTTCGGCTAGTCGCTTCACCCCGGGAGCCTCATCAATCGCTGCCAAAATCCTGGCGACCTCCTCACGTGCAACTGGGCCGGAGGAGGTCGGTGGGCTATATTTCGAGATTCGTACAGCAACATCGACTAGACATCGTTCTACGGCGACGCACCAGCGGTTTAGAAAGGCCTCAATCTTTTCCCGTGACATTGGTTGAATTGTGAAGTGATTAAACGTAGGTGGCAATTCTACAAATGGTCGATATCCTGCTATCCTACTTGTGACGACAATTCTGTTGCGGGGGTTGGAACTCAGTGTTGGGCTGCGATGTGATCGCCCGACAGTTTCAGAGAAGTGCGCAATCGCGGCGGCCACCTCTCGGCGATCGTGATCATCAATGACTTCGTCGAGGCCGTCTAGAAGCACGATAGAGCGGTCACTATCAAGCATGCTATAGATAAGCTGGAGAACGTCTTTCCGCAGGTCTTGCGAAACCGTGTTTGCAACATAATGTGGAAGGTAGTCAAGCAACGACATTTTGGAATCATGCCTTGCTCGGGCTTCGGTGTAGTCGGCAATGCGAATATAGATCGGAAAGCCAAGCGAGCCGAGGCTCTCTGTCTCCCGTAGTGAATTGTCGAATTGTTTGGTGCCAGCGAGTAGGTCTTGCGCGAAGCGTAGCGCGACATATCGGAGTAGCGTAGTCTTTCCTGAACCGGGATCGCCAAGCAGAACGATCTGTGAATTCTCAGCGATTAACTGTTCGACATCGTGAGCGCGATCGATGTTCTTGGTAGCGTAGTTTGCCGCGCGGTAGAGCTCTGCGTAAATGCGCCTCTGTTGCTCGCGCTCTTTGTCATCTTCCCATCCTTCTACCCGTAATTGCACGGTCGCCAGTTCGTCAAGCGTTACTCGCTGGTCGACGGTTGGCCTATCTCGCACCGCCTCGAGGCCTACAAAGATGTCGTCTAATGCGAGAACGAGAGGGGTGTCCGCTCCATCTTGAATTACACTACCGGGCCGGAGATGTTGCACTTCGGCGATTAAGGCTCGCAGATATGTTTCGAGCCGGGCTTCGAAAATCGCGGAACTGACGGCGTCTTCTTCGAGTCGCGTGCCTTTACTGCGGCTCGTGTTGTCGTTCGCGACATTGTATCTCGCAATGCCGATTCGTACTTCGTCCGATCCGCCACCGAGGGCGCGGACTAAGGCGATCATCTGCCGCTCGTCTGCCGGCAGGGACTTTCCAGTCAAGATCGCGCTGACTCGACTATGTGCTAGCGGTTGAATATTCGCCGTAGTTCGGCTCGCAGTCCCGTCTCCGGCGAGGAAGTCGGCTACTCCTTGGCCGATGAGTCGGAGAGATTTGCATCCGTTGTCGACATGAACTCGATCGAAATGCTCGAGTAGCTGTCGGTGAGGCCCGGCCGACGGCCAGCGTGAACGGTTGATCCGCCGACCACCCACGTTGCCTCCTAAGATCTGCCCTGACGCTCTGGTGGTGAGTGTTCTCTACCTGGTCTCCGTTCTCCAGCGGCCGACCGTGCGTTGCGCGGTGTGAGAAGCATGGCAGTTGGTCTCTCGACGTTGCAGCACAGGTGGAGAACGCTTCGCGTTCGGAGCTTGGAGGACCGTGATGCTGGCTCGACCTGGAATCCCGGAAGACCGGTGTCCCCGGCTCGGGCGCCACCGAGATGTCGAGTCGGAGGACAGAGATGGACGTGGTTCGAAGGCTCAACGGGCTGGAGCGTGGTGTTGTAGCTGTCGCGGCCCTGCTGCCCTTGCTGGTGATCGTGATTCTGTCGGCGCCCGCCTGGGTCATGTGGCCCTTCGTGAGCGTGGGTCGGCAGCGCGCGACCCTACGGCTTCTGGACGCGCTCCGCTCCTGGGCAACGGCTGTGGTTGAGGGCGTGTGCGCGCCGCCGTCTCGACTTCACACAACGAGTAAGCGAATGGGATCAGAGGGCGACCACAGTCGCGTCTTTGGTCGCATCAAACCGCCGTGTTGATCTGTTCACCGGCTGAGGCGCGACCCGCGTCGGCAAGAATAGCGGTAAATGACCTCGGGGAGTCTTCGGGCCGTTGGCGTTGGAGGAAACTTCAGGGTCGATCGGTGGTAGCGTGCTCAGGCCTGGGCCGCGAATAGCACCGTGCCACCGCATGGGGCCCATCCGGGCGCGGGGACCATCAGGCGCCCCGCCGAAGCGATGCTGGGCGTGTTCAACCCGGCGGGAGATGAAGCTCCTCGTCGGATTCGATTTCGTCGGCGGCTACCTCGGCATCCCAACCCACAGCGTTGATCCGGACGTGGACGCTCGCGCACTTGACCCAGCCCGCAGCCCCATGGCATCGGCAGGGAGATCATTCGCGAGGCAGAGCGGGTCTGCCGCGACGAATTGGGATTGAAGAGATGCGCATGCACGTCCTTCATATGAGAAGAACGACATTATCGCTTGGTACGACGACGTGGTTACAAGCCGAGTGGCGAACGGGCTCCGTTTCCATATGGCGACGAGCGTGTCGGAGTCCCCATACGCGACGACTTAGAACGTGTTGGGAAAGCGATCATTGCCAGGGTTTGCGACCGGGTGCAGGGGCCAGCCGGCGGGTCATGAGTCCGATCATGGCCCACTTGACCCAGGCCTCGGCATGCTCGGGGAGACGTTCGTAGTCACGTGCCAGTCGGCGGTGCGCGGTCAGCCAGGCCAGCGTGCGTTCGACCACCCAGCGCCGCGGTAGTACGGCGAAGCCATGTTGACCTGCGGGCTTGCGCACGATCTCGACCACGGTGCGCAGCACGCGTTGCGCCCAGCGCACCAACCGTCCGGCGTAGCCGCCGTCGGCGAACACCAGCGCCAGCGAGGGCATCGCCATCCGCGCCCTACCCAGCACCCGGGCACCACCGTCGCGATCCTGCACCGACGCAGCGGTGACCAGCACCACCAGCAGCAACCCGAGGGTGTCGACCACAATGTGACGCTTCCTACCGTTGATCTTCTTTCCTGCGTCAAACCCCCGACTAGCAGCACCGACGGTATCCGCACCCTTCACCGATTGGGAGTCGACCGACCCCGCGGAGGTCATCGGGTCGCGACCCGCCTCATCCCGCACCGCAGCCCGCAGACGATCATGGATGCAGTCGACGGTGCCATCGGCGTTCCACAGCGCGAAGTAGTCATACACCGTCGCCCAGGGCGGCAGGTCACCCGGCAACTGCCGCCAAGAACACCCCGCACGAGCCACATAGAGAATCGCGTTGACGATCTCCCGACGGGGATGAGTCAGCGGTCGTCCCCAACCGCGTCCGCCCCGCTCCGGTGGCAGCAGCGGCTCCACCAGCGCCCACTGCGCATCGGTCAGATCCGACGGATAACCATGACGACCAGCATGATCACTCATCCGCCCAACACGATCACGCCTTAACCCTGGCTTTTCATCCGGATAGGGACGCTGACCGGCGCGTTGATCGTGGAAGGTGCTCCTGAGCTGGGACGATAAGAGTGCTGAGGCCCTTATCTATGCCAGTTCGAGGAGCACCTTGAAGGTGAACGTTACCGGTTGGTCGAAGGGATTGGACGTCACCGCCGATGGCGAGGGTGTCGTGTCGCACGCTGGGCTGGTCCTGCTGCGTCAGCTGGCCGACAAGGCAGGGCTGACCGGGGGGCTGTCGGGGGCGCTGGCCTGTTCGCGGTTGCTGATCCATGACCGGGGCCGGGTGATGGCCGATCTGGCGTGCGCAATCGCCGATGGCAGCGAGGTGATCAGCGATTTCCGGGTGCTGGCTGATCAGAAGGAGTTGTTTGGCCTGGTGGCGTCGGTGCCCACGGTATGGCGGACGCTCAGCGAGGTCGCCGCGGGCGGGCCGGGGACGCTGGCCGGGATCAGCGGGGCGGTCAATGCCGCCCGGCGCCGCGCGTGGGCGGCGGTCGGGGCCCGCCACGGCGCCCTGCCCGGCGTGCGGATCGCGGACAAGGTACTGGAGGGGGTGCTCTGCATCCGGCTGGATGCCACCGTCACCCCGGCGCATTCGGACAAGGAGCTGGCGGAACCGAACTTCAAAGGGTTCGGCCATCACCCCTTGCTGTCCTACTGTGACAATACGGGCGAGCCGCTGGCCGCGATGATGCGTCGTGGCGGTGCCGGCTCGAACACCGTGACCGATCACCTCACGGTGCTTCAGGACTCGATCGCCGCGCTGCCGCCGGAGCACCGGCGCCGGCTGATGGTGACCTGCGACGGTGCCGGGGCCAGCCACGGGCTGCTCGGCCGCCTGGACACCCTCGCCGCCCGGCCCGGGTATCAGCTGACCTACTCGGTCGGCTGGGAGCTGGGGGCCCGTGAGGCGATCAACCTGGTGCCCAAGGGCGGCTGGCAGGTCGCGATCGATCACCGCGGGGCGGTGCGGGAGCGTCGCGCCGAGGACGCCTGCCCGGCCCGGTGGTGCGGGCATGCGCGGTGCTGGCGCGAACAAGCGCACGTCACCGAGCTGACCGGGCTGCTGCGCGACGGCCCTGGCGGAGACCAGCTCGCTGGCTGGCCTGCCAGTATGCGGGTCTTCGCCCGCCGCGAGCGCCCCCACCCGGGTGCCCAGCTGAGCCTGTTCGAGGCCGAAGACGGCTGGCGGTATTCCCTGTGGGTGACCAACCTGCCCACCAGCCTGCGGGGCTGGCGGGCCAATCCCGCCTACATCGACGCCGCCCATCGGGTGCATGCCCGGGTCGAGGACGGGATCCGCACCGGCAAGGACTGCGGCATCGGCCGGTTTCCCTCGCACGACTTCGCGATCAACTCCGCCTGGCTGGCCGCCGCCCTGATCGCGGCCACCCTACTGGCCTGGCTGCGGCTGCTGGCCTTGGACGGTGACCTGGCCCGCGCCGAACCCAAGACCCTGCGCTACAAAATCCTGCACGCCGCCGCCCGGCTGGCACACAGTGGCCGACGGCGCCGACTGAAAATCTCCAGAACCTGGCCCTGGGCCACCGCGATAGCCACCGCCTGGACCCGCCTCGCCGCCCTGCCGCAGGCCCCATGAACAGCGCGAAACCAACCCGCGATCACGAAAGGAGCCAACCGCAGGGGCCCGTGGAACCCCCGGCCACCCGGCCCGCCAGCCGAGCCACTGTCATACCCCGACCTTAAAATCAAGATCTCAACGAGGCTCAGCGCCCGTTCCAGACCAGCCACCGACCAGCGTGAATGATCAAGGTTAGAGTTCGTTGCGTTGGTGAAGACGTTGCAGTAGCGGATTCCTATATGCAATTGATCAGCACTTTGCGTGATGCACACTACAGTGGATCCAGTTCGCGGGCGGGGACTCGCACGCCGATGAGGAAAAGGGACGGCAATCATGTCGACATCTCATCGGAGCGTGACACGCATCCCCGGGGCGCGAAGCGTCGTGGCGGGGGTTCACCGCAGAGCACGGTGATCCACCCGCTGCTGGGTGGCGCGCTGGGCGCGGTTCCGCCGGCGAACACCTCGTCCACCTCGACGCGCATCCGCTCGCTGGGCGTTACTCTCTTCGACACGGGCATGGGCTCCTTCCTCGTGACTTGGTCGTCTTCGAGAGGAACCTACGTCCGTCTTCATTTACACCGGAGCTGCGACGCGACCGTGTCGAGGATGTGCCAACCGCAGGAGCCTTGTCCGCTGTCTATGGCTTCCTCACGGGTGCGAGCTTGGGTGCGAACCAGGGTGCTTGGGTGCGAATCTTGCTGCTTCGGACGGCACTGCCGTCGACATATGCCCTGCTAATCGAACTAAGCGACCGAACATGATCGTCTCATAATCCGTCAGGTCGTGGGTTCGAAGGATCGTGGCAGGAGTGTGAGAAGACCGCCGCCCAGTGGAGCCGGGCCGAGCGGGGACAGGGCGACCAGCCAGTCGACTGGCGTGTAGTGCGCCCGGGCTCCGGGGTTGTGTCCCTGGGGACTTGAACCCCCACCGTGTCCGACGAGGGACTCGACCACTACGCACACATCCTCCACCAGCGGAAACTACTGGTGGTGGGATAGTGGTGTCAGCGCACCGCCACCATGATCACATCCGGCGAGAAGCCAGCGAAGCTGGATCGCGGGGCTGTCATCGGAATACCTCGCTGAGACGGTATGCCAGTGATATCGCTGTCGGCCAGCCGGCGTCGACAAAGGCATGCAGCACTGAGCGGATTGCCGTCAGCAGGTCGTTGTCGGCGACCATGATGGCGCGGAACTCGGCCAGGTATCGTTCTATCAGTTTGGTCGTCTCGTCGACTGCCAGCTGGTCGTAGGTGTATTCGTCACCTGTTCCCACGGCCGCGGCGACGAGGCGGAAGGCTTTTGCCGGATCGGCCGTGGCGAGGGGGCCGAGGGCCTTGACCAGCGAATGCGTGATCGAGGGATGTTTGAAGCGGGCAAGAACTTCAAGGGCGGCGAACGCCTTTTCGGCGAAACCTGGCGCTGGAGGGGTGGGGTTGACGCCGCCGTCGGCGTGGGCGCTGGCGGCGAAATAGAGGTTCCGCGCGATCAGATCAGCGATCGTGTAGGCCGCCCTGGTTCGTTCCTGGGCACCGTTCGCGGTGTCTCGGAGCTCGACCACGGAGGTGATTGCCAGGTTCAGCAGCTCGAAGGCGCGCGTACGCTCGTCGTCGCGGTTCGCTGGTAGTTCGATCCATGCTCGCAACCGGCTCAGTGTGTGCCAGGCGGTTTGGGTTTCGGCTGGAGCGGACATCCAATTTCGGGTTAGCTTTGTCGCGAGGGGTGTTCGGTGCCGGATGGTCAGTGAGAGCGCCAGCCCGGTGAAAGCTCCGAGCGGCTCTAGCTGATCAGGTGTGTGTTCGGCCTCGTTCAGCAGACCCGACCACGGTTCCCGGTCGGCGAGTGTCGCGAGGAGCGCGTCCACATCTGCCGGGCGCTTTTTCGCGAAGGGTGAGAGCCCTTTGAGGAGGACCGCCGAGACAAGTAGCTGATTTTCGGTCAAGAGGCGTTCGCGAACGAGCTCGAACGTGGTGTCGTCGTCCGAATTGAGCAGGTGTACGACCTGTGCAAGGTGTAGCCGGACGACGTCGTCGGCGTCGGTCAGCTTGGCCCGGAGGACGGCCTGGATAGAGGGTGCATACGTCGACGATCGCCAAGCCGGGTGACGCCAGAGGTCCGTCAGCGTGCTGACGGCGGTTCGCGCGGGTGTCGGGGACCAGGACATCATGTGATGGGTCCTTCCTCGTCCTTTGCACCGTCCGATCGGATCGCTCCGAGAAGCAGCGGCATGATCAGCGCGGCCAGCTCGGAGTCCGGTGCGGGCGGCGAGACCCGGACGACGGCTTCGATTCCTCTGAACACGATTTCGGCGCCAGGGCCCAGATGGTCGGCGCTGACGATGCCGGTCGCCAGTGCGTGGCGAAGGACCTGTTCGGCGTTGGCCGCCTGTTCTTGTGACGGTGTGGCGGGTAGCGCGTCGAGAGTGAGCCACAGTGTGTCGAGCGCTTCGCGTTGCCGCTGGTCCGTGAGCTCGGCGTCCTCATCCGTGCCGAGGTACTCCCGTAGAGTCGTCGGTACGAAGCTTGCCACGGGTCTCTGAGGCTCGGGAATGACAGGGGGACCACCGTTTTCGGACTGCCGGCTGACCCGTTCGCCCAGCGTCGCATCCTGGATCTTCCCGGGTGCAAGGCATCCGCTCAGCTGATCGAGGAGACGATTGGTGGCGGCGTCCGACGGCGGTGCGAGGAGGTGGGTGGCCGAGAGGATCGCTCGTTCGAGATCTGCATGTTCGGCATCCGTGAGCAGCGGATCGACTGCCCGGATCAGCGTGCCCGCCGCAGCGCGCGTACCAGAGTGTGCGAACAGCCCGCCGGCCAGGAGCACCGGAAGGAACGCACGTCCTAGTTCAGCGGGGCGTGACGCCGCAGCGGTCAGGATGAGCCGCCACGCTTCGGGGTGCCGGATGGTGCGGACCAGTTCTTCGACGATCGCGCCCAGGTCGGTGCTTGCCAGGTCGAGGTCCCGCGAGGCGGCGGCGAATTCCGTCGCGATCTGCTTGGCGACTCCGTGGCCGGGACCGTACTCAAGATCGACCATGAACATGTCGACCTGCCCACGGACGGACCAAACGGAGATCGGGTAGCCGCCCTGACCCCCATTCAGTTCGCTACCGCGGAAACGAAGGGCCTCGGCGAGCACTTCGACGGCGTGGCCGAGGCCCGCAACCGCGATGAAGGCGGACAGCCGTTGCCCGACCTCGTACTTGGCCATGTCGACGTCCTGGCGGCGAGTGCTGGTCAGCGCTAGCACCCCTTGAAAGAGGGGAGTGACGTCGTCGCGGTCCTCGTCGAATCGCAGCACCGCGACGAGCACATCCCGGGCCAGCTCCGGATCACCGGTTGCGATCGCGTCCACCGCGTCGACGTAGTGGTGGAGATAGTGCGATTCCCAGAGCACCATGATCTCCGGTCGCAGGGTCTGCCGCATGATGCTCGCATGCGCGGGGTTGATCGCGACCGCGCGAGGCAGGAATCTGGCGACCATGGTGGCCAGCCGTTCGCGCTCGGCCGGCGCCACGAGTGCGGCGCGCATTAACGCTGCCACGCAGTCGGCCCAGACGGGCGCTGCTCGTGTTCCCGGCAGCATCGTCTGCAGCTTGTCCAGCTGTGCCAGCAGGCGGTAGGTCTGGTTAACCAGCTGGATCTCGAAGTCATGCGCCACCTGCGTGGCGGCTCTCTCGAGTACCGTCGCCCAGATTTCCAGCCGCTCACAAATTCGCAGCCGGACGCCTTCGTCCGCCGCGTCCAGCATCGCGGCGATCCATCCCGCGACGGTTGAAAAGACCGCGGTGTGGCCGGCGGAGAGATCGGTGAGCCACCGGAGGTCGGCGTCGGCCTCGGCTTCGGAAACGACGACGCGTACCGCGGCAACTCCGGCAAGGCTGTCGCCGTGCCGCACCAACTCTGCTACCACCGCAGCGAAGGTGGAGTGGTCATCGTCGACGTGCCAGAGATCGGCCAGGTGAAGATCGATACTCGGCCGGGCGATCAGTACCAGGTTGGGGTCCTGCTCCAGGCTCGGTACCAGCAGCGACTCGTCACCGTCGGTGAGGATCAGCGCCGCAACGCCGTAGTCGAAGAGGATGTGATGGGAGTAGGCCAGGGACGGTGACCCGCTCGCTTTGAGCCGGCCGGGAAGTTCCTGAAGCACTCCATCCTGGACGAGACCGGTTCTCGCGTCCAGAAGCGCGTCGGGTACGGATCGGCTGTTGGCGCGCAGTGTGCGTTGTTCGACCATGGTGCAGCTGAGCCGTTCCAGGACTCGCAGCCGCGCTTCGCTGCCGGGGTGCTGGGTGACGCGCACCCGCCAGTACTTCTGCAGAAGCTCGAGTTGGTCTCGTGCGTCAGCGAGTGATGCTTCACTGACTCCGGTATCCAGCAGTTCGCAGGCCAGGCGGAGATTGAAGGGATTGAGGATGAGATCAATCAGGTGGTCGCTCGCGTCCGCGATGAGCCTGCCGACGCCAGGATGATCCTTCGCTAGCTTCTTGAGCTCTTCGACGGAGAAGTTCCCAAGAAGGAAGTGACGAACACCGGGCAGGTCGTTGTCGCGGTGCTCGGGCCGGTCCGACACCGGTGCTCCGGCGAACGCCTGCGTCCAGGCCGAGCTGTGACGAAGGTCGAAATGCCGCATCGTCGCGATCGTCCGCCACCTGGTGCCACTCAGGTCCCGGATCAGGTTGACCAGCCAGGTGAGCGGCCCGCCCCGGGTCGCGTCGAGGCCGTCGATCAGCAATGTCGCCCGTGACTCACCCGACCAACCGCGAAAGGCGGCGAGCAGCGGCTTGGTGAGCACGACGTCGTCCCGAATTGCCCCGGGCTGGGTACCGAGGCTGTCGACGATCAGGAGAAAGACGTCCTCGCCGTTCTCGATCAGGTGGTGGGCCAGACTGCTGAGCACGCCGGACTTACCGCAGCCCGGCTCACCGGTCAGGACGAAACTGCCGTCGACCTCGAGGAGGATGTGGAGCTCCTCGCGCTGGACCGCGAGCTTCTCCGGCACACCAGGTAGAGTCGCGTGCTCGTCCAGGGACAGAAGGTTCGACGCGGTGACCTCGCGTACCGCAGCGGCGTCTTGGCGGGCCGGGTCCGGGATGTCGGCGCCGGCCGGTGGCAGGCGGTCGAGCAGTTCGAAGGCGAACGCTGCCGCGTGGCGCGAGGCGACGGGCTGCCAGAGTCTGTCCGCGGCTTCGGTTTTGTCGGTGGGCGGATCGGAGATACCGCGCACGACGAGCGCGTCGACTTCCTTGTTGACGTAGGCGCCGTACAGGAACCCGTGCCCTTCCATCTCGACCGCCACGGCATCACCGCAGTACTCACGCAGAAAGGTAGCGGTCAGCGATTCCTGGTCGGCCACCACCTTGCCTCCAGCGGCGATCGGTTTGACCAGCGCGGCCGGAGTCGTCTCCGGCGGGGCCGGCCGGATGCGGTGCTGCCACCCATCGGTGCGGGCGACCTGGAGAGCGCGCTGGACCAACCGGTAGCTGGCGGTGGCGGTCTTGATCCGGGGGTGGTAGCCGGCGGCAGTATCTTTGCCAGCCTCGTAGTCGTAAACGTAGTCGGCGACCACCACGTCACCGAGTCTGACGTCCTTGACGCCGCCGGCCACTCCGACGAAGAGCACGATCTGCGGACGGAACCGGGAGACGGCGCGTTCGAGGTGGACGCCGGCCTGGGTGTTGCCGGCGCTGGTCTGGGTCAGTACCACGGTCCAATGGCCGTGGCCGGTGGGGAAGGTGGCGTATTCGTAGAGCGTGCCGCGTTCTTCGCATTGGTGAAACGATCCGGTCAGGTGCTCGCGAACGGCGCGGTACTCGACGTCCAGGGCGGTGCAGATCACCACCGTGCCCAGCGGGGTGCCGTCATCGGTATTCATGACCCGTGGCGCCCTTCGTGTGCTGTTCACTGTGTGGCTCCCGCAGGATGGCGGGGTGCAGCCGGGTCGCGGGACCGGCGCGGTGGAGCGTGGCGGGGCGGCCGCCGGTGCCTGCCGTCCTGCCGCCGGTGGGTACCAGGAACCCGGGGGCGCCGGTGACCTTGCGGTGGAAGTTCGACGGGTCGAGTTGGGTTCCCCAGACGATCTCATACACCTCACGCAGCTGGGCAATGGTGAACTCTGGCGGGCAGAAGGTCGTCGCGAGGGTGGTATGCGACAGCCTGTCGCGAGCGTGCTCGACCGCGTCTGTCAAGAGAAGGTGATGGTCGAACGCGCGCTGGTCTGGCTCGGCCAGCAGTTGCTCGACGGGTGCCCAGTCCGCGGCACGGGCGTCACCGCCGGCGATAGGCAGCGGTAGGTCGGGCATCAGCGCGACGTAGCACACGGACACGACCCGGCCGCGCGGATCACGATCGGGTGCGCCGTAGCTGCGCAGCTGATGGACGTTCAAGTCGGCGGCGTCCAGACCGGTCTCCTCGGCCAGTTCACGGTGGGCGGCCTGGTCGAGGTCCTCATCGGGTTCGAGGAAACCGCCGGGGAGGGCCAGCCGACCCTGATGCGGACGTTTGGCGCGGACGACGACCAGGACATGCAGGCAGCGGTCACGCACGGTCAGAACAGCCAGGTCGACTGCGACGGCGCTGCAGGGCACGTCTGGTCTCGTCATGCGACATACCTTACCCACTTATGGTCACATTGACAAAAATACGGTAGGGGCACTACGGTCCAGACTTATGGTCAAATTGACCCGAAGTGGCGATCTGCCTGCTCCATGCCCTTGTCGTCTGTCTCGTGAGCAGTTGGGCAGGGCGGAGATGAAGATCTACTGCTCAGTCCGGACCTTGGTGACCCAGGTGCCCGCCCCAAGCAGCTCTTCGCCGTATTCGGTGAGGGGATCGGCGAAGAGAGAACAGAGGAGACTGGTGACGCATCCACGATCAGTACGAAGGCTCACGCCATCCGAGCCCGGTCGAATGCTTACTGCGACCGACGTCGCCAATTTTCGTACCGAACTCGCCGACGTCGCAGGCATCCTTCCCGACAGTCACGGCAAGGGCCACATGCTGCCCCGCCTCCCCGAAGACCTCACGGTCACCTTCACTCGACAAGACCAACTCGCCGACCCCCACGACCACCGAGCGGCCAGCCCCGAAGTTCCTCTTGTGTTCAAGGCGCACGCCGGGGAAGCCCTGTGGGTACTCAACCACACGCTGAGCACTTGGGCGGACACCCTTGGATATTCCGGAGCAGAGCGGTCCCCGGCATGCCTGGGTCGCTGGTTCCTTCAGAATCTGAACCTAATCCAAAAAAGTAGTGTCGCTGCGCAGCTCGTCGACGAGATCACCAGCGCGATTCACCAGGCCCGTCGCGCGATTGACCGACCCGAAGACCACCGAATCTTCCTCGGATCCTGCGGCGGTCCGGTCACTACTACCAGCGAGAGCATGAACTGCAAAGAAGAGTTGTACGGCCTGCCGTGGAACACCCACGCGGTGTGTCAGCCGTGTGGAGCTAAGTACGTCATCAGCACCCGCCAGGAAGAATTACGGGCACGCGCGCGGCAGTACGTGGGAACCGCCTCGACTATCGCGTGTTTCCTTCGTGCGACAGGACTGAACTGCAGCACGGAGATGATTCGTGGTTACGCAAAGCGTGACCGACTCAAACCAGTATCGATTAATGAACGTGGACACCGCGTGTATGCAATAGGAGACGCGCTTGACGCATTACGTAAGCGGTACGAGCGAAACAAAGCGGAACGCTAAACTGGTATGAAACGATTGTTTCACGGACCCGACTTCTCCAGCAACCGGACATCGTGGGTTCGGCCAGGTTGCCGATCTAGCAAATCACGCCCACGTCGAAGCTTCGCCGCTGCGCGGATCGCGGTAGATTCCTGACCCCTACCCGCCTGTGCAACATAGCGACAGGTGGAACCCAGCGACCGACAACGCCAACTCTGCAGATAAGAACCTATTCGATCTCGCTCTATTTGCGTCCATCGCAGATAGTCTGAAGACGTGGCGACCTCGACTCTTTGCGCTCGCCAACCGAGACGTAGGTGCTCATTATAGCGCGGATTCCCCAGCAGGGCCCTGCCGCCTTGCTGGGCAGTTTTTCTATCCACATATTCGTTGCCTGGGATATGCGATCTCTTCCGTGTCGATAGAACTGACTTTGCACGGATGTAAGGCTGCATTGGGTCTTATTCGACAAGTTGACCTTCTGGTTTCATGGTCCCCGGCCAGGTGGCGTAGTGATATTTCACAGCCTCGTGGCATGAAGCCGCGAGATGCGTCGATCATAGGATAGACCTGTAGTAGGCGAAAGTTTCAGCTTGTTCAGTCAGATTTTGCTGATAGGTATGGAATCATGTGCTGGAGGGTAATAGCAGCGTTGTGGGCGGCTGAGTGTTGGTGATCGTAGGTCTTGGCGTGGTCGGCGAGGTCGGAGATTCCGCGAATGATCATCCAGCGGGGGTGATCGGGTGGCGGGGTCTCGTGGCAGAATTGAGTGAGGCCGCCGGCTTCCATATCGACGGCGAGGATTTTCTCATTGTAGGCTAGAAGAAATTTCCGGATCTGGCTTTCGGCGTCCATGATCACGGCATCGCCGGATCCGATGGGCCCGGGCAGTACCCGGAACGGGCCTGCCGGTGACTTGAGCTGTGCTGGGTCGGGGTAGTCGTTAAAGAACGCGTTGAGGGCGTGGGTGATGGCGGCGGGGGCATGGCGCTCCTCGCCGCGCCGGTGCGCTCCTTCGGGCGTTTCCCGGCGCAGGTCGTAGTAGACGACCCTGTTTGCGACAACCACATCGCCGATAACGAGATTGCGATTGATGGCACCGCCGATCCCCACCAGAATAAATATGGCGGGGTTACTGTGTCGCCGGAGGTTCTCCAGGGTGGGCATGATCGACCGTTGGCCCTGCTCGAGCGTGCGCGTCGCGATAAGGTTGACCGTGCCATCGGCTGACTCGACGGTTCCGGTGTAGAAGTTCTGCCCGCTCGGCGTTCCTCGGTTCTTTGTGAGTCCGAAGATGTCGATGACAGCCCGTGCCTCGGTGGCTTTGATTGTGACCAGGCCAATGCTCGGTGATCGCGATGCGGAACGCGCGGCCTGAGACATGGGATGGACGTTGGTGATACCGGCACCCGGTCCGGCAGCCAACTGGCCGATATTTGTGGTGGCGCCCCGGGTGGCCATGAATCCGGAATTGTGGATTACGTCGTTCACGCGCTCGCTCCTTCGGGACCGTTGTTACCGATCCCGTTGTTGATGATCTGGGCGCTCATTCCTGCGGCCATTTGTTCGACCGTCATTTGACCGCCGCCCATGTTGAGTACCCCGCTGTTGATGATGTTGGTTGCCTGTTTCTCGAATACTGAGGTGTCCACCCCGTACTCGGTGAGGAAGTCCTTCGTGGCCTTGAGAATCCGCTGCTCGACTATCTTCATGTGGTCATAGATCGTGGTGCGGTCCAGTTGAGCGTTGTCCCACGCGTCGGCGATCTCCTCGCGCACCGCCACGTTTAGCTCTATCGATCGATGTCCGGTAACGACCGTGCGTTCCTTCTGCGCCCACCAGGCCCGTCCGAGAACCCGGGGAATCTCAAGCAGCCGCCACAGCCGCCGGAGGTCCTCGGGCACGGCCAGGGCGCAGCGCACTGCCGAGTGAAGCAGGGCTCCGGTTCCTCGCTCACTGGACCAATCGATCACGTGGTAGTTCTCTGGTGTTCGGGTGAGTGCACAGGTGGCGACATCGAGGCTCAGGCAGCGGCCCTTGACGCTGACCCGCAGGAGCACAGTGGCCACCAACTCCCCACCGAAGATCGGCACGCTGATCTCCAGGAAGTGATGCCCGGCGTGCCGGTGGTCGTTGATGATCGTCCAGATCTCGAGCTTTCCCCATCTCCTGCGGAGGAGGTCAGCGTTGGCGGGGAAATCGGCAGCGGCAATGTAGATCCGGTCCCGCACCTTCAGCCCCGGGAGATTTTCCGCGCCGGGGTCGGACCCGAGTTCGGTCAACGCGGTACGCAAGGTCTCGACCAGTTTGCGGGCGGGGAACGGGGGCTTGGTGTATTCACGCTCCGCCAAGCTCCCATCGCCGGGCTTGAGCAGTTGCACCGTCAACGGCGGCAACCAGCGGTTCACCAGCCTACCGCTGCCCACGAAGGGCGATGGCCTCTCAGAACGCGCCAGCAGATCCAGGGGATCGGCGTCGTCACTCCGATGCGGAGGACGGTGATAGACGACGCAAGTGTAATCTTGCTGTTCGTTAATGATCTTCTCTCGGCGAGTCAGTGTCACCGGCCGCAGCGTCTCTGGGTGGGCGACAGCTGAGAGCAGACGCTGGCGTACCACCCCGGCAACGATCGCACAGCAGACGAGAACAGAGCTGATCACGGTCGCCTGCCAAGCTGCGGAGGCAAGCGGAACCTGGAGAAGGAAGGACACCGCAAGCGGGCACAGCGCCGCGATCAGGCAACAGGCGAGCATCGCCTTGAGAAGTCGCTTACGGCTCTTCAGATTCGGCTCGGACAAACGTCGACGCGGCACGTCGACTCGGAAGCCCCAGTGTTTGGACGCCTCTTCGACGTGCCGCCGGAACACTTCGGGAAACTCCTGGGCGATCTTGCGGAGCAGGAGGCAGAGCACGACTGCGCAACAGACGATCACAACGGCCAACAGGCCGTCGATCGCCAGGCCGGCTGCCAGAATGACCAGCATCGCGAACAGGTGCCCGCTGTCCAGCAGCCAGGACCGCCAGGCATTCCGGATGACCGGCACGAGATCGAATCCATAGGACGGCGCGATCCGCTTCCGTGCCTCGTTGTGAACCTTCCGGATGATCAGATCACGGAACGACGGGTCGACGTACACACCTGCGCACAGGTGGCGCGTTGCCGCCGAATCGATGGGCAGGTGCGTGTCATGGCTAGCGTGTGCTTGCCGGATGGGTGTGACCAGCGCGTCGCTCATGGTGGCCCCCTCACGAGAATTTAAGGTCAGGTCGACTTTAATGGGCTCTAGAGGTTAGAGTCAAGGTGACCTATAGGAGGTGATCCGGTGTCTGTGTCTGTGACGGTGGACTTGGTGATCTTGACCGTGCGCGATGACGAGCTGCAGGTCCTGGTCGTGGAGCGAGGAAACCCACCGTTCGAAGGGCAGCTCGCTCTACCCGGCGGATACCTGCGGGGCCGGGAGACCCTCGACGAGGCCGCGGTGCGCGAACTCCACGAGGAGACCGGCGTGGACGGGATCCGGCTGCATCTTGAGCAGCTGCGGACCTATAGCGATCCGGCACGGGACCCGCGAGGCCGAGTGATCACCGCCGCATACCTCGCACTCGGGCCCGATCTGCCGACACCAGTGGCCGGGACGGATGCACGCGAGGCGTACTGGGTACCAGTCAAGACCGCCATGCAGGACGGTGCATTGGCGTTCGATCACGTCCAGATCCTGCGCGACGGTGTGGAGCGGGCCCGCTCGAAGCTCGAATACACCACCATCGCGATGATGTTCTGCACCGAGCCGTTCACCGTCGGCGATCTGCGACGGGTGTACGAAGTCATCTGGGGAATGCCGCTCGACCCGAGCAATTTCCGCCGCAAGATCACCCGTGCCGACGGATCCCTCGAACCAACCGGAGACCGGCGCGTCCACACGACAGGCCGCCCCGCAGCACTGTACCGCCGGGGAGCAGCGAGCCTGCTCATGCCGCCGTTCCTACGAACCCACGAGTACGCGTCATAGCATTTTGTGAGTTCCTTTCTTTACTAGCTTGTTGATCCTCCCCTGGAGGCTCGTTTTCCAGATCGCTACGATTAAATAAAACAGTAGAGCCGCCAGTTCAGAGTTCGGAGCCGGCCCAACGCAAGCCGCCAGCACTTCTGTTCGAGGCCACCCTCTTCCAACCAAGGAACCGCACGGCCCGCCTTCAGCGGCTAGCGCAGCGATAACGGGTGACCGAAACGTCGACGACCAGGAGCAAGGACGAACAACTCACGGCAGACACTCGCACACCCGCAACAGCGAAAAAACCTAGAGCACAGCCCTGGTTCTTGTGGTTGTACCATCAGAAAGGAAATTAGAGTGAATTGGAGTGAGGTTTCTGCGCCGATCATCGCAGATCTGCGCAACGGCCAGCACCGGGAGGCATATACAATATTCTCCGTCGGGTTTGCGCTAACCTTGCTGGGCTTGTTCGGGGTCGCGTCCCAGCCAGTGCTTCTCAGCGGAATTCTGATCGCCGCTACCTTCTTGGTCTTCCAAACTACCATCCGGCTTGACGGCGCCGCGGGGACTCTAGAATCATTCCTTAAAAGCCGCAACGCCCTGGGCGCATTCAACACCATCATACCCGACGGGGGCGAACTGTGGGTCTACGGGCCTACCGCGGTCAACGTGCTCGTCAATGCGCCTGATATCAAGGCCAAGGTTCTCAGCAAGGGCGGCCGCGTCCGCATAGTCGTGCAGGACCCCTCTTCAGACGCCATGCGCCACACCAAGAACCAGCTTGACGATACTTTAGACTTTGACCATACCCTTGCCTCATCGATTGCCACACTGCGTAGGATGCGCACCTGGGGAGACTGCGATTATCGCTTGCTCGCGTGCAACCCCGGGTTCAGTCTCGTCGTGATCAACCCGAACAAACCTGACGGGTTCCTTATCCTGGAGATGCACGGCTTCAGCGACGATACCATCACTGGCCGCATGCATATAAGGATCAGCCGGACAGATTCGTTGCACTGGTTCGACTACTGGGCCAGCCGATTCAACAATTTGTGGCAACAGGGTAAAAGTGACAATATATTGACTGAGTCAAGGCGCTCTGCACAACGAAGCTGAAACGACAGGTTCTGATTGGCGCCGTTTCGTTGGTGGATCAACTCTACTCGGGCAGGCTGGGCGGATGCGCCGTCGCGAGGTCCGGACACCACTGCCCAGCTCCAGCTTCGCGGGTTCCGGTTCCCTCCGGAGATGATCACTGTGGCCGTCAATGGTACCTGCGCTATGCGCTCTCGTACCGGGATGTCGAGGAGCTGCTGGCAGAGCGCGGCATCACCGTCGATCACGTGACCGTGTTCCAGTGGGTTCAACGGCTCACGCCACTGCTCATCGACGTAGCCCGGCCCTGCCGGCACGCTCCGGGAGATCGCTGGTTCGTCGACGAAACCTACGTCAAGATCGCTGGGCGGTCGGTCTACCTGTACCGCGCGATCGACCAGTTCGGGCATGTCATCGACGTGCTGGTCTCCGAGAAGCGGGATCTGGCAGCCACCCGCCGATTCTTCAGCCAGGCGCTGACCACCACCACGCTCACCCCGGTCGAGGTCATCACCGACCAGGCGGCGGTCTACCCGCACCGTTCTCGAGAAGTTAGCTCCAGGCGCCTGGCACCACACCGAGCCCTACGCCAACAACCGGATCGAAGCCGACCACGGCCGCTTGAAATCCCGGCTGCGACCGATGCGCGGGCTCAAACAGCTTTGCTGCGCACGGGTGATCACCACCGGGCACGCGTTCATCCAGAACATCCGCCGCGGGCACTACGAACTCGGGATCGAAGAACCGCTGAACTTGCGGGTCCTGGCTGCCTTCACCGAGCTGACCCAGGCGATCTGATCAGATCACGGAACAGATCCAGGCTGCCACCGCTTCGCGCAACGCAACAGCACCCTTGACCCAACTCCGGCTCGCGAGGACACCGAAACGGTCCGAGGTGTGCACTTCGTACGAGGTCGTAGTCGGCGTTTGCCGACACTGCGAGTGGAACCGATCCGTCGTACATACCGTCCGAACCGTCGCAGCTATCCGAAGAAAAAAAGGACACGGCAACTGACCGAGTTGTGCACACCAAGCGCGGACATCTCGACAAGCTCGGACATCTCGACAAGCTCGGACATCTCGACGTTCATCAGCTCCAACGACGTCTGGCAACGCCACACATGAGGAGCCCCGGGCTCCTGATCGATCAAGGCGCACCGCGAGTTCACAGTGGATCGCCTGGGTGCGAATGTGGGTGCCAGCTGGGGTCCACTAGTGCCAAGGATGCGGTTTTCGGTGCCAATGCTGCAGTTGTTATCGCAGGTAGGTGCGTAATGCGACAGTGAATGGCCGTCTCATAATCCGTCAGGTCGTGGGTTCGATCCCCCACCCGCCCTACCCGATGACCAGCACAGAGAAGTGCGGGATCGTGTCGATCAGGACTGCTACCAGGTCGGGCGGGTAGTGGGGGTCGTTGATCATGCATCATCTTTAGTATCCGAACCGACGAGGCATTATCCCAGGTCCTACGGCGGCAAGTTGTGCAGAAGCTGGCTGGCCCAGCGGCTGACGCATGAGAGAAAACTTACCGCTCCCGTCCATGCGTATCCCGCATCGTTACCCCTCGGTCCAGAGCTGGCGGATCGGAGCACCGCTGCTGATGGCCTGAGTGCGGGGCAGGACGGCGATATTACGGTCCTGCCGGATCTTAGCGAGCTGATTCGCGGCCCGGTTTGTGAGAACGGCCAGCTGCGGGATCGGCAGCGGCGCGTCTCCCGGGTTGGACGGCGTCACCGGGTTGAACCGCTCGTGGGTGAGCAACCCGGCGGCGCTGCGA
The DNA here is from genome assembly GCA_023252195.1 of Pseudonocardiales bacterium. Classification (GTDB taxonomy): domain Bacteria; phylum Actinomycetota; class Actinomycetes; order Mycobacteriales; family Pseudonocardiaceae. The sequence continues at coordinate 60,434 of JAHEXI010000012.1, forward strand.
TACAAGTTACGGGCATGGGCGATCGACTCGTCGGTCTCGGTGGCGAATTCGGAGTCGGCGTAGTCAAGCAGGCAGCTAGTGATCGCCAGCATGGTGGCACGCAGGTACGGATACGGGCGTTTAGTAATCAGTGTGAACGGATCGAAGGCTGTCCAATCGGTGAGAGCGAGATCAGGGTGGGCGGCAGGGGTGGATCTTTCGTTGTTGACTTCATCATAGATGGAGTTGTAGGGGAAGATAATCGACAACCGGTCCAGCGCGGCCTGATAGTAGCCGTCGGCGTGCAATCGCTGCGCAATGAGCATCGGCACCGCCCAAAACACCTCAAGTGCCAGGTTCGGGTCAGTGTGGCCTAGCAGCCCGGACAACCTCGCCAACACAGCCTGCGCAGACGTGTAGGGAGTCTGGGGGTACGGTCCCCATTTGGAGTCCGGCGCCACGAAACCTTGCGCATCCGCCCCGAGATTTTTCTGCAGCAGTGGCAACACCTCGGTCGCGTAGGTTTTGGTCGGCCCGGCGGGGTCAAGGCCCGGCCTGGATTTTGCACCGGGGTGACGGCCTTGGCCCCTGAACTACAGTATTGTCATTTTGATCATCGTTTCCTGTTCGTGGACATGGCCGGAGTCCGATCGTCGCGTCGGGGCGCCGGGTTCCACTCTCCGGTCGGTGTTCCTTCCATGATTGTCGGGGCAGATGGTGCTGGTCAGGTCGGCGCCGGCAGCGCCGTGACCGCTCGCCAGGCGTTAATCACGTCGTTGGTCCAGGGCCAGTCCGCGCGGAGGTGCAGCCATCGTTTGCGTTGCCCGCGGGTCAGTCGGGCGGGCAGGTGCAGCAGCCGGTAGCGGAGCAGTTTCGGGGCTGCGTCGCGGAGTTCACCGGCGGGGAGGGCGAGGTAGCGGAAGCAGGCCAGCAGGTTCGCGGCCAGGGCGACGATCTGGGTCCAGGCCACGTTGATCGACCAGTGCCGGGAGGGCCACCGGTTCAGGCCCAGGTCCTTGGCTTGTTTGACGTCGTTCTCCACGTGGACGTGCGAGCGGTGCCGCGCGTCGAGCCAGGCGAGCTGCCCGACTGTGGTGTTGGTGGCGATGAGCTGGTAGCGGCGCCCGAGCTCGCGTTCGCGCCCGGTGGCCCGCTTGCGGTAGCGGGGGTGCAGCGGCTCGTCGCGCACGATGACTCGCAGCCCCGGGATCTTCTCCTGCCACGAGCCGAGATCGAGCAGGCCGGTCAGATCCGCGACGAACGTGTCGGCGGTGATGTCGCCGTTCTGGTCGATCCCGGGAGTGCGCGCCCCGGCGGGCAGCCGCGCAATCGCGTCCATCTCGGTGTCGGTGCACGACCAACCCACCGAGAACTCCCAGTTCCGCCCCCGGACCCCGCCGCCAGCGGCGATGTGTTCGAGCAGGTCGTGGGAGAACCTGGCACCGTCCAGACGCACCAACATCCGGCGCCGGTAGCGGCCTGGCAACCGCGAGGTCGCCAGGTCCAGCAGGGCAATGTTGTCGGTGGCGCAGTTGGAGGTGGCGTTGCCGGGGCGGGGGTCGATCGCCAGCACGTCGTCGGTGTTGTCGCAGGTGGCCAGGTTGGGGCAGAACCCGATCCCACCCTTATAGGTGGCCCGCGCGTTCTCCTTCTCCGAGCTGGCGAACACGATCGAGGCGTCCAGATCCACCACGGTGATCCCCCTCAGCTCCCGCCCGGCCACCCGCAGCCAGGGGAACCCTTCCGGGCGGTTGGCCAGCAATCTCCACCAGTGCCGCCGGAAGCGGGCCACGGCGGTGTTGATCCGGATCAGCTGGAGATCGCCGACCTCTGACAATGCCCGCCACACCGTTGGGTTCGACGGCACCGGCCCGATCACCGGCCCGAGGTGGCGCAGGCCCTGGAAGTCGCTGATCGCCTCCCCGCCCAGGATCTGCGCCACAGCCAGGTCGATCAGCACTTGGCCCCGGTCATAGACCGGGTCGAACCTGCACCGCGCCATCGCCGCCGACAGCCCGGCGCGCAGCCCGCTCCGCTCAGCCAACAGCCGCACCGGCAGCGCCCCGGCGAACCCGACCAGGCGATCATCATCGCCGACGAGTTCCAGCCGGTCAGCCCATGAAGTATCTTGCACGGAAGAGGTGCACCTGCCTCAGCCAGACTACGATCTTCGAGAAATCGCATTCTGCCTGGTCAGGTGCACCTCTCCCGCGTTCTACAGCCGTCTCAGACCCGACGTGTCCCAGCTCGATGAAAGACGGAGGCCGGCCCGGCGGTCAGCGCATCGCACAGCTTGATGAACGCATTCGAGGGCGAGTCGCTGCCTGCTGGACGGGCTCTGTTCGCGAGCATGCCTGGGTCAAGCGCCGCTCCGGGAACAGGAAGGCGGTGGTCGCCGACTTCCAGCTACTCAGCGTCCCGATCCACGCCCACGCCTGGTGGATGCGTCCAGCGGTGTCCCCGCCTGGCTGGCGAAGACGAGGCCGTGCTCCCGCCAGCGCTTGCCCGTCGCCAGCCGCTGCCTCGCCTGCCGTACGTGGTGGGTGCGGAGCGCCTCAGCGGCCTGCGTGGGCAGTTCCAGTGTCCGGCGTGACTTCTCCGGTCTTGGTGTCACCGTGGGCACGCACCGAGCGCCAGACGTAGATCGCGAACCGCTGGTGATCGAACCCGGCTTCGGACCTCGGGTGCTGGTCTCCGACAGCTACCGGGTATGGATCGGACTCGATCAACTCGACGTCGTGGTTCTGGTTCATCGGTCCTCCTCTTCCTCGGTCGGGTCGGCATCGAGCTCGGCGTGCACGGTCCTCGCCATGGGCCGGATCCTGCGTGCGAGGTGGATTTCGGTCGCCCAGGCTCCCTCCGACGAAGGACGTCTCCGGGACGAAGACAGCGTCCTGAAGCCGACACTCGGCCGCAGTCGTGGCGTTCCTCGTCGCTTGGCAATCTTCGATGACGGCATCGGGGCAACTGTGGTGAACGTTGAACCGCCCACCTCCGATGTCTGACCACGAATGGATCTAGGGGAATGGCGCGGAGGGTGGCTTAGAAGTGAATCGACCATTGGCTGCCGGCGTTGTGCACTCGGGTGGGGATGTGCCGCTGGGCCTCCACGCGGTAGCCCGGGCGGCCGGTGCGTCTAGGGTCCGGCTACCTCTGAGCAGCGTAGAGCCGGTGTATGGGCTGGTTCCCCACGTGCTGGTGGGCAAGATCAACCATTACCCCGACCATGGCTGCCCGGCCCCGCAGCATCAGCGGCGCCGGAGCGCTCTCCCGCCCGAGCACATCAGTCTGCCCGTCCGTTTATCCGGCCAGCATCTGCATCCGCAGCTCCACCGCTCGTCGTGGGATGGCCCCTCCGGTCGAGCAGGGAGCAACGCATGAGGCGGCTCCCGTCCGCAGTTCCTCATCACAGTGGGCAGGCGGGCCTGCCCAACATCGTGGAAGAGCTGCTCGTTGATGTGACCGCCGACGGGTTCACGCTGTATTGCTGCGGACCGAAATCGGCACCGAATGCGCTGGTCGCGGCCTATGAGTGGGAGCAGTACGTCGATCTGCTCACCATCCGGGACTTCGATCGGGTCACCACGGCCAGGGTGCCGGCACACGGCAGAGTCGACGTCTTCGCCCCCGAGGTCGTGGTCTGGGCCTACGAAGGTCCGCCGCAGCAGGCGCTACGCGCCTTGCTCGACCTGGTGCACCCGGCGCATCCCGACGCCCCCACTGCGGAGTACCCGGCGCCAGCGGGCCTGCACGTTCCTCGCGCCCAACAACGTCCGATGACAATCCGACCCCCCTCGCCAGGCCGGGCCGTAGTGCGGGCGGACCGGCTCATCACCGCGATGAGTGGTGATCATGTCGTGAGCGTCGGTATGGCTGTCGGGATGCCAGATCCCGGCTGGTCGCCGGTTGAGTGAGCGGCCCCCGACGCTCGGCTCCCGGCGGCCAGCCGGCCACCAAAACGGATCACCAGAAGGGGGTGCACCGTGCCCGCTGACGCTCCCCAGGCGGCCCGGGATCGGTGGTGCGATGTCGACGGCACTCGGATTGCGCTGTTCTGTTGGGTGGAGCAGGTCGCCGAGTGCCCGGAGCACGGGGGGCTGTTTTCCCGGTTGCACCAGCAGGGCCAAGTCGTCGGTCGCGGTCCCGACGTGTTCTATGTGCGCTTTGCGAGTGAGCGTCAGTTGATCAGTTTGCCACCTGAACTCCTGCGTGTGCTCCCCGGCGAACCGGACGAACACTGGTGATGACCATGTCAAGATCACCGGAATGCGGATGATCCGTGGCGCGAAGCCAGGGATTGAACGCCTGAAGCCCCGCCGTTCAGGCGGGTAAGGGCCTTGCGGCCATCCAGACGCGCTCGAAGCTGTCGGTGTAAACACCGAACAGCTCGCTATCACCGTGACGTTGCAGGTGGAGGACAGGGGCTTGTGCTGCTGCGGTGCCGTAGACGTGTGGGTTGACGAGCATTTCGTCGTCGGCGCGGTAGATGCTGTTGTAGAGCACAGTGGTGTGCAGTCGGATCTCTACCGTGGGTAGGTCGAGCAGCAGCTGGTAGAGGACGATGACGTTGCGGATCTTCGCCGCCATGGCCTCGGCGATGCCTTCTTCGGCTCCGCGCAAGGCAACCTGATCGCTGTCGGGATCGCCGAGCAGGATCCGGATGGTCACGCCGTCCTCGGCCTTGTGGCGCATGATCCGGACGAGATCGATGTCCTCGGCCAGGAACAGTCCTGCGTAGACGAGGATGCCGATCTCGCTCTCGCCGCTGGTGAACAGCTGTCGCCAGAGTTCCCGGGGTACCGCGCCGCGGTGGGTGTAGGTCGCGAGGATTTCCCGGTTGATCGTCGGTGCTATGCCCCTGGTCAGCTGCGGCCACAGGTCGTACTCGTGTCGCTGAATGAGATCCGCCAGCCCCCAGCGGTGTCGGGGCTGAGGCAGGCGCCCGGCAAGCCAGCGCTGCACCGTCTTCGGGTCGACGCCGAGGGCCTCGGCGACGTCCACCTCCCGTAGCCGTGACTCGGCAAGAGCCCGCCGCAAGGGACTGATCTGCGGTATCACCTTCGCGGCCACTGACTCCTCCCCTGATGAGCGTTCCGCGACGCTAGCACAAGACGTACCCAGACGTCCCTAGAGTGGCTGGCCCCCGGCGACGGGGGCCTGCGAGGCTGGATGGGTGCCCCGACCAGTGCCGTACGAGCGCGACCGTCGATGAGTCCGACCTCGATGCAGTGGGGAAGCTACGCACGGATCGCCGAGGCCTTGCGGGTGCGGCTCGCGCTACTTGCGCCTGGTTCCCCGGTGCCGTCTGAGACGGCCCTGTCCGGTGAGTTCGGTGTCGCGCGGAACACGGTGCGCCGGGCACTGGGGCGGTTGGCCGAGGAAGGCCTGGTCGGCACAGTGCCAGGCCGGGGACGAGTGGTACTCGCGCCGGGTCTGCCAGTGGCGACGTTGCCCGCATATCGGCGGATCGCGGCGGATTTGCAATGGGCCATCGCCGCTGGCGAGCTTGCGCCGGGAGATCCCTTGCCGTCGGAGGCCAGGCTGACCCGTGAGTATGGGGTGTCTCGGGGCACGGCCCGGCAGGCGCTGTCGTTCCTGGCGGGTCTCGGTCTGGTCCGGGCCGTGCACGGTAAGGGCCGGTTCGTCCACGCTGCCATCTCCCCTGACGGCGGTTAGGGTCACTGGTATGGCAGACCAGTCACCTGCCTGGGCTCGGGAGATCGGCCGGCGCGTGCTGGCCGACGCGTTGCCGGGCCGGTGGGTGCACACGCAGGGTGTCGCTGCGCAGGCCCGGGTTGTCGGGCCGGTGTTGGGCTGGGACACGGATCTGATCGAGATCGCGGCGTGGTTGCACGACATCGGGTACGCCCCCGCGCTGGCTGTGACGGGGTTCCACCCGCTCGACGGCGCCCGGTATCTACGTGACCGGGAGGGCGCCGTTCCGGCGGTGTGTGCGCTGGTGGCGCACCACTCCGGCGCTGTGGCCGAGGCCGCCGAACGCGGCCTGAGTGATCCTCTGCTGGTCGAGTTCTCGCTCAATGACCGCTTGGGCGAGGAGGTCATCGCCATCACCTACTGCGACTTCACCACCGGTCCGCGCGGTGAGCGGCTGTCTCCTGAGGAACGGATCACCGAGATTCTTTCCCGATACGAGCCCGACAGCCCGGTACACCGAGCCGTGCAGACATCGGCACCCCATCTGCTCGACCAGTGCCGCGAGGTGACGGCCGCCCTGCGCGCCAGCGAACGAGCCTGAGCCTCCCGGGTTTCTGTCTACCGGCTTGGGTTTTCGCTGCGGTTGTCACCACTGGTGAGAAAGCCCTGTTCGTCGCGGGTCCAGTGCTGTCCGCTGCTGTCCAGGAACTCGATCTCGACTGGCTCGGGGGAGAAGTAGGAGGCGGCCCATTCTTTGGGGGTCGGGCGTTGCACGGTCTGTCCCGGCGGGACCAGGCCGATGAACTCGGCCTCGTTGGCCTGGCCGTCACCGGTGGGGATGGGCATCGGCAGGGAGACCTCGTAGATGGGCATGTCGGAGGCGTTGTGGACGTGGAAGGCTAGTTCCCGACCGCCGTAGGAGATGGGCTGGGCCTCGATCCAGGCGCTGACCTTGACGGCCTGGGAGCGGCGGGCTTCCTGGTCGTGGCGTTCCTCGCGCTTGTGCTCTTTGCGCAGCAGGTACATGGCGACGGCGAATGCGCCGACGGTGCCGACCGAGGAGAACAGGTTGGCTCCGACGTCGAGCCACGGGGAAGGCTCCACGGATCAACCGAGATACGGCTCGGGGCGGGCGTCGAGGTAGTGCTGTGCCCGCATCCGCATCGAGCGGTCCATGGTCAGCTCGAGGATCTGCTCCCGGGGAACCCAAAGCACCTCGCGGGACTCGCTGCTCGGGGCCGGGGTGCCGCCGGTCGGGCGGGCGGTGAACAGGACGGAGAACTCTTGGCGGGCCTCGCCGTCGCTGGTGTAGAAGATGATGTGCTTGGGGTCGGTGTAGATCCCGACGAGACCCGTGACCTCGCAGTCGATTCCTGTCTCTTCCTTGACTTCGCGAACGGCCGTGGTGACCAGGGACTCGCCGAGGTCCAGGGCGCCGCCGGGGAAGGCCCAGTTGTCATTGTCGGTGCGGTGGATGACCAGCAGCGCGCCGTCGTCGTTGACCACGACCACGTTCGCGGAGGGGACGACGCTGTTCGCGGCGGGGGCCTGCGGGTCGTCGTAGTAGTCGATGCGCGCCACGAGTGAGGCCTCTCAGTCCAGTGGCCGCGCTCCGGACCACACCTGTTCGAAGCTGTCCAGGTAGGTCCTGACCATACCGCCGCCGACCACCCGGCGAAGGTGTATGACGGGGGCCTGCGCCGCCGCCGCACCGTACACGTGGGGGTTGACCAGCAGTTCGCCGTCGGCTCGGTAGATAGAGTTGTACAGCACGGTGGAGTGCACCCGGAACTGCACGCCCTCGGTCTGCCGCAGCGTGCGGTACAGCACGATCACGTTGCGGATCTTCGCGGCCATCGCTGAGTCGATGCCTTCGTCCTGCCCGCGGGTGTCGACATGCGGGCTGTCCGGGTCGCCGAGCAGGAACCGCACGCTGACCCCCTCGGCCGCCTTGCTCGCCAGCAACGCGTGCAGGCCGGTGTCCTCGGCGAGAAACAGGCCGCTGTAGACAAGGACCCCGATCTCCTTCTCAGCCGAGCCGAACAAGTGGCCCCAGACATCGCGGGGGACCGCCCAGCGGTGCGGGTAGACGGTGAGGATCTCGCTCTCCGAGGCGTCGGCCGCCTCGGACGGGGCCAGCGCGTCGGGCCACAGGTAGGTCTCATCAGCCTGCAGGCGGGTGGCGATGAGGTAGCGGTGGCGCCGGTAGGGGATGCGCCCGCTGATCCACCGCTCGACGGTCTTAGGGTCCACACCTACTGCGTCGGCCAGCTCGGCCGGGGTGAGGCCGCGCTGCAGCAACGCCGTGCGCAGCCGATCGTTCGCCATCCCCACCGTGCTCCGTGTCAGGACGTCCCAGGACGGCAGACACCGTAGAGGGGACGTCTTGCCTACGTCCAATCGCGTGGTGATCACGTCCCGGCCCCGTCCAGCACTCTGTTCCACGCCCCGGACGGACCGCTCCGGGGTCCGCCATAAGCGCCCCACCGGAAACCGGCTCGACCGCCGTCATGTGCGGTCGCAACATGATCTGAACATGTACAGCCATGTTTAGATAATGGAGTCGGACCCGGGCGCTGACCGAAAGGAGCAGACCATGGCCCGCCACCGACCCGACGATGACCAATCCCAACCCGAGGATGCCGCCGCACGCGGCGAGGACCGCCTGGCAGACGGCCTTGCCTGGCCGCTGGACAGCGAGGAGTCCCGATGCCCGTGCGGTGCCCGCACCGAAGCAGGTCGACTGTGCGCCAAATGCCGAGCCCGAGCCGTCTGGGCTCAGCGCTGCGCCCACCGCAACCGGCCGGATTCCGAGGGCAACCCACGCCGCCGACGGCGCTCCGGTGCGTCCCGCCGACCCGAGTCCGACCGTCCTCGCCAGCGGAGGCCCCGTGGTCGCCGTCCCGAACGCTGACCCCAGCTCGAAAGACCCGTCCCGAAAACGAAAGGAGATCACTTCCGTTGGTGCTGAGCCTGTCAGCCGTAGTGCTGCTCGCCGCCCTGGCCTTCCTGCTGCTGCGGTTCGCCGGGCTGCGCGCCTGGCACGCCGCCGTTTGCATTCTGCTCGGCTTCTTCCTCGCCTCTTCCGCACTGGGCCCCTACATCCGCGACGCGACCCGGGCCGCCGCCCGGCTACTCGCCGGACTCGACCTCTGACCCTGATGAGCGGAAGGTACGCCAATTGCACCCGACCGAGAGGAGACCGCGACCCTTCGATGACCACCGACTTGACCACGCTGCGCGCCGAGATCACTCGACTGCGCCAGGCCATGACCATCCTGCGCGGCCGATACGCCAACCTGCTGGCCGCCGTCCGCGCGGCCGTCGCCGCCCACGAGGACGGCGAGGCCGACCCGATGGCGTACCTGAACGACGAGTTGCCCGACCACCCCTCGCGCCTCGCCGTCAACAGCGACAGCCACGAGGACACGGGCACAGCCGGGAGTGGCAAGTGAGCCGCCGGACCCGGCGGATGCGCCGCCGCCTGCACCGCCGCGACGTCCGGGGCGAGCCGCTCACCCTGCTCGTGGACGACCGCTACCCCGGCGAGACCCTCGAGGCCCTGGTCCGCGCGATCTACCGCTACCGCTCCGAACTCGCCCCGCTCGTGCTCGGGGCAGCTACCGGGCTGACCGCCGCGTTCCTGCACCCGCGGTTCCCCGGGTGGGCACCCGTACTCGCCCTACTCGCCATCGCGGGGTCGGCCGTGCTGTGGTGGGCAGAGCGGCTGACCCCGGGCCTGCGCTGGATCGAGCGTGCCTACGCCGCCACCATCACCGGCGCGGCCGGGCTATGGCTGGCCGCCGCGACCGCGGTCGGTCCCGGCACCGCGCCGTTGCCCGCACTGCTCGTCCTGGGCACCCTGACTGCTGCCATGCCCTGGTGGCGGCACCGACGACGCCGCGCCCGGGTCCGAGTCGAGCGCACCCTCGAAGCCTGGCCGGACATCGCCGAAGCCGTCGGCCTCACCGGCTCCCGAGTCATGTCGGCCGTGGTCGACCTGTGGGGCTGGCGCGCTCGCGTCGGCCTGCGCCGCGGGCAGACAGCCGCCGACGTCATCGCCAAGGTCTCCGCGCTGGAGTCCGGGCTCGGCACCAGGCCCGGCGCCATCCGGGTCGAGCCCGACCCCGCCCGCGCCGACCACTGCCTGATCCGGGTCCTGAACACTGACCCGCACGCCCGCGCCATAGCCTGGCCCGCAAGCACCTCCGGCGACGAGCCACGCACGATCACCGCGCCGATCCCGCTCGGGCTGTTCGAGGACGCCTCCCCGGTCGCCGTCACCCTGGCGCACCGGCACGCGCTCGTCGGTGGCGTCGCCGGTGCCGGCAAGAGCGGCATCCTCAACGCCATCCTCGCCTCGCTGACCGGCTGCCCGGACGTCGTGCTCTGGGGTGTCGACCTCAAGGGTGGGATGGAACTCGGGCCGTGGGCGTCGTGCCTCGATCGGCTGGCCACCACGCCAGCCCAGGCAGCCGACCTGCTCGCCGACGCCGTGGCTATCTTGGAGGCCCGCGCCGCCCGGTTGGCCGACGCCGGGCAGCGACTGTGGCAGCCCAGCCCAACCGAGCCCGCGCTCGTCGTCGTCATCGACGAATACGCCGAACTCAGCGACGACGCCCCCGCTGCCGTGGGCCACGCCGACTCCACGGCCCGGCGTGGCCGGGCCGTGGCCGTCACCCTGCTGGTGGCCACCCAGCGACCCACTCAGAAGGCCATGGGTTCTGGCGCGGTCCGCTCGCAGATGGACGTCCGGGTGTGCCTGCGGGTCCGGGAACGCCGCGACGTCGACCTCGTGCTCGGCCAGGGCATGCTCGCCGCTGGGTGGCACGCCCACACCCTCGACGCCCCCGGCAAGTTCCTCCTCTCCACCCCCGAGCACACCACGCCGCGTCGAGCCCGCGCCTACCTGCTCACCGACACCGACGTCACCACCCTGGCCACCCGCCACGCCCTCACCCGGCCCGCCCTTGATGACCCCTCCCGCGCGGCCACGGACAGCACACCCGGCCTTGATAACCAGCAGCCAGCCATCCCACGGCCCAGGCGCAGCAGCGAGACCCTCGCCGGGGCCGGTCCTGCCGACGGTGAGGACCCGGACACAGCGCTGCTGGTCGCGTTGCGGCAGGCCCCACCGGAGGGCTGTTCGGTCCGCAACCTCATGACGGCAACCGGCATGCGCCGCACCTGGGTCTACGACCGACTGCAAGACCACGCCACCGACGGGCGCGCCGTCCAGGTCTCCCGAGGCCGCTGGCGCGCCAGCCATCCTGAGCCATGACCGTTCGTCCGCGCGGACGTCCGCGCCTCGCGCGCACCTGCACGCATAGGCGCACCCGCCTCACGGACGTCCGCGCGGACGAACACCCGACGAGGAAAGGAGGACCACTCGACCCGCCGCCAGCGGCGGCGCCACGCCGCCGACACCACCCGACAGAAAGCGAGACCACCGGGCATCACCGTTCGCGGCAACCCCCGCCGAGAAATCGACCTCAACCTACTCGCCCAAGCACTCGTACTGATCTCCCGCAATCTTCACCAAGAGAACGACCCGGACAGGCAGGAACCGCCTCATGATTACTTGCGAGCGCAAGAGCCCTTGCCACCGCACAATCGGCCGACGGCGACGCCGTTGTCTACTTGCTGTGTTCTGGCCGAGAGCCAGTGGACCCAGCTGGCAGGATCACCGGAGCCGACCGTTGGAGACCACCAACCGCGGCGTGCTTGTGGGTGGTCATGACGGGCACTCGACGGCGAGGGCCTGGGGTTGTCGACGACGAGCAGATCAGCGTGGTACTCCCAGAACAACCACCGGTGCTCACCCCGCAAGCTGCCGCAGCACTGCTCCATCTGCTGCGCAACGTGCACCGGACCCGTGGGCACGAGGCTCGACAGGCAGAGGGGTCATCACCAGTATGTGTGGACGATCATGACAGGGGAGGGTAGTGGCGTGAGGGTGCGGTTCGCGTTCTATGGGCGGGTGTCCACCGAGGATCAACAGGACCCGGAGGCGTCCCGCAACTGGCAGATCGCTCGGGCCCGGGCACTGAGTGAGCGCCACGGTGAGATCGTGGCCGAGTTCTTCGACGTCGGGCAGTCCCGCTCGATCCCGTGGAAACGCCGACCTCAAGCAGCCCTGCTGCTCGACGCGCTGAAAAACCCGCAGCGGGGGTTCGAGGCGATGGTGATCGGGGAACCTCAGCGGGCCTTCTACGGCAACCAATACGGACTCACCTTCCCCGTCTTCGTCCACTACAACGTGCAACTGTGGGTACCCGAAGTGGGAGGAATGATCGACCCGGACTCCGAGGCCCATGACCTGGTGATGTCGGTATTCGGGGGGATGAGCAAAGGGGAGCGAACCCGGATCAAGATCCGCGTTCGCTCCGCAATGGCCGCGCAGGCGCAGGTGGAAGGCCGCTACCTGGGTGGCCGCCCACCCTACGGGTACCGGGTGGTGAACGCTGGGCCGCATCCCAATCCTGCAAAGGCGGCGGAGGGCAAGCGACTCAAGCGGCTAGACCCGGACCCCGTCACCACCCCCGTGGTCCAGCGGATCTTCCACGAGTACCTGATGGGCGCTGGTATCTACGCCTTGGCGCAGCGTCTGACGTCGGAGGGCATCCCTTCGCCGTCGGCGTATGACTCGGACCGCAACAAACACCGGTGTGGCCTGGCGTGGTCAAAAAGTGCCATCCGGACGATTTTGCGGAATCCGCGTTACACCGGGTATCAGGTATGGAATAAGCAACGGAAACAGGAATCGCTCATCGATGTGGAGGATGTCGCGCTCGGGCATCGGACCGCTCTGGCCTGGAACCCCCGCGAGGAGTGGATTTTCTCCGACCAGCAGGTCCACCCCGCGCTCGTGAACCAAGAGATCTTCCAGGAAGTCCAGCTCCGGCTGGGCTCGCAAGGCCCAACCTCGACCGGACGCACACTGCGGACCCAGCATCACTACGCACTGAAAGGACTTATGATCTGCGCTGCCTGCGGCCGGCGGATGCAGGGCAACTGGAACCACGGACGGGCTCATTATCGATGCCGGTTCCCGAACGAGTACGCGGTGGGCAACAAGATCGACCACCCGCTCACCGTGTACGTGCGCGAGAACGCAGTCCTCGATCCGCTCGACACCTGGCTGGCGCAAGCATTCGCCCCTCATCGAATCGAGCAGTCCCTGGCCGCATTGGAGCATGCGCAGCCTGACGACGCTCCCGCCGTCGAGGCGGCCCGACGAACGATCGCCGAGTGCGAACGCAAGCTCGCCCGTCACCGCGCAGCGCTGGAAGCCGGCGCCGATCCCGCACTGGTGGTGGCATGGATCCACCAGGTGCAGCAGCAACGCACCGTCGCGGAGGCAAGGCTGGCCACCCTCACCAGCCACCACAGCACGAATCGACGGATCAGCCGAGACGACATCCACGCGATGGTCAACACGCTCGGTGGCTTGCTGAACACCTTGCGTCACGCCGACCCGGCAGACAAAGCGGAGGTCTACCGCGAGCTTGGTGTTCGCCTCACCTACGACCACACAGAACACACCGTACTGGCCGAAACCCGACCAACATCATCCGTGTGCGTAGTGTTTGTGTCCGAGGGGGGACTTGAACCCCCACCCCCTTTGTAGGGGACTAGCACCTCAAGCTAGCGCGTCTGCCATTCCGCCACTCGGACTTACCACCAGGGCAACATTCGCCCGCACCAATACCACCGTGCGGTGCGCCACGAGGGTAGCCGATCGCCAGCCGATGCCCCAACCCGGCGCGGATATCGTAGATCGCGCACATCAGCGGTGGTAGGAAGGCTAGATGGAGCGACCGGCGGACACCAGCACGGCGGAGGACGAGGTCGTCGGCCTGGCCAGCGACCTGATTCGGATCGACAGCACCAACACCGGCGACCCGGACACCCTCGTCGGCGAGCGGGCTGCCGCGGAGTACGTCGCCGAGAAGCTCGGCGAGGTGGGTTTCGAGGTCACCTATCTCGAGTCCGGGGCGCGGGGACGGGGCAATGTGATCGTCCGGCTGCCCGGTGCCGATCCCACGCGGAGCGCGCTGCTCGTACACGGCCACCTCGACGTGGTTCCCGCCGACGCCAGCGAATGGTCGGTGCACCCGTTTTCCGGCGCGGTGCAGGACGGTTACCTGTGGGGCCGTGGTGCGGTCGACATGAAGGACATGGTCGCGATGATCATCGCCGTGGCCCGGCGGTTCCGGCGCGACGGTGTGGTCCCCCCGCGAGATCTCGTCTTCGCCTTCGTGGCCGACGAGGAGGCCGGCGGGATGCAGGGCGCGCACTGGTTGGTCGAGCACCGTCGTGATCTGTTCGAGGGGTGCACCGAGGCGATCAGTGAGGTCGGCGGGTTCTCCTTGACCGTGCGCGAAGGGCGCCGGCTGTACCTGATCCAGACCGCGGAGAAGGGCATCGCCTGGATGCGGCTGCGGGCCCGCGGCCGGCCCGGCCACGGAGCGGTCGTGCACGAGGACAACGCGGTGACCGCGCTGTGTGCGGCGGTGACCCGGCTGGGCAACCACCGTTTCCCCCTGGTGATGACCGACTCGGTGCAGGAGTTCCTGACCGCCGTCGGAGAGGAGACCGGGCTGGACTTCTCCGGCGACAACCTCGAAGGTGCGGTCGCCAAACTCGGTGCGCTCGCCCGGCTCATCGGTGCGACCCTGCGCGACACCGCCAACCCGACGATGCTCGACGCCGGCTACAAGGCCAATGTCATTCCTTCGACCGCGGAGGCCGTGGTGGACTGCCGGGTCTTGCCCGGGCGTCAGGCAGCGTTCGAACGGGAGGTCGATGCGCTACTCGGTCCCGACGTCACTCGAGAATGGGTGCAGAGCCTGCCGCCGGTGGAGACGACCTTCGACGGCGACCTGGTCGCCGCGATGGACGCCGCGATCCGGCGCGAGGATCCTGGCGCACGCACGGTCCCCTACATGCTCTTCGGCGGCACTGACGCCAAAGCGTTCAGCCGGCTGGGCATGCGCTGCTTCGGGTTCGCGCCGTTGCGGCTGCCGCCCGACCTCGACTTCGCCGCGATGTTCCACGGTGTCGACGAACGGGTGCCGATCGACGGGCTGACCTTCGGCACTCGCGTCCTCGACCGGTTCCTCCGGAGCTGTTGATTCTGCTAACGTCGCGCGCGTAGCAGTCTTGGTTCCAAGGGACGCCTGTGGAGCAAGCGCCACAGGCGTTTCGTTGTGTCCGGCGAGCGTGGTGCGTGCCTGCACGGCGCAAACCGGATGGGCACGACAGCGAGCCGGGACACCCGCATTGCGGGCCGAACAGGCGGCCCGAGCAAGGAGATGGAAGATGGCGACCGGCACGGTCAAGTGGTTCAACGCGGAGAAGGGGTACGGCTTCATCACTCAAGATGGTGGCGGTCCCGACGTCTTCGCCCACTTCTCGGCGATCCAGGCGACCGGCTATCGCTCGCTGGAGGAGAATCAGCGGGTGGAGTTCGAGATCACTCAGGGGCCCAAGGGTCCGCAGGCCGATCAGATCCGCGCGCTGCAAGGCTGACGGCTGCCTCGCAGGGTCGGGGCTCCCGACCCGGATCGACTACCCGACTCACCAATGGGGTCCGCACCGGATGGCGCGGGCCCCGCTTTATGCTGCGACGCTTATTGCTGCGGCGCGAAGGCTTACAACGACAGCTTGGGCTGAGCGACCGGGGTCCGCTGCCGGCGCAACAATACGGTGCGGGTTCCGCCGGGATACACCCGCACCTGGGACAATTCCCAGCCCGCAAATTCGGCCTGCACCGCGAGCTGAGTCGCTGCGGTTCGCCGGGATACCTCCGGCGGTAACCGCAGCGGCTGGTACTCCCAGTCGGGGCTATCACCGTCAATTGTCTCGATCATTACTGCACCACCCGTTCGGGATCGATCACCTGCAGTCCTGCCCCTGATGCGGAAACGACGTAGACCCGGCCGCTGACCGGGTCTACTGCCACTGCATCGGGTTGATGCACGGTAGGCACCCGGTGCACGATCACCGGCTCGCCTCCAGCCACTCCGAGCCCGACCACCTCATCGCGGCCGGTCAGGGTGACCCACACCAGGTCGCGCCGGCCGTCATAGGCCAGCGCGTAAGGCGCGCCCGGCAGCGGGAAACGCTGCCGCAGCACCGGTGGATCGCCGGCGAAGGCCAACAGCTCGCCGTCGCGGGTGTCGGAGACCAGCAGCCGACCGAACCTGTCGGCCACCGCACTGGCGGCCCCGTTGCCCGCGCGCAACGCGGGACTGATCTCGCCGGTAGACAGGTCCACCACACTGACCGCACTGCGGCCCCGGTCGAGAACCCAGACCTTGGCTCCGCCAGCGGCCGGGATCAGGCGCGTTGCGTCGATGAACCCCGGGATGACCCGGTTGCCGTCCAGCACGACAAGCCGGTCACCCAGCGCAACCACGGTGCCGCCACCCACCGTCACGACCCCGTGCGCCGGACCACTGAGATCCGTCCTGCTCGGTGCCCCACCATCGAGCGGGACGCGGATCAGCGACCCCGGCGCGGTGATCGGCACCAGCAGCGGACCGCCGTCGGCTGCGAGCACGAGATCCGCTGCCGGGCCCGGCAGCGGCACCTGCCGTGGCGGCGCCGCGCCGTCCAGGGTCGTCAGCAGGAGCCGTGGCGGGTCGTCCAGGGCCACCGCGACCGTCTTGCTGTGGGGATCGACCACTACTGCGGTAGCCGGCGCGCCGAGCGGCCTGATGGTTCCCGCGGGTGCCGGGCCGCCCAGCGGAGCCGACGCCGGCTCGACTGGCGGGACAGCTTGCTGCCCGGCGGAGCCGCCCACCGTGCCACATCCCGCGATCAGCCCGGCGACGAGCAACGCAGCAAGCATTGCCGCGCGCCGGGCACCGAGCACTCCGACCTCCATGTCGGTAGGGGGCGAGGTGTGGGGTCAAGCATTCCTGACATGACACCCTCACGTCATCCCCAGGTAGCCGGTTGTTGGCATTAATCCGCTAATTGGACGGACACCCTAGCCCTGCGCCGCTGACCCTGTGCAGTCCTCCGTGACCGAGCTGTGACCAGCCCGGTGCGCGGTTAGTCCATCTAAGCGATAACGTCAACAGCTGTGACTACTACGGTCGACATCGTTTTGCCGTGCCTGGACGAAGCCGAGGCGCTGCCCGGTGTCCTGGCCGCGATGCCTGCGGGCTACCGGGTCCTCGTCGTCGACAACGGCAGCACCGATGACACGGTCGCCGTCGCCGTCGCCTGCGGCGCCACCGTGGTGTCCGAACCGCGACGTGGCTACGGCGCCGCGGTGCACGCCGGGTTGCTCGCCGCGACCGCCGATCTGGTCGGTGTGCTCGACGCCGACGGATCGCTGCCGCCGCAGGCGCTGCCCCAGCTGGTGGCGGAGGCGGCCAACGGCACCGACCTCGCCGTCGGCCGGCGGATACCGCAGGCGGGCTCGTGGCCGTGGCATGCCAGGGCCGGCAACATAGTGCTGGCCGCAGTGCTGCGGCAGCAGGGGCTGCCGGTGCATGACATCGCACCGATCCGGGTCGGAAGGCGCCAGGCGCTGCTCGATCTGGGCGTCACCGACCGCGCTTGTGGTTACCCACTGGAGTTGCTGCTGCGGGCCGGTGCCGCGGGCTGGCGGGTGCGCGAGTTCGACGTCGAGTACCGGCCGCGCACCGGCGGGCGGTCCAAGGTGTCCGGGTCGGTCCGCGGCACGGTGCGCGCCGCCCGCGATATGGCCGCGGCGATGCGGCGGGTCAGCCGAGTCGACGTTCTGGATAGCCCAACTCGATTGCACTGACGTCATCGAGCGCGGCCCGGATCGCGGGCGCCAGCTCCACCTCCTCGGCGGCCAGCGAGCCGGCCAGCTGGGTGGCGTTGCGGGCGCCGACGACCGGGGCGACCACGCCCGGCTGGTCGCGTACCCAGGCCACGGCGACTTCCAGCGGGGACACCCCGAGCCCGTCGGCGGCGGTGACCACGGCCTGCACGATCCGGGTCGCCCGGTCGGTGCGGTGGTGTTCGACGTAGCGCGCGTAGTGCGGCGACGCGGCCCGGGAGCCGGCCGGGGTGCTGTTGCGGTACTTGCCGGTGAGCACCCCGCGGGCCAGCGGTGCCCAGGGCAGCAGGCCCATCCCGTGGTGCGCCGCCGCGGGCACCACCTCGCGTTCCACCCCCCGCTCCAGCAGCGAGTACTCCACCTGGGTGGACACCAGCGGCACCTCGGAGACGGCTCTGGCGGTGGCCAGCTGCCAGCCGGTGTAGTTCGACACCCCGACATAGCGGACCTTGCCACAGCGCACCGCGTCGGCCACCGCGGACAGCGTCTCCTCCAGCGGCACGGCCGGATCCCAGGCGTGCAGCTGCCACAGGTCGATGTGGTCAGTGCGCAGCCGGCGCAGCGATCCGTCCAACGCCGCGAGCAGCGCCGCCCGCGACGCTCCGCCGCCGAACGGCCCGCCGTCGCGATGCGCCACTGCCTTGGTGGCGACCACCAGCTCGTCGCGCGGAATCACGTCGGCCAGCAACCCGCCCAGGATCCGCTCCGACTCACCATCGCTGTAGACGTCCGCGGTGTCCACCAGCGTTCCGCCGGCATCGACGAAGGCGACGAGCTGGGTCGCGGCCTCCTCGGCGTCGGTGTCCTGGCCCCAGGTCATCGTTCCGAGCGCGAGCCGCGACACCCGCAGTCCGCTGCGGCCGAGATAACGCTGTTGCACGGGGGTGCACGCTAGCGGGTGCGTAGGGTGGCGGCGTGGGCACCGTGATCCTTCTTCGACATGGCCGGTCCACGGCGAACTCCGCGGGCGTGCTGGCCGGGCGCACCCTGGGGGTGGGCCTCGACGAGGGCGGGGTGGCCCAAGCCCACGCGCTGGTCGAGCGTCTCGCGCAGCTGCCGCTGGCAGCGGTGGTCAGTTCCCCGCTGCAGCGTTGCCGGGAGACGGTGGCCCCGCTGGCGCAGGCGCGCGAGCTCGAGGTGACCGTCGACGACCGGTTCATCGAGGTGGACTACGGCCAGTGGACCGGGCGGGAGCTCAGCAAGCTCGGCAAGGAGCCACTGTGGAAGGTGGTGCAGTCACACCCCTCGGCGGCGGTATTCCCCGGTGGGGAGGGCCTGGCCGCGCTACAGGCCCGGGCGGTGGCCGCGGTCCGCGAGTGGGACGCCAAGCTGGCCGCCGAGCACGGCCCGCAGGTGCTGTGGCTGGTCTGTTCACACGGCGACGTCATCAAGGCGGTGCTCGCCGACGCGCTGGGCGTGCACCTGGACGGTTTCCAGCGCATCGTCGCCAACCCGTGCTCGGTCAGCGCCGTGACCTACACCGAGACCCGACCGTTCGTCCAGCGGGTCAACGACTGCGGTGACGACCTGCGTGCCCTGGTCCCACCCAAGCGTCGGCGCCGGCGGCGGCCCTCGTCGGACGCCACGCCCGGGGGTTGCACCGGCATCAGCTGAGGCGTGCGCTCGACGGTGCCGGGTGCTGTGGTGTCGCCGGGTGCTCTGGTGTCGCCGGGTGCTCTGGTGTCGTCAGGTGCTCTAGTGTTGGTAGGGCCATGTCCCGTGTCATCCACGTCTTCCGCACCCCCGATCGATTCGTCGCGGGCACCGTCGGCGAGCCCGGCGACCGCACGTTCTATCTACAGGCCGTCGACGAGGCCAAGGTGGTCAGCGTGCAGATGGAAAAGGAGCAGGTCGCCGTCCTCGCCGAGCGCCTGTCCGCGCTGCTTGACGAGGTCGTCCGGCGATTGGGCGACGCCGCTGCCGCCGAGTCCGACGAGCTCCCGGTCGACACTGAGCCGTTGCGCACCCCGGTCGAGCAGGAGTTCCGGGTCGGCACCATGGGGCTGGGCTGGGACATTGAATCGCGGGCCATCGTCGTGGAGCTGCTTGCGGTCAGCGAGCAGGAGATCGACGAGTCCATGGTGCTCGATGACGCCGAGGAGGGCCCCGACGCCGTTCGGGTGTTCCTGTCCCTGGAGCAGGCCCGAGCGTTCGCCGTGCGCGCCGTACGGGTGATCTCGGCGGGCCGCCAGCCCTGCCCGCTGTGCAAGGAGCCGTTGGGACCCAAGGGGCACATCTGCCCACGGCAGAATGGCTACCGTCGTCAGGCTGAGGCCTGAGCGGGGCCGCGGTGCTGCCCACCGATCCGGCAGCGCTGCCGTTACTGCACCAGGGCCTCCTGGAGGTCACCGGCCGGCTCGTGGAAGCCTCCAACGCCACGTTTCTGTGCACGGTGCAGTGCGACGGGGTCAGCGCCGACTGCGTCTACAAGCCGATCCGCGGCGAGCGTCCGCTCTGGGACTTCCCGGATGGCACCCTGGCCGGCCGAGAGGTCGCGAGCTGGTTGATCTCCGAGGCCACCGGCTGGTCGCTGGTACCACCCACCGTGCTGCGACCGGGACCGCTGGGGCCGGGCATGGTGCAGCTCTGGATCGACATCGAGGATGAACGCGGCCTGGTGGACGTGGTGGCCCTTGACGCGGTGCCGCAGGGCTGGCGCCCGGTGCTGCGGGCGCACGACCGCTACGGTGACCCGGCGCTGCTGGTGCACGCCGACACCGACGCACTGCGCCGGCTGGCCGTGCTCGACGTGCTGCTCAACAACGCCGACCGCAAGGGCGGCCACGTCCTGGCCGGGTGCGACGGCGCGGTGTACGGGGTGGATCACGGGATCTGCCTGCACCGCGAGGACAAGCTGCGCACCGTGCTGTGGGGTTTTCTGGGCCAGCCGTTGCCGGCCTCGGTTCTTGACGTGCTGCGCCGGGTGCGGTCCTCGCTTGATTCTGAGTTGGGTGTTGCGCTTGCCAAGCACGTGACCCGGGCCGAGGTGCGGGCGGTGCGGGAGCGGACCGATCTGCTGTTGAGCACTGCGACGTTCCCGGCGCCCAACGGGAACTGGCCGGCGATCCCGTGGCCGGCGTTTTGACCAGGTGCTGGCCCCGGTCATTCGCCGATCGGGTTACGGGACCGCTGCCCGGTCCGCCGCAGTTCCTGCGGCTGTGGCGGGAGGGCGGTTTCGCCGGCGCCACTTCGGGTGTATCGCGGATTCCAGTCGCTGTGCGGTCACCCCTGCCGGCCAGCGGCTCCTGGCTGGTCTGGCTGGGGCATGCCTCGTTCCTGTTGCGACTCGGCGGTCTTACCGTAGCGGTGGATCCGGTGCTGTCTTCTCGGATCCTGGGTGCCGGCCAGCGGTTCACCCCACCTGGCCTGGACCGGCTTCCTTTACTGGATCTGCTGCTGATCAGCCACAACCACTACGACCACCTCGACGCCCCGACGCTACGCCCGCTGGCTCGGGACACCCCGGTGGTAGCCCCGGGCGGGCTCGGCCGGTGGTTCCGTTACCGCGGGTTCACCGCCGTCACCGAGCTGGACTGGTGGGAGTCGGTCCGGGTGGGCCCGCTGGAGGTGACGTTCGTGCCGGCGCACCACTGGAGCCGCCGCGGTCTCTTCGACCACTGCGCCACCCTATGGGGTGGCTTTGTCCTCACCGTCCCGGGCTTGCGGGTCTACCACGCCGGGGACAGTGCCTACGGCCCATTCTTCGCCGAGATCGGATCCCGCTACCCCGGGATCGACGCCGCGATGCTCCCGATCGGCGCCTACGCGCCGCGCTGGTTTATGCGCACGATGCACATGGACCCTGAAGAGGCCGTCCAGGCTGCCCAGGACCTCGGCGCGCGGGTGATGGTGCCCATGCACTGGGGCACCTTCCAACTCTCCCGCGAACCAGCCCTCGAACCAATCGAACGCACCCGCGCCGCCTGGACTGTGGCCGGGCAGGATCGCGCGGATCTCTGGGACTTGGCAGTAAGGGAGAGCCGGCTGCTTTGACGGATGGGCTGTGCGTGTGCCGAACTCGTCGCGGCTGGCGTCATGCGGTGGCGAGTGGATGGATCGCTTCGAGGGTGTCCGCCAAGCGGTCCCGCTCGATCTCAACGTCGTGGCGCCCTTGGAGGTTCAGCCGGAATCGCTCGGTGGTCCTGAAGTACCGCGCGAGCCGCAGCGCGGTGTCAGCGCTGATCCGTCGCTTGCCGTGCACGATCTCGCTGATCCGGCGCGGCGGGACACCAATGGCCAGCGCGAGCCGGTGCTGCGTGACGCCGAGAGGCTCTAGATACTCGTGCAACAGCACCTCGCCGGGGTGGATCGGCGGCATCATAGGCGTGTCGTTCACTGTGACCTCCTCAGGGGTAGTCGACGATCTCGACGTCCTCGGGTCCGCCGCCGGTCCAGCGGAAGCAGATCCGCCACTGCCGGTTGATGCGGATGCTGCATTGTAGCTATTCAGCCGCCCCCGCGGTCGGTGTCAGACATCCCATGTGGCCGGTAGGTCGTTCGGCCGGTGTGTCGGCTTGATCTTGCGGGTGTTGTTGTGATCTGTGAGTGTCGTTGCGGTGCTCCTGGGTGGGAGTGCTCCAGGCTTGGGGTCGGCAATTCGGTGTGACCCGTATTGGGATCTGGCCGCTTTGGCGTGTCTTGGTCTTGACTTGTCCGCCGTGGTTGCCGGCACTGGCCTGGCCCACCAGTTGGCCTGATCAGAAGCCTGTCCGCCGGTTGGCGTGACCCGTCACAGAGGTGCCGCTCGGTGACTCCATCCAGGCCGGTGCCGACGTTTGACCCGCGCCCAGGAAAGGGGACAGGCCGTTGCCCATGTTGGCAGAAGTCGTCGATGCCGTCATCGGTGTGGACACCCATCGCGACACTCATCAGGTGGAGATCGCTCTCCCGACCGGGACACCGATCGCCACGGTCACGATCAGCAACGACAGCGCCGGCTTCGCCGCGCTGCTCGGGTGGATCTTCGATCATGCCCCGGGTCCGCGGTTGGTGGTGTCGATCGAGGGGACCCGCAGCTACGGTGTCGGGTTGGCCCGCGCGGTCGCCGCCGCCGGGTTGATGGTCCTCGAGTGCGAGCAGCCCCACCGCAAGGACCGCCGTGGCAAGGGCAAGTCCGACCCGATCGACGCGCACCTGGCCGTGCTCGCGGCGCTGCGTTGCGACGTCGAGTGGTTGCCGACCCCGCGGGCTGACGGTGACCGGGAAGCGCTGCGGATCCTGCTCGACGCCCGCCACGACCTCACCACCGCGCACACCGCGCAGACCAACCGGCTGCGGGCGCTGTTGCTGGGCGGGGAGGACACCGACCGCCAACTCGCCCGTGGGGCGCTGTCCGAGACCGTCCTGGCCGCCCTGGCCAGGCGCCGCAGCCCCCGCGACGCCGACCGCGCCCAGGCGGTGCGCCACGGCGAGCTGCGCCGCCTCGCCGTCGCCCTGCGCGAGGGCAGCCGCGCGCTGCAGGCCAACCGCACCCAGCTGGCCGCCATCGTCGCCGACCTCGCCCCCGGGCTGACCGACCGCCGCGGCATCGGACCGGTCAGCGCCGCCCAGGTGATCATCAGCTTCTCCCACCCCGGACGGTGTCGCAGTGACGCGGCGTTCGCCGCGCTAGCCGGCACCAGCCCACTTGCGGCCAGCAGCGGGCGCACCACCCGCCACCGACTCAACCGCGGCGGCGACCGGGCGCTCAACCGCGCCGTGCACACCATCGCCCTCACGAGGATGCGCTGCTGCGAACGGACCCGCGCCTACGTCACCCGACGCACCGCCGAGGGCAAGACCCACCGCGAGATCCGACGCTGCCTCAAGCGCTACATCACCCGCGAGCTCTACCGCGCCCTGACCACCACCATGACCCCCGCGAACAGCCCCACCGATGCCTAACACCCCGTCGCGTAACGATGTCGAGACGACATCGCCCGCCCGGCCGTGGCGCTGCCCGGTGTGCGGTGTCGATTTTATCCGCAACCGACGGCAACGGTACTGCTCACCAGCCTGCCGCCAAGCCGCCTGGCGAGCCCGCCACCCCGAGCCACCCACCACCACCACCACCGCGACCCGCCGACCGCGCCGCGACACCACCGTCTACGCCTGCAGCGAATGCGAGCAGCGCTACCTCGGCCAACAGTGGTGCCCGGACTGCCATCGACCCTGCAGCCGGGTCGACATCGGCGGGTTATGCCCACACTGCGACGAACCGGTCACGGTCACCGACCTGCTCTCCTGACTCCCCTCCCCGCACCCGCCCCCACGATCCCGCCGCTGCCATCCCCGAACCGGGGAACCAGACCCCACGGCCCCTTCACCCACTAGGATTCGATCTTGAACTAGCCCTTGACAACACATAGAAGCGTCATGGGCTGGTGTCCGAGCCGGTGCCGTCGTCTGTGGCGGAGTTGGCTGGGCTGGTCATCGAGCTTCGTGCGGCGAACGCGGGTCTTCGTGAGGTGATCGCCGCGCAGGGTGAGCGGATCGCGGCGCAGGAGGTGGCGTTGGCGGCGCAGGCCGCGGAGCTGGCCGAGCTGAAGCAGCGGCTGGGCAAGGACTCCTCGACCTCGAACAGGCCACCGTCGTCGGACTCGCCTTACCGCAAGCCCGAGCGTCGCTCGTCGCGCCGCTCGTCGGGACGCGACCCCGGTAAGCAGGATGGGGCGCCGGGCTCGGCGATGCCGCTGGTCGACAACCCGAACGAGACCATTATCTGTGACCCGGACAGCTGCGCGGACTGTGGGGCGGACCTGCGCGGAGCACGGGTGACCGGCACGGCGCGCCGCCAGATCACCGACGTGCTGGCCCCGCCACCGCCGTGGGTCACCGAGTATCGGATCATCACCCGGGCCTGCCCGTGTTGCGCCGCCCGCACCCCGGGCGAGACCCCCGCGGGCGTGACGGGGCGGGCGCAGTACGGGCCGGGGGTGCTGGGCCGGGCGGCGGAGCTGCTGTGCGGGCACTACCTACCCGTCGCCCGCGCCGCCCGGCTGATGGCCTCGATGCTCGGTGTCTCGGTGTCGACCGGGTTCATGGCCGGTGTCCGCGGCCGCGCCGCCCGGCTGCTCGAGCGGGAGTTCCTTCCCCGGGTCCGGGAGCTGCTGCGCCAGGTGGGGGTGCTGCACGTCGATGAGACCCCGGTCCGAGCCGACGGCGGCCTGGCCTACGTCCACGCCGCCTCCACCAAGTTCCTCACCGCGATGCACACCGGCGGACGCACCACCGACGACATCGACGCCGGCAAGATCCTGCCCGGCTACACCGGCACCATCGTCCGCGACGGCTACGCCGGCTACGTCCACCTGATCGACGCCCACCACGCCTGGTGCGGAGCTCACTTGCTCAGAGACCTAACGGGGCTTCGCCCCAGCCCGACGAGGCGTGTGGTGGCCGGTTTGGGTGGGCGGGCTCCGGTTGGGCGGGGTGAGACCGTGACCGGCACGCCGGTCCGGTGTATGAACCGCATTGGAGCGGTTGGTTGGCCTACTGGCCGCCCGTCCGGCCGGAGCCCATGATGACGGTAGCGCGCACTGTCGCTGATGTCCTTGCCGATCACACCGTGTTCGAGATCGAGTGCATCGACCGGATGTATCTCAATGTGTATGTGCCCCAGTTGCAGTACGCCGCTGGGCTGGTGGGGTTCGTGCACCGGCAATTGGGGTTGCCGATCGCGTCGACCGCGCCGTTGGGGAAGATCAGTGACGCGTTCACCGCGGAGATCCGCCGATTTGCCAGGGACCACCAGATCCCGTGGGTCGACTTCGAGGCTTATCGGAAACTCAGCTTGAAGAAGTGAAGTGAGCGAATCGCACTGAAGGCGGTCGGGTAGGTTCGAAGCGGCCGGCGGTAGTCGGTGTGCATGCAGCGCCACGTCTTGAAGTTGGCGATTGCTCGCTCGATGACATATCGGTACTGGTTAACCACCTTGTTGAACTCCTTATGCCATTCGAGCAGCTCGCCGTCGGCTGGCTTCTTGAACGGTGTGGTGACGCCGCACCCGACATATCCCTTGTCTGCGAAGGCGTTCGACTCGTTGAAGTAATGGTCTAGTTGGAGATCTCGAAATGCCTTGGCGTCGTGGGTCTTTCCGGGAAGCGGATCGGAGATGTATCGCAGGTTCCCGGCGAGGTCGCACACGTATTGGTGTTGGTGCCCGGTCTCCTGCTGGGTAGGCCACGCGGCGAGGTACCCGGGTTGGGTCCTTTTCCTAAGAAACAACCCTTGGGTTCGTTGGGGCTCGGGGTTTGCCTCGTGCCCTGGACCAGGGGCTCTGGCTCATCTGGGTGATCTTGTGGCAGCTGAGCGTATCTCGATAGTTCTGAGCCGTTGACGGTCATGTCGAGGTTTGGGTGATCGGGCTGAAGTCGGGGGTGTCGCGGTGGGGTTGGCGGTCGTGCGGGATCTGCGCGAGGTGCGTGCCCCTGCCTGTGGGGAGGAGATCGAGCGATTCGAGACTGATGTGGTTGCGGGGTTCGTGTTGGCCCGGGCTGCGGCGGGGTTGTCGGATGGCACGGTCCGCGGTGATGTGAGCCATCTCGAGCAGGTGCGGAGCTGGTTTGGTCGGCCGTTGTGGGACATGGCGCCTGGGGATGCTGATGCCTACTTCGGCACGGTGCTGCGTGGGGCGCCCTCGGGCACGCGGCTGGCGCGTGCGCAGGCGTTGAAGACGTATTTCGAGTTCGTGGAGTTGCGGCACAAGGTTGAGATCCATCAGATGACCGGTCGGGTGGTGGAGTGCCCGATCGATGAGATGAACCGGCCTCGTGGCCGGCGGGTGGCCCGGTTGCGGATCCCGCCCACGGCTGAGCAGGTGGGGCAGCTGTTCGCTGGGTGGCGTGGTGAGCTGGCGACGTGCCGCAAGTTCGGACCTACCGCGCGTAATTACGCCGCGGCCCGGCTGATGTCGGAGGTGGGGCTGCGGATCAACGAGCTGCGCCATCTGGATCTGGCCGATATCAAGTGGGATCTGGGCCGGTTCGGCAAAATTCACGTCCGTCACGGCAAGGGTGCCCGCGGCTCGGGACCTCGGGAACGGATGGTGCCGTTGATCAACAATGCGGGGCGAACGTTGCGTTGGTTCGTCGAAGACGTCTGGAGTCAGCTCGGTGATGACCCGGACCGGCCTGGTGCTCCGTTGTTCTGTTCCGAGCGCAAGAACATCGACGGTAGTGCTGCCCGGGTGGGTAGCGAGGTGGTGCGTGCGGGCTTGGCCGAGGCCGCCGCCGGGCATCTGCCGGCCTGGCCGGACAAGCTCACTCCGCATGTGCTGCGCCATTTTTGCGCAAGCCAACTCTATTTCAGTGGAATGGATTTGATCGCTATCCAGGAAACACTCGGGCATGCCTGGATAGCGACGACAATGAATTATGTGCACGTCCACCGGACCCATATCGAGGATGCCTGGATCACCGGCCAAGACCGCGCCGCCGCGCGCCTGAAGGAGCTGATGATGTGAGGTGGAATCTGCGCTTGACCGCTGCTCATCGTGGCATCTGGAAGGCCAGCGAGCTGCAGGCCACGCTGGCCGAGCACGGGCTGGTGATCAGCGCCGGCAAGATGTCCGGATTGTGGTCGGGCCACCCGGCCAGCCTCAAACTCGATGACCTCGATGTCCTGTGCGCCGTGCTGGATTGCGGTGTCGAAGAATTGCTGATCCCCGAGCCGGGCAAAGTATCCCGGTCAGCGCCCGAGTGCGAATCACCAGCCGCAACGGGCACCGGAGTGACGGTCACGCCAAAACGCCGCGACGGCCGTTCTTTGCCTCCAGTGTGACCGAGCAGCACGCACGAGCGCCGATGGTGTCCCCAACACTGGCCGTGGCCAAGTCGGCGTCAAGTTGCCCGACGTGTCTGTCCTGGGGAGTGCTCTATGGCGGGTACTGCCGTGCTTGCTACGACTTCCGGCGCCGGCACCCCAGCGCGTGCTGTGCTGGCTGTCGCCGCGATGTGCCGTTGAAGAAGAGCTACTGCCGGTTGTGTTGGTTGCAGGCCGCGCTGCAAGCCGCGAACCCTCCGGTTGTCACCGAAGCCGATCTCGCCGGTGTCACCCACCACCAGCTGTCCTTCGCCGGCACCACGAAGATGCGCGGTCCTCGCTCCGGCGCACACCGACACGCCGCGCGGCAGCCTCCCACGGCGAGCCCCAGCTCCGCTGGTGTCTCCAGATGCGCCGATGGTGGGCAGTTGCAGCTGCATCTACCCGGGCCCGGGCGAGTCTTCGACTGGGCTGAGCACGCTGAGCCGGCCAACCCGGCCCTGGTCCGGATGCGTCAGATGGCCCAGGTGATGAGCCAAGCGCAGGGCTGGAACACCAAACTGGTCGCCGAGCTGGACCGTGCGCTGGTCGTGTTGCTCTCCGGGCATGCCGATGGCCAGCAGTTGCAGTACTCGCAGCTGGTCGACGTGCTGCACCGTTATGGAGTCAGCATCACTCGCGTCGCCGAGGTCCTCTCCCGCGGTGGGCTCCTCGACGACGACCGCGTCCCCGCCTTCGAGTCCTGGCTCAAGGACAAGCTCGGTGACCTGGCACCCGGCATCGCCGCTGAGGTGCGCGCCTGGATCCGCGCTCTGCAACACGGTGGGCCGCGCAGCCACCCCCGCCACCCCAACACCGTGCGCCGCTACCTGCGCCCCATCCACCCAGTCCTGGTCGAATGGTCGATCCGCTACCAGCACCTGCGCGAAGTCACCACCAGCGACATCACCGCGCTCGCCCACTCCCTGCACGGTCATCCCCGCCGACACGCGCTGGGCGCACTGCGATCGTTGATGCGCCACGGCAAACACACCGGCAGCATCTTCACCGACCCCGACCACACGTCTCCGTATCGGCCACCGGGACGACCCGGTCCTGGTGCCGCTGACTCCCGAACAGCTCGACGACACCGCGCAGGCGGCCACCACTCCCGCCGCCCGAGTTGCCCTGGCCTTGGCCGCCGTGCACGCGGCCCGCCCCAAAGCCATCCGCAACCTCCAACTCGACGACGTCGACCTGAGCAACCGGCGCCTGACCATCGCCGGCCTAACCCGACCGCTCGACGAGCTCACCCACCGCCTGCTGAGCGACTGGCTGAGCTACCGCCGCCGGCGTTGGCCCCACACCGCCAACCCGCACCTGATCATCAACAAACAGACCGCGTCGAACACCCGCCCCGTCAGCGACAACGCGCTGACCGCGCCGTTCCGCCGGCGCGCGGCCACCCTCGAAGCCCTCCGCATGGACCGCCAACTCGACGAAGCCCTCACCCACGGCGCCGACCCCCTGCACCTGGCCGTCGTCTTCGGGCTCGACGAGACCACCGCCATCCGATACAGCACCGCCGCCCGGAAACTCTTACTCACCCCCGCCGAACAACAGCACCCAGGTTGACCACGAACCCAAGGACGCAAGCCCCCAAACAGGCCCGAACACCCCTTGAGTTCCCGGCGAAGACCCTTCAGTTCGGCTGAACTCCGGGCAAAGGCGTGGCCCCCCTCCGAACCGTTTATGTTGATCTTCACATAAGCAGTTCTGAGGGGGGACCGCCGAGACCGCCGGCGGCAACACCGGTAACGCGTCCGTGGGCCTACCTCGCGAGTAGCTGGGCGACATGGGCCCGGAGATGACGATAGGTGCCCGTCTGGCCTGCGATTCGCTCTGAACGCCACCAAGGTCACTTCACCACACCGGGCCGGCTAGTCACGACGATCGCTCCGCCCGCAACCGGGTCGGGCCCAAGCGGGCCATCGCCGCCGTGACCGGCCAGCGGATATACCGGCCCAACAGCAGCAGGGAACCCCCCAAGGGCAGCAACAGCAGGACGATGTTGACCACCCCTACGGTAGCCTCCGCCGGTTGCCCAGCCGTTGCTGCTGTGCCCACCGCCTGGCTCAACCAGACCAGTCTGTGCCACACCACTGGCAGTAGCCGGGGTATCACAATCAAGAACCCGACCACCCAGTACAACAACGAGGGCACCACGATGAGCACCCACAGGGTGATCGTGCGGCGGACCCAAGGCTTGAGCTCCAGCACCCGTGGATGGATGGGTCGCCTAGGGATCATGCTCGCCAACACCGGCCCCATCCAGCTGAATAGGTCAGGCACCCCTATCAGATCACTGAGGATATAGTAGCCATCCAGCCGTACCGTCGGCATGAACTGGGTCGCGGTCTCAATATGCAGTGCAACGATACCCACCAGTAGCCACGGTGACCTGGTCTCCAGGTAGGTCAGGCTCATCCCAGCGATGAACACCGCGTTGAAGTACACGCCGCCTAGGTCGGTGCGAAGCCGCCCGACCCGGCTCAGACGGTAGGAGTCGGTGACCGTGCTGTAGAGCGCCGGCCACACCAGGTACAATCCGAAGCCCATCTTCCCGGGCCGGGCGCCGCCGTAGCGGCAGGCGGTTACATGTCCGCACTCGTGAAACCCGGCCGAAACCAAGATCGACGTCAAGACCAGCAGCGTCAACGCTGGCTGGTAGACCAACGTCAGTGCGCTAGGCACGATCTGTCCCAGGCCGCCCTGCGCAATGATCATCAGGTCCAGGGCCGCAAACCCAGCTAACGCCACCAGAATCACTGGCGGCCAGAACATCGGCGCAAGCAGCCCAGCGATGCGCCACACCACCCGCTCCGGAACCACTCCGACTCTGAACTTCAATCCCAACAACGGATCCGACTTCATCTTCATATTCGGCGCCGCGTCGTCCTGCCAAGCCGCCGGATCGGCCGCGACGATCCCCGCCGGGCGCAACCGATTGTCGATCAGGTAGGCCACCTGCTCAGCCGACACCACCTTGTCGAACTCGGCACTAAGCCCGACCGCCACCTGCACCAGGTCCCTCTGACCATCCAGACTAGATGCCAGCAGATACAACAACCGGGGCAACTGGATCACTTGGCCATCAGACCGACGCACGATGTAGCGAGACTCCTGAAAACCCGACCCCTGATATTCCCCGATCAGCTCAACCCCCGGCGCCACACCCACAACACACCCAGAATCAACCACCATGCGCTCGCTGTCGATGACGTCCCTCCCCGACTCGAAACCCGCAGCACCGGTGACTAGCCGGTATCAAGGCGATCCAACTATTGTTTGCGGGAGGGATGACCGCGTCGGTCACCCTCCCTAACACACACTGCACCGCACGCGATCACGTGATCACGCAACGGCACGACCTCGACTCAGTGCTGGTGGTGGAAAATGCGGTCGAGGAAGCGGTCGAGGAAGCGGTCGCCGCCCTTGTCGCCGCCCTTGTCGCCGCCCTTGTCGCCGCCCTTGTCGCCGCCCTTGTCGCCGCCCTTGTCGCCGCCCTTGTCGCCGCCCTTGTCGCCGCCCTTGTCGCCGCCCTTGTCGCCGCCCTTGTCGCCGCC
>JAHEXI010000012.1:91250-92508 GCA_023252195.1 Pseudonocardiales bacterium
CCTTGTCGCCGCCCTTGTCGCCGCCCTTGTCGCCGCCCTTGTCGCCGCCCTTGTCGCCGCCCTTGTCGCCGCCCTTGTCGCCGCCCTTGTCGCCGCCCTTGTCGCCGCCCTTGTCGCCGCCGTTTCCGATCTTGACGCTGAACAGTGACAGGACGGTACGGGCCGGCAGCAGCTCGATGCGCTGCGCGTCGAGTTCGGTGAAGGTCAGTGCGTCTGACATCGATTTCCTCCTAGTGAAAACCCGTGACCCCGATGATCCAAGGACGGAATCTTCGTGGTGGTGTGACCTCTAAAAAATCGAACCGCAGGCCGAGGTCGTCCCACGATCACGAACACCGTTCCGAAAGGTTCACCGCTCCGAAACACCTGTTCGGGTGGTCAACCTGTCCTGATGGTTATCGCGGTGGAACGTCAGACGTAACACAAACCTAACGTGACCACCCTTATAGCCTAAGAGTTTCTAATCGCGTGATCGCTTGCATACTTTCCGCTCCATACCTGCTCATGTACAGCTACTCTGCGAAGGTGTGCTCCTACGGGCAGACTGGGGGTCCTCGCTTAGTTGATCTTTGCTCGTAAGCTCGTCGTCGCCTGCGATGTGAGTCCGGTCTGGGCGGCAGCCAGTGTCGCCAGGAGCCCCGGTAGCAGACTGGCGGCGTCGGAGAAAACGTCGGTAACGTCGTCAAGCGTTGAACTTTTTCAGCCGGAATGGGATGGGGCTGGGTCGGCGGGTGGCCCGTTTGAGCTCCTGCCAGCTCGTGCAGCTCGTGGTCCAGCTGCCGAGCGGTGTGCATGGTGAACAGATCGCGTAGCACGCCCGGCCACGCTCCAGCGTGGATGCTCGGAGCCTCTGCTCAATCTGCCGCGCACGCTGGACGCGATGCGCGATGCGCGTCTGCGGTTACTTCCAGCGCGATGTGAGGGTGAGGTGCGGGCGAAACTCGCTCGCCGCGTTGCGCAGCGGCCGGGATCCGTGGCGACACCGTGTTGCCGCAGTTGGAGCGGGCCTTGCTGGTCGGCCACGACGTCGTGTTGTAGGGGAGCGCGGCCAGGGCAAGACCCGGTTAGTAACTGTAAGTTAATAACTAATTCGTTCGGGTGAATGATTTGCTGGATGTGGAGTGTCGCCCTGGTCGGATTGCATCGAAGGCTAGTATGAGGTTGTGCGCGATGATGACGCTTTCCGGGAGATGGCAGGACGCCTGGAGGTTTTGCTGCCTCGGCTGAATGAACGCGATCGACGGTTGGCATTGGCGAC
>JAHEXI010000045.1 GCA_023252195.1 Pseudonocardiales bacterium
ACGGCGGACGGTAGCCACGAACCAGCGGATCGTTAAGCCGAGGAATCAGTCAGGCAACCCCGCCAGCGCAGGCCAGGACACGATCCCTCGGCTTAACGCAAGGCTCGGCATAATCGGAGTTAAACAGAATTCGGTTTAACAGCGACCGCGGCTGCCAATACACCTCCAAAGAATTCGCTGACTTCTGCGCCATCAACGGCGTGCGCCGCTCGATGGGCCGACGCGCCACCTGCTACGACAACGCCGTCTCCGAGTCATTCTTCGCGACCTACAAAAAAGAACTCATCCACACTCGACCGTGGAACAACCTCACCGACGTCCGGCAACAAACATTCCTGTGGATCGAGGGCTACTACAACCGCCGCCGGCGACACTCCACCCTCGGATACTTGACACCCCTCGAATACGAGCTAGGATATAGGGAACTAACCGACCTGGCAGCCTAAATCGGTGTCAATAAAATCGGGAACACTCCACCTCGACCTTCTCCAGTGGGGCCTTGACGTAATCGAGGCGTTCGATGGAGAGCACTAAAGCTCCGGCCTCCCGCCGCATGAGGGGAGCTCGGGTCCGGGTCAGCACCTCGATGGCGTTGCGGTCGATGCCCAGTGGGTGGACTCCGATGCGTGGCGGTTTTGGGGTATCGGCTAGGGCTTGGCGGAAGCGCTCGGCGAAGGTGGAGGTGTGAAATCCTGCCCAGTCCAGGCAGCGGAGCGAGGCGTGAATTTCCGGGGCGGTGGGCAAGGTGGTGAAGATTTCTGGTGGTGGGAAGGGCGTGTGGTGAAAAAGGCCTAGCTTTAGGTCTGGGCGGGTTGATCGGAGCAGGCCTGGAACGAGCCAGAGGTTGTAGTCGTGCAACCAGACAGTTCCCTTCGGAGCTGCTGTGCTGCTGATGTGGTGGGCGAAGCGCTCGTTGACCGCGCGGTAGTGGGCCCACGCGTCCGAGTCGAAGCACATCCGCTCGGGCTGTGACATGAGCACGGGCCACAGTGCCTCTTTGCAGGCCCGATGGAAATACCCGGTCCACTCGGCAGGAGTGAGCGGCACGAAGGACAGCGGCAGCCCTGTGCCGTGTCCGCCGAGGTGGGCTCCGTGTTCTTCGTTCTCAACGATCGCCCCGGTTACCCAGATCGCCCTCAGGTCCCCGGTGAACAGGCGGTTGAGGGTGGGCAGGATGCCGTTGGGACTCGAGGGTCTTTGCCAGCCGCGCTCGGGAGTCCAGCTCACTGGCGGACGGTGGTAACCGATCACGAGCCGATGGCGGGATTTGATCCAACCCAGGTTGCGTAATGCCTCCAGCACTCCGGCGGCGCCCGGCAGTGTGGGTCTGTGCACCGCGTCCTCCGCGGGTACTGCCGCGGCCAGCGCGGGCTCGGCGTTGCCGACGATCACGCCGTGCGCACCGAGTGTGAACAGCGACAGGTCGTTGAGGCTGTCGCCGGCGACCAGTATCGAGTCCACCGGCCAGCCCTGCTGTTGAGCGAGGGCTACCAGGGCGCTGCCTTTGGAGGCGCCGTAGGGCAGCACATCGAAATAGCGGTCTGCCGAGTAGATCCACCTGCATCCCAGCGCCGACACAGCGTCGGTGATCTCCGCGGTGAGCTGATCGGGATGGAGGTAAAACGAGCAGCGACCGTCTTGGGCGACGTCGTCTTGGTATGTCAGCGCCGGGACATGGCGGAGCGCGGCGCGCACCCGCTTGGTACCGGGCCAGCCGGCGCGGAGCTCGGTTTGGAGCGGCTCGACCGGGGACAGGTCGGCACCGTCGAGGACAGTGGCCCCGATGTCGGCGATGATCCAGCGAGGCCGCGGCAGCAGGGGATCACGCAGCGCCTGGCGCACCGCGGGCAGCCCGCGGCCCGTCGCGAAGACGACCGTCACCTCGGGATGACGCGCCAAGGCGGCGAGTAGTCGCCACCGGTCCGTCGCGTCGCCACCCAACAGCGTGCCATCAAGGTCCACGGCCAGGACCCGGGCACCAGCATCTTGGTCGGGGCGGGGGGTTGTTTGTCGGGAAGGCACCGCAGCGTCTGTCATAGATCCCGGGACACTTCCACATCGACGGCCACGAGATGAGCAGAAAACGCCTCAGCAGGCCACGGAGCCCCGGAAGGCGAGTCGTGCACGACAGTCGCGACTGGACCACGAGAGTCTCCGAGCCAGTGCGCACCGGAGTCCAGCTCCGTTACTGGTGCGGAATGCGACAGATCCACTGCTGCAGCTCGACCAGGGTCGGTGCGGCGCGGCAGCCAAGGTCGGTGGTCGCTGCGGCGCCGGAGGCGACCGCGGCGGCCAGGCAGTCAGGAAGCTGGTGTCCGGTGAGCTGGGCGTGGATGAAGCCGGCGTTGAAGCAGTCACCGGCGCCGGTGGTATCGACAGCCGCGAGCGGGATGCTGGCGATGTCGTAGCGCCGCCCGCGCTGTACCGCGGTGGCGCCGGCGCTGCCGCGTTTAATGATCACGGTGTCCACGAGGTCAGCGAGCGCGTCTAAGGCGTCCTCGACAGTGGTGGTGCTGGTCAGGCGCAGCGCTTCGTCGGTGTTCGGCGCGAAAATGTCGACCTGCGCGAGGGTGTCTCGCAGCATGGGGGTGTCCAGAGTGCCGGGGACATCCTGGCAGTCCATGAAGACCTGGGTCCCGAGCTCGTGAGCGACCCCGAGGGCGGCCCGGGTGGCCCGGCCGTACTGGAGAGTGGGCAACAGCAGCATCCTGGGGCGGTGTTGTGTCAGTAGCGCTGTCAGCGGCGGCGGGCTCACCGGGTCTTGATAGCTGGCCATGGCTCGGTCGCGGGAATCGGAGAACACCACGGTGATGTTGCGCATCGGCATCGGGTGATGACGAAAGCTGATCTCATTGAGACCCTCGGCGCGGGCAAGAGACAGGACATGTTGACTAAACAGGTCGTTGCCAAAATCGGTGCTCCACGCGACGTCGTGCCCCAGGCGGCGTAGTGCCATCGCCAAGGTGAAGGCACCACCGGGCAGCAGACAGAAGTCCTCAGCAAAAACCTCTGTGCCGGGCAAGATCGGCCGGGATAACCCCCGAAAAATCAGGTCCGCGAACCACGGGCCGGCGATGAGCACCGCCTGGCCCTCCACTGAAACGCTCACGACCGAGTTTCGAGATGCACCCCCAGCAACGTGGCCAGGTTGAACAACTCCAGACCCCTCGATCGCCTTGCACCGGTGCCCGGTCTCCCGCGTCGTTGTCACGCCGCCCCAGTCGCCACCAGTGCAGATATACCCCATCAACCCCCTCGTCGTAACCTATCCGTGGTTCACCGTCTGCCACTCGTTCACCGTGACCGTCACCGTCATCACAGGTTCGGCATCGACACGGAGGCTGACGACCGGGCCGACGCAGCTATCCGTTCCCCATCGGAGGTGAGTCAGCAACCGGCTGGTTGCTGGGTCGCCACAGGTAGGTGGGACGAATCGGGCGAGCGTTGATCCCGCCTACCCGAGGTGAGTGCCGCCGGTACCCGTGGGCTCGTGGTAGCTGGTTTTTTCACGGCGGTCGCGTTGGCGTCTCTCGTCGTCAACCCGCTCGACCAGCGGGTCGTAAACGCACGGCGCGCCGAATTTCGTCGGATGAACTCGATTGGTTCTGGCCAACTGACCTGGGAGGCCACGCCGAATGCCTCAGCTACGTGGGACTCGGGGCCTCATGCCTCAGACGGAGCACTCCTGACTCACCTTCAGCGGGACAGGACAGCAGCCGAGCTGAGCTTGACCCCCCAGCACGGACACCTGACCTGAGGTGGCTACGGCCACCGGGGAAGGATGCTGCCGTGCCTGCACCTCACCCTCCTGAGTTCCGCCGTCGAGCGATCGAGCTGGCCCGTGTGGGCGGGCGACCGATCGCTGCGGTGGCCAAGCAATTGTCTATCAGTGAGTCGTGTCTGCGGAATTGGGTAGCCCAGGCCGACGCTGATGAGCGTGGCAGCGATTCTCGGTTGACCAGCGCGGACAAGGAAGAGCTCACTGCGCTGCGCCGTGACAAGCGCCGCCTGGAGATTGAAAGCGAGATCCTCAAGCGGGCGGCCGCGTAGTTCGCTCGGGAGAATATCCTCCCAAACTAGCATTTCGACTGGTCCGCGAACTCGCCAAAGACACCGATGCTGATATCGATGTCGCGGTGGCCTGTCGAGTCCTGGGTGTGTCGCGGTCGGGTTACTACGACTGGCCTGGGCCGTCCACCCAGCGCGCGGGACGAGGCGAACTTGTTGCTGCTCAAACACATCCAGGACGTGCACGCCGAGTCGCGCGGGACATACGGCTGGCCCCGCGTGCACGCCGAGTTGACACTGGGCCTCGGGTTGCCGGTGAACCACAAGCGGGTCGCCCGACTGATGCGCCAGGCCGGTCTGCAGGGCCTCTACCGGCGCCGTTATCGTCGCGGCCCGACCGGACCGGCGACCGAGGACGACCTGGTGCAACGCCACTTCACCGTCGAGGCACCGAACCGACTGTGGTTGACAGATATCACCGAACATCCAACGAAAGAGGGGAAGCTGTACTGCGCAGCCGTCATGGACGCCTATGCCCGACTCATCGTCGGATGGTCAATCGCTGATCATATGCGCACTGAGCTCGTCGTCGACGCGCTCGGCATGGCCACATTACGTCGGCGCCCCGAAGGTGATTCGACGATCCTTCACTCCGATTATGCCGAGCCTTGCGTTAAGCCGAGGGATCGTGTCCTGGCCTGCGCTGGCGGGGTTGCCTGACTGATTCCTCGGCTTAACGATCCGCTGGTTCGTGGCTACCGTCCGCCGTG
>JAHEXI010000013.1 GCA_023252195.1 Pseudonocardiales bacterium
TGGGGCCAACATTCGTGCAGACACACCGACCCCACCACCCGGCAGCGCACCCACCCAGCGGGGCCAAACTTCACGCCGATTCAGGCCTGCACCGGGGCCAGATCAGGTGACCACACTCAGACCTGACTTGCTCCACGTGCTCTCAGCTTGTCTATGTAGGTGGCGTCGCCCTTGGTTGGCACCCAAAACCGAGGAACGCCGGACCGGCGAACGCACCAGCTCAACGCTCAGCCCGGCCCTGCGGCCTGCGGCCTGGTGAGAGTCAACCGCCGGAAGATCGCCGAGAACAGCGCAGACCCGCGGCAATGATGATGCAGAACAGCAACATCGGCTCCATACGGAGCGTGTACCGTCCGATACGTCCTTCGAGGGGGCGGCGGCATGGCAGGCAGGCGGCACCGACTGGTCAGTACTCGCAAGGCGGCCGGTTTCAGTCAGGAGCGGTTGGCCGAGACGGTCGGCGTTGAGCGCTCGACGGTCATGCGCTGGGAACGCGGCGAGACGTGTCCGCAACCCTGGGCTCGGCCGAGCCTTGCACGTGCCCTCGGTATCTCGGATTACGCACTATCCGAGTTGCTGAGCGAACCCGTTGAACCAGATAATGCGGTGTCGAGACTTGGACCGCTCGCCGAGGAGGCGGCATCGGTGCATCGCCGCGACTTTCTCAAGCACGGCGTCGTCTTTCCAGCGCTTGGGTTCGACGAGCTGTGTCACCTCGGAGCGGCCTTTGACGACGCTCGGCGGCATCTCGATATCGAAGTTGTGGGCTATTTTAAGCAGCAGTCGGCCAGCTGCGCTGCGATCGACGGCACGCATGGCCCCACGCAGGCGCTCCCGCTTATGCTCGGCATTGTGGCCGCTATTGAACGCCACGCCCGCCAGACAAAGCCCAATGTTCGGCGCGAGCTGTTGGCAGTCGGTGCTGAAGCCGCCGAATTCCTCGGTTGGCTCTACCGCGACGCTCGCGAGCTGCGTCTGTCGGCCCACTGGCGAGATCGGGCCACGGAGTGGGCTCAGGAAGCCGGCGACTGGCCCATGCAAGGTTATATCCTGCTCAAGAAGAGTCAGGCTGCCTGGGATGAGCGCGATGGTCTGCGCATGCTGACCCTTGCTCAGGCAGCGCATGACGGGCCGTGGCAGTTGCCACCGCTTGTGAAGGCTGAAGTCGCTCAGCAAGAAGCC
This sequence comes from Pseudonocardiales bacterium, assembly GCA_023252195.1. Classification (GTDB taxonomy): domain Bacteria; phylum Actinomycetota; class Actinomycetes; order Mycobacteriales; family Pseudonocardiaceae. The sequence continues at coordinate 1,183 of JAHEXI010000013.1, forward strand.
CGCGGCTTGGCGATGACTGGCGAATCCAGCGCCGTTGTTGACGCCAAACTCAACGAAGCCTGGGAGATATTCACTAGTGCCGCAACCATAATGAGCGGCTTGGGTTGTCACTACGACCGTGCCCTGCTGATGATGCAGACGGCCATCTGCTACTGCGAAGCTGGGCAGCCGGAGCGAGCCGCTGCGCTGTACCGGGAGCACCTCGACGATGAGCAGATCTCCCACCGCGACCGGGGCTACTTCCTCTCGCTGATGGCAAGTGCATTAGCGCGCGCCGCCGAGCCAGACAACGCCGCTTCGGCTGGGCACGAGGCATTGACCGTCGCCGTTGAAACCCATTCACTGCGCACGATTGACGAGCTCAAGCGCGTCAGTAACCTTCTTGCACCGTGGCGTTCCCAACCCGCGGTGTGCGAACTACGCGAGGCCGTGTCGCTGCTCAGTGGCAACTGATCCAATCCACTACAGCGCTAATGACCTCGGCCTGCCACTGTTGGCTCTGGGGATTGGCGTAGCTCGGATCGTCGTGGACAGCAAAGCCGTGCTGAGCCCCGTCGACCTCCATGAGTCGGTGCTCAACCGTCAGCCGCCGCGCGGCCGAGCGGGATGACTCCACCGGGATGAACGTGTCCTTGGTGCCGTGCACTATGAGCGTTGGCGCCGCGATGTCCCCGAGCGCCGTATGCGGTTGAAAGTAGAAGAGCTCATTCAGCAGAGGTCGGCCGAGCTTAAAGGTCGGCGAGTGAACGAGATAGCCCCGATTTAGCAGCTCGCGCCCGGCATCGTCACTGATTTGCCCGTTGCGCCAGTAGGGTTTGTCGTCGATGAGGCGCCTTCTGTAGTTGAGCAGCGGGTTGAGCATGACGAGGCTGGCCAGATCAGTGGGGTGCTGGGCGGCGTAGTAGCCGCAGATGCCGCCGCTGAAGCTGGCGCCGAGCAGGGCGACACGATCGGTACCGACGTGGGACCGCGCGAAGGTGATGGCTGCACGGATGTCAGCGAGGATACCGGCGATCGTGAGGTCTTCCTGACGCCCTTCGCTTTCCCCGTGACCGCGCAGGTCACTGCGGAGCGATGCGATGTCGGCCTCGGCCAGCCCGGCCGCCAGCCGGGCGAAGAAGCCGCCCTCCTCCCGCGTCACGCCCCCACCGTGTACCAAGACGGCCGCCCGACGAGCACCGTCCGGGAGGACGAGGGTGCTGGACAGTTGGAGGCCGTCAGCGGTGCGGACCGCCGTGACAATGGTCTGCGCAGACACGTAGCTCCCTACGGAATCAGTGTGGTCGCCCGATGGCTACTCTACGAGCCGCGCCCCCGATACTTGGCGCATGTGATCGGTACCGGAGCGAGTCGCTGGCTGTCAAGCAGCGAACAAGCAGGTGGAAGGAGGCTGGTCATTCCACGGCGCGAACTCGATGTTGCCACGCGGCCGACCCGGCCGTCGGGGTAGTGGCACGAACGTCATCCCGCACCGCGCCGTCACCGTGGTGTCGGTGTTGACCAGACCGGGGTGGGTGTCGCCGTTGTCGTAGGACCGCAGGTACCACTTCTGCACCGCGCTAGAACTCGTTTGTTGCGGACTCCGAAAGTGAACGCTGCCCATTCGCCAGCGGTGAACATCAGGGTGGGTCGACCGGGATTGTTGCTGTCTCTCACAGCCACGATCCCGTCGGGGAATGACGCGACCTCCACGCAGTTATCCGGTGGGTCATCGTCGTGCGACCGCGAACTCTTCCTCCATTGCAGATCAGTGAGGTCGCGTGCATACAGCGCTGCCTTATTATTCATCGGGTGTTCCTCCCAGCTCATCGGCTATTATTCTTGCTTGTACCGCAGCGTATTGCGCGTGTTCCTCCGGGGTGACTGGAAGAGGTAACTCCCTGCCCAGGACCACGCCATATAGGTTCGCCTCCTGCGCTGTCGCGCCAGCGTCCGCGAAGGCTCGAAGCTTTTCGTACGCCTCATCCCACGGGCTGCTCATTCGTGCCCCCTCACCCTGTGTAGCCAGCCGTTTGCCATTGGGCTCGACGTCGACGCCATGGTCGGCGGCCAGTGCACGCAGCGCCTCCGGCCGTACGGACCCGGGTGTCGCCTCCGACGCCGAGTTGGTCATGGTCGGTGCCGTCACTGTGGTGTATGACCCCCCGATGTACTGGTCTGCATGGTTGCCCTTGTGGTGCACGAGTTTTAGGCCCTATCTAGGTGTCGTCTTACTGGAGGCGCCCAGGACCGGAGAACCTCTGACGCTGGCGGAAGCGGGGGAGCCTCCATCGGAGGGACGCCAGCTCAGTGTTCAGCCCGGCCCTGGGGCCTGGTGAAAGCCAACCGTCGGAAGATCGCTGAGACCAGTGCAGACCGGCGGCAGTGATGATGCAGAACAGCGATATCGCCTCCGTGCGGAGCGTGTACTGTCCGATACGTCCTTTGAGGGGGCGCCAGCATGGTAGGCAGGCGGCATCGACTGGTCAGCACTCGCAAGGCGGCCGGTTTCAGTCAGGAACGGTTGGCCGAGGCGGTTGGCGTCGAGCGCTCGACGGTCATGCGCTGGGAACGTGGCGAGACGTGTCCACAACCCTGGGCTCGGCCGAAGCTCGCGCGTGCCCTCGGGATCTCGGATCAGGCACTGTCCGAACTGCTGATTGAATCCGCCGAACCACCAAATTCTCCACAGGCCGAAGCATTCCTCGGCACGGCCCTCGACCGGACCCCCAACGACGTAAAGATTCGCTTCACGAGGGCACCGGCTAGGCCCGCGGCCGATCCCACCGTTGAGGCGTTGCATGGAGATAACACGGTGCATCTCGATGAGTCAGCACCTTTCCTTCCTCCGGGAGAAGATGTAATTTCGGTCGAACCGATGTCGGCCCGAAGCGCATGCGGCATGGAGGCGATCCTCATGGACGCTGCCGATGAGTCTGCCAAGATTCTGGCATGGGCGGAGACAGCTAATGTTGGCGATCTCACCATTGAACAAATTCAGGTTGAGATACGCCGGATTGCACACGGTTATCTGAAGGTCCCGACGGTGCCATTATTTGATCGGACACGTAAATTGCGTGACCGTATCGTCGGACTGCTTAACGGCCGACAAAAGCCATCTCATAGTCGAGAACTTTACAGTGTGGCCGGTTGGGCATTAACTATGTTGGCGTGGATGTCAACGGACTTGAATGTCCTAGATGCGTCAGAAGAACACCTTCGTACAGCTTGGGTTTTTGCTGAGAATGCAGATCAGAATAACTTGAGGTCCTGGATTCGCGCAGCTCAGCATACGGTCGCTTTCTGGCAACAGGACTTTGAAAGGGCTGCACAATACGCCGAGGACGGACTTCGGTATGCCGGTAGCGGCAGCACAGAGTTGTACCTTTCGAGTGCCTGGGCGCTTGACCTGGCACGATGCGGTGACAGCGAACGCGCACTAGCCGTTCTGGATAGGGCGCGGAATGCGGCAGAGAACGCGGGTATCGGCGAGGACGCACTGTCCGGTCCATTTACGTGTCCAATCGCTCGCGCGGGCGGGTTCTGGTCTGATACGCATCTTGCGCTGGGTAATGCGAAAGAAGCGCTCTTGTATGCGGATTCGGCGGTCGGGGTTTTCGAGTCGACCCCAAACGATCGCCGAAACTTCGGTTCGGAACGAATGGTGCGATGCCAACAGGTGAAAGCGCATTTGTTGGCGGGCGAATTCGACGGCGCCAGCGAAACTCTAATGCCGATACTTGACACTACGCCAGAGCATAGAGTTCGTCCGTTGCTTCAACGAGTTGACGAAATTTCTCGTACGATTGCTAGGTATGGGGAGAACAATTCTGTGGCGGTCGCGAAAATGCAAGATGCTATCGACGAATTTGGATTCTCCGAGCATGCAGATCTTTGCGGTCGCAACAAAGAAAGGTGCGTCGATTGAGTGCTCCGTCTGGTATGACACGCGATCACTGGTGGTGGCGTCCCGGCTGGCGCAAAGGTCGGTCCTTCTATACGTGGCACATCACTTTCTCGTCGAGCAATCCTATTCGTCAAATCGTTTCCTCGTACGCGCCGATAATCAGTGGAATAAACACGCTCGACCCAGTAGGAATCGACGGAGTGCATCTGACCCTCCAAGGTATCGGATTCACCGATGAAGTAAGTAGTGCCGATATTAAGAAAATTGTAGCTTCGACCGTGCCTCGTTGCACCCAGCTGGAACCGATAAAGGCGAGGATGGATGAGCCACGTATCGATGAAGAAGCTGTTCATATGAACGTTCATCCAGTCGAACAGATAACGCACGTGAAGCTGGCGCTTCGGAATGGAATCGGAGACGTCTGGGGTCACGAAAATATTCCTGAAACAATGGACCGTTTTCGACCACATATAACGCTCGCCTACTCTAACGGAGTCGCACCCATCGAGCGTATTGATGCGGCGATAAAAGAATGTTCGCTCCCCGCGGATGATGTATTGATATCTTCGGTGTCTCTAATTGATCTGAACCGTGATCGCGGGCGTTACGAATGGACTGAGGTCGCGATGGTGGCGCTTGGGCGGCGTCGGGTCGATGCATGGTGATGGCACGGCGTGATGATCGGGGCGGCATTTCCCCGGTTGACTTTCGCCACTTCCGACAGGGGTTGGAGCTGGCCATCGCGTCGATGGACGGCAAGCGGTACCGAATGGCCAGCCCACGTGAACGCGCATTGTTCGGCGTCGTCTATGCGCGGGCACCCGGCGCGGCAGGTCAGAAGTCGGCCGCCGCGCAGGCGCTGATCACAGCGGAAGATGACCTAGCGTCAGCGACCCACCGGCGATGATGAACCATGGCGGGTGTTCTTCTTCGGCGAGGCAAGCCTTGCGCACGAGACTGCCTGCACTCTACGCGATACCGGAGACCTCTCCGGCGCTCTCAAGGAGTTCCGCCGCAGCGCGCGTACCCGCAAGGCGAAAACATTCACCCGTACACACGCCGTGACCATCGGATACCTAGGTGCCGTGCACCTACGTCGAGGCGAGATCGACCAGGCGTGCTCCACATGGTCTACCGCGTTGGACGCCATGGATGGCATCCACTCAGCACGCGCCCGCCAGATTGTGGTTGACATGCGCGCCGCACTGTCGGCCTTCCGACGTAGCGGTGTACCGGCGACCGTCGAACTCGATGCACGCGCCTGCGCTTACCTGAACACCGGGTCACCCTGACGCCACAACCCTCGGAGAAGGGAAGATTCATGGCGATGACTACTGGGGCGGCACCCGCTCCATCATCCGAAAAGCAGCCGCTTCGACGCCGACGCCACCGGCGGCGGAAAACTATGACACGGCTGAGGAATCAATGCTCACCTGCTGTTGGTTTATACAGCTGCCCGGGGGTAGAAGTCGGCTAGTCCAGCATGGTGGTGACCACCGATAGGGCTGCGTCGGTGGGGGTTTGTTGTTGGTCGCCGGTCACCATGTTGCGGATGGTGACTGCTCCCACCGCCCACTCGTCGCGCCCGACGATCACCGCGACGCGGGCCCCGGACTTGTGGGCCCGGGCGAGTTCTTTACCCAATTTCCGGTACTCCAGCGGGGTGCTGGTCCGCAGACCGGCCTGGCGCAGACTGCGGGCGACCTGGCGGGCGGCCTGCGCCAGCGTCTCGTCCACCGGGATGACCGCGACATCCACCTCGCTGCGCGGCGCCGGAAGCAGGCCATGGGTGCCCAGGAAATCCATCAAGGTGACGTCGCCCATACCGAAACCGATCCCGGGGATCTGCGCGGCGCAGAACAGTCCCACCAAGTTCGAGTAGCGGCCGCCGCCGAACAGTGAGCGGCGATTCTCCGGGTTGGTGTCGAACACCTCGAAGACCGTTGAGGTGTAGTAGTCGAATCCCCGGACGATCAGCGGATCGAACTTGATCAGATCTCGCGCGCTGGTGTCGAGGACCCGCATCAGGACTGACTGCTCGCGCGCCTCGCTCGGGAGATCGTCAAGGAGGGCGTCGCCGGCGCTGAGGATCTCGCCCAGCCGGTGGAACTGTTTTTCCGTCAGGCCCAGCTCGGCGGCTTCTTGGGCCAGCTTGTCCTCAGGGTATTTCTCCCACCGGTCGATGAGCGCGCTCACCTGACGGACCTGATCGGCTGAGACTTCGACCATCGTCGTCAGGATCGCATTCAACAGAACCCGGTCACTGACGCGCAGCACCCACATGTCGGGCGACGCGATCAGGCCGGCCATCATGTCGTGGATCAGTTCGAAGATCTCGATCTCACACGACGGACTGTCCGACCCGAACACGTCGACGTTGATCTGCCAGTGCTCACGAACCCGGCCCCGCTGCGGACGCTCGTAGCGGTGGCAGTTCGGGTGGCTGTACCACCGCACCGGGAACGGGAGCTTGCCGGCGTTGCCCGCGATGATCCTGGCCACCGACGGGGTCATCTCCGGGCGCAGGGCCAGCCGCCGCTCGCCACGGTCGGTCAGCGTGTACAGCTGCTGCTCTACGATCTCCTGACTCGACTTCGCCTCGTAGATCTCGACCGGTTCCAGGATCGGGCCGTCGTAGCGCAGGTAGCCGTACCGTTCGATCACGTCATAGAGCCGCTGGAAAACCTGAGTCCGGACACTCATCTCCGCAGGCAAGAAGTCCCGGGTACCACGGTAGGGCGCCGTCGGCAGGTAGTCAGCCACGGTGCAAGAGCGTAGGCGCAGCTCGCTACAGCGCGTCGTGGTGGGCCGCGACGGCGGTGCGTGCCGTCAAAAGGTTGCGCAGCCGGCTCAGCGCCCGGTGCTGCGCCACCCGGACCGCGCCAGGCGTCGAGCCCACAGCTTCGGCGGTCTCCTCCGCCGACATCCCGACCACCACCCGCAAAATGAGCACCTCACGCTGCCGTTCGGGCAAGTTGTGCAGCAGTTTGGCCATCCGTCCGGTGACCTCATTCTGTAGCACCTGCGCCTCCGGACCTTCGGTCAGCTCCGGAGTTTCCGGCAGTTCCGGGACCAGATCGGCGCGGTTGCGCGCTGCGTTGCGGTGCGCGTCGGCCACCTTGTGCGAGGCGATGCCGTAGACGAAAGACAGAAACGGCCGGCCTTGGTCGCGGTAACTCGGCAGGGCGGTGAGCACCGCGAGGCATACCTCCTGGGCTACGTCATCGGCCGAAGCGAACGTCTTCTCCTGACCACCGACGCGAGCCCGGCAGTACCGCAGCACCAGGGGCCGGACCCAGCGGAGCACCCGATCGACGGCATCTCGCTCACCACTGACGGCGGCCGCAACAAGTACGGCGAAGTCGTCTTCGATGGCACTGGGGGACTCCCTGCTAGCAGGAGAAGATGCAAGAGAGGTCTTAGCTTCGGAAAGACCGAGAACAGATTGACGCAGCGTCGCGATACCATTCCATGCAGTTGCGTCGCGCACTGAGACTGAATTCGTGATAGGGATGGGCTCGCAGTCCTGTGGCGCCTTGAGCAGTGCAACGTTATCCACGGTTGTGCTCACCATCCCTTCCCCTCGTAGGGCGACCGCAGATCATCAGACGGTCCAGTGCTTACTGCGCACAGACTGCCGGACTCCGGTGCACTGGTCATCCCATCTACAGATCATCTTCTGGCTACCCCAGGCCCGGCAGGACCACTACCTCAGCTGAGGTAGTGCGGAGGGCTTCTACATCTGTGGGATAAGCGCGTCGCGCTCAGCGAGCATCCCGCCAGGTGCCCGCTCGTAGCTGCGCGCGCCACTGTCGCCTGCTACGGCGGGTCGGTGGTCACGCCGATGGTTCACGGAGTTACGTACTGGCTACCGATTGACGCGTGATGTCACGGCTAGGCACAGTGGTGGCTCTGAGTCAGCAAATTTTCTGGGGGAGAATGCGATGCCTGATGCACTGAGTTTCGCCGAGGTATACCGGCAGCACGTCGAGTTGTTGCCAGCCCGGACCGTCTTGTCGATGTTCCTCAAAGGCAAGGACACCAGTACCGGCGGCACCGGCACCGTCAGTTCCGGCGACGCCGTTACACAGATCGTGGGGCCCATCGTGGCGGGCATGTTGCCCCACTAGCTTTGAGTAGACTGACTAAGGAGTAATCCCCACGCTAGCGGGCGCACAAATCGTCGATGACCGCTCGTTGCAGGTCTTCATTGGCGAACATTCGCGGGTAGATCAGCTCCGTCCGCGTGACAGTGGTACTGTTATGACAGTGCCACTGTCACGTTGGGAGGCGCAGTCGGTGGTTGACGAGCTCACCATCGCGGGGCTGGCCGCTCGCACCGGGATCAGTGTGCGGACGATCCGTTTCTACACCGGGTTGGGCCTGATCCCGCCGCCGGCGGTGCGCGGTCGGCTGGGCTGGTATGACGAGTGCCACGCGGCCCGCCTGCAGCTGATCCGCGACCTGCAGGAGCTGGGGTTCACGCTGGCGGCCATCGAGGGCTACCTCGCCCGGATCCCGCTGGACCGATCACCCGAGGACCTCGCACTGCACCGCGCGCTGCTCGCGCCGTGGCTGCCCGAGCAGCCAGAGACCGTCAGCAGGGCCGAGCTCGATACTCGCGCCGGGCGCATCCTTAACGACGACGAGCTGGCCCGGCTGGTGACGCTCGGGGTGATCCGGCGCGACGAGGCTGCTGATGCAGCCCAGTCCTGGACGCTCACCAGCCCCGCAATGCTGAGTTACGGGCTGAGCCTGCTCGGCACCGAAATGGACTTCGCGGTGCAACTGGCGTCCAAGCAGATCATCGAAGCGCATACCAGCGCGCTGGCCACCGAGTTGGTGGCGTTGTTCCACAACACGGTGTTACGTGAATACCGGGAGCGTGGCCGCCCGCCCGAGCTGCGCGATCGGCTGATCGCCCTGCTGGAGCAGCTCAAACCGGTCACCGTCGACGGGGTCGTCACCAATTTTCAGCTAGCCGTCAATCGCGCGATCCGCGAATCCGTTCCCGCAAGTGCCGAAGCGCCATCTCCACAATCCGGAGCGAGTCATGACTGAAGCATTCCTTTACGAAGCGCTGCGCACCCCGCGGGGCAAGGGCAAGGCGACCGGCGCATTGCACGGCGTCAAGCCGATCTCTCTGGTCACCGGGTTGATCGCCGAGCTGCGCAAGCGTCACCCGAATTTGGACCCGGCGCGGATCGACGACATGGTGCTCGGAATCGTCGCCCCCATAGGTGACCAGGGCGGCGACCTGCCGCGCGCCGCGGCATTGGCCGCCGGGCTGCCCGATACCGTCGCCGGGCTGCAGATCAACCGGTTCTGTGCCTCGGGACTGGAAGCGGTGAACCTGGGTGCGATGAAGGTCCGGTCGGGCTGGGAGGACCTGGTGCTTACCGGCGGTGTCGAGTCGATGTCCCGGGTGCCGATGGGCTCCGATGGCGGCGCCATCGCGATGGACCCGGAGACCGCCTACGCGGCTCGCTTCGTCCCGCAGGGCATCAGCGCGGATCTGATCGCCACCATCGAGGGCTTCACCCGCCACGACGTCGACTCCTACGCCGTGGAATCCCAGCACCGCGCCGCCAAGGCGTGGAGCAACGGCTACTTCCAGCGCTCGGTCGTCCCAGTGCGGGACCGCACCGGCACCGTCATCCTCGAGCGGGACGAGCACCTGCGCCCGGACACCACCATGGCGGCCCTCGGCGCGCTCACCCCGTCCTTCGCCGCCATCGGTGAGCAGGCCGGGTTCGACGCCGTCGCGCTGCAGCGCTACCACTGGGTGGAGCGCATCGAGCATGTCCACCACGCCGGAAACTCCTCGGGCATCGTCGACGGTGCGGCGCTGGTGTTGGTCGGCTCCGAGCAGGTCGGGCGGGATCTCGGGCTGACCCCACGGGCCCGGATCGTGGCCGGCGCGGTCACCGGCGAGGAGCCGACGATCATGTTGACCGGTCCGGCCCCGGCGACCCGCAAGGCGCTGGCCAAGGCCGGCATGACGATGGATCAGATCGACCTGGTGGAGGTCAACGAGGCCTTCGCTGCGGTGGTGCTGCGCTTCATGCGGGAGATGGACGTGCCGCACGACAAACTCAACGTCAACGGCGGCGCGATCGCCATGGGCCACCCGCTGGGCGCCACCGGCGCGATGATCCTGGGCAGCCTGATCGACGAGCTGGAGCGCCGCGACCTGCGGTACGGCCTGGCCACCCTGTGCGTCGGCGGCGGCATGGGCATCGCCACCATCATCGAGCGGCTGTAAGGGGTAGGAATGTTTCGTTGGGACCGGGATGCCGATGGCATCGTGACGCTGACCATGGACGATCCGGGCAAGTCGGCGAACACGATGAACGACCGTTATGTCACCTCGATGGAAGAGACGCTGGATCGTCTGGAGGCCGAGCGGGACTCGATCACCGGCGTGGTCCTCACCTCGGCGAAGAAGACCTTCTTCGCCGGTGCAGACCTCAACGCGCTACGCAACATCACGCCGGAGACCGCCCGTGAGTTCGCCGCTCACATCGCGCTGCTCAAGGGCCAGCTGCGGCGGCTGGAGAAGCTGGGCAAGCCGGTGGTCGCCGCACTTAACGGCACCGCGCTGGGTGGTGGCCTGGAGATCGCGCTGGCCTGCCACCACCGCATCGCGCTGGACAACCCGAGTACCAAGATCGGCTTTCCTGAGGTGACGTTGGGAATACTGCCGGGTCTCGGCGGGGTGGTCCGCACGGTGCGGATGCTCGGCCTGATGACCGCGCTGACGCAGCTGCTGATGGAGGGCCAGCAGCTACCCTCGGCGCAGGCCAAGGAGACCGGCATTGTCGACGAGGTGGCCGCGACGCCCGAGGAGATGTTCGCGCGAGCGCGCGAGTGGATCGCGGCGCATCCGCGGGCGCAGCAGCCCTGGGACGTCCGAGGCTACAAGATCCCCGGTGGTACGCCGTCCACCCCGGCGTTGGCGCAGATGCTGCCGGCGTTCCCGGCCACCCTGCGCAAGCAGCTCAAAGGCGCGCCGATGCCGGCCCCGCACCACATCCTGTGCGCGGCGGTGGAAGGGTCGCAGGTCGACGTGGACACTGCGATGCAGATCGAGAGCCGCTACTTCATGGACCTGGCCACCAGCCAGGTCGCCAAGAACATGATCAAGGCGTTCTTCTTCGACCTGCAGCACATCAACAAGGGCGGCAGCCGGCCCGACGGTTATCCGCGGCGCACCTTCAGCAAGGTCGGCGTGCTCGGCGCCGGGATGATGGGCGCGGGCATCGCCTACTCGTGTGCCCGCGCGGGCATGGACGTCGTGCTCAAGGACGTGGATCTCGCGGCGGCGCAGCGAGGCAAGGGATACTCCGAGAAGGTGTTGAGCAAAGCCATGTCCCGTGGTCGATCCACCGCCGAGCAGCGCGATGCGCTACTGGCCCGGATCACCCCGACTGCCGATGCGGCTGATCTGAAGGACTGCGACCTGGTTATCGAGGCGGTGTTCGAGGACCCGGCACTGAAGAAGAAGGTCTTCGCCGAGATCCTCGACGTCGTCGATCCCGATGCCCTGCTGTGCTCGAACACCTCGACGCTGCCGATCACCGACCTGGCGTCGGGACTCGACCGCCCGGCCGACTTCCTCGGCCTGCACTTCTTCTCCCCGGTGGACAAGATGCCACTGGTGGAGATCGTCCGCGGGGAGCAGACTTCGGACGCGGCGCTGGCTGCCGCCGTGGACGTCGTGCAACAGATCCGCAAGACCCCGATCGTCGTCAACGACAGCCGCGGCTTTTTCACCAGCCGGGTGATCGGCACGTTCCTCAACGAGGGCGTTGCCATGCTCGCCGAGGGCGCGCCCCCGGCATCCATCGAGCAGGCCACCTTGCAGGCCGGCTACCCGGCGCCGGTGCTGCAGTTGATGGACGAGCTGACCCTGACCCTGACCCGCATGATCCGTGAGCAGACCCGGCACGGTGTCGAGGCCGCCGGGGGCACCTGGACCCCGCATCCCGCCGACGCGATCGTCGACCGGATGGTGCTGGAGCTTGGCCGCCCCGGGCGTTTCGGCGGTGCGGGGTTCTACGAGTACGAGGCCGGTCGGCGTACCCGATTGTGGCCTGGTCTGGTCGAACACTTCGGACCGTTGCGTCCGGATGCGATTCCGTTCGTTGACATGAAGGAGCGGATGCTGTTCGTCGAGGCGCTGGAGACCGTGAAGTGCCTCGACGAGGGTGTGATCACCTCGGTGCCCGACGCCAACATCGGCTCGATCATGGGGATCGGGTTCCCGCCGTGGACCGGCGGCGTGGTGCAGTTCATCAACGGCTACCCCGGTGGCCTGGCCGCCTTCGTCGTCCGGGCGCGCGAACTCGCTGACCGCTACGGCCCCCGCTTCACCCCACCCGCCTCACTGATCGCCAAAGCCGACTCCAGCGAGTCCTTCGAGTAGCTCCGGGGGGCCGCTCTTAGGTGCTCTGAACGGGAGGGCTCTTCCCGAGGAGGAGCCGCCGGGGGGCGTGAGCGGATAGCGTGGCGGCGTGAATCGCAGCCCGGCCCCGAGCTCGGCTAGTCGCGACGCCGCGGCCGCCGTTCCTTACCCGTTGCGGGTGGCGGCCGCGGTGTCGTGGCGGATGCTGGCGGTGGCCGGGCTGATCGTCGTGCTGGGCTACGTGGTGATCGCCTTGCGGCAGGTGGTGATCCCGGTGGCGGTGGCGCTGCTGCTGACCGCGTTGTTGGGGCCGGTAGTGGACTGGTTGACCAGGCGATGGGTGCCCAGGGGGATCGCCACTCTGGTGGTCTTGGTCACCGGACTCGCACTGATCGGCGGACTGCTGAGTTTCGTTATTCAGGCCTTCATCAACGGGTTGCCCGAGCTGCAGATCCAGATCGCCAACAGTGTCCAGCAGATCCGGGTGTGGCTGCAGCATCCGCCGTTCGGTCTGCCACCAGTGAATCTGCAGAACCTGCTCGACTCGCTGAGCCGGTCAGTGGCCAACAACCGTTATGCGATCACCTCGGGCGCGTTGTCCACCGCGTTCACGGTCGGGCAATACCTCGCCGGTGCCGCGCTGGCGTTGTTCACGTTGATCTACTTCCTCTACGGCGGCAGGTCGATGTGGCGCTTCCTGCTCGGTGCGGTGCCCCGCCCGGTTCGTGACCGGGTCGATGTCGCTGGGCAGCGCTCATTCGCCTCTCTGGTCGGGTTCATCCGGGCCACCGCGTTGGTGGCGGTGGTGGATGCGGTGGGTATCGGGATTGGGTTGGTGGCGGTGGGCGCCCCGCTGGTGGTGCCGCTGGCTGCGTTGACGTTCCTGGCGGCGTTCATTCCAGTGGTTGGCGCAGTGGTCTCCGGCGTGGTCGCGGTGCTGGTGGTGCTGGTAACCAACGGGCCGGTGCCGGCGCTGATCGTGCTTGCAGTGGTGGTCGGCGTGCAGCAGTTGGAGGGCAACGTCATGCAGCCGCTGCTGATGGGCCGCGCCGTCGAGCTCAACGGGGTGGCGGTGGTGTTGGCCGTCGCGGTGGGCTCAGTGGTCGCCGGTATCGCCGGAGCCCTGCTGGCAGTGCCGATGCTCGCCGTGCTCAACGCTGGCATCCGGGCGCTGGTCAGCGGAAACCTTGAGCCTGACGACGACTCCGGCGCCGCGGGTTCCGCATTTCCGCCGGCCGACGTCCCCGCCGACCCACTCACGGGGCACACTGAACAGCCGTGAGGCCAGTCGATCTTGACGACGCCAGCGGGCGCACGATCCCTGACGTGCTACCTGGGCCGGACGACCCGCCGTTGCGGGTGCTGTTCTGCGGGATCAACCCTGGCCTGACCTCCGCCGCCACCGGTCACCACTTCGCCCGGCCGGGCAACCGCTTCTGGCCGGCGCTGCACGGCGCCGGCTTCACCCCGCGCCAGTTGCGGCCCGACGAGCAGCATCTGTTGTCCTCGCTCGGGCTGGGGATCACCAACATCGTGCCCCGGGCCACTGCCCGGGCCGACGAGTTGAGCCCGGCTGAGCTGGTGACCGGCGGCGCTGCACTCCGGGATCTCGTGCGGGACTTGCGTCTGAGTGCGCTGGGTCCGATTGCTTTGGGTGTCGTCGGGATCACCGCCTACCGGGTGGCGTTCGCCGCGCCACGGGCTGCCGTCGGCTTGCAGTCTGCCTGGGGAACCACCCTCGTCTGGGCGCTGCCCAACCCCAGCGGACTGAACGCGCACTGGTCGTTACCGGCGATGGTGGCCGAGTTCACCCGCTTCCGGCTGGCCGCCGCCGCACGATCCGAGCTGTCCGATCCATCCAAGACACCCGGTCATCCGAGGTCGTAACGTCGCAGTTATGGGCATCGACGCGAGACTGGATGTAATCCGCCCCGCTCGGAAGCTGAGCACGGATCAGCTGGCCTGGAGCAGCTGACCCAGCCGCTCCTGTGGAGTTCGGGAAGCAGGGTGCGGTGCGCGTGGCGAGGGCCAGTAGCTGCTCACCACCCCAGCACTGGCATGATCCGCGGTCATGCCGGCGGCTACCGACATCATGACGCCGCTGTGGCGGGGCGTGGTGTTGTTCCGGGCCATCACGGCGGCTTTCGCGATCGCGGCGATCACGGTGCACCACAATGGTTTCGCTCGGCCCGCTCTGGGCTGGGCGGTGCTCGCCGGGATCGCCGGGTGGACCGTCGCGACCTGTCTGGCCTACAGCTACGACCGCACCCGCCGGACCCGCGTGATCGTGATCGATCTGCTGGTGACACTGACGCTGATGAGTTCGTCGGCGCTGGTGCTGTCCACTGAGCAGCTCACCGAAGTCGCCGAGCGAACGCCACTGCTCACCACGGTGTGGGCCAGCGGCCCGGTGGTCGCTGTCGCGGTGCACGCCGGCCGCCTTGCCGGTGCGACGTTCGGCCTCGCCGTCGCGGTGGTCGACGTCTGGGTGCGCGGGTTCTTCAGCATCGACCTCGCCCGCGACGCGATTCTGCTGGTGGGGACCGGGTTCGTGCTCGGGCTGGCGGCGACGGCAGCCCGGCGAGCGAGCGAACAGCTTCGAAGGGCGGCCCGCGCCGAGGCGGCCGCCACTGAACGGGAGCGGCTGGCCAGATCCGTCCACGACAGCGTGGTGCAGGTGCTGGCTCGGATGCGAGCCCGTAGTGGCCAGCTCGATGGGGAGGCCGGTGAGCTGGCGCGGTTGGCGGGAGAGCAGGAGATCGCATTGCGGTACTTGTTCTCGACCACAACGCCGAGCGCTACCGGTGAGCAGGACCTGGCCGGCGCGGTACAGCTGCTGGCCGGTCCCCGGGTCGAGGTGTCAACGCCCGCGACCGCAGTACCGCTACCCGCCGCCGATGTCGACGAGCTGGTCGCGGTCGTCCGGGAGGCGTTGGCCAACACCGCCCGGCACGGCGGTCCGGAGGCGAGGTCGTGGGTACTGGTCGAGGATCTCGACGACGAAGTGGTGCTCAGCGTCCGGGACGACGGCCCGGGTGTCGACAGCGGACAGCTCGTCGGTGCGCTGCATGACGGCCGGATGGGAGTGTCGCGCTCGATCCGCGGCCGGGTAGCCGATCTGGGCGCCACGTACGCTGGATACCGGTCCGGGGCGGGGCACCGAGTGGGAGGTGCGGTTGGCTCGCGTCCGGCACGGCGTGGCGCCGTGACCGGCTGCCGTGGTGACGGCCGGGCGGTGATCCGGGTCATGGTGGTCGACGACCACCCGATGTGGCGCGACGGGGTGGCCCGCGACCTCAGCGAGCGCGGCTTCGAGGTGGTGGCTACCGCGGTTGACGGCGCGGCCGCGTTGCGCATCATCGCTGCCGTCCGTCCGGACGTGGTGCTGATGGACCTGCATTTCGGCACCGCCGGGCCGTCCGGCGCGGAAACCACCCGGTGCCTCATCGAATCCAACCCCGACATCCGGGTGCTGGTGCTGTCCGCCTCCGGCGCGCATGACGAGGTGCTGGCGGCGATACAGGCCGGCGCCTCGGGATACCTAGTGAAATCCGCGTCGCTGGACGAGCTGGTCGACGCAGTGCGCCGGACGGCCGAAGGCGACGCAGTATTCACGGCCGGCTTGGCCGGCCTGCTGCTCGGCGAGTACCGCCGGATCGCGCGCGGCCCCCGCAACGACGTGCCCCAGCTCACCGAGCGGGAGACTGAGGTGTTGCGCCGGGTGGCCACTGGGCACACCGCTCGACAGATCGCCGACGCGCTGGTGATCAGCCACCGCACCGTGGAGAACCACGTGCAGTCCACGTTGCGCAAACTGCAGCTGCACAACCGCGTCGAGCTGGCCCGCTACGCAATCGAGCACGGCCTCACCCAGTAAGAATAGCCCGCCCGCGGCGGGGTCAGGATTGCCTGACAACAGGTGTCACGCGGTGGGTGGGAGCCGTATCGTTCGAGGCAGGCGCCTATCAGGGCCCGAAAGGGCCCGCTAGTGGTCCGCCGACCGGGTATCAAGGGGGGGTGGCACCCGGTCGGCGGCCGCTACGCCAGCGGCCAGGGGGAGTTGCCGCTTGCGCCATCGGTGTGCCGGGCGCCGTGCGGCGGCCCAGCAACCGTTCGGTCCGGCTGACGTCAAGTGGAGCCGGGTCCTGCGGTTTGTTCACCGATCGGTCCAGTGTGCGTGATGACGTGTGCTGTTGACAACCACTGAGCCCACAATGGCCACCATTCTGGCTCGCGCGGCGACCCCCGGTACGCTGACGCACCCCGGCTCAACCGGGAGTACTCGCAGGGATGGTGGGTAACGTGGAGTTCGAGCTTGAACGGGATGCGTTCGCCGAGGCCATCGCGTGGACGGCGAAGGGTTTACCAGCCCGTCCGGTCGTCCCCGTGACCGCTGGAGTGGTCCTTGAGGTGACCGACGGCGCGATGATCGTCTCCGGTTTCGACTTCGAGGTGCTCAACCGCATCGAGGTGCCTGTCACCGACAAGGCTGCTGGCCGGGTGCTGGTGTCCGGCCGGCTGCTCGCCGAGATCGCCCGCGCACTGCCGCCTAAGGATGTACGGGTGGTGGTCGAGGGAAACCGGCTGGTGGTGCGCTGCGGTTCGGTCCGGTTCAACCTGCCGCTGTTGCACATCGAGGACTACCCCGCGGTGCCGGTACTGCCGGCCACCTCGGGAAAGGTCCGTGGTGACGTCTTCGCCACCGCCGTCGCGCAGGTCACCGCGGCAGCCAGCCGTGACGAGACGCTGCCCATGCTCACCGGGGTGCGCATGGAGATCGGCCCCGAGGCGCTCATCCTGGCCGCCACCGACCGGTACCGCCTCGCTGAGCGGCACATCCCGTGGACGCCGACCGGCACGGTGCCGAGCACCTCGCTCATCGTTCCGGCCAAGACGCTCGCTGATGTCGCCAAGTCGCTCGGTTCGGCCAGCGAGGTGGTGCTGTCGATGGGCGACGCCGACGACGCGGGGTTCCTGGGCTTCTCCGCTGGTGGCCGCCAAACGCTGACCCGGTTGCTCGACGGCGAGTTCGTCAAGTTCGCTTCGCTGTGGCCCACCGCGGTCACCACCACGGTAGAGGTGCAGGTCAGCGAGTTCGTCGCGGCGTTGAAGCGGGTGGCGCTGGTGGCCCAGCGCTTCGCTCCGGTCCGGCTGGCGTTCTCCGAGGACACCGTGCAGCTGTCCGCGGAGGCCGAGGACGAGTCCAGCGCCGAGGAGGAACTCGAGGTCGGCGTCACCGGTGAACCGTTGACCATCGGGTTCAACGCCGGGTACCTGCTCGACGGCCTGGCCGCGGTGACGACGCCGCGGGCGACGTTGTCGTTCACCGAGCCGAGCAAACCGACCGTCATCACGCCGGTCACCGGCCTCGGCGCCGACGACCCGGATGACGCCCGGGACGGCTCCTACCGCTATCTCGTCATGTCGATGCGGCTGCGGGGCTAGTAACGGGGGCTAATGGCCGCGGCTGATAGCGGCGTGCACGTCTTTCACGGCACAGCCGGACAGCGCCTGCGGGACCGGCAGTCGGGCTAGGCGCAACGCGCTGTAGGACTTCACACCGAGCACCACAGTGGCGAGGACCGTCGCCGCCAGCGTCGATCCGGTCAGCAGCCACACCAGCAGCACCGCGCCGGTGTTGGTGGCCTTCGCCGGCGCGGACCAGTTCAGCCGGTGCACGGTGGCGTCGACCAGGCCGAAGTAGTTCGGCGAGAGCAACGACCAACGGGCGAACGCCAGCGTGAGGTAGGCGTCGATCACCACGAACTGTCCCAGAAACACCGCAGCGGGCACTGCGGCGGTGGGATGCGTGCCCACGTAGGTGACCACCACCAGACACACGCTCAACCGGTCGGCGAGTATGTCGAGCACTGCCCCGGTGCGGGTCTCGCGGTGGGTCACGCGGGCCAGCAGCCCGTCGGCGATATCCCCGACCCAGTAGCACAACAGGGCCGCGAGCAGCCAGCCGTCGCTGCCGGTGGTCACTGCCACTGCCCAGGCGACCACCGTCGCGATGGTGCGGACGGCTGTCACGACGTTGGGCCAGGTGCCCCACTGCTCAGTGAACGCGGCGGTGCAGCCGCGGTGCCCGCAGCGCAGCGCCCCAGAATTTCCTGCGGCGCTGCCGCTCACCCCACGGATCGGCGGAACAACCGAGGTCGCCGCGCGATGGCCGGTGCCGGCTGGATCGAGTTGGTCCGACTTCGCCAACCAGCGAACTGCACGCTTGCCTGGGCCGGTTCCAGCACCGGGATACCGAGCGTGTTCGCAGCGCGCACGGTGGGGTGATCCGCCGGAATCGACGGATCGGCGACGACGACGGTGACCGCAGGGGTAAGCCGGCTGCGGGTCACCGCTCCGTGCGCCTCCATCAACCGACGCAGTGCTCCGAGATCGGCAGAACTGCCGACGTACAGCACATGCAGCGGGTCCTCGGTGGCCGCGTGACTGCCCACCGCCGTCTCCAGTCTCCCGACAGGTACTCCTTACGCTTGCCGGCGCACGGTACACCCCGTACCTAACGAAACCCACCCGCCACGCAGGTTACAGCCCGGTGACCCTGGACACTCTCGAGCGCAACGCGGCATGTGCTGCCGCGCGATCGACCCGGGTCGGCGCACCGCTGTGCAGCACCCGCTCCCCGGCCACCCAGACATCGCGGACCGCTCGAGCTCCGGCCGCCCACACCAGATTGGCCAGCAACTGACCGTCCGGGACGTCGAGCCCGGCCGCGAACGCCGGGTCGTCAGCTCCGATGTGCACCAGATCGGCCCACGCCCCCGGGCGCAGCGTGCCCAGATCATCGCGCCCGATCGCGGCCGCACCGCCCCGGGTAGCCATCAGCAGTGCCTGCGCGGCGGTCAGCGCGGCGGCGTCACCGGTGGACAACCGGGCCAGCCGGGCGGCCAGCCTGACGTCGTCCCACAGGTCGAGGTCGTCGTGCGAGGCGGGGCCATCGGTGCCCAAACCGACCGCGACTCCTGCGGCGCGCAGGTCGACCAGCCGCGCGATGCCAGAAGCGAGCTTGCTGTTCGAGCCGGGGCAGTGCGCCACCCCGGCTCGGTGCCGGGCGAGTACCGCGATGTCGGTGTCGGACAGCTGCACGGCATGCGCCGCGAGCACCCGCGCACCATCACCCAGCACACCTAGATGTTCCAGCAGCAGCGGCACTGATCCGTGCTGCTTGCGGATCGCGGCGTCCTCGCCGGTCGTCTCAGCAACGTGGATGTGCAGCAGAGCCCCGCGCTCCCGGGCAGCAGCGCCAGCCGCCGCTAAAGCCTCGGCGGGCAGCGTGTAGGCAGCGTGCGGGCCGTATCCCAGTTCGATGCGTTCGCCGGGGCCGAAGCGGATCCCGTCGGCGTCGATCCAGCGGCTGATGCCGTCGAGCATCTGCTGCCAGGTGCCCAGCCGGTCCCAGCCCGGCGCCGCGATGATGCCCGGTGTCACCACCGCGCGGCTGCCCGCGGCCAGCACCGCCTCGACCACCGCCTCGTTGTAGAAATACATCTCCACGCTGGTCGTGATCCCGGCGCCGAGCATCTCCAGGGCGCCGACGAGCATGCCGACCCGGACGTCCTCAGGGTCAACCCGGGCCTCGGCGGGCCAGATCACCTCGGTCAGCCATCGCATCAGCGGCAGATCCCCGCCGAGGCCGCGCAGTGCGGTCATCGCGGTGTGCGCATGCGTGTTGATCAGACCGGGCGCCAGGATGCCGGTCAGCGCTAGCTCGGGCCCGGGTGCGGGCGGCGCCGCTGCCGCCGGTCCGACGTAGCCGATCCGGCCGTTGGCGTCGACGTCCACCACCGCGTCGTGCAGCACCGTGCATGGCTCGTCGCAGGGCAGCACAACCGGTGCGGTTAACCGCATCATAAGACCGGTTCGACGATGCTGTGGCGCAGCAATGCGGACAGCGGCCGCAGCGGCGGAAGCCAGGCGCCCTCAGCGGGCAGCGTCTCCAAGGTGATCCGGGGCAGCGGTTGCAGGAACAGCTCTGGGATGTCCTCCAGATCCTCAAAGCCCAGCACCAGCGAGTTGACCGCGAATGAGGCGTGCTCCCGGAACCCGAGCACGGTCACCCGCACGCCCTGGGCGACGAGATCTTCCAGCGGTTCCCGGAAGGCTCGGCTATCCCCGGAGGCGACCAGCAGCTGCCGGAGCACGCCTTGTTCGTGGCGGGCCCGGATGTGCGCCAGCATGTCTTCGTCGATGTCCGATTCGTCGATCTTGGGCTTGGCGAAGACCGCGAACCCGGTGTTGCGCAGCGCCTCCACCCAGGGTCGGACGAAGTCGGTGCTGCCCGATGCGACGTTGGTGAACACGGTGGCCTCGGGCTCGGTGTCGGTCCCGGCTTGGGAGATCAGCCAGCGACCCAGCGCGTCGAATCTCGGCCGGGATGCCGAGCTGGGGCGTCCACCGAGGATCGAACCCAGGCTCATGTCGATATTGGGCGCATCCCAGACGAGTAGTGACACGGGGACGGTCGGGGCGGGCGCCGGGTTCATAGTGACCGATCCTGCCTTATAAGCGCGCGAAGAGTAGATCCCGCACCACGCGGCCCTCGTCGCGGGCGCGTTGCTCGAACTTGGTGACCGGCCGCCACGCCGGCCGCGCGGCGAACCCGTGCAACGCGGTGTTGCGCAGACCCGGCTCGGCGACGCAGGCCGCGAGCATCTCCTGGGCGTAGGGCTCCCAATCGGTGGCCAGATGCAGCGTGGCGCCAACGGCCAGCCGGGACGTCACCAGGGCGACCAACTCAGGTCGCACCAACCGGCGCTTGTGGTGGCGTCGCTTGGGCCACGGGTCGGGGAAGTAGATCCGGACTGCGTGCAGGCTGCTCGCCGCAAGGTGCTCGTGCAGGACCGTGTAGGCGTCGCCGCGGAGCAGTCGCAGGTTGCTGATCTCGGCCTGCTCGATGCGCAGCAGCAGCTGGGCCAGTCCAGGCTGGTAGATCTCGACGGCGAGATGGTCGACGTCGGGTGCTTCGAGGGCCATCGCCGCCGTCGACTCACCCATCCCCGAGCCGATTTCCAGCACGACCGGCGCGGTGCGCCCGAACCAGCCGGCGGCATCCAGCGGCCCGTCGGGCAGATCCGCGACGTTTGCACCCCACCGGTCCCAGCAGCGGTCCCAGGCCCGTTGCTGCCCGATAGTCATCCGGGCTCGCTGCGGGTAGATCGTCTGCACCTGCCAAGCCTGCCCTGCCCGGTGTTGCGGCGCGCGGGCAGGATGGTCGGCGTGAACACACTGAAGGAGTGGGTGGATCTGGTGTGCCGCGAGTTGGACATCACCGACGCCGTGTCGCCGACCGCGATGCAGTCGCGGGTGCTGGACATGTCGCGGGACGTCGCGCACGGTGTCGCGCGGCCGGCTGCTCCGCTCACCGCCTATTTGCTTGGTCTGGCCGCCGGTCGCAGTAGCGACCCGGAGGCTAGTTCTGCGGAGCTCACCCAGCGCGTGTGTCAGCTGGCCCAACGTTGGGCCCAAGAACACGGCACGGGATCGTCCACGGAATCTGGATCGTCCGCCATATAACGGTTAGGGCCCGGATCGTCCCCGAATGACGACCCGGGCCATCCCGTGGTGCCCGCTCGCGCACCCCCCGTGTGCGGGCCTCGGGCGTTCATCGCTTGGCTGGGCGTTCCGGCGTGGCGTCCAGGTTGTGCGACCAACAATCCATACGGTGCCGCACCGCGCTGGCCGGCACACGAGGGTTATCCCCTACCGAGACCCTGGGTCCAGCACCCTGAGATCCCCGAGAAGCCGCCGCCTCTCGAGCACTTGGAGGAGAACCTGATTCCCGGAACTTCCAGCAACCCCGTGCTGTTGTTCGACGGAACCTGTGCCATGTGCTCCCGACTTGTGCGCTGGATCATTGAGCACGAGTCCGATCACGATCTGCGCTTTGCCAGCCTGCGCAGTGATGCCGCGTTGCTAGCGCTACGCAGCTGCGGAGTCTCGGACATCGATTCCGAGACGATGTATCTGATCGAAGATGGACGCCTCCACACTCGATCCGACGCTGTGGCGTGCTCAGCGCGACACCTTCGGTGGCCATGGCGGGCTCTCGCTGCTACCGCCCTGGTACCCCGAGCTGTGCGGGATGCGGTGTATCGGTTCGTGGCCCGCAACCGGTATCGCTGGTTCGGCACGCGGACGGAATGCGCGATCCCCGTCCCTCCGTCTCGACAGCGGTTCCTCGATTAGCGGAAAGCAACGGTCGTCGCCACACAGGTCACATGCGCCCCAGCGAGGAGGTGTGTGGAAATTTTGCGTCGGTGCCGCAGGCGGCAACTTTGTGGGAAAGTTGCCGCCTGCGGCACCTACGCGCGCTGCGACACTGATTCTTTAAACGACACGGACAGTGACGGCGCCCGCTTGTCAACCCTCCTACCGTTTCGCTGGGGATAACTGCGCTCGCTGTGGATAGCCGCACCGCCAAGGGGGCCGAATCGGACCGTCTGTCGGCACCGTCGGGCATCGTGGCCGGCATGGCACGCCGAATCCAGGACCGCACCTATCGCAGCGCAGCAGAGCTGATGAGAGCCATCCGCGACGAGCACGTTCTGACGCAGGACGAGCTTGCCGGGCGCACCGGTCTGAGCAGATATCAGCTGTGTCGCTGGGAGAAAGGCGCCCGCGAGCCGACTTTGGCAATGGTGCGGAGGTTACTGGGCGGGTTCGGTTTGGCGGTCACCTTCGGGTTGGAGCCGAGTACCGCTGCTCTTGACCAGCGGCTGGAAACCGGCGCGGACGCGATAGGGCTGGACGCGTGGCTGCTGGCGAACCGGGTGGTGTGGCCCGCGCTGCTGGCCGGAGTACCGATGGTCGTCGGCGGGGAGTTCGCGGCGGGTCTGCAGGGTGTCCCGATCGAGGAGCCCGAAATGGTGCTCCATCTGAGGCTGACCGATCTCAACGCATTTCACCAGGTGGTGCGGACCGCGCGGTGCTCGCTGGGGGTCCTCGGGGCATCCCTTGATCCGCTGAAGCCTGAAGAGATCACGGTCGGTAGCGACCTGGCGGTGGTGGCGATGGTCGGCACCATCCGGGTCCTGCTGGTCGATGAGCTGCCGGTAGCGAAAGTGATCAGTGTCGAGCGCCAGTTCGTCGGGGACAAGACCCCGATCGACGTGCCGGTTGTTCCGCTGGCGGCGTTGTGGGAGTCCGGGATGCTCGGGACGGCCGCGGTGGCGCTGGCGCAGCGGCTACTGCAACGGGCGACGGGTTAGGGTCAGTCATTGTGAGTACCGGCGTGATCGATCCCGATTTCCTTGCCCTGCCGTTGCGGGCGGTGGCCGATGCCGCGCTCGGGCGGGCGCGTGAGCTGGGCGCCGAGCACGCTGATGTCCGCATCGAGCGGACCAGCCAGCAGCTGATCCGGCTGCGCGACGGAACCGTCGCGACAGCGCAGGACTCGACCAGCATGGGGCTGGCCGTCCGGGTGATCGTCGAAGGCACCTGGGGTTTCGCCTCGCACCTCGAGCTGACCCCGCAGTCCGCCGCCGCCACTACGGAGCGGGCCATCGAGGTGGCTCGCACGCTGCGTCCGCTCAATGCGGAGCGGGTGGAGTTGGCGGCGGAGCCGGTATACCCCGACATGGTGTGGGTCGGCGACTACGAGATCGACCCATTCACGGTGCCGCTGGGCGAGAAGGTCGCGTTGCTGTCGGAGTGGTCGAGCCGGTTGCTCGCCGCGGACGGAGTCGAGCACACCGATGTGACCTTCCGGGCGGTGAAGGAGACCAAGTTCTACGCCGACTCCGCCGGTACCAGCACCACCCAGCAACGGGTCCGGATGCACCCGGCGCTCACCGCGGTCACCGTGGACCGGGCATCCGGCTCGTTCGAAAGCATGCGGACCTGCGCGCCGCCCACCGCCCGGGGCTGGGAGTACCTGGCCGACAACACCCACTGGGACTGGGACGGTGAGCTCGCGCAGATCCCGGAGTGGCTGGCGGAGAAGGTCAAGGCGGCCAGCGTCCAGGCCGGCCGGTACGACTTGGTGATCGACCCGACCAACCTGTGGTTGACGATCCACGAGTCGGTGGGTCACGCCACCGAGTACGACCGGGCGATCGGTTACGAGGCTGCCTACGCCGGCTCCTCCTTCGCGACCCCGGACAAGCTCGGCACACTGCGTTACGGCTCGCCGATCATGCACGTCACCGGGGACCGCACCCAGACGCACGGTCTCGCGACCATCGGCTACGACGACGACGGCGTCGCCACCTCACGTTGGGATCTGGTGGCCGGTGGCACGCTGGTCGGGTATCAGACCGATCGTGTCTTCGCCCGCCGGCTGGGGCTGGAACGCTCGGCGGCCTGCGCCTACGCCGACTCGCCACACCACGTGCCCATCCAGCGAATGGCCAACGTGTCGCTGCAACCCGATCCCGATACCGACACCGCGACCGCGGAGCTGATCTCCGGGGTGCAGCGCGGCATCTACATCGTCGGCGACCGCTCCTGGTCGATCGACATGCAGCGGTACAACTTCCAGTTCACCGGCCAGCGGTTCTACCGCATCGAGGGCGGCGTCCTGGCAGGGCAGCTGCGCGACGTGGCCTACCAGGCCACTACCACCGATTTCTGGGGTGCGATGGAGGCCGTCGGCGGCCCGTCGACGTGGTCGCTCGGCGGAGCGCTGAACTGCGGCAAGGCCCAACCCGGTCAGGTCGCGGCGGTCAGCCACGGATGCCCGTCGGCGCTGTTCCGCGGCATCAATGTGCTCAATTCCCGCGAGGAGGCCGGCCAGTGATCCGTCCTGACGAGCTGACCACGACCGCGCTGGCCGCGTCGAAGGCGGACGGCTGCATCGTGGTGCTCACCGACACCAGCGAGGTCAACGTGCGTTGGGCGAACAGCACGATGACCACCAACGGGCACACCACCACTCGCTCGTTCGCCGTGATCTCGGTTTTTGAGGACTCGGTTGGCGTGGTGAGCGGTAACGGTGTCGACCTCGATGAGGTGCGCGCCGTGGTGGCGGCCAGCGAGGACGCCGCCCGGCAGTCCGGGCCGAACCGCGATGCCGCGGCACTGCTGGATGGCGCTGCTGACGACGACTACGACGCGCCGGCCGCGGCCACCGAGATCGGGGTGTTCGCCCGCCTGACCGATGAGCTGGCCGCCGCGTTCGCCAGCTCTCGTAATGAACTGCTCTACGGATTCGCCGAGCACCGCCTGGAAACTACCTGGCTGGCGTCCTCCAGCGGGCTGCGCCGCCGTTGGGTCCAACCCACCGGCACCGTCGAGCTCAACGGCAAGATCGCCGACGACCTCACCCGCAGCGCCTGGGCCGGGGCCTACACGGCTGATTTCACCGATCTGGATTTCACCGCGCTGGCCGCCGAGGTGCGCCGCCGACTGAGCTGGTCGGGTCGGCAGGTGGAGCTGCCCGCGGGTCGGTACGAGACCATCCTGCCGCCTTCAGCGGTCGCCGATCTCATGCTTTACATGGCTTGGTCGATGGATGGCCGGCCGGCGCACGAGGGGCGCTCGCCGTTCGCCGCGCCCGGCGACCGGGCCAGCGACAAGCCGGGCGACGAGCAACCGGGCGGCACCCGGCTGGGTGAGCGGCTCACCGACCTGCCGCTCACGCTGTCCAGCGATCCCGTAGCGGCAGGCTTGCAAACCGCACCGTTCCTGGTCACCACCGCCTCGGGCGACTCGGTGAGCGTCTTCGACAACGGCGTCGGCGTGCACCGGGTCGACTGGCTGCGCGACGGCACGATCAACGCGCTGGCCTACCCCCGGGCGGCCGCCGAGGAGTTGGGTGGGCGGTTCACCCCACCGCCGGAGAACCTGGTGCTGACCGGGGGCTCTCCGGCGTCGACCGACGACCTGGTGGCGCGCACCGAGCGTGGGCTGCTGCTGACCTGCCTGTGGTACATCCGTGAGGTTGACCCGGTGTCGTTGTTGCTCACCGGTCTGACCAGGGACGGGGTGTACCTCATCGAAGGTGGTGAAGTGGTCGGTCAGGTGAACAACTTCCGGTTCAACGAGAGCCCGATCGATCTGCTCCGGCGGGTCACCGATGTCGGCGCTACCGAGCGGACCTTGTGCCGGGAGTGGAAGGACTGGTTTTCCCGCACCGCGATGCCCCCCATCCGGGTGCCGGACTTCAACATGTCCTCGGTGAGCCCAGCTAGCTAGCACCTGCGATATCGCAGTGCAACGCACTGAACCGATTTTGGAGGGTGAGCGATCTCTCAAGCGTGAGCTCGGCACTGAGTGGTCACCTGGGGTTAGCCTTTTTACCATCCGGTAGGAGGCGAGCAGTGACTGCAGCGACCATTCCAGGCCTGGATGATGCCCCGATAAGCCACTCACGGTTGCTCAACTGGGTGCGCGAAATCGCCGACCTCACCAACCCCGACCGCGTCGAGTGGTGCGACGGATCCCAGCAGGAATGGGACCGGCTCACCACCCAACTGGTCGACGCCGGCACGGTGCGCCGGCTGGCCCGCAAACCGAACTCATTCTGGGCTGTCTCGGATCCCGCGGACGTGGCCCGGGTCGAAGAGCGCACCTTCATCTGCTCGCGAGCGCAGCGGGACAGCGGACCCACCAACAACTGGATGCACCCGGACGAGATGAAGTCGATCATGACCGGGCTGTACCGGGGATGCATGCGCGGTAGGACTATGTACGTGGTGCCCTTCTGCATGGGCCCGCTGGGGGACGCGGCACCCAAATTGGGCGTCGAGATCACCGATTCCGCCTACGTGGTGTGTTCGATGAAGATCATGACCCGGATGGGCGAGGCTGCGCTGCGCAAGTTCATCTCGCCCGACGGTGCCGAGGCGGACTTCGTGGCGTGCCTGCACTCGGTGGGTTACCCGCTGGCACCCGGCGAAGCTGATGTGCCGTGGCCGTGTAACGACACCAAGTACATCAGTCACTTCCCCGATGACCGGATGATCTGGAGCTACGGCTCCGGCTACGGCGGCAACGCGCTGCTGGGCAAGAAATGCTACGCACTACGGATCGCCTCGGTGATGGCCCGCGACGAGGGTTGGCTCGCCGAGCACATGCTGATCCTCAAGCTGACCAACCCGCAGGGGGCGGCGCATTACATCGCGGCCGCGTTCCCCTCAGGCTGCGGCAAGACGAACATGGCGATGCTCGCGCCGACCATCCCGGGCTGGAAGGCCGAGACCCTGGGTGATGACATCGCCTGGATGCGCTTCGGTCCCGACGGCCGGCTCTATGCGGTGAACCCGGAGAACGGGTTCTTCGGCGTGGCGCCGAACACCAGCTGGAAGACCAACCCCAACGCCATGCGCACCCTGGAGTACGGCAACTCGATCTTCACTAATGTCGCGCTCACCGACGACGGTGACGTCTGGTGGGAGGGCGGGGATCCACCGCCGGCGCACCTCACCTCATGGACCAAACAGGACTGGACGCCCGCTGACGGTGCGGCCGGCAAGCGCGGCGCGCACCCGAACTCCCGGTACTGCACGCCGATGGCGCAATGCCCGATGCTCGCCGCTGAGTGGGACGATCCGCAGGGCGTACCGATCTCAGCGATCCTGTTCGGCGGGCGCCGGGCCGGCACCATCCCCCTGGTCAACGAGGCTTTCGACTGGCAGCACGGGGTGTTCCTGGGTGCCACGCTGTCCAGCGAGAAGACCGCAGCGGCCGCCGGCCCGCTCGGCGAGGTGCGCCGCGACCCGATGGCGATGCTGCCGTTCATCGGCTACCACGCCGGTGACTACTTCCAGCACTGGATCGACACCGGCAAGCGCGCCGACGCCAGCAAGCTCCCCAAGATCTTCTACGTGAACTGGTTCCGTCGCGGCGAAGACCAGCGGTTCCTGTGGCCAGGTTTCCGGGAGAACAGCCGGGTACTCAAGTGGATCATCGAACGGATCGAGGGCCGGGCCGCAGCGGTGGACACCCCGGTCGGCCGGGTACCCACCCCGGATCAGCTTGACCTGTCCGGCCTGGACATCCCGATCGACGATGTCGCCGCAGCGCTTGCGGTGAACAGCGACGAGTGGCGCGCCGAGATCCCCTACATCCAAGCGTGGTTCGACAAGATCGGCGAGCCCCTCCCCACCGTGCTGCACGACGAGCTCGCCGCTCTCAAGCACCGCCTCTGACCCGCATTCAGCGGGCTCAGCGGGGTTATCCAGGCCTGTTTTACCCCGTTGAGCCCGCTCGATGCGCATAATGTCTCAGATGTGGTGGAAGGTGTTGCTGCTGGTGCCGCTGTTGGTGTTGGTCACGCCGCTATACAACAGCGATGAGCCTCGGGTGTGGGGGTTCCCGGTGTTCTACTGGGTGCAGTTCCTCTTCGTCCCGCTCGGGGTGATCTGTGTGGCGGTCGTCTACCTGAAGGCGGGTGACCGACGGTGACGGTGCGCTGGACCGAAACGGCCATCTTTGCGGTGCTGTTCGTGCTGGTCACCGGGCTGGGCTTCTACGCCGCCCGGTGGCAGCGCGGTGGCACCCTCGATCACCTCGATGAGTGGGGCCTGGGCGGTCGCAGGTTCGGCTCGTGGGTCACCTGGTTCCTCATCGGTGGCGATCTCTACACCGCCTACACCTTCGTCGCGGTGCCCGCGTTGATGTTCGGTGCCGGGGCAATGGGGTTCTTCGCGTTGCCCTACACCGTGCTCGTCTACCCGCTGGTGTTCCTGCCGCTGGTCCGGCTGTGGTCGGTGTCGCGGGTACACGGTTACGTGACCCCGGCGGACTTCGTGCAGGGCCGTTACGGATCGCCGACGCTGGCCCTGCTGGTGGCGGTCACCGGAATCGTCGCCACGATGCCCTATATCGCCTTGCAACTTGCCGGCCTGGAAGCGGTCCTGCGCACGATGGGCCTCAATGGCGCCGGCTTGGCCGGGCATGCCCCGTTGTTCATCGCTTTCGTGATCCTCGCTCTGTACACCTACCAGTCCGGCCTGCGGGCCCCCGCGCTGATCGCCTTCGTCAAAGACGGCTTGATCTATCTGGTGATCATCGCCGCGGTGATCATCCTGCCGGCGAAGCTCGGCGGCTGGGGCTCCATCTTCGACGCCGCGAATGCGAAGTTCACCGCCACGAAAACGCCGAGCGACGGAATCCTGCTGGGCGCGAACAACCAGCTGCAGTACATCACGCTGGCGCTGGGCTCGGCGCTGGCGCTGTTCCTCTACCCGCATGCCGTCACCGGCGCACTGGCCTCCCGGAGCCGCACCGTGATCAAGCGGAACATGGTGGCGCTGCCGGCGTATTCACTGGTATTGGGATTGCTGGCACTACTGGGTTATGCCGCGATCGCGGCGCACACCAAACCGATCGTTAACGCGGCCACCGGCCGCGCGGATTCCAACACCGTCATCCCGATGCTGTTCGAGGGGCAGTTCCCCTCGTGGTTCGCCGGGATCGCATTCGCGGCCATCGGGATCGGCGCGCTGGTGCCTGCCGCGATCATGTCGATCGCGGCGGCGAACCTGTGGACCCGTAACATCTACAAGGCCTATCTGCATCGCGACGCCACTACCGAACAGGAGTGCCGGCAGGCCAAAATAGCCTCACTGGTGGTGAAGTTCGGTGCGGTGGCCTTGATCGTATTGATCGACCCGCAATACTCTATCGATCTGCAGTTGATTGGCGGCGTGATCATCTTGCAGACTTTGCCCATGGTGGCGATCGCGCTTTACACGCGCTGGTTCCACACCTGGGGTCTGGTCGCCGGATGGGTCGTCGGTATGGGTTGGGGTTTGACCCTGCTCTATGGCATTCCCAACCCGGCCAGCGGAAAGCAACACTTCGGCGGATCAGCGCTCGCGCTGGACAAGTTGTCGATCGTAGGTTGGCAGCCTTTCGCAGGCTCGCCGACGCAGGCCTATGTCGGATTCGTCGCGCTCATCGGCAACCTCGCCATAGCCATACTGGTCACGATCGCGCTACGCCAGCTACGCGTCTCCAACGGTACTGACCAGACCACCCCCCAGGACTACCTCCAAGAAGAAGGCTCCCCGAACCTCAAACCAGTAGCCGGCCTGCTCCGCTGACCCCGTTTGCCTCGTTCTGGATGCAGACTGCTGTTGCTGGGCCTCCGAGAGCCGCAGTCTGCATCCAGACTGCGGCGCGGCGGGTCGGGGGGTGCGGCGAGGTGCGGCATACTGCGGGGGTTATGGGGGTTCGGAGCGGGGTCGGGGTTGCAATCGCCAGCATCGTCGTGCTGGGGGTTTTAGGTGCAGGCTGTTCGGGGGCGGCGAGGCCGACCGAACCCAGCCAGCCCAGCTCGTCGCCTGGCCTTTCGGTCGAACCCAGCGCTCCCGCCGAGCCCTCAGAGCCGACGTCAGAGCCGACCCCGTCGCCGGGCTCGGCAGCGCCCGGGGCGAACTGGTTGCGGGTATCCCCCCAGCAGGGCGCTCCGGGATCGACTGTGTCGCTCGACCTCGCATGCCTGGACAACGTCGGTGCAGTGCACTCACCGGTGCTCGACATCGGTGCGTTGAAGGGCAACCCCGAAGGCCACCAACCGTGGCGGCTTTTCGGTACTGCCACGGTCCGCCCGAACGCCGCCAGCGGTCAGTACCAGATTTCCACGACCTGCGGAGCCAACGAACTGTCCACCGATTTCACCGTCGTCGCACCGCCGCCTCGGTAGCGGTGGCCGAGCCCGATCTCCACCGGGATAATCGGCCGGGGGACGGAGGTGGCGCGGATGTTCGCTGATCGCGCCGACGCGGGGCGGCAGTTGGGCCAGCGGTTGCAGCATCTCCGGGGCCCCGAGGCAGTTGTCCTGGGCCTGCCACGTGGCGGGGTTGAAGTCGCGGCTGAGGTGGCGGCAGCACTGGCCGCTCCACTAGACGTGATCATGGTGCGCAAGCTCGGCGTACCGTCGCAGCCTGAGCTGGCCATGGGCGCCATCGGGGAAGGTGGCGTGCGCATCGTGCTACCCGAAACGGTCCGTCGTGCCGGTGTGACCCCAGACGAGCTAGCCGCCGTGGAAGTCCGGGAGCGAGCCGAGCTGCAACGGCGCGCCCAGCGGTTCCGCGGTGACCGACCCCACATCCCGCTGGCCGGGCGGACCGCCGTGGTGGTCGACGACGGCATCGCGACCGGGTCTACCGCTCGGGCCGCATGCAAGGTCGCCCGAGCTCTCGGTGCGGCCCGCATCGTCCTGGCGGTTCCGGTGGCGCCACGCGGCTGGGTGCGCGGAATGCCCGACGCCGCCGATGACTTCATCGCCCTGCTCACGCCTGCGGCGCTGCAGGCGATCGGCGTCTGGTACTCCGACTTCTCCCAAACCACCGACGAGCAGGTCGTCGCCCGCCTGCGCGGCGCCGTCACGGGATGACGACCGCCGCACCATGCAACGGGTCGCGTGATTGCGCACCTTTTTCCGAATAGTCGGTCTGCTATTTCCGGGAAATAAGTGACGAAGAGTGGCACAGTTGATACCGACAGCGATTAAGTGTGAAATCGGTAACACCGCGACAGCTGTAGTCGATGAGAACGATAAGGCGGCATCGGCATAGCGCTGCGGCCTGAGTCACGATGGCCGCGCGATGGCAACGCATCGGATCGGAAAGGTCGGGACGATGAAGAGCTTCGATCACGCGTTGTGGGACCACGAACTAGCCGAGTACCTCAGCCTGCACCCCGACCTGGAAAACCTGCCACCCCCGGCGTTTCCGCGGCGGTCGCGACTGGCCCGGGGATTACGTCGGATACGTCGGTTACGGCAATCGTGGCGAGCACGCCGACGGCAGTGGTATGAGCGGTTACGAGGTGGTTACTCGCTGCTTGTCATCATGGTGGTAATCGAGACGTTGGTTCTGGGTGCCATTGTCGGCTGGTGGCTCGGCTGGCATCTGTAGACTACGTCGAGCCGAGCGACAGTAGAGTCGATCGATGTGACCGCAACGAAGATCCGGCTCACCCAGTTCGCCCACGGCGGTGGCTGTGCCTGCAAGATCCCGCCCGGCGAACTGGAGTCGGTGCTGGC
Organism: Pseudonocardiales bacterium; assembly: GCA_023252195.1. Taxonomy (GTDB): domain Bacteria; phylum Actinomycetota; class Actinomycetes; order Mycobacteriales; family Pseudonocardiaceae. The sequence goes on from JAHEXI010000013.1 coordinate 33,427, forward strand.
CGGGCTGCTCGGTGCCGAGGTCACTGACCCGGTCGGTGAGCTGATCGTCGGTCTGGATGACGGCGACGACGGCGCGGTGGTGCGGATCCAGCACGGTCTGGCGGTAATCGCCACCGCGGATTTCTTCACTCCTGTGGTCGATGACCCCTACGACTGGGGTCGGATCGCGGCGGCCAACGCGCTGTCCGACGTCTACGCCATGGGCGGGCGTCCGGTGGTCGCGGTGAACCTGCTCGGCTGGCCACGTGACGTGCTGCCCCTTGAGCTGGCCGCCGAGGTGTTGCGCGGCGGCCGCGATGTGTGCGGCAGCGCCGGCTGCCACCTTGCCGGCGGGCACAGCGTGGATGATCCAGAGCCCAAGTACGGCATGGCAGTCACCGGCATCGCCGACCCGCGGCAGCTACTGCGCAACGACGCCGGCGTGGCGCGCACGCCACTGTCCCTGACCAAACCGCTGGGCATCGGAGTGCTCAACAGCAGGCACAAAGCCACCGGCGAGATCTTTCCGCACGCCATCGAGGCGATGACCACGCTCAACGCGGCGGCCGCCACGGCGGCGGTGGCCGCCGGTGCGCGGTGCGCCACCGACATCACCGGTTTCGGGCTGCTCGGACACCTGATGAAGCTGGCCCGGGCCAGCGGGGTTTCGGCGGTGCTGGACGCCGCTGCGATCCCCTACCTCGACGGTGCCCGCCAGGCGCTGGCCGGCGGTTACGTCAGCGGAGGTACCCGGCGCAACCTGGACTGGGTACGCCCGCACCTCGCGGCGTCGGTCGACGAGGATGAGCTGCTGTTGCTGGCCGACGCGCAGACCTCCGGCGGCCTGCTGGTGGCCGGTGAGATTCCCGGCGCACCGGTGATCGGCGAACTCCTACCCCGGGGCGAGAAGCTGATCACGATCTCCTGAACCCCGCTCTACGTCGACCTCGGCGCCGACCCGGCCGCCGTCCACCATCTGCTGCCAGCGCACTGAGGTGCGTCGCCGTTACCTGTACGCCCATTCTCGCGTTAGCAACCGGGGTGCGTCGGGGCGGCCTCGCGATCCTGCTCTTTCCGGGCGCTGGGGCTTGCCGTATTCGCGTGACGCGCGGATGTCGATGCTGTGGGGGATGATGATGTTCAGTCACCGTGCTCGTGCCGGGGCCGCGGTCGTGGTCGCGGCAGTCACGGTAGGCCTGGCTCCGCCGGGAGCCGCGCAAACGGCACCGCGGGGTCAGGTGAGTCGGGTTGCGGCAATCACCGGCGCTGCGTCGATCAACGACACCGAGGCGCGTTATGACATCAAGGGCACCGACCTGGGCATCATGTGGACCGACGAGCGAGGGCAGATCCTGGCCGCCTTCGGTGACACCTTCGGTGCCAACTGGGCGGGTCCCGACAGCGTAGCCGCGGATCCGGCCGTGATCGACTGGCGCTCGAACACGCTGGCCCGCAGCAGCGACCGGAATCCCGCTGACGGCATGTCCTTCGATGACTTCGTCACCGACCGGGCCGGCCACGCCAAGGAGCTGGTGCCCTCGCTCAAGCGTGACGGTGTCGAGATGACCAAGATCCCCACCGGCGGCGTCAACGTCGGCGGACGCAACTATCTGGCCTACATGTCGGTGCGCCACTTCGGCCAACCGGGGCAGTGGACCACGAACTACAGTGGCGTCGCGTACTCCGACGACGGCGGGCAGACCTGGCAGGACGCCCTGACCACCCGGCGGCTGAACACCCCTGGTTGTGACGAGAAATTCCAGATGATCGCCTATGCCCGACGCGACGGCTTTGTTTACGCCTTCGGCACGCCGAACGGCCGTTTCGGCGACGCCTATGTCGCCCGGGTGCCCGAGCAGCGATTGCTGGACAACTTCGCCTACGAGTACTGGACCGGGAAAGACTGGCAGCGCGGCACCAGTGCACCCGCGGCCCCGATCGTAGGTGGCCCCGTCGGTGAGCTGTCGGTTCGCTACGACCAGATCCTCAACAGCTGGGAGATGATGACGCTGGACGAGTCACGCGGCGCGATCGTGCTCCGGTTGGCCCCGCAGCCGACCGGGCCGTGGGGCGCGCCGATAACGGTCGCGACCGCCAGCCAGTACCCGCACCTCTATGGCGGCTTCCTGAACCCGGACTCCAGCGGGTCCGACCTCTACTTCACGATGACCCAGTACGACCGATACAACGTCTCGCTGATGCACGCCACGCTGCCGACCAGCGGCAGCCGTTAGCCGCCGCCCGTCGCGCTTCCACGACGCTCACCTTCCCGAACTCCACAGCAGTGTTGTCAGCCGGGCCGCGAACAGCTCTGCCGTGGAGTTCGGGAAGGATAGAGCAGCCAGTGGGGTGGCACTGCTCGGCTGGGGAGGATTCTTGACTCATTCCAGATAAGCCTGGGATAGTCTGTGTCATGAGTTCTTTGGACGTCAGCCATCAGCTGCGCCAGGCCGGGTTGCGGGTAACCGCGCCTCGCCAGTGGTTGGCTGAGCATCCCCACGCCACCGCCGAGCAGGTCCGTTGCGGGGTGGTACAGCGGCTGGGATCGGTGTCCACCCAGACCGTGTACGACGTGCTGGCTGCCTGCACCAGCGCCGGGCTGGTGCGCCGGATCGAACCGGCCGGTCATCCCGAGGCGGAGGTGCTGTTCTGGGGAACGTGTCCTAGTTGCCAAGATCCGCCCCCGGCGCCTAAACCAACAGAGCCCGACGAAAACCACTATCAGGAGGCACTACAGTGACCGGCGAGCAGCCCAAGCCGACGACGACGGATGCCGGGATCCCGGTCGCGAGTGATGAGCACTCGCTCACCGTCGGTCCGGATGGACCGATCCTGCTCCAGGATCATTACCTCATCGAGCAGATGGCGCAGTTCAACCGCGAACGCGTGCCGGAGCGCCAGCCGCATGCCAAGGGCGGCGGCGCCTTTGGCCGATTCGAGGTGACCAATGATGTCAGTGCCTACACCAAGGCCGCGGTGTTCCAGCCGGGTACCAAGACCGACATGCTGGCCCGGTTCTCCACGGTGGCCGGCGAGCGTGGCAGCCCCGACACCTGGCGCGACCCTCGCGGCTTCGCGCTGAAGTTCTACACCACCGAGGGCAACTACGACATGGTCGGCAACAACACGCCGGTCTTCTTCATCCGCGACCCGATGAAGTTCCAGCACTTCATCCGTTCGCAGAAGCGCCGCGCGGACAATAACCTGCGTGACCACGACATGCAGTGGGACTTCTGGTCGCTGTCCCCGGAGTCGGCCCACCAGGTGACCTGGTTAATGGGTGACCGGGGTATTCCGCGCAGCTGGCGGAACATGAACGGCTACTCCAGCCACACCTACATGTGGGTCAACGCTGCCGGCGAGAAGTTCTGGGTGAAATATCACTTCCTGACCGACCAGGGTATCGAGTTCTTCACCCAGGATGAAGCCGACCAGATGGCCTCGATCGATACCGACTACCACCATCGTGACCTGTATGAGCACATCGCCGCCGGCGAGTATCCGAGCTGGACGCTCAAGATGCAGATCATGCCGTTCGATGATGCCAAGACCTACCGGTTCAACCCATTCGACCTGACCAAGGTGTGGCCGCACGGCGACTACCCGCTCATCGAGGTCGGGAAGATGACGCTGGACCGCAACCCCACCGACTACCACACCGAGATGGAACAGGCCGCTTTCCAGCCCAACAATCTCGTGCCTGGCATCGGCCCGAGCCCGGACAAGATGCTGCTGGGTCGGTTATTCGCCTACGCCGACGCGCACCGGCACCGCATCGGCGCGAACTACCAACAGTTGCCGGTGAACGCTCCGCAGTCGCCGGTGCACAGTTACAGCAAAGACGGTGCGATGCGGTACCAGAACGTGTCGGACCCGGTGTACGCGCCGAACTCCAAGGGCGGTCCAAAGGCCGACGGCGCCCGGTACGGCGAGTCTGCGGGGTGGCAGACCAGCGGGGACATGGTGCATGCCGCCTACACCCTGCACGCTGAGGACAGCGACTGGGGCCAGGCTGGCACGTTGGTCCGTGAGGTACTCGACGACGCGGCCCGCGGGCGGCTGGTGGACAATGTCGTCGGCCACCTGCTCAACGCCGTGACCGAGCCGGTCCTGCAACGGGCCTTCGAGTACTGGCGCAACGTTGACAAGGACCTGGGTGACCGGATCGAGCAGGGCGTGCGCGCCAAGCAGTCCGAACGCGATCCCAAGGCCGCCAAGCAAGCTAACCCAGCGCGCTCCGGCGCGCAGGCCAAGGCCTGACTGGAGAGCCTGACCGGGGGGCGGAAGCCAGACCGAGGGGAATAGCCGAGGGCCCGGCACACTGGGGGTGCCGGGCCCTCGGCTATTCGGTAGCGGACGCCTCGCCGTAGGGTCCCTGACATGGGGCTCACCGTGGTCGGCATCGGTGGTTCGATGCGCGAAGACTCACAGTCCGAGCGAGCCCTGAGCGTGGTTCTTCAGGGTGCCCGAGCCGCCGGTGCGGACACCGTCGCGATCACCGGCACGGAGTTGATCCTGCCGTTCTACGACCCGGCGGTGCTCGAGCGCAGCGAGCTGGCGTGCCGGCTGGTGCAAGCGTTGCGGGAGGCCGACGGGGTGGTGCTGGTTTCGCCGGGCTACCACGGCACCGTCTCCGGGTTGGTGAAAAACGCGTTGGACTACGTCGAGGACCTGCGCGGGGATCCCCGCCCCTATCTGGACGGACGGGCGGTCGGCTGCGTGGCGATGGCGCTGGGCTGGCAGGCGACGGTGACCACGCTGACGGCGCTGCGCTCCATCGTGCACGCGCTACGCGGCTGGCCCACGCCGTTGGGCGCGGCGCTGAACTCCGCCGAGGTGAGTTTCGACGACCACGGCGTCGCCTCCAATCCCGCGGTAGATCGCACGCTGCGCACGATCGGGCAGCAGGTGGTGCAGTTCGCCCTGGATCACCGCGCCGGTGACGCGCAGAACTACCGTGCCGGCAGCGCGTGAGGCCAGTGCCGTCAACTGCTCACGGCTGCTCCTCCACCGGCCGCGGCGGCGGACCGATCGGCCGGGCTTGCCACCAGCGGGCCTTCTACATCCGGGGTGGCTAGGCCAGGCTGACCTCGGTGGGCGCGGTCGGGCTGGGTTCCTCCGGGTGCAGCGCGGCCCGCACGCACAGCGAGCCGCCCTCCAACCGGCCGCGTGGTCGTAACCCGGCGCGGCGCAATACTCGGGTCAGCGCGCCGTTGCCCGCTCGGGATATCGCGGTGAACTCGGTGAGCTGATCGGTTCGGGCCAGCTCCACCAGGTTGCGGGCCAGCGCGGTTCCTACTCCCCGACCCTGCCAGAGGTCCTCCACCAGCAGCGCGACCTCGGCTGTGCCCGGTCCGGTGCCGACCAGATTCGCCAGCCCGACCGCCGCGCCACCATCGGTGGTCATCGCGAGCACGCTGGTGGAGCCGTCGGCGCCGATCAGTTGCTGCAATACCGCCGCGGTCAACACCGGTCTGGTGGACAGCGATCGCAACGCCCGGGTGTGCGGGGAGCAGCGCGCGTGCAGCGCGGCGACCAGCGGCGCGTCAGCCGCCGTCGCGACCCGCAGTACCACCTCCGCCCCGTCGGTCAGCTGCACGCTGACTCGTGGTCGCACAAGCCGGACAGCGGCGCGGTCGGCGTCGGCGGCTCCGGCGAGCTCGAGCAGCGCCGCGGCCCGGGAGATTTCGGTGGCGGTGAACGGCCAGCCGCGGCGCAGCCGCACTCGTCTCGCGCCGACGCCGACGTCGGCCTGATGGGCAGCTTGATGCGGTGGCGCGCCGGCTTCGGCCAGCTCAGCGCGCAGCATGGTCGCTACCGCCCGGTCGGCGCTGCCGGGGTCGACCGCCACGCAGTGCGCCAGCGCCAGCGCGGCCGTCACCGGGTCGGCTAGCGCTTGGGCGTCGGCCTGTACCACCACCGTCACGGGAAACCCGGCCGACTCGACGGCTTCGACCAGTGCCGGCATCGCGACCTTCGGTGGCAGCCTGACCAGCAGCTCGTCGGTCACCGCGCCGTCTTCGGCCGGTTCGCCGACCACGTGCAAGGAGACGATGTTGGCGCCGTGGCCACCGATCGTCGCGGCGAGCGCGCCCAGTCGGCCGGGTTGATCAGCCACGTCGACGTGTAGCCGCCACAGGGCCATGGTGACCACCTCCTGGCTTAGCTTCCGCTGTTGTCGTTACCCCCATGTTGACGGACGATCAACTTTCGCGCAGAACCTCGCGGACGAACGCGACCTCGACTGCGGCCTGCCGGAGGTTCTCGGCTACCACCAACGACCCATGCCCCGCGTCGTAGCGGTAACTCCGGAACGGCTTGCCCAGCTCAGTGAGCCGGTCGAGGTAGTTGTCGATCTGACGGATCGGGCAGCGCGGATCGTTGTCCCCGGCCAGCAGCAGCACCGGGGCCCGCAGGTCGGTCGCGTAGCTGATCGGAGAGGACTCCCGGTAGAGCTCAGGCAGCTCCTCGGGGGAGCCGCCGAACAGCGCGCGATCGAAAGCCCGCAGCGGCTCCATCTCATCGGCGTAGGCGGCGGGGTAGTCGGCGACCGGGATCCCGGCGATGCCGGCAGCCCAGTGCTGCGGTTGGGTCCCCAACGCGAGCAGGGTCAGGTAGCCGCCCCAGGACCAACCTTCGACGACGCACCTCGCCGGGTCGGCGAACCCGCTGGTCACTGCCCAGTCGTGCACGGCCGCGACGTCTTCCAGTTCGGTCAGCCCGGGTCGGCCCTCGATCGCGTCGCGCCAGGTCGAGCCGTAGCCGGTCGAGCCGCGGTAGTTGACGTGCACGACGGCGAAGCCGGCGTCCAGCCACAGCGCTCGGCTTGCGGAGAAGCGGTCCTCGTCGGCTGCTTGCGGGCCACCGTGCAGCGCGAACACCGTGGGCAGCGGTCCTGCCGGGGTGTCGGGCGGCCTGGCTACCAGGGCGTGCACCGCACCGGCCGGGGTTTCCACGAACTGGTCGGCCAGGGCTTGTGAGCCAGGCGCCGGCTCGCCCCGCGCAGCCAGCAGCGCGCGGTGGGTGCCGTCTTCGTCCAGTGCCTGGATGCTGGGCGGCTGGGCGGCGCAGGACCAGGCGTACTCGACGGTGCCGTCCGGCCGGACCGCCGCATTGCTGACAGTGCCGGTGGGGATGTCCAATGCGGTCAACTCACCAGTGGCCAGCTGGTAGCGGTGCAGTGTGGAGCGTGCGGCGTGCTCATGGATGACGAGCAGCGCGGCGCCGTCGGGATACCAGTCGGCAGTCAGCTCACCGGGCAGGTCCAGGGCAATCTCGGTCTCAGTGTTGGCCTTGACGTCCCAGATCAGCAGCTCTTGGCGGCCGTGTCGCTCGTGGCTGAGCAACAGTCGGGGGTCGCCCGCCAGCGGGGCGAAGCCCAGCACCTCCAACCCTTTGCCGGGCCCGTCCCACATCTGCGCAATTGCGTCACCGGTGCCGGTGTCGAGCACCCGGACCGCGGGGTGCCGGGAGTCGCCGTGTTCGGAGTGCACGATCGCGAGTAGCTGCTCGTCCCGGGACAGCGCGCCCACCCCGGCGTCGTGCTCGTTGCGGTAGACCACCTGTGCGGTGCCGTCCCGGGAGATCCACACCGTGGTGCCGTCGTCGGTGGCGGTTCCGACCGCCGCGGTGCGCAGGCCGAGGTCAAGCCCGGCCGGGTAGCCGGGCGCGGTACCCGGCACGGCAGGCTGGGGCTGCTCGTCCACGGGCCGCCCGGCGAACGGCTCGGTCACCCAGCTACCGAATTCGTCGCCGTCGGTGTCGGCGAACCACCACACCTGCTCACCGTCGGGACTCACAGTGGCGCTGTGGGTGCCGTGCGGCCGCTCGGTGACCTGCCGGTGCGAGCCGGTGGAGCGGTCCCAGGCGTAGACCTCCCACGTGCCCGAGGCGTTGGAGGTGTACAGGCAGCGGTCCGGGGCGTCTCGGGCCCAGTCCGGCAGGCTGACCCGGGGTGCGGTGAACCGGGCTCGCCAGCGCGCCTCCGCGACCGGATCGTCGAACAGCGTGTCGGGAACTCCCGCTGAGTGCGTCACGCGCTGATACTGCCCTATCCGCGCCACCCATCGCCGCCGCCCGTGAACTCGACAGCACCGACGTCTGGATCGACCAGGGACGTCGGTGCTGTCGAGTTCACGGCGCGTTGGTCATCGAGCGAGGCGCCGGGCGGTGTCTTTGAGGACTTCCGTGAGGACGCGCTGGGCTGCCGAGCCCATGGTCTTCAGCACCGCCTGCAGACGTCGGGCAGTGTCCGGGTCGATCTTGCCGAGCATCTGCGCCGCGGTACCGGTGACGGCTACCAGCACGCGCCGAAGGTCCTCGGGGTCTGGTGTGCGACAAACCAGCCCGGCTCGGGCGAGCCGATCGACCATCGCGCAGGTGGCTGGTGGTCGGGTGCCCAAGGCGTCGGACAGTGCCATCAGTGTCATCGGAGCCCGCGCGCTGATGATGTGCAGCGCGATCAGCTGAGACAGGGTCATTTCGGTGCCGGCCCAGGCGGCGGGGCGGGTGGACACCAACTTCCGCAGGTAGCCGGCGAGCCAGCGGGCATCCTCAGTCGTTACCATCGACTGCACGCCTCCGAGACGACTGTCCAGACTCCCAGTCGAGACACTTTCTCACGTTCCTCAATGAAACCAACGGAAGCATCCGACCGCAAGAACCTGCAGGTACATGGCACCCAATCGATGGTAGAGCCGGTGACTAGCCGGCACCGCCCGCCCGCCCGAGCACGGCATACCGGCTCTGATACCCAACCTAGCCCCAGGCGTCGAGAGCATGGCTGACTGGCAGGGGTGCCTGGGGATCGACATCTGATGAGCCCGACGCAACCGTCGGTGGGGTTTGGGCGCTACTCCGTCGAGGAGCGGCCCTGGCGCGCTGACGTGCGGCCGTGGTGCGCCAACTCCTCGATCTGAGATTCCGCCACCGAAAGGTCCGCCTTGCACCGTGCCAAGTATCCGGACAGCCGGGCGACCTGCCGGCTCTCATTCTCTAGTGCCAGAGTCAGCTCAGCGCGCTCGATGTCCCATTCCCTCTGCATCGCCTGGGAGCGGGCCTGCACCTTGCCCAGCTCTTCGCGCATCGCCTTCTCCCCGCCTTGCAGCGTCGCGATGTACTCGTTAGCTGAGGTGAGCGCGGTCGACCCCGATGTCGCATCCAAGCTACGCAGCTCACTGCGGCGTTTGAGCAGGAAAATGCCCATCTGCACGCTACCGCCACCGAGCGCGATCGCAACGACCTGGAGGACGAACCGCAGCGTGTCAGGACTCACTGGCGCGATCTACTTCCCGGGCGACAGCAGCGAGGGTGATGACGCGCCTGATCGTGCCCGCCGCGATAGCGAGGAATCCGCTCCCGGCGACCGCGCCGTGCAAACCGAGCCCGAGGATCACGCCGAGACCGTAGATGGCACATCCGATAGCGGTGACTGTCAGACCCAGGGTCTCGGCCAGTGTCCGATTGCGGGCGATTCCGGTGAGGGTGAGCGCCGATCCCACTACGAGCAGAGTACCCATCAGGCGCGAGATGCTGCCCGCGGCGATGTTACTCAGGGCTTGGGATACCTCGTCCCCGTAAACAATGGCCAACGCGCCGGGGAACACCAAGACGACCGCGAGTACAACGGTGTACGGACGGTGCACCCACGCCGATTGAAGCTGCCGCCGGATCGATGGCGTCATGCCCCGAGAACCTGTGTCGCGATGAGCCCGCTGACCGGCTTGGCCCACCCGGTGGTGACTGCTTTGCCGGTGGCGCTGATCCTGTGTGGATTGGTCTCGACCTGGGCGAACAGCTTGGGACAGCTGGCCTTCATGGCCGCCGTCTGATCGGCCAGGCCGCTCATCGACGGCCATGTGATGCTCCTATTCGTTGGGTTACGGAACGTTACTCTCAGTAGACGCCCGGTGCAAAGGGCCTGGTGCAAAGGGCCCGGGGCACGCCATGCGCGGGCGCGTTGCGGCGACCAACGCAGAGCGCACCTCGCTTAAGCCGAAGTAAGGTACTAATCGCTAATCGGGAGTGGGTCCGCCTACGAGTGTCTGTCATCGCAAAACAGTAGGGCGAGGCCGAACGTAACGAGCAGCGGCGGGTTCCAACCAGCCGGCGGGGCTTGCCGCACCCGCCGTGTCGGCACTGTGTCAGTAATCTGCCTGCGAGTTGGGAATGGCGCTCGTCGCCCGAGTTTGATGCTACGTCCGCGCAGTAGCTCGCGTATTCGACGACATGGGGACAAACTCGTCCCACTTCTCGGGCTATCGGGCACCGGCGGAGACGTCTCTCGCGCCGGTCGGAGGCCGCTCGGAGTCGTTGCGGCTGGTGGCCGACGCCGACCGGCGGCGGGAAACCACCCGGCTTCGGCGGTGGCCGCTCAGTCAAACAGACCGGTCGGTATGGTGACTGCTATTACCTACCGTGACACGATGGCTGGATATGTCCCTCACGCGGTGGGCTAGTCGCGACCTGGTGGCGTGGTGTTCGTGCACCGTTAGTAAGAAATTAAGTGGCGTGACACTTTCGCGGAGAAGCGAGCTTACTGAGATGTTCGCTAAACGTCTCATGAACTGTCTGTCAAATGATCTCAGTTCAGTTCGGGGCTTCCGCCTTCGGCGTGGCGATCGCACGAAACCGAATAACCCGGTCTTATGCTCGCGAAACCAAGCGAGGGGCATCGCTGACCGGAAGAAACAGCAGCACCGCGACGGCAACCATGACCCTGAGACGGAGGTGAGCGGTGGTCGGCCCGCAGGGCAGGTGTGGGGTGACCGCATCGACTGCGGCGGTGCGGCGGTGTCTGATCATGCTCACCGCGGCCGCTGCCCGGCACCCCGTCGCCGCTACCGCCTTGTTCGCGCTGCTACGCCGCCGACCCGCTCTCAGCGCGTACGCCACCGCCCCGATGGTTCAGCTGGTCGTCGACCAAGCCCCCGATGACGTCGCCGCCGCCGTCGATTCGGCGCTGCCTCGATATAGCACCGAGCTGCTGTGGGCAGCGACCGCTCTGGCTCGCCGCTTGTGCGACACCCTGCCCGCCGCTGCTGGCCCGGCCCAACGTGCCCACCGGCTGGATAACCTCGGCGTGCGGCTGTCGGACTTGGGGCGACTGGAGGACGCCCTTGTCGCCAGCACCCAAGCCATCGAGGTCTATCGCCGCCTGGCGGCCGGCGATTCCGCCGGGTTCGATCCCGACCTCGCCCGGGCGCTGACCAACCACGGCATCCGGCTGTCGGCTCTGGGCCGGTGGGAGGACGCCGTGATGATCACCACCGAAGCCGTCGGGCGCTACCGACGGTTGGCGGAGCTTAACGGCACCGCGTTCGAACCAGACCTTGCCGGCTCGCTGAACAACCTCGGTGTGATGCTGTCGGACTTGGGGTTGCAGCGCGAGGCTCTGACCGCCAGTACCCAAGCGGTGGACATTCGTCGCCGGCTGGTGGCGGTCGACCGCACTGCGTTCGAGCCTGGGCTCGCCAGGGCGCTGAACAATCTGTCGGTCCTCTTGTCGAACCTGGGTCGGTGCCACGACGCCGTGGTCGTCAGCGCTGAAGCCGTCGAGACCTATCGCCGGTTGGCGGCCGGGGCCGTCACCGCATACGAACCCGACTTCGCGCGGGCGCTGACGAACCTTGGTGCCGACTTGTCGGATCTTGGTCGGTGGCACGACGCTCTGCCCGTCACCACCGAAGCTGTGGACATTCGCCGCCGGCTGGCTGCCGCCAACCCCGTCGCGTTCGAACCCGACCTCGCCCGCGGATTGTGGGTTTTTGCGCGGGTACGAGCTGCCGGGAAGGTGGAGCTACCGCAGGCGTTGATAGCCGCGCAGGAGTCAGTCGCGCTCTTGGAGGGGTTGTTCCGGCAGCGGCCGCGGGTGTTCACCGGCGATCTGCGCGGCGCGCGCGCGACGGTGGCCGAGGTGCTCGCAGACCTTGACCGTGGCCGCGACGCGGACCGAATCGATAGTGCGGCCGCCGGTTCGTCCTGATCACGGTCAGCCTTCGCTCGAACCTCGATGAGCGCTGCACGTTTACTTACACGGTCTGGCGTCAAACTCCCCGGTCTTGAACACTGAAGAGTGAATAGCGACCCGATCGGGGGTCTGGACGATCCACAAGCCGTGCCGTCCGCAACCACATCGACGCGCCGTGAGGATGAGAAGCGTGATGCCGTTGGAGACCCGGTTGGACCGCAGCGCGTGGCGTCCGATGCACAGTCGCATCCTGCTCGCGTTGGGAATCGGTTGGGCGCTGGACTCCTTCGAGGTCCAGATCATCGGCAGTGTGCTTACGCCGTTGGCGAAGGACTTCGGCGTGCTCGGCGCGGACGGTGCGGTATCGCCCGGCGCGGTGTCGCTGATCTGGGTCGTGTGGTTCGCCGGGCTGATGACCGGCGCGACGGCGTTCGGCTGGCTCGCTGATCGCTTCGGCCGCAAACGGCTCTTTGTGGCGACTCTAGTGATGTACTCGATCGCCACAGTGGTCAGTGCGTTCTCCCCGACGTTCCTGACATTCCTGATCTTCCGGTTCGTCACCGCGATGGGCGTCGGTGGGGAGTACTCGGCTGTCACCTCGGCGATCGCCGAGTTCATGCCGACCCGCCGTCGTGGCACCGCCACGGCCGCCACCATGAACTTCTGGTCCGTCGGCGGCATCCTGGCAGGCCTGGTCGGCATTTTCTTCCTCAACAACTTCGTTGCCAACCAGCTCGCCCTCGGCGGCGTCACGCTGTCCGCTTGGCGATTGTGCTTGCTTGCCGGCGCTGCCGCCGCGATCTACGGCCTTATTGCGCGTCGCACGATCCCGGAATCTCCCCGTTGGCTGGCGTCCCAGGGCCACCACGCGGAGGCCAGCGTGATCGTCACCGAGATCACCGGTATCGCCGACGATGGCACCGACCTCGCGGGTACCCCCAAGCGCCGCTCGCTGGCCTCGCAGATCGGCGAGCTGTGGGCGAACTGGCGTGTCCGATTGGTGTACGGGATGGTGTTGGAATTCTCCGGTAGCGCCGCCTATTACGGATTGTTCACCTTTGTGTCGGCCTATGTGCTGATCTCCACGCAGGTCGACGTATCCCCGGCCACGGTGCCGCTGTTCTACCTGGTCGGCAACATTGGAGCGCTGGTCGGGGGTTTCACCGTGGCGGCGCTGATAGACCGGATCGGTCGTACCGTGGTGACCCGACTGTCCTATGGCACGGCCAGTATCTCCGTGCTGCTGCTCGCACTGGCCGCGCTGGCCAAGTCCCCAGCAGAGACGTTGGCCGCATTCACGCTCTGCGTGTTCTCCGCCACCTGCTCGTGGATCTCGGCCTACACCACGTTCAGCGAACTATTTCCGACAGAGCTGCGCGCCACCGGCATCGGCGTATCGGTGGCGGCCGGCCGGCTGGGTGGCATGGTGGGGGTGGTCGGGTTGTCCTATGCCGTGTCCGGGCTCGGGCTGGTCTCCGCGTTCGTCATCCTCGCGATATTCTTTGCCATTGGCGCCATCGCCGCGCTGCGCTGGGGCCGTAGCGGCGGCGTTGAGGCCCGTGGCCTGTCCCTCGACGCGGTGGCCCCCGTTGCCGCCACGGTGTGATCGGTGGGCTGTCACTCCAACACCTTCGCCAAAACAATGAGTCAGGCTTCGGGCCCACTCGTGATGGCCTGGACCACGGACCTATCCCCTTGAGACGCACCTCCGTTGCGCGCTGCGCCCACTTGTCGGGCCTCGTCCGTAGCCAGCTCCAGCACATGCATTAGTTCGTCAACCTTGGCAGGGTCCATAATGGCTTCCCAAGTAAATGGCGGTGAAATTGATAGCCACACCTTGTCCCGCACGACCGTCACGACCACAGTCGCGGGAACCGCGTATGACGTTGATGAAGACCACTTCCGGGCTTGGTATAACAAGGACACCGACAGGCGCGCCGAAGACCAAAAAGAGTGGAAGGACACGAGCATCGACTGGCGTAGGCGCTACTGGCTAAAAATTGAGCGTCCAAAAATTGAATTAATCGCTGAGATGTCGAAGTCCCAGGACAAGCCGGTCTTCCTGTGCGGGACTACGCCGAATGACAATGACGGGTGGGATTTGTTTGACGAGGTGATCAGCCTATCAATCAGCAACGAGAAGACAGTGAAAAGACTTGCCAGCAGGACCAATAATGACTACGGCAAGCATCCGGATGACTTGAAGGATATATTGGGCTGGAATGAGACGACTGATGAACGCATGGCGAGCTATGGCGCGATCATAGTTAATGCCGAGCAGCCACTCGGCAGCGTCGTCGATCGGGGTCATAGTGGCCACGTTACAGATCGTGGTAACGAGTGAAGGTGTGCGCCGTCTTTTCGAACGGGTTGCCGCAGCCGGCTGCGTTGAGGTCGTTCCACGAGCCGCCCTGCGCCGATCCCCAGAGGGCACCGATCGTGACGTAGCTGAGGTAGAAGCCGAGCTCTCCGATGGCCGCCACGGTCCGGCTATGCGTCGACTCGTGCCGGGCCAGGTTGTCCGGCACGGTCCCGTCCGGGTTGAAGCAGCCGGACCGGGTCCAGGCCACCGCACCGAGTGTCAGTGCGCCGCCACCGGGACCCACCGCGATGAACAGCATGCCCCGGCGGAAATCCACCTCACGGCCTGCGACGGTCACGATCAGGGTTGCGACGAGACCAACAGTGGTCAGCAGCGGCGATTGCACCCACTTGATGACGAAGCTGCACAACCACGCTACTGGACCGTCCGTGTTGTCCAGCAGCGGAGCAACCACGGCCCCGAGCAGGCCCGCCGTCCCGAAGAGGATCAAGCTGATGGCGACGCTGGACTCGACCTCGAACAGTGCCCAGATGATGCCGGTCCAGGCGAGTACGGCGAGCACGCCGCCGATCGTCCCGCCGATCACCCACAGCAGAAACTCGTCCCAGGTCTTTACCTTGTTGGCCGCCGCGCCCACGGCCCCAAGGATCGCCCCAACGAGGGACGCGATCAGCAGCACGACGAGCAGTATCGGCTACGGCCACCACACACTGTCCGCGCTCAGCGGAGGGCGGCGACCGCTTCGACCTCAACCAGTTGGTCCGGGTAGCCCAAGACCGCCACACCCAGCAACGTGCCGGGTGCATCGTGGTCCCCAAAGTGTCGCCGCACTACCGCCCAGACGGCGCGCAGGTCCTCACGGCGTTGGCTGGCGACGTAGATCGTCGTCTTGACAACATCGGGCAAGTCTGCGCCTGCCGCCTGCAGGGCGGTACGCAGGTTGGTCATGACCTGCTCCGCCTGACCGACCACATCGCCGACCGCAACGATCGCTCCGCCCTGATCGAGCGGACAGGCCCCAGCCGTGAAGACCAGCCGCGAGACGTCGTGCGCCACCGCAGCGTAGGCGTAGGGGACACGACTGGTCAGCCCCGACGAACCGCACCAGCTCAACCGGGACATGTGCCATCACCCTCGCACTGTGGCACGGTCTTTGGCCCCCTTGGGATCGATTCGGATGCGCTCGGCGCCGACTGGGATCGCGGCCCGTCTGCTGAGGGCGCGATGATGAGCTCATGTTGGCCTGGCGGGTGCAGCGACCGGGGGCCATGAGTACCCGGCCGCTGGTGTCGATACGAGAGTCGGTACCCCGACGCAGCGGTGACGAGCTGCTGGTGCGAGTGCTGGCCTGCGGGGTGTGCCGCACCGATTTACATGTTGCCCAGGGTGACCTATCTGTGCATCGGCAGGGTGTCGTCCCCGGCCACGAGGTGGTCGGTGAGGTCGTTGAGGCTGCCGGCCCCTTCCAGCCAGGGCAGCGGGTGGGTATCGCCTGGTTGCGCGCCACCTGCGGGAAGTGCCGGTACTGCACCCGCGGGTCGGAGAATCTCTGCCCATACTCGGAGTACACCGGGTGGGACGCTGATGGCGGCTACGCCGACTACGCCACGGTTCCCGCCGGCTACGCCTACCCGCTGCCTGCTGGCTACTCCGATACCGAACTCGCGCCGCTGCTGTGCGCGGGCATCATCGGATGGCGAGCGCTGGCTCGGGCGAACCTGCCGGCAGGAGGCAGTCTTGCCCTCTACGGCTTCGGCGCGAGTGCGCACCTCACCGCCCAGATCGCCCTAGCCCAGGGCGCGCGGGTGCACGTTTTGACCCGCAGTCTCCCGGCCCGAGAGCTCGCGGTGGAACTGGGCGCAACGTCAGCGGGCAGCGCTGATGATCCACCACCGGAGCCGGTCGACTCCGCGATCCTGTTCGCCCCCGCCGGGGATCTGGTGGCGCCGGCGCTGGCCGCGCTGGACCGAGGCGGCACCCTGGCGGTGGCCGGTATCTACCTCACCGACATCCCCGTACTGCGTTACCAACAGCATCTGTTCCAGGAACGGCAGATCCGCAGCGTCACGGCCAATACTCGCCAAGACGGTCACGACTTCCTGCGTTTCGCCGCCGAGCACCGGCTGCACGTGGTGACTACCCCTTATCCCCTCGACCGGGCTGACGTGGCGCTGACCGACCTGGCGGCTGACCGGGTCCACGGCGCGGCCGTCCTCGTCCCGTGACCGTGACGGCGCCCTCGACGGCAAGGCTTCTTCGTCGTAAGGGCTTCACTGCTTCGCCCGAGCGTTGTCTGGTGAGCTGCGAGCGGCGGTACCTTCCCAAGACCGCACGACCAGCTCGCCCTTGGTGATCTCCACGTAGGTGGCGTCCGAGAGCCAGTTGCCCGAGTTCACGTAGAGGCCCTCGGGCAGCGTGACCATCTCAGCTGAATGCGTGTGACCGAAGACGACCGCGTCGAAGCCCCGACGGACCGCGTCGTGCCGGCCTCGGGCAATCTCGCCGTGCGGGGTAAACAGTTCTGGCTCGGACCCACCCGCGCCGGGGTCACCGTCACGTTCTGGGCTGATCACGACGTGATCCACCTGAGCATCGCCGGTGCCCGGGTCAAAACCGTCCGCTCGCATCTGTCCGCCACCGACCTGGCCGCCCTGGCTGGCACCGGGGGCCGCCCCGCTGGCCCCTCACCGCTACCCCCGGCCGGACCCGACGCCGCCCTGGAGATCGATCGGACCGTGTCCTGCGGGGGCCTGGTCTCCCTGGGTGAACACCGACTGCTCGCCGCGGAGATCCTCAGCGGCCGGCGGGTCAGCATCCGCATCGACGCCGCCACGCTAATGTTCTTCGATCCCGACACCCGCGAGCTGCTGCGCACCCGACCCAACCCGCTGAGCTACGACCAGGCCCGCAAGCTGCGCGGCGCCCGCTCCGCCGGCCCACCACCCCGGCCCTCGGTGGAGCCGGTCACCATCCAACGCCGAGTATGGGACACCGGGGTCATCATGGTCGCCGGACAAAAACTGGCCCTGGGCCGCACCCACGCCCACACCATCATCACCGTCCACGTCGCCGAGCACACCATCACCGTCGATTTCACCGACGGCGCCCAACGCACCTTCCGCCGCACCACCACCCAACCCATCCGCAGCTGGCAAGCCCAGCGCCCCCGCACACCCAAACCCAATGACCAACCGGCGGTAGGCACATGAAACGCCGGGTCACCACCGCACGGGCGGCGCAGCTTACGGGCCGGCCCCTCCAGCCTCCAGGGTGCTACGCATCGCGAACGCGACCGCCTCCGGCGGCCCTGGACCCTGGAGCCTCTACCGACCCTGCGGCAGGATCAAGGGCAGGCCACGGCCTGCCCCACACCACGCGCCGCCCGCGCTCACCACCGAACCCGGCCGACCGTGGACACACAACCCCCTACGTTTCCTAGCCCCAACGTCAAGCATCACCTGGGACTAAAACGTCAAGCATCAGGTGGGACAAGACAGTCATCGCGTGCTGTGTCCAGTCCCGCCTGATGCTTGACAGTGAGGCCGCCGCATCAGCCCAGCCTGCCCGCGCCGGTGATCTGCTGAAGCAACAGTGCCTGAGTCCCGCTGCGTTGACCTGCTGGACGCCACTTCTCGACCGCGGGCTCGTGAGTGCCTAACGGTGTCCTAACGCTGTTAGGCACTCACGAGGCCAGGTCGTCAAACTCACCGGCCTTGACGCCGTTGATCCAGGCGTTCAGCTCGGTGTGGGTGAACAGGATCGTTCCATCGTCGGGGTGTTTGCTGTTGCGCACGGCGATGTGTCCACCGGGTATGGCGGCGACCTCGACGCAGGTTCCGTTGTTGCCGCTGAAGCTACTGGTGCGCCAGTGGGTGATTGAGGGGTCTGGGGCGGTCACGGGCTGTCTCCGACCTTGAGGATCTGATGATCGATGGGATGAAGCTAACGGGCTCCTCGGGGCAGCCCATTGCAGGTTTTCCGAAGCCATGGTAAGTGCGTGGACTTAAAGTCTTGTAACAACTTGAGAATGTCTTGCGACAACTTGCGAATCTTGTAAGTAGACGCGGCCATCGTGGAGCCCGACACAACCGATCGAGCGCACAGTCTCGACGTCCACCACCGCACGACCTGGCGAGAGGAGGCGTTCGGCGTCTACTTGGCGGACCGTCGTACGGTGTCGATGAGGACGTCGATGAGTGGAGGGCGGGTCTGGGTGCTCATGGCGTGCAGCACGGCCATGAGGCGTGGGCCTGGGCCAGCTCGGTGGGGGTGGCCGGTGCCAGCGCACTGATGAAGTGCAGCGCGATGAGCTGCAGCAGCGTCATCCCGCGGCCGGCCCAGATAACAGGGCTGGCAGTGACCATCGCTTGCAGCCGCCCCACGAGCCAATCGACATCCTCCGTTGTGACCACGCCGGCGCCGGGGCCGCCACCGCGCCATCAGACTGCGAGACAGCACTTTTGCTGCCCGATGACGCGCCGCTGGGGCTAGCTCGGCGCTGCGCGCGTTGATGACCCAGTCGCCATGTCCTCTCCTACGAGTTGGGCTTGGCGTCTTCGGCCAACCGCACAAACGTGCCTGCGCCGACCAGCTGGCGCGTCAGCCGCTGCCAGTCCACCGACGATCCGTCGCACCAGACCACTTGGTCGGGGCGGGTGAGCTCGGCGACCTCGCAGACCCACTCCCGCAGTCGACGGTGGCGGGTGGGTGCCTGGTCAAGGCCCGGAACGGTTGCTGCCGTCATCGCGTATGTCGTCACGGGCGCAGGCACCACCGGCTGCGGCGTCAACCGAACCGGGGTGCGCGTGCGGGGTTCGGTGGGCGGCGGCGGAGACCACCGCCGCTGCGAGACCGGGATCCGACAGACGGGCACGCGGTGTAGGTCGCTGGTACGGCTGTGGGTCGGTGTGCGTCCGGGTGTCGCAGGTCCGCGGAGGATGTCGCGCTCTCGGCGTACCGCCCGCGTGTAACACCAAGCCCTGTGTACGGCGATCACCAGGCCGCGGCCGGGGCTAGCGGCCGCCGTGCGACAAGCTGGACTCTTCGGTTCGACACGGGCGAGCAGTTCCCGCTTCGGTCGCGGTTCCGGGCCGTCAGCTCTAGGAGCATCGACGTGGGATGACCGGCGTGCCCACCGCCGCCCCACGCCGCGGACCACCTCGACTCACTCCTCGGCCAAGGCGAACGGCAGCCGTGAGCCATCCACCCATGTCGCGACGTCGATGCCACGGCGCGCGGCCATGTCCATCAGGTCTTCCAGGCGCGCGGTGACAAGTACACCTTGTACGGCAGACCGGCCTCGCCCGCGAGGACTAGGTTGCGCTGAACCGTCTTGACCTGTGTACGCAGCTTCTCGGTCACGACCGTTAGCTCTCCTTCCCCAGCCTTCCAGAAACACAATATCTGCACTTTAGAAATCGCGCAATTGCGTGAGGGGTGGTGTGTGGCGCCAAGTTCGCCGAGCATGCGGTGCCGAGTACCGGCCCGGGTCCGGGGAAGTGGTGATGATCGGAGTCTGCGCGAGTTGGTCCAGACGCCTCCGCGATCGAGGGGGAAGCTCATCGGTCTACAAGTCTTGCCAAGTTTGCAACTGCTGTATCTTTTGGGAGCGCGGGCGTGGCCGGTTCTCGTGCGATGTGCGAACGAAGGAGGCTCGCCGGTATGACGAGAGAGGGCAGCGACCAGGCGCCGGCGGTGTGCAGCCTTGCGGGCGTTGACTCTGCGGAGCTGATCTGAGTGAGTAGGCCGCTTTATCAGCTCAAGGCCGAGTTCTTCAAGACCTTGGGGCACCCAGCGCGGATCCGGGTGCTGGAACTGCTCAGCGAGCGTGAGCACGCGGTGGGCGAGATGTTGTCGGAGGTGGGGATCGAGCCGGCCAACCTGTCGCAGCAGTTGGCGGTGTTGCGGCGGACGGGTCTGGTGGCCACGCGTAAGGAGGGTTCGAACGTCTACTACTCGTTGACCAGCCCCCGCGTGGCCGAATTGCTCGCCGTCGCCCGCGCGATCCTGACCGGTGTGTTGTCCGGTCAGGTCGAGTTGCTGGAAGAGATGACTGTGTCGGCGCCCGAGGGAGATCAGCCGGATAGGGTCTCGCGGGTTAGTTGAGCCGCGGCCACGCCGCCGGTTCGCCTCCTCCCCGATGGGAGACCGCTTCCACGGTCCGGGATTGGAGGGGAAGTGTGCTGGCGGATCTGACACAAGATCTACGCGACTGGCCCGGGAGTCGAACCGTGTCCTGACCCGCGCCATTCCGCTAACCCTGACCCCTACCCAACGCGCCCGTCTCCAAGGCGCCCACACCCCCGGCCCTCCTCCGATCTTCGACCAGCGTCCTGCCCGGGCCCAGCGCACCGTGTCCTGCCCCGGGGGCACCCACGTCATCGGCCAACGCGTCCAAGTCGGGCTGCGCTATGCCGGGCAGATCGTCACCATCGAAGTCGACGAAACCACCCTGCGCGTCTACGACCACCACGATCATTTGATCAAGACCGTTCCCCGCAGCAGCCGCAGGGAGGTCACCCGCCACAAGGCCTACGGACACACCACCAACCGCAAAACCGGCTAGGCACTGTCACCCATCAACTGAACACGATCCGTCACCCATCATGTGGAGTCAGACATGTCATCGCGTGCTTACGGATCGCGGTCAGGTAGCTCATGGTTTTCCCTGGTCAGCGGACCTTGCGGGTGGGGGTCTCCCTTGCGGTGCAGGCATCGCCCTACCCGGTGGGGCAGGGCTCGGCATCGCCGACCGCGTGCCGGCGTGGCCTTGCGCCATCGGGTAGCCATCGGTGCGTCGCAAGGGAGACCCCCACCCGAACGTCTCCCATTCCTCCCGACGCGGTCGCCCGGTCCAAGGCAGCGCTCTGGCCGCCGGAGGCACCAGCATCGACGGGAAACTGGATGACACGGGACTAGCTGTGGTCGATCACGGCGGACTAGCTGGGGGACCTTCCGGGTTACCGCTCGGGCCGTTTTGATCAGCTCATGTCACTCGTGCGCTCGACAACCGACGGCACAGCAGAGGTTTCCGCGACGTTCCCGGACACGGGGAGCGGTGTACGCGGTAACCATCGCCGGGTGATCATGACCACCTGCGAGGCGCATGGCTCGCCTGGGTTCACGAATCTGCTGGTGACCAAGGAGGACGGGATCATTGTGTTGAACCCGCACGTGGCGAACTGCTGCGTGCTGCGGCTGGATGAGCAGGCCGCGAGGGCGCTGCTGGGCATCCTCGGCGAGTGGCTCGGGTGAACGGGCACCTGCACGTTGTGGATGAGCACACGTGAGCTGCACGGGGACAGTGCGAGGAACGCACGGGTGCGAGCTGGACGGCGCTCACCGTCAGCGGTCCCCGGTGATCGGCTTGACTCGGTTTGCGAGATCTACCCGTGATGGTTGCGTGCACGTCCTCGCGCCTGCAGATGAGCATTCGACGGATGGGCTCATGGCGCGCTGTGGACAAGTGTTGCCAACTGAGGTCATCGAGCATGACCAGCCACCACCCGGCCCACCCTGCGAGCCCTGCCGGCTGATGTTCCTGGAGGACTTCACCGCTGGTGGCCGCTCACGCAGCAGCGGTGCCGCCAACTGATGTCCCCGGATCCCCGGTCGGCCGCCGGTCGAGCACCCCCGACACTCCCGGCGGCCGGCCAGTCCCATGCAGGAAGACATCAGTGTCAGTCGGCTAGCAGCGTCTTGAGTCCAACGGGTAGCTCGCTGAGCGAGTCGAGTTCGAGGTCCGCGGTACCGGATTCGTAGATGATGTAGCCCCACAGGCCGCGCCTGACAAAGACGGTGCGCAGACCGGTTTCGGCCGCGGGGCGAAGGTCGTTGTCGAGGCGGTCGCCGACGTAGGCGATCTCGTGGGGCTGGTGGCCGCTGACGGCGATGAGTTTGCTGAAAAACGCTACGTCGGGTTTGGTGACGCACCAGTCATCGGAGGTGGCGAGAACATCGCATGGGAGGTTGAGTTCGCGCAGGAAGTGCCCGGCGCGGGTGGTCTGGTTACCGGCAATGCCTACGAAGTACTCGGCGTTTTTGAGCGTCTGGAGGCAGGGGCGGACATCGGGGTAGAGGTCGTACCACGAGCGATGACCGCACCGAACAGCTTGGCCGCTGTAGCGGTCCTGGGCGAGCGTGAGGCGCACCTCTCGGGGTGCAGCGCCTTGCCGTGGTCGATGCCGCCGCGTGGTGGCTCTCGGAACCCAACGGTGGCGAGGAACTTGCCTACGCACTGCTTGCTGCGAGCTGTGTCGCGGAGATCACCACCGAGCACGTTTACCTGGCCCTGATCACTCCATTCAACGAACCAGAGGATGAGGGTGAGGCTCCTTCTTTGTAGAGCTTCACTGCTTCACCCTAGCGTTGTCCGGTGAGTGGGCCCGCGGCCGTGGTCATGAAGGGAGGACGGCGCGAACGCGCCGCCTTGATACCTTCCGCGCGTGGCCATGGAATGCCGCATCACAAGGGTGCGGGCCCTCCCGATAAGTGTTCAGACGATCGGTTCATATTGGCAGCTCCGTGATGTTAAAGCTTCAGTCGTCGTCAAATGGATCATCCACGATCGTCGGTGCGCTGTACCAGTAGCATTCAGCCCACGGAATCCCGCATCGTGGGCATCGGTTCTGCTTTTCGTGGGCGATGCGAAGCGCTGCCCACTCCTCGTTGAGGCTGCGGCGTTCCTCGGCCTGTCGACGGAGTCGGGCCTGTAACGCCTGGATCGTCCAGGTCGTTCCCAGCAGCAGCCCGAGGCAGATCAGCACCACCGCGGTCAGCGCTAGCGGCATCACTGTGTCGACATGATTGCCCTCCTCATGAGGTGTGAGTCCGAACCGGCAGTTAGACAGCAGTGTAGTCAGACATCAGACGTCCGTCCAGTGGTTAACACGTCTGACGCCTTACGGGTGTACCCTCTGGTCGGACAACCATCCGCTCTCGCGCCAACCGCCCGGTCCGCCCGTCACAAGCGGGCAACGACGGCTAAGCCCCATAGCTCCTGCGTTGCCGGTCGTATGACATTCAGCCGCGACGCAGAGGTAGACAGACGGGGACGCGAGACAGACAGGAGTGACGATGAGCAGTACCCCGGACGGTGACGCAAGGGGCTCGCGGGTCCACGAGTGGGAGCTGAGGCTGGACGCACGGCGACCTCTACCGGAAGTGATCGAGGACAAGCTGCGAGAGCTCATCGAGACCGGTGTGCTGCAACCCGGCGAGCGCCTTCCCAACGAGCCGGAGCTCGCCAGGAGGATGGGGGTGGCGCGCAGCTCAGTACGAACCGCATTGCAGCGCCTAGAGGTTCTCCGAGTGGTGGAGGTGCGACGGGGACGTGGCTGGTTCGTTCGACGAACACCGGTTGGCCATCCACCAGACGAGTTCGCAGACTGGATTTCTGAGCGGCGTTTCCGGATCAGTGAACGCCTCGAAGTCCGGATGGCGCTCGAGGGCATGGCCGCAAGTCTTGCTGCCGCGCGTGCAACCGAGGGGGAGATCGATGACATTGCAAAGCTCAGCAAAGATCATCTCACGGCTTCCCCCGACGTTGATGAGCTGATCAGGACTGATGAGGCCTTTCACGACGCTATCTTCCGCGCCAGCCACAACGATTTGCTGGTCGAGACTTACCGGAGGCTGATTCCAAAGCTCACCGAGTGGCGCCGACGAGGTCTCGGGCGGGATGGGATGCCGGCACGTTCTGCTACCGAGCACGATAATGTCGTCCACTTTCTGAGACGAGGTGACCCCGCCGGCGCACGCGCCGCGATCATGACTCACCTGCTCGGCCTCTACCACGACATTCATGCAGCCGAGGATCGGCAGGCCACAGAACAGCCTGCCCAGCTCGCTACATTCATGGGCATTGAGGACGAACCGGACTGGCAGCCCTGACCCGGGGCCTGCGCCAGGTGGCACTCTCAGCGCTGTGACCTCAAGATGTTGTCACTGGCAACTCCACGGACGGGGAGTCTTCGCGGTGGGTGTGGCACTTTTGGCGTTTACGGCCGCGTTCCTTGGCGGTGTCCTCACGGCAGCACTCCTCGCAGTGGCCTATCGGACCATGTGGCGACGCCGCTTGACTGACGAGCTTCTCCAGCTGTCCGGACCGTCGATTGTGCAAGCGCTCGTACCGCAGCAGGTGATGACCACCCTGCTCTCAAAGATCTACGGCAACGGCGAAGCCAACCACGATGTGGTTGCCGGCGTGCTAGGCGGTGAGGGCGTCGACTCACACGGCGCTGATCTGACCATCAGCACCCACACCACCGTGGACTACGAACTCCGGGCAGTTGATCATCAAATTTATGAGATTATCTCCACAGTTACGTACAGTTTCAAAGGAAATGTGCCCGACCACAGGTTTGTCATTTTTGCGGCGTGCAACCCGTTACTCCGTGACTCAATTACACTTGCCTGCCGACTGCCGCTATTCGAATTCTGGTTCGTGCACGACCGGTTACTCTTCGAGCAGGCGGTGGACGCAATGCTCTCGTCGGTGAACATCGGTATCCGCTACACCGATCTCGACGGTTGCCATCATGATGTGCCACCCAGCAAGGTGCAGTTGACTGAAGTGAGCTATCGCGACTGGCCTGAGTTCTTGACTTTCTTCCGCGGACCAGTGGGGACGATGCCCCGCCAGAACCCCGCACAATACATTGGCACTCTGCGAATCTTCGAGTGTGACCTCGACGAACTCGCCCACGTCGACCACGCTGTCAGCTCAGTGGAAAACCTGTCTCTGCGGTCGACGACACTGCAACGGCTGGACGACGGCTTCTGCTATTGGCAAGCCCCCTACCCATGCTACGTTGATCGCATCAGCTTCAACCCGACCGCGCTTATTATCGACGGTAGTTCCTGGCTTTTCAACATCGTGCCCTTTACTTTTCGATCTGGCATCGCGACGGTCGCATGGACCCCGGCAGAGCAGCTAAAAGATCTAGCTGTACGCTCCTGGCTGCTCCCTGGCCACGGCGTTGCCCTCCTGTGGAAGCGATCGAATGACCACACCAGCTAGACCCGTGCGATCTGACATCCCCGCACTGCACGCATACATCGCGTCCTCGGGCGCGTTGCAACGAGAACGTCGAGCTCTCTATCAGTTCGCTACCGAGCTGCTGCCGGGCGGCTGTCCACAGCAGATGCTGGATCCCGATGTCATCGACAGTCCGCTGGCCCGTAACCACATTGGCGCCGTGCTGGCCGGCCGCGCGAGCCTGACGTACTCAGCGCTTGTTGGCACCAGTGCCGTGGCAGATGCTGCTAGCCGCGTACAAAACCTCTGGGTGGCGTCGCGACCGGAGGCCAACACCCTGCTAGCGGCGGCGTTGGACACCGTTGGATCAGAGCTATCTCGTCAGGAGGCGGGGTTCGAGTCCCCTCGGCTCCTTACCGAAACAGATGGCGAGCGCTTTATCTCAGCGCTACGTGTGCTGAGTGATGGAGTTGCTCTGGCTCGGTCGGTGAACCCCGAACTGATTGATGACCTACTTGTCCATATCACACTAGTCGGGGTCCTCGATCCGCAGTGCGCCGGACGACTGGCGTCTGCGTCTCTTCGCACCTTTCCCGGATTAGTTCTGCTGAAAAGTTCGCAATCGAGCATCGAGGTCGCCGAGGCACTAGTGCACGAAGGCGCTCATCAGAAGCTCTTTGACCTGGCCATCACTCATGACCTACTGAATGCTGACTCACACCAGTGCCCACCGTTTCACCCACCATGGGGACCGGAGGAAAGTCTCTGGCCGCTGGAGCAGACCCTCGCCGCGTGCCACGCATACGCTTGCATGGCTCGATTCGCTCTCGACGCGGGTGTCATGGCCGGAATCCGCGTGGTTGGGCACAATTCGTTGCTTCCCGTAGCCAGTGAGCGGAGCGAGATCCTTGGTCAATGGCTGCTGGACAAGGGTGATCACCTCGGTGATGATGCGCATATACTGTTGAACGGCCTCCTTGGTCGATGGCCGCGCACCTCCCGTATCACGGAAGTCTTGCCTAGGCAGGTGACTGCGGACTACGTCATCGACAGGCAGCTAGAGTTCCGCCGTTGTGGTTCTTCGAACCGGGTTCTTGTGGGGTGTCCGTCGCAACCTCCGCGGCTGTGCTGGGTCAGTGATGAGGCGGCGACGGTAATCGAGCTTCTCGCGCAGAGCTCCCTCGATGAGGTCACCAAGATCTTCGCCCAACAGTGGCGAGTGAATCAATCTGACGCCGCTGGCCGGCTGAGTGCGGTGCTCTCGGACCTCTGCGTAGCTGGGCTGCTAAGTAGCAGGGCTACTAGAAGTAGGGACTCAGTGGGTGGTGGCCGTAACACAGGGTGTTGCTAGCATGATCCTTACAGCGCTAGGATGATCTTCACCATGAGTGAGGTGTGACCGTCAACAGTAGATCTGACCGTCAACGAGGGGACAGGTTCTGATGATCAAGGAAAGCATTGCCAAGGACAACGCACCATCGAAGCACGCCGTGCCTGTTGCCTGGTTCCAGGGTGATCCTGGGGGCACTATCTTCATCGTTCCACCGGGGGGTACAGCAGCTTCCAAGCCAATCATCGAGGAGGGCGGTGATGGCATCACCAGCCCTCATAACTGACGACCGCTCGGTCCGCCGACCGACCGGTTCGAGCCCCACTGGCTAGCAGTGAGGCGGAGGTCCCGGGCAGCGCCGTCTCCTATCGCTGGGAGTTGAAGCTGGACGCACGGCGACCTCTACCGGAAGTGATCGAGGACAAGCTGCGAGAGCTTTATCGAGACCGGTGTGCTGCAACCCGGCGAGCGCCTTGCCAACGAGCCGGAGCTCGCCAGGAGGATCGGGGTGGCGCGCAGCTCAGTGCGAACCGCATTACAGCGCCTAGAGGTCCTCTGAGTGGTGGAGGTGCGACGGGGACGTGGCTGGTTCGTTCCTCGAAAACCGGTCGGTCATCCACCAGACGAGTTCGCGACTGGATTTCTGAGCAGCGTTTCCAGATCAGTGAACGGCACGAGAGCCCCCTGGATCTTGAATAAGCGATTCGACTGCGGTGCGCGTGTGCCCACCCACAAGGCGCTGGCTTGTGGCCGTCTAGCCTGGAGGTCACTCGGATCGGTTACACGCTGTTAAGTCTCATGCTGCCGGTATACACTGTAGCGTGTGAGCCTCATGCACAATGATTGTAGCAAGGAGGATCACGGCAGGAACGTGCGTTGGGGTGTAATGACCAGTATCAACGGGTGCTGTGGCGTGCCCATGGCAAGTCTACGCCAATGACGTTACTGTACAGTCAAAACTCACAAAGATTGAGATTTCCAATACTCGATCGCTTCAGATCGGTCAAAGTCATGACAGTCAAGACCAGACGGGTGAGATTCAATCGGTTCCGGGACTAGCGAGTCCGAACATGGCCGAAGCGACTCGCCAGATTGATGCTGAATTACATCGGAACGCCGCGAAACCTCTGGTATTGAGTGAACGAGCTCGGGAGAGGCTGGAATCGCTTCAGGGAGCAGTACCTTGCTGACCTCGGCATGAAATCCGTACGGATTGCCCGGCGGCGAAATCTTGAGACTGTGGACGAGTCGCACGTCCTAGCAGCCCGTGAACGGATGGGTGGGCCATCACGCGGATCCGCGCTCATCGCCTTCACGAATACAATTGGCGGTGTAGTTGCTGGTGCGTAAATTGCTTC
The DNA here is from genome assembly GCA_023252195.1 of Pseudonocardiales bacterium. GTDB lineage: Bacteria > Actinomycetota > Actinomycetes > Mycobacteriales > Pseudonocardiaceae. Next base: position 61,363 of record JAHEXI010000013.1, read on the forward strand.
GGTATACACTGTCACGTTTACCGCAGGCCCACATAGTACACGTGAGATGTTGGCATCAATCCTACTATGCATTGCCGGATTTGTACTCCTAGCGGTTTGTTTAACAGTGCTGCCGCCCAACGGCGATCCTGAAAGCCAGATAGCTTCAGTGGCGTGAAGTCCAACCAGTCGGGGACCCCGTCGGCGAAGATGGCAACATCTCAACTGCAAAGAGTGCTGCCGGCGTGGACGAGTACATCGCCCGTCGCGTCGCCGAGGCGTGCGCATGAGTACGCCGAGAGTCAGAGCCAACGGCGAGGGTTCGCTGTTCGCCTACCGCAACGGATACGCGGCCTACGTGTGGGTCACGACGCCGGGTGGCGGCCGCGAGCGCAAATGGATCTACGGGCAGGACCGGGACGAGCTGCATAGTCGGTGGATCGACCTGCAGAAACAGGCAAAAAGCGGCCCGTAGCTACAAAGGTGCCCAAGGTCGCCGAGTACCTCACCTACTGGTTGCAGGAGATCGTGGCGCCCAACCTCGCTCCACTCACGTACGCGACATACGAAACCCTGACCCGGCTGTACATCGTGCCGGGCCTGGGCGCCAAGCGCCTCGACAAGCTCACCTTGCGAGACGTACAGACATGGCTGAACAAAGTCCGGCAAAGCTGCCAGTGCTGCGCCCAGGGCAAGGACGCTCGCCGGCCGGCAAAGGCCCGTCGATGTTGCGCGGTCGGCAAGTGCTGCGGCGCTGCGCCGTCACCGCGCACGGTCAGCGATCTTCGGACCGTGCTCCGGTCCGCGCTGTCCTCGGCCGCTCGGGAGGAGCTGATAACCAAAAATGTGGTGACCATGACCCAACTGCCGGCACGGCGCCGACGCAAGAGAAAGCCGTGGTCAAGTGACGAGGCGCGGACCTTCCTTGAATCAGTACGCCTCGACGACAACGCGCTCTACGCCGCCTACGTGCTGATACTTGTCCTCGGCCTGCGTAAGGGTGAGGTCCTCGGGCTCACCTGGCTCGATGTGGATCTGGATGCAGCCGAGCTGACCGTTGGTTGGCAACTGCAACGGGTCCGTGGCGAACTGCTGCACCGAGAAACCAAGACGGCGGCCTCGGATGCGACGCTGCCGTTGCCGCCAATCTGCGTGGCAGCGCTCAGGCAACGGCGAACGGCCCAGGACCGGACTCGCGAGGTCGCCGGCGAGGCGTGGACCCGATCGGACCTGGTGTTCACCACCCGGTACGGCGACCCCATCGAGCCCCGCAACTTCAACCGCTACTTCGCGGCTCGATGCGCGGCGGCAGGGGTCCGGCAGATCACTGTCCACGATGCCCGGCGCACCTGCGCCACCCTCCTCGTCGACCTGGACGTACACCCGCGAGTAGTGATGCAGATCCTGAGGCACGCACAGTTCGACGTGACGATGGAGGTGTACGCGTCGGCGTCCTCCGCGGCGACCCGGGAGGCGCTCAAGCGGCTGGGGGCGAGCCTCGATGGCTGAGACGCGCTGCTGTACTTCGCAGCTGTACAGGCCGATTCAGGCGCAGAAAAAGAACAGGAGCCCGCTGTTATGGGCTCCTGACCTGCTGCTTTGTGGTGTCGGGGTGGCGGGATTCGAACCCACGGCCTCTTCGTCCCGAACGCGCGTAGACCGTGATGACCAGTATCAACGAGTACGGTCACGTGCTCGTGGGTCTCCGCGTCGGGTGCTCTGGTGGCATCTCGTGCCGGTCGGTTGCTGACTTTCTGCTGACTTCGATCAACCAGGCACCCTGGTCGAGCCTCCACTAACGGAGCTGCTGTGTCCTGCCCAAAAACAGTACCCAGGCAGTCGGGACTAGTTCCGAAGGGGCGGTGCGGACCAGGAGCGGGACCTGGTTCGGCGCCGGATGAGCAAGTGAGATCAGAGGGCGCACCCGCCCTCTGATGAGACGGCCGAGGGTCGGTGCTGGAACACCGACCCCCGGCCTTGATCGCCAACCCTGCAGAGAGGGTGGAGACCCGATGCCAGACCCTAGGCAATTCGATCCGGACCGGCTCCGGGTGGTGCTCGATCACGGTGAGGCTGTGGAGCTAGACGGCGGCACGCTCATCCTGGAGGGCCAGGAGTCCCCGAGCGTGGTGCTCCGGCTGGCGCCCTGGCGCGTGCGGTCAGTCGCCCGGGTACTGCACGAGTGGTCGTCAGTGTCACGGATCCTCCACCACCCGACTCGACCGCACCTGAATGAGCTGGATCTGTCGCGGACGCTGGAGTTGGCCGCTGCGGTGCTCGGCGCCAGCGACGAGCCAAACGCGCGGTCTCTCCGCGGATCGCGCGTCATTCCCAATCGGCAACGCTTGGCCGCGGTGGCAGTCCTGGGCGAGCGTGAGGCGCACCTCACGGCGGTGCAGCGCCTGGCTCTGGTCGATGCCGCTGCGTGGTGGCTCTCGGAACCCAACGGCGGCGAGGAATTTGCCTATGCACTGCTTGCTGCGAGCTGCGCGACGGAGGTCACCACGGAACACGTGTACCTCACCCTGATCACCTCATCCCACGAACCAAATGATGACGGCGAGGCTGCGTCCCCGTAGCAGCTGGCCTACAGATCCTACCGCGCCTCAGTACTCCCACCCTGCCGTGCAATGGAACGGATTTCCACTGGGTGGATGGTGGCCAGGGGCGGGGCCGAACCGGCGACCTTCTGAATTTTTTGGGACTAGGGATAGGAGCTCGCTGGCTCCTGCTCCGTCCGTGGCGTGCGGCCGGGCACCGATCCGGGCGCCGCTGAATATCGGCGTGCGAACGCGGATGAGTCCACCGTCCCCTCGCCTTGCCGAAGATGGGTACGAGAATCCCCGTTGGCCTCTTTGGACGTTCACTGCCCCGAGATCACTCCCCCGTAGCAGACGATAAACTAAATGTGGCGAAGCCGATCGAAGTCGTAGCTGGCCTGGTTTATGCAGCGGGGTGTGCCTAGCGGTCCGGCCTTCAGGGCACCAAGCTCATGTGGCTCTTGTTGGTGGTCTGCCGACGCGCGAAGAACATGTTGGCCGGGCACTGGCAGGTCCTGGGCCGGAGGACTGCCGAAGCGGTGGAGTAACAGCTCCGCGGGTCATCGCGATAACAAGATGCTGCGTGACTGCAGCGTCAGTAACTATAATTTTGGGGATCCGTGCCTTCGCGACGTTCTGCTGGTTTCTCGGAAAGCCAGGAGCGGGCTTCGCGGGGTTCGCGCTCACCCCAACGGAACATCACTGTTGCGTGCGTTTGCATCGTTGTATTCGCCCTTCTTGCCGGTCTTGCGCAGGGCCTGCTGGTCAAGAAGATCGGTATCGGTCCAGTCAGTATTGAACTTGGACCACGCCAACTCCCCGAGCCATCTCCACCTAACCTCGCACCGACCCCTAGCGCGTCAGAGGTTCCGAATCCTCCCCCTTCGAGTGTAAGTCCAGATTCCCCGCCAGGTCCCACAACCACCGGTCGGGGCAATATATATGCAGTTATACAAAAGCCTGGAGGTTGCAATGAGCGTTACACGGTTGGTGGGCAGGTGTTCGATCCACCTACCGCCGACAATAAGTTGTGGATAGTATCGATGTTACTCGCTGATCCGGCCAATGGCTTGGCTCGCCCGCTTTACTACCCTAAGATGCCGGTTGAGGCGCGGTCTGGGTTATACAGCATAGAGTTGGCTGCGAATAGGGATCCAGGGGTCCACAAGGGTAGATTCCTTCTTGTGAGCGCGAATAGCCAGGCGAGCGCTGTGCTGCAAAAAAAGCCATGAGTTGACTGAACTACCGCGTGGCAGTACCGAGCGCTGATGGCGACCAGCGATGCTGATATTGTAGTAGTTCTCTTTCCTGGATCCCGAAGGGCTAGCTCATGCCATAATGCTACATCAAGCAAGTAGGCGCGGTGTCATTCAAACGACTCGGCGCATATCATAAACGACCTTTGGCCTACTCTTTAATTGAGTCGGAGGGGCAAAATTGAACCCACGGCTTCTTCGTCCCGAACTGCGGGCAAGGCGGTCGATGGGGGTTGTCTCCGCGCGTCGTGGGCCGTTGGCGGTGTTCTGGGGCGGTGTTGGTCGGCCTCGTTGCTGTATTTCGCAGCTGTACAACAGCCAGTCCGGTCGTGGCGGAGGGAACGGCCTGGAAGCGCACGAGTGGATTAGTAGAAGGACCTGTTGTCGTGCCGGTCGAGTCACTGTGATTGTCCTCGACTTGCACTGATTTAGCGGCCGAGGGCTGATGCTGCTAACACCTGCCCACAGCCTTGATCACCAGCCCTTCTTCGAAGGGCGGAGACCCGTGCCAGACCCTACGCAGTCCGGCCTGGACCCGATCCGGGTGGCTTTGGATCACGGTGAGGTGGTGGAGCTAGACGCTAGACGGCAGCACGCTTGTCTAATTAGATGGCGAGGAATCCCTGTGCGTGGTGCTCCGGCTGGCGCCCTGGCGTGCGTAATCGGCGGCTCGGGTACTGCGGGAGTGGTCGTCAGTGTCGCGGATATTTCACCACTCGACCCGGCCACATCTAGATGAGCTAGATCTGTCGCGGACGCTGGAGTTGGCCGTTGCGGTGCTCGGTGGCGGCGATGAGCCGATCTCGCGCTCCCCGCGCGGCTCGCGCGTCATTCCTCATCGGCAACGCTTGGCCGCCGTGGCCGTTCTTGGTGAGCGTGAGGCGCACCTGTCCGCGGTGCAGCGCCTCGCCCTGGTCGACTCTGCGGCGTGGTGGCTCTCGGAACCCAATGGTGGTGAGGAATTTGCCTACGCACTGCGTGCAGCTAACTGCGGCGCGGAGATCAGCACGGAACACGTTTAACCTCGCCCTGATCACTCCGTCCGAGGAACCGGAGGAGGAGGGCGAGGTTCGTTCCTCATGAGGGCTTCGCTGCTTCACCCAGCGGTGTGGTGTGGAGGCCTACGGCCCTGGGCATGAAGTCGGGGACGTTGGCACGGTGATCGTCCCGCGGTGCGATCACCGTGTCTTGCTTGTGAGAGCGTTCTGCTCCGTGCCCGCAGCAGGGGACTTCAGCGAAGGAGATCGATCACCGATGCGTATCCACAGTGTGGCTGGTGTGCTCGTCGCCGCTGCCACGGTCGGGGGGTTACTCGCCGGCTGCGGCAGCAAGCCCACCCCCCGCCCCGCCAGCACACCACCACCCCCGGCGGCGAGCAGCGCAGCGCCCAACCCTCAACAGCAACACAACCAAGCCGACGTCGTCTTCCTCCAGAACATGATTCCCCACCACGCCCAGGCCATCGCGATGTCGCAGGCGGCCGGGAATCAAGCGACCTCACCTCAGGTGAAGGGTCTCGCCACCCGGATCGAGACCGAGCAGACCCCGCAGGCCCAGCAGATGAGCGATCTGCTCACCGGGTGGGGCACTCCGACTCCCGCCACCGCCAGCGTGGGCACCGCAGGCGGCCTGGGGCACGGTCAAACGGCAGTGGCGATGAGCGGGGCCACGTTCGACCGGATGTTTCTCCAAGTGATGATCGACCATCATCAGGACGCGGTCACCATGTCCCAGACCGAGCTGGCTCAGGGCAACAACCCGGCCACGCGCAACCTCGCCCAACAAGTCATCAGTGCACAGCAAGCCGAGATCAGCGAAATGCAGGCCCTGCTCCAGGTGATCTGACCGGGAGGCCAAGGGGGTGAGCGCGCGTCGGCAGCACTGCCGCGCGCCCACCCGCCAACGACGCTCGGTAGCGGTGGCCCTGGTCCGGAGCGGGCAGGAACGGGCATCGGGGGATGTCGGGGGCGAGCTAGGGCCGGACTCAGTAGGACGCCGTCAACGACGAGACCGATGACCCGAGTGGTCCCCGACCGAGAAGCGGAATCGAGCACGCGTCTAACCATCCCCCACGGCATGGCCTTCGGGTCGGATGGCCAACCCCAACAACTGGAGTCATCCATGGACACGATCCCGCCTCGATCCCCTGGCGAGGGCGCTACCCCCGATGTGTGGGGTGACCTCGCGAAGCTCCCCGTCCAGGTAGTGGCGCGCGATTACCCGCGGCAGTGGGCCGACAGCGGCCTACCCGGCAGCCTCGCCGCCCTCGACACGCCGCTGGAGACGGTCTGGGCCGCGGTCCAGCTGGCCCTGTCTGGCGCGGATCTGCACACTCTGGCCAGCACGCTCGGACTCAGCGACGACGCCGCGAGCCACATCATCATCGCCACTACCGAGCAGCTCATTACCGCTCCGCCCGCGTCCGGCAGGGCCACGGCTGAGATCACCGACAGTTCCCACCACCATCACCCGTGACTGCTCGAGAGGAGACGTAGCGGCAACGCAGTTGTTGTGTCGACAAAGAAAAGCCTAATACGCGCGGTCCAGGGGCTTTGTCAAGCTGATTTGGTCCCAGGGTGACGTACGGTTGCACTACACTGGGCTTAATCACACGCGGGTCATCGAGAATCGACTAGTGGCCAATCAAGAGTGAATGCCAGCACCCCCCTGGTCAGACTTACTCGATTCAGTTCTGTGGCGCATCGGAGAACGGAGTATTACCTACCGGGCCAGGTCCCGGTGACCTTTCGGAACCCGGCGGCTCCGCCGCGGTCGAGCGCGGCTTTGACCACTCCGAACACGGCGCCCTGTATGCCGGAGGCGACGAGGACTTCCCACCAGCCACGGTCGGGGTCGGTGGCCTCCGGCGCGTCGCCCTGACCGGTGGCCATCGTCCAGACGCGGGCGAAGATGGCACCCGCAGCAAGCCCGCCAGCGACGCCTATCACCAGGCCCAGCGGCTTGTACAGCAGCTTGAGCATGGCCGTCACTTGTTTCCGCGGAGTAGACGTCGCAACACCAGTTGCAGCACCACCAGCACCACGATGGCGACCGCCGCAGTGGGCAGCGGTCGTTGCCTCGCCCTGGTCATCAGCGGCTCGATGCGCGCGGATATCGGCGGGAGGACTGCCCCCACCGCGTGCTGGGTTAGGTCCTTGGCCTGCGACGCCACTTTTTCGGACGTGGTTTGCAGCGCTTCGGTGCCCTCGGATACCTGCTGCTTGACCGCATCGGCTGTGACTTGCACGGTTTCCTTGGCGTCGAAGAGCTTGTCTTTCACACGCGAAGCCACGGCGACAGTCATCGGTGCACATCCCTTCGAGATGGTCTTGATCTCAGCTCCGGTCCCTCGACCGAGTAACCTCTCCGGTCTGCGGGAGCACCCTGCCAGGCGCCACCCCGACAACGGTGGCGACGCGCCGACTGGGTGGGTTCCGGAACCCAGCGCCGAGAAGGGTCAATGAGTCAGGGTCCCGCCAACGCTGGGGGACCGAGAGCGCCCGCGCTGACGCTCGAGCTGCTGCAATAGCCCCGGGGCGCTGCGCACGCTGAGGCCTCCGCGGCGGTACCACCCGATTGCACTCCGTCAACCCCACTAGCCACATCAGTACCAGCAGCGTCCAATCCCAGTATCATCGCCACTCTCCGTAGTCGACCGGAGCCTGCGCCTGAGCCGGTGGTAACCACTTCGGCCGTCAGTACCCCATCGATTCCAGTCCCGAAATCACCGGGGCGCAAAGCCGAGGCTGCGGTTGGGGATCCCTCACCGCACCGCGTGGGTCGAGGAGGTGGTCCTGCACCACGTCAGGTGCTGTGGAGAACTGAGGTTTACTGCCAGGTGAGGTGGGGTAACTGGGTGCGACCTACGGTCGGGCTTTGCGCGAGCAGGCGCCGGCCGTCAAGGGCACGGTGCCCCACCCGGGCCTCCCCGAAGTTAAAGGAGCGACAGAATGACTTCTGGACCGATCACTGCCGTGGTGGCGTCCGTGTTGGTGATAGTTGGCATCCTCATCGGGTGGAGGCTTAGCCAGTGGCGGCTTGAGGTGCGAGCGAGACGGCAAGCAGCGGCGCAACTGTCCCTGTCTAGGCAATTGTTCGAGTTTCGGGCCGCGAGGCGAAACAATTACTCCGATTTGTCGACGCTGGGCCACCCAGCAAGCGTATTCCAACGCCGCGCCGCGTAGTGACCGCGGCGATCACCCCCGCAGGCAGGCACCGAGCGAGTCAACATCCTTCCCGGTGCCCCATCCTGTCGTTGTGGCCACCGGTCGCGCGCCGACGTCCCGACCGAGCACGCGTGCGGGGTTCATCACCCCCGCGACGCAACCGCCTGCGTGCTTCACCGACGATGGGACGGTCATCCTCGCGCACGCTGACGGCGACCGCCAGCGGACAGTCTGGGAGCGGCCGGGCGGTGATGATCTCGTCGGTGGCGCCGCTGTGCCAGCGGATCCCGATTCGGATCTTGTCCCGGTCGGTCTCGGGAAGCACTGTGAGGTCGGCGATCAGCGTTCGCAGCAGCCGTTTGCGGTCCCGGGCGCTGGCGGTTTCGGCGTGCCAGAGCCGGGGCAGGTCGGTCACGAGCGCTTCGAGGTCGACTCGGGCCGGTAGTGGTGGTGCGGCGGCGTGGGCGGCGGTCAGCGCGGCCTGCGCTTGGGCCAGCGCGGCGAGTGTGGTCTCCCAGCGGGTCTCCAGGGTGCGGGTGACGAGCCGGTTCTCCGGTTCGGCGGCGTGGAAGGCCCGTTCTGCCCGGTCGGAGTCGTAGCGGGCGCGTTCCACGGCGAGTTCGGCGGCGCGGCTGGCCCGGTCGCGGCGGTTGGTGACCTCGTCAGCGGCGGCGAAGGCGAGCGCGACCTCGTCGGGGTTCAACGCCGCCAGTAGCCGCTCGACGACGATCTCATCGACGGCGTGGCTGCTGACGGACCGGCAGGTCGGGGTGGCCTGCTGGTCTTTGCGGGCGTGGCATTCGTAGGCCGCTGCGCCGTTGCGGTGATACCGGGTGGACATCGGCCGTCCGCAGCTGCCGCAGCCGATGATGCCTTGACACAGCGCGTGGCCTTCGCGGACCGGTCGAGCGCCGGTATGGGTGCGGTTGGCGGCGATCTTGGCTCGGTTGCTCAGGTAGTCCTCCCAGCTCAGGTAGCCGGGATGGTGGTCGCGGATGCAGACTTGCCAGTCCGACATCGGGAGCAGGGTGATCCCGGAGTGGATGCTGCCGTCGGGTCCTACGGTGCGCCGGGATGCGTAGCGGCCGAACACGTAGGCGCCGGCGTAGGCCGGGTTGTTCAGGATGCCCAGCACCCGGGCGTGGTTGAGCCGCCCCCAACGCAGCTGACCGGCCCACGCACCGCCATAGGCGCGCAGCGGGAACCGCCGCCCGGCGAAGGCAGCAACCACCTGGTAGGCCGAGCCGGCCGCGGCGAACGCCGCGAACACGTCGCGGATGGCGGTCGCGACCTCCTCGTCCGGGTCGATCACCGGGCTGCCCTGGTCGTCGTGGAGGTAGCCCACCGGCAGCGGGGTGCGCAGCTCGCCGCGGGCGGCCGCGGCCCGTTTCGCGCCTTGCAGCCGTCCGGCCAGCAGATGCAGCTCGGCTTCGCTCATGGTGCCCTTGAGGCCCAGCAGCAGCCGGTCGTTGAAGTCGGCCAGGTTGTAGGTGCCGTCGCCGTCGATGAGCAGGGTGTCGGTCAGCCGGGCCAGTTCCAGCAGCCGCGACAGATCCGCCGAGGACCGGGCCAGCCGGGAGATCTCCAACCCGAAGATCGCGCCGACCTCGCCCAAGCACACCCGCGACACCAGAGCTCGGAACCCGTCGCGGCCCTCGGTCGACCGGCCGGACACACCCAAATCGGTGTCGATGACCTGCACGTTGCGGTCGTCCCAGCCCATCGCGACGGCTTGGTCGACCAGCCCGTACTGCCGCGCGGTCGACTCGGTGTGCTCGCGCACCTGAGCTAGCGTCGACTGGCGGACATAGACCACCGCGGTGCGGTCCAGATGACTGCGGGTGATCTTGCTGGTCGCGCTCATGACCGGCCGCCGGCACGCCACCAACCAGTGCTGACTCGACCATGTTGGCCAGCACCGCCACCACCTCGGCCGCAGCGTGCGGCTCCGGCCAGATGATGGCGCCCGGTGCTCCCATCGGTCAGCCCGGCGCCCGCCGAGCCAGCAACTCGGCGTTGATCGCCGTGATCTCCACCAACGCCGCCTCGACCCGCACCGCAGCGGCGACCTGCCCAGCCACCGTCTCGACCAGGTCCGTCGGCACATAAACCAACCGTGGCCGACCACCGGGCCGCGGCACACTCAGATACGTGTAGGGCCCGTGCAGATCCCCGCTCGCACACCGGCAGTTCTCCTTCCCGCATCGCCGCCCCTGGGACACCAACGTGCCCCGCAACAGCGCCTCCACATCGGACAGACCCGAGGCCAGTCGGCGGCGACGCGTCCGCAACGCCCGCACCGTCAACCCGCCCAGATCGCTTGTCTTGTGTTCCATTAATGCACAAGAATAGGGCCATGTTCATCGACCCCCCAGCACCCTGAGCAGCGTGTCGCACTCCACCAGAGCGGCAACGCTGAGCCGGTGCTCGACCGGCACCCGACCGCGGTCGGTCCACGACTCGAGCACCGTCACCCGACCCAGCGGACCGCCCTCACAGACGAACACGACCTTCCCGGCCCGACACTTGACAAACAGCACCGGCACCCAAGCGCCATAGAGGACGTGGAAGGGATGGGTGATCAGCAAATCCGAAAACGGTTGGGATCGGTCGCACTAAGCCGCGACCGTGGGTATTCCGAGCATCCTCGTCCCACCACCATGCTGTTTCGGTATCTCCACCGCCCGCACCGGACGAGGAAAATAGCTCCCCGACGACATCCGATTCCACACCTTGTACAGATTGTTCTTCAGGTCGGATTCGAAGTCGGCGATGGACTGACCATCCACTCCCGGTGCACCATTATTCTTCTTCACCACCTGGAAAGCCTCCCAGACTTCCCACTTCGAGATATCAAACTGCTTGCCTCGTGACTTCAGCTTGTCCATCTAACTCCTCCCAAACAGGCGTCTGGTTGATCGAACGAACTTAGCCACGGATAACCCTGCCCCTTGGCTCCACCCCCATTACAGGGGTTTCACAGCTACTACGAGCAGGTCCGCCGGCGCGCCCCGCGACGGTACTCAATCCCTCACGGTTTCTGCCGCTTGGGATGCTCCCTCTCACCACCCATCATTGAGCGGACATGTCGGGGCACGCCTTCTCACGTTCCACGCAGAAGCAGCAGATCAGGCTCACGTCACCTTCGTGCCGGGCGCCACCTGGCCAGTAAGCGGACACCTGCCAGACTCATCCCGGGATGAGGCGAACACCCCGGTTTTGACGCCATCTGTTTGGCTTTCGACACTTCAACAGCGTTCGTCTTCCTGATCCCTACCTGACGCCTCTTACGACGCCTTTTCCCTCGTCGCTCACCGCAACAGTCTTCAGCTAATGCAGCAGAGGGCGGTTTGGAGCCTCCCTCCGCAGGGCGGCTCCGAAGGGCCTACCTTCATCTTCCACGCAGTACCGCGTCAAGAAGCTCGTCCTACCTTCAGCTCCCTTCCGCGTTCGTGACACACCCACCTGGCCAGTAAGCGGGCTCCCGCCAGGCTCATCCCAGGATCGCATTGACACCCGGTTTCGATGCCGTTTCCTAAATCTCGACACATCAGCAGTGGTTCACTCGCGTTCGTCTTCCTGATCCCCATCTGACGGCTCTGACACCGCCTTTTCCTCAACGCTCAGCACGACAGTCTTCAGCTAACGCACCTTGAGGTGATTTGACGCCTCCCCCCGCAGGGCGACGCCGGAGGGTCATCAATCCTCCATCTTCTGCACAACAACACATCAAGAAAGCCGACTCCTACCTATTGCGACTCCTCTCCGTGCGCGTGGCGCAACAACGCCCGCCTGATAATCACATATTCCGGACTCGAATCCCTAGCCCAACTCCGATCAGACACCGCCACCGAATTCTAAACTGACAGAGATCGCCGTCGAGGGGTCCTTGCCCCCAGGCAGTCGTATCTGCAGGAGCCCACACCCATCCGCCGGATACTGCCTCGTGTCCGGCGCGACCAGGGACCCCGACAGCGGCCGTCATAGCACGGAAGCCAGCACCCCATGTGGATAGAGATCAACTCAAAGGTAATAGAGTGAATCTTGAAAAACAAACTGCCTGATCACCGGCGGTTTACACAGAGCGCGCCCGGCAGGATTCGAAACCTGCACCTTCTGATCCGTAGTCGCGACGCTGACGCCCGCATGGCAGGCGACCGGGCGTTTCACCGGCGCGATAGGCGCGGAAGCGGGCGCTAACGGCAGCTGGTGTCCCATAGTTCGTGGCCAGGACTGTGGCCAGAGATCAACTCGTGGGTCCGTCGTCGTGACGGCGGTGGGCGACGAGTGCCGGGGTCCGAGCTCGACGAAGTCGGCGTCGTCGGGGTTGGACCCCGGCGGCCGGGCAACCACCGTGTTTGACTCGTGTCAGTTCACGGTCGGCTTGTCTGGGGGTTCTCGCCGTCCGGCCCGAGGACTTTTTTCAGCGGGATGCGCCGAACTCCTGTCGAACGGCTGCCAGCGTGGACCAGTGCCTCCCAGTAGCCATCAGCATCGCGCTGGACGACCATGTACTTGCCGTCGTCAAGCAGTAGGTAGTCCCCGCCTGGTTGCTTCCCAGGGTGGGGCCCGCTGGACTTGATGCCGCTATCGGAGAGCTGCTGGGCTAGCTTACTGAGGACCGCACTCGCATCATCCATGGGCAGGAGCGTAAGCCTGTTTCCCAGAAGATCCGAGCATGGACTCCCGGAACTGGCTCGACTCGTTCGACCGCGGTCGGGGGACGTCCGGACCGGCGGCGTGCGGTGTAGTCCCACTTCCTGGCGACCAGCCTGCGATGCCAGGCCAGGATCGTGGCCGGAGTGACCGGAAAAACCTCCGCCCGGGCGGCGGCGCAGCCGGGACAAGGCCAGGCGCAGGCGCGAGACAAGGTGCTGCGCAACGTCGCTGCACTCGTGACGACACCCAAAGGGAAGCAGGGACGGCCCAGCAAGGCCATGACGCTGGAACAGGCTACGGCCTTGCTCGAGCACGCCCAGGCGACGCGGCTTTATGCCTACGTCGTGGTGAGCCTGCTCACTGGCATCCGCACCGAAGAGGCCCGCGCGCTGCGCAGGACACCGCTGGACGCATCCCACGTTCGCCGGGCCTTCAAAGCGATCACCAAGAAGGCCGGTCTCGGCGAGAACTGGACGCCACGGGAGCTGCGCCACTCGTTCGTATCCCTGATGAGCGACAACGGCGTTCCCCTCGAAACCATCGCTGATCTCGTCGGGCACGCCAGCACAGCGGTAACCGAGGAGGTCTACCGGCACCAGCTCAAGCCGGTGATCACCCGAGGCGCCGAAGCCATGAACACCATCTTCAAGCAGAACGAAACCAATTCGGCGTGAGGCGAGTGGCCCCCGGTTTGGCCCCTAGGGGTCTTCCGCAAGATCGCCAAGGGGCGAGTTTTTTCCTGGTCGGGGTGGCGGGATTCGAACCCACGGCCTCTTCGTCCCGAAGCAATGAACGCACCGCGCTGACCAGCGCATTTCCACGGTTTGACCTGGTCAGGCATCCCTGAGGATCCACGGAAGTCCGTTGTCGTACGTGGTGATTGTCACGCAGTTCGTCACGCACCCGCACATACGATGATCACGACCGTATCCGGCGATTTGCCGTGTGAGCGGCACACCCAGCCTGGTCCCCCGTGGTGGCCTGTGCCGCAGGCGCGGTGGATGAGGGGTCACTCGGGCCATGCTGAGCTGGTGATGATGTCCACGAAGTCGGAGCGGGTGAAGCCGGGCGCGAAGTGGGCGAGCACGTCGTCGTTCATGGTTCCGAAGGTGGTGTCGGGGCGGTCTTTCATCCCGTCGTAGAAGGCCCGCAGGATGTTGTTCTTGAAGTCCGGTCGCGGGTGCGCCGCCACGACGGCCGCAACCTCTTCGGCCGTGATCTGGTCGAGGTCCATCCCCAGCACGTCGGTCTCGACGCCGAGGCTGACCAGCGCCGTCTCGGGCTCCAGGTGGTGGGGGATGCCTGGGGTGGTGTGCAGTGCGATGCCCAGCCAGACGGCGCGGGCCTCGGCGGCGCTGCGGCCGTGGTCGAGCAGGAAGTCCCGCGCCAGGTCGGCGCCGTCGACCTCGAAGCGCTGGTCGATACGCCGGTAGTGCTCGGTCAGGCCCAGGTCGTGGAACATCGCGCCGACATAGAGCAGCTCGGGGTCGGCCTCGATCCCGCGGTAGCGGCCCTTGAGGCTGGCGAAGAGGAACACCCGACGGGAGTGGTCGAACAACAGCGGGGTGCTGGCCTTGCCGACCAGCTCGGTGGCCTCGCGGGCCAGCTCGGTGTCCGGGATGTCGATCCCGGCGATCGTCTCGGTCATGTCCTGCGCCTTTCACGTAGAGTTTCGTTCTGCGTCCAGAGTGGTCACGACGCCGGCGTCGGGCCCCGCGTGGGCGGCCATCCTTCACACGATTACGGACAGACCGCTCGCGCCCCGGGAGGACGGTCGTGGCTGGCACCGCCGTGCACCGCATCGGCATCGTGGTCTTCGACGGCGTGAAGCTGCTCGACGTCGCCGGGCCCAGCGAGGTGTTCAGCGAGGCGAACCGGATGGGCGCCTGCTACGAGCTGACGCTGTGCGCGGTGGGCGGTGGCTCGGTGTCGTCGTCCACCGGCATGACGATCGCAGCCGATGCCGACGCCATCGACCCCCAGCTGCGCTTCGACACGCTGCTGGTCACCGGCGGTGACGTGTTCCCGGCCCACCCCGTCGACCCCCAGCTGCGCGAGGCCGTCACCAGCGCTGCGGCACGGTCGGGCCGGATCTGCTCAATCTGCACCGGCGCCTTCATCCTCGCCGCGGCCGGGCTGCTCGATGGCCGCCGCGCCACCACGCACTGGCGCCACACCGAAGTGCTCAGTAGGGGTTATCCGAATATCATCGTGGAGCCTGACGCGATCTTCGTCCGCGACGGTACGACGTTCACCTCAGCAGGCGTGACTGCGGGGATCGACCTCGCACTCGCCTTGTTAGAGGATGACCACGGCGAGCAGCTGGCGCGGCAGGTCGCGCAGTCGCTCGTGGTGTTCCTGCAACGCCCAGGTGGGCAATCGCAGTTCTCCCCCACGCTCAGCGGTCCCCGCCCGCGGACCTCGGCGCTGCGCTCGGTGTTCGACGCCGTAGCCGCCGATCCAGCCGGCGACCACTCCACCCCCACGCTCGCCGCGCTGGCCGCGGTAAGCCCGCGCCACCTCACCCGCCTGTTCCACGAGGAACTCGGCACGACCCCCGCCAAGTACGTCGAGTCAGTCCGCTTCGCCGCCGCCAAGGCCGCGCTGGAATCCGGCTACACGGTCACCGAGGCCGCCGAACGGGTCGGCTACGGGAGCTCCGAAACGTTGCGCCGCGCGTTCCTGGCCCGACTCGGCGTGTCACCGAGCGCCTACCAGCAGCGGTTCCGGTCCGCGCAGCGGCGGGACGCCGTGGTCGGGGCAGGAGCGTCGCGCACGCGGTGAACCCACGCCACTATCTTCTGAACCCGACGTACCACGGCGACCACTGCTAGTTTTCCGGAGGCCGTGCGAGAGAACGAGGAGGTGGTACCCGTGAACACAGTATCGACATGGGTGCTCCCCTCCGGGGTCACGGTCGGGCGATAGGTCGTCCGGGAGCGCCGTTCCAGAGCACTCCCGAAAGGCACGACCATGCGATTCACTTCCGAACAGCGCCTCGACGACGGCGTCCTCGAACGCGAATTCACCCTCGGCGAGATCCCCGGCGTCCTGTGGACGCCTGGATCCGCACCTGCCCCGCTGATCCTCAGCGGCCACAACGGCGGCTTGCACAAGCGGGAACCCCGGCTGGTGGCCCGGGCCCGGCACTACGCGGCGGAGTACGGCTACGCGGTGGCCGCCATCGACGCCCCCGGGCACGGTGACCGGCCCCGTTCCGCCGTCGACGAGCAGGCCCGCGCCGACCTCCGCCGGGCGATGGAGGCCGGCGAGCCGGTCGACGAGATCGTCGACGCCTTCATCGTCCCGCTGGTCGAACAGGCGGTCCCGGAATGGCGGATCACCCTGGACGCCCTCCTTTCGCTGCCCGAGATCGGCGGCCCGGTTGGGTACGCGGGGATGGCCGCCATTGGCATTGGGCTGGCGGTGGTCGAGCCGCGCATCGTGGCCGGCGGTTTCTTCGCCGGGGGTTTCGTGCCCCGCGCCCAGCGCGCGCAGGCCCGGCAGGTCACCATTCCGCTGCAGTTCCTGCTGCAGTGGGACGACGAAGGGAACGACCGGCAGCTGGCCCTGGACCTGTTCGACGCCTTCGGCACCAAGCAGAAGACGCTGCACGCCAATCTGGGCGGGCACGCTGGTACCCCGTGGTTTCGAGGTGGACGACGGGGCCCGGTTCTTCGCCCGGCACCTGGAGTGAGGCCGGGCCGTCAGGCCGGCAGCAGACGGTAAGGGCACTGTTGCGTTGTGCGAAGCGGTGGCAGTCTGGATCCCGTTCCCGTGGTCTGGTCAGATGGCCAGGGTCAGCTCGGTGAAGGCAGCCAGGACCCGCAAGTTCAGCGGTTCCTCGGCCTCGAGTTCGACCACCTACGCCGGATCCTCGCTACCTACCTACACCACTTCAACACCGCACGCCCACACCGGACGCTCGGACAACTTGCACCGCTCCACGCCGAAACCCATCCCCCACAAGCGATCAACCTCGCCCATTACCGGGTCCGCCGCAGGCCCATCCTCGACGGGCTCACCAGCGAATATCAGCTCGCCGCATGACCCTCAACGGCAACCCAAAACCCGCAGGTCAAGCCCACCATCCTATATTCGATCCCCACGCGGTGCCCGACTGGTGCTGGCCTCGGCCGATCAGATCCATGCGCTAGCCGGCCTAGACACCGAGCCACCGGTACTGATTGATGGGCCACAGGGTCTCTGGGCAGCTGCACTGCGACTGCGCTGACCGTCGCATAAGCAACGAGAGGCAGAGGTGAGTAGAACCCTCTCATCGACGACAAGTTCTCCAGCCTTAGGTGCAGGGTTCCCAGGCGCCTAAGATCAACAAGAAAAGTCGGCGATCACGCTAAGACACCAGAGGCGCACCTGCCTGCCCTACGAATG
Organism: Pseudonocardiales bacterium; assembly: GCA_023252195.1. Lineage (GTDB taxonomy): Bacteria > Actinomycetota > Actinomycetes > Mycobacteriales > Pseudonocardiaceae. Next base: position 78,355 of record JAHEXI010000013.1, read on the forward strand.
ATCAAGGTTAGGGACGGCCGCCGCTCCGTCCCGGAGTGGGCAATTAATCACCCCACATTCATTCCGCGTCTCATCTGGAGGACCGCGGGTGACTAGCTGGACTCCGCTGGGCCGACCTCGCTCAGGTGCTGCTCTGCCTCGGGCTCGATGTTGTGCTCCGGCACCTCACCGATGTTCTCAGGTCCGGATTGTTGCTCCAGGTTGGCGCCGCTACGCCGCCGGGTCTCCCGCACAGCGAACAACACAGTAGCTGCGAGCAGGAAAATTGAGAAGATGATCTCGATCACGATAATCGCGCTCATGACAAGCGTTCACGCTCCTTTGACTAATCAGCTCACACGTGCAGGCGCGCGAAGAGTAGCGCTCGGTCAGGACGGCGCAGTGCTCCGGGCGGGTCCGGGACCGGCAGGTACTCACCTCGCGTCCTCGCACGGTGTGAACCGCGATTGAGTGTGTTTGCGCACAGTCAACCCAACTGCGAGGCCACCACGTCCTATCCCGTGCCGGGATCTTCCTCACGCAAGAACTGGCCGTGGTGCCTGGGGCGTAGATCGGTCGGCCATCAGTGCGGGCCAGTGCTTGCTGTTGCCGGACTTAACAGCACCTATGTGTGCCCGGAGTGGTTAGACCGAAGTTATTTGATCTTGAGCATGCGAATCTGCACGGTGACCTGGGGGAGTAAACATTCAAGCCTCGGCGCTGACCTGCGTGTTCGGATCATCACGAAGTGACAGTATGCCCCCGGGGAACGGCTACGCCGCTCGATGAGCGCGTGCTCAGTCCACGATCGGGACGGCGAGCAGCGCCAGGATGGCAACCTCGGTCAACACGCTGAGCAGGGCCTAGGGCGCGAGCTGAACGCCGCCCTCGACGAACCCGAAGCACCCCCACCGTCCCGGGAGAGCGCGAACCCGACCAGCGCCGCACCGGCCACTCCGGCCGCCGGACCATCGCAGGCGCACCGAACACCAGCCGCACGGCCACCACGAAGGACCCAACCTTGGACGAGGCATCTGATCAATAGCAATATCCAGCACATCTGCCGCCGAGGCCGAGCCGCGGAACGTCCGCCCATGCCGCGTAGCGCGCGTATCTGCCGCTGTACGCGTGGTGAACGCCGGCCAGGAGCGGCGACGCGTGTGTCATGGTTGGCCGTGCATTTGTGGCTGAGGCGGTGAGTCCGGCAGACACCGGGGTGGGCATCGTTTTTCACAGCGCAGAGGAGACGAGAGATGACGGTCGCGTCGCGTGGCGCAGTGTGTCCAGGTTGAAGCAGTGGTGGCAGCCACCTGGGCTAATCGATCTTCTCCATAGCCACCGTCCGATTGACTAGCCGAGCACGTGCTTGGCGATGTGCTCATGCCCCGGAGGTTGTCCCGGCCCTCGTGGATTTTTAGGCGGCGGTCCCTCGTCTGAGTCCTGCCGTGCGGTAGGTACTCGGGTGATCGGCCAAGAACACCACGAGGAAGAGGGACCGCCGTGCGGAAGACCTACCAGAACGAGGAGATCGACACGAGCGCGCCCACCGTGCCCGAAGCGGTGAGCGTGGCGCTGGCCGAGCTGGCTGGCGAGGTGCGGGAAGGTCTGTTGGCCCTGGCGGTGGGCGCCGGGCTGCAGGTATTGACCGCGTTGATGGAAGAGGATGTGACCGCACAGTGCGGGGTGAAGGGGCGTCACGACCCGACACGCAGTGCCACCCGGCATGGCTACGGTGCCGGGTCGGTGACCCTGGGTGGGCGTCGGGTGCCGGTGGCGCGGCCGCGGATGCGCGCCAGTGATGGCTGCGGGGAGCTGCCGGTGCCGGCCTATGAGCGGTTTAGCCGGACCGAGGTGCTGGGTCGGATGGCGATGGAGCGGATGCTCGCTGGGCTGTCGACCCGGCGTTATCCGATCGGGCTGGAGCCGGTTGGGACTCGTGTTGAGCAGCGCGCCAGGGCAACGTCGAAGTCAGCGGTCTCGCGCCGGTTCGTCACGGCGACCGAGACCGCGTTGGCCAAGCTGTTGTCTGCGGATCTGGCTGGCCTGGATCTGGTGGCGCTGATGGTCGACGGGGTGCACTTCGCCGAGCACTGCTGTGTGGTGGCGTTGGGTATCGACATCGACGGTGTCAAGCACCCGCTGTCACTGGGTGGAAGGCTCGACTGAGAACGCCACCCTGGTCACTGAGCTGCTGGTGGGGCTGCGCGAGCGCGGCTTGGACGTCACTCACCCGATCCTGGCGGTGATCGACGGGTCCAAGGCGCTGCGCCGCGCGGTCGTTGATGTCTTCGACCATCCGGTGATCCAACGATGCCAACTGCACAAACTCAGAAACGTGCAAGACCGGCTGCCACAGAGACTGCGCTCGGTGGTGGGCAAGCGGATGCGGGCGGCCTACCACGCCCACACCGCGCTGGATGCCCAGGCCCAGTTGGAGGTCCTGGCCGGCGAGCTGGACCGCACGCATCCGGGCGCGGCCGCCTCCTTGCGCGAGGGCTTGGACGACACGCTGACCGTGCTGCGCCTGGGAGTGCCTCCCACCCTGGCCCGGACCTTGCGCAGCACCAACTGCGTCGAGAGCATGATCGAAATTTGTCGCGACCACTCCCGCAACGTCAAACGCTGGCGGGATTGACAGATGGCGCTGCACTGGTGCGCCGCCGGAATGGTCGAAGCCGGCACCCAGTTCCGCCGGGTCAACGGCCATCTCCATCTCCGCGCACTGCGAACCGCGCTCGAACACCATGCCGCTGCCGACAACGTCGCAGCCAACAAGCACAATCACACCCGCAACATCGCCTGACGAGGGGTCGCCGTCGAAAATCTACGAAGTTTGGGACATCCTCCATGCCCCATGCCCAAAGGACCTCGGGGTCCTCGCCGACGGCGTCACCGAGGGTCGCCGCATCTTCGCCAACACGATCAAGTACGTACTGATGGGCACGAGCAGCAACTTCGGCAACATGTTCAGCGCCGCAGCCGCCTCCGCGGTGCTCAGCTTCCTGCCGATGCTGCCGGGCCAGATCCTGCTCAACAACCTGCTCTACGACGCCAGCCAGCTGGCCATCCCGACCGATCGGGTGGATCCCGAACAGCTCCAGGCCCCATCGCACTGGGACATCGCCTTCATCCGCCGCTTCATGGTCTTCTTCGGCCCGATCAGCAGCCTGTTCGACTTCCTCACCTTCGCCCTCATGCTGGGCGCCTTCCACGCCGGGGCCGCCCTGTTCCAGGCCGGCTGGTTCGTCGAATCCCTCGCCACCCAGACCCTCGTGATCTTCGCGATCCGCACCCGGCGCAGCCCATTGACCCGCAGCCGACCCAGCCGCCCGTTGCTGCTCGCCGCGTTCGCTACGGTGACCATCGGTGTCGTGCTGCCACTGTCCCCACTGTCGGGAATCCTGGGGTTCGCGTCCTTGCCGCTGGGGTTCTTCCTCGCCCTCGCCGGCATGGTCATCGCCTACCTCGTGCTCATCGAGCTAGCGAAGCGACTGTTCTTCGCCGAGCCCGAGGGACACCTGCCCCACCTGCGCCGCCGCGGCCACCAGCACCGGATACACCGACGCGCCGCACGCTTCAGCATCGGCGCTCAACAAACCCGCTGAGCGCCCAGCACCGGATGCCCCCTCGAAGCGCGGCGCGGATCTGATGCCACACAATGCAAGGAAAGCGACGGGGACGGCATCTCCAGCGACGGCAGGCGCGGTATCGACCCGCCGGTGTGGGCTGATGGTGGGCCAAGATCAGCCGCAGCGCGGCGATGGCTTCCGGATAATGACCGGGTTGTTCCAACTCGGTGAGAGAGTGTCCCAGACCGACTGGACCACATTTCGCGCCGGCGGGTGATCAGCCAGCCAGGTCGCGCCTGGAGCCGATTCGGGAGCGGACAGCTGCCTGGCGGTCTGACGTTGCCGGGGCTTCGGCGGACACGCCGAGAAGCCAGCGGGATGAGGAAACCAGTCATGGCACCGAAATACCTCGCCATCCTCTTCGACATCGACGGGACGTTGATCATCACCGGTTGGGGCCGGGGCCGCCTCGTGGCGGATGGCTTTCGACGAGCTCTACGGCACCCCCACTGACATCGGCCAGTTCACCGACACCGGCATGACCGACCCCGACGTGGGCCGCCAGACCTTCGTGGCCGTGCTGCACGAGGTCGCCATCCTGGCACTGCTCGCTGTGTGGTGGACCGGACACTCGCTCATCAAGCTGCGTACCCGTTCTCCGGGAACATATTGTCACTTCGTGATGATCCGAACACGCAGGTGGGCGGCTGTTGTTGGGATAGGGCTGATCATGATCATGGCCGCAGCGTCAGCGGCGACCGTGGACACGACGAGGCGCGACGCCGACGGCGCACCAAGCGCCATCAAGGTGGGGATCAAACCGCTCGACCCGTTCGTGACCAAAAACGGCGATCAGTATCACGGCTTCAGCATCGACTTGTGGAACGAGATCGCGCGGCGCAATTCCCGGCAGACCAGCTACGTCTGGCACGACACCCTCCCTTCGCTGCTGAGAGATGTGCAAACGACGACCGTGGACGTGGGCACCGCCGGGATCACGATCACCAAGGACCGTGAGCAGGTGCTCGACTTCAGCTATCCCATGTTTGATGCCGGGCTGGAAGTGATGACCACACCTCGTTGTGCCTTCTGCCAGTCGGCGTCCGGTCGCTCGAGGGCGTCGATCAGCCTCTGCCACACGGCCAGTTGATCGGTGGATTTCTCAGTGGTGGTATTCGGTCATGAGCCGGTCGGCCAGCTGGCGGACCTCTTCCGGTCGCAGCACGTGCGGGGCGTCCTTGCTGTCGTGGGTGGTGCTGGTGGCGTCATTTCGCAGCGTGGGGGTGTCTCGCGGGGATCCGCGTATTCGTCCGAAGGTGCCACCGAGTGCGGGTCCATCGGCCGGCTCGACTTCTGGACCGGGGATCGGTCAGGTGTGCTGGGCGGGGTTCTAGCTGCTCATGATGCCGCGGGTAGGCGATAGCTCCGGCGGCCAGTTCACCTCGTTCAGCGGCGTGTGGCCAGCGTTGCCCGGGGTTGGTCTGGTGGCTCTGGGTCTGGTCGCGCAGGCCGAGTCGGTCGCCAACGAAGAGCAGCACCAGGCCGTGTTGTTCTGCTGCCTCGCGCCAGCCGGTGGGGAGGTTCAGTGGCGCGTCGAGCAGCAGAGGTTGGACGTGTGGCCAGGTGAGGGTCAGCGCTCCGGCTGGGTCGAGGTGTACCGCCCAGCCGCGGCGCTGTCCCAGCGTGAGTCGGGGCAGGTCGGTGGCTAAGGGCAGTCCGCGGTTCATGACTGCGTAGAGCAGCACGTCGGTGCGATCGACTTCATTGTCGGGCGACTGTATTTCGCCCTGCATGAACAGTGCCGCGAATGTTGCCGCTCGGTGTTGCCACAGATCGGCTTGCGCGTGCAGCGTCATCGCAGGCATCGCCTTGTCCTTCCCGAGGATGGTGGGGTTTGGGAGCCGAAACGGGGCGACGCCCGCGCCATCGTCACCTGCAGTGGCGGTCCGCGGGCTCCCACCAGTGCGACAGGCTCCCGGCGTCTACCGTCCGATCGCGTCAACTCCCAACCCCACCAGGATCAGGCTTGTTCGCCGCGCTATTCGACGAACGCGGAGTCGACGTGGCCGTGCTCACGCATGGCATCGATGCGACCACCCCGGTCGGCCGTTTCCTGTTCCTCGTCAGTGGGAGTGCTCTCCGGCGCGTCGGTGGCAGTGGGGGCTAGTGTCCGGACCGCGTGTACCTCGATGCGTTTGGGCTTGACTTCCTCCACCTTGGGTACCACCACCTGCAGCACGCCGTCTTCGGTCGATGCCTCGATGGCATCGGCCTTGACATGCAGGGGCAGCGTGATCGAGCGACGGAAGAGTCCGTAGCGGCGTTCCAGCACGTGGAACTGCTCATCTGCGCGGTCCTGAGTCAGTGACCGCTCACCCTGGATCGTCAGCAAACCGTCTTGGAACGCAATCTCCAGGTCCTCGACCTTGACACCCGGGAGCTCGACGGTAACAACGTAGGCGTCTTTGCGCTCGGAGATATCGACCGGCGGCGCCCAGGCCGGGGCACTGCTCGCACCGGTGCCGGACTGCGCGGCCTGCTGACCGCGCACCTGGGCAAACAACTTGTACATCTCGTTCATCTGGTCCTGTGCGCCGCGCAGGTCTTGGAAGGCATCCCAGCGCGTCATGATGGCCATCTCAAATTTCCCTTATTCAGCTGTTCGGCGGCTCGGGATGAACCTAGACCCCACACGATGCGAAGGGTGTCCACTTGTCAAGCCACACCGTTCACGTTAACGTGAACGGTGTTCACTGTCAATGCTCGTCGAGGGGAGACGTGGGTGGGGGAGCAACAGATCGGCACACCCAAAAGACGTGGCGCGGCAGCGACGCGCTCATTGTGGTTCGACGCTCCGGAAACTGATGAGCAGGTCCGCCGCACGCTCACCCAGGAACGCGTGGTGTCCGAGGCCCTCATGGTGATCGCCCAGGAAGGCGTCGAGGCGCTGACCATGCGCACCCTGGGCGCGCGTCTCGGGGTGGTCCCCGGTGCGCTCTACCGCCACGTGCGTAGCAAAGAGCAGCTCCAAGACCTGATCGTTGACGGCGTGCTCGCCGAGGTCGACGGCGACGTTAACCACGCACTGCCGTGGAAAGAGCAGATCAAGGCGCTCGCTCGTCGGCTACGGAAGGTGCTGGAAGCCCATCCAGGGGTCGCCGGTCTGCTGAAAACCCGCGACCCCCTCGGACCGCACTCCCTTGCCTTGGCCGAAGCCTTCCTGCTGCCGCTACACAACGCCGGGTTCCCCCCCCGCGAAGCCGGCCTCGCCTTCTTCCTCATCGTCGACTACACCATCGGATTTGAGGTCAGCAGTCCCCGCATCTCCGTCAACGAACAGCGCGTCCAGGACACGGCGACCAGAAAACGGCTCCACGAATTCTTCCGGTCGCTTCCCGATGACCGCTTCCCCACCCTGATCGCTCTGGGCGAGCACGTCTGGCTCGACAACCGCGACGAGCGATTCACCGCGGGCATCAACGCACTCATCGACGGACTGGAACGGACCCAGCACCCAACACCACCACCCAGCTGACCACCACCGCCACTGCCCGCCAGCTTTCTCGAGAGCGACACGCACAGAGCGTCGACGTCGCGGAGGCGGGCCCTCCGGCAGCGAGAACCAGTTGGGGCACTCGATCACGATCTCTGAGGACCTGGCGCAGTTCCTCACCGTAAGCATCATCGGGTCGGCATGCGGGCCAGGCAGCAGCCAGTGGCTCAGCCACCCGGGCCGACCGGGTATGGGTGGGCATGGTGACCTCCACGCCTAGGGACCCGGTGTCGCTGTGTCAGGTGGCTGCGGCCCGGTTGCCGATCAGCGGTGTGGCAGGTCGTTCCGGGGTGGCCGGGGGGTCTGCGCAGTGCTCGGTCGGGCCGCCCGGATCTTTCACAACCGCGTGCGCCGCCGGGTGGCTCTGTGAATTTCGACACCACTCGTCCTGCGAGCTCATGGACGCGTGCTTCCGAAATTCTGATGTCGCTGAACAGGAAAGTGTCGACTGTCAGCCACTGGAATGAGGTAACAAATTCGCACAAAATTGACATCGTCGCACGTCACGGGCGTGGCAATGTTAAAACATAACTACCGTCATTCAGCTACTTAGGCGTTTTCGACCGCATCTCGGTCCGACCTCTTGTTTCGCGGGAGAGTACAGAGTAGAACTGGGTTACGGGGTATCGACAGGCCAAGGCTAGACCAGCAGAGAAGGTCTTTCCTCCCGGTCGGAGCTCTCAGCATGAGCACCGGGCACCCACGCCGAGCACGCCGCGACGAGGCTCAGCGCCGCGGGCCTGCGCCGGCAGACGATTGTCGTTTGCCGGCGCCGAGACCACACAACACGGCGCATTGTGCACGCTTGGTAACCAGATGACTCGTGCTCTCGGGGCGGCGTCCGACTCTCCTGTCAGGCGCCGTGCCCCGGGTTTTCCACCTTCGCATTTGACCATTGCGCCTAAAGACGCACCGGGATCGGCGGTTTTAGCCGGTTCTTCGGTGACCTTGCCGTCGTCGATCTCGGCCTCGGCCTGGAACAGGTAATGGGCGCATTGCACGGTCAGGACTGCAGCCACCGCCGGTGGCCAGCACTGGGGGCGTGGAGCGCCTCGGTGCGTCGGGCCCGGGCAGACGGCGGTGAGGGTGAGCTTGGCCGCGGCGCGGGTGGTGGGGCTGGCCGGCGGCGAGCGTCCGGCCATGTATCGGGTGATCCGGTCGGCGGTCAGGGCACGCTCGCCGGGTCCAGCGGCTCCTGCAAGGCCGCTATCTTCCGAACCTCCAACGCCGGGACGACCAACCCGCTGCGGCACTCGCCGCAGGAGGCCGTGCAGGTCGCTGCGCAGCCTGGCGAGCCCGGCCATGGCCAGCGGTCGGGGGCTGCGCACGCTCTCGGCGGAGATGGCGGGCTACAACCCGATCTTTTATCACGTGGGTTCGGTGTGGCCGCACGACACCGTCATCGCGTGCGAGGGCCTGCGGCGCTACGGGCTCGACGACGTGGCGATGCGCCCAGTCGGTGACCTGCTCGACCCGCTCGCGATCTTCGACGATCGGCGATCCGCAGCGGAGTGGGGTAAAGAAGCTGTGTTCTACCCGCCCGCCGTGGTGGACAATCCCAGCATGGCCCAGGGCAGAGGTGTGCCGCAGGTTGACCATGCGCTGGAAGCCGTGGTCGGGGCGATCAATGCTCTCACCGAGCCCCCGGACGGCGGCCCGGGTATCGTGCTCACACTGGGTGGCCTGGTCATCAGCGGAACGATCATCCCCGACTGGCAGTGGTTCGATGAAGTTGAGCACGCCGCCCGGGCCGCGTTCATCGTGCACGTCGGGGGTTCCATCGACGACGAGCACGGTGGTTGGGCGAGGCTGTTCAAGGGCGCTGCGGAGTCAGTGGCGAAGGACCATGCCGAGCGTCGGGCTGCGCGAGAGGTGACCGAGGGTCTCCCCGACCGCTACCAGCGTCTTGTCGCCCAGCAGGATCGGACCGCCTTTGTTCACCTGACCGAGGCCCGGGTGGTGGCTCCCGGTGTCAGTCCGCTGCCCGGTGCCGGGATGCACTGGCGAGGACGGCTCTCCGAGATTTCGGGATGGTCCTTCGGCCATCTTGGCGCTGAGCCACCCACCACTCTGGCTGAGCCGCTGACCACTCCGGAGCAAGCCGCCGACCACTACATGTAGGCATCGGCGGTGTTCATCAAGATTAACGGGAAGACCCGCTACCTGTGACGGGACGTTGACCAGCACGGCCCCGTCCAGCCCCGGCGTAACGCGAAGGCTGCCAAACGGCTTTTCCGCCAGCTGCGCACGGGACTGCGGTACGTGCCACGGGTGGTCGTCACCGACAAACTGCCTAGCTACGACGCCGCGCACCGCTTCGGTCCGGATCTGGAGGAATTGGATCGGATCTACCTCAACGTTGGCTGCCGAACCTGCAGAGAGTTGTCCTGGTGATCGACATCGCGGTTCCCTCAACTACTGGTGTAGGGCTCCCCGTACGAGGGGCCGGAGATGGCGGGCAGGGCGCGCTGAGAGCGATTCTGCGAGCCTGTGGGTGCCTGGAACTTCGCCACGCTATGCGACCTGCATGTATTCGTGGATGACTCCGCCGAGCCGATCACGACGGATGATCTTGATGTCGGTGGTGTGGGGCTGGGGGAGTGCTCGT
>JAHEXI010000014.1 GCA_023252195.1 Pseudonocardiales bacterium
CGTAGTCGGTCTGGTCGCCAAGAGCGGCAGCGATCTCCTCCAGATCCAGGCTGCTCAGATCAAGCATCGGATCACGATATCGCGGCAGATGTGGCCAGCTACTGCGACGGCTTGAGCCTCGATCGATGCGGCACTGCGCTAATGGCGGCATGAGCGGTCGTTCGTCTCGGCGGTCCTGTTGCCCTGACTGCGAAAAGCAGCGGCGGTGGCGTGGGTTGGGATGTCAGTATTTCGTGCATGACGAGTGCATTGGGTAGGCGGGTTGGGTGGGCCGATCTCGCGCTCGATGTCCGTGACGCTGTGGACACGATTGTTGGGGGCGCCATCGTCAGGGCGGTGTCACAAGCCGGCGGGTTTTTGCCCGAAACGGCTGATCGGTCCGGACTGCCAGTGGCAGGCGCGCGTGGTTAAAGCGGCGAACTGGGCGCAAAACGGGCACGGTGTCGAATTGCAGCGTCGAGAAGCGCGAGTAACCGCAGCCCTGTCTGCTGGGGGTGCAGATTCCTCACATGGAAGGTGGACAGATCAGCGGAACACTCCCAAGGCGAAACCGTCCAGATCAGCATTGATCACCTCGTCGGCCCAAATCGGGCACAAGAGCCGCCCGATGGTTTTAGGTAGACGGTGACGGACATGAAACGTAGACCTGAACGCAATCAATAAAGGACGAGGTTGCAGATGGACCCAAACGGGGACACGGCCTATAACGCACCCACTTCGGCCAGCTTCGCTGAGCTTGATAGCAGGCTTGGATGGACGCTGGGGTACCCCTTCGCGCTTAGGGCTCTCGGCATCGGCGGCCCCGACCCTCCGAAAACGCTGCTCGACTACGGATGCGGGCCGGGAAGAGCCGCCGACCGGATCGCACGCAGCTATGACATCCGAGTCATTGCCGTAGATCCTTCCGCCGAGATGTTGGCGATCGCCTCGCAACGGTACCACCATCCCCTGATCACCTATCGTCAGATACACGGCAATCGGCTTGACTTCCTGCCGGACGGCAGCATGGACGCGGCAATGTCCTGCTTTGTCTTCGTCGTGCTGCCCTCCCGTGAGCAGCTGCGGGCTATCGCCGCTGAGGTATGGCGTGTACTTCGGCCCGGTGGGCGGTTCGCGGTTCTTGATCCTCATCCAGAGTCTGTGGGGATACGATTCTCCACCGGCCTACTACGAGGAAACCCAGAAGTGGCCTACCACGACGGCGACCCGCTAGTCGCCCGACTGCTGCTGACAAACGGCGAATGGCTGGAGCTCTCGGACTACTTCTGGTCGACACGCACCTACCATGAGGTTCTGGCCGAGGTTGGCTTCACCGATCTGCGGGTCGAATCACCCGTGCTCGCGGATGCCTACAAGCTGGCCGACCCTGCCGACCTGAACGCTTACGACTACGACGTCGAACGGACACGCGCGCCGATGATGCTTATCCACGGTCGCCGGCCAGGCGCGTGATCGCTGAGCAAGGATGGTCACGGCCGGACTTGCGATCGGCACGTTGAGCAACCAGTCGCACGTGCGCCGCCGATGAGATCGCAACTGCGGCACGTCATGCAATGGGATCGAACGTACGCTCATCGGCAGATGAGTACGTTGCGACGACCGCGTGCGTCCGGAGTTCGACAGCCACGATCCGGGCCGCGAAGCCGACGGGGTCCACGAAGGTGCGCCTGGTCGCTACCTCTCATCGAGCCGCTCAACGGCCGAGGCGGATCCTCCAATAGGTGTGTCTTGAGTGATGAGTCGTGTTGACCGTGGTTGTGCCCCCGCTGTTGAGCCGCTGCAGGCGCCGACGGACGTGCAGATCCAGCTCACGCGACGGGTCCAGGATCGCTGCGAGGAGCGCGCCGAGGTCCGCAAAGCGAGCGACCTCGGCCTCAATCTCATGCTCTGTAGGGTGCCCGGCAGGATTCGAACCTGCGACGCACGGTTTAGGAAGAGCTGCGTCGTCGGCCTATAGGCCTGCTACCAGCGACTACAGTTCGAGAGACGTCGCACCACCCATGTCGTGAGGCAGGATTGTTGCCAAGTTCGCACCACGATCCGCACCACGCCGTACCGCTGTGGCTTGGCCTTTGCATGGGCTTGGTGAGCAGTCCGCCGTGGGTGTGATGCCCTCGTGCTCGACCTCGACTGGCGCTATGGCCTGTGCCAGGTGGCTCGGATGCCGCTTCACTGTGGCTGCGCTGCCTTGGATGCCGGGATGCTCACGACGTCAAACGGAAGGGCGCCATCGGGTAGTTGCAGCGCCGTGCCCGATGCCGGCAGCTAGTTGGCGATCCCTGACTGCTCGTTGGTGCCCGCGATCGGCAAGGTGGTTGGCGCGGACGGTGTCGTTACTTCAGGCGGCGCCGAAGGTCACGGCGGGAAGGTCGGTGGCGTCGGCTACCTCCAGACGCAGCTGCACGCCAAGCGCGTCCGCGAGACGCTCGAGTGTGGCAAAGGTTGGGGAGGTGCCTCCTGCTTCCAGCCGAGCGATGACTGAGGCGGTGGTGCCCATGCGCGTGGCGAGTTCCTTCTGCGTGAGACCAGCGGCCTTGCGGAGCGTGTGGGTAAGTATGCCGAATTCGTAGGAACGGCGGGTTTCCTCATAAGCGTCGCGGAACTCGTCAGCGTCTGCGTCGTCCCGTGCGGTGTAGATTTCTTCTATGTCTCGTCGACTGTTCATCTGTCGAACTCCTGTTGCACTTGTTTGAGAACATTGTGGGCACGCTCGACTTCGCGGCGTTCGTTCTGGCGCTGTTTTCGGAACGTCGTGAGTAGCACGATCCGTCGGTCGGGTGCTACCCAGAACGTGATGCGTCGTTGCTCATCGCGAAGATGAAACCGCAATTCACGTAGGCCATTCCCGAGGCTGCGGGCGTACGGCATGGCCAAGGTGCTGCCCTGTTCGGTGAGCAGTTGCAGGTAAAAGCGTGTACGGGCGGCGTCGCGCGTGGACAACTTCATCAGCCAGGTGTCGACCTCATCTTCGGCCTCGATCCTCCACGCTGAACCCACCCGAACATGATAGCAAGTTTGCTAACTTTCATCAGGGCGGCGGTTCAGGAGCCCGCTATGGCTGCTGTCTCGGGTGGTGGCCCGGTGCGTCACAACTGAGACCGGCTCGTACGCAGCGTGGCAGCACCGCCAGCCAGGGGAGGCGCGGACCTACCCGGCGGTTGCCTCTCGATGTCGGCCTGTGCTGGCGACGTGACTGGGTTCGGCGCTGAAACGATCATGAGTTGACAGCGGGCTCACCGCGTTGAGCTGCCTGACGGCAACCCTACGACCGATGCCCGAATCGCCGAAGTTGCAGATGACAGTGATCGAGTTGTGGTCGCCGAAGCACCTCGCCGCGATCGTTGCAGCGCTGGATGAGGGCGACCTCGTCGAGTTCGGCCAGGACGTGCTGGTCGTACGCCGACGTCGTGGTGATGATGAACCGTCGGGTGACCTTCGCGTCAGTCGCGTTCGCGCACCAGACCGTATGGAGCTCCGCTTGCGTGGTCGCGGCGATCTGGTTTGCGGAAAGATGGCCTGAGGTCCTCGTAGGTGAGCAGCTCGAGGAGCGGCCGGTGGTCATGGTGCTTGAATGTATCGACCGACGTTGCCGGAGAGTGCAGAGTCTTGGGCCATTCCGTCACTGGGCGATCTTGGTTGATATCGCAATCCGTGCGTCAGCTTCGACTCTTGTGACCCACAGTTCGAGCCTCGCACCACGCGCCGCACCACGAATTGGCAGCTCAGAGCTGCTTTGTGTCTCTGGCTTGGTGCCCCCGGCAGGATTCGAACCTGCGACACACGGTTTAGGAAAGTTCGCTAGACCATCGACTTGAGGCGCCAGCAGGCGTCTACCGTTACACGCGGCTCGCTCCAACTGCCCTGAGGTCATTAGTGATCTCCATTTCATTCCCTGGACCCTTCCCAGCGGGTGGCGTCGCTGGTTCCAGCGGCAAGCCACCGAGGGACGTGAGGCCAAAGACCAGGCCCCTCACGCAGCTGCCTCGCTGGCGCACCGCCGACCAGATGCTGGACGCGACCCCCACCAATAGCGGCACGCCTCTTGAACAAGGGGCCGGCCTTTCGTCCCAGCAGCGTTTGAACTTGCACCTGCCCCGGAGGCAGGGACCCGCCGTAGGCCGTCCTGGGACCGCTGGACCTCGAAGGAAGACCTCCCTGACGTGCAGTGGGGATCGTGCGGTGCGGATCGTTGCCGAGGTGAGCGGCGAGTACAGCTTCGGAGCCCCGCAGGTAGTGGTAAATCGGCCGGGCGATCACGAGATCACCGCAAGCGAGTCCTACGGTGGGCAGTACCTGTTTGGTACCGTGTCGACGCCTTGGTCAAGTACGACTAGGTCCACTCTGCGTGTCTGCAGCAGCTTGGACAGCTTGATAGTGCTCCGGTGACCGGTCGAGCCTGTCGAGCTTGGGTGACTACGAGCTGGTTGGGCTGTAGGTAAGGAACGCGTCACCAGGGGCTAAGTAGCCGGTAGTTCACTTGGCTGCCGCGGTGGACGCGTCTTCCTCGGGCTGGATGGCGTCGAGGTAGCGGTGCAGCGAGGTCTTGGGGATGCCGGTCTTGGCGGCGATCTGGCCGAGGCTGTGGCCCTGGGCCTTGAGCAGCCGGGCGTACTCGATCTTGTCGGCCGGGTGGGCGAGCGGGCGGCCGATGTGCCGGCCGGCGGCTTCGGCGACGGCGCGGGCGTGGGCGGCCCGTTCGGCGGTGTAAGTGCGCTCCATCTCGGCGAACAGAGCGAGGAGTAGGAACGCGATGCGGCCCATGCCTTCGTCGGTGGTGTTGATCGGCAGCGGGTCGGCGAGGGAGCGGACGCCGATGCCGCGCTCCGCCAGGTCGTGTACGAGGTTGAGGACCTCGCGCAGGTTCCGGCCAAGCCGGTCGAGGGTGTGCACAATGATGGTGTCGCCGGCGCGGGCGTAGCCGAGCAATGCGGCCAGGCCGGGACGGTCGACGGCGGTGCCGGTCTTCTTGTCGGTGTAGAGCCGATCGACCGCGAGCCCGGCGCCGGCGAGCGCGTGGAGCTGCCGCTCCAGGCTTTGTTTGGTGGTGGAGACGCGGGCGTAGCCGAGCTCCAGGCCGACCGCCGGGTGAGCGTGACCGGTCCCCATGCCCGAACCGTACCGGAAGTCGGCGCCGTAGCGCAGTTTCGGAACGGACGTTGTGGGACGAGCTCCGGAACGGAGAAGCGCTGCTATTTCGGCCGCGGCTGAGGCCTGGGTCGGGTGTTCCACTTCCACGAATGTGGAACAGCATGCCTCAGCAGATCGTGGCCCGCGACCGGATTTTCTGCAAGGGGTTAGACGTAGTTGAGTAGCTCGGGCGGTGGTAGCCATCGACGGCTCCAGGCAGCGCGGGTCGTCGGCTGGGCCGGTTTCCGCGAGCCCGATCGCGGCGCGCTCGGAGGAGGAGAATTCGACGCAGGTCATCGATGATCTCGCGCGTCTGATCAACCCCATGGGGTGGTGGGCATCGTTGGCGTGTGCGCCGAGTAGGACGTGCATCCGGTCCTCGATGGGCACCCCGGTGGGAGCCTTACGGTGCCGTGCGCCACCTTGTTCTCCAAGGGGGTGTCGGTCGGCTTCGGCCGCACCCTCCTGACCTGGCCACGAGACGCTGTACACCTCTGTTGAGGAAGGAGTAGTTGCATGTCCGACACTCCAGGGAGCACGAAGACGGTACGGGAGGTCACTTACCAGCTGCTCCGTCAGGTTGGTTTGACGACGATCTTCGGCAACGTTGGCTCGACCGAGGAGACGTTCCTGAAGAACTTCCCGTCCGACTTTCGCTACGTGTTGGCGCTGCAGGAAGCCTCGGTAATCGCAATTGCCGACGGCTTTGCGCAGGCTATGCGCCAACCAGCCCTGGTGAACGTCCACACCGGGGCTGGATTGGGCAACGCGATGGGAAATCTCCTGACGGCATTTCAGAACAAGACGCCGCTCATCGTGACCGCCGGACAGCAAACGCGCGAGATGCTGTTGCTGGAGCCGTGGCTGACTAATGTGGAGGCCACCACGCTGCCCCGTCCCTGGGTGAAATGGGCGTATGAGCCGGTGCGCGCCCAAGATGTGCCCACCGCCTTCATGCGTGCGATTGCCACCGCGCTCCAGCCGCCCTCAGGGCCGGTGTTTCTCTCACTCCCGCTTGATGACTGGGACCAGGACTGCGCCGGACCGGCTGTCGTGCGGACGGTCAGTAGACGGATCGCGCCGGATCCCACGCGCTTGCGCGACGTTGCCCAGGCGCTACGGGAAGCGTCGTCCCCGGTGCTGATCTATGGTGCCGCCCTCGCCCGGGGAAACGGTTGGAGCCAAGCGGTTGCGCTCGCCGAGGCGCTCGGCGCGCCGGTCTGGGCCGCGCCCGCCTGCGAACGTGCACCGTTTCCCGAAGACCATCCGCTCTACTGCGGCGGATTGCCGTTTGCCATCGGCCCACTGAGCACCAAGCTCCAGGGCCATGACCTCGCCCTAGTCATCGGCGCGCCGGTGTTCCGCTACTACCCGTATGTGCCGGGCCCGTATCTCCCACCCGGACTGCGGCTACTGCACATCTGCGATGATCCGAACGAAACCGCTCGTGCTCCGGTGGGCGACAGCATCCTCGGGGATCCCGTCCTGTCTGTGACTGCCCTGACAGACCTGCTCGTCGGGCACCAACCTGCGACCCGCAAACCGCCTGCGAAAACTGCCCATCGTATGGCGCCTCATCCAGGCCGGGCACAACAGCAAGCGCACGACGGCCGCCTGTCCGCCGCGCAGGTATTTGCCGCGCTCAATGAGATCCGGCCCGCACATGCTGTCCTGGTGGAGGAAACCCCGTCCAACCTCAGCGACCTGCACCAGGCGTGGCCGGTCACCGAGCCCGACACGTTCTACACATTTGCCAGTGGCGGCCTAGGCTGGAATCTCCCAGCGTCGGTGGGGATCGCCCTGGCCGAGCGCGACACCGGCCGCAACCGGCCCGTGATCGTGATCATCGGTGATGGATCGTTCCAGTACTCGGTTCAGTCAATCTGGAGCGCCGCGCAGCTACAGCTACCCATGCTCATCGTGGTCATGCGCAACGAGGAATACTGCATTCTCAAGTCGTTTGCTGTCCTCGAACAGACACCCGGCGTTCCTGGTTTCGACATTCCCGGCATCGACATCGTGTCCCTCGCCAAGGGATATGGCTGCGACGCCGCCCGCCTCGACGATCTCGACACGATCAAAACGACCGCAGCCCAAGCGTGGACAAAAAACAAGCCAACAGTGCTGGAAATCCCGATCTCTCCCCAAGTCCCGCCGCTAATTTGACCACCGCGGCGTCTGGCGTGACCCTCGGTAGTCGTCCTACGCTCGAGCGGGTCACAGGGTCTTGACCAACCCTCCGTCGATGAGGACGTCAGTGCCGGTGACGTTGCCGGCCCGATCACTGGCGAGCAGCAGAACCAGGTCGGCGACCTCTGGGGTGGGTGAAGCGGCCGGTCGACGTGTCGGCGGCGGCCTGTGTGGCGACCTGTTCGGGATGGCCGTGCGTGGCCCGGGCGACGGTGGCGGCGACTCCGTGGTCTCCCAGCCACAGATCGGTCTCGACCGGCCCGGGACTGACGGTGTTGACCCGCACGTCTCGGGGGCCGAACTCCTTGGACACCGACTTACAGAAGTTGGTCAATGCGCCCTTGGCGGCGCTGTAGTCGATGACCGCCGGGTCCGGCAGGAACGCGTGACCGAACTCATGGTGACGATCGTGGCGGGAGCCCGGTCGAGCAGGTGCGGCAGTGCGGCACGGGTGGCTGCGCTGACGGCGGCGGTCGCCTCACGCTCGCCAGTCCAACATCTCGCTCGTGGGCAGGCCGCTGCTCCTGCACCGCGGTCCTTCCTACGCGCAGAACTGAAGAAGCACCCACGGTACGCCGGGTGCTCGGGTTACGGAGGAGGATTCAGACGACGGACTGGGGTAGGTGGGATCAGTCCGGGAACCCGTCGCCGAGGTTCGGGGATGTGGCACCGGTGTCATCGGGTGCCCGGTCGGGAGGCCGTCGCACCGGAATCGGGGTCGCGGGCCATCGGCGGGGCCCTGACCACGGGGCTGGTACCGCGTCGGTACGCCAAGCCAGCTTGTAGGCCAGGGCTTCGTAGTTCACCCGCCAGCCCCGGAAGTGCGGCCAGGCTTCGGCTGCGTCGCGCTCAATCGGAAAGCCGATCGCTTGCAACTGGTCGACCGCGGCCGCGAACTCCGCGAAGGTCAAGGCAATGTCTGCATTGGGGTCCGGATCAGGGTCGTAGCTGATGTTCAGCGCCGTGCCGATCTCGCGGAGCGCGGTGAAGCCCATGCGGATCGCCCGCCGCGGCTCGATCCGGTCTTGACTCGGGCGCAGCGCCAGCAGCATCGCCGCCGAATCCATCACCGCCAGCAACCCCACCAGCCAGGACGACAGCGGCTGCGGCGAGCGGAAACGCACCAGCACCGGGTAGGTGGCGTGACTTTCCGCCACGTCGGCCGCCCACCGCTCCCACTGCGCGTAGAACTGCGGCAAATCGTCGGTGCGCACGCGCACCCCGTACCTGGTGCGCAGCAGCAATTCCGGACCCCACGGCGGCAAACCCGCGCGGGCGGTGAGCAGCGTCACTTCAGTCTCCCGGCGATTAAACGCCGCATACAGGGCCGGCAGATAGGCAATCTGCAGCGCGATGACCACCAGCCCAGTCGCGGCAGCCAGTACGTTGATGACGGTGGGCGCCGTGCCGGGGCTCGCGGCGAACCCGAGGGTGAAAAGGGAACTTCCCGCCTCCCGCAACGCGCTGGCAAAGCCGAGAGTCCACGGCCACAGCAGCAGCGCATACCCGATCTCAAAAGCAAACAGCAAGCCACCAAGTAACACCAGCAGGTACACTGCCGGTTGCGCGGCCAGGACCCGATCCTTGTTCTCATAGTCGGTGAAACGCCGGATCAGCAGCTGAAACACCCCGTCGACCACGGCGCCAACCACGCGGGCCCACACGCTGGCCCGCGCACGCGGGATAACCAGCCTCCCGACAACGTCGGACATGGTCACCATGACGAGGACGGCGCCCACAACCATCGCCACGACCTGCAGCGCAGCCACACCGGCGAGTCTGGCACGCTCGTCGCCGCGACCGAATACCACAGATGGTCTGCAACCTCGTTGCACGGGCTGCCACGGGATCCAGACCAGCCGCCAGCAGCTGCGCCGGCTTCCCTCAATCTCGCTATTCCCAACAGGTCCGCAGGCCGGGTGCACATGTCTCCACGGCAACCAGCGAGCGCTGCTGCACCGGGTCCGGCTGCGGTGCGGTGCACCTTGGATTCGCGCTCGGACCTCGACGGTTTCGTTCCCTGCACTCTTCTGGGCGATCTTGTTCCGCCCTGATGGCCGAGATCGGGGCCAGCCACGCGGCTTGGGGAATCATGAGCGCGTGCCTGCCGTGCGACCGCCGCTGCGAATCGGCCCTCCCGAGTCGACCGCTGTCGTGCTCGCGCCGATTGGCATGATCACTGTAACAAAACCAGGCATTCCAACCTAAGACCTGTAGTGCATTCCACGCCCCCACTGAGGAGAACGCCGTGACCCAGGAGAAGCGATGACACAGCCACGCTACGACGATCTGAAGGCGTTGTTCATCAACTGCACGTTGAAGCGCTCCCCCGAACGGAGCAACACTGCGGGGCTGATCGAGGTGAGCACTCGAATCATGGAAAAGCAGGGTGTGCAGGTCGAAGTGTTACGGGCGCTCGACCACGACATCGCCATCGGCGTGTGGCCTGACATGACCGAGCACGGCTGGGCAACAGACGCATGGCCGGAGATCTACCAGAAGGTCCTGGCCTCGGACATCCTGGTGATCGCCGGGCCGATCTGGCTGGGCGACAACAGCTCCGTGACCAAGCAGATCATCGAACGGCTCTACGCCTGCTCGCACCTGCTCAACGACGCCGGCCAGTACGCCTACTACGGTCGGGTGGCCGGCTGCCTGATCACCGGCAACGAGGACGGCGTCAAGCACTGCGCGATGAACGTGCTCTACAGCCTGCAACACCTCGGCTACACCATTCCACCGCAAGCCGACTCGGGCTGGATCGGCGAAGCCGGACCAGGCCCATCCTACCTGGACCCCGGATCGGGTGGGCCGGAAAACGAGTTCACCAACCGCAACACCACCTTCATGACCTGGAACCTGATGCACCTCGCCCGGCTACTCAAGAACACCGGCGGCATCCCCGCCCACGGCAACCAGCGCTCGGAATGGGACGCCGGCTGCCGGTTCGACTTCGAAAATCCCGACTACCGCTGACGTTCAAGCGTGCCGCACCACTACCCGGACATGGCCAGCCACCGGCACATCGAGCCCGGGGCCGGCCTGCAGGTGCTCCAGGGCGGAGCAGATCTCGGCGACGGGTGTGGCGGTGAACCGTGTCGGGGTGGGTGGCGAACGCCTGGTAGACGTTCCCGGCTCGGACCCTGCCGGTTTCTTGCACCCGCGCAGAGATAAGGACTTCGAGGATGAACGTGTTACGTCGATGTGCCGCAGTTGCTTTCGCGGGTGCGATGTCACTTGCGCTGGTCGGTATGGCCTCTGGGGTGGCGGTGGCTGACCCGGCTCCGCCGCCAGTGGCATCGATTCCGCATCTGCGTGGGGTGTCGACGTCGGTGGCGTTGGATTCGGGGTTCGTTTCCGCGTTGAAGTCGCTGCAGATCACCCCGGCACCGTCGGGCACAGCGAGGATCAACAACGGGGTCGCGAGGTTCCCGATCACCGGGGGCAACGTGACGGTATACAAGCCCGGGCAGGTCGACCCCTACGTCCAAGGCACGATCATCCACGAGGGCAGTGGGCTGAAGCTGACCAAGGGTGCCACCACCGTTCAGCTCGACAACTTCATCGTCGACCGGGCAAGCCGGCCATCCTGACCGGTCGGGTGCTGGCCAACGGCAAGGTTGTTGCCGCGCGCACCACACTGTTCGACCTCGACGGCTCCACCCTGCAGCCGATCACCACGAACGCCCAGGCCGGCACGGCGACGTTGACCGGGACAACGGTGAAGCTGTCCGACGGCGCGGCCACCGCCCTCAACGGTGCGTTTAAGACCGACGCGCTCAAGGGCGGCACCACCATCGGCATCGCAACGATCGTGGTGGCGCTGCCGGGGCACATGAACCAGATGTCGGCGCATCTTCACGGATCTCGCCCTGGCTCCTGTTGACGCCGCTTCGCCGGGCACGCAACGGTGGCGAGGACAGATAGACGACCCGGGCAGATCAGGTTCAACGGTCGCCTATCCGCGGGCTCATCCCGGTGCCCGGACAGCGTCACGAAATGCGTCCGTCGACGCACGGTAGCGGTGCCGGAGGCGGGCGAGGACTGGTCACCAACTCCGGACCGGGTGCCGATCAGGCTGCGATGGCGCGGGTCGCGGCCGGTCAGGTACGCGCGGCGCTGCATCTCCTACCGGTCGAGCAGCGCAACGTGCTCGCGCTGGCCTATTTCGGTGGTCACACTCAACGTGAGGTCGCCGCTATGACTGATGTCCTCCTGGGCACGGTGAAGTCCCGCATGTTTACTGCGGTGGCGCGGCTGCGGACGCTGTTGGCCGATCAGTTGGAGCCAGAGCACCGGTCGCCGACGCCGCGCGGTGAGGCGGGGTGAACCGGTGAACGACCAGCACCGCGGACCTGTCCGGCCTCGATGCCGCCGGTGGGGTCGTCCTACGACCTCATCTCATCCACGGTGTGGGCGACCGCTGGTTCGTACCCGAGCTCGTCAAACTCATCTGTCTGCTGAGCGGTCTGCCAAACGCCGACCAGGTGAGGTTGTCCACGATCGCCGTTGACGACCTAGCCGGTGTGCTGGCGGGGTTAGTTACACACGCCGACGCACTGCCACCGGGCACCGTCCTGCACGCCAACCACCCGACCCCGACCGTACTCCGCACAATGATCGACACGGTAGTCAGGAACATCGGTCTGTCCTGGACAAACCGGCACACCTCCCGCGAACAGGCCGGCAAGGAAATCCGCGCGAACGACGGTAGCGAACGGCATCTCGCCAGGATCTGCGCCGACCACTGGTACACCTCGGAACGCATCTGGCGGCTGGCCGACTACGACCCCGGCCCTGGTTTCGCCGAGACATTCTCGCGCTATGCGTCGTGGTATCGGACAGAACTATCAAAATCGACCTAGCGTGCCTAGCTGAGTCATCTCCTTCTGCCCCTCGTACCGTTCCCATCAGAGGTGAGTCAGCAACCTTGACAGCGGTTTGCGGGTTGCCTCAGGTAGGTGGGACAACGAATCGGGCGAGCGTTCATCCCACCTATCTGAGGCGAGTCGATCAATGTGATTAGCGAAGGCGGCCGGTGCCGGGGGCTCGTAGTAGCTGGTTTTGCCACGACCGTCGCGTTTGGCGTCGCTCGTCGACAACCAAAGGGATTCACCAGGTGTTTCGGCTGGTAGAGCACCTGCGGGAGCGATCCGATAAGCGATGTTATGACATTTCGTCCCTTATGGCCCTCTTTTGGCTGCCTGCCCGCTGTCAGTTCGATCTGAGCTTCGCTGGCCGTTCCCTCAGCCGTTCTGCGTGATGTGCCGCCCCTCACGGCACAAGGGTTCAGCGCCGGCGTGCCCAGATTGTCAGGCGGTCGTTACGGCTGGCCCAGTTCGGTATGCGAACGACAGAGACAGTTGTCCATTGCGACTCGAGAAGATCGACATGGGGTCAGTGTCAGTGATGTCGCTTCGGCCATCGGTGATAAGTGCCAAAGTCGTCTGAGGCGCGGTGCGAAGCAGGGCTGGCATAAAGCCGTTGGGACGGGGCGGCCAGCAAACGAAGAGCGTTCGGTCGGAATGACAAGCAGCAACTTCGATGCCGCCCGGCATGACTGGCGCCCACGGCTCTGCCATGTCAGTTCAGCCGGGATCCAGCGGCTGGCGATCGTAGGCAAGTACGTCACCGCCTCGATCGGTCAGGAGACGGGCCCAGTAGCCACCGCCGGCTCCGATCTCGACAAGAGGTCGAACGGGTAACCACGGCAACTCTGGAGCAAGAACCACCGAAGAATGACACGCACTGGTCGACCCGGTCGATGGCGACGGCCACGGGAATGTCGCAGTCGGCAATCTCGCGGATCTGGCGGGCATTCGGGCTCAAGCCGCACCTGGTGGAAACGGGGAAGCCGTTCACCGTCCGCAATCTTCAATGTCCGCGGCGGCCGGGGTACGAGTCTGTGTCGTTGTTAACGTCCGCGGGGTTGTTGACGATGGCGAGCATGGTCGCTTTGGGGTTTTGGGCTAGCCCTTGAATGAAGCCGTGATAATAGGCCTGGGAGGCCTTGCGGGCCGCCCATCGCCGCAGAGGCATGCCCATGAGCGCTGGCATCTCGAAGATGCCTGGTCGCAGACCATCCAGCCGGCGGGAGAGCTCTGCCCCAAGGCGCAGCGTCTCCTCGACCGCCATGCCCACGGTCGTGCCGGTGCTGCCGACGATGGGAGAGTTCCACAATGTTTCGGCATCCGCTGCCTGCCAGTTCTGCGGGGGGTTGTCGGGCGACAGGATCGGGATTAGGGTCTCGGCTCGGTATGCATCGCGGGGGGCACCGGTGGCTGATCGGACCCGCTGGTAGAGGGCCTGCCCGTGCAGAGGGCTGCCGATACTCCAAGTTGGTAGGCGACCTCGACGTCGTCTATGCCCGCGCGAACGGCGGCAATGGCGAGGGCTTTGCCCACGCCCTGCTCGAGGAAGCCGTCGCCGAAGAGAAGCCCGCCGCCCTGGAGGATGAGGCCGTGGCTGTTGTCCCAGTCGTGAAACACTCGGGCCACCAGGTCGCCGAGGGTGATCTGCGGAAACCTGCTCGTGCGCGTCTTGACCGCCGTCTGCACGCGGCGGTGAAGGAAGCGATTGGGCAGGATCCTTGCGGGTGGGAAAAGCTCCCGCAGCGCCGAGGCCGTGTCTGCGGCGACTTTGCGTTGCAGGTCCTGCCAGAACCGTGGATACTTGTGATGCCAGAAGTGACGGATTGCCGTGACTGGTGTCCGCAGGTGTCCAGCCGCGAAGGCGTCGGTGAGATAGTGCTGGGCGGCCGCCTCCCGTGCCATCGCCCGGGACTGGTCACCCCGGCAACGCCCCAGCCGCTGGGCCTGGTCCAGAGCCAGTTCGTGAAGGCGGTGATAGGCGACGATTGCTGAGTCGAAGCGGCTAGACGATGGGTTCCGGTGGTGGTGCGCGGTGTCGCATCGGCCAGGAGCGACGAAGTGGTCGTCGTTCGCGGCGGCCAAGGCCAGGA
This sequence comes from Pseudonocardiales bacterium, assembly GCA_023252195.1. GTDB lineage: Bacteria > Actinomycetota > Actinomycetes > Mycobacteriales > Pseudonocardiaceae. The sequence continues at coordinate 14,279 of JAHEXI010000014.1, forward strand.
AGCGGTCCCGGATCCGCCTTTCGACCGCGGGATTCGCCGCGGTCCCGGTGAATCGGAAGTGGTGAAACTGCCCTCCCGGCGCAAAGCGGGTGTCGACGAAGCCCCCGTCCACCGCCATCACCGTGAGGGCGCAGATGACCTCGTCCTGGGTGCCGAGTTTGGTTCCGGACTCGCCGGGAATAGCGGCCAACTGGAACAGGTCGTCGGATGTCCAGCCGTCCGGTCGGATCTGGATGCCGTCGACGCCGTAGGTGCCAGGGGGATGGTTCGGGAAGAAGTCTCCGCTCAAGGCGATCAGGTCACCGTAGCTGAGAACAAAACGGTCCCCGGCGCAGTCGGCACCGACTTCGACGAGGGCACCCGCGGTAGCGGCCTCACCCACGGCACGATGCTCGTGGGACCTCATCTGGGCCGGGCCTGGGTCACTGCCGGACGGTGCTGCGGGCGGCCAGGAGTGTGAGGCTCGGCTGGCCGATGCCGATGATGGAACACCAATCGGCACCCCGTTGCGTCTCGGACGCACGATCGTGCCGCGGCCGCCCAGCGTTGTGGGTTCCTCGTAGAGGGGGTGTCGTTAAGGAAGCTGCTACCAGGTGCCAGTTGCTGGCATTTCCCCTGCTCAGCACCTTGACAATTGATCATCGCGTTAGGTCTCGAATCGTCTACAAAGAGATGCTTGAGTTAGCCTCACTGGCCAGCAGAAATAGCGTACTTGAGTTCATGACAGGTTCCTTAACGACAGCCCGCATTTGGCGAGCTGTGCTGTGTGGTGTCGGCGTGGACGTAGCCAAGGAAATGTCGGCTGCGGGTAGCCCAGCCAGTGGATTAGGTGGTATAGCCGAAGCCCGCGTGCGGCGAGCAGCTGATAGGCAAGTGCGGTTGGTTCTGGTTGGGATATAGGTACACCCGAGCTGATCCAATCCCGGACCCTTCCCAGTGGGGTGTTATCGTCGAGTTCGCGCAGCTCCAGTGTCCAGGTTGACCCCACCGAACTGCACCAGACCGCGGCCCATACCCGCACCGGTGATCTGATGATCTGTGAGTGGTGAGTGTGGTGTGGCGAAAGGCGTTCATTCACGTTGTGGGGCATGGCAAGGACACCTTAATTTTGGGTAATAGTGGCCTCATCGGTGCTCCTTTTTCTGGGGCTTGCTGCACGCCGGGTCTTGGTGGCGACGCGGGCAAGCAAGGTGGTCGCGGAGATCCCGAACAGCGCCAGTGTCACCGCCAGCCAGTGCGGCAGGAATGGTTGCTCTGACAGTCCGGAGGCCAGGTGGAACTCGGTGGGCAGCCGCAGGATTAGCGGGGCCCACACCAGCAGCAGCAGTCCGGAGACCACGGCGGGGACTCGCAGGTGGTTGAGCCAGGGCACGCCGCCGACGGTGGCTAGCGTGGGATGGCGTCGTAGCAGCAGGACCAGCGCCGCGTCGAGCCCGGCATACAGCGGGAACAGCACCAGGTCGTGGACGACGGCGCTGCCGACAAACCAGGCGGCGATGCCGATCGGGTTGCCGGCCAGTAACCGGATTGCGGCGTAGCCGGCGACGGCGAAGCTGGCCAGCAAGGCCAGCAGCTGGAGGGATTCGCGCCGGGTCATCGCGCTGCCCCGGCCTGGAAGGTCAGGCGGGTGACCCATTTGGTGTTGTGCACACCGGGCAGGGCCGGGACCGCGATTCGGGCCGGGAAGCCGTGATCAAGCGACAGGTCTGCGCCGTTGACCCGCAGCGCGAGCAGCGCGTCGGGCGCGTGCACTTGGTCGGCCGACAGGGTGGCCGCGCGGAAACCGCCTTGTTGGAGGGATTCGACCAACAACTCATCGCCGGGGCTGGCGCCGGCCATGCGGGCCAGGTCGGCGAGCCGGACCCCGGTCCAGGTCTGTTCGCCGGTGGACCAGCCCTCCACGCAGGCGATCGGCAACCGGGCGGTGTGCTGGGGCAGCGCCAGCAACTCGGTCCGCCACAGCGATCGGGACGCTGGGCCGTGCAGCGCCAGGCGCCAGGAGTCATCGACGGGGGTGATGCCGGCCATGGCGGCGGTCTTGTTGACCGGGAAATCATTCGGTCCGGATCCCAGTGCCAGACCGCGCGGGGCCAGCAGGGCAGTCGATCGGGCTGGGCCGCCGAGCGTCTGGCCGATGCTCAAGCCCAGCAGGGTCAGGGAGCTGAGTGCGACCATGCCCAGCGCGCCGCGGCGCGAGATGGTCGGCGGGGCCGGATCCGGTGAGACCAGGTGATCGGGATCCGGGGGTTCCGGGCGGGTGGCCGACAACGGGGTCCGCAGCTCCCGGATCAGGCTGCGCGACCGCAACGCGGTGACCAGGCGCCCCAGCCGAAACGCCACGTGCACCACGAACGCGGCGATAAACACCCAGGCCCCGTAGTAATGCGCCTGGTAAAACCCAAACGGCCAGGCGTAGTAGTACTGAATGTTCATTACGCCGGTCACCAGCTCGAACACCGCGCCGCCCACCAGCAGCAACAATGAGCCGCGCTCGACGAGCTGGGTCAGTGAGCGCGCTGGAGGCCACTCGAACAGCTTGGGCAACACCGACCACAGCTTGGCCAGCACGATCGGGATGAGCACCAAGCCCAGGGTGACGTGCACCCCCTGGGTCACCCAGTACAGCCACGACGGGCTCGCCGGCCAGGTCGGCAACCACGAACCCAGCAACCCCTTATCCGGTGTGGTGTCGTTGACCCGGGCCAGATTGGGGTCATACGCGGCATACGACGCCAGACCGGTGAGAAACATCAGCGTCATCCCGACCAGCAACACCACGCTGAACACCGCGGTCAGCCACGGGCCGCGCAACGGGCTCCGCCAAAAGCCAGGCCGGAACGGACCCCCCGGGCGACGCGCGGCCGCGTAACCGATCCACCGACCCAGCACGATGGTAAGCCGTCCCGGGTGTTCGTCGAGGTCCACGTTCTCCTTGTGGACAACCAACCGGGACTCGTCGACATAGTCGTCAGACGACGCTCGATCGTCGAACGATGTCACAGGCCCTCCTGTAGATGGTCAGGACACGGCGTCGACGCCTGGCCGGCTTGGTTCACCGGGTGGACTTGTGGCTACAGGATTGCCGGTGTCCGACGCGGTCAGCAGGTCAGGTTGTCGCACTCCCCGGCTTTGATGCCCTTGATCCAGACGTTGATCTCCGCGCGGGTAAACCGAATCGTTTGCTGAACGATCCCCAGGCCACTTCGGCGAACAGCCAACCCGGTCTACTGCGCTCGGACCTTTGGCTAGCCGAGGTGCGCACCTGCGCCAACTCACCGACCACGACAAGGGCCGTTATTTGACGGCGATGATGTCCGTGGGGCGGATGGTGGGTTCGCTGGCCAGCAGGTCAGCGGCGACGTGGCCCAAGGCGATCGGGATCTGACCGTTGATGTGGGCCTGGCGGGCGTCTTCGTCGTTGAAGGAGTCGAAGATGCCGTAGGCCGTCTCGCTGAGCTTAAAGGCATACCAGGTGACGGTGCCCGTTTCCTCCACAGCCAGAGCGCGGCTGTGGACAAGGAAGGCCGCGAGCGCTTCGCCCTTGCCGGGTTTCGCCTCCAGGAGAGCAAGAAGGCCTCGGTCGAGGGTCATGGCGGTTCCCTTCCGTAGTCGTTTGATATCGACGTTAGGGACCGTCTACGGCGGGCAACAGTGGCGTAGACGCCACGTTGAGTACCATTTCCGACATGAAGGTTGCTGTTGTTGCCGTCGACGGGATGTTCGATTCGGTCCTGAGCGTGGTACTCGACGTGCTGAGCTCGGCCAATGCTCTGCGCAGCGACGTCTGCGGGGCACCCTCACCGATCGAGGTGACCGTCGTGGGGCTGGGCGAGTCGGTCACGACCGGGCACGGGCTGCGCATCCACACCACCCCGGCACATAAACTCGCGCCCGCACCCGACGTCGTGGTCATACGGCACCCGGCGTCAAGGAGTCCCACCACGTAATCGGCCTGGTGGCCGGCCACCCGATCCTGTCGTGGATCAACAGGGTCGCCGAGCAGGGGGCTGCGCTAGCGGCGGCGTGCACGGGAACGTTCTTTCTCGCCGAGGCAGGTGTGCTCGACGGTCGCCGCGCGACGACGAGTTGATGGCTCGGGCCAGCGTTTCGCAAGCGCTACCGGGCTGTAGACCTCAACGAAACCTCCACCCGTGTCCGCGTACGACCTCATGTGCAGAAGCGGGTACGACCTCACGTGCAGAGGTCAGGCGGGGGTCGATGATGCCATGTTGGGGTCTTGTCCTCCAATCGTGGTGAGTCGGTGTTTTAGTCTGTAGCTTGGTCCGTTGATTGAAAGTACCTCGCAGTGGTGGAGTAGGCGGTCGAGTATTGCGGTGGCCAGGACGTCGTCACAGAAGACGTGGCCCCATTCGCTGAAGGCCTTGTTTGAGGTCAAAATAATAGGGCCGATCTCACATCTTTTCGAGATGACTTGGAAGACGAGGTTGGCGTCGGATCGGTCGAGTGGCAGGTATCCAACCTCATCGACCACGAGTACCGCGGGCCGGGTGTAGGTACGCATCTTGCGGCTGAGTCGGCCGAGCTCGTCGGCGGCGCGAAGGTGACGGACCATATCGTCGAGGTTGGTGAAGTAGATCGAGTGCCCGGCCCGCATCTGGCCGCCAGCCTCGAGCAACTCGTGAAGCGAGCCGACAGTGAACAAGTGGGTTATCTCGATTTCCTCGATCTGATTATCGAAGAAGAACTCGGTATCCGCGATGGGCGCCGGTTCCGTGCGGCACTACGACTGTCCAAGCTGCCCCATCATAAAACCATCGACGAGTTCGAGTTCTCATTCCAGCCCGACCTGGACGTGCGGAAAGTTAAGGACCTGGCCAGCCTGTCGTTTATCGACACGAAAAGTAACGTGGCTCTCTTGGGTCCGCCCGGAGTGGGAAAGACTCACCTCGCGGTGGGCGACTACCCGGCCTTGGCGGTCCTGGGGCAGCAGTTCTAACCGGAGGTGCGAAGGCCCCCAGCGGCCGCGACGCGCACCTCGGCCATACCCAGTCGGAGTCATGCCGGAGTCACCATGACCACCACCATCACACCGATGTCCGAGACCGCCCTGGATACGGTGGCCGATCTGGCCGCTCAGTTGCGGGTGGATTCGATCCGCTCGTCGACCAGCGCCGGCTCGGGGCACCCCACCTCGAGCATGTCCGCGGCCGATCTGCTGGCTGTGCTGGTCACCCGGCATTTGCGTTACGACTGGGACGACCCGCGCTCGCTGGTCAACGACCATTGATCTTTTCTAAGGGGCACGCGTCCCCGCTGCTGTACGCGGTGTTCAAGGCTGTCGGGGTGGTCTCTGAGCAGGAGCTGATGACCGGCTACCGCCGCTTTGGGCAGCGCCTGGAGGGCCACCCCACCCCGATCCTGCCCTGGGTGGACGTGGCCACCGGCTCGCTGGGTCAGGGGCTACCCGACGGCGTCGGCGTGGCGCTGGCCGGTAAGTACCTGGAACAGCGGCCCTACCGGGTGTGGGTGCTGTGCGGTGACAGCGAACTGGCCGAAGGCTCCATCTGGGAGGCGCTGGACAAGGCCTCCTACTACCAGCTGTCCAACCTGATCGTGATGGTTGACGTCAACCGGCTGGGCCAACGCGGCCAGACCGATCTGGGTTGGAACGTGGACGCCTACGCCCGCCGCGTCGAGGCCTTCGGCGCCCGCGCGCTGGTCATCGACGGCCACGACCTGGCCGCCATCGACACCGCCCTGGCCACCGCCGAAGACAACACCGCCAGCGGGCAACCCACCGTGATCGTGGCCAAAACCATCAAGGGCCGCGGATTCTCCGAAGTCGAAGACAGCCCCGACTGGCACGGTAATCCCCTTCCCCCGGACATGGCCCAGCGGGCGATCACCGAGCTGGGCGGTGTGCGCAACCTGGTGCTGCGCGGCCCGCGTCCAGCCCCCGCTCCCGCCAGCCCAGAGGTCACCCCCCACGAAGCGGGCCAGCCCGCCAAGACCGATGCGGCAGCGCCGCGCTACGCCGTCGGTGACAAGGTGGCCACTCGCAAGCGCACTGTTGCATTGAGGGATCGGCCCGCTCAAGCTGATCTCATCGGTCCGTCCAGAGGCCCTCGCCCAAGACTCAGATGCCCGATTTATCATAGTTATCTACGGGGCTGGTAGGGCCTGTTTTGCTGCTTTGGGCCACGGCGGGTACGCCCTTTGCCTCAATGCAACAGTGCCAGTTTTTGCGCCCGCCGCGGGTTTCCCAGATGCCTTCATCAGGCTGGTCCCAGTGGTCACAGACCCAGTTCACCAGGGCACAGACCCGGTCCCACAGGTCGCTGGAGATGGGCTGTCCCCACTTGTCGTACAGGTAGATCGAGTCGATCAGCGCGCCATAGATGTCCAGTTGCAGCTGGTCGACCGCGGCGTTGCCGACCCGAACCGGGCGCGAGCCCTGGTGTCCGGACCAGTGATCGAGGGTGCGTTCGGGCAGTTCAGTGCGCCCGTCGATGCCGTACATGATCTGCAATGGGCCCGTGGGGCCGTCGTCGCGCAGGGACAAGTTGGTCAAAAAGTTCATGAAGGCCTCGGCCTCGCCGGTAAACCCCAGCCGCAGCAACGCATAGACACAAAAAGCGGCATCGCGCAGCCATAGGTAGCGGTAGTCCCAGTTGCGCTCGCCGCCGAGTTGTTCGGGCAGGCTGGTCGTGGGCGCGGCCACGATCGCGCCGGTGGGGGCGTAGGTGAGCAGCTTGAGGGTCAACGCGGAGCGGTGCACCATCTCCCGCCACCGGCCGCGGTAGCGCGACGTGGACAGCCAGCGCCGCCAAAACGCCACCGTGGCGGCGAACTGCTGCTGTGCTTGGGCGTGCGGGCACTCCCGCGGCGCCACGTCGTCGTCGACGCGGTCCAGCGCGAACACGGCGGACTGGCCTTCGCTGAGTTTGAACTGCGCCCACGCATCCGCTGCATCGCAGTCCAGCGGCATCGTGGCGGTCAGCGCCAGCGACAGCTCCGCGGACTCGAACACGACCAGGCCGTCATGGCGGCGCACCGTGTGTGGCGCCAGGCCATAGCCAAACCGGGGCGCCACCCGTATCCGAAACGGAATCGCGCCCCGCACGCACACCACACGCCGAATCAGCCGGTGCCGATCCACATCACCGTTGTCGGCCAGGGGCATGAAGTCTTGAACCTCACCTATCCCGTCTTCGGTGAAAAACCGGGTGATCAGCACGTTGGTGTCGGGAAAGTAGAACTGCCTGGTCCGTGCCGCCACGTCAGCGGTCAGCTCAAATGATCCGCCCTGATCGGCGTCCAAGATCGCGCCGAACACGCTCGGGGCATCAAACGACGGGCAGCAATACCAGTCGATGGTGCCGTTGCTGCCTACCAGGGCGACCGTACGCAGATCACCGATCAGGCCGTGCTCAGAGATCGGCAGGTAACGACAGTTGGGCTCGTCAACCATTGCTACCTCTCTGCACCCTGCGGTCACCAGGCAGATCTCGTGCTCCGGTGGTCATTGTCCACCAGTCACGGACCGAACAGCAGTCCGGGATTGCAGCTAGCGGTAGGGAAGGTGCCCGCAGACGGGGAAGACCGGCCTGCACCGAAGCGCCACCCTGGGTGACAGTGCCGAGCACTGAGCGGTCCATCACACCTGATCTTCAAGCGAAGGTGTCCTGGATAAATTATCGCAGTTGGTCTGTTCTCACCAGCTTTTCGCTATCGCCTGAGCAGCTTGTCGATCAAGTGCGTGACGCACAAACAGCGCTGGCAGTCGCGGAGCATTACATCGAGCAATGCTTGAAATCAGTGGATTGACGCTGGGAGGGCGTAGCTTCCCGGTGATCGAGTAGGTCTCATGCAGGCCGGCGGTCGCAACGCTGGTCGGGACGGCATGCCGGTGTTCAAGGTAGTGCAGGCGTCGGTGCTGAGCGAGCGGCCGAGTTGCCGGATGTTCCGGATGGGTCGGTGCTGGATGAGATCGTCCGGGAGAGCGCGCGGAAGATGCTGGCTGCGGCGCTGCGCGCGGAGGCTGATGGGTACGTCGACGCGCTGATTGGGGTGGTCGACGGGGTTGGGCATCGGAGGGTGGTGCGCAACGGCTATGCCGGGCCGCGCACGATCCTGTGCGGGGCGGGGGCGGTCGAGGTCCGCGCGCCCGGGTCAACGACAAGCGCGTCGATGAGGCCACTGGTGAGCGTAAGTGCTTCGCCTCGGCGATTCTGCCGGCGTGGTGTCGTAAGAGCCCGATGATCAGCGAGGTATTGCCGTTGCTGTCCCTGCAGGGGCTGTCGACCATTGACTTTGGCCCGGCGTTGGGCCAGTTTCTGGGCTCGGATGCCGGCTTGTCCGCGTCGGTGATCACCAGGTTGACCGAGACCTGGAAGGGCGAGCAGCGCGCGTTTGCCGCCCGAGACCTCCCCGAGGTCGACTACGTCTATCTGTGGGCGGACGGCATCCACGTCAACATCCGCTTGGAGGAGCACAAGCGGTGCCTGCTGGTGCTGATCGGGGTGCGCGCCGACGGGCGCAAGGAACTCATCGCGCTGACCGACGGGTACCGGGAGTCGGTCGAGTCGTGGGCGGATCTGTTGCGCGATGGTGCCCGGCGCGGGATGCGTGCCCCGGTGCTCGCCGTCGGGGACGGTGCGCTGGGGTTCTGGGGCGCGCTGCGCAAGGTCTTCCCCGAAGGGCGGGAGCAGAAATGCTGGTTTCACAAGATCGCTAATGTGCTCGGGGTGCTACCCAAGTCTGCGCATCCCGACGTGAAGAAAGCGCTGGCCGAGATCTGGAACGCCGAGGACAAGCGGCATGCCTACGACGCGGTCAAGGCCTTTGAGGCCGGCTATGGGGCCAAGTTCCCCAAGGTGGTCGCGAAGATCACCGGTGATCACGATGGGCTGCTGGCGTTTTATGATTTTCCTGCTGCGCACTGGGTTCACCTGCGCACTACGAATCCCATTGAGTCGACCTTCGCGACGGTCAGGCACCGGACGAAGATCACCCGCGGGCCCGGTCCGCGGGCGGCGGGGTTGGCGATGGCGGTCAAGCTCATCGAGGCCGCGCAGGCACGGTGGCAGGCGGTCAACGCCCCGCAGCTGGTCACGCTGGTGCGCGCCGGCGCGGTCTTTGAGTCCGGCAAGCTCGTCGAACGTGCCGATCAGTCAGGGAGCCCGACAGGCCCTGAACCCATCGGGGCTGACCGCGACGCCGCCTGATCGGCGAGGGTTCGCCGCTCGTCCCGTCCACCGTATCCCGCTGATTTATTGCTGCGCGATGCCCGCCGGCTCAGCGGCGTGGACGATGCGCTGACCGCGGAGATCTGGGCCAGCGGCTGGCTGGGGCAGGCATGGTTGAACGCACCCCGTCATGACCGCATTCGAGCTGTGGGTACGCAGGAACCTGGCCGATCCTTTGCCCCTCAAGCAGGTAGCGGGAGCACTCGGCGTGAGCGAGCGAACCCTCCAGCGCGTCACCGCGTCGGTCGTTGGCATCTCTCCGATGGACTTCGTGCACGAAATCCGACTCGATCAGGCCACATTCCTGCTCCGCACCACCACCATGTCCGCCGAGGCGATCACCCGCGCCGTCGGCTACCAGCACCTGGGAACCCTCAGAACACTCATTCGACGCCGCCATGGATCCACCCTCACCGGCCTGCGATCAGGAGCTCACCACCGGCCGGAGAACACCCCACAGCCACTCCAAGGCACCAGCAGATCATGAACCCAACCGCCAATGCTTGAGCTCATCGAAGTCCATCGCCAGGACTGGGCCACCGAGGTCCGGGTCGGCACGCACAACCCGACCATGCAACGCTCGCAGCTCGCTTCCCGGCTCGATACCAAGCTCTGACACGAGCAACGCGTGCACGTCCCGGTACACCTGCAGGGCACCTGCCTGGCGCCCAGTGCGGTAGAGCGTGAGCATGTCCAACTGCTGCCACCGCTCCTGCAAGGGATGCAACCGGGTCAGCCTGACCAGCTCCGGCAGGACCTCAGCATGCCGCGCCAGCTCAAGATCCAGCGCGATGCGGTCCTGCAGCGCCAGCAGCCGCAGCGTCTCCAGTCGATTGCGCTCAGCGCTGACGTACTCACCCTTGGCCCCGCCCAGCGCATCGCCCGCCACAACGCAAGACCGGTCCGCCGTTCCCTGACCGCCTTGGAGCAGATCACCGCTGCACGTGCCGCGCGAGCACGTCTCCGGTCGAGGAGAACGTCGGCGCTAGAAGGGTTCACGGCCGGGTGACGACCGGACCTGCTGCGGGCTCCTCTCCGGCTGGTCGTGAGCTCCTGATCGCAGTCCGGCGAGGGTGGATCCGCGGCGGCGTCGGATGAGTGCTCTGAGGGTTCCGACGTGCTGGTAGCCGACGGCGCGGGCTATTGCCTCGGTGGACATGGTGGTCGTGCGGAGCAGGAATGTGGCCTGATCGAGTCGGATTTCGTGCACGAAGTCCATCGGGGACATGCCAACGACCGACGCGGTGACGCGCTGGAGGGTTCGCTCGCTCACGCCGAGTGCTCCCGCGATGCTCTTCAGGGGTAGAGGGTTGGCCAGGTTCCTGCGTACCCACAGCTCGAATGCGGTCAGGACGGGGTCCGCGCCGGCCAGCATGGAGGGGATGGCGAATGCTGCCTGCGAGGGACGGTCACCGATGAGTAGGTGACGGCTCACCAGCTCTGCCAGGGCTGGGCTCTGTTGGCGCACGATCGACAGGGCGAGGTCGATGTGAGCGAAGGCCGCGCCTGCGGTGGTGACGCGACCGTCATGGATGAGCGTGGAGGTTTCGTTCAGCGAAACGGCCGGGTAACGCTTGCGAAACGCTGGCCCGAGCCACCAACTCGTCGTCGCGCGGCGACCGTCGAGCACACCTGATTCGGCGAGGAAGAACGTTCCTGTGCACGCCGCCGCGAGAGCAGTCCCCTCCTCGGCCATTGTCCTGATCCACGACAGCATCGGGTGGTCGGCAACGAGGCCGATCACGTGGTGGGACTCCTTGACGCCGGGGGCCGGCATGACCACGATGTCCGGCGCGGGCTTGAGTTCACGGGCCGGGGTCGTGTGGATGCGCAGCCCGTGCCCGGTCGTGACCGATTCACCGATCCCCGCGACCGTCACCTCGATCGGTGAGGGTGCACCGCAGACCTCGCTGCGCAGAGCATTGGCCGAGCTCAGCACATCAAGTACCACGCTCAGTCCCGAATCGAACATCCCGTCGGTGGTGAGGACAGCGACCTTCATGTCGGAAACGGTACTCAATGTGGCGTCTACGCCACTATTCCCTGGCTGCAATTTTACCTAACGTGCGTACCAACGGCTACGGAAGGGAACCGTCATGACCGTCGATAGAGGCCTTCTTGCTCTCCTGGAGGCGAAACCCGGCAAGGGCGAGGAGCTCGCGGCCTTCCTTGTCCAGGGCCGGGCACTCGCCGTGGAGGAAACCGGCACCGTCACCTGGTATGCCTTCCAGCTGAGGCAGACGACCTATGGCATCTTCGACTCCTTCAACGACGAAGATGCCCGCCAAGCTCACATCAACGGTCAGATCCCGATCGCTTTGGGCCACATCGCCGCTGACCTGCTGGCCAGCGAGCCCAACATCCGCCCTGTTGACATCATCGCCGTCAAGTAGCCGAAACGATCACTCATCGGCAGTGGGGGACAACGGTACGTTCTTGGAGGAGCGAGATGTCAAGTGAAGCTATCGAGCCGAACTCCGGATACGTCTACATGCAGACTAATGAGCCGGAGCGCAACAGGGTGCTGGCCTTTAGGCGCGCTGGCGATGGAACGTTGACGCCTTCGGGCGCCTACGACACCGGCGGCGCCGGCGATGGTATTCCGCACCTGGCCTCGCAGGGGTCGGTGGTGCTCACCGGCGATGGGCGGTATTTGCTCGTCACGAACGCCTCTAGTGGTGACGTGAGTGTGTTCGCCGTCGGTGGGGGCGGGTTGTCTCTTGTGCAGACGGTCGCGACCGGCCACTCGCCCAAGAGCGTCGCCGAGTACGAGGGTCTCGTTTACGTGCTGAACACCCGCGACCCGTCTTTGACTGGCTTGCGGCTCAGCGGCCTGAAGGTTGAGCCGCTCGCCGAGTCAACCCACAAACTTGCCTCTGATGCCGATCCGGCGCAGGTCGGCTTCAGTCCAGAGGGTGTCACGCTGGTGGTGACCGAGCGCGGCACGAACGCCATCCTCGCTTACCCAGTGGACGCGGCGGGTCACCTTGGGGAGCCGCTCGTGCAGCTCTCGTCGGGGCCGACACCGTACGGCTTTGCTTTTACTAAGCGCGGTGGGCTCGTCGTGACCGAGGCTTTCGGTGGTCAGAGGGGAAAGGCGGCTGCCTCCTCGTATGTGATCAGTGATGGTGGTCTGGCACCGGTGTCGCGCTCGGTTGGCAATGGCCGCAGCGAGAGTTGCTGGGCCGTGGCCACCAACGATGACCGCTACGTGTTCACCATCAACTTCGCCGACGGCGCTGTGTCACGGTATTCGATCGGCGCCGAGGGCGGCATTGCACTCGACGAGGCCGCGGCTGGTCTCGTCCTGGACGGGCAGACAGGTCTTCGTGACGAGGCTCTGAGTAGCGACGGCGGGTTCCTGTACGCGATCCACGCCGACTCGCGGCGCGTGTTCGGCTGGGCCCTCGGTGCGGGCGGCGCGCTGTCACCGATCGGGTCGTGGGAGGGACTGCCCGCGACCGTGGCCGGGCTCGCGGTCAGCTAAAGACGATGCTCGAACTGTTTGGCCCCGTACTGAGCACCGAGCTCGCGGTGGCCGTGGTGACTGTGCCTGCTGGGCTGGTACTGGGCCGGGGCATCGCGCAGCAAGTGACCCGGCAGCGGGAGGCCCGCGCCCGGGATCGGGCGGCCGAATCAGCGCGACGCGAACTGGTCGCCTGGATCAGTCACGACCTGCGCACCCCACTGGGCTTCCTGGTAGTAAGCGCCGAAATACCAACGGTCTGCCTCGTTTACGCAGGTCACGGTTGTTACAGTTCGCCGTCGCGCACCCCGCCGCGGCGGTGTCAATCGAACCGTCTGAGCAGCGCAACCGGTGTAAATCGATGGTTTTTCTCTGGAAGCTACGGGGAGGCCCTAAGGAGGCAAGGAGCGGCGATGGTATCGGCCGACTCCGCGCGGAGAGGTTGCGGTCGGTGTCTGACACGGGTCTCTCCACAGTGAACTCAGCGCGGATACCGTCCACGGACCGTGGCGACGACGGTACGGGACTGGCCTGGCGCCTGTGTGGTGGTGCCGTGGTCGGAGTCGTGGCCGGGCTCCCGGTAGGTGCTCTACTGACCTATCAGGGCATGCTCGCCGATCGCGGCGCGGGTGTGGTGCCCGCGTGGCTGGTGTATCTCGTCTCGGTGGCGGGGGTCGGGGCGGTGATCGGTCTCATTGTGGGGTATCGGCCCCGTGCTCTGGCCTCGGCCTCGTCGGGAGGCGTGCTGGTCGGTCTGCTCGGTTGGTTGCTGTGGTCGCTCACCGTGGACCCCGTACTCCGCGGGCAGCTGCCGACCTGGTCGATCGATGCCGCCGCCGGGTCGTACCGGGGACTCGTCGCGGACCTGTTGCAGGGTGGTCTGGCCGGGGCGCTGTGGCAGAGCTTGGCCACGGTGGTGGCGCGGCGACGGCCGGGACGGACACTACGCGAGCGGGCCGACCGGCCGAGGGTGGTCATCGTCGGTGGTGGCTTCGCCGGGGTTGGCGCAGCCCGGCGTTTTGAGCGCCTCGCCGTGCGGGCCGGGTCGCCGGACGTGACGCTGATCAGCGACTCGAACTTTCTGCTGTTCACGCCGATGCTGGCCGAAGCCGCGTCGGGGGCCTTGGAGCCGGCGGCCATCAGCGCGCCAGTCCGTTCGGCGGCCGGGCATACCCGCTTCTACCAGGGCACCGTCGAGGACATCGACACCGACACGCGTACCGTCCGGGTGGTGACCGATGGCGAGGTTCAGCTCATCGTCTACGACCAGCTCGTGCTGGCAGTCGGCTCTGTTCCCCGCTTCCTCGAACTCCCTGGCGTGGAAGATCATGCGTTCACGTTGAAGAGTCTCGCTGACGCGACCCGTCTGCGAAATCATGTATTGACGGTGCTCGAACGATCCGATCGCCTGCAACCCGGTGAGGAGCGCAGCCGGTTGCTCACCTTTGTGGTGGCAGGCGGCGGCTTCGCCGGCACTGAGATCGTTGCTGAGCTGTTCGATCTGGTGCATGGGGTCTCACATTTCTACCCGAGCATCGTGCCGGATGAGCCCCGGTTCGTCCTGGTGCATTCCGGACAACTCATCCTGCCGGAGCTGTCCGCGGAGCTGGGCGCGTACGCGCTGGGGCGGTTGCGCGCCCGCGGGATCGAGTTCCGCCTCGGCGAGCGGGTGACCGAGGCCAGCTCGCGGGACGTCTCGCTGAGCGACGGGACACTGATCCCGACGGCCACATTCGTATGGACCGCCGGGAACCGGCCAAGTCCGCTGGTGGAAAAGGTGAGCGGGGAGCACGCCCGCGGCGCGCTGGTCACCGATCCTATGCTGCGTGTGCCGGGTTTGGAGGGGGTGTGGGCGGTCGGGGATTGCGCGCGGATCCCGGACCCGGCCAACGACGGAGCCGCCTATCCGCCGACTGCACAGCACGCCCTGCGTCAAGGCAAAGTCGTGGCCGACAACATCACCGCCGTGTTGGCCGGTCGCTCGCCGGAGGCGTTCCGGTTCAGCACGATCGGGGTGCTCGTCGCACTCGGACACCGCACCGCCGCCGCCGAGATCCGCGGCCACCGGTTCTCCGGGTTGGCTGCCTGGGTGATGTGGCGCGGCATCTACCTGGCCAAGCTCCCCGGCGCGGAGAAACGCGTCCGGGTGTTCCTGGACTGGCTGCTGGACCTGGCTTTTCCCCGCGACATCGTGATCACCGACGCCGAGCCACCCGATCCCGTGCCCCAGCGCCTCACACGGGCAAGGACGGAACACCGACAGACGGTGCCAAGCGCACAGCCGAACTCCGCGGACGGCGGACATGAAGCTCGTTAAGCGACTGCGCCGTGATGCTGTCTCCGGTGCTCTGGCTGGCCTGGCGGGAGGTGTGGTCTTCGGTGTGGCGATGGGCCTGGTCGGGACCTTGCCAAGTGTCGCGCAGATCGTGCGCAGCAACTCTCCCGCAATCGGCTTCGCGCTGCACATGATCATCGCAGCCATCATTGGCGCGGGATTCGGGCTGCTCGTGGCCAACCAGCAGCTACGTGCCGGCGAGACGCTGTTCTGGGGTCTGATCTACGGCACCTTCTGGTGGTTCCTCGGAGCGCAAACCTTGCTGCCGATCCTCGCTGGCCGGCCGCTGGCTTGGGATCTTGCCGGCGCTGAGCAGCTGTTCCCGAGCTTGATTGGGCATCTGTTCTACGGCGGTGTCACCGCCGTGGTGTTCGTGGCCCTTCGCCGCGGTGTTGTTGTGCCACCACAGCCACGGCTGGGCCCGCTCCTGCGAGGCCTGTCGGCCGGCCTCATGGTCGCCGGAGCGCTGTACCTCCTGGCCGGTGCCGCGCTGAACCCGCTCGTGGTGATCGGCGCCCTCGCCGGCGCCGGCTACCCGCTGTTGTTCGGTACTGTGCGGGAAAAGTCTGGACCAGCGCTGGTCCGCGGTACGGTCTACGGCTTCCTGATCTGGGTGCTCGAGCTGACCGTGGGACCCCTACTGGCCGGCGCGGCCCCGAGTTGGTCCCACGATGCCGCAGCCGCCGCGGTGCACAACCTGCCCCCGTCGGTCCTGCTCGGTGCCGGCATCGCGGTGGTCTTCGGCTGGCTGGGCGCTCTGGCCCGGGGGTTGTTTGTGGATGACATCCGCACCGTGCACCGGGAGGCGCCAGGCGGTTGGGGCCTGCGCGCACTAGGCTCCGGCGCGCTGGCCGGCCTGGCCGGAGGTGTGGTGTTTACCGCCGTCCTGGCGGTAGTGGGCGCCCTACCCCGGGTCGCGCAGATCATGGGCTCGCAGGCACCCCCGGCCGGCCTGGTGGTGAACCTGATCATCGCGCTGGTGATCGGTGTGACCTACGCGCTGATGTTCCGGCGCAGCAGCTTCGACCTCGTCTCGGGTGTCGGCTGGGGAGCCTGCTACGGATTCTTCTGGTGGGTGTTGGGCCCCTTGACATTGCTGCCCGCCCTCACCGGCGTCACCCCGCGGTGGGACCCTGCGGCGATCGCGAACGCCTTTCCCGCCCTTGTCGGGCTCCTCGCGTACGGGGCCGCATTGGGATCGACCTACTACCTACTCGAAGCCCGCGCAAACCCGTGGTGGGTCACCCGCAACCAGGCCGAGACCGACCGTGTCCTCGCCCAACGCAGCCAAACCCTCGGCTCCGCACCAGCCTTGTGGGGGCTGACCGTCCTGATCGCATTGACCATCCCACTGCTGGCGGCCAGCTGACCCCGCCCACCGCGACGCCAGCCGCAGAGTGTGATCCTGGTCGGCGTGTCGTGATCACGAAGGCGGCCACTGCGTGATCAACTTCAAGTGTGTTGGATCTCGAAGAGGACGCGGTGGCCGCGTCATGGACTGTAGTTGATGATCGTGCACCCCGGTGGCGGGCGGGGTTCGATGAGGCGTTTGGGCTGATAGCAGGCCGGTTCGCAGGCAGATTCACGGCGCCGGGCCTGCGGGGTTCCAGAAGTCGGCCTGCGCCGCTGACCTGGGTGATCAGTGTGGCCGGCTGGCTGTGGGGTTCCCAAAGCCGGCCTGCTCCTCTGGCCTGGGTGATTGGGGTGCTCGGCCGCCTGGGCGTGATCGTATGCCGTGTGGGGTGCGTCTGCTCTACCTGATCTTTGTCCAGCTTGTGAACCTGGTGTTGTTACTCGGCCGCTCGTCGGCGTCTAAAGACGTCGAACGGCACTGTTGCATTGAGGCAAAGGGCGTACCCGCCGTGGCCCAAAGCAGCAAAACAGGCCCTACCAGCCCCGTAGATAACTATGATAAATCGGGCATCTGAGTCTTGGGCGAGGGCCTCTGGACGGACCGATGAGATCAGCTTGAGCGGGCCGATCCCTCAATGCAACAGTGCGCAAAAACTTCCTGTACTCGCGGTTGATGTGCTGGGTGGCCATCGAACGGGCCATGCGCATGGCCCGCCACCGGGGCCTGCCCGCCGAGCTGGGGCGCTGGGGGGCTGCCCGGGATGCGATCTACTACCAGATCATGCGCCGCGGCTGGTCGCCCACCCGGCAGGCGTTCGTCCAGCATGAAGACGACGATGTCCTCGACGCCGCAGTGTTGATGATGCCCATGGCCAAATTCATCTCCCCGACCGACCCCAAATGGCTGGCCACCCTGGAGACGCTCACCGCCGAGCTGGTGTCCGATTCCCTGGTCTACCGCTACGACCCCCGAGCCAGCCCAGATGGCCTCCGCGGAGAAGAGGGCACTTTCTCCTTGTGCTCGTTTTGGTACGTCGAGGCACTCTCCCTCGCCGGGAGGCTGGAGGAAGCTCGGCTGGCCTTCGAGAAGATGCTGACCTACGCCTACCACCTCGGCCTGTATGCCGAGGAGATTAGCCGCGCCGGGGAACAGCAGGGCAACTTCCCCCAGGCCTTTACCCACCTGGCGTTGATCAGCGCCGCGTTCACCCTCGACCGCGCGCTCGGCTGACGTCTGTCACCCCCGAGTATGTCTCCATGTCGGGTGATCATCACATGGTGATCAGGCGTGCAACCGGGCACCCCAGCGGGTGGTGACGGCTGGGAAGCGCAATGGGTCCAGGCTGTGAAGTTGTGCCCCGTGGGCGCGGTGCCCTTGCCGGGTTGTGACACTCCCCCGAGTTCGCCGCCCTCGCAGCGTGGGGCGGGGGGAATTGTGGTGTGGCCGGTGACCCTTTGACATCTCGGTCGGGGGCACGGACGTTCACCGGATCACCGGCCACATGGCGGCTACTCACCCCTCGTGGGTGTGGGGGGTAACCCACGAATCGCAGCGAGACCGCCAGCTCTATGGAGTTGAGATCAACTATCAGCCCACTACACCCGCTCCGACAGGCAGGGGACCTATCGCAGGCCGCGCCTGGGGCACGGTCTCGGCGGAGACGAGGTTCTTATGCGCAGTCCGCCACACGCTGCACGGCGCCGTACGAGAGCGCCAACGGTTCGAGCACTCCGGACAGCGGCCCCGAGAATCCGGCGCGTGGGTCACAAGCAAAGCCCGCCACCCCGAGGTCAGGCGGGGCAGCTCACCGCGCGCCACCGACAGCAGCGACCGATTGTCGGCGTCGCTGACCAGTTCGTCGAGCAGGTCGAGCCGGTCCCACACCGCCTGCCGGAGAATTTGACCCAGAACCCGGTCCACCTCGCCCCCTTCCCCCGTATAGAGGATTTCCGCGCTGTGCGATCCGGCTCACGCACTCTCGACAGACGGAGTGGGGCAACGACACACTTCATGGGCCTGCACTGCGCCGATCGGACGCGCTAAGACCGATGAACGGCACACACTGATAGGTGGCACCGATCAACTTGGACTGATGCGCGTTGGCCGCTGGCAGCAACTCATCACACACCCGAGAGCGCACCGCGCCCCGGCCGATCGTCACCTCCGCGCTCACGATCAGGTGATCGTGGTGGTCGTAGACGCGCAGAATGCTCTCATCGACTTCGATGTGACACCGAAACTTTTCGAGTTCCGAGACGAGGACCCATCGGAAGCGATAGACGCTCAACATGGATGAGCCCTGGAGCCACCGTCCAGCCCAGGGCTCATCCGAACCTCGCCGACTTACACGGGATCGAAGGCCCACTCCACGGTGCCATAGCCACCAGGGGGGAGGATGGCAACCAGCGGAGGGTAAATGCGGAGGAGGCTCATGCTAAGCACCAGACCCTCGCTTGAGGCTGCGGAGGTCAAAACGTACGTCTGCTCATTATCATCGTCGCCGATCGACAACTTCCAAGCGAAGGGTTGCCTCGTTCCCTTGACTATCATGGCTTGCTGGCTGGGGTCGCCATCGTTTCCCAGGTAGAGGTCGGACGCGACGCTGCGCAGCGTGTAGGTGCCCGAGTCAAACGCCACGTTCCACTGCTGGGTGGGTTCGCCATCAGGCGGCAACATCGCCACACCCGGAAAAGAGTTATCCATGGTGAGCTGCCCGCCAGGGCCTCTCACCGTGTAGGTTCCGTCAGGGATGACCTGATCACTCATATTAGAGTCCTCTCATCCGTGATCGCCCGATCGACTGGCCTACAGATAACTCAGACCAGTAGTCACGTTGGCTGTTACGATCATTCAACTTTGGCGGGTAGATTGTGCATCTGGTCAGTTTGAATAGCTAGGCCTTGCAAGGCTAAAGGTAACCGTAGGGGGACGATGAAGTAAGGTAATCGACTGTTCGAGTGACCAACCGCCACTTAGGTGTACTACTTACAGCTATCTCCGCACGCGCAAACCCGTTCAAAGAGTGCAATCTTTTCGATGTTTTTATGACTCACAAACAAATTGATGCAGGCCAAGACCTTCGTTTGCGGCTGTCGATCGGTGTCAACGTGTGGACACCGGCCCCGCGTCGACCGGGCACCCAATTATCGCTTCACCCTGGCCAACGACTACACATCCTCGCCTGAATCGCACCGCACTGCCTCCGATCGCCGGTGTCCGGGCCTCCCGGCTACGCGTCTAGTGCTTGTCCGCTTGTAGTCGGTGACAACTTTCTGTACGTCTTCAAGCAACTCAATCAACAGCTGCGCGCCGCCCCGGTTGACACCGCGCCCGTCCGTCGCCCACTGGAGCCACCTCGCCCGGTGATGGCCCCGGTGACGCCGCCAATGGCCAGGGAGCAAACCGCACCCGGTGGGCAGGCTCATGTCCACGCGGCCAAGGTCTTGGGCCTGGCCCAGGAGATCGCCGACCGGATGACCAGCGACGCCAAGACCGAAGCCGACGCGATGCTCAGCCAGGCCCGCGCCACCTCCGAACAGCTGCTCTCCGAGGCCAAGGCGAAAGCCGAGAACATGGTCACCCAGGCCCAGACCCGGGCCGAGACCCTGCTCAACGACGCCCGAAGCAGAGCCGAAACCCGGGACCGGGAGTCCCGAGAGAAAGCCGCTTCGTTGGAACGCGACGCGGCCCGCAAGCACACCGAGATCCTCGGTGCGCTTCACCAGGAGAAAAACACTTTGGAGAAAAAGATCGACGAACTACGCACCTTCGAGCGCGACTACCGCACCCGCCTAAAGATCTACCTGGACTCCCAGCTCCAAAAACTGGACGAGCGTGGACCCACCCCAACAGCACACCCGACACAACCCAGCCACCACCAGAATCGGCGCGCACACCCAAACCCGCTAGCCACCCTTCCACCGGAATGACCCGCGAGATGGTCCGGCAGCCCATCTAAGCCAAGACCCAATAAAGATCAAAATAACGTCACGGGGCTTATCGGATGACAACAAGCACGGGAGTGGCGGCAGGGTGCAACAACTCCCGGCATCGGCCGATCTGAGTGAGTTCGCAGGTGAGGCGTCTGTCTGCCGGCCTTGCTGAGCAACCTGCGGCGCGGGGCCAGGTGATGACGTCGCAGCCCACAGTAGGTTTCCTGCATTAAATGCAGGACTCTGCGCTTGGTGTGATGTGTGGTGGATACTGTGCTGAGGTATGTGCCGCGAGTGGCCACCGCAGCGTCGTCCACCTCGAACGCGACGTCCGCCTCTGGATTAACGAATGGACCAACGATCCCAAACATTCATTTGGACGAAGACCGCCGACGAGATCCTCGACACCCTTGCCGCCTACTGCTTATGAATTACCCGTGATGGTCTTCGCAGTCCCAGCGCTCTGCCACCGCGGCGACGAGATGCATGCCCCGCCCGCGCGGTTGGTGACCGCAAAGTTCCCGCACGACCGGGCGGACGGCGGAGCCGTCGGCGATCGAGATCCGCAGCCACCCATCAGAAAAGGTAAGCTCAACAACGATGCTGGTCTGGCCCCTAACGTGATCGACAACGTTGGTCACCAATTCGGTAATGACCAAGGCGGCATCATCGCGACAGTGCTCGATCCCCCAGGGGCTGAGTAGTTCCAGCGTCACGTGGCGGGCAGCCGGGACACTGCGCGCCACGGTCGGCAGATCAACCCTCGCGGCGACGGTAGCCATGACGTCCTCATTTCGGCACCCGGACCCCTGAGTGGGGAGGCGATACCGTGGGACTGTCTTGGAGACCGTTGCACGTTGTCGCCCCTCACGCAATACCGAGAGCAGCGGGCTGTCGCGTGCGGCGCACGTGTAGGACTGGACGTGGAGTCTGACCATCGGTCAGACTCCACGCATGACCGTCAAGGTTGGGATCTCGCTACCGGACGCGACGCATGCCCGGGCACTCCAGCATGCCCGCAGTACTGGGACCACCCTTTCCGGACTGATCGACGCCGCACTAAAAGCGGAGCTCACTCGCCGCGAACCGTGCTGATTGCGGAGATCGAGACCGGTACTCGTTACCGGGCCACCGCCTATGCCACCGAAACCGATTACGGTGTCGTGCTCGTCGACCGGGTGGTGTGGATGCCCGTCGACATGCTCGGCGAGCCGTTCGGCCGCCTGACCGACGCGCAACGCGATCGCGTCATTAACCAAATCGTGGCCGTACTCCGAGGCGCCTAGTACGGCAGCCGATGCGCCCAGTGATCAGGAGGTGATCGGCCAAGATTGAGCTGAAGGCGGCGCAGGTTGTGATGTATCGCATTTTCTGCAAGCCTGTTTGAGGGAATGCCAACGTTGCGCGGGAAGGAATGCGGGAAGGAATATCGGCATCATGGTCGTTCCCGGGCTCGTGACCTGGTGACTTTGTTCGCGCAGGTGATGCAGATCCTGGTCGCTGGGCGGGCAGTAAGCCGGTCTGTGGAGATCGGACCTCCGCAGCGCTCGCATACCTGGTACTCACCGGTCAGTATCCGCTGGGCAGCTCGGTCGAGGTCCTCGAGGTCGACGCGTGCGCGCCTCAGCATGGCCTGAACCTGGGCCCGTTCGAACGCGATCGTGGAGCCCTCCGGATCGTGCTCGTCATCGTTGATGGTCAGGGCTGACGCTTCAACGATGCCATCCCACTGGCGCATCAATGAGTCGATCAGTCGCGCCGTACGAACACGTTCCTCGCCGATCAGCTCTTCTGCAGCTGGCCGCTGCGATGGTGAGAGTTCGGCAGGCTCGGTGGGATCATTCATGACGTGCCCAACTAAACGCGTAAGAAGGGACCCATTCCGGCAAGCGATCGTTCTGACCCCGGCGGGCGAGGGGCGCCGTTGCCTTGGCGAATCACCTGCTTGGGTCAAGGGTACGAGCGAGGAAAGCCCGAGCAACGACAGCCTCCTGAACTGTGCGGCTGGGGTCGGATTGTGTCTCGCCGCTATCACTCACCTGCCGAGAAGGATGCGTCTAGTTGATCTTGTAGGACTTGGGGACATGCACCTCTCATACGCGGTTGCGCTTCGTTGACCGTGCTGGGGATCAGTCGGTCTGGTTTAGTTTGGCCACCTCGACGAGGTTGTCGGAGTACACTCCGGCATTGCCCAGTGTGCTGTGCTGATCCAGCGTGATCGAGTTGACTGAGCTCAGGCCCGGGCTGGAACTGGCCCAGTGCCCGACGTTGGCCATGACCAGGCCGGGTATCAGAGCGTCGTCTAGCTGTGCGGGGCCCTGGAATGTGCCGCGGTCGTTGAATACCTGGACCAGGTCGCCGGTAACGATGCCGCGCTGGGCCGCGTCGTCGGGGTGCAAGGAGACGCGCTGCTCACCTTGGATGCGCTGCTTGTCTTGTGCGTTGCCGTACTGGCTGTTGAGAAATGCGTGCGGTTTCGGGGAGACGATGTTGAGTGGGTAGCGCTTGGCTAGCTCTGGGTTGGAGTCGGGCGCTTCGAAGGGCGGCACGTAATCGGGTAGCGGGTCGATGGGGTCGCTGGGTTGCATGGCTTCGTACATCGACCGCCAGACCGGGACCACGAAGTTGCCACCTTCGGCGAGGCTTGATTTGAACTCACATTTGCCCGACGGGGTGGGGAAGTTGCCGTCGGCGTGCGGAGCCCGGACGTCGGGGGCGCCGACATTGATCCGCAGATAGCCGTGTTCTTTGAGCTTGTCCCAGGTGATGCCGTCCATGGCTGGGGCGTCCCAGTCGTGGAAGTCCATCAGCATTTGTTCATCGGTACGGTCCCAGTAGTCGTCGTCAAACCCCATGGTTTTCGCCAACCGCCGGAACAGCTCCACATTAGGTACGCACTCGCCGGGCGGAGGGATCGCTGGCTGGTTGAGTGAGATGTACAGATGTCCCCAGGTGACCATGATGTCGAGTTGCTCGGCCTGCATGGTCGCGGGCAGGATGAGGTCCGCGTAGCGGGCGGTGTCGGTAATGAAATGCTCGCTGACCACTGTGAACAGGTCTTCGCGCAGCAGGCCACGGATCAGCTTGGCTTGCGCCGGGCCCTGCGAAACCGGATTGGAGTTGTACACGAACAGTGACTTCAGTGGTGGGTCGAGCGTCAGCTCACCAATCAACGCTGCACCCAGGTCAAGTTCGTTGATGACCCGGGTGCCCTCAGGGATCCACTCGGGTTTGCAAATCTTGTCGAACTGGGTAGGAAACTCCCAGATTGGCATCTCCACCGTGCCACCACCAACGTGCCGCCAGGCGCCGACCAGGGCGGGCAGGCAAGTGATGGCGCGAATCGCCTGGCCGCCGCCCCGGCTGCGTTCGATCGCCACGCCTTGGCGGATCGCGGCCGGTTGGGTGGTGGCGTACTCACGTGCCAGCGTGCGGATGGTCTCGGCCGGAACGCCGGTGATCTCCGCGACGCGCTCGGGCGGGTACTGGGCGGCTCGCTGCGCCAGGTCGGCGTAGCCGATGGTGTAGTTGTCGACGTAGTCAAAGTCCACCAGGTCCTGGGTGATGATCTCGTGGATAAGACCCATGGCCAGCGCGCCATCGGTGCCCGGCCGGATGGGGATGTGCCAGTCGGCCTGGCGGGCGGTGCGGGTGCGGATCGGGTCGATCACGACGACTTTCGCGCCCTTTTTCTGGGCTTCCAGCACAAAGGGCCACGCGTGCAGGTTCGTGCTGGTCATGTTCATGCCCCACACGATGATGTACTTCGAGTAGGCCATGCTTTCGACGTCGAGCCCGCCGGTGGGACCAACAGTCATGATCCAGGCGGTCGATGAGCCGGACTCGCAGTAGGTCTTTTCCGCCACGCTAGAGCCCAGACGGTTGAAAAACGCATCACCGGAGGTGAGACCGTTGAGCACGCCCTGATGCCCCAGGTAGGCGTGCGGCATGATCGCCTGCGGACCGTACTCGTCGATGATCTCAGTCCACCGAGCTTTGATCTCGGCGAGCGCATCGTCCCACGAGATGCGCTCGAACTGCCCTGAGCCCTTCGGCCCGGTGCGGCGCATCGGGTACAGCAGGCGGTCGGCCTGGTAGTGGTGCGCGGGGAAGTTCTTGAGTTTGACGCACAGGCCCCCGCGCGTCATCGGGTGGTCCGGATCGCCTTGGACGTCGACGAGCTTGCCGTCGCGGACATGGTAGAGCATCGCGCAGGTGTCTGGGCAGTCGTGCGGGCATGCGCCGCGAACGACCTTTAGCTCCTTGGAAGCGATTTCTGGTGCAAGCGTCATCGCGAAACGCCTCCCCGGCGGGACGATGGAAATGAACGGCCACGTCGCCGAAGCGACGCATCAAGTAAGGCAAGAACGAGTTACTCGTACGTGACATAGGAGTAAAGGCCTGTCACCGTCCCGTTAATTTCACCGGTGTCCAGTCTCGCCCGGTTTCCGCAAGGGCGGAAAAATACGGGAGAAGTCTCCGATGTTGGAAGTTGTTCCGCGGTTATGAATCCGCAGATGCGAGTTTGTCGCCAGGTCAGGCGATGGGAACCTGTCGATGTTGCCGTCAGTGGTTAGCGTGGCAAGAGTGGTCAAGCGCGATCCTTTTGGCGCTTTCCTGGCACGCGGAGGTAGCCCAGTGGCGGTGACGTGGCCAGCCCTCGATTCCCCGACCGACGGCACGCGGTCGCCGCGGGATGGCGCGGACCCGGTAACAGAGTCGTTCCAGGTGTGGATGCAGACATGCGTGGAATCCGGGTGGGTCACCGCGACCGGTGCCGAGCTCGTCGAGGTCACCGCGGCCAGTGGGCGGGTCACGGTCGATCCGGTGCGGGCGGTGTGGTCGGTGCCCGCCTACCAGGCCGCAGCCATGGACGGCATCGCGGTAGGGGCCGCCAGCACGACCAGCGCGACACCGCAGCGACCCCTCCGGTTGGTACCCGGGGAGTTCGACATTGTTGACACCGGTGACTTGATGCCCGACGGGCGCGATGCCGTGATCATGCGCGAATATATTCGGTACCTCGACAACGGTAGTGTCGAGATTGGCCAGTCTGTCGCCCCAGGTCGCCATGTCCGCGCCATCGGAGAGGACATCCAAGGCGGAAGGATTCTGTTACCGGCTGGTCACCGCATCCGGCCGGTTGACATGGCCGCATTGGCCGCGGCAGGTCACCGTGACGTCCGGGTCCGGCGCCGACCGGTCGTGGCCATTCTGGCGACCGGGGACGAGGTGCGCCCGGTCGGTGCGGTTCTCGCGCCAGGCGAGGTACTCGATACGAACTCGCTGATGCTCGCCGGGATGGCCGAGGAAGCCGGCGGCGAGGCCCAACGGCTGCCTATCGTGCCGGACCGGCCGGATGAGCTTGCCCAGGCCGTGGCGGTGGCAGCGCACCATGCCGATGTGGTGCTAGTGATCGCCGGTTCGAGCGCCGGCCGTGGCGATCACACCGCTACGGTCGTGCGCCGTCTCGGCCTGGTCGCGGTGCACGGCGTCGCCATCAGGCCCGGGCATCCGGTGCTGCTGGGAGTGCTGTCCGGCGAGCGCCCGGTACCGGTGGTCGGGGTGCCCGGCTACCCGGCCTCGGCCGAGCGGGCGTTCACGTGCTTCGTGTCGCCCCTGCTCCGCACCATGCTCAGGACAGGGGCACTCGGAACTGGGGAATCGGCCGGCGACGGAGTGCCAGCCCGGCTGGCCTGCGCGGTGAGCTCGGCCAGGCATCTGGACGAGTACCTACGCCTGCGGCTGGCCCGCATCATCGACCCCCGCACCCGCCGGGAGGCTTTGGTGGTCGCCCCGCTGCAGCGCGGTGCCGGCGCACTGAACACGATGATTCAGACCGAAGCGATCCTGCGCATCCCCGTCGGAACGACCGGTTTCCCCGCGGGCGCCGAGGTGCGCCCCGTCCCGGTTGCTGGTGCCGCGTTCGAAGCAGCGACCACGATCATCACCGGCCTGCGCTCGCCAGCAACCGATGCCCTCCTGGAGTTGCGCCACGATCAGCTGCCCCAGGGATCACTACACTGGTCCGAGGTCAGCGTCCAAGACGCCAGCGACGCACTAGCGACTGGCTTGTGCCATGCGGTCACGCTGGCGCAGCACCGCAGCGCCAGCAGTGGTACGGCAGATCCCATAGCTGCACTCGCCGAGCGCATCGGTGAGCTCACCATCATCGAGATCGCCCGAACCAGCTCGACCAACGAGGTGCTCGTGGTGCCAGCACTCGCCTCCCACACCCAGCCGATCGCGGCACTGAGGGCAGTGCTGCGCTCCACAGCCTTCCACCGACTGCTCGGATACCCGCCGCCATCCCACGCGGGATTGTAATCTCAACGGTGGGGTGTACTAAGGATCTTGGACAGGAACTCTCGAACCAGAGAGGATCTGTCCTAGATCCTTAGTACACCCCAGTCAAAGCCTCACCGGACTTAAGAGGCGCCAGACGTCAACCACGGACTGGTCCAGAAGCCGCTCGAGCTCTATTAGCTACGGCCAGCCCCAAACGAGCCAGCGTGTAGCTCACTGGCCTGCGATTGATGGTTAGGAAGTGCCTGCCTTGGCGAGGTGGCGGTAGATGGTGGAGCGGGTGACGCCGAACTCGTTGGCGATCTGTTGGACGGTGTGCTTGCGTTTGCCGTCGTCACCGACCTCGTCGTACATCTGCTGAGCGAGGCGGACCTGGCGAGGGCCCGAGTTTGGGTTTCTGTCCACCGGTGCGACCACGCGCGCGTGCGGCGGCCAGCCCGTCGATCGTGCGCTCGGACCGCTGGAGGTGTAACGCGAACCTTCGTTACCGGACGGGGTGACGGGTCTGCATATTCTTCCCTGGTGAGACGCAGTCGGCTGGATATCCTCATGGACCGGCGGTGTCGTCATGACAGGCTGAGCGTTGTGCAGCCGCTGGTGACCTGGACCCTGGACGGACAGACTCTCATCTTGCGCCGCGCCGCACGCACCGACGTAGCAGCGATCGTCGAGCTTCTGGTCGCCGATCAACTCGGCACGACCCGCGACGGCGGGCCGGACCTGGACCCGTATTACCGTGCCTTCGCCGCGATCGATACGGATCCGGCCCAGCTCCTGCTTGTCGTGACCACCGACGACGGCACGATGGTGGGCACCGCCCAGGTGACGTTCATTCCCGGCCTGGCCCGCCGCGGCGCCCTGCGCGCCCAAGTGGAGGCTGTGCGGATCGCCGCTGGGCACCGCAGCCGTGGACTGGGACAGGCGATGCTGTCCTGGACGATCACCGAAGCCCGCAGGCGCGGATGGGGGCTCGTGCAGCTAACCACGGACAAAACCCGCACCGATGCGCACCGTTTCTACCAGCGGTTCGGGTTCACCGCCTCCCACGAGGGCCTCAAGCTTTACCTTTGATCCCCGCTGCAGCCGGGGGGAGCACGGGCGGTTCAGGGACGCCGCCTACCGCTGAAGATTCACCGCCACATAGCTCCGAAGATCACACGTTATCCACTGAGATGGTCCGATGTGCGTCTGAGAGCCGCTGACCGATGCCGGTTCGCTATCGGTGTTCTTAGTAGAATGCCCGGGTGGCAGGTGCACCGACCAGCTGGAGGAACACAACCCACGATTGGGCACGGGGACTGGACGTTGAGCACCTCGAGCAGATCCGTTGGAAGCCGGCCATCTTTGCCCCCGGTGGGGCGATGCACTTAGTGCTCGAGGTCCTCGCCTACGCCGCAGACGAAGCGGTGTGCAACGGCTCCGGCCACGCCGTTGTGACACTGCACCCCGACGGGTCGGTGTCGGTCGCGGACAACGGACGAGGTACTGACACACGCGTCGACAATGAGGGACAGACCGTCAAAAAGCCGGTGATGACGACCAAGGACCTCAGGTTCTTCGACTCCTCAGGGGCGGCGACGCTTCCCGACGGGAACCCGCGGCGAGGGATGTCGGTCGTCACAGCGCTCAGCGAATGGCTCATACACACAAACCGGCGCCTCAACGGCTGCTGGACCCAGCGCTACGAACGCGGCGCGCCGGTCACGCCTCTCATGCCCATC
The DNA here is from genome assembly GCA_023252195.1 of Pseudonocardiales bacterium. Lineage (GTDB taxonomy): Bacteria > Actinomycetota > Actinomycetes > Mycobacteriales > Pseudonocardiaceae. The sequence goes on from JAHEXI010000014.1 coordinate 42,602, forward strand.
CAGGGCGATGGCACGACTGGGACGACCGTGCATTTCCTCCCGGATGCCCGCCTCGTCTCGAACATCGAGATTCCGGCCCCGGAATCATGCCAACTGGCCGCGACGTTCCCACACCTCTCCATCGGAGTGAATAACGAGTGGGTCTAGATCGACAACCTCTTCACCCTGCCCGCTACTCGTTGAAGTTCTAGGTCTGCCCGTTCGCCAGCAGCACCATCTGGTCGCACTGCGCTTCCTTGCCGCTGATCCTGCCGGTCATCAGGCCGCGACGGCGACGTCGAGGTGGCTATCCATGTCAATTTCTATGCGGCCGTACAGATTCGCGTGCGACCAAAAAAACGGGGACAGCACCCGCTTGTCTGATGAGGTGAGCCGATTCGCCCAGTCGTCCTCCGAGAGAATGCGCTGTATCAACAAGGTGTTAACAAATTCTCTGAACTGACCATGCTCGCTCACGGTAGCGTCAGCGGTCGGCGATGTGGGTTAGTGCGTCACTCCGCCGCGCCGGCGCGGCGCATGATTTCCTCGACAACTGTGGTCTTGGAGTCGGCGTAGTGCTGGACGTGTCGCCACACTCGCTGGGCTAGGTCACGTTTGGTGCGCTCGTGGTGGTCTCGGTCGGCCCCGCTGATGCGGAGCCAGTCGCGAAAGCGCAGCATCCGGTCAATTTCGGGGGCACCAAGACTGAATACGTGCAGGTTGATGTCCGTGTCCGGTCCCTTGAACATGCGGTGTTCGAACGACTTAGGCTCGCGGATGCGAAGTACGTATCGGGCTGATTCTAAAAGCGGCACGTATGAGGCCTCGTCGGCTGAGTTAGGCACGACCAGCAGTATGTCGACGATGGGTTTGGCGGCCAGGCTTGGTACGGAGGTCGAGCCTACGTGCTCGATGAGAAGGGCCGAGCTACGTCGCCGGGCGCTCTGTCACGGTCCCCAAGGAGGTGCCTTGCCGGCAATGAGCGATATTGGATCTTTGTTTCCCGAGCCGACCAACCCGGCGTCCTCACGGGCCGAGATCTTCCTCAGATACCTCGGCTACTTCCGCGGCGAGCTCGAGGTGCTTCGCCAGTACGTGGATTTCACCGGCCGCGCCCGGCGGAAGGAGTACTGGATGTTCACGCTGATCAGCGTGATCATCTCGCTTGTGCTCGCAATCATCGACAACCTGCTGACGATTGGGTGACATGATCGACCGAGATGCCGCGCTCGGCCAGCAACTCTTCGACGTCTCTGTACGACAGGCCATACCGCAGGTACCACCGAACCGCCCAATGCCGCTAAGTTAAGACTCTTCAAGATCGTCTTTTGACCCTGTGGCCTGCGGCGACGTCTCGCATGAAGATCGATTTCTCTGTCTAACTTAACGGCATTGACCGAACCGCCAAGACGATCACATCCGGTGGAAATCCTGCGAAACCGGACCTGGATGGTGGCACTTGAACCTGACAAAGGCGCATCGGCCTACCCTGCCCGAGCCCGTCATCGATCAACGCAACAGATCCCGCAAGGGACACCCCGATGGTGACCTTCCAGGGCGGGCAGTACTCGGTGCCCCACCGGCTGCTCGGGTAGCTCGTGTGGGTGCGGGTGCATGGCCGCGGCGACGGCGAGGCCGTGATTATCGTGCACCGTTAAATCCGCTGCCATAGCTCGGGAATTCAGTTGCCGCGAGTTCGTGCACGGTCGCCGCACGATCGGGTATGCACGTCAGGCTGTTCGCCGAGTATGCGCTGCGGACCGATAACCCGCTGAACGGGGTGACCGTGATCCCCGTGTGGGTGGTGAGTTCACGTTAATCAACCATTACAGGCCCAGCGTGCGTCACTCGTCAAGCAGCTCTTGGTCTTGTGGTGGTGGCCCCACGCGGTCTGCTCGCTGTAGAGCGTCCGGCCCTTGAGGCAGTCGTGGAGGATGCCGACGATGCGGTTGCTGAACTCAATCGTACCGGGATGGGAATAGCCTGGCCAAGAGTCGGATGTTGCGTCGCAGCGAAACGTGACGTTGTCCCGCTGCGAAGAAAACCCGCCGGCCAGGAGGGGGGAGCTGCCCGGCGGGTTTCCCTCGGGGAGAGAATCGCCACTCTGACGCGTGCCTAGCGTAAACCATCCGCCGCTGCCCGGCGCTATATATCACCTGATTAGCGTAGATCAGGCACGATAGGAAGAGTCGTCGCTGCACACAGTGTTATCTCACATACTGACGGGTACGCCAGGTGACTCGCCGAGGCCAGTCGGACGTGCTGTGCACTATCCGCTAAAACGTCACCAGGCAAGTGAAGAGCTTATGTTTCGGTAATGTTAATACCGGTGACGACATGACGAGCGGTCAGCGAGCGGGTGCCGGTGCGTCGATCGTGTCGTGGTGCCGACAAGCCACAGCGGGGGGACGGTGACACTCGGCAGCGCCGCGTTGACGGCGGAAGTTGCATGAGCCGCGTCGGGTGCTGACCACCGGATCTGGAAGCTGGACTGACACCACCACCATCCCCGACGTACCAGCCCAAGTGGGCGGTGACCACGGCGCCGCGCCGCGCTGGTGTCGGGATCCAGCCCCCATAGGCACCGACCGCATCCGCGAGACCATCGGGCCACACCACCCTCCCTCGTACTGATCGCGCCAAGACACTGAGCGATCGCGCGATTACCAGTTCGCAACCGACTCCGTATGTGCCAGCACCCGATAAGACAATGGTGTCCGAAAGTAGCATTGACGGCACACTCTGCAAGTCCTGGGGGCCACGGGTCAACGCTTGCGGCTTGTGCTTGGGATTGTCCGCCCCGCGTGTGACTATTGACTACGTGGATGTGTCGGCCGAGGATATCGCCAGGGTTCCGGTGGGCAATGTGCGGGTTCCGCGGGCTGAGTTCGTGGCGCTTTGGCAGCGGGCGGAGCGATTCCACGAGGAGCAAGTCCGGCGGGGTATACCGGATTGGTATGGCGCCGGTGTGGTGGAAACCTGCTGTTGGTTGGCGAACGCGATCCCCAGATCGGAGGCCGGCGGTCCGGCACGCCTCGCACGGTCGCCAGTAACGGAACGTATCGACGTAGCATACGAAGAGTTGATCGAGGCGGAATGCTTGGCCGCGGAGAAGCTGGCTGCGTGCCGACCGGTGCCTACCTGGATAGAGCATCGGCCGGGCTGGATCGACGCTGTGGTGACGACGTTAAACTGGGCGTGGCGCCGGTACGGACGGCCACCGCTGAATATCGATGGAAGCGCAGTGGGCTGAAAGCGGGGGACCGCCGAGGAATGCCACCGCGCTGGTCGAGACATCCGACAGGTTGCACAGCGGATCACCAGCGACCGACGAGGTTGCGCGTCGCGGTGCGCAGAGCGGTCCCGGCACTCACGGCAAGCAGCGCGGACAGCGCGTCGATACTGCGGAAACGAAGTCCTCTAAGCCTAACCCTGGGGATGTCAGAGCAGACCGCATAATCTGCCCTGCCAGGACGAGCACAGCGATCGGCGAGGATGCCATACCTGAGCCACGGGGCACTGTTGCGGGCACTGTTGCATTGAGGCGAAGGGTGTCCTCTCCATGGCCCAAAGCAGCAATCATGCTCCCAGGCCCCGCGGAGAACTATGACAAATCGGGAACCCGAGGTCTGCTGCGCGGCTTCTAGGCAGGTATGTGGGACCAGCTCGGGCGGACCGATCGCTCAATGCAACAGTGCCGTCCAGACTCCTTGAGAAGAGCGATGGCGCGGTTGACGGTGCCGGCGGAGACGTTGTGTTGCGCAGCCAATTCGGTGGACGTGGGCAGCGGTGAGCCAGGGGCCAATTCGCCGCGTTCGATCGCGGCGCGGATTTCGGCGGCGAGCGTCTCGTAGGCATTTCGTGGTGTCCGGCGCGTGGGGTCTGGTTGGGGCATGAGGTTGGCGATAGCGTCGGCGGCTCGACGATCGGCCTCATCGACCCATGCGGCATAGAAGCGGAGAGTGGTTGCTCCGCCGGAGCCGTGGCCGAGGCGACCGGCGACGGTGCGTAGGTCAACGCCGGCTGTGAGCAGCTCGGTGGCGGAGTAGTGGCGTAGGGAGTGGATGCGTGTACTGCGTAGACCGAGACGGGTTGCGAGGCGTCGGTACTTCTGGGTGACGGTGCTGGGGAGCAGGGCAGTGGAGCAGTCAGGGCTACTAGAGAACACGAAGGCGTCTCGGGGTAGTTCGATCTCGAGTGCTGCGCACTCGGACTCCGATTGCGTTCGGTAGACGGTGAGCAGGTCCACGGTGTGCGCGTCGAGCGCGATACGGCGTTTCTGCCGGGTCTTGGTCGACTTCTCGCGGTTGCCTTCGGCGGTCTGCGCGTAACTGCGTTCCACGGTCATGATGCCGCGGGGGAGGTCGAGGTCGGTCCAGCGCAGTGCGCACATCTCGCCGCGGCGGCAGCCGGACACCATCGTCAGCCAGAGGAACATGGCCCAGGCCGGGTCCTGCCAGGTGTCGTTGAGCAGTGCGGCAACCTCGGCGGCGGACGGAGGGTCGGGGTCGGGCCGCTCGAACGATGGCGGCGTGGCGAACGCGGCTTCGTTGTTGCCGAGGTAGCGCCAGCGCACGGCCCGGTCGAGTGCGGCACGAAGAATGAAATGGACCTGTCGTACGGTGGATGCGGACAGTGGTCGACAGTCGTGGTCCTTCGCCCGCCCGCTGCAGAGCTTGTTGCAGTGGCGCAGCCGGGCATAGAAGCGTTCCAGCAGCTCGGCGTCGAGCTTGGCCGCGAGCATCAAGCCGAACGTCGGACCAATGTACAGGCGGATCAGGCCCTTGTAGCGCTGGCGGGTGGTGTCCTCGAGCTCGGTAACCCCGAGCCACTTCTCGACCACCTGGCCGATGGTTATCGCACTGCGTGGGTGCCGCTGCTCGTCGACCTGAGACTGGAGCTTCGTCAGCTCGATCTCGGCTTGCGCGTGCGTCTTCGCGGATTTGCGCAGGTAGCGCTCCTTGCGTGTCAGCGGGTCAACGCCGGCATACACGATGGCCCGAAACGTGCCGTTGGGTCGGGTCTCGATGTGCCCACGGGGACGATGCTTGCGGCCTGCCATGAGGGCACGCTAGCGCACGCTCATTCCCCAAACCCTTCCCCAAACCCTTCCCCAAACCCTTCCCCAAACCCTTCCCCAGAGGACTTCGACTGAGTATCCTCGGCGAGTCTGTGCTGCTCAAATGATGTGCCCCCGGCAGGATTCGAACCTGCGACGCACGGTTTAGGAAACCGATGCTCTATCCCCTGAGCTACGAGGGCTGATCTGCGGTCTTGCCGCGACCGGAGCCTACCGTCTTGGCTCTGGTCCGCGTCTGGTCCGCGGGTTTGGCTGGGCCGCAGAGTCCACGGCCGGCGCCGCGGGCAGTGTCTCATGGTCTTGACCGGCCGTAAGAGCGGCCGTGATCTGGTCATTGATCGTGTCCTCCTGTCCGTCGATGCAGTTGACGTAGATCTTCAGCAGCACCGCAACGTCGTGACCGAGCCGCCGGGCGACCTCGGTCGGGTGGACACCGTTGTTCAGCCAGAGGGAGGCCGCGGCTTGCCGCAGGTCATAGGGTTGACGCGCCAGCGGTGGATGGACCTGCTCCTTCTGATCGGGCAAGCAGAAGCCGTCTCCAGCCGGAAGCTGGTATCTCGCAGTCGGTAGCCCTAGGGCTACCGACCTCGGCTGGTCGCACGCCCGCGTAGCACAGGCACCCGAAGAAGGCCACCAGGTACTCGCCTCGGCGAGGCTGGTCTCGCACGGCGTCGAGCAGCACGCGGACCTGTTCAGGCTGGCCACGACCCGGCGGTCCACCGCTTCCGCCACATCGGGTGCCGTCCATTGCACCAGGTCAAGCCGGTTACTCAGAAACGCGTGCTGGTCCTCATCGATCTCGCCACCGCCGAACTCCGCAGCGGCAACCTCCCCGACGCGTGCTCCTACGCAACCAAGGCCGCCGATCTCCTCCACCAGGCTGCCTAAGCGGTCGGTGTTGCCGGCACCTTGGCCAGATCGCTGCCTGAGATACCAGCGGCGGGGTCGCTATCCTAGGAGGAAACTCCCCAGAGCGGCGAGCGCAGGAAAGACACGTCGAGTTGACCTGCTTGACAGGTGAGTCTCAGGACATCATTGGTGGCTGCTGTGGCGGAGGCCTCGAACACCGAGGACAGTGGTAAAGGCTTCTTCAGCGGACGTTCGGTCGCGTTTTGGACCATCATAGGGAGCGTCGCGGGGGTGTTGTCGTTGCTCGTGGCAGTCCTGAGCTTCCTGGTTTCAACTCGGGCGCCCGCACCAGCTCAGCAACAGGATGCGACCGCACCGATCCGTACCGGCACCCCCACGGCTCGCCTGGCAGGATCCATTCCCGTTGCAGGCAGCCCGAGCGGTCTCTTGGTGGCCCCGGACGGACGTCGCGCTTATGTGACCCACCTTTCCGGCGCTCTGTCGATGATCGACACGGCCACCAACACGGTTACCGCCACTATCGACGTTGGAGGTGGCGCGCTTGGCGTGGCAATGACGCCGGACGGGAGCCACGTCTATGTGGCGCATTGGGGCTCCTCGATGGTGTCTGTGATCGACACCGCCACCAACACCGTCATCGCCACCATCAACGTCGGAAGCGTTCAGTGGGATGTGGCGGTGACTCCGGATGGGCGCTGGGCTTATGTGACCAATCGGGGCTCTGGCATCGTCTCTGTGATCAATACTGCCACCAACACTGTCGCCACCGCGGTCGATATCGGAGGCGATCGGGCAGACAACCCGGTTGAGGTGGCGGTGACTCCGGATGGGCGTCGAGCTTATGTGACCAACCGGGGCTCTGGCACGGTGTCGGTGATCGATACTGCGACCAACACCGTTACTACCACCATTCGCGTCCAAAGCGGTCCAAACGGCGTGGCGGTGGCCCCGGACGGGCGTTACGCCTACGTGACCAACGAAGGCGCCGATACGGTGTCGGTAATTGATACCATCACCAACGCCGTCACGGCGACGATCACCGTTGGCAATGCTCCAGTGACGGTGGCAGTGGCCCCAGACAGCCATCGCGCCTACGTCGTTGACCGGGCTTCCAATGCCTTGGCGGCCTTGTCGGTGATTGACACTGCCGCCAACACCGTCATTGCAACGGTAGGTATCGGAGGTGATCCGGGCGCTGTGGTGGTGACCCCGGACGGGCGGCACGCCTACGTGACCAACCAGGGTTCCAACGCCGTATCGTTGATCGACACCGGCATATGATGTCGACACTTACGGTCAAGTCGCAGAACCGTTGCATGCTATGGAATCGCTCCGCGCTCGCAACGCATTCAGGAACGCTGAGTAGCTCCATGTAAGGTTCTCGACGCTCTTCTCGAACCCGGTGGACTTGTCGAACTGTTCGCTGAGCTCGAGATGGTTGCTGTGATAGACGACCGAGTCGAGCATCTTGTCCCCGGCATCCCTCAGCACGTCGGCTGCGTTGGCTTCGTGCCCCGCCGCGGGATTGATGCCGAGCTTGCTAAAGAATTCCTCAGCTTTGACGACCGTTGCTGCAGCGATACCGTCTGCTTGCAACGGGAATTTCAACAGGCCGCGCTTCAGCGCTGAAGCGACGCAGTAGTAGAACGCCCCGTAATTGGCAGTGCAAAGAGCCCAGGGGTGGCCTGTGCTCTTGTTCTTTTCGTCAGTGTCCCCATCGTAGGTATCGCCAGGATAGCGGCCCATAAGGGGACCTCGGTCCGGAGCGTCCTGCACGTTAATCGGGTAAACGAGGTCGGCCGCCAACGGGTTGCCATTGCCGTTAGTAGCACCATGATCCGACCACTGGTCCCGTACCTGTGCGGCCGTCGCCAGGAGCTTCACGCCGGTACAGGGCACCGCCCCATAGATCGATGCCATGACGATGTCGATGTTCGGATCGTATGCCTTGATGTCGATGCCCGGGTTGTCGTCGGGATCCTTGACCGAGACATAGAGCCCCTTCTCGTCGCTCCAATGCGAGTCCAAGGCACCTGCCAGGGCGGTGGTGGCAGCGTCGATATCTGGCAGGTTCAGGCCGATTTCGGCCTGCTTCGCCTTCGCCTCCTTCAAGCAGCGCAGCTGTACTGCGCGGGTGAAGAAGGACATCCCTGCCAGCTCCTCCCAGAGGTTCTGGCTGGGATCGTCCTTCTTGTCGACGATGTGCTGGACGTTCTTCTCGATGACCGTCTTCGCGTCGTTCTGCGACTGCGCGGAGAGCTGGCCGAAGCACTGCATGATCGCGAGGCTCTGCAACGCGGGTCCGTCGTACTGCGGCCCGCGTTTATCCCACGGTGTGCCGTCGACGTAGAACGTCGCGTGGCCTATGTCGCCCTTCGCGACCTTTGGATCAGCTGCTGCGTTGTCTTGACACAGCTTGGCGAAGGAGACGTAGTCGATCATGCGCTGAGACTCTGTCGCGCCCGGTGGCGGCTCGTCGAACGACAGCTCGATGGCCGCGAGGGCAGCATCACGGGTCCAGTTGTAGACGTAGTCCTGGTTGAGCGGAGCGCCATGGACCGCCTTTTGCTCGGCGTCGTACGAGGGAGAAGCTATCAAGCAGCCCGGCTCGGAGTACTTGGTGGCGCCCCCGTTGTAGCCGTGCTCGCTGGGTACCCAGGCGATCACATATCCGCTGGTTGCCATGTTGCGCTGCATGGCCGCGAGGAACGTCGAGCGAGGTTGAGCCACGCCCTCGGGCCGCGTTAGATCGAACCTGGTCTGATTCTTGGCGTACACCCGTGCTGGCATCTTTGCCCCCAAGTCGTGGCTGTGTCGTGACGAGTCTGGCCCGTGGCGAGGATCGTCGCGTTGCACCCGCTGACGGCTCACTGGCGATGACCACCTGTGAGCCCTAGTTTGGACAATCTGGGAGGCTGTTGCTTAGATCACCTTGGTCGTGTTCTCAAGATCGTCAATAGTGAGTGATTACCGTGCAGGATCGCACGGCCATCACTCACTTTCGGCGATCATGGCAGGTCGTTGGGCTGTCGGCCGGATCCACTAGCGGATCCTCCCAGAACACGAGGTCCACGACTGCTAGTGCCGGCGTGAGACGGCGCTACGCCAGGGCTCGAAAGTTCTCGTGCCCACTGCGGCGGCACTGTGGGTGCGGCCGTCAACCACGCGCAGGCGGATAGGACGAACTCAGCCTCGCTGGTCATTGATCGTGTCCTCATGTCCGTCGACCCAGTTGCCCCCTAGCCTCCCATCGGTGAGCGCAACGGACCCTCGGTCGCCATCGCGGTGCGCCAGCGGCTTGCGGACGACGCGCTGCATGTCGGCCACGTTCCGTAACACCATCTGGCGCCGCCGCGATTACAGAGTATGTCCGGCGACTTGCAGCGAGTAGCGTGGCAGCCACAGCAGGCCTGCTGGCGGTCGATGTTCCGCTCCACCAGCGGAGGCGGAGGCCGAGCGTGGCGTCTAGGCGGTGCCCGGTATCGCCCCTGACGGCAGGAATTTTTTCTTTTCCGGATGGCTGGACCCGCTAGATCGACGCATCAAGAGAGACTGGCCATATCACGATGCTGCAAGCCTACCGCGTGTCTATTGAAGCAGCGGGTATCGATGCCCGTCCGGCCTGGGCAGACCTGGTCAGGCAGGACCAGAGCATCGCGCTTTCCAAGACACCGCAATGGGTCGATTGCATATGCAGTTCCGATCACTTCTCAGACGCCACTTTGCTGTTTCGAGGAGAAGATGGGCGTCGACTGATCCTGCCTCGACTGCGGAATCCTTCGCTCCCGGGAATATTCGCGTCACCTCCGCGCCATTGGAACCTGGGCGCTGATGCGAGCGGTTTCCTCAGCGAAGGAGGGCCACCGTCGCCCCGAGAGGCCAGTGCGCTGATCCAGGAAATCCGACGTCATCCTGGTCTGCGCACCCGCGTCGTGGTGGGTAAGGAGGATGCCCAGGTGTGGGCGTCAGCGGTTCCAAGCACGGTCTATTGCGTCGCCCGGACCGCGCAGGTACTCGATCTCTGCGGCAGTTTTTCTTCAGTCTGGTCGAAACAGTTCACGGGCAAGGTGCGATCCAATTGCCGGAAAGCCGAACGACGGGGCGTCGTTGTGGAATCGGACAGTACTGGGCGGCTGATTCCGGCCTTCGACATACTATATCGCAGCTCCGTCGACAGATGGGCTCAGGAGAGAGGTTATCCCTTAACGTTGATGCGCTGGCTTGCGCAGCGCCAGCACCCGCAGAAAAAGTTCGCCACAGTGGCCCGCAGGTTGGCGGAGTGTTGCACTGTTTGGATAGCGTGGCGGCAGGGCGAGCCTATCGCTGGCATCATCAATTTGACGAGGGGTCCGCGAGTCACCTACTGGCGGGGTGCGATGGACAAAGAACGTTCGCGTGGCACCGGTGCGAATGAACTTCTCCATCGTTGCGCGATCGAGGCCGCCTGCGCAGGTGAACGACAGAGCTATGATTTCGGCCTATCCCAAACTGCCGATTTAAAGAGATTCAAGGGTACTTTTGGAGCAGGTGAAGTCCCCGTGCACATCTACTACTTCGAGAGGTTTCCCACCGTGGCTACCGAGACCAAGTGCTACGACGCGGCTAAGCAGAGTGTCCGAGCTGCGATGCGGCTCACGCACACGGGTAGGTTAAGCCAGGGCGCCCGATAATACTGACCTGATGATCCCCGTGGGATGGCGTCGCGTGCCAGCACCTCGACGACCGGAGGCAACATGTGCGGGTTCTCCCGCGACGTGCAACCCTGGCGACGTGGCACAGGCTGCCATCCACGATCGCTCCGGGCCACCATCTCGGGTTGGTGGATCTGGTGACAGCGCTTGACGGCGAAACGCCCACCACCACGGCGCGGAACTCGGCCACGGTTGCCTGCTGGACGCTGATCAGCAGGGCCACCGGGTTGCTGAGGGTGGTCGTGATCGGCGCGGTGCTGGGGCCCACCTATTTCGCCAACTGTTTCCAGGCCGGCTACGTCGTGCCGAGCATAGTGTTCACGTTGATTGCCGGGCCGGTACTGGCGATGGTGCTGGTGCCTGGCGTCGTCCGCGCCATCGGCGTCGGGGGTCTGCCTCGGGCCCGGGAGATGCTCGGCCGGGTGGCCGGGTGGCTACTCGCGGTCTCGTCCGCGGTCGTCGCGTTGTTGGTGATCGCCGCACCGGCGGTGGCCTGGACGCTGAGCCTCGGGATTCCTGATCCGGTGCAACGTGGCCGGGGCCTGTGGCTGACCACGTTGCTGGTCCTGCTTGTCGCCCCGCAGATCCTGCTGAACTGCCTGGCTTACCTGGGCATGACCGCCCAACGGGCGCGTGGGCGCTTCGCGCTCGCGTCGGCCGCACCGGCCGTGGAGAACCTCGTACTGATCCTGACGGTGGCGCTGTCGGGCTGGTATTACGGGACGGGCCTTGACATCGATCACGTGCCGGTCGGTCTGGTGATCGTACTGGGGGTGGGCAGTACGTCGGGTGTTGCGCTGCACGCGGCATTGCAGCTGTTCGGTGCGGCGCGGGTGGGTCTGCTGACCCGCCCGTCGATGCGTTGGCGCCACGACCCCGAGGCAGTCGCAGTGACCCGCAGGTTGGCCCGCTCGGTCGGCGTGGCGGCCTGCCCGGCAGCAGCGATGTACGTGCTGTTCGCGCTGGCCGGCTCAGTGCCCGGTGGCGTGTTCGTCGTCCAACTGTCCTACGCCACGTTGTTTTCGCTGTCCTACATCAGCGCCCGTGCGGTGTCGATGGCCGCGCTTCCGGGGCTGGCACACGCCGCCCATCGCGAGGACGGCGTCACCTTCGGCTCGGCATGGCGCCAAGGCCTGTCCTACGCCGTGATCGCCAGCTTGCCGCTGCTGGTGTTGCTCGCGGTGCTCTCCGGACCCACTGCGAACATTCTCGCCAACGGCGAGTTGCGCCATGCGGCCCTGATCGGTCCACTCGCTACCTGCCTGGCGGTGGTGGCGGTAGCCCAGCTGATCGGCGGGCTGTGCGACCTCGGTAGCCAGGCCCTATACGCGCGGCTGGACGACCGCATCCCGCGGCGGGCCAGTGAGGTGGCGTTCGGCGTGACGGTGGTGGTCGCCGCCGGGGCCCTGCTCGTGCCAGCCGATGGGGCCCGCCTCGTTTGGCTGGTGGTGGCCATCCTGGCCGGTGAGCTCGCCGCCGCCGGGATGGTGCTGACGCGGTTGCGCCGGGTGATCCAGCCCGAGCGGTTCATCGAACTCCGAGCTCTTGCCGGCGCGCTGATGGCCACGGTCGCGATGGTGCCGGTGGCTGCCGCGGTGTGGTGGATTCAGCATGTCCACAATGGCAGTCAGCTCAGCAACCTCGCAGTTCTTACCTTAGGTGGGATCGTAGCGCTCGCGGTCTATGCACTAGTGCTACGGGCCACGATGGTGCGACGGACCAGCACGGCGTCATGATTCGAGAGGTCGGTCGCATGGTGCTTCCTCACGCTTATCGCCTGTCCGTTGAAGCGGAGGGTGCGGCAGCCCGTCCCGCGTGGGAAGCCTTAGTGGCCCGTAACGAGAACATCGCGCTTTCGATGACCCCCGACTGGACTGACTGCATATGCGGTTCGAGCCGCTTCTCGGACGCAACTTTACTGTTCCGGGGAGAAGATGGGCGACAGCTGATCCTGCCTCGTCTACGGAAAACCGGAACGCCCACCTTGCTGGGACTGTTCGAATCACCGCCGCCGGGATGGGGTCTTGGTGCTGATGCGAGTGGTTTCCTCGGCGACGGAGGTCCAGCGTCGCCCACCCAGACCCGGGACCTGATCCAGGAGATCCGACGCCTTCCTGGGTTGCGCACCCGCATCATGGTGGGTGGGGCCGACGCCGCGGTGTGGGCGTCAGTGGCTCCCAGCACTATATATTCCACCGCCTTGACCGCGCAGGTGCTCGATCTTCGCGGTGGTTTTTCCACGGTCTGGTCGGAACGGTTCACGAGCAAGGTGCGATCCAATGCTCGAAAAGCAGAACGACGGAACGTCACTGTGGAGTCGGACAATACTGGACGACTCGTGCCGGTCTTCGACATGCTGTATCGGAGCTCCGTCGACAGATGGGCTCAGCAGCGGGGTCATCCGGTATCCCTGATGCGCTGGCGGGCGCAGCGCCGCGAGCCGCGAAGCAAATTCGCGATAGTGGCACGGCGGATGGGCGAGCGTTGCACCGTGTGGATAGCGTGGCAGGGCGGTGAACCCCTCGCAGGCATCATCGTCCTCACGAGAGGCTCGCGGGCTACCTACTGGCGGGGTGCAATGGACAAGGAACGCGCGCGGGGTACTGGCGCGAACGAACTTCTCCACCGTTACGCCATCGAGGCGGTATGCGCCGATGAACGACAGAGCTACGACTTCGGGCTATCCCAAACTGAAGAGCTGAAGAGATTCAAAAATACTTTCGGGACGCGGGAAGTTCCGGTGCACGCATACTACTTGGAGAGACTGCCCACGGCGGCTGCCGAAGCGAAGGCTTACAACGCCGCCAAGCAGACTGTGCGGGCTGTAGCGCGGCTCGCGCGCACCGGTCGGTGAGCCGGTGCGTACTGGATGGCCGCGCGACCTCACCGGCGGCCCCAAGCAGACCCCGGCCAGTGGCGAGCCGACGAACCCGGCCTCCCGCCGTTGAGGTGAAGCGAAGATCAGTCGTTGCCGGAGATTCTGATTACGCGACTTTCCGTTGTCAAGCAGTCACGGTGAAGACCCGTCCGGCCCAGAACTCTACGCCAATTGGGGTATACAACTACCTGGTGCGCGGCGAATCTTCTACTGTCAGTGTTTGGGAAAGGTTTTGGTCATCCACTGTTTAGTGGTTTACAGCGGTCGTCCCCGCTGAGGGAAGGCCGTGCTAGGTGCAGCGGCACAGACCACACTTCGGGCGGCGGCCTGTGCCGGGAAACCGGACGTTACTGCGAAATCTACAAGCCATCTCAGCGGACGAAGAAGGGGCTGAGGCGCACATGAGCACTTTGTTTTCGCAGGTCGTGGTCTTATTCCTCTTGGGTTGGGGTGTTTGGCACCTGGGTCGTGTCTTTTGGTGGCCGCAGAAGGGCTGCCGGCGGTGTCACGGCGCGGGTAACTTTCGGAGCAGCACGTGGTGGTCCGGTCGGCCGGTGCGGAGAATGTGCCCTCGTTGCGGTGGAACGCCATGGGAGTACCGAGTGGGAGCTGCTGACCCGTCCGGGGATGACTAAGCGGCCGCAAAGCCGGTGCATCCGATCGCCACCGTCGGCTTGAGCGCGACAGATCACGCCGGTCACGGTTAGCGTCGTCACTATGCGCAGCCTTGGCGAGCCGCGGGCCCCGGCGGCCCGACCCGCGACGCAAGGCTCCAGTTCGCGGGCTAGGCGTCGGATGCGTGTGGCTGGTCTGGTCCTCGGCGCGTTGCTGGCGGCCGCGGCGCTGGGATTCGTGCTGCTGTGGGCGCTCACCCCGTCGGTGGACGACCTCCAGCGGCGAGTGGCGGATCGGCTGGCCGCCCACGGGGCCACCGAGCTCGGCGCGCTACCGGTGCCCGACCGGGTTGGCCAGGCCGTGGTGGCCACCGAGGACAGCCGGTTCTTCACCGACCACGGCGTTGACCCTCGGGGAGTTGTCCGGGGTCTGCTCGGCGGCCTTGAGGGCAATGAGGACGGCGGGGCGACGCTCGACCAGCAGCTCGCCAAGCTGCTCTATACCCCCGAGCGCACCGAGGTGGGCGCCAAGATCGAGCAGGTCATCCTCGGTGTGAAGATCGACAGCGGGTACTCGAAGCGGCAGATCCTGCGGGCCTACCTCGCCAGCGTCTACTTCGGCCAGGGCTACTACGGTCTCGCCGACGCCGCCCCCGGGTACTTCGGGCTCGCGCCGGGCGACCTGTCCTGGGCGCAGGCGAGCCTGCTGGCCGGGGTGGTGCAGGCCCCGACGGCCTACGATCCGCTGACTCACCTCGATCTCGCCAAACAGCGTCAGCGTGACGTCCTCGACCGGCTCGTCGAGACCGGGGTGTTCAGCCGGGCGCAGGCCGACGCCTCGTTCGCCGCCCCGCTACGCCTAGCGGTACCGCCCCGTACTGGCCTGCGTACTGACCGTGGTGCTCCACCCGCCACTGACCGACCACTACCTGCCGCTGGGCGCTGATCACAGCTTTTTGTGCATCGTTCTGGGCTGACACGTGAGGTGATACGCGGCGAAAGTGACCCCGAGCGAACCGGCTCTTCTCTCCGACGAGGCCGGGAACGGTAGGCCCCTAGATGTCCGGCAAGCATCGTCGCTTCATCCCGCACCGTCGACGCCGCGCCGTCACCGTCACCGGTGCAACGCTGGCCGCTGGCGGTCTCCTCGCGGGCACCGCCTCCGCCGCCCCGGACGTCAACTGGGACGCGGTTGCGGCGTGTGAGTCCGGTGGGAACTGGGCCACGAACACCGGAAACGGCTTCTACGGCGGCCTGCAGTACACGTTGAGCACCTGGCACGCCAACGGTGGCGTGGGTAACCCCGCCACGGCGAGTCGGGAGCAGCAGATCTCCGTGGCGCAGCGCGTTCTGGCGACCCAAGGGATCGGCGCGTGGCCGGTCTGCGGACGTCACGCCAACGATAGTGCCCCTTCTTCCCCGGCCAGACACGCTGCTCCAGCGGAACCGAAGCACGCCGCGCCATCCGTCCCGGCCGCGCCGCCCGCCGCCCCTGCGCCCACGCCCGCGTTGCCAGCGCAGACCGGCCCCACCATCGATTACGTAGTTGCCGCCGGCGACACCTTGGCGCAGATCGCCACTGCGCAATCCGTACCCGGTGGGTGGCAGCAGATCTACGACGCCAACCGGGACACGATCGGCGACCCGAACGTCATCGTCGTCGGCCAGCACCTGATGGTTCCCGATGGTGCGGCGTCAGGAGTACCCGCGGCGACCCCACCGGCTCTCGCCTCGGTGATGAAGCTCGCTGACACGGCGGCTCGGGCCATCACCCCGGCACCGGCACCGGCCCCTGCCGCCACACTCCCGGCTGCCGAAGCACCCGCGGCGGCCAAGGCCCCTGTCACGGCACCCGCCCAGGCGCCCGTCAAGGCACCCGCGGCGACCAAGGCACCCGCCGAGGCACCCGCGGCTGCCAAAGCACCCGCATCGTTCACGATGAAGGTCGCGGCCCGCGCGGTCACCGCCGCGCTAGCTCAGCAGGGCACGCCCTACGTGTACGGAGGCGCCGCCCCGGGTGGCTTCGACTGCAGCGGGCTAGTGCAGTGGATCTACAAGCAGGTCGGGATTACCCTGCCGCGCACCGCCGCGGCGCAGTCCGCCGCCGGGCATCCAGTCAGCCTCAACGAGCTGCAACCCGGCGACCTGCTCTTCTTCTACAAACCAGTGGATCATGTCGTCATCTACGTCGGAAACGGCAAGATCGCCGAAGCGTCCCAACCCGGCCAACCGATCCATGTACGGGCCATGTATCTCAACGGCTTCGTCGGAGCACGCCGGATCGTCTGACCAGCACACGGTCGCTCGTTACCGCCAGTCGCCATGCTGCGGTCGTCTAAGGTCGCTCTCAGGCGGGGGGTCCACACTAGGCGGATGCGCATCCTCGTAGTCGATGACGACCGGGCGGTCCGGGAGTCGCTGCGCCGGTCGTTGCAGTTCAACGGCTACACCGTGCAGCTTGCCGGGGACGGTTTGCAAGCCATTGAAGTGGTGGCGACGCAGCGACCGGACGCGATGGTGCTCGACGTCATGATGCCCCGGGTAGACGGCCTGGAAGTGTGCCGGCGGCTCCGCGGTACCGGCGATGATCTCCCGATACTGGTACTCACCGCCCGGGATGCGGTCTCCGACCGGGTCGCCGGGTTGGACGCCGGCGCGGACGATTACCTGCCCAAGCCATTCGCGCTGGAGGAGCTGCTCGCTCGGTTGCGGGCCCTGCTTCGGCGCTCCCCGGACAGCGTCGGGACGGTCGGCATCACCGCGACCACGCTGGAGTTCGCCGACCTCGTCTTAGACCAGGGCACCCGCGAGGTGGCCCGGGGCACCCGCCGGATCAGCCTGACCCGCACCGAGTTCAGCCTGCTGGAGCTGTTTATGCGACACCCCCGGCAGGTGCTCACCCGCGGCCGGATCCTGGAGGACGTCTGGGGCTATGACTTCCCCACCTCGGGCAACGCACTGGAGGTCTACGTCGGCTACCTGCGGCGCAAGACCGAAGCGGGCGGTGAGCCGAGACTGATCCACACCATGCGGGGCGTGGGCTACGCATTGCGGGTGACGCCTCCGTGACACCGCCGGCCGACCCGACCTTCGGGAATCGGCGGATGTCGCTGCGCACCAGAGTCACCGGGTTGGCCGCAGTGTGCGTCGGAACCGCCGTAGCACTGGTGTCGCTCGCCGGCTACTTCACGGTGCGCACCAGCCTCTACGATCAGCTCGACACCACGCTGCTGCAGCGCGCCGATTCGCTGCGCAGCACACTTGCCAACGCCGAGCAACTAGGCGGCATACCCGCTAGCTTCTTCAGCGCGGCCGACATCCGGGTCGGCCTGCTCGACGGCCGCACCGGCCAAAGCGTGGTCGGCGGGGACTTGGAGCTGGGCCCGCAGGAGCTCGCCGTGGCGCGCGGAGAGCAATCCGAATCGTTGCGCACCGATAAGGCGCGGGACCTGCGCGTCGCCGCCGTGACCGCGGGGCCGGATGCCGCGCTGGTGGTGGCCAGCGGCTTGGATACCACCCGGATCACCCTGTCCCGACTCGGTCTGGTCTTCATCCTGGTGGGAGGAGCTGGCGTGCTGCTGGCCGCGGCTGCGGGAACCGCGGTCGCCCAGGGCGGTTTGCGCCCGGTGCAACGACTCACCGAGGCGACCGAGCGGATCGCCCGCACCGGTGATCTGCAACCGATCGCCATCTCTGGCGACGACGAACTCGCCCGGCTCACGGGCAGCTTCAACAGCATGCTCGCCGCGCTGGCCGAATCGCAGGAACGCCAGCGCCGGCTGGTCGCTGATGCCGGCCATGAGTTGCGCACCCCGCTGACCTCGTTGCGCACCAACCTGGAGCTGCTGGCCGCCTCCGATCGCCCGGACGCTCCTTCACTGTCCGAACAGGACCGCAAGGAGATCTCCGGCGACGTGCGGGCCCAGGTGGAGGAGCTGTCCACACTGGTCGGAGACATCGTCGAGCTGGCCCGCGAGGACGCCCCTCAGGTGGTGCACGAACCGGTCGAGCTGGCCGACGTCGTCGAGCGGGCGTTGGCCCGGGCGGCCCGCCGGGCGCCGGGAGTCCACTTCGAGGTCGACCTTGTTCCATGGAGCCTGCTCGGTGACGCCAACGCTCTGGAACGCGCTGTGCTCAACCTGCTCGACAATGCCGTGAAGTGGAGCCCCCCGGGCGCGACCGTCACCGCCCGGTTGGCGCCGACCGGACGGGGTACTGCCGCGGTCGACATTGCCGACGCCGGACCTGGCGTCGCCGACGCCGACCTGCCCTATATCTTCGAGCGGTTCTATCGCTCATCGGACGCGCGTACCTTGCCCGGGTCGGGACTCGGACTGGCCATCGTGGCGCAGGTCGCCGCCCGTCACGAAGGTACGGTGCGGGCCAGGAAAAGCCTCGCGGGCGGGATGCTGATGACCCTCGAGCTACCCGGTCGACCATCCACCCATCACCCTTAAGGTGCCTCATATGCCGCTCTCAGGAATCCAGGACACCCTAGAGATATGACCGACGAGACGCCGCGCCCAGCACAACCCGGTGATCCGGGCGGATACCCCTCGCCCTGGGCACCCACCGGTCAACCGGGGTCGTCGTGGCAGCCGGGGCAACAGCATTCCCCTCCCACCGCCCCGATCGGGATGCCGCCTGCAGGTGACTCACGACCGCGTCGCGGTGGGCCCGTTGTCGGAGCCGTCGTGCTGTCGCTGATCGTGGGCCTGGTCGCCGGAGGTGTCGGTGGCGCCGTCGGCTATGAGCTGGCCAGTAGCGGGTCGCAGGCCACCAGCGCGCTGGACTTGCCCGCGCCGGGTGCCGTGCCGATCGCTAACCTCCCGGGTGGGTCGGTCGAGCAGGTGGCGCAGAAGGTGACGCCCAGCGTGGTCCAGCTCCGGGTCCACGGATCCCAGATAGCTGCCGAGGGCAGTGGAATCGTGCTCAGCGCCGACGGACTGATCCTCACCAACAACCACGTGGTGGAACCAGCCGCGACTGGCGGCCAGCTTGCCGCCGTGTTGCAGGACGGCCGCTCTGTGCCGGTCCAGATCGTCGGTAGGGCGCCGACCTTCGACCTCGCGGTGGTGCGGGCCCAGGGCGTCAACGGCCTGACCCCGGCTGCGCTGGGGACCTCCGGCACTGTGCGTGTCGGCCAGGAAGTAGTGGCGGTCGGCTCGCCACTGGGCCTGTCTGGCACCGTGACCAGCGGCATCATCAGCGCACTGGACCGCCCGGTACGGGCTGGCGGTGAGGGCAGCGGGCAGGACACCGTGCTGGACGCGATCCAGACCGACGCCGCCATCAACCCAGGTAACTCTGGTGGCCCGCTGACCGACATGCAGGGCCGGGTGATCGCCATCAACACCGCCATCGCCTCGCTCAGCTCCGGTGGCGGGCAGGTGGGCTCAATCGGGTTGGGCTTCGCGATCCCCATCGATCAGGCCAGGCGGATCGCTAATGAGCTCGTCCACACCGGTCAGGCCACTTCGGCGATCCTCGGGGTGACCGTCCCGGCCGGCCAGCCGGAGGACGGCGCAGCCACGGTCCAGCAGGTCACGCCTGGTGGCGCCGCCGCCGCTGCCGGTATCCAGTCCGGCGACAAGATCACCAAGGTGGGCGACCGGGTGATCGACAGTGGCGATTCGCTCGTTGCGGCCATCCGCTCACACTCACCGGGTTCCCAGATCACCCTCACGATCAAGGGAGTGGGCGGCGCCACTCGGCAGGTCCAGGCCACCCTGGGCAGCCAGCAGGTCGGCACCCGCTGAAGAGGCTGCCGACGACTGCGCGGGCCCGGAGATCGAGACCTGTTTCTCGGCTCGGAGAGCCTCCGGCTACGGTGCTCGGCATGGAACACAGCGTGCGCAGCCTGGGTCGGGCTCTCGTCGTGGTCGTCGACGACCGGGTGGTGCATGGTGAGCGCGGGGACGCAACTGGTCCGCTGGTCACCGAGCTCCTCGAGGAGGCCGGCTTCGTCGTCGACGGCTCGGTGGTGGTGGCGGGCGAGTCGGTGGACATCCGAAATGCGCTGAACACGGCGGTCATCGGTGGCGTGGACCTGGTGGTTACCGTCGGTGGTACCGGTGTGTCACCGAGAGACGTCACCCCGGACGCCACGGCCGGCGTACTGGACCGCCCGATACCGGGTATTGCAGAGGCCATCCGCGCCTCTGGGCTCGCAGCCGGCGCCGTGGACGCGGGTCTGTCCCGTGGGCTGGCCGGGGTGTCGGGAAGCACCCTGGTCGTGAACCTGGCGGCGTCTCGGGCGGCGGTCCGGGATGGGATGGCGACTCTCACCCCGCTGGTCGGCCGGGTGATCGAAGAGCTGTCCTGGCCAAACCAGGACTGAGCGCCCCGCAGGAGAGCTGGCCACCACCACGACGGGCCCGAACGGTCGGCGTTGCGGGCCCGCGGGGCGGGGCGGTTCAGTGGCTCCCGCCTGCCTTGCCGTTACGGCTCAGGACATTGCTCACACTCTCCAACTGGTCGTGGTAACGGCCGCCGGTGGCCTTGTCTGCCGTAAAGACCGCGGCCCCGACGAGCTCGACGGCCATGCCGGTGACCTTCTCGACGAGTGGACCGGCCTTCTCCTTCGCCTGATCAAAGATCGGGCCGGCGGTGACGGCTACCCTCTCGGCGTACGGGCCAGCCTTGTTGATCGCTTGCTCGACCATCGGGCCGGCCAGATCCTTGGCTACGTGGATGAACGGGTCAGCCTGTTCCTTGGCCTGCTCGACGTAGGGGGCGGCCTTTTCCATGGCCTTCTCGACGAGCGGGGTGGCTTTCTCGATGACCTGCGCAACGACAGGGCTGGCCAAGGTGATGACGGGACCGGCCGCGTCCTTGATTTTGTCCACTAGACTCATGGTGGGAGCCTTCCGTTTGCGAGATGGGGACTGTGTTACGCAGTCATGAGCTACATCCTGGCACTGGGATCCGGTAGCGGGAAGTGATCGGCACTGGCTGGCCCGGGCCATCACGCGGTAGGGGGAGGGTGTCATCACACGCGCGAGTGCGGCGGACCGCAATACAAGGCTGGATCTCGTGTTCGGGGACGTGCTGCCCGAGAGTACCGCAGACGACCAGCCCAGGTTGGCGGACTCGGAGTCTGACGAGCGCGACCAGTGGCTGCAGGACAATCGCCCCCCGCACCATGAAGCCAGCTGGTGATCAGCTCCGCCGCTGGGCTTGCAGCAGGTCGCGAATCTCCACCAGCAGTTCTGCCTCGCTCGGCAGAGCGGGTTCCTCCACAAGAGGTTTGGAGTACCGGTTCAGCAGCCTGCCCATCGGGACGACGACAAGGAAGTAGACTATCGCGGCAGTGATCAAGAAGGTGATGACCGCACCGATGAACACCCCGTAGCTGAATACCTGGCCGCTGACGGTGAACTTACCGCCCACCTCGCCGCCTCCGGTGAACACCGCGATCAGCGGGGTGATGAAGGAATCGGTGAATTGCTTGACCAGCGCAACGAACGCGGTGCCGATCACCACCGCGACCGCGAGGTCGATGATATTGCCGCGGAGAATGAAGTCGCGGAACCCCTTGAGCATGTGACCCCCCATGGTCAACTCAAGCTATGCGTCGCGTAACCGCTTCGTCAGTAGACGGTAACGGTCAGGGTCTGGGAAATCGAGGCTGCCGCGACCCGGGTCGCGGCAACATGATCGAGTGCTACCAGCACCAGGTGGCCGTCGTGCTCCCCGCCGCGGGCGCCGGCTTCGAGGACCGCAAGCACCCGCGCGGCGCGGGCCAGCACCACTGGCTCGTCCTGCCGTTCGCCGACCGTCACGACGTCGACCGTGGCACCGGGACGCAGCAGCGCGGCGACGCCCGGATCCGCGAGCCGCAGCGGAACGCTCACCGTGTCCTGCTTAGTCGAGATCGCCCGGGTGAGATCGGGGCCGGTGAGCCGTACATCGGTCAGCGGTTCACCACGGCGGACCGGTGCGGCCAGCGTCCGGCCCAGCACCGCGGCCGGAACCCGAACGGCGCCGTCGGGTACCACCTGTTCGGGTAGCCCGCGCAGGGTGACCTGGCTTGCCCCGAGCACGGTGCCCGCCGCCAGATCCCGGGCAGCGACCAACACCGCATCGTCCGCGGAGCTTGCTGGCCCCGGCATCAATGCCAGCACCGCCGCGACGACGACGAGCACCGCGGCGACTGCCCGACGTAGTAAGAGAGTCCGACCGAAATCGAACCGGTGCTGCAGCGCCTCCCACCGCAGCCGCAGCACCTGCGCTAACGCGTGCGGGCCGCGGCGTTGCTGCCATGGCTCCATGCTGGCCTCCCGATCTTGTCGTCACTATCGCGACGTTAGACAAGATCGGTGGCGGCGGCAGCCGACGCCGCGCGGGTTGTGGACGGCCGGGCGGCTGTGGATAACTTGGCTAGATCAGGAGGCGGTGGCGGTCGCTGAACTCGAAGCCGACGATGCCGAACCCGAGCCAGACTTCGACTTAGTGGACCCCGACTTCGACGGTTTGGCCTCCGACGTGGATTTGCCGTTGGTGCGCGACTCGGAAGTATGGGACTCCGAAGTACGGGACTCGGACTTCTTGTCAGCACCGGACTCGGACTTGCCGTTGGCACTGCCGGACTCTGACTTGCCGTTGGCACCGGACTCGGACTTGCCGTTCGAGCTGGTCTGCCCTTCGCGCGATAGATCACCTGAGCGGCTGTCGGTGCGGTAGAAGCCACTGCCCTTGAACACGATGCCAACCGCCGAGAACAGCTTGCGCAGCCGGCCGGAGCACTCGGGACAGTCGGTCAGCGACGAGTCGGTGAACTTCTGCACGGTGTCGAAGCGGTGCTCACACGCGGTGCACGCGTAAGAGTAGGTCGGCACGTCTCGCCTCCACTATTTGGCACTCTGCCCACGAGAGTGCCAACCACCATGGTAGCAAGACCACCGTCATGGACACCGCTACGCCCGCACCCGCCTCTCCACCTCTCACGCGTGCGCGCGCTATCGCGCTTATGAGCCGTGAACTCGACGCTACCGACATTCGCGGCGGCGAAAACGTCCGCCTTGTCGAGTTCACGACGCTGACTCACGTTTCCGCGGGTGCGGCAGGCTTAGTGGGATCAGACCTTGGCCAGGGGTCAGAGCTGCGGTGACCGGAACGTCATGCGGTTGCACGGGCAGTGCAGCGAGTACCTCGTCGTCTCGGACGATCGCCACCAACGGGGTACCCGGCGTCGCCAACGGCAGCGTCCGGTCGTAGTGCCCGCCCCCGCGGCCGAGCCGTACCCCGGTCCGGTCCACGGCCAGTGCCGGCACCAGAACCAGGACGGCGGTGGCGATCGCCGCGCAGCCCAGCAGGGGACCGGTCGGTTCGCGCAGCCCCAGCGGGCCGCGCTGCAGCGAGCCGGCGTCGGTGTACTCGGCCCATTCCAGCGGCCCCACTGAAGCGACCACGGGCAGCAGTATCCGACAGCCGCGGTGCACCAGACCGTCGAGCAGCTCCGGTGATCCCGGTTCGAAGCCCACCGGCCAGTATGCACACACCGTGCCCGGCAGCCCCGGCAACGGCACCGCAGCCAGTGCCGCAGCCTCCCTCTCCCGAACCGCCGCCGGCACCCCCCGCCGCGCCGCCACCAACCGCCGCCGCAACTCCCACTTGCCGCTCTCGTCCAACGTCACCGCCCGACATGGAGACTTATCGGGGTTATCAAGCCCCCTATAGGCCCGTTAAGTCTCCATGTCGGGCCGAGTGGACGTCGCGGCAGGTGCGTCGGGTGGGCCGATAGGGTCGGGCGTCATGAGTTCGTCAGCGATGGGCCCGGTTGGGTACGGTGCGGTCCGCACTGCAATCGTGCCAGCGGCCGGGCTCGGTACCCGGTTCTTGCCGACGACCAAGACCGTGCCCAAGGAACTCCTGCCGGTGGTCGACACCCCGGCGATCGAGTACGTCGCGGCGGAGGCGGCTCAGGCTGGAGCGCAGCGGCTGGTGCTCGTCGTCTCACCGGGCAAGGAGTCGGTGGCCGCGCATTTCGACCCGAATCCGGACCTGGAGGCCGGGCTGCGAGGGCACGGCAAGGAAGCGCTGCTCGCCAAGGTGCGCCGGGCTCCCGAGCTGATCGGTGTCGAAGTCGCGGTGCAGGACAAGCCGCTCGGGCTAGGGCATGCGGTGGGCTGTGCTGAGCCGCTGCTGGACGACTCCGACGACGCGGTGGCCGTCCTTCTGCCCGACGACTTCGTGCTGCCCACCGGGGTGCTGATCACGATGGCCGTGATCCGGCAGCGGTACGGCGGCAGCGTGCTGTGTGCCTTCGACGTCCCCCGCGAGCAGATCTCCGCCTACGGGGTGTTCACGGTCGACGATACCGACGAGCCGGATGTCAAGCGGGTGCGTGGGATGGTGGAGAAGCCGGCGCCCGAAGCAGCACCGTCGACCTTCGCGGCGGCCGGCCGGTATCTGCTGGACCGCGCGGTGTTCGATGCGCTGCACCGGATCGCTCCCGGCTCCGGCGGCGAGCTGCAGCTCACCGACGCCATCGCGCTGCTGATCGACGAGGGCCACCCGGTGCACGTCGTGGTGCACCGCGGCGAGCGGCACGACCTGGGAAACCCCGGCGGATTGCTTCGGGCGTCGGTGGACTTCGCCCTGAAGGATCCTGAAATCGGTCCTGAGCTGCGCAGCTGGTTACTCAACAGGTTGGAGCAGGAGAACCCGTGAGGTCGCTGGACGAGCAGCTCGGGCGGGTGCTGGACGCTGCGGTGCGTCCCGAACCCGTGCGAGTGGCGATCTCCGAGGCGCAGGGGATGCTCTGCGCGGAGGAGGTTGTTGCGCAACGTGCGTTGCCTGGCTTCGATCAGGCAGCGGTCGACGGGTATGCGGTGCGCAGCGTGGACGTCACGGAGGTCCCCGTGACGTTGCCGGTGGTCGGCGAGATCGCGGCCGGCTCGCGGCAGCCGTTGCGGCTGCAGCCCGGCCAGGCTGTCCGAGTGGCCACCGGTTCGGCGTTGCCCACCCTGGCTGACGCGGTGGTCCCGCTGGGGCATACCGAGGACGGGGGAGCTCATGCGGCGCGGGTCACCGTGGCGCGGTCGGTGCCGTCGAAGGCCTATGTGCGCCGCATCGGGGAGGATGTGCAGACCGGCGACGTCGCGGTACGTCCCGGCGCGGTGATCGGCCCGGCGCAGGTGGGGCTGCTCGCCGCGGTGGGACGGGCCAAGGTGCGGGTGCACCCGCGGCCGCGACTGTCGGTGCTGTCGGTCGGTGAGGAGCTCGTCGACGTCGAACGTACCCCGGGCGCTGGTCAGGTCTACGACATCAACTCCTACGCGCTGGCCGCGGCCGCCCGCGACGCCGGTGCCGAAGTGCATCGGGTCGGAATCGTGCCCAGCGATCCGTCCCGGCTGCGCGAGGCGGTGGAGGGCCGACTGCTGGTGTCGGAGATCGTGGTGGTGACCGGCGCGATCGGCGGGGCGGTCGGCGACGAGCTGTGCGCCGCGCTGGCCGAGCTCGGCCCGCTGGATGCGGGACGAGTCGCGATGCATCCCGGGTCCGTCCAGGGTTTCGGCCGGCTGGGCCCGGAGTCGGTACCCACCTTTCTGCTACCGAGCAATCCGATCAGCGCACTCGTGATTTTCGAGGTGCTAGTCCGGCCGCTGATCCGGCTTGCGCTGGGCAAGCGCAATCCTCATCGCCGCACCATCACCGCACGACTGCTGTCCCCGGTGACGTCCACCGCGGGTCGATCCGGGTTCATCCGCGGCCAACTGCTGCGCGATCCCGATACCGGGGAGTACTTGGTACAACCTCTTGGTACCTCCGGCGCCCACCTGCTGGCCTCGCTGGCTGAGGCGAACTGCCTGATCCTCGTCGATGCCGACACCACAGAGGTGTCGGTCGACGAGCTGGTGGCAGTGAGTTTCCTCGCCCAGCGCGGATGAGGCGTCGTGTTCGGGCCTGGACCTGATGGTCGCCACCCCGGTTGGCCGGAGCGGCTGGGGCCGGTGGGGGTCGCCGCGGGAGAGGTCATGCTGCGTCCGGTACGGCTGCGGGACGGCCCGACGTGGAGTCGGCTGAGGCTGCGCGACGAGGCCTACCTGCGCGTCTGGGAGCCGGATGGGGAGGGGGCTTGGGCTGAGCGCTTCGCCACCATGGTCTGGCCGGTGATGTGCAGCGGGCTGCGCGCGACGGCCCGGCGAGGTCAAGCCCTGCCCTTCGCCATCACGGTCGGCGGGGAGTTCGCCGGTCAGCTCACGCTGGGCAACGTGGTGCGTGGCGCGCTGTGCTCTGCGTGGGTCGGGTACTGGGTGGAATCGGGCGCGGCCGGGGGTGGGGTGGCGACGGCGGCGGTGGCACTAGCGGTGGACCACGCGTTCGGGCCGGTGGGGCTGCACCGGGTGGAGGCCACCGTGCGGCCGGAGAACGCGGCCAGCCTCCGGGTGCTGGCCAAGCTCGGGTTCCGCGATGAGGGCCTGCTGCGTCGTTACCTGGAGGTCGACGGCGCGTGGCGGGATCATCGGCTGCTTGCCCTGACTCAGGATGAGGTCGGCGCCGGGTTGGTGGCGAGTCTGGTCCGTTCCGGCCACGCTCGCCTGTCGTGACCTCCGGCGCGCCTCCGGGATCGGCGAGTTCACTGTGACTACCGTGATCTACGCGGTTATTGCAGGCAGCTCAGGAATGGCGGACCGGGTAGGGGGCGAGGAGTGCCCAGCTCGCTGATCTTCGCGGCGCTGGCGGTGGCATGGCTTGTCGTCCTCGTCCCGATGGTCGCGAAGCGACGGCAGGAGGTGGTCCGCACGGCGGAGTCCGCGCTGGCTTCCCGGGTACTGCACCGGCCGGGCCCTCCTCGGGTGGCACACGAGCACGGCCAACAGGTGCGCATGATCGGTGAACGAATCGCGCAGCGGGAGTCAATCTTGGACGAGCATCGGTACAGATCGGGTCGCGGTGGCTATGACCCGGAGGTCGCCGCACAGTTAGCCCGGGAGAAGTACACGTTCCGGCAGCGGGTGGTGCTTGGTCTGGCGGTCGCCGCGGTGGCCAGTCTGGTGCTGGCCTACACCGCGTCAAGCCTGCTGTGGTGGGTGCACGTGGCGCTGGATCTGGCACTGCTCGGTTATCTCGGTTATCTACGCCGGCAGGTGCGGATCGAGGATGAGGTGCGACGGCGTCGGGCCGCGCGCGCGGCCGGGTCTCGAACAGCCGGTCTTGCGCCCGATGTGCGCCACGACGTCGCCGCCGACGGGCACCGGGGAGAAGGGGCGGACCCGGAGCCATCGTTGGAGCGGCCCGCTGCGCCATCGTCGGTGCCCCAGCACACCGCCGTCGCTTTGGACCTAGACGATGAAGACCCGACGTTCGACGAGCTGCAGCCGGCGTTCAAGCCGCCCTACCGTCGGGCAGTGGGCGAGTAGCCGATGGCCGCTGCTAAACTCGGTGCGCATCGCGGGGGGCTGTAGCGCAGTTGGTAGCGCGTCTCGTTCGCATCGAGAAGGTCAGGGGTTCGATTCCCCTCAGCTCCACACCAGGTCAGAGGCCCCATCCGGTGATCTTCAGGGCCGGCGCTAGACCCCCGTACAGCAGCAAAGTACAGCAGCAGGTCATCCACCGAGGCTGTCTCCCAACCGCTTCAGCGCAGAGCGCGTGGCCTTCGACGAGGCTTGCGCGTAGATCTCCATGGTCACCGCGATCTGCGCATGTCGCAGGATCTGCATGACCTCGCGGGGGTGCACGTCCAGGTCCACCAACAGCGTCGCGCAGGTACGGCGCCCGTCGTGCACCGTGATCTTCCGAACCTCGGCTTTCGCGCAGCGGGCATCCCAGGAACGGTTGAAGTTGCGCGGTTCGATCGGCGTGCCCCACTTGGTCGTGAAGATCAGCTTGCCGCCCTGCCATGCCGACCCCGCCAGTTCCCTCGCGTGCGCTTCCTCCACCTTCCGGAGCCGCAGTGCGGCGGCACAGACGTCCGGCATCGGCAGCGTCGCATCGGAAGTGGCGGTCTTGGTTTCCCGATGCAGCAATTGCCGGCTCACGCGCTGCAACTGACGGCCGATCGACAGCTCTCCGCCGTCGAGGTCGACGTCATCCCACGTCAGGCCGAGTACCTCACCCTTGCGCAGGCCGAGCACGAGAATCAGTACGTAGACGGCGTAGAGCGGATCACGTTCCGAGCGTGCGGACTCCAGGAAGTGCCTGGCTTCCTCACTGCTCCAAGCCTTGCCCTTGCGCTTTCGTACTGACGGGACCTTGATCGAGTTCGCCATGTTCTTGGCGATGAGGTCCTCAGTCACGGCCTGGGACAACGCGGCACGCAGGCAGGCCCGGACATCGCTGACTGTGCGGGACGACAACCGAGCCTCGCAGCACTTGCCTACTGCACAGCATCGGCGCTTCTTCTCTGGACGAGCGGCGTCCTTGCCCTGCGCGCAGCACTGACAGGTACGGGCCACCTCATTGATCCACGTCTGGACGTCCCGTACGTTCAGACGATCAAGGCGTCGATCCCCGAGCCGCGGGGCGATGTGCAGGCGGACAAACAACTCGTAATTGACGTACGTGGCGGGCGCCAGATTCGGCCTCACCACTTCCTGAAGCCAGTACACCAGGAACTCGCCCAGCTTGGGCACACTCGTCGCCACCGGCCCCTGCCGCGCCCGCTGCTGCAGCTTCAGCCACTTGTCATGCACCTGCTCCCGAGTCTTTCCGTAGATGTACTTGCGTTGTCGCTGCCCATCGGGCTTGGTGACCCACGTGTAAGCGGCAAAGCCGTTGCGGTAGGGGAAGATCGAGCCCTCGCCGTTAGCTCTGGCTCGCGTACTCATGCGCACGCCTCGGCAACCCGACGGGCGATGTACTCGTCCACCCATTCGGGCAGGACGCGCCGGTGGCCGCCGTCTTTCAGCGAGCGGATCTGGCCGGTGGCAATGAGGAGCTTGGTCTTCGACAGGCCGTAGCCGAGCTGCTCGGCGACTTCGGCCACGCTGTACCACTTCGGCGCGAACCGCGGTGCGGCTCGCAATTCCTGTAGCTCGTTCACTGATGCTGTCCCTTTCTGGTGCTTTGCTGTTTGTCCTCATGCGGCGTCGCGTGCGGCTTGTCGCCGTTCTCGGGTGCGGGCGGCTGCGGACAGCGCGAGGGCGGTGTCTCCGGTGGTGAGGTAGCCGACCCCGGTGAACTCCCAGTGCGAGACGACCAGGGTGGTGTCGTCGTCGAGCAGCTCGCGTACGTGCTCGGCTGCTTGGCGTTGGCGGTAGGCGCGTCGTTCGCCGCGGATGGCGCCGAGGGTGGTGGAGTAGCGGCGGCTCTTGCTGGCGAAGTGGCCACGGAAGCCAAGCATGTGAAGCCACCGGCGCAGCCCGTTGTAGGTGTCGTGTTCGCCGAGCTGCCAGCAGGTCTGGACAAGACGCGTGACGTGGTCGCTGACATCGAGCAGCGGCAAGGACTCCAGGGTGATGCGCCGGTCTCCGAGGCCGAAGTCATCAGCGCTCTTGGTGGCGTACTTGGCGATGTAGGCGGCCGCGCGCTCCGGGGTCAGCTCCCCGGTCGGACCGCCGTTGATCGGTTGGGTGTCGGTCTGCTCCCCGAACCGCAACTCAAGCCCCGTCCCATCGGGCATGTCGACGGTGAGCCGGACCACGCTGGCCGCTTCGCGGATGGCGTCCGCGAGGTCGGTGGCGTCGAGGTGGACCTGTGGCGGCCCGAAATCGGTACCGGGTCCGTCGAGCCGGATCAGGGCGTGAAAGTGGACGACGGCGCGACGTTGGAACTCGGCGACCTTGACAAACGACAGCCGGCACCGCCCGGTGAAGTCCTTGGCGGTCAGCCCCGCCCGCCGGGCGAGCACGCGCCGGAGCGTGATGGTGAATCGGCGCCACAGCTCTGGGGCGTGCCAATTGAACGCCGCGTGCGCCGGGTAGTCGTAGCAGTCCGGGCAAAGCGGCTGACCCAGCCGCGGATCGTCCTCACCATGAATAGCGGTGCACCACGTCGGCTGCCCGTGCCGGCACAGCGTGGGCTTGGCCCGTGCCGGTCGGCACCGCGCATGCTTGCCCTGCCGATCGGTCCGGGCGGTGTGCACCGCCCCGAATCCGGGCGCGGTCAGCGTGGCGAACACCAGCGGATGAGCCCGGATCGAATCCGGGACGCCCTTGCGGCCACCGGCAGCGCCAGCGTACAGAAGTTGCCACATGTCACCCGCGTACTCCCACGAGCACGACGGGCAGACGGCCGCCCGCCGGTTGCCGCATCGGATCATCAGTACCCGGTCGGGCTCGTCATCGGTGGAGTACGCCAATTCCCGACCAGTCGCCGACTGGTGTACGACGCGGCCGCGCAGGCGCACCGGTCGTGAGCAGTGGCCGCAGTGTTGGACCTGTTCGAACCAGCGGTCGAAATCCGGCCGGCTAGCCCGGTGAACGATCTCCTCGACCACCGGGGGTGCCAGCTCGATGAGCGGGGTCATCGGGTCACCCCTTCGCCCTCGGACTTGAGTTCCAACCGCATGCTTGTCGTGCCTCCTGATCGGTGATCGCGGGTCACTGAGGCCCGCACACCAATCAAACGGCGGAACGCCTGCTCCGAGGGGGTCCGCGAGCTAGTCCCGAGCTAGTCTGCTTCTAGTCCCAACCGGCCACACCACCTTCAAGGCCACAGCTGAGCGGATGAAGCGACGACACCAGCACAACTACGCCCTGACCGTCACAGCGGCATGGGCACCCTGGTCCGGGACTGACTGGGCCAACGCCCTTTGCCGGCGCCGGTGGCATCGGTGATCTGCGGGGGTAACTACGCCGACGTTGTTACTGACGCGCCGCTCCTGCGCACCTCGAACACGCCCGGAATCTCCTCCACCAGTCCAGCTCTACTTAAGCCACCCAGACCGCCGGCGATCGCGAAGACCCAGGCCTCTCCAAACTGGATGCAGATCTACGTCGCGGAGATCCGCCGTAGTAAAGGGATGGAGGGCAGGTCGAGGACCGTCAACCTGCTCAAGTCGGCTCCTAGTCTTCCCCTTTGGGAACCGACGTATTCGCTATGTGGCGGTGTTTGGGGTGGGCGCTCAGGTCGGGCGACAGTCAAGAGGTGGCTCATGGTCAATGGCGTGCCCTACGTCATCATCGGACACGGGGGTAGGAGGTTCCAGGTTGTCGCATGACCGTGAGTCAGCGGGCCCTTTGGTATCTGGGCGAGCTCGGATCAGGGTCCATGTGCCGTTCATGTACGACCTCGGCGGTAGGGTTAGGGACATTGGTGGTCTGCGCGATACCCTAGCTGTTTTGTGCGGGCCTGTTGATGTAGATCAGGCGGCAACTCGCAGTTGGAACTTGTCGTATCTCGCTGGCCACACGCCGGTACTTCGATGTCGCCTGCCGGGAGACATCGCGAAGCTCGGGAACTCAGAGTGGCGTTACGAAAGGATCCTCAAGGTTTCCCTTGGCTCGGTGTATTGTCAATTGATTATACATTCGAATCCCTACAGGCCGAAACAAGCATGTCAACCTTCTATGATGGATTAGTCGAGTGGAAAAACTCCGATTATTTACCGTACCTTCAGGAGTGCGGCGCTTTCACTGATGAACTCGCGGCCCATACGGCGTTCACATCACACGTCCCGGCGCAAGATCTACATGCTAGCCGAGTGCGTCGATTGCGCCTTCGCGTCCAGCCTTACATCAGTTCACGCCCCGTGTTGTACCCCTTTCACGACTTCCGCATATGCGTTATTGACCATGGGTCGACGCTGGACTCGAATCTCGTTCGATGCCTCCTGTGGCTCACTACGCCAGAAGCGACCAGCAGCGAATTCGAAGACGTTGCAGGCATCCAACACGGATCGGTGGAGATCCTTAGTACCGGGTGGTCCACCGTGCTTCGCACCGACATGCGAACTGCCGACGCTGAGGTGACGGAAATCATGTCGCAGCTAAGTTTGGTTCACGCTCAGTGGTTCATCTGTCAGTTATGGATTAACGTCTACGATCAGGACAATAAGGCTATCGATAGCACGGATCCAGTGGTTCGAGTTCATGAACTGTCCGCTTGTCAACTCTCACTCGAACGTGATCTTGTTGAAGTCGGAAACCTCGACGTGATGCTCAAGGATCCGAGGCTACTGCGCGTGGCTCGATCGTTCGAACGGTCATTCTCCGTCTTGGAGCACCGCAAAGCTGCAGAGCGGCGGCTTCACGTGCTGGAAAATCATTCAAGAGACCTCACGGAGTTCGCTCGTGAACGTGCCACTCGGCGGCTAGAAATTCTTTTCAGCTTCTCCGCGGCAGGTACCATAGCAGCACTAGTTCCTGCCCTCGCGCAAATCAATTTCCCGCCGTACATCACGATCGTTACGGTTTTGCTATCAATCCTGCTATGGCTAGGTTTCACAATTAACATCACAATTCGTGCCAGATGGCTGCCCATCTCTCGGAGGCCGAAGAGGCGCCCCGCCTCTAACGAACATATCACAGGGGAGTGATGATGACCATC
Source organism: Pseudonocardiales bacterium (assembly GCA_023252195.1). Taxonomy (GTDB): domain Bacteria; phylum Actinomycetota; class Actinomycetes; order Mycobacteriales; family Pseudonocardiaceae. The sequence goes on from JAHEXI010000014.1 coordinate 75,149, forward strand.
GAGATCTTGTGGCGCACGCCCGGTGAGATGGCACAGTTCGAACAACGCAGCCTTGAATTACTCGTCGAAGAAGTGTCAGCTGAATTCGTTCCACCGTTGACTACTCGAAGCAGCACAACCCAGGCGGCGCTAAAAGACCCCAGCGGCAGTGAATCGAGTAGCTACTTTGATGAAATGCTCACGCAACACAGCCTTCTCTTAATCGAGTGCGACCAACTGCAAGGATTCCTTTCCTTCCGAGCCTCTCACCGCGACGCGCGCCTGCCGCAGATAGGAACCTGTATCTACGTCAGCACCATCTCTATTCGCCCAGCCGCGCGAGGACGCGGACTTGCCCACCTGCTATATCAGAAGCTCTTGGAGCTTCCGGGGAGCTTGCCTGCATGGATTCTTTTACGAACGTGGTCCACCAACACGCATCATCTACACCTGTTAGATACCCTCGGCTTCAAACTTCTCCTCACCGTCCCTGACGATAGGGATCCCGGGATCGACACTGTCTACCTGGGGCGCAAGCGTTAGCAACACCTGCCCAACTTCTCAAAGCGATGATTTTCAGATCTATGGGTGAAGGCAGGCCGAGCGCGCCAAATCCGATCGAAGCAAGGCGTCGTTGCTTACGGCGGTGGGGGCCTGCACCCGGCATCGGTGGAGTACGTCGTCCGCTGGCCAGTCGCAGACTGGTGGACCACGCGGCCGCGCAGGCGCACCGGTCGGGAGCAGTGGCCGCAGTGTTGGAGCTGTTCGGACCAGCGGTCGAAGTCCGGCCGGGCGGCCCGGTGAATGATCTCCTCGACCACGGGGGGTGCCAGCTCGATGAGTGGGTTCATCGGGTCACCCCTCGCCATCTGTAAGACGGTGGGAGGTGTCGGCGGCCCAGGTGCGCAGGTCGCTGAGGGTCACGGCCCGGTGCTCACCGGGCGCCAGGTCGCCGAGCAGGGCCGGGTCGTGATCGGCGCCGCCGAAAATGGTCAGCTCCATAATGCCCGCCGGTCCTCTCAGAGCACTGGCAATCGACAGGTGCACCCGATCACCGGAGGGCGGCCGCCACGCCTGCACGGTAACCGTGGTCAGGGTGTCAGCCCAGACGAGCAGTTCAGCGGCGATTCTGGGCACGTTCACGAAGTGCACCTGCGCTGTCAGCCGCGATCGGTGCGCCGTGCTGATCACCTCCAGGGACACCGGTTGCGGTAGGCCGTGCTCGGTGAGGTGCGTGGCCAGCAGACGCGCCGCCTGCACGAACGTCGCTGCGAAGGTCGGGGTAGTGATCATGCGTCACCGCCCCGAATGGACGCGGACAGCGCCGGCACCGCTACTGGCTGGTTGGGTGGGCCAGCGACGAAGGCTTCGAGGTGTTTGATTGCCTGGTCGGGGACCCATCCGGCGCGTACCCGGAGGGGTTCGCGGATGCCTTCGCCGAAGACGTACCCGACGCCGGCTTCGGTTTCGGTGATCCGGTTGGCCCACGCGCCCCGCTCGTAGGCGCTATCGCCGAGCACCATGCTTATGTGGGATTTGGCGGTGACGCGTAGGCAGATCCGCCGCGGGAACAACTCCCGCACCGGGACGGTGTCCTTGGTGGGTTCCTGCACATAGCCGCGGACCGTGACGCCCAGCGCGCGGCCCTGCGTGGTCAACAGGGCGACCCGTTCGGTGATGGCTTCTCGGGTTTTGCGGTCGGTGTAGCGGGTCAGGGCTCCGATCTCGTCGAACTCCAGCAGCTCCAGGGGGTGTTCGGGGCTGATCGGCACCGACCGCACCCGGCCAGCGAACTCGGTTTTGCGGGCGGCCATCACCGCGACGAGCTCATCGAGCACGCCGAGGGCTTCGGCGCCGGTGACGGCGTAGCGGTGGAAGATCCCCCGGCCGTAGGCCAGTTCCATGCCCTTGGGGTCGATGCCGGAGACCCTGACCAGTCCGTCGCGGATGGAGGGGGCGATGGACACCAGTGGGCACCACATGACCGTGTTCTTGCCCGCCCCGCTGGCCCCGGCGGTCAGGGTGTGACTGGCTGAGCCGGTCAGCGGCACATGCCAGTCCTGCCCATATTCGGTCCGCCCGGACAACACCCGCCGCAGATCAATAGCGACACCCGGCACGCCAGCCAGCGCGGCGAGATCGGCACAGGCCACCGGGTCAGCGAGCAGGTTGCGACGCTGGAAATCGAGGGAAACCACATTGGGTGTCAGTTCGCGCACCTGGCAGCGCGCCACCCCCCGAGCGCTGGCCAACGCTCGCGCGGCATTGTCGAGGTCCTCTGGTTTCTGGCCGGGTATCAGCCGGAGGCGGACTTCATCCCAGGACGCGCCCGAGCGCACGCCCAGCACGATGGGTAGCTGCGCCTTGACCTGCTGGCGGTTGCGGCGAATCCCGCGACCGAGGGGAGTAAGTGCCACCACGACGGGCGCGGCGTCGTGCTTGATACTCAGGCCGCAGGCGTGCAGCCAGTCGGGCAGCTTGGGTGCATAGACCGTCCAGCGCAGCCACCACGAGCGCAGATGCCGACCTGCCCAGGCATCGAAGGACACCAGATCGATCAGACGCCACCCGGTCAGCACAGCCGCGACTACGCTCACGGTCAGCGCCAGAGACGGCCAGCCCCACCACTGCCACCACGACGCCACCGCCAGCACCGTCAGGCTGGTCCGCCACCGGGTGACAGCCTGCCGGATCGCCCACACCCCAGCCTTGATCACCAGCCACACAGCGATAGCCACCACTGCCGCAGCGGCCAGCGCCTCCGCAACCTTGATCAGCACCTGGCCGATCTTGGCCAGCAACCACACCACGACGCCCAGTACCCCGGCACCCGCGACCAGCTCAGCGATCATGCCGACATCCATCAGAGCTCACCACCGGAGCACTTCCGGGCGTGCTCGTCCCGCCGTACGCTCACGACAGCTCCTCTTGTCCTGAAAATTGATGGGTGAAGCGGGGCGCCCGGCCGGCCTTGGTTTCCAGGCCCGACCGGCCGGGCGCCGCACTAACGGGCGATGGCCGCAACCCACGCCGCCCACGAGGTCGACGCCTCGTCGCGGGCGACTTCGTAGGCGCCGTAGGCCTCCTGCCAGTGCAGGTAGGCAGCCCGCTCGGCCTCGGCCGCTTCCTCACGAAGCCGCTCGGCCCGCTCGTGCATCTCCCGCAGCTGCCCCAGGTCCGGGCTCATCATCGATGCGCGCATCACGCACCCACCGACCCAGCCGCACCAGTGGCAGCCCTCGCCGAACCGGCCGGAGTGGTCGGTACAGGGGCGATGGAGTCAGCCCGGAATGCCACTCCGCCGCGGCCGTCGATGTTCCACGGCGTCGCGACCAACTTGACCACCGTGACCAGCTGCCGCTTAGCGACCCTTGGTTCCCCGGCGGTGGTGACCTTGATGACCTCCGCGCCGGTTTCGTCCATCGCCACGACCTCGGTCACGTGCAACGGTGCACCGGTCTCCCGGTCCGTCTTCTGCCGGCCGTCGTTGTCGTTCTTCGGCTGCGGGGCCCGAGACACCACGAAGTCGACGCCCTCGGTCTTGATTTCCAACTGCATTTCTGGTGTTCCTCCAGATTGGTCGGTGTGGGTCGTTTGACCCGCACGCCAATCAAACGGCGAAATGCCTGCTCCGAGGGGGTCCGGGAACTAGTCCCGAGCTAGTCCGCTGCTAGTCCCACAGCCCGCGTGTGGCCGGTAGGCTCACCACGCGTCGACGGAGGGAGAGACCCAGTGACGGCTGCGGATGCGTCTGCGGCGGTAGGGCAATGCGCGCAGTGTGGTGCACCATTGAGCCGGTACAACCCGGACCTCGTGTGCGCCGGCTGCAACCACGCCGACGAGCCCATTGCGGTTGCGGGGGACTGGCTCAACCGACCTACCGGCGTCCCGGCTGACGATACCGGCGCCGTACTGCGTGCCTGGCGCGCGTCGACGGGCCGCAACCAGGTGGAGGCAGCCCGGCTGCTGGGCATGACGCAGCAGAATCTCAGCCAGATCGAGAACGGGCGCCAAGCGATGTCGTTCGAGCTGCGGCAGCGAGCGGTGTCCGTGCTCGGCATCTCCGCAGAGGATCTCGGGCTGTCACCAGGCCGGTCACGGGCCGAGTTAGACGGTACCGTCGCCGTTGACCAAGCACGGTGGCGTCAAGAACGCCGCTGGCTCAATCAACACCGCTCCGAGCTGGCGCGACTCGCGGTCCAGCTGTACCCGGCAGACCATCGGGTGCCGGATACGCCATTGATCGCCGGCGCTGGCTGGATTCCGGACGAGCCGGCCGAGCTGCGGTCGCTGCGGCTGACGCTGGATGAGCAGCCACACACGGTCGCCATCGACGGTAGCGAAGCCGAGACGCTGCCGACCCGCCCGCTCTGCGCGCCGGGCCAGTGGTTCGACAGGTACACCTCAGCCGTCCGGCATCTTGATCCGCCCCGGTTGTTCGAATCACGGCCGAGCTATCGTCTGCTTGGCGACCAACTCGGAGCGGGCGCCCTCCACTTCGGACTGGCGGCCTACTTCGACAAGCTCGACGTGTCCGAGGCGCTCGGCCATGAGCTGGCCATCGCCTGCCTCCGCGGGCACCACGGCATCCCAGATTCCGTCGAGCCACTACGTGACAAGCTGCCGTTCCGGACGCTGATCGGTGACCCGTTCGACCCAACCCGCCGCGCGATCATCCCCGCGGTGACAACCCTGACAATCCGGCTACGCCGCTACCCGGCGGAGCCGAGCTTCCTGCTCCACTGGCGTGATCCGGCGAAGGTCGCTACCGCCGCAGGGGTCTACGACGTGATCCCGGCCGGGGAGTTCCAGCCGGCGAGCGTCGCTTTGTGGGATCGGCGCAACGACTTCGACCTATGGCGCAACATCGTGCGCGAGTACTCCGAGGAATTGCTCGGCACACCCGAACACGACGGTACCCGCAGCAAGCCCATCGACTACCACGCCTGGCCGCTGTACCGCGACCTGGAGGACGCCCAGAAATCCGGCGCCGTCGTACCATTCGTCCTCGGTCTCGGACTCGACGCACTGACCCTCGCGGCAACGATCCTGACCGTGGTCGTGATCGATGACGACGTGTTCACCCGTGCATTTGGGGCCGCGACCCGCTACAACGAGGAAGGCGAAATCGTCGCGATCGGCAACGGTCGCGCAACCGAGGGAATCCCATTCACCGGTGAATCGGTACGACGACTGCTCAGCTCAGAACCGATGGCCTCACCGGGCGCCGCCTGCCTGGCCCTCACCTGGCGTCACCGCGACCGCATCCTCGACCTCTAGTCCACCGCGAGAACGCCCTGACCAGGCAGCTCACCGGCAGCGAACAGCAATGGCTTCGCGTCCGAAACCACCTGAGTAAACACCGATACGAACTGGCCGTCTGCGCGGCTCGTGAGTACCCGGACTCCGCCACGGTGGAAGGAACACCACTGCTGAGCACACCACTATGGCTTCCCGACGCACCAATCGGACTCGACCACATCAAGCTGCAGTACACGCCAGCCGAGGCATTCAGCGGCATCACTGGCACCGATCCAGTCATCCAGCGCCTACTGCCCGTCCGCGCCGACGGCACCAGGTACCGCACCTACTCCGAAGCCGTCGCCGCACTCGCCGCACCTACCATTTTCGAAAACCGCTCCACCTACCGCCTGCTCCGGGCAGACCTGCAATCGAACCCGCACATGATGTTCAGCGACGGCAAATACTTCGACGGCACCGACCTAGGCGACGCGGCAGCGCACGAATTTACCGCCGCAATACTCGGTGAGATTGCAACGCAGGATCTTCGCACTGCAATCGGCGACCCATGCGACCCAGCACGCCGCCTCCTGAACGTCGCTATCAGCACACTCACCCTCCGGTACGACCGGACGACAGGCGCGGCGACGTTCCCGCTACACCGCCGCGACGGCGCCCGCGTCGGCCACGCCGGAGGCCTGTATCAAGTTCTGCCAGTGGGGGTCTTCCAACCAGCCGGCGAGGAACCGTGGAACACCCGAAACGATTTCTCACTGTGGCGATGCATCATCCGGGAACTCGCCGAGGAGCTGCGCGGAGACACCGAGAACTACGACACCCACCGCGGACCGATCGACTACGCCGCCTGGCCCTTCGCCGACCAACTGACCCGGCCCCTCGACACCGCGAGGGTTCAGGCTTTCTGCCTGGGCATCGGAGTTGATTCACTCACCCTCGCCACCGACATCCTGACCGCAGTCACGATCGACGCGCCGCTATATGACGAGCTGTTCGGCGAGATCGCCGATACCAACACCGAAGGATCGATCACCCCCGCCGTGTCCTTCACCGCGGAGACCGTTGAGCGGTACGCCAGCAACGAGCCCACCCAAGCCGCAGGCGCGGGACTACTACGGCTCGCGTGGCGGCACCGGTCAATCCTGCTCGACTGACCACAAGTACGGCTTGTACAGCTACCACTTGTTAGCCCGCAAACACCATTAGCCGCGACGCTCCTCCCATCGCCCAACCGGACCAGCCGGATCGGGCCCGCAGCACAGGGAGGTGCTCAGTCGTGACCACCGACGTCGAGCGCCACCGGCTGCGCGAGCTGCGCACCGAACTCGGCTGGACACAGCAGGAAATGGCCGACCGGATAGCGCACCTGGCGTGGATGGAACGCCGCGAGCACGCCGCGGTCAACGCGGACATGGTGGCGAAGTGGGAACGCGGAGCGAAGGGCATCAGCCCGCGATACCGGGAACTGCTGTGCCGCCTGTTCGGCGTCACGCCCGACCAGCTCGGCCTGAAGAACACACCCCCCGGCGCAGACCGCGCACGGCCGCAAGCCAACGATCAGTCGCTGGTAGCGATGTTGGACAACGCCGCTGGTCTGCTCGACCAGCTTGGCGCCGCCGGGACCGCGCTCGCTCCGCACATGCTGCACGCATGGAAAGAAGCGGTCACCACCCGCCGCACCATGCTCGGACTGCTCGACCCCAGCGCCACCGATCCCGCCAGCCACGCCCGCGCCGTGACAGCCACCGTCGCCGACCTGGAGCAGCTCGCCGAGCGCTACCACGCCCTGTACGACACCGCCGACCCGGCAGCCCTGCTCACCTCAGTGGCCGCGCATGTGCGAATGGCCCAGGACGCCCTGCGCCAGGATCCGGCAGCCGACGAGCGGCGCCGGCTGCTGCGCAACCTGGCCGAGGTCGGGATTCTCGCCGGGCGGCTTGCCGCCGATGACCTGGGCAACGCGATGTCAGGCCGCGCGTACTACAGCTTGGCCCTCGATGCCGCCAGTGAGGTGGCAGAAGACCAGCTCACCGCCATCGCCCACGGACACGCCGCCCAACTCGCCGCCACCGAAGGGATGACCGCCGCCGCGCTCGACCAGCTCGGCGCAGCCAGCGAGCACGCCCGGTCCATCCCGGCCATCGCTTCGTGGCTTGCCACCACCGAGGCCACCATCCACGCCGACCGGGGCGAGCAGGCCGCAGCGCGCGAGGCCCTCGACTGCGCACAAACCGCGCTCGACCAGCTTGGAGGCCGATCCGCGCCCGCGTCGTTTCGCAACCCCGGCGCTACGCAGCTGAACGCGGCAACCGGCCGCGTCCTCTTACGGACCGGCGACTTCGGCGACGCACGCGATGCACTCACGGCGGCACTCGATGATCTCCGCTCGCCCGCACGCAGACAACGGGTCCTGATCCTAGTTGATCTCGCCGTCACCGAACTGAACAGCAGTAACCTTCCCGCCGCCTGCTCGCGCGCTGCGCAGGCTGCAAACCTCCTGCGACACGCCCCTTATGCCACCGGCGCCGCCCACTTACGCACCTTCCGCGACGTCGCAGCCCGCCCGATCGGCCGGCGAGCACTACGTGTTCTGGACCAGTACCTTGGTGACCTCGCCGCCTAATTATTTCTACTGAAAAGTGGAGTGCGAGGTCGTCGGACGAGCCGGTGATCAGGATGCGGGACACAGTTCCTCCGGTGATGTCTAGGTTTGCATGAGATGGGCCGCTGCTCGCTTATTGAAAGCATGCCGGCCGGTCGTTCTGTCCGGCCGGCATGAATCTTTGGTGTCCCATCGCTGGACTCTTCGGTGCGGGAGGGTCGCCGGATCCGGAGGGGTCAGCATCTGCGGCATTGACAGTCTGTATTGCGAAGTTAATGTCCTCCTTATTTGCCTATTTGTGTACTTTAATGATTCTGGTGGAATACTTATGTGATCGAACCTGCCGGGGAGTGCCCGATCGGTCGCCGGTGCTTGTGACGCTGAGTGTTGTGGAGAAACGTTGTCACGCCCGTCACGGAGGGTCCTCTCCAGCAGTGTTCCGGTTGTGGAGGTCGCCGAGCGCTACGAATGTCCCGCAAGTCGGTGCACGCCTGGGCGCAACACGGTCTTTGGTGCTCACTTGGCGCGGCCGCTCATCTGGGGGATCTGTAGGTTTCGGCGCGCAAATCAAGCTGGTTTTTCAGCGCGCATCTAAAAGTGTCCTGTATTAGGGCCAAAGAATGTCCAAAACCACGAGTCCCAAAGTGGTGGCAGCTACAACTATTGATCCGCTATTCGTGGACAGGGCCAGTATTTCCGATTCCAAATCAATAGTCAGGGTATCACCGGAGTTCTGACTAGTCTGGCCGATGATGAGAACATTAGCCACGGCGAATACTACACGATTTCGCTTAAGAATTTCGAGTGCATTGACGGCTGCTCCGTGCTCCCCTGGGTAGACGCGAGTGCAAGTCGAAAGGTCCCAAGTCCATCTCGTTCCGTCGCTGCACCCCGTAAGGATGAGTAACTGATCATGATGGCGGTGCAGAACAGCGGCTCGAACGGGTGCCGAGTGCCGAAGGCGCACAGCGCGCCAAAAGGATCGCCTGGGTTGGCCGGTGGTCAGGTCCCAGACTCGTACTGTGCGGTCGTCGCTGCCGGAGATGACGACGGGGCGGCCTTCCAGTTCACTTACCGCCAGCGCTGTCACTTGATCGGTGTGGCCGGTGAATGGCTTGCCTATCGGGGTTCCTTTGGTCAGGTCCCAGACGCGTAGTGTGCGGTCGTTGCTGCCGGAGATGACGACGGGGCGGTCTTCCAGTTCACTTACCGCCAGCGCTGTCACTTGATCGGTGTGGCCGGTGAATGGCTTGCCTATCGGGGTTCCTTTGGTCAGGTCCCAGACGCGTAGTGTGCGGTCGTTGCTGCCGGAGAT
>JAHEXI010000003.1 GCA_023252195.1 Pseudonocardiales bacterium
CCCACAGCGCCGACCTCGACCACACCATCGACCACGACCACGGCGGACCCACCACCACCGGGAACTCCGGACCGCTCTGCCGCCACGATCACCGCCTCAAACACGTTGGCCGGTGGCGACTGCACCAACCCACGCCCGGCCACTTCACCTGGACCACCCCGCTAGGCCGCACCTACCACACCCAGCCCCCACCAATCCTCAACAACCTGCCCGAACCCCGACCCAGACCCGATAATCCCGACCCCTGGCCACTCGCCAGATCCCACGACGACAGTCCCATCCTGGACCGACCACCACCCCCACCAGACCCGCCACCCGCGCCACCCGACCCCGACCAGCCGCCACCCTTCTGAGGAGGTGACGGCACTCTGGAGTGCCCCGAGGTAGCAGTGACACCGATACGGCTCGCTCGGTCGGCACGTCGACCAATAGCGTCGTGCCGACCGCTTTCGACGTATCGTTGGCCGTCGCTCTCGGATCGACGCCAGGTTGAGATGTTCGGGACCGTCGCCGGTTACACGATCAGACGAAACGTGAAGTAATCGATCTGCCAGCCGTCCTCGATGAGGCTGCGCTGGGCCACTACCTCACGTAGGAAGCCGCCGTTGTCGATAAGGCGCAGAAGATAGGCCAAATCTCCGGAGGTACCGAAGAAGACCAGCATTCGACCGCCGTCTGTCAGGTATCGCCGTGCTTGGCGAAAAGAATCTCTTCTTTGGCGCCATAGTTCTCATCCGTAGTGGCGGCTTCGAGTACGTCGCGAGGGGCAAACCAACGGAACGGCGGGTCGAAAACGATCAGGTCGAACCTGCCGTCGACGTTGCTGAAGACGTCGCTGCGGCGGACTTCGATGCGGTCGCCGACACCGTTGCGCAGGGCGTTGTCGCGGGCGACCGCGAGGGCGTGCAGGCTAGTCCGCCCGCCAGATCCGGCGCGACTGGGCGAGTCACCGCCGGACCGTGGTCTGCGCCGCCGACGGCCAGATCCACCAGGTCTATGGCTTCATCGGCCGCACCCTGGGTGACTGATCGCGACGCGTGAAGAAGCCGTCGATCGAGTGCCGCAGTCCGGGGACGTCGAGTCCGTGGGCTGCGTCGTGCTCGGTGATGGTGCCGTAGCGACGCAGCTCGGCCTGGTACACCCCGAGGGCGAGCAGGCGGTGGCGCACCCCGTGTAGCGCCTGGGTCACCTGACCGGTGGAAGTGCCGGCGAGGTATGGCTCCACGATGACAACGTCGGGCTCGGTGAGCGTGACGCGCAACCCATCAGCGTCGAACGGGCGAACGGTGGCGGCGTAAAGCACGGTGACGTCGCGGTGTGCGGTGGCGGCGAGCACGCGATCAGCCATCGGGCCTACCGCCACGACGGTGCCGGCGTTGCCGTGGCGCAGCACGTTCATCCGCCCGGTGTCCACGTCTTGCGGGCGGCCATTGCCGCCGTTGTCCAGGCGCAGGTAGACCCGGTCCTGGCTGGCGACGGTCTGACGCAGCAGGGTGTCGACCTCGACCGGATGTCCGGGGACGTGCACGGTCCATCCGTCCAAGGTGTCGAGCAGGGCGACGTCGCGATGCCCGAAATGGGTCTGCCCGCCGGCCGGCCATCCGTAGGAGCCACCGGCGCTGACCAGCACCGCGCCGAGGCCTTGGTGGCCTAGGTCGAGTTTGACCTGCTCGAATGGCCGCTCGATTAAGAACGGCGGAAAGGTATGAACGATTGGCCGCATGCCGGTCATCGCGAGGCCGCCAGCGACGCCCAACATCAGTTGCTCGCGGATGCCGACGTTGACCACCCGATCAGCCACCGGCGCGGTGGCCGCCGGGTCGAGGTAGCCGGCCCCGATCTCGGCCAGCACCAGCGCCAGGCGGGGGTCCTCGCGCAGCAGTTCAGGCATCAGCCGGTAGAAACGCTCGCGCTGGTCCTCAGCGGCGGGGACAGCGCTGACGGCCGGTGCGTTGGCGGTGGTGGTGGACATGGGCGCTCCCTGGTTAGCGATCAGCTGGTCTTGGGCTCGACATGGGCTACGACGACCAACGGCCGTTCGGGGTGATCGATGGTGAACGCCCGGCGCAGGGCGTCGTGGTCACGGCCGTCCACGTCGACGGTGGCCCAACCCTCGACGGCGAACCGGGCCGCGATCCCGCCGGGCCAGCCCCGCCCTGCGGAATCGTTGTCGATCACCACGGTGGTGAGCCGGTCGAGCCCGACCCGGCCGGCAAACTGGATGGCCTCAGCGTTGCTGCCCTCCTCCAACTCCGCGTCGCCGACCAGGACCACCACGCGGGGCGTAGACCGCCCGGTCAGTCGAAGCCCGAGAGCCGTTCCCACCGCCAAGCCCAAACCGTGGCCCAGCGAGCCGGAGCTGATCTCCACTCCGGGCACCAGCGTGCCATCGGGATGGAACCCGAGTGGGGAGTCAAACGTCCCGAACCCGTCCAGATCCTCAGCTGTGAGGAACCCGTGCGCGGCCAGCACCGCGTAATAAGCCATCGGACCGTGCCCCTTGGACAACAAGAACCTGTCGCGATCCGGGTCATCGGGATAGGCGGCGTCTACCCGCAAGATGTCGCGGTAGAGCACCCACAACACATCGAGAGTGGAAGTGGCGCTGGGCCCGTGCTTCTCATCACCGGTCATCCGCGTCATCAGCGCGGGCAGCTGCGAATAGGACAGTGCAGTCGTCATGCCAACCATGCTCGAACCTCAAGCACGGTTGATGTCAAGGTCCAATCCCGCCGGCCACCGCCAGCAGCGTGCCCGTCAGGCCTGGCACATGGCCAGTAGCTTCGTCACGGTAGCCCAGTTGCGCGCCGTGGCTGACCCGGTGGCGGCCAGCGGACCTCCGGCTCGGGCGAGTTGTGCGGCCAGCTCGCTGCGCCCGAGACCATCTGGGGTATGCAAGAACAACGTGCGTCCGACCACCGTCGCCTCGTCGCGGCTGCCCTTGTCCGTGGCCCGCTGCGCAGCGACGGCAATGGTGGCGAGCTGGTCGGGTCCGATCTGCTCGCTGGTGAACACGGCATGCAGGCATTTGGGATTCGTCTCGTCGGGATATGGGTTGTCCGTGATCACCTGCGACAGCTCGTCGCGGGACAGCACCACCACTTTGGGCCGCACACTGAGTGATTCGGCGATGGCACACTCGAGGGCAGCGGCGATCGCTGAGGTGTTGGTCTGTGTGCTCGTGAACAACACGTTGCCGCTTTGGATGTAGGTCGCCACATCGGTATGTGCGAGGGAGGTCACGAGCGCGCGCAAGTCAGCCATGGAGACTCGGTTGCGGCCGCCGACGTTGATGCCGCGCAGCAGTGCGACGTGGGTGGGCACGGCGCGATTCTGCCGCCGATACGGACAGGAACAGTACAGTGGGTGAGTTCTCAACTCGTGGGAGGAGGCAGAGATGCTGTTGGATGGCGTGAACCACATCGCTTGGATCTCCAAGGACGTCGATCGGCTTGCCCGGTTTTACACGACGGTGTTCGATGCTGTCGTCGGACTCACGCGTGAGCACGGGCCAGGCGAGACGATGACCGTCATCGATATCGGCCCGACCACTCAGCTGAATATCTTCGTGATCGACGGCAACACCCAAGCCGATCGCCAGACTCCGATGTGGGGTCGCGGACGCATTGATCACGTCGGGTTGGCTGCCGCGTCCCCGGAGGCTTTCGAGACGATTCGCAGCCGGCTGGCCGACGCCGGAGCCAGCGACGGCACGGTCAACGACTTCGGCAAGGCCCTGAGTATCTTCTTTCGCGATCCGGACGGCCTTGAGGGAGAGGTGCTGCTGCCAAAGCCCTGACAGCCGAGACAACCGGGACGTCCCACATCTCAAAGCCCTCGCATCGCCGGATCAATCTCCCCGGCGCACCGGTCCGAGGATCTCTCGCTCCGCGGGAGTGGTGACCAGCCGCAGTGACAGCCAGAGGTCGGGACCCAACGCCACCACGCCGTCGTCGGTCAATGCCGTCAGCGCCTTGGCCATCGGTGGCGGGAGCCGCCACATTCCGGCGGCCAGCTCTGCCTGGGCAGCTGGGAGCCGTTGCAGAAGCACCAGGTCGGCGTTGACCGCGGTGCTCTCTGCCTGCGGGTGCAGGTAGGGCAGCACGTACAGGGTCGTCTGCCATGCCGACCGCGGCGGGAACAGCTCTTGCGGGACGGCTCCGCCGTCGTGCACGACCAGCAGCGGAGCGTCTTCCGAGGCTCGCGGCAGCTCGACTGGCCCCAGCCGCCGTACCTGCACCAGGGGGGCCGGACGACCATCGGGGCCCTCGCCGGCCGCTCGGCTGAGCTGTTGCCAGGCATCGGGTCTGCCGGTAGCGACGACCACCCAGGCGCCGGTGGCCATCGCGCGCAGGGAGACCTGTCGCGCCAGGTACAGCCCACTGACCAGGACCAGGCGGGTCGGCTGCGGGCGCAGCACCGACACGCTCAACGGTTCATCGTTGGCGCCGCAGCCCAGGACCATGCCGCCACGGTCACCCGAAGGGCTGATCGCATCGAGCAGCCCAGAAGTGACGAGGAACTCCGGTGCCCCCGTCCCCGCCGCGGTGGGGTTGCCCAGAGTCCGGCTCATCGGTGCGCCCCGAGTGGCAGGGTCGCGGCCAAACCAGCGATCTGCATTCCGCGTAGCGGGCGCAGCGCCACCCCGAGGCGTTGCGAGACGGCCTGCAGCTGGCCGTCGGCCGCCTCGAGCTCCGTGGGGTTGCGGGCACTGACCCGGATCACCCCCCGCAGCCCGATTTCACCACCGTCCTCACCTGGTGACAGCGACAGCGACAGGGTCGTGGACAGGGCCCGCACGCCGGTCAACGCGTTGAGGTTGTGCACCGCACCCCTGGTGCCCCAGCCGGTGATCGCGTGGCTGGCGTGCCCTACCCCGGCGGCCGTGACGGCTGTCCAGCCTTCGCTGAGCGTCACAGGTTGTCCGCTGCCGGCCACCGCAGACAGCTCGGCGGCGGAGATGCCGGCGCGCAGCAGCTGGTCGGCATCCAGTGGTCGAGTCGATATACCCCGGGCTTGCAGGTCGCTGCGGACCCGGGACAGCGCACCGATCAAGGCTCGGTGACAACCTGTCACACCGCCGCCACGTTCGGTCACCGCAGTGGGACAGCGGCGTGGGTCCAGGTTCACCGCCACCCAGGTGGTGCGCCTGGCAGCCACCGGCAGGGGGCCCAGGACCTCCAAATAGGAGCGCAGCGCGGGGGACGACGATGGCAGGGCGGTGCTGCCCGGGTAGCAATGCCAGATCACCTGGATCGAGTCCAGCACTACGCCGCGGTGTTCCAGGCAGGGGGCGAGCGCGCTGAGCGGCAGGCCGGCGGCACCCCCGACGGGAGTGATCATCGATGGTGCCGCGTCCACTTCGAGCACGGCGGTCCAGGTGTTCTGGTGGCACACCAGGCCTAGCGGTTCGCGCTGGTGGTCCGCGCCATGCGCGATGGTCAGATCCGGTAGAAGCAGGCGAAGCAGGTTCACCCGCGGATCGTCAGCGGCTACGACCGGCTGTTGTGGATTTCCCGTTGCCACCGGCTCCGGAACGGAGAGGCTGCGACCATGGCAGCGCACCAGGTAGCCGGCGGTGACCCCGACCCACTGCACCAGCCAGCGGCCGTGCCAGCGGCCCACCGCCAGGGGCACCGCGACCAGCAGCAGCACCACTGCAGCCCACCACAGCGCGGTGTCCACGGCGAGCAGCGCTAGACCGAGCGCCAGCCCCCCTTCCAGCAGGACCAGGTTGACCACAGGCAGCGGACCCAAGCGCGAACCCACTGCGCGCAACCGGGCAGTCACTCTGGCGCGTGGTGCGCCGCTCGACTCTCGCACCGGCGGCTGTTCTGACTGCAGGTGACGCGTCGACTTCTGCTGGGGTGGCGCCGGTGCTGCGGTCATATCTCCGCCTCCGTGGGAGGACGGACGTGATGGTCCGCCAAGGGGGCTTCGCTATCCTGCGGCACCGTACAGCCCCGGAACAGAGCGCCGGAAAGAGGCGGTAGCACCCGATGTCTACGAATCCGACCACCAAGGCGCAGGTGCAGGCCTACCGCTTCGTGCTCCGCAGAATGGAGTCAGCCCTGGTCCGCAAGGACGCGGTGATGCTGCACGAGCCGATGCGCCACCACCTGCGGGCGACGGCGGTGGGCGTGATCCTCGCGCTGTTGGGATTAGCTGCGTTCTTCGTCGTCGGTAAGTTGCACCCGACCAGCCATACCAGCGGCCTGTCCGGGACAGCCGTCGTTGTGCAGACAGTGGTGGAGCTCCGCTAAGCGCTTCCGCCTGAAACTGCCGGGCGGCGATGCCTGCACCGGTACCGACGTCGAGGACGTCGACCTCGACTCAGTCGTTCGCGCCGACAGCGGACCGGTCGACGATCGGCTACTGAGACGACATCCCCAGCAGCGGCCCGGCTGGTGCCATGATCGTGTGGTGAGGATTCGTGAAGACCCGGAGAGCTCCCTTGCACGGTTACGGGAGATCTGCCTGCACCTGCCGGGGGTCACCGAACGACTCAGCCATGGCGAGCCCACCTGGTTTGTGCGCCGCTCCTTCGTGATGTACGCCGATCACCACCATGACGATCGGCTAGCTTGCTGGTGTGCGGCTCCCGTCGGCAACCAGGAGGAACTGGTGGCTGCGGACCCCGATCGGTTCTTCGTGCCGCCCTATGTCGGTGGCCGGGGCTGGGTCGGCGTCCGCCTCGACGTACCCGTGGACTGGGTCGAGATCGCCGAGATCGTCCTTGATTCCTATCGCACCGTCGCGCCGAAGAAGTTGCTCGCAGTACTCGACCGGTAAATGGGAGGTCAGTTACTATTCGCCGTCCGCTGACCGATCCCTCTATCGGATGGCTGGATGGCTCGCGCTGCCGATGCCGCAGCGTGGGGGGATCATGGTGATCTTCGAGGGCGTTGGGCCTGGAACGCGCTGGGAACGTCACCGCGCCGCGCGCTGGTTGTCACGCTCGGGTTCCGGATCCTCTGGTGACGGCGCGGCTAGCCGGCGACGATGACCCGGACGCCTGCCGTTTCGTACGTCGTCTTCGCGCGGGCATCGCGGGTGTCCAGGTCCGCGCCGTGCTCCGCCGCCGCAACGGCCACGAGCGCGTCGTACACCCCGCCCTCCGCGATGCCCAGCGCGCTGAGCATGTCCGGAAGACGTCGTCGTCGATCGTCGTATCGCCGGTGGCGACTAGCACACCGGACTCCTCGACCGACCGAGCCGTCCGCCCGGTCGGGACCAGCTGAGCCCAGCACCATAGCGGGAGATGCCCACAGTGGACCCTGCCCGAAGACCAAGAGCGTCCCGTAGCGGTTTCGGCACGACGATGCGTCCGACCGAGTCGATGGTGGTCTCCATTGGGCCAAACACTTCGGTGCACGCCGAAGGGCAACGGCTCCAGACTGGTGATGTGACCGGACCGAAGAGCAGGATGAGCCGAGGCCCGGGAGAGGCTGCGGAGCTGGCCGAGCAGCGGGTGCTGTCGGTGGCGCTGGTGGCGGTATGCCTGGGCTACTTCATGGTCATCCTGGACACCACCATCGTCAACGTGGCGCTGCCCGCCCTGCGCGAGGACCTGGGCACGAGCGTGTCCGGGCTGCAGTGGGTGGTCGATGGCTACCTGTTGATGTTCGCCTCGCTGCTGCTCTCCGGTGGTGTGTTGGCCGACCGGATCGGCGCCCGGCAGGTCTTTCAGCTCGGGTTGGGCCTTTTCGTGCTGGCCTCGGTGGGGTGCGGGCTGGCCCCGACCACGGTCGTGCTGGTGATCGCCAGGCTGGTGCAGGGTGTGGGGGCGGCGCTGGCGGTGCCGGCGTCGCTGGCGCTGCTGCGCGCGGCTTACCCCGAGGCGGCCGCCCGGGCCCGGGTGATCGGGATGTGGGGCGGGATCGCTGGTGTCGCTGCGGCAGCAGGTCCAATCCTCGGCGGAGTGCTGGTCACCACGGCCAGCTGGCGCCTGGTGTTTTTTGTCAACATTCCGATCGGACTGCTCGCCATGGTCTTGACCGCCCTGCGGGTCCCTTCCCCCGATCCGAGGCCCCGTGGGCTGGACCCGGCCGCGCAGGTCACCGGCGTGCTCGCGTTGGCGGCGTTGACCCTGGCGCTGATCGAGGGTGGCCATTTCGGGCTCAGCCCGCTGGTAATCGCCGCCGCGGTGGTGTCCGTCGCCGCGGCGGCCGGCTTCGTGGCCATCGAACGCTGGGTGCCGGCGCCGATGCTGCCGCTGGGCCTGTTCGGCAACGCGACGTTCTCCGGCGGCAATGCCGTCGGCCTGCTGATCAACCTCGGCTTCTACGGCGGGCTGTTCGTGATCAACCTGTACTTCCAACAGGTCCTGGGCTATTCCGCGCTGCTCGCCGGACTGGCACTGCTGCCTCAGATGGGTATGGCTGCTGTCGGATCCCTGTTGTCGGGCCGGTTCACCGCTCGCGCCGGCAGCCCGCGGCCCACCATGCTCGTCGGCTTGCTCGTCGGCTGCGCCGGGCTGTTCGGGCTGACTATCGCCGGGGCGCACACGCCGTACCCGCTGCTGATCGCACCGCTGGTCGCCGCCGGGTTCGGCATGTCGTTCACTATGCCCGCCGCGACCACCGCCGTGATGGAGGGTGCCCCGGCTGAGCGGGCCGGGCTGGCTTCTGGGGCGATCAACGCCTCCCGCCAGGTCGGCGGCGTGATCGGGGTGGCCCTGCTCGGCGACGTCGTCAGCGGCAGCGCGACGTTCATTCCCGGGCTGCGCATCGCTGTGATCATCGCTGGCGCGGCGTTCCTCGCCGGCGCCGTCCTGACCTTCGTCACGGTCCGCCGCCCCGCCGCTGCCGACGGCTGAGGCCACCGTCCCAGGCTGCACCAGCCAGAATCACGGCAGCCTGGCCGACCATCGCCACCTCCGCCCACCCAGCGCAGCCCGCGATCAGGGGCGATGTTGGTGGTGGCGTTTGGTGGTCTGGGCGATCACTACGATGAGGCCTAGCAGGAGCAGGGCGGCGGCGGAGCCGACTAGGGCGACGGTGCGCGGGCGGGTGTCCTTCGGCGGCGGGGTGTGGAGGCCGGAAAGCTTCGCTGCGTTCACCGGGGCCGGAGCGGCACCTTGTTCCTCGGGTAGCACAGCGGTGAGTGCGGCAACCGGATCGATCATGCCGTAGCCGAGTTCCGCGCTGCGCCCGCCGTGGGCGCCGGCGTGTTGCGCGGTCTGCTCGATGCGATGCATCACCTGGCGCGCGGTCAGGTTCCGGTATCGCTCCCGGATCAGCGCCGCGACCCCTGCGACGTACGGGGTCGCGAAGCTGGTGCCGTCGAGCGCGCGCGGCTGGCCGTGGGAGTCGACGAGGCCGGTGGTCAGTCCCGGGTGCCCAGCCGCCAGAGATACCGCGCCGGTGCCCGGTGCGGCAACATCGACCCACGGCCCACGGATCGAGAAATCTGCCGGTTCGCCGTTGTTGTCAGTCGCCGCGACGGTGAGCACGTCATCGTCGAACCAGCCGGGCGAGGAGATCGTGGTGACCGGCACCCCGGGACTGTTCTGCTTGCAGGTGCTACTGGTGTTGGCGGCGGCCACCACCACGACCACGTTGTGCTCCACTGCGTGGTGCACGGCGGCCTGCAGATCCGGCGCGTTGACCTGGTCACGCTCGGCCGGAAAACACGCGGCTTCCGAGATGTTGATCACTGTCGCACCCAGCTGCACGGCGCGCATCACGGCCCGCGCCATGCTCACGGTGTCGCCGGCGCTCGGGCTGTGGATCTCCTGGCCGTTGTCGAGCTGGCGCAGCGGTACCGAGTAGAAGGTGCTGGCCTGCCGGATGGCGAGAATCTGCGCCGCCGGGGCTACCCCGACGAATCGGCTGTTGGGATCAGGCGCCGCGGCGATCAGGCCAGCTACCACGGTGCCGTGACCGTCGCAGTCGAACAGGCCGGTGCGGTTTTCGATGTAGTCGCCGCCGTCGATCAACCTGCCGGCCAGCCTGGGATGGGGCTGCACCCCGCTGTCGATGACGGCGACCCGCTGGTCGCGTCCGGTCGTGTACTGCTGAGCTTGCCGGATCCGCAGCCGCCGCTGCGCTGGCGGCTCAACCTGGAGATTCTGCGGGTTGTCCGCGACCGGCTGCTGGCAGGCTGCCTGCTGCTCGACCGGACCCGTTTGCCGGGTGGCCGTGTTGTCCACGATGTAGGGCATGGCGTTCACGCTGGCCGGCGCTGGCAAGGCCGACGGGTCCACGGCGGGTGGCACTCCAGGCGGCCGATCACCGGGTTGGGCGGCCACTGGCCACGCTGGTCCCGCAAGGCACAGCAGTGCGACGGCGACGGCCACCAGGGGAGTGCGACGAGGACGGGAGCCAGCGAGCGCCCTCACAGTGCCCGGAAGGTCTGGTAGAGGTCCAGCACGCCCAGGGCCAGCGGCAGGACTGCGGCGATCAGGATCGCTTCGGTCACATCCACAGACTGGCGCAGCACCGGGGAGAACCGGCGCTGCGGTAGGACCACTCCAGCGAACAGTGCGAACATCGCGATGACCAGCAGACCACCGAAACCGATCAGCAGCAAGCCCGGTTGGTGAGCCAATGCCAGTAACCCGGCTATCAGCCCGGCTACCGCGGCCATCCCGCTCACCAGCAACGCGATCGCCTGGTGACCGTTGGCGTAGGAGCGGGCTCGCAGCAATAGCACGGCGGCGACTACCGCACCCAGCACGATCCCCAACGCACCCCCAGCCGCGGCCAGCACCGCGCCAATCGCTGCGACCGCGCCACATCCCGCGATCATGCCGGTCAGGTACTCGTGTGCTACGCCTGCGCGGCGCTCGATCGCGGTGTAGTCCGGGAAGCCTGGGTCTTTCTGCAGGTCCTTGGCGCTGCCGGGAACCTGGGGCATCGGGAGCCGGGACAGGTGGATGGTCAGCCGGGGCAGGGCCGAGATGGCGCAGAGTGCCAACGCAGCTGCCCCGGCTGCGATCCCGGCGGCGGGCCGGTCGACCACACTTGCGACCAGGAACGTCAGCGCGCCGAGGGCGGCAGCCGTGGCGCTGGCGATGAACGGCGTGATGCCGGCGCCGAGCACCGTGATCGAGGTAGCGGCGAGCACCAGGACCAGCGTGCACGCCAGCAGGAAGTTTGCTGCATGGACGCCGCCGGGCACGATGTAGAGCCCGCTGACGAATCCCAGCGGGAGGCTGCCCGCTGCCACCACGACGCCCGCCTTGGCGTCGTCGTACACCCGGGCCATTGTCGCGCCCACGATCAGCGCGACCACCGCAGCGGCGCCTGCGAGGGCGGCCGCGCTGAGCCCGAACTCGGCTCTGGCCACGGCACCGACCCGGAGCAGTGCGACGGCGCTTGCCAGCAACGCCACTCCGGCAGCGACCAGTCCGAGCGTGCGGGCGGTGCTCTGGGTCCACGGCCGATAGCTGTTCGGGGCGGCCACCGCGATGGCGTCCACCACATCGTCGAACAGCGGCGGCGGTGGGTTATCGCGACGATGCCGGAGTTGCAGCAGATCACCGTCGACCACACCCAGCGAGCTCAGCGGGCGGTCTGGATCGATCGCCTCGTCGCCGAGCTTGGCCAGGCACCAGCCCCCATGCCTGCTGCCGCCGTCCGCGCTGGACTCGCCAGCCATCTTCAGCAGCATCGGCACCAGATTGGCTACCGCGACGTCCGAGGGCAGCGCTAGATCGATGCGGGTGCGAGGTGCCACCACTGTCACCCTGCTGAACACGGTGGACGGTGCCACACCGGACGGTTGAACCGTCGATCCGGCATGGGACGGTTGAACCGTCGATCCGGCATGGGACGGTCGAACCGCTGGCGTTGCGTTGTTACTGGTTGGCACCCGCTGCACTCCTTGCTCGGCCCGCGGCGCTGTAGTTCCGGGGGAGTATCCATGCGCCAGCCCACGGCGTCAGACAGGGGTCTGGCATCAGCGCCTGGCAGCAGCGTGCTTTTGGTTCAGCTTCCTGACCTGCGACGATGAGTCAACGCGCCGCCGCTATCCGGGCATCGTGGCGCTGCACCGCCCGCTGATCGGCCCACCGTGTTGGCCGTCCATCGCCGAGAGGCAGCACGCTGACGGCCAACGGCTCATCGTCCGTGATCGCGAATTCGGAAGAACCAGCCGCGGTGGGCGCGGCTCATTCTTCCCAAACAGCGATCACTGCGGCTCGTGCGGCGATAGTTCGAGAGCCGTCGCGCCGACGGGAAATACGGACCGCGAAACCCAACTTCGACTACCCGCTAGGGTGACCGACCTCTGCGCGTGCGGTTGTTCTGAGCGCTATCGCGTGCGGCGAACCGCGGGAGGTGAACTGGCATGAGCACTGTGCAGTTCCGGCGATTACCTCGGCTGGCCGCGCCGAAGATGCCCGGTGGTGAGGTGCATCTGGAGGCTCCACCTGAGGTGCCCAGGGTGCTGCCGGGCAACATCGTGCAGAAGATCCTGCCGATCGTGATGATCGTCGCTGTACTGGGCATGGTCGGCTACACCTTCACCACCGGCGATGGCAAGAGCAACCCGCTGTTCCTGATGTTCCCGATCATGATGGTGGTCTCGACCGTCGGTATGTTCGCCGGTGGCAGCCGTGGCGGCCAGGTCAAGGCCGAGATGAATGCCGACCGCAAGGACTACCTGCGCTACCTGGGCCAGATGCGCGAACGGGCCCGGGAAGCCGCGCAGGAGCAGCGCGCGGCATTGGAGTGGAGCCATCCCGATCCGGCCGCGTTATGGTCGATCGCCAGCAGCCGGCGGATGTGGGAACGGCGCGGCGGCGACCTCGACTTCGCCACGGTACGGATCTGCCGGGGATCGCAGCGGCTGGCTACCCGGCTGGTGGCGCCGCAGACCGGTCCGGTCGACGAGCTGGAACCGATCACCACGCTGGCGCTGCGCCAGTTCGTCCGGGCCCATTCCATCGTGCCGGAGCTGCCGATCGCCATCTCGGTTCGCGGCTTCGCCGCGATCGGAATCTCCGGTGAACCGGTCGCATCCCGTGGGTTGGCCCGCTCGATGGTGGCCCAGCTGGCGACCTTCCACACTCCTGACGATCTGCTCGTCGCCGTGGTCACCACCGGGCGGGCGAAGCTGGACTGGGAGTGGGCGAAGTGGCTGCCCCATGTGCAGCACCCGAGCCACGTCGATGGTGTCGGGCCGGTGCGAATGATGGCCGGTTCGCTGGCCCGGATCGAGGAGCTGCTCGCCGAGCAGCTCCGGGACCGCCCTCGCTTCTCCCGCAGTGCCCCGCCTGGGGAGGGGCCGCAGATCCTGATCGTCGTCGACGGTGGCGAGGTCACCGGAGCGGAACAGATCATCCTTGAGGAGGGGCTGGCCGGGGTCACCCTGCTGGATCTCTCGGGTTCGTTGGGCACCCTGACTAGCCGCCGGGGGCTACAGCTGGCAATCGAGAGTGGGCAGATCGGCGCCCGCGGGGCGACCGGGGTCGAGTTCTTCGGAGCTCCCGACTCGCTCGCCGTCGCCGAGGCCGAGGCGGTGGCGCGGGCCCTGTCGCCCTATCGCTTGGGCGCAGCGGAAGCCCACGGCGACGACGCGCCGCTGCTGAGCAACACCGGGCTGCTAGGACTACTCGGCCTGCCGGAAGATCCCCATGCCTTCGACGTCGCCCAGGCTTGGCGGCCGCGCCCGGTCCGGGACCGGTTGCGGGTGCCCATCGGGCTCGGCGAGTTCGGCCAGCCCGTGGAGCTGGACATCAAGGAGGCCGCCCAGGGCGGCATGGGCCCGCACGGGCTGTGCGTCGGAGCCACCGGATCGGGGAAATCGGAGTTCCTGCGCACCCTTGTACTAGGACTCATCGCCACCCACTCGTCGGCGGCGTTGAACCTCGTGCTGGTCGACTTCAAGGGTGGCGCGACGTCCTGGGCATGGAGGACGCGCCGCACGTCGCCGCCGTGATCACCAACCTGGCCGACGACCTGACCCAGGTTTCGCGCATGCACGACGCGCTGGCCGGCGAGATGAACCGCCGCCAGGAACTGCTGCGTACCGCGGGGAACTTCGCCAACGTCAAGGACTATGAGAAGGCCCGGGACAACGGCGCCGACCTCGATCCGTTACCGGCGTTGTTCATCGTGATCGACGAGTTCTCTGAGCTGCTCGCGCAGCGTCCGGAGTTCATCGACCTGTTCGTGGCGATCGGGCGGCTGGGCCGCTCGCTGCAGATGCACCTGCTGCTGGCCTCGCAGCGCCTGGAAGAGGGCAAGCTGCGGGGCTTGGAGTCACACCTGTCATACCGGATCGGGCTGAAGACCTTCTCCGCCGGGGAGTCCCGCGCGGTGCTAGGCGTGTCCGACGCTTACGAGCTGCCCTCGGTGCCCGGCTCGGGCTACCTGAAATTCGACACCGCGTCCATGGAGCGCTTCAAGGTGGCTTACGTCTCGGGCCCCTATCGGGTCGGCCGGGTCGTCGCGATGGCCACGTCAGCGCCGATCACCTCAGATCTGCGGCCGCGGATGTTCGTGCCCGACTATGTGGACTTACCCGAGCTAGCCGCGCCTTCCCCGGAGGTGCTTGACGCGCCGCCAGAGAAAGTCAGTGAGCCCAGCGTGCTGGACGTCGTAGTGGCCAAGCTGCGAGGGCAGGGGCCGCCGGCCCACGAGGTGTGGCTGCCACCGCTGGAGGCGCCGCCATCGCTCGACCAGCTGTTGCCGCCGCTATCGGTCACCGAGGATCGCGGGTTGTCCCCGGTCGGGTTCTTCGGTAACGGTCGCCTCGCCGTCCCGGTCGGGATTGTGGACAAGCCCTACGAGCAGCGTCGCGACCTGCTCTGGGCGGACTTCTCCGGAGCCGCGGGCCACGCCGCGATCACCGGCGGCCCCCAGTCGGGCAAGTCCACCCTGCTGCGCTCGATATTGATGTCACTGGCGCTCACGCACACCCCTGACGAGGTGCAGTTCTTCTGCGTCGACTTCGGTGGTGGCACGTTGGCCTCCCTTGACGGGCTGCCGCACAGCGGCGGGGTCGCCGGCCGGCTGGAGCCGGATACGATCCGGCGCATCATCGCCGAGGTGGCCGGCTTGCTCGCCGCTCGGGAGCAGCGATTCCGCACCCTGGGTATCGACTCGATGGCCGACTTCCGGGCCCGCAAGCAGCGCGGCGAGCTTGGTGAAGATCCGTTCGGCGATGTGTTCCTGGTGGTCGACGGGTGGCAGAGCTTCCGCCAGGAGTTCGAGGTCTCCGATCTGGAGATGCGAGTGGTGAAACTGGCTACCCAGGGCTTGTCCTACGGGGTGCACGTGCTGATCGGCGCGACCCGGTGGGCCGAGATCCGGCCCGCGATGAAAGACCTCCTTGGCACCCGCTTCGAGCTGCGCCTGGGGGACCCCGGCGAGTCCGACATCGACCGTAATGGGGCGCTCAACGTGCCACCGGGACGCCCCGGCAGGGGACTGTCCCGGGACAAGCTGCACTTCCTCGCCGCGTTGCCCAGGATCGATGCGGTCACCAGCGCGCAGGACGTCGGCGCCGGGGTGGCCCATGCTGTCGCGCACATCCGGGACGGCTGGCCGGGACGCCGCGCGCCGCGGGTCCGGCTGCTGCCCGAGCGGATCCCGTACGAGCAGTTGCGCATACCCCAGCGGCAGCCGCACCTGATCCCGATCGGGATCAACGAGGCGGAACTCGCCACGGTGTCAGTTGATTTCGCCGCCGAGCCGCACTTCCTGTGCTTCGCCGACAGCGAGTGCGGCAAGACCAACCTGCTGCGGACGATCGCCTGGGGAATCGTGGACCGCGCTACGCCGGAGCAGGCCCGCATCGTCATGGTCGACTACCGCCGCACCATGCTCGGCTTCCTCGAATCCGAGCATCTCATCGGGTACGGGATATCAGCCGACGTGTTGACTCCGATCATCAGTGACGTGGCGAACTCGATGCGCGCGCGCCTGCCCGGCGCCGGCGTCACCCAGCAGCAGTTGCGGGACCGCTCCTGGTGGTCGGGCCCCGAGCTCTACGTCCTGGTCGACGACTACGACCTGGTGGCCACCCAGGGTGGGGTGAACCCGCTCGCGCCACTGCTGGATTTCCTGGCCCAGGCCAAAGACGTGGGGCTGCACCTCATCATCGCCCGGCGGTGCGGTGGTGCCGCCCGAGCCCTGTTCGAGCCGGTGACCGCTCGGCTGCGGGAGCTGTCCACTCCCGGCATCGTGATGAGCGGCAACCCCGACGAGGGCCCGCTGCTGGGCAACGTCAAACCAGTTCCGATGCCCCCCGGCCGGGGCACCCTGGTGGAACGCAAAGCCGGCCGCCAGTTAGTCCAACTCGCCTGGCTGCCACCGGCGTGATGGGTCACCTCCCTTCTGACCAGCTCCAGGGTTCCCGAGCTACACAGCAGCGTTGTTCCGCTGAGCTATGACAGCTCTGCTGTGGAGTTCGGGAGCTGGAGAGCACGTGCGCGCTCGCCGTGAACGCACAGGTCGGCCAGCCACCGCAACGCCATCGTGCTCACCAGCGCGGCCAGTCGTTCGTAGCCGCGTGGAGGGGTGGCAGGCATCACCGGCGGCGCTGCCGGTCCTGCAGGGGGGCGGGCCGATCACTAACGTCGACCACAGCGCAGTGTGCGCGTCATCGAGCATGTCAGCAAGCAAGGTTAGCGACCGAGCGCGCGGCACCCGCGGGCGTCCGTGGTGGACCGCCACGTCGTCGGTTCCGACCGCGAACACCACCCCGAAGAGGTCGCCGGCGGCTGGTTCCATGGACGGGTTCGGGCCGGTCACGAAGTTATCGAACAGCCGTACCCGGTCGGGGATACAGGCGGGAGAGGTGTCATGAGGCAGCATACATCTGCACTCACCGTATGCTTATCTGCATGAGGACTACCTTGCAGCTTGATGATCAACTAGTCGTGCAAGCGAAGATCACTGCGGCGCGCACCGGGCGGACGCTGAGCCAGGTGATCGAGGATGCGCTGCGGCAAGCGCTCGCGCCTCGCGCCGGGTCGACTCGTCAGCGGGCGTCGGTGCCCACCAGTCCGGGGCGCCCACTGCCGGGTGTGAATCTCGACGACAACGCCGGTCTGCTTGACCTGATGGACCGCAGTCGGTGATTCTCTGCGACGTCAATGTGCTGGTGTACGCCCATAAGGAGGGCGCCGACCGGCACGACGAGTACCGAGCCTGGCTGCAGGACGCCATGAACGGCGACGAGGCGTTCGGTGTTGCGGATCTCGTGTTGAGCAGTGTGCTGCGAATCGTCACCCACCCGCGTGTTTTCGATCCACCCAGCACCTGGGACCGGGCCCGGGAGTTCGCGGACGCTGTTCGGTCCGCGCCAAGCTCGGTGCCCATCGCGCCGGGCCCTCGCCACTGGAAGATCTTCACCGAACTGGCGGATAAGGCGGGCGTTCGCGGCAACCTCGTGCCGGACGCTTACTTGGCAGCCCTGGCGATCGAGTCGGGGTCGGTGTGGATCACTTCGGATCGCGGCTTCGCGCGATATCCCGGCTTGCGCTTCCGGCACCCGCTCGAGCCCGCGTGACATCTGGCCGGCATTCGCGGGCGTCACCAGCGTGGGCGGCGATGTCGGGTCGGCGGGTGGCCGCCCAGTTGGCCGGGAACGGCGACAGCGGTGGCGGCAACGACGGCGTCGGCGCGAGTGCAGGCCATGTCGGGGAGGCGACTGACGTAGGGGTGTCGGCGGTGCCGGGTGGCCGACTCGGTGGAAATTGCGCGCTGGCTGATCGTGGCGAGTATCAACGTGGTGGCGGCCTGACCGAGCATGCCAGGCGCAAGCGTTGGCGCCGGGCCAACTGTCCTGGTGATCGCGTACCAGTAGCGCAACCACGGGGACAGTGCGTCCCAGGTCTCGGCGAAACGCTGGTCGAGCGGCCCGGCGTCATAGTTCACCAGCGCGTGCTCCATCACGCCGAACAAAGAGGCGGCGAGCACAAGAAGCGCGAGAGCGCGGACGAGGCCAGTCTGCGGTGCTAGGCCAGCTGGCCCAGCGTGTAGCACCAGCGCCGCGACGAGCACCAGCAGCGCGGCCCACGGCACCAGTTGCATGGCGCCATTCCAATGGTGCAGAGTCGCCAACTCGAAGGCGGTGCCCACGATGCCGAGCACCGTGAGGGCGCTGAGGCTGCCGCGCAGCAGGTGCAGCGGATCAGCCCGCCGCGCATGGCGCACCTGGGTCATGGCCGCAGCGTTGACACGATCTTGTCGACGGTCTGCTGACCGGGGTTGTACTTGGCCAGGTTCTGCCGCAACTTCACCAGGTCGGAGTCGTCGTTGGAGTAAGGCCGATACTCGACGACCTCAGCGGCCCACCGCTTGGGGCTGGATACGCCAGCGGCTTTGAGTGTGGTGGCGATGTCGTTTTCGCTCGCCGAGTTGGCCGACACCTTCGCGGTACTCGGCGCCGCCTCGCCAGGCGCTGCGGCGTACTGCACCACAGCGGCGGGCGCTGGGCTTGAGCCGGCCGGCGTCAAGCCACCGCATGCGGCCAGCGACAGGCCAATGACGGCGGCGCCAATCGCCGCGAGGACAGAACTTGGGTAACTAGGCATGCTCTCCCGCCAGGGATAGGTTGTCGTTACGCAGCGCCGCGTGACGAGGACCCTATGGAGGCAGGGCGATATCTCGTCGAAACCTGAGAGCGCTGGTGGCGCTGCGGCGCCCATCGGCGCTCTGCAGGCGACGAGGGACCCAGGGGTCGGCCGACAGGCCCTATTGAGTGCTCTGTTCGGAGCACGCTGTCCTCAGCTCCGCAGCCACCCCAGCCGGTCACGAACCAGCCGGTCACGAACCAACTCCTCGCCGGGATGTCGACATACTGGCCTGCGGGCCAGCGTATGGGGCACGGTTGTTCGACGTGCTGAGTGAGACCTTCGTTGAGCGGCCGCGTGCGCCGTGCACGTCGTCCTGGTGATCGTGGCCGTCAGTCTGCTGAGCGAAACATGCGCCGAATACCGCTGGGTCTCATGGTGCGGCGCATTTGCGGCCATCACTGGAGTTGCGGCGATCATGGCAGTTCGCTAGCCCTCACAGCAACACGTGATCGTGATTTCAGAAGAACCAACCGCGCTGAGCGCGGCTCATTCTTCCCAATCTGTGATCATGAGTGATCAGGGGAACGACGGCGGCGGTTGGGCTACCGGGGCAACGCAACGGACGGCGGCTCGCACCGCGATCGGTGATCAAGGTCGCCTCCCGCCGAAACGTCGCAGATTCACATCACGATGTAGTCACGGTGAATCCAACGAGCAGTCCGGCTCACGGAGAAGCGCATAGCGTCACCTGATCAGGTAGTCGAGAGTACTGGAGGTGGACAACGATGAAGGCGCGTGTCTTCGGGGCACTGAGGCGAAGGGACGTGGGTAGTCTGCGGCTCGCGGTCGGCGCCGCAATAACAGGTGTGGCCCTGTCGGTGGCGGCGTGCAGCGGTGGCGGGACCGCCAGTGCTCCATCCAGCGGTGGCGCCTCGCCCACAGCCAGCAGTCAACCGAGCAGCCAACCAGCGAGCAACCAGGTGACGGTCCAGATGACCGACTTCCATCTGGCGCTGTCCCAGCAGAATTTCACCCCGGGCACCTACACCTTTGTCGCGGTCAACTCCGGTCAGGCGGTGCATGCCATTGAGGTTGACGGACCAGGAGTGTCGGATCAGCAGACGGATGATGTCCAGCCGGGTCAGACAGCGAGGCTCACGGTGACGCTACAGCCTGGCAGCTACGAGATGTACTGCCCGGTCGATGGCCACAAAACAAAGGGGATGGACACGCACTTCACCGTCGGCGGCGCGGGCGAATCCACCAGCCCGTCCGAGCCAGGCGCAAGCACCGGCGGCTACTGACGACCATCAGTCCCGACGGTCGGCGTTCGCGTGTGCAACGTTCTGCGACCAGCCGGTCACGGTTGGGAACCGGGTCTGGCAGTGTGGCGTCCCTCTTGTCGTCACATCGCCTAACCCAATCGACCAACTCGAGGAGACCACAGCAGATGGCACAGCAGTTCGGCGCACAGTTCGAGCAGATGCAGTCGGCGGCGAATCATGTCGCCGAGGTGAACCAGAGCGTGCAGGGTCAGCTCTCGGGTCTGCGCAACCAGCTGGCACCGCTGGCCGGCGCGTGGAAGGGACAGGCATCGACGGCCTTCCAACTTCTCATGGAGCGCTGGGATACCGATGCGCGCAACCTCAACGAGGCGCTCAACAGCATCGGTGAGCAGATCCGCGGATCCGGGACCACCTATGCCCAGGCCGACGAGAACGAGAACCAGACCTATTCGCGGATCAGCCAGGCCCTCGGCAGCTGAGTAGCGACCCGTACTGCTGAAACAAGGAGATAGATACGTGAGCGAGATCCTGGTGACCTTCGGCGAGCTGGAGAGCGCGCGGAGCTCGATCCAGACGACGTGGACGAACATCAGCCGCGAGATGGAGGACCTCAAGCGTTACCTGCAGCCGATGGTGGAGACCTGGAGCGGCGATGCGTCGTCCGCCTACCAGGCCCACCAGGCGAAGTGGGATCGGTCGGCGAACGACCTGAACCAGGTGCTCAACCAGATTGGCGTGGCGCTGGGTACGTCAAACGAGAACTACCAGGCCGGCGAAGCGTCGAACCGCGCGCGCTGGTCGTAGCCCCGTCCCGGGTGGCCGCTGGGTATCACTCCGTCCGCCCGGCGGCGACCCCGTTTTGACCGGACTGCGCGGCGCCCGGTATCGTTTCCACGCTGCTGTGCGGATGTGCGCGGCTCCTGATCGATGACCCTGCGAATGCGATAATGAGGTAGGTCCGTGCGCACGTACAGCCCTAAGCCCGGCGAGGTCGAGCGCGCCTGGCATGTCATCGACGCCACGGACGTGGTCCTCGGCCGCCTCGCCAGCCAGGTCGCCACGCTGCTGCGCGGCAAACACAAGCCCACCTACGCCCGCCATGTCGACACCGGCGACTTCGTGGTGATCGTCAACGCCGGCAAGGTGGCGTTGACCGGGAACAAGGGCGATCGCAGCTTCGTCTACCGGCACAGCGGTTATCCGGGCGGCCTTAAGAGGCGATCGTTCAACGAGATGCTCGCTACCAGGCCGGAGCGGCTGGTGGAGAAGTCCATCAAGGGCATGCTTCCGAAAACCACGTTGGGTCGGGCGATGGCCAGCAAACTCAAGGTCTACGCCACCGCTGAGCACCCTCACGCGGCCCAAAAACCACAGCCATTCGAGATCACTCAGGTCGCCCAGTGACGATTCCTGATCCAGTGACCGTTTCCGACGCAGCAGCCGCAACCAGTGAGGACCCGAGAGACGCCGTGACCACCCCGCAGACGACGCAACCCGAGGCCGGACCGGTCGCCGCTGTTGCACCGGCCCCGCTCGTACCGGCGATGCCGGTGCCCAGCGGTCAGGCCACCCAAGCGGTGGGTCGCCGTAAGGAAGCCGTGGTGCGGGTGCGGCTGACGCCCGGCACCGGTGTTTTCAAGCTCAACGGCACGACCCTGGAGAAGTACTTCCCCAACAAGGTGCACCAGCAGTTGATCCGGGACCCCCTGGTCACCGTGAACAAGCCCGAGGCCTACGACGTATTCGCTAACCTCTCCGGTGGCGGTACGTCCGGCCAGGCTGGCGCGCTGCGACTAGCCATCGCCCGCGCGCTGATCGAGATCAACATCGACGATCGCCCGGCTCTGAAGAAGGCGGGCTTCCTCACTCGTGACTCCAGAGCCACCGAACGCAAGAAGTACGGACTGAAGAAGGCGCGCAAGGCGCCCCAGTACTCGAAGCGTTGATACCGCGAGCTTTGCCGCCTCGCCGGTGTTGACATCCCGCCTGTTCGGTACCGACGGGGTGCGAGGGTTGGCGAACTCCGAGCTCACGCCGGAGCTGGCGTTGGCCCTGTCCGGCGCGGCGGCGCGGGTGCTTGTCGACCGGGGCCGTGGCGGTATCGGGTCCCGTCCGGTAGCCGTCGTGGGCCGGGACCCGCGGGCCAGCGGCGAGATGCTGGAGGCGGCCGTTACCGCTGGTCTGACTGCGGCGGGCGCCGATGTGCTGCGCGTCGGGGTGCTGCCCACGCCGGCGGTTGCGCACCTGGTGGGCGAGCTGTCCGCGGACCTCGGAGTGATGATCTCCGCGTCACATAACCCGATGCCGGACAACGGCATCAAACTCTTCGCCGCTGGCGGCCACAAACTTCCCGACGCGGTGGAAGACGAGATCGCCGCCCGAGTGCACAGCCGTGAGAGGCAACGTCCCACCGGAGGCCGGATCGGCCGGGTGCGGGATGTCCCGGAGGCCGCCGGGCGCTACGTGGATCACCTGCTGCTGGCCACCCCGCACTCGCTGAACGGAGTTCGCGTGGTGGTTGACTGCGCCCATGGCGCGGCGTCCGTCGTCGCTCCTGAGGCTTACCACAGGGCCGGCGCTGACGTCGTGGCGCTGCACGCCCAGCCGGACGGCCTCAATATCAACGACGGCTGCGGATCCGCCCATCTGGACGATCTGCGCGCGGAGGTCGTGGCGCAGCGCGCCGCGATCGGTATCGCGCACGATGGAGACGCCGATCGCTGTTTGGCCGTGGATGCCACCGGTGCGGTGGTCGACGGTGACCAGATCATGGCCATCCTCGCGCTGGCCATGCGGGACAGCGCTGAGCTGGTCGAGAACACCTTGGTGACCACCGTGATGAGCAACCTGGGGTTGCACCAGACGATGCGCGAGCATGGTGTGATTGTCAAGACCACCGCGGTGGGGGACCGGTACGTGCTCGAGGCGCTGACCGCGGGTGGGTTCTCGCTGGGTGGTGAACAGTCCGGGCACGTGGTGCTTCCCGAGTACGCCACCACCGGCGACGGGTTGCTCACCGCGTTGCGGCTGATGGCCCGGATGGTTACCTCGGGCCGCAACCTGGCGGAGCTGGCCGGCGTGCTGACCCGGCTGCCGCAGGTGCTGGTCAACGTCGTGGTCACCGATAAGGCGGCGGTCGCGGCGGCACCCGCGGTGGCCGAGGCGCTCGCCGATGCCGAGGCCGAACTAGGCGATACCGGCCGCATCCTGCTGCGCCCATCAGGAACCGAGCAACTGGTGCGTGTGATGGTCGAGGCTCCCACCGAATCCGCCGCCACGGACATCGCCGCCCGGGTAGCCAAGGTTGTCGCCGCCGTTAGCTGACCTATCCCGCTTCCGGTTCGGCCAGCAGAACCTCGTAGTCGGTGACGCCGACGAGGTGACGTAGCAGGAACGCGGTGACCAACGCCCGGCTGATCCGCCGGGTTGCGGCTTCTGAGCCACTGCCGATGAGCACGTCGGTCCAATGCGGGCCTTCGGTGAAGCCGAGATGGCTGGCCTTGGGCACCGTCCGCAGCTGCGCCGGTCCGGCCCACGCCCTGACCACCGGTTCGGCATGCCCGATGGCCGGGGCCACCTGGTCGTTGTCACCGGCCACGTGCAGGCCCGGCATGGTGCAGCGGGGCGCGGCAGCAACTGCTGATGGCAGGGTCTCGGCCAACGCCAGGGTGACCACCGCCCGGCACCGGCCGTCGTCGGCCGCCGCGAGCACCGCGCAACCGCCGCCCATTCCGTGCCCCACCAGACCCAGCATGTCGGGATCGACACTGATCGCACCATCGCCGAGCCGCACGCCGGCGCACACGTCCAACGCAGCGCGGAGATCGGTGGCGAACTGGCGGTGCGACGCCAGCGGGCCGCCCTGAGTGGCGGGCGCTGCCGCGACCACACCCCAGGTGGCCAGGTGGCGCAGCAGCTCGTCGTAACGCGCCGTCGGCTGCAACCAGCCGTGCCCGAACGCGACCGCGGGCAGTCCGAGCCCGGAGCGCGGAGTGAACACCACGCCGGGCAAGCCGGCCGCCGCGAGGTCACCGCGCGCGACTGCATGCGGACCTGGCCGGGACAGCTCCTCAACCGTGCGGCGGACCGCGGGATCGGTGCGTGCCATGAGCCGGGACGGTATCGGATCGCGGCGATGACGTTGGTCTAGCGTGACGCCCATGTGCGGAATCGTGGGCTACGTAGGACATCGAGACGCCCTGAACGTCGTCCTGCATGGTCTGGGCCGGCTGGAGTACCGCGGGTATGACTCCGCCGGTGTCGCGGTGGTCACCAGTGTGGGCACGCTGGCAGTGACCCGCAAGGCTGGGGCGCTGGCTAACCTGATCACCGAACTCGACACGACCGGGCGCGCGGCGTTGCGCGGCACCGCCGGGATGGGCCACACCCGCTGGGCCACCCATGGTGCGCCGACCGATCGCAATGCCCACCCGCACCGCGACGCCACAGGCAGGTTGGCCGTGGTGCATAACGGGATCATCGAGAACCACGCCCAGCTGCGCGCCGAACTGGAGCGCGAGGGGGTGGAACTGACCAGCGACACCGACACTGAGAGCGCCGCGCATCTGCTCGCCGCAGCCTACGCGAGCTGCGGCGACCTGCCGCTGGCCGTCCGCGGGGTGTGCCGCCGGCTACACGGCGCGTTCACCCTCGTCGTCACCCACGCCGACGAACCCGATCTGATCGTCGCGGCGCGCCGCTCGTCGCCGCTGGTGGTGGGGGTGGGCAACGGGGAGCACTTCGTCGCCTCCGACGTCGCGGCGTTCATCGAGCACACCCGCGACGCCGTCGAGCTCGGCCAAGATCAGGTGGTGACGATCACCCGCGACGGTTACCAGATCACCGATTTCCACGGTGCTCCCGCGTACGGGAAGCCCTTTCACGTGGACTGGGACCTGTCCGCGGCGGAGAAGGGTGGCCACGACTACTTCATGCTCAAGGAGATCCAGGAACAACCCAGCGCCATCGCCAATACCCTGCGTGGGCATTTCATCGACGGTCGGATCGTGCTGGACGAGCAGCGGATGGACCTCCAGGAGCTGCGCGACGTCGATAAGGTTTTCGTGGTCGCCTGCGGGACCGCGTATCACTCCGGGATGGTCGCCAAGTACGCCATCGAGCATTGGTGCCGGTTGCCGGTGGAAGTCGAGCTCGCCAGTGAATTTCGGTACCGCGACCCGGTGCTGGACCGCTCCACCCTCGTCGTTGCGATCTCGCAGTCCGGGGAGACGATGGACACCCTGGAAGCGGTGCGCCACGCCAAGGACCAGAAGGCCCGGGTACTGGCGATCTGCAACACCAACGGGGCCCAGATCCCGCGAGAGTCCGACGCGGTGCTCTACACCCACGCCGGGCCGGAGATCGGAGTGGCCGCCACCAAGACGTTCCTCGCCCAGATCGTCGCCAACTTCCTGGTCGGCCTCGCGCTGGCGCAGGCTCGCGGCACCAAGTACTCCGACGAGGTCGCCCGCGAGTTCGCCGAGCTGGAGGCGATGCCCGCGGCGGTGGCCCAGGTGCTCAGCACCGTTGACCAGGTGCGTGAGCTGGGCCGCGAGCTCGCCGACGCGAAGGTGGTGCTGTTCCTCGGCCGCCATGTCGGCTTCCCGGTGGCCCTGGAGGGCGCTCTGAAGCTCAAGGAGCTTGCCTACATGCACGCCGAGGGCTTCGCCGCCGGAGAGCTCAAGCACGGCGCAATCGCACTGCTCGAGCCGGGGCTGCCGGTGGTCGTGGTGATGCCCTCGCCCAAGGGCCGGGCCGTACTGCACGCCAAGCTGCTGTCGAACATCCAGGAGATCCGGGCTCGCGGCGCGCGGGCCATCGTCATCGCAGAGGAGGGCGACGAGACGGTGCGGCCCTACGCCTCGCACCTGCTTGAGGTCCCCGCAGTGCCCACCCTGCTGCAGCCGCTGGTGTCCACCGTGCCGCTGCAAATCCTCGCCGCTGAGATCGCCCGGCAACGCGGCTACGACGTGGACCGCCCGCGCAACCTCGCCAAATCCGTCACGGTGGAATAGCTCGTGAGTGCGAAACAGTGTAATAGCACTCAATGCCACTCACGAGGTGCGTTTTCGGTGGCCCGAGTCCGGGCTGCCGAGAACGCCCTACTCTCGCGGGTGCCAGCCGGCACGCTGATGCGGCGCGCCGCGTTCGGGCTCGCTACCCGAGTTGCGGCGGCGCTGGCCGAGCGGACCGGGGGGGTGTCCGGCCGGCACGTTACGTTGCTCGTTGGGGCGGGCAACAACGGCGGTGACGCGTTGTGGGCCGGGGCCTACCTGCGCCGCCGCGGCGTCGTGGTGACAGCCGTGTTGTTGTCCCCGGACCGGGTGCACTCGCAGGGTCTGGCGGCGCTGCGCCGAGCCGGCGGGCGGATCAACGACCAGCCGCCAGATCGTGTCCACCTCGTGCTCGACGGGATCGTGGGGCTGTCCGGCCGCGGTGCGCTGCGACCGGCGGCCGCCCGGCTGGTGGCGGCCGTGCAGGCACCGATCATCGCGGTGGACTCACCGTCGGGAGTGGACCCGGACACCGGCACCGTTGACGGACCCGCGGTCACTGCCACCGAGACGGTCACCTTCGGTGCCCGCAAGCCGGTGCACGTGCTGGCGCCGTGGCGCTGCGGCCCGGTGCATCTGGTGGACA
Organism: Pseudonocardiales bacterium; assembly: GCA_023252195.1. Taxonomy (GTDB): domain Bacteria; phylum Actinomycetota; class Actinomycetes; order Mycobacteriales; family Pseudonocardiaceae. The sequence continues at coordinate 26,401 of JAHEXI010000003.1, forward strand.
TCGGCTTGTTCCACGAGCTGGGGGAGCCCGATCTGCGGGTTCTGACTGCTGCCGAGACCGGGGCGCTGTGGCCGGTGCCGGGCCCGACCAGCGACAAGTACAGCCAGGGCGTCGTGGGAATCGCCGCGGGTTCGGCGGACTATCCCGGGGCGGCGGTGCTCTGCGCAGGAGCCGCGGTGCTGGCGACGTCGGGCATGGTGCGCTTCGCCGGCTCCGCCGCCGATGCGGTACGAGCGCGCTGGCCGGAGGTGGTGGCCACCGGCTCGGTGTCCGACGCCGGGAAGGTGCAGGCCTGGGCCGTCGGGCCGGGATTGGGAACCGGCGCCGCTAGCCGCCAGGTGCTGGCCCACGTGCTCGGCGTAGGTGTGCCGGTGGTGGCCGACGCCGATGCGATCACGTTGCTGGCCCGGCACCCTGAGCTTGCGGACAGTCGGGATCCGGGCACCCCGCTGGTCCTCACTCCGCACGATCGCGAGTTCGAGCGGCTCACCGGCAAGCCTCTCGGCATCGACCGGGTGGCGGCTGCCCAAGACGCCGCCCGGCGGTTCGATGCGGTGCTGCTACTCAAGGGCAACACCACCATCATCGCCGCGCCGGACGGTCGGGTGCTGGTGAATCCGGCCCGCTCGTCCTGGCCGGCCACCGCGGGCTCCGGCGATGTCCTCACCGGCGTGCTCGGTGCGCTGCTAGCGACCGGCCTGGAGCCGGCCACGGCGGCGGCAACCGCGGCGCACGCTCAGGAACTTGCCGCAGCCATCGCCGCTGCGGGCGGCTCCGCTCGGATCGGCAGCCGCTCCGCCAGCGCCCCCGCGCCCGCATCATCGATCCAGGCGGCCCTGACCGACGCAATCCGTACTCTCCGCTCGACGTAGGCGCCATTCGGAGCCGAATGGGGATTGGCGCGGGCCTGGAAACCGCGATTCGGCTCCGAATGGCGCCGCTGAGGGCTGGGAGGATGCCAGGATGAGTGCGATGTCAGCGCGTCCCCGCGTTGAAGTGGTGATTGATCTCGACGCGATCCGGCACAACGTCGGGATTCTCGCCGGGTGCGCCGCTGCGTCCGGCGCCGCCACCATGGTGGTGGTCAAGGCCGACGGGTACGGCCACGGTGCGATCGACGTCGCCGCGGCCGCGTTGCAGGCCGGAGCCAGCGCGCTGGGCGTATGCAGCGTCGAGGAGGCGCTTGAGCTGCGTCACGGCGGAATCGACGCACCTGTGCTGGCCTGGCTGCGCGCTCCGGGGGAGGACCTCGCCGCCGGGCTCATCGCCGGAGTCGAGCTCGGCGTCTACTCCACCGGCCAACTCGACACCGTCGCGGCAGCCGCAGCCGCGACCGGCACCACCGCCCGGGTGCATCTCAAGGTCGACACCGGGCTGACCCGCGGCGGCGCCGGCCCCGACGAGTGGCCCGGCTTGATCCGCGCCGCGGTGGCAACCCGCCGCATCGAGGTCGTCGCGATCTGGTCGCATCTCGCGCACGCTGACGACCCTGGACATCCGATCATCGAGCAGCAGGTGCGGTACTTCGACGAGGCCTACCAGGTGGCGCGAGATGCGGGCTTGCGACCGTTGCGGCACTTGGCGAACTCCGCGGCCACGCTGACTCGGCCCGACCTGCACTATGACCTGGTTCGTCCAGGCATCGCCGTCTACGGGCTCTCCCCGGTGCCCGGGGTGAGTTATCATTTAATACCGGCGATGTCGCTGCGTTCGCAGGTCGCGATGACGAAGCGGGTCCCGGCGGGTGAGGGCGTCTCATATGGGCACGTCTGGCATACCGAACGGGAGACCACGCTGGCTTTGGTCCCCGCCGGATATGCCGACGGCGTGCCTCGGGTGCTCACCGGCCGGCTCGACGTGTGGCTTGCTGGGCGGCGCCGTCCAGTGGTGGGAAGGGTGTGCATGGACCAAGTGATGGTCGACTGCGGGGACGATACGGTCCCGCAGGGAGCTGAGGTGCTCTTCTTCGGCAGCGGCGACGGCGGCGCTCCCACCGCTGCCGAGTGGGCGGACAAGCTGGGCACCATCCACTACGAGATTGTCGCCGGGATGGTGCGGCCCCGGGTGACCCGGACCGTGCACGGACGACTTGCTGCGGGTTTCACCGGGGCGATGGTGACCGGGTGAAGTCCGCCAAATGGATCGCTGGCGGTGTGCTGGGCGCGGCTGCGGGCACCGCGTTAGTCGCCGGCCGCGCGTATCACAACCGCATCAGCGAGGTGCGCAAGCACGTTACGGAACTGCCTGACGACTTGCCGGCCTTGCTCTCGGCGGACCGCGAGTACACGATCACGGCCGACGACGGGGTGGCGCTGTCGGTGGAGGAAGTCGACCCGGCCGATGGGGGAGCGCCCGAGTTCACCGTCATCCTGATTCACGGCTACACATTGGACCGACGGTCGTGGCTGTACCAACGCAACGAGCTGGCGCATTCCACCGCGCCGCGGGTGCGCCAGGTGCTCTTCGACCTGCGTAGCCATGGTCGCTCCGGTCGCTCGCCGCGAAGTGCCTGCACGATCGAGCAACTCGGCCGGGACCTGCACTCGGTGCTGCGCGCCGCCGCCCCGGAGGGGCGGATTGTGCTGCTCGGGCACTCTCTCGGTGGTATGACGATCATGGCATTGGCCGAGGAACACCCTGAACTGTTCGCCGACCGGATCTGCGGGGTGGCATTCCTGAACACCAGCGCTGGTGATATCGGCCGGTCGGGCCTGCCCAAGCCGCTGCTGTCCCGGCGAAACCCGATCATGCCGGTGGCCGGGGTGCTGTCGCGCTGGGAGCCCAGCGCGCTCGCCGTCGACCGCGGTCGCGAAATGTCCCGGAACCTGGTCTGGGGTCTGACTCGCAAGCTCGCCTTCGGCGACGAGGCGGTCAAACCTGAGCTGGTCGAGCTGATGTACATGATGATCCGGGCTACCTCTTTCGAGGTCATGACCGACTTCCTGGCTGTTTTCGGGGCACACAACCGGTACGCGGCGCTGGCCGGTCTGCAGTACGCCAAGGCGCTGGTGCTCGGCGCCGACGGTGACCGGTTGATTCAGTTCCAGCACTCTGAGGCCATCGCTGCGTTGCTTCCCGACGCGGAGCTGGTGCAGGTGGAAGGGTCGGGCCACGTGACCATGCTGGAACAGCCGAAGCGGGTCAACGAACACCTGCTGGACCTGCTGGCGCAATGCGCAGGGGCGCTGCCACGTAGGTGACTAGTACGCAGGTGAAGGCAAGTCTAGAGCTGGCGACCCCAGCGGATACCGAACGTCTGGGCCGGGCCGTGGGCCAGCGCCTGTGCCCGGGGGACGTGGTGGTGCTGTCCGGGCCCTTGGGCGCGGGCAAGACAGTGCTGGCCCGCGGTATCGGCACCGGGCTGGGCATCCGCGGGCCGGTGACCTCGCCGACCTTCGTCATCGCCCGCGAGCACCCGACACTGCCGGGCGGTCGAGGGGTGCCACTGGTGCACGTCGACGCCTACCGGCTCGGTGGAATGGCTGAGCTGGACGATCTCGATCTGGACACTGACTTGCTGGCGGCCGCAGTGGTCGTGGAGTGGGGCGAGGGCATCGCCGAGCGGCTGGCCGACGAGCATCTGCTGATCCGGCTACAGCGACCCAGTGGTGATGCTGACGACACGCGTATCGCGCAGCTGTGCGGCCCGGACCGGTTGATACCGGATCCGGCCTGCCTTGCTGCGTGCGGCGAAACCCGTGATCCGTAAGCTCGTCATCCGTGCTGGTGTTGGCTCTGGACACGGCGACCTCCGCGGTGACGGCCGGACTGCTTCGGCTGCCCGCAGCGGGTTTCCCGGAGGTCCTCGCCGAGCGGGTCACGGTGGACGCCCGGGCGCACGGCGAACTGCTCATGCCGTCGGTGTGCTCGGTGTTGGCGACCGCCGGTGTGTCGATGCGTGATCTCGACGCGGTGGTCTGCGGGGTGGGTCCCGGCCCGTTCACCGGGCTACGGGTTGGGATGGTCACCGCTGCGGCGCTCGGCGACGCGCTGGGCCTCCCGGTTTTCCCGGTGTGCAGCCTGGACGCGATCGCCTACCGGGCGGGTACCGGCGGCCCGCTATTGGTGATCACCGACGCGCGGCGCCGGGAGGTGTACTGGGCGCGCTACGACGAGTCAGGTGCCCGGATCGATGGCCCGCACGTCGATCGGCCCTTGGACGTGCCGCTGGCCGGTGTGTCGCGGGTCGCCGGCGTCCCTGATGTGCTGGGCCTACCGGTGGTGCCGCCGCAGTACCCAGACCCGGCCGGGCTGGTCGCGGTGGTAGCCACGACGTTGCGGGCACGCGCCACACCAGGGCCGTTTCACCCGTTGTATCTGCGGCGCCCGGACGCGTGGGAACCCGGGCCGCGCAAGCGGGTGACGCCGGTATGAGTGTTGTGATCGAGCCGATGGTGGCCGCCGATGCGCAGCGCTGCGCGGAACTGGAGAGCGTGCTGTTCGACGGCGACGACCCGTGGAGTCCAGAGGCGTTCCTGGAGGCGCTGGCGGCGGGTCATCACTACCTTTCCGCACGGGAGGGCCGCTCGCTGATCGGCTACGTGGGTCTGGCCCGGGTCGGCAGCGAGGCGGAGATCCATACCCTGGCGGTGGACCCCGAGCATCAGCGCCGGGGAATCGGCCGGGCGTTGCTGCGGGCGATCCTCGTCCACACACAAGGCGCCACGGTGTTCCTTGAGGTGCGCACCGACAACGATTCGGCGATCCGGTTGTATCGCAGCGAAGGGTTCGATGTGATCGGTATCCGCCGCGGTTACTACCGACCCAGCGGAGTCGACGCTTTCACCATGCGACGTCAGGCCCACCAGTGACGCCCACCGGGATAGTGCTGGGCATCGAGAGCTCCTGCGACGAGACCGGGGTGGGCGTCGTGGGCGTGTCCGGCGACGGCACGGTCACCTTGCTCGCCGATGAGATCGCCTCCAGCGTGGACGAACACGCCCGGTTCGGCGGTGTGGTGCCCGAAGTCGCCTCCCGGGCCCACCTGCAGGCGATGGTGCCGACGGTGCGCCGCGCGCTGCGGACTGCTGGCGTCGTGCCGTCGGATGTCGATGCGGTGGCGGTGACTGCGGGCCCAGGGTTGGCCGGCGCGCTGCTGGTCGGGGTGGCTGCGGCCAAGGCGTACGCGGTGGCCTGGGACGTCCCGCTGTACGGGGTCAACCACCTCACCGCGCATATCGCGGTGGACACCTTGGAGCACGGTCCGTTGCCCCCGGCGCTGGCCCTGCTGGTCTCCGGCGGGCACTCCAGCCTGCTGCAGGTCTCCTCCCTGGTGGCGCCGCTGCACCCGCTGGGGGCGACCATCGACGACGCCGCCGGGGAAGCTTTCGACAAGGTGGCGCGGCTGCTGGGGTTGGGCTTCCCTGGCGGCCCGTTCATCGACCGGGTTGCTGCGGATGGAGACCCGGACAGCGTCCGATTCCCCCGTGGCCTGACCGGTCCCGGCGACGCGCGGTACGACTTCTCGTTCTCTGGGCTCAAGACCGCGGTCGCCCGCCATGTCGAGGCACTGGGGCGCCAGGGGATCGCCGTGCCGGTAGCCGACGTGGCGGCCGCGTTCCAGGAAGCTGTGGTCGACGTGCTCACCGCCAAGGCGATCCGGGCCGCCACTGATCGCGGCATCGACACCCTGCTGATCGGCGGCGGGGTCGCCGCGAACTCCCGGCTGCGCGCGCTGGCTGCGCAGCGCTGCACGGCGGCCGGCGTGCGGCTGCGAGTGCCCCGACGACGGTTGTGCACCGACAACGGAGCCATGGTGGCCGCGCTCGGCGCACACCTGCTCGCCGCTGCCGCGCCCGCTTCGGCACTCGACATCCCCGCCGACCCGGCCCTGCCGATCACCACCTCGCTAGTCGGCAGCTCTTCCAGTACACGCAGCTGAGGGTGCAGGCAAAGACCGCCGACGCCACGGCAGGATCAGCGACGTCACGAGTAGCAGTACTCCTGCAATCGTGATCGCGGTCCTATGGTTGTCAGACTTGCCAGGACGCCCCATACGGCTGTGGCCACGGCGGTCGCGGTGCGCGTCGTGATGGTCCAGGCGGTGAGGACTCGGGCCATTTTGCTGTCTTCGGTGTGGTGTTGACGGTAAGTGGCGAAGATGGGGTTGAAAACGCCCATGCAGCTGATCATTCCAAGCTCGACCGAACGCAGCCTCGAGATGCTCTCGATCATCTACTGACAGGGCTTGATCACGGTTTGGGTGCCTAAAGTGACATGACGTGTCACTCAACGCACCGAAACCGTGATCATGATCTCTGAGGGTTCGGGCTGCGGTCCGATGGCGATGTCCTCAAACGTGCCTCACCCCACCGCCACGTCACCTACCAACCCAGCTGCCACCTCGGCGATCCGAGGCGAAGCCTCTCTAGGACCGGAGCAATTCTCAGCAAATATGAGGCCGGAGCAATTCAATATGTATACCTATGCGGGGGGTCCTGCTGAGCGGCGTCCAGCTCACACCCCTGGCCTAGCGCATGAGCTTGGACCTGAGCTGGAAGGTGGACATCACAATGATGCTGGCGGGCGACGCCGCGTATCCCGGACGGCAGAATTAACCGCCAATGCTGACCGGCTCAGTTGCATGACGCGTACCTTTAAATCAGGGGGCCGCGCTATGAGCCATACGTTGAACATCGCCGCGACGTCGACGGACACCACTGTCGACGCCTTGATCGGTAGCGTCGCGCACGACATCGAACCTGACTCGTTCCCGGTGATCGGCATGGATCACCTCCGGTTCGCCGTCGGCAACGCCCGCCAGGCCGCGCACTTCTATTCGACGGCGTTGGGAATGACCTGCGTGGCCTACCGGGGTCCAGAGCAGGGCTACCGCGACGCTGCGGAGTACGTGCTGGTCTCCGGCCGGGCCCGATTCGTATTGACCGGTCCCGTCCGGGCCGCAACGCCACTGGCGCAGCGGGTCGCGGAACACGGTGACGGGGTCAGCGACCTCGCCATCGAGGTGCCCGACGTGGACCGGGCCATCACGTTCGCCCGCCAGCAGGGCGCGACCGTCCTGGCGGAACCAGCCGACGCCACCGACGAGCACGGCACGGTGCGCCTGGCCGCACTGGCGACCTATGGCGACACCCGGCACACCCTGGTTGATCGGTCCGGCTACACCGGCCCCTTCCTGCCAGGTTTCGTCGCACAGCCGCCGCTGGTGATCCCCGGCCGCCGGCTGTTCCAGGCGGTGGATCACTGCGTGGGCAACGTCGAACTAGGCCGCATGGACCACTGGGTGTCGTTCTACAACCGGGTGATGGGCTTTGAGAACATGAAGGAGTTCGTCGGCGACGACATCGCCACCCAGTATTCCGCGCTGATGTCGAAGGTGGTGACCAGCGGCAACCACCGGGTCAAGTTCCCGCTCAACGAACCCGCGGTCGGCCGCAGACGCTCGCAGATCGATGAGTACCTGGAGTTCTACGGCGGTCCGGGTGTGCAGCACATCGCGCTGGCGACCGGCGACATCGTCGGCGCCGTGACGGCGATGCGGGACCGGGGCGTGGAGTTCTTGGACACGCCGGACTCCTACTACGACACCCTCGGCGAGTGGGTCGGCGATACCCGCGTCCCGATCCAGACGTTGCGTGAGCTGCGCATCCTCGCCGACCGGGACGAAGACGGCTACCTGCTGCAGGTGTTCACCAAGCCGGTGCAGGACCGGCCGACGGTGTTCTTCGAGCTCATCGAGCGGCACGGCTCGCTAGGCTTCGGCAAGGGCAACTTCAAGGCCCTGTTCGAAGCCATCGAGCGCGAACAGGCCCGCCGCGGCAATCTCTAGCGCCGGCTATCTGGAGAACCATGTCCTTCTACCGGCAGGCGGGCACGATCCCGCGAAAGCGGCACACCCAGCACCGCCGCCCGGACGGTTCGCTGTACTGCGAGGAGCTGATGGGCGAGGAGGGCTTCTCCTCGGACTCCGCGCTGCTCTACCACGAGCAGATCCCGTCGGCGATCGTCGACGCGCGGCCGTGGATCCTGCCGGACCACAGCACGGTACCCAACGAGCCACTGCTACCGCGGCACCTGCGGTTGCACGAGCTGTTCGACAGCCAGGAGTGGAAACGCCACGACGTGGTGACCGCGCGGCGGCTGGTGCTCGGCAACGCCGACGTGCGGATCTGCTACGTCGTCGCGGGTGAGCCTTCGCCGCTGTACCGCAACGCTGTGGGCGACGAGTGCATCTACGTCGAGTCCGGCTCGGCAACGGTGCAGACGGTCTTCGGTCCGCTTGCCGTCGGGACGGGTGATTACGTGGTGCTGCCGCGCAGCACCACCCACCGGTGGGTGCCGAGCTCGGACGAACCGCTTCGCGCGTACTGCATCGAGGCGAACAGCCACATCGCCCCGCCGCCGCGCTACCTGTCCCGGTTCGGCCAGTTCCTGGAGCACGCGCCGTACTGCGAGCGGGACCTGCGGGGCCCCGGTGCGCCGGAGCTGGTTGAGGGCACTGACGTGGAGGTCCTGATCAAGCACCGGGCTACCGCAGGTGTGACCGGCACCATCTACACCTACCCGCAACACCCCTTCGACGTGGTCGGCTGGGACGGCTGCCTGTACCCCTACGCGTTCAACATCGCCGACTTCGAGCCGATCACCGGCCGTATCCACCAGCCACCGCCTGCACACCAGGTCTTCGCCGGCACCGGTTTCGTGATCTGCAATTTCGTGCCCCGCAAGGTCGACTACCATCCGCTGGCAGTACCGGTGCCCTACTACCACTCCAACGTCGATTCCGATGAAGTCATGTTCTACTGCGGTGGGGACTACGAGGCGCGTAAGGGCAGTGGAATCGGTCCCGGCTCGATCTCCCTGCATCCCGGTGGCCATTCGCACGGCCCACAGCCGGGCGCGGTCGAGCGCAGCCTCGGAGTCGAGTCCTTCGACGAGCTGGCGGTCATGGTGGACACCTTCCGCCCGCTGGAGCTGGGCGAGGGTGCCACCGCGTGCGAGGACCCGGCGTACCCGTGGAGCTGGTCGGGTCGGGGCCCAGCCAGGTGACCTCCTGGACCGGGGTGGCGGCCGAGCATCCGTTCGGCCTGCACACGCTGCCCTACGGCGCCTTCACCGCCGCGGTTGACTCGCAGCCGCATGTCGGGGTGGCGGTGGGCGATGCCATCCTCGACCTCACGACAGCCACCCGGGATCTGCTGCCCGAGCACGCCGCGCTGTTTCGCCACGGCAACCTCGACGCGTTGCTGGCCGCGGGACGCCAGACGTGGACCCTGATCCGGGAAACGCTAACCCGATGGCTGACTGATGATCAGCATACTGACGCGTTGGCGCCGCTGCTCCTCCCGGCCACCGATGTCACGATGCAGCTGCCGTTCACCGTTGCCGACTACGTCGACTGCTACTCGTGCGAGCAGCATGCGACCAACGTCGGGCAGATCTTCCGGCCTGGCCAGCGATCCTTACCGCTGAACTGGCGGCATCTGCCGGTCGGCTATCACGGCCGGGCCGGAACTGTTGTGGTCTCCGGAACGCCGGTCACCCGGCCGAGCTGCCAGCGGCGCGGGCCCGAGGGCACCGTCACCTTCGGTCCTTCGACCGCACTGGACTTCGAGGCCGAAATCGGGTTCGTCGTCGGCACGCCGTCGGCCCTGGGTCGGCCGGTGCCGCTCACCGACTTCGCCGACCATGTGTTCGGGCTGTGCCTGGTCAACGACTGGTCCGCCCGTGACATTCAGGCCTGGGAGTCGGTCCCGCTGGGACCGTTGCTCGGCAAGTCTTTTGCCACGTCGATCTCCCCATGGGTGGTCCCGCTGGATGCTCTGGGCACCGCGCGGATCCGGCCACCGGTCCGGGATCCGCACCCGCTGCCCTATCTCGATGACGCCGTGACCGAGCCTTGGGGGTTGGACATCACGCTGGAGGTGCGGCTCAACGGTCAGCTGATCTCCCGCCCACCATTCGCCGGGATGTACTGGACAGCCCCGCAGCAGCTGGCCCACCTGACCAGCAACGGCGCGTGCCTGCGCACGGGTGATCTGTTCGCCTCCGGCACGGTCAGCGGCGCCGCGCCGGAGCAGCGGGGCTGTCTGCTCGAACTCAGCTGGAACGGCTCGGCGCCGCTGACCCTCGCGGACGGCTCTACCCGCAGCTTTCTCGCCGACGGCGACGAGGTGTCGATCACTGCGACCGCGCCCGGCCCGCAGGGCACCGGCATCGGACTGGGAGAGGTCCGCGGGCGGATCAGTCCCGCGCTCGTCGACGCGGCGCCTCGGGGCTGACCGGCTCGAGGTGGTGCGTCGACCCGATGGGACGGCGCTCCTCGTCCAGGACGAAGACGGTGTGGGTCGAACGCACCTCGGGCATGCCCTGCAGCCGGTAGAGGACGACATCACGCAGCGCCGCGATGTCGGACACCCGGACCAGCAGGACGAAATCGAATTCGCCGCTTGTCATCGCGACGTACTCGACGCCCGGCAATCGGCTGACCTTGTCCCGCGTCGTCGGCCACGACCCCTGCTCGACGTTGATCATGATCATGGCGGCGATATCGAGTCCGATCGCATGCGGATCGACGTCGGCGCGGAACCCACGGATCACGCCGCTGGCCATCAGCCGGTCGTAACGGGCGTAGGCGGTGGCACGGGAGACACCTGCTCGGGCGGCCACCTCGTTCACCGACGCACGGCCTTCATCGACCAGGATGCTCAGCATCCGACGATCGGCATCATCGAGACCGCGAGATGAGACGGACATCGATTGCAAAGCATAACGAACGGATATTCGTCTGGCAATCAGCTTCGAATGTTGAACGATCGTTCCGCCAGGCGCAGGGTTGTGCTATGGCCGCACCGGTCGCACCTACCCGCTTCGAGCTGCCCGAGAATCACCCTGGTTGCAGCGACCCGGCGTACCGCGAGCGGCGGGCCCGGATTGCCGAAGTCGGCGCCGCGCACCGCCCCGGTGACCCGATCCCGGACGTCACCTACACCGCCGAGGAGAACGACGTCTGGCGGATCGTGTCCGCCGAGCTCGCCGGTAAGCACCGCAGGTACGCCTGCGCCGAGTACCTCGCCGGCGCGCAGCGACTCGTGCTGCCGGCCACGCGCGTGCCGCAGCTACGCGAGGTTGACCAGCGGGTGCACCGCCTGACCGGCTTCCACCTGCGCCCGGTGCCCGGTGTCGTACCGACCCGAACCTTCCACGGGTCTCTCGCACGGCGGACGTTCCTGTCCACCCAGTACATCCGCCATCATTCGGTGCCGTTTTACACACCGGAGCCCGACATCGTCCACGAGATCATCGGGCACGCCAACATGCTGGCCAACCCGGTGTTCGCCGACCTCTACGAGGTGGCCGGGCGGGCCTCGTTACGCGCCACGACCGACGTTTCACTCGATGTCCTCAGCCGGATCTTCTGGTTCACACTGGAGTTCGGCGTGGTCGCCGAGGACGGCGCGATGAAGGCCTACGGTGCCGGCCTGCTGTCGTCCTACGGTGAGATCGAGGCGTTCCACGAGGCGGAGATCCGGCGGTGGGATCTTGCGGCCATGGCGACTCAGGACTATGACATCACGCGTTACCAGCCGGTGCTGTTCGCGGCCGCGTCGTCCGGGCAGCTGCTGTCGGACCTCCACGCGTTCTACTCGTCCTATGACGACACCGCATGCGATCAGCTGCTGGCCCGAGCGGGGGGGTGGACCGGTAGCGCTTGAGGGGCTGTGTGACCACCCCAGTTGAGTGCTGGCAGTCGACGCAGTAGTCTGCTAATTGGCACTCTGGTCGTCAGAGTGCCAGCAATGGCCCGGGCTGCCTCGACCCCCGCGACGGCGAGGTGGCAGAAGCCAGCATCAGACAACCTGCCAGCTCTTCCAAGACCCCAAAAAGTGGAGGTCACACCGTGGCGAGCGTGAACATCAAGCCGCTCGAGGACAAGATCGTCGTTCAGGCCAGCGAGGCTGAAACGACGACCGCGTCCGGCATCGTCATTCCGGACACCGCCAAGGAAAAGCCCCAGGAGGGCAAGGTCCTTGCGGTGGGCCCGGGTCGCGTCAATGACACCGGCACCCGCATCCCGATGGATGTGAGCGTCGGCGACGTCGTGATCTACTCCAAGTACGGCGGCACTGAAGTCAAGTACAACGGCGAGGACTACCTGATCCTCTCCGCGCGCGACGTGCTCGCTGTCGTCAACTGACGCCTTCGATCATCGTCGTGAACTGACGGTTCGACCGTCGTCAACCGCCCCGCGGCCCCTCCGGGGTCAGCGGGGCGGTTGCGTTTCAGGTCCCGGCTGAGCTCGTGAGAAGCCGGAGGCCTATCGAAGTCCGCCCGTGAGGAAGGCAGCCAATGCCCAAGCAGATCACGTTCGACGAGACCGCACGGCGTGCGCTGGAGCGCGGAGTCGACCAGCTCGCCGACGCGGTCAAGATCACCCTCGGTCCACGCGGCCGGCACGTTGTGCTGGAGAAGAAGTACGGCGGCCCGTCGATCACGAACGACGGGGTGACGATCGCCCGCGAGATCGACCTTTCCGATCCCTATGAGAACCTCGGCGCCCAGCTCGCCAAGAGCGTGGCGACGAAGACCAATGACGTCGCTGGTGACGGCACCACGACCGCCACCGTGCTGGCTCAGGCGATGGTCCGTGAGGGACTGCGCAACGTGGCCGCCGGGGCCAATCCTATCTCGCTCGGTCGCGGTATCGCCGCGGCCGCGGACGCGGTTGCCGCCGCGTTGGTGGCCCGGGCGACCCCGGTCACCGGCGAGCAGGCGATCGCCCAGGTCGCCACGGTGTCCTCGCGTGATCCGGAGATCGGCGCCCTGATCGGCCAGGCGATGACCAAGGTCGGTGAGGACGGCGTCATCACCGTGGAGGAATCGTCCACGATGGCCACCGAGGTGGAGTTCACCGAGGGCGTTGCGTTCGACAAGGGCTACATCTCGCCCTATTTCGTCACCGATCCTGAGCGGATGGAGACGGTGCTGACCGACGCCTACCTCCTGGTGCACCGCGACAAGATCTCTTCGATCATGGACCTGCTGCCGGTGCTTGAACTGATCGGTAACGCGGGTAAGCCGTTGCTCATCGTCGCTGAGGACGTCGAGGGCGAAGCGCTGTCCACGCTGGTGGTCAACGCGCTGCGCAAGACTCTTTCAGTGGTGGCTGTCAAGGCGCCGTTCTTCGGTGACCGCCGTAAAGCGTTCATGGATGACCTCGCCGTGGTCACCGGTGCACAGGTGATCAACCCCGAGGTCGGTTTGACGCTGTCCGAGGCTGGGCTTGAGATGCTCGGCAAGGCCCGGCGCATCGTGGTGACCAAGGATCAGACCACCATCGTTGAGGGTGGTGGCGATCAGGCCGACGTTGACGCCCGTACCAGGCAGATTCGTCGCGAGATCGAGGAAAGCGACTCGGACTGGGACCGCGAGAAGTTGCAGGAGCGGCTCGCCAAGCTCGCCGGCGGAGTAGCGGTGATCAAGGTCGGAGCGGCCACTGAGACCGCGCTCAAGGAGCGCAAGGGTCGCATCGAGGACGCCGTGGCGGCCTCCAGGGCGGCGGTGGAGGAGGGCATCGTGCCCGGTGGCGGCGTAGCGCTGCTGCATGCTGCCGAGTCCGTCGGGGACCTCGGCCTGCTCGGCGACGAGGCGTTTGGCGTCGCCATCGTGCGGGCCGCCAGCGCCGCTCCGGTTCGCTGGATCGCGAACAACGCGGGCGTCGAGGGATCCGTGGTCGTCGCCAAGGTGCGCGATCTGCAGTGGGGCCACGGCTTCGACGCCGAGGAGCAGACCTACTGCGATCTCGTTGCCGCCGGCATCATCGACCCCGTGAAGGTGACGCGATCGGCGATCGTCAACGCTGCCTCCATCGCCCGCATGATCATCAGTACCGAGAGTGCGATAGTCGACAAGCCGGAGCAGGCACCCTCGGCCGGCCAGGGCCACGGCCACGGGCCCGGGATGTAACCAGCGCAGCAGCCAGCCACCGCAGCTGGTGAACCGTCGGCGTAGCCCGCGTGCGGTGTCCGCGCCACGCGGCCCTCATTGCGGTCACAACGGTCCCCGAACCCCCAAAAGGGGTCCGGGGACCGTTGTGGCATGCATCGGGATAGCCGCTATGCCCGAATCATCCGTGTTCACGGTACTGCCGGGATCCGCTTACACTCGGTAGAGTGAGGGTTGCTCCACCCCGGTGATAGCGGCCGCTGGGAGCGTGCAGCTCCGGTCCTTGATGGAATCCATCAGATCGTGTCAAGTTCCGGGCCTGCATGACCGATAGGGAGGTGGGCACATCAGTTGGCTGCAGGAGAGGAGTTCATCCGTGACCGCAGTTCTCATCTGCGACGACCGGCGACAGGTCCGCGAGGGTCTCACACGTGTGATGTCCGCGGTCCCCGGCGTGGCCCGGATCGACTGCGTGGCACACGGTGACGAGCTGTTAGCTCGCTACTCCCGGCAGCCGGTGGATGTGGTGCTGGTCGGAACGCAGCGTGCCGTCCCGGCCGGAGTCGAGGCTACCCGCCGGCTGGTGTCGGCGCACCCGCAGGCGAACGTCATCGTGTTCGGGGCGCCGGACGACGCGGGCAGTATCGCCGCGGCGATCGCCGGCGGCGCCCGAGGTTACCTGCGCTGGGATGCGTCCCGACCAGAACTCGTCGCGGCGCTGGCCCACACGCTGGCCAGCACGTCAGTTCCGGCGCCTCGCCCCCCGTCCGATCCTGGTGTCCAGCTCACTGAGCGGGAGCTGCAGGTCCTCCGCGGGATGAGTCAGGGCAAGAGCAACGGGCAGATCGGGCGTGAGCTGTATCTCTCCGAGGACACCGTGAAAACTCATGCCCGCAGGCTCTTCCGCAAGCTCGGCGTGCGGGATCGCGCACAGGCCGTCGCACACGGTTTCCGGCGCGGCCTGGTGGCGTGAAGCCGCGGACGCTGGCCTGAATCAGGCGCGCCCGAGGATGTGCACAGCGACGGCCGATGGCGATGCCATCGGCCGTCGCTGTGTTCGGTCGGTAGCAGCGCGATCGCGCAGCGATACCGCGTTACGGGAACCAACCTGTCTACCACTACGGTTTGCCGTGAGGTGCCCGTGTCTCGGCGGATGGTGATGGATGGTCGGGGCGATGGAGTGGCCACCGCCGGCCGGCGTGCAGCTCGGCTGGTCTCTCGTCGTAACGGCAGGGCTGCATCCAGCGATGACCGCAGTAGGGGACGACCTCGACGTCCTGATCGGTGATGCCGTCAACGGGAAGCTACAAGCCGTTGAGGGTGTGCTCCGGCGGATCCGTCCCCTGGTGGTGCGGTACTGCCGTGCCCGCGTCGGTGGCCAGGAAAAGACGTTCGCTTCGGCGGATGATGTAGCTCAGGAGGTGTGTCTCGCGGTGCTCACGGCCCTGCCCAGTTACCGCGACCAAGGCCGGCCATTCCTCGCCTTCGTCTACGGCATCGCCTCGCACAAGGTGGCCGACGCCCATCGGTCCTCGGCGCGCAATCGCTCCGAGCCGGTCTCGGAGGTCCCCGATATCCCGGACCTGGCCGATGGTCCGGAGGCACAAGCGATGCTTGGCGAGTTCACCGGGCGAATGACCAAGCTGATGGAAACTCTGCCGGAAAAGCAACGAGAGATCGTCCGTCTGCGGGTCATGGTGGGGCTGTCCGCGGAGGAGACCGCCGAGGCCGTCGGCTCTACTCCCGGCGCGGTCCGGGTGGCCCAGCACCGAGCTCTGGGCAAGCTGCGCAGCGCGCTGGCGTCTGAGGGGGTGGTCTGAGTGCCTGGTCGAGACGACTTCCATGAGATGCCCGCTGATCTGGCTGCTGTGCAGGCCGACGACGCGCTGCTGGACATGATCGGCCGCTACAACCCGACCGACGATCACGACGAGTTGACGCGGGTGCTGGCGGGATGGCGCCAGGAGATGGAGGCCGAGCCGTTCAGAGAGCTGGTGGACACCGACACCGCGCTGGCGGCGATCCGCGCCGGCCGCCGGCCGGTCCGCCGCCGGAATCCGGTGTTCGGCTCGGTTGCCGCGGCTGCCGCCGTGCTGGTGATCGCCTTTTCCTCGGTGGGCTTGGTCGCCAAGTCCGCGCAACCCGGCGACCGCTTGTGGGGCGTGACCCAGGTGCTCTACGGCGACTACGCCCGATCGGTGGAGACGGCGGCCACGGTCCGGACCGAGCTCAACGACGCCCGGACGGCACTGAAGCAGGGCGATCCCGAACGCGCCAGGGCATCACTGCAGCGAGTTCAGAACCAGCTCCCGGCGATCAGCGAGTCCGAGGGCCGCAACGATCTCACCGCGAGCCACCATCAGCTCGAACAGATTCTGAACAGGTCCCCGGAGACCGGCTCTGCGAAGGTGCCGGGACTGCCTGGCTTCCCCTCTGCCGGTTCACGGAACGGGTCCAGCATGTCGTCGGCGTCGGCCGACGCGACCAGCTCCCCCGATTCGACCACAACGACGGATCAGGGCACCGAGTCGTCCTCGAGCATGACACCACCGGTGATCACCAAGAACCATCGTCCCGGTCCGGACCTCCGGCGACCCGGTTACCCGGGTCCGAGCAGTGGCCCGTCCTCGGTGGGGACCACAACAGGCGAGCACACGGATGGGGTTGGCACAACGGGGGACGGTCCTGGGGTGGGTTCTACCGTGGGCAAGGACTTCTCCGGCCGTGGCAACGGTACTGGCACGCCGGGTAATGACGCCCCGAACGTCGAGCCGCCGAAGCCGCGAAATCACTTGCATAGCGGTGGCCAGGGTGGAGGCCCAGCGGCGGGTTGTGGACTCTCGGGACCGGGACGGCCTCCCTATTGCGGCTGAAGCAGCTCAACCGCCGTTCTCGGCGAGCACCGCATCGGTGTATCCACGGCAGTATTCCCAGGTGACGTAGCCGTCTGGGTCCGGGTCGTAGGCAGGCTCGTGGGGGCGCATCCGGCCGACCTCGAGCAGCTGCTGCAAACTGGCCCGCAGTAAATGCCAGTCGTGGTAGTGCTGCTCAGCACAGTCAGGGCAGTCCACCGCGATACCGCGTAGCCCTCGGGGTGCCAGCAGGGCCTGATAGACGGCCAGATCACCAAGGTCAGCGAGCAAGCCGGCCCGCTCTTCGTCATCCAGAGGCTCGTCGTCAGCATCCTCGGAGTGGTCCAAGGCCTCCAGGGCCAGCGCCGGATCCTCCGGGTCACCAGCGAACGGGTCAGGGGGGAGTGATTCATGCGCCACGGCTGGCACCGTACCCGCCCGGTGGATAGCCGCGGGCAGATGGTCTGCAGTAGACGGCCACCGGTGGACACCGCCAGGACGGATACCGACAGATACCATCGTCGCATGACCAGCGAGCACACCGCGCCCGGCTTCCCGTCGAAGTTCGCGCAGCTCGGTCTGACCTTCGACGATGTCCTGCTGCTCCCCGCCGAGTCCGACGTCGTGCCATCTGAGGTTGATACGTCGACCAGGCTCTCGCGCAACATCACGTTGCGGGTGCCGCTGGTCTCCTCGGCGATGGACACGGTGACCGAGGCGCGGATGGCCATCGCGATGGCCCGCCACGGTGGGATGGGGGTGCTGCACCGCAATCTGCCAGCGGTCGAACAGGCTGCACAAGTCGAGGTGGTCAAGCGGTCCGAGGCGGGCATGGTGACCGACCCGGTGACCTGCTCGCCGGACGACACGCTGGCCGACGTCGATTCCTTGTGCGCCCGCTACCGGATCTCCGGGGTGCCGGTCACCGACCCCGACGGTGTGCTGGTCGGCATCATCACCAACCGGGACATTCGCTTCGAGGTCGACTTCGACAAACGGGTCGCCGAGGTGATGACAAAACAACCGTTGATCACCGCACAGGTGGGGGTCACCGCGGAGGCGGCGCTAGGTCTGCTGCGCCGGCACAAGATAGAGAAGCTGCCAATCGTCGACGGGCACGGCATGCTGCGCGGCTTGATCACCGTCAAGGACTTCGTGAAGACCGAGCAGTACCCGCTGGCGACCAAGGACCCAGATGGGCGGCTGCTGGTCGGTGCCGCGATCGGGGTCGGCGAGGACGCCAAGCAGAGGGCCGCGTTGCTGGTCGAGGCCGGCGTCGATGTGCTGGTCGTGGATACCGCGCACGGGCACTCCCGCGGAGTGCTGGAGATGATCAGCCTACTCAAGGCCGAGCTGGGCGCGGGTGTCGACGTCATCGGCGGCAACGTGGCCACCCGGGCCGGCGCGCAGGCGCTGGTGGACGCCGGCGCGGACGCCGTGAAGGTCGGCGTGGGCCCCGGCTCGATCTGCACGACCCGGGTGGTGGCCGGCGTGGGTGTGCCGCAGATCAGCGCCATTTTCGAGGCGGACCGGGCGTGTCGCCCCGCGGGTGTCCCGGTGATCGGAGACGGCGGGATCCAGTTCTCCGGGGACATCGCCAAGGCCATCGTCGCCGGGGCCAGCTCGGTGATGCTGGGCAGCCTGCTCGGGGGCACTGCCGAGTCGCCGGGTGACCTGATCCTCGTCGATGGCAAGCAGTACAAGACCTATCGCGGGATGGGCTCGGTGGGCGCCATGGCGTCGCGCAGCGGCGGTCGGTCCTACTCCAGGGACCGCTACTTCGCCGACGATCTGCTCTCTGACGACAAGCTGGTGCCCGAGGGCATCGAAGGGCGGGTTCCCTTCCGCGGGCCGCTGTCGCTGGTGGCTCATCAGCTCGTCGGGGGCCTGCGGGCGGCGATGGGCTACGCCGGCGCCGCGACGATCCCGGCCTTGCAGGGCGCGCAGCTGGTACGGATCACCGCGGCGGGCCTGAAGGAGGGCCACCCGCATGGCATCACCATGACGGTAGAGGCCCCGAACTACGTGGTGCACTGACGTGCGCGATCTGGTGGAGATCGGCATGGGCCGTACCGCGCGGCGCAGCTACGACTTCGATGAGGTCCAGATCGTGCCGTCACGGCGCACTCGCTCGTCGCGGGATGTGTCCACCAGCTGGCAGATCGATGCCTACCGGTTCGACATCCCGCTGATGACGCATCCCACCGACGCGATCGTCTCACCGGCGATGGCCGTGCGGATCGGTGAGTTGGGCGGGCTCGGGGTGCTCAACGCCGAGGGGCTGTGGGGCCGTCACCCGAACGTTGACAAGTTGCTGTTGCAGCTCAGTGCCGCGATGGCGGAGACCGACGGTGCGGTGGCGGTGCGGCTGCTGCAGCAGTGGCACTCGGCCCCGATCCAGATCGAGCTGCTCACTGAGGCGATCGGCAAGATGGCCGAGTCCGGCGTCACGGTGGCCGCCCGGGTCAGTCCGCAGCATGCTCGGGACCTCGCCCCGAACCTGCTTGCCGCCGGCGTCGAGATCCTTATAGTGCAGGGCACCATCGTCTCCGCCGAGCATGTCTCCCGTGCCGCGGAGCCGCTGAACCTGGTGGAGTTCATCGCGGCAATGGACGTCCCGGTTATCGCGGGGGGAGTTGGCGACTACCGCACCGCGATGCATCTGATGCGTACTGGAGCGGCCGGGGTGATCGTCGGTCACGGCGCGGGTGCGAGCACGTCCACCGCCGAGGTCCTGGGCATCAGGGTGCCGATGGCCACCGCGGTCGCCGACGCGGCCGCCGCCCGCCGGGATTATCTCGACGAGACCGGTGGTCGTTATGTGCACGTGATCGCCGACGGCGGCATGTCTACCAGCGGCGACGTGGCCAAGGCGATCGCCTGCGGGGCGGACGCGGTGATGCTCGGTGAACCCCTGGCCGCCGCCGCAGAGGCTCCCGGCCACGGCTTGTACTGGACTGCCGCCGCGGCGCATCCGTCGCTACCGCGCAGCGACGTCATCGATGTGCCCGGGGTCCCGATCGGCATCGACGCGCTGCTGTTCGGCCCATCTTTCGATCCCGGCGGCACGGTAAACCTGTTCGGCGCGCTGCGCCGCGCCATGGCCAAGACCGGCTACTCAGAACTCAAAGAGTTCCAGAAGGTCGGTCTGACAGTCCGACCCTGACGACTAACGCGACGTGCTGGCGGGTAGTACCAGAGCACGAGACCACTGCGGGAGGTGGAACCGCGGTGACAGCTGCCGACGGAATGCAGCGGGTCTCGCCCCGTGACGATCACGGCGCCCATAAGGACCGGCTGAGCAGGACGCAGCTGTGGTTCCTGGCCATTCTCGGGCTGCCCGCGTTCGGGGTGGCTTTCGCTTACACCGTGGTAGGGACGTACCTTCCGGTGCTCCTCGCCGACCTGTCCGGTCCCGCCGTCACCGGCATCCTGATCGGTGGCGAGGGCGTGGTGGCACTGATCGTGCCGATCGTTGTCGGTGGCTGGTCGGACTCGACCAGTAGCCGCATCGGCCGGCGGTTGCCTTTCGTGCTCGCCGGCGCCGTGCTGATGGTCCTCGCGTTGCTCGGGATGCCGCTGGGTGCGGGTTCTCTTTTGTGGATCGCCGTCTCGTTGTCGGTGTTCTTCCTCGGCTACTTCGGCTACTACACGCCCTACTACGCACTGTTCCCCGATCTCGTGCCGGCCGCGGTCCGCGGCCGGTCCCAGGGAATTCAGGGTGGTTTCCGTTCGGCGGGCCTGCTGCTGGCGCTGGTCGGCGGCGGCTTCCTGCTCAGCCTGTGGCGTCCGCTTCCCTTCGCGATCGGGGCACTCGCCGTCGTCGGGGTGACCGTCGCACTGTGCTTTGGACTACGGGGCAGGCGCGGCCGGGAGCCCGGCACCGAACAGCCGTCGCCGGGTGGCGGTCTGCGCACCGATCTCAGCCTGGTCCGCAGCAACCGCGCGATCCGGTACTGGATCGCCGCCGACGCGCTATGGGAGGGCGCAGTGGACGCGCTGAAGACGTTCGTCGTGCTGTACTTCACCCGCGGTCTCGGGATGTCGCTGCGTAGCACGGCCACCTCGCTGGCGCTGGTCGGGGTGGCCGCGCTGGTGGCGGCTCCGGTGGCCGGCAAACTCGCGGACCGCTTCGGACCACGGCGCATCATGCAGGTGGCGATCTGGGGCTTCGCGCTCGGCCTGATTCCGACACTGGTCACCACGAACACCCTGTTCCTCGCCGCGATCGTGCCGGTCGCGTTCGCTGCGGTCGTGCTGATGACCCTGCCGTACACGCTGCTGATGAGGCTGCTTCCGGAGCAGAAGGCCCACGGTGCGGGTGCGAGCCTGTTCGGCTTCGCCAAGGGGATCGGCGTGCTGATCGGCCCCTTGCTGGCCGGCCTGGCGATCACGTTCTCCGGCCGGGTGCCCGTTGGCGCGTTCAGAGCCACCGCTGGCTACGCCGGAGCGTTCGGAGTCGCGATGGTTCTGCTGCTGGCCAGCATCCCCCTGCTCCGCCGTATCAAGCCCGCCCAGCCCTGAGCTGATGTGTGGTGACCGACCGCAGAGGCCTGCCGACGGCGGCCATCGGGCCCGCTACCCGTCTGCTCTGACAAGGCCCGGTCAGTTCACAGCGTGGTCGGGCGGCGCACGATCCGTTCCAGCAGCTCAAACGCTTGTCGCCCTTTTTTGCTCAGCAACGCAGTGGGTTGTGTAGTGGGGTGCGGGTGGGGTCTATGATCGCGGGTGGGATGAATTCGACATCACCGTGGTGGATGAGGATTTCCCACCCGGTGTGATGGACGTGCCGATGGTGCGTTTCGCACAATAGTGCGCAGTTGTCGACACTGGTCTCACCACCATCAACCCAATGCCGCCGATGATGCGACTGACACATTCCCGATGGCCGATCGCAGCCGGGAAAAGCGCATCCGCGGTCTCGGGCGCCGAGCGCGCGGCGGATGGATAGTGGGACGGTGCGCATAGCCGGCCGACGTCGAGGGGTTCGGATTTCCCACCCAGCACCACCGGGATGATTTTCGCGTCACACGCCCACTGGCGGGCCTGCGCGGCACTGATGTGCGTGCCGTAGTCGAGGGTCGCGACCCCCAGGCCGGTGCGCAGCGCATCCCAGTTGATGGTCACGGTCAAATGTGGCGGTTCTCCGGCGGTGATGGGGCAGTCTTCGGCGGCGCGGGCCAGCCCGCAGATCTCCAGTAGGCCGTCGGCGTTGCGTTGACCGGTGCTGCGGATGTCAGGGAGGGTGTCGGTGGCCGGGCGGGGTGCGGCGAGTTGGTCGATCAGTGATCGGAACGCGGCGCGGTGTTCGGGTTCGAGGTATCCCTCCAGCCCGAGCCGGCCGTCGCGGCGGTCCCACAACCGCAGTTCCCCCGCAGCCGGGGCCGGTTGCGGCTCGTCGCGCGGCTCCGGGCCGTCGGGGTCGAGGTGGGCCAGGATGTGCTGACCGATCCGATGCAGGGAGGTGGAGTTAAACGACCGTGCATGGCGAGCCAGCTCAGCCTCCGCGGTCTCGCGGTCCGTGGTGCTAACTGTGGCGGGGATCGCGCCTATCGTCTCAGTCAAGCGTCTTTCATGTACCACGAGGTGACCTGCTACGAGGCGGGCAGACAGCAATCCTCATGGCCCGCACTTCACTGTCGTAACCGAATGTTCACTCGTAAGTGGACACCTCCCAGCAAACTCGGTGATCACGCCGGATTGATCCGGGAGACCGTCCCACATGTCCTGCCAGATCTCGTGCGGCACACGTGCGGTGGGACAGCTTCGGATGACTGCTGACCCGCGGAATGATTCACCGAAGCGAGGCCGGGACGGGGTGCTGAGGGGCGTCCCAGCCGTCCCAACCCCTCGAACACAAGCCACGTCAACGACACCCGAGCCCGGGACGGGACACCGATACTCGTCGAGAGCTGTCCACGACCGGCGTGGAGTTCTTCCCCGCAACAGGGACGGACAGGACGGGCACTTACGTGGCGGGGGCAAGGGCTCTACCGCACCCGCTACCTACCTCTGTCCGCACCCGTACGGTAGCGGGGGCCCGCTACCCCGGTAGACCCCCCAGGTAACGGGCCCTGACCAGCCCGGTAGCGGGGGGTAGACCCCCACGAGTTCGAACGCCGGGCACCCCGTTTCCCGGCCGACAGTGGGCGTCTTCCTCGGAGCTGCACGCACGGAGGACCAGGATCGCAAGATCACTGCATGTCACACGCCACCCCGGGGATGACCGGACCACCAGGTCGCTATCTGGCACAGCGCTCCTACCGGCCTGTGACTCTGGGTAGTCGAGCAGAGAAGTAGCCGGGTTGGGGAGGGAGGCGACCGCCCAGCGTCGCAACCCCCAGATTCCCGGTTTTGGAGAGGCTGCCGCAGGGTGGTCACGAGGGTCCCCGCCGAGGGTACGGCCTGATCAGGCGGGGGAGGCAGGCCCGGGGAGGCAGTGGGGAGAACTCCCCGTCATCCCCGGCGCCTCCCCCATCGCCTCCCCGCCTGGATTATCACCGTCTGTGTCCACCGCAAGGGACTTCGCGTCCAGCTTGACAGCAGCCTTAGTCACGGTCGGTGGGAGCCTCTCGCGAGGCGATGGCAGATTATGCCCTGATTCACGGCCCAAATGAGAGATGGGTGTTGGGTGCTTGAGCCTCGTCTGCTTGGCCGATCGCTACCCGGCGGCGCGACTAGACGCCGCCTGCGCGCGGGCGATCGCGGTCGGGGACCCCAGCTACCGCACCGTCAAAGGCATCCTCGTCGCCGGCACCGAACACGACGACGAGACACCAGCCGCCGCCATGAACGCCCCGGCCCACCTGCACGGGCCGCTGACCCTGTTCGACGGCCTAGCGGCCGGCGGTGAGGCCGACGAGCCGCAGGAGGTGGCCGGATGACCCGCCAACACCAGCTCGAGACGACCCTGCGGTCCCTCGGGCTCTCCGGCATGCTCGACACCCTGGCGGCCCGCCTGCAACAGGCCAACGGCGGACAGCTCGGACACCTGGAGTTCCTGCAAACCCTCTGCGAAGACGAGATCATCCGCCGCGACACCGCCGCACTAGCCCGGCGTGTCAAGCAAGCCGACGACCTCTACGAGCTGATCACCGAACGCGGCCGGCGCAGCCTGGTACTCACCGCGAACCGGGTCGCCACGGACTGCTACCCGCTGTTCCCCAATCCCGTTGTCGCCGAGTCGATCCTCGACCGAGTGATCAACACCGCGCACCACGTGCACATGAACGGCCGCAGCTACCGACCCGACCACCGACCCGGACGAGTGCGCAAGGAGAACCCATGACCACGCCAACACCCCTTTCGTCACGTCCCGAAACCCGCTGCGCCGCACCCGGCTGCACCACCTCCCTCACCCGCACCGGCCGCGGCCGACCCGCCCTCTACTGCTCACCGAGCTGCCGCACCCCGGCCCACCGCCACCACCGACAACACCGCAACCAACCCCTCACCGTCGAGGTCGACCACGGCTCCACCAGCGCTAGAGGTGTTGAGTCCATTCCACGGTCACGGAGTGTCTGGTCGTGGTCACAGCGCGGCATAGCGGCTGCTAGTCTCTGCCCTCGCTGGTGTTCTGTGGCTCGTCCGCACGTCTGGAGGGTGACAAGAGATGATTCGCCGTGGAGCTTGGGCTCGTTGGGCTGGTGGGGCTGTTGCTGCCGTCGGTGTCGCCACCGTGGTGACGCTGGCTCTAGCGCCGTCTGCCCAGGCGTTTACCGGGACCTTCTACTGGTATAACAGCGCAAATAAGCAAACTACCATTAATAATCTCAAGAAGAATACGTGTCAAAGCACTGCGGGTGCTGTCAAAGGGCATCTTGGTAGCGAGAAAGGACATATCGCGATATTCAAAAACGCGAATTGTGTGAATGAGCTTGAGGCTCTGGGTCCTGGTGACCGAGACACCAAGCCGGACGAGCAATTCGAATCAGTGAAGGCGACCGATTAACGAAGTGAGGCGGCGAGAAACGTGAGTGGCTCTGGGGGGTCGATGACCGCGCCTGGCCCTCCAGGGAATGGTCCACCGCGGCCTGGGGCAAGCCGGAACAAGATACCGGTCTTGCCGTGCACCTGTTTGAGCTCGGCGTAGATCGCTTTCTCCACCTTGACTTCTCCGCCCGAGTGTTGATCTTCAACACGAGTCGGATCAGCAGCTCGACCAGCGCGTCGGTGATCTCACTGGTCCGCGACCCACACAGCGCCGCCAGCAGGGTCACCCGCACCTCCGGCGGGCTGGCCAGCAGGTCCGACGGGTAACAGGCTGCTGCCCGGATCCGCCACGCACCCACCAGCCGCTCGGAGTACCCAGCGAACAAGTCAGCCGGCAGACCGATCTCGCGTACCCGCGACAGCTTGGCGATCTCCTCCAGCAACGTCTCCAACTCCAGCCGCCCCGGACCCGCCTTCAACTCGGCGAAAAACCCGCGCCACCCACCGACGTCCGCTGCGTCTGATCCCTTGATCAGCTCCTCAAGCCGCGTGATCGCCTCAGCGGTCAACCGGCCCATGATCTGGGCGCAAAACTGCTGCTCGAACCGAGTGCGGGCAGAGCCCAGGATCCGGTCGACCCGCCCGGGCGGCTCGATCCGCTCGACCCGACACCGCGACCACAACGAGCTCTTCAGACATTCCTCGGTCATCTCTATCGGGCAGATCTCCGCCGCCAACCAGGCGGTCAGCCGCTCCTCATCGGCTCGGGTCGGCTCCCGGAAGCCCGGCGCCGCACGGATCTGCGCCCGATGGTATTCGATCGTGCTTCCCGGCCAGGAGTACTGGCGAAACAGCGCGGGATCGACCTTGACCTGAGCGGCCACATACCGCACCGCAGCCAGAAGAACCTCGCCGACATGGCGCGGGAAACGGGCCTCCAGCTCGAAGTACTTAAGCAAAACACAAAAGCCCAGGCGGGTCCCGGACGCGGGGGCGCTACCTGACCCCGCGGGGTAGAGGGGGCCCGCTACCCCTGTAGACCCCCCGGGTAACGGGTGCTGACCTGCACGGTAGCGGGGGTAGACCCCTTGGTCGGCGCTGCCCTCCGACCCCTCTACCGTGGTCTGACGACGAAGTGTGCGCCGCTATCCAGCGGTGACCGAGCGAGGTCCGGCGCTGAGCGGATGCGCTCCGCGACGAACCATTCCGGCTGGCTCACGGTCACAGAAAGTCACAGGGACCCAGTCAGGGAGGCAGGGAGTTCTCCCTGTCTGGGTCCCTGCCGTGCCTCCCCGCCCTCAACTGCACAAACGCTAGACAGGGAGGCAGCTCCCACAGCTTTCCTTGGCCCCGGAAACTCCCGATTTCCGGTCGAGACGACACCACGGCGGGCCTCCCTCCCTCACTGTTCGAACCCTCCGGTCGACATTGAGTAACTGACTGCTGATGGACGGCAGCGAGAAGCTGCGTCCCGCCGAGGTGCACCAGCAGTTCGACAGCGGAGTTCGAGGTCACGACGTGGACCCTTAGCGGGCATCGTGTTCGCCGCTCGCGACATGCACCCCGCCCCAGAATCCGGCGGTTACCGGCCGATCCGGGATGAGGCAGACGTTGAGGCACTAGCACCCTGGATGAGGCACGTGCCTCACCCTCAGTCAGGCACCTGCCCTAGCCCTGAGCTGCTACGAGGCAGCCAACCTCGGCGAGGCAGACCGGCACCTACCAACCGAATCCGGTCGGTTTCAGCGGGCTGGGCAGGGTGCTGGCATCTGCCTCGCTTAGACCAGACGGGTCGGTGACCTGCAACGATGCGAGCTCGAAGGGCTATGGATGGTGACAGGCGGCCCGCCTACCGCACCGGCCTGATCATCGTCGGGCAGCTGGTCCGTTCAGTGTTGTGCGTTCGGGCCGGGTCGGGTTGTCTGGTGTCGGCCGGTGAGGGTGAGGCCGGCTAGGGCGATGAGCATCCAGGCGGCGGTGTAGGTGAACGCGATGGTGGGTGTGGTGATCGTGTAGAGGAGCCCGGCGATGGTGCTGGCCGCGACGTTGCCGCCGGCTTGGACGGTGGCTAGCAATCCGAACGCTGAACCGCGCAGTGTGTCGGGGGCCAGTGCGGCGACCGCGGCGGTTTGAGCGGTTTCGGCGGCGCCGATCCCGATGCCGGCTAGCACGAACGCGACCGCGAGGACGCCGACTATGGCGGGGGTGAACGCGAAGATCAGGTAGGCGGCCAGGAACGCGGCGACCCCGGCTGCGACGACCAGCCGGGGCCCGCGGTCACCGAGACGGTCAGCCAGCCGCCCGGCGGGGAACGACGCGACGGTGGCGGCGAGGTTGTAGGCGGTGTAGAGCCCCAGCGCGATCGCGGTGGCGGTCTGGCCGCCGTGGGCGGGGGTGAGCAGGTCGGTGGCGCGCAGGATCAGCAGGGTCGCGGCCAGGTTCCCGACCTCGAACGCGGTGAACGCCCCGAGCAGCCGGCCGAGTTGGCCGTGTAGCACGGCGCGGACCTGGATGCGCAGCCGGCGGCGTTCGGTGACCTTGGGCAGTTTGGCTTGGCGGATCGCGAAGATGATCGCCGCGGTGGCGAGCAGGCCGGGGACGACCGAGACGAGGATGGCGGTGCGGACGCTGAACACCGCGACCAGCCCGAGCGCGAGCAGCGGCCCGCCGATCGCGCCGAGGTTGTCCATGGTGCGTTCGAACCCGTAGGCGCGCCCGTAGGAGCCGGCGGGGACGACGTCGGCGAGCAGCGCGTTGCGCGCCGGGACTCGCAGGCCGCGGGCGGCCCAGGACGCCCCGCGTAGCACCCCGACCTGCACGACGTTGCCGGTGAGCCCGATCAGGCAGGACAGCACCGCGGTGGTGGTGTAGCCGCCGACCGCGACCGCGCGGCGACGGCCGGGGTCATCGGCCAGGGCGCCGCCGACGAACCGGCCGGCGCCGGCCAGGCCGTCGGAGATGCCCTCGATCAGCCCCAACGCGGCCGCGGGCGCGCCGAGGGTGGAGGTGACGAAGCTGGGCAGCAGCGCGGTGGGGACCTCGTGCCCGACATCGGCCAGGAAGCTGGCGAACCCGATCCCGGCGACGCCCGGGCTCATCCACCGCCCCGGTGCGACCCTCGCAGTGTCCGCACCAGCCGCTGTACTCCCGGACGCTTTCCACTCGGTGGTGGTCTTGCCGGTGACGGCTGGTGTTGTCTCCTCGGCCATGCCTGGGAGTGTGCGGATCGTGATCTGGGTGGTTGTGATCCGGTTCAGAGCGCACCAGGCGCTCAGCGGTGGTCAGGGTGGGGTGAGGGGTTCGATGGTGCCGGCGCGGGTGGCGTCGTAGCCGCCGAGTGAGGTGATCGCCGCACCGACCTCGGGTTCGCGCAGCGCGGTGATCAGCGGGGCGGCGGCGGGCAGCGCGTCTGCCGGCAGGGCGATGTCGTAGTGCTCCCAGGTGAGGGACACGAAGTCGAGGTCGAGGTCGGTGGCGGCGGCGCGGACTCCGAGCCCGGCGTCGGTGATCCCGGAGGCGACCGCGAGGGCGATCTCCAGGTGCGAACCCAGCTCGGGTCCGGGCACGTCATCGGGTGGGATGCCGGCGGCGGTCAGCAGCCGATCAAGCAGCACCCGGGTCCCGGTGCCGTGCTCGCGCTTGGCCACCCGGCAGCCCCGCAGGTCCGCGGGCGCGGTGATGTTCGCGGGGTTGCCGTGGGGAACCAGCAGTCCCTGCTCACGGCGCCAGAGATGGATCAGGGTGGGTCCGCGCCCGCGCAGCAACGCCTGAGCGAACGGCGCGTTGTAGGTGCCGTTGCGGTGCAGTAGGTGGATCGCGGCGCCGTCGGCGTCCCCGCGGGCCAAGGTGCGGACGCCGTGGAAGCTGCCCCGGGTGCCGACCGAGGCGACGTGGCGCCCGACGTGGCTGAGCACGATCTGTAGGGCCGGGTCGTCGCTGCCGGCCAGCCGGAACACCCGCTCGGGCTCGAGGAACCGGGCCGCGGTCAGTGCCCCGTCGGGCGCGACCCGGGCCCGGCGGCGGTCACCGAGAACGATCACCTTGTGCTCGGCGAGGCAGCGGTAGGCCCGGTTGATCGTTGAGGCGGTGGTGCCGCGGCGCCGGGCGTGTTCCCGGACTGACCACAACTCCGCACCCGACCCCAACTCACCCGCCCGGACCCGCCGGGCGATGTCGGTGCTCACGTCCAGGTACTCGGTCATGACCGATGACCCTAGGGACCGACCCCCGCGCCGGAGCCCGGTCGCCGGCCAGAGTTGTGCGACCCATCGCTGTGTAGTCAAGCCCCGTTCATGCACTACTTGATGACCTGCATGGACGTGGTTCGGACAGCAACTCCGAGAGCTGAGGCAGGCGGTGAGGCACTGGCCCCTGCCGAGGCCCATGCCTTACCCCCGTTCTCGGCTACTGCCCCGCACCTGACCTGCGGGAAGGCAGACAAACCGAGCGAGGCAGACCAGCACCACGACCCCGAAAACAGCCCTTTTCAGCGCCTCGGGTGGGGTACCCCTGCCTGCCTCGCGCGCTCAGGGACACGGAGGGTGACCGACAGGGTGGGGACCTGAGGTGGGGACCCGGCCGGGGACCCGGGGAGTTCTCCCCACCCGGGTCCCCGGGCCTGCCTCCCCAACCTGACCAGCCCAAATCAACGATGGGGACCCCGCGTCAGCCGGGTTGAAAGACGCCGATAACCCCCCAAAAACCGGGGTAGCAGTAGCCGTCAGCCGGGTCCCTCCCTCCCCGAACCTCTCACCCACCCGAACCGACCACGCAAGGTGACTCGACGGAGATCCGAACAGTGACAACGATCAAAGACCAGCGCACGACCTGAAGCGACCCGACTTCGCCGCACCCGGCGGTGTCGCCTTGTTAACCGCCGCCCGGGTCAGGTCGAGTGGGGGTCGCGGGGATGCGGGGAGTGAGTCGGCGCGGACCCGGGTTCACGGGCCCTCGGCTGTATGTCCGAGCACGGCGGCCGTGCTTCCCCGCGGATCATTTGTGCTGCTCATGCGGGGGAAGTACGGCCGGGGAGGGCTTGGGGAAACTTCCCCGCCACCCTGGTGTCTCCCCCCGTTGTTCCCCCGCCTTGTCCGCACCTTTCCCATCCCCCGCAGCCGTCACTCGAGAGGTCTATGGCCTGGTCGGTCAGGGATCAGGTTGGTGGCGGCCAGGGTCCGGCCGGGTCGCGCCGGGGGAGCGCGCTTACGGGGGTTGGGCTCAACCACAACGAGCGCGACCGGCCGGGTATTCAGTTGGTTGGTGCCGGCCCGGCCGTCAGGAGTTGGCTCTGCTGACGGCTAGGCCGGGGTCAGGTAGGCCAGACGGACACCACGGTGTGCAGCACGGTGACCGCATCACCGGCCACCCTCTCGATGATCGGTAGCCCGCTGGGCATCAGCAGGCTGGATTTACGGACCCGGGTCGCGTGGCACGAGTCACCGAACCCGGCTAGATAGATCTGGTCGCGGTACTCGGTGGTTTCCCGGCGACCGATCAACGGTCCGTCCTCACCGGGTGCGATGCGCTGGAACGTGAACCCCGCATGCTTCGCGGCATCGAGTAGCCGCTTAGCCGCTGCGACGTCCGGGCTGTCCGTGGTGCTCATTCCCGCCACCCGCGAGGCAGGACAACGTAGGTGCTCGCGCGGCACGCGGCGTACGGTGCGCAGCCGCAGGGGCTCTCAAGGGCCCGTGATGCGCACCAGGGGCAGCGGCAACCCGCGTGGAACCTGGATAGGAGACCGTGACCCCCGACGTCGGCATCAGCGCCTGGCGCATGCTGCGGCTTGACGAGCGCAGCACGACCAGCGCCGGAACCGCTCACCGGGCACCACCGTGCTGACACTCGTGGCAGACCTGCTCCAGGTCCGGTGGGCTACCTCGCAGCGCCCGAGGGCCCGCGACCAGTGCCCCGGGTGGCGGTCCCGCTATCCGCAACGTCGGCCGGGGCGTGAAACGCAGCCCGCAGCAGGCCAGCACCGTGCCATCGACGCGTATGCGCCCTTGGTGGGTGTCGTGGTCACCCAGCGACCGCAGGTACCAGACCAGGCTGCTATCGGGGGGTTTGGTCGTCACGGTCACCACCTCGACCGCTGCGCCGGTAGGCACAACCGGCAGAACCGGGCCTCCCGCGTGACCAGCGCAGCGGGCACCACATCCTCACCGCACAGTGCGCTGTACCGGCCACGGGGCAGCCCATCGGCCGCAGCGTCGGTAGTTAATCGGTGCGCGGTGCCGGTGCGGGCGTCCACCATCTCCACGGTGCGCCGGGCCGGGGCGTGCCGGTTCTGGTGCTTGCTGTGCCTGCCCACTCGACTCCCTAGGTCGTAGGCGCCGCCCAGGCCCGGTGATCGCGGGGCACGTGCCGGGCGACTAACACCAGCGCGACGCTGACGCTTCGTAGACCATAGTGACGTAGTCCTACATAATATAGCTCTACGGAGCATTTACTACGGTTAAATGCTCGCGACTACGGAGCGGAGCACCGACTATGATTTCCGGCATGGCAGGGCCTACAGTCCGGCGACTCCAACTCGGCACCGAACTGGAGCGACTACGAGTAGCCGCACACGTCAGCCGACCGGACGCAGCCGCCGCCATCGGCTGCTCAGAGCAGCGGATAGGCCACATCGAAACCGGGCGCAACGCACCCACCAAATCCGACCTGATCGTGCTGGTGGAACGCCTCTACGGAGCCGACACGGCGACCCTCGCCACGCTCGAAGAGCTGCGGGAGGAAGCCAGCAAACGGGGCTGGTGGTCCACCTACGGACTACCCAAGTGGCTCGCCGGTTACGTCGGCCTGGAAACCGACGCGGTGTCGCTGCGCTGCCTGGACATCGAGATCATCCCCGGTTTGCTGCAAACCGAGCAGTACATGCGCCGGCTCTACGCCCTCAACGACCCGCCACCCGCGAACGAAACTGACCGACTCGTCAGCGCGCGACTGCAACGCCAAGACCGGCTTACCGGACCGGACGCACTTCGGCTAAGCGCCGTCGTGTCCCAGGGCGCGTTGGAGAGATGCGCGCGGGATGGGGCCGTGGCGAGCGCTCAACTGGCGCAGCTAGCCGAACGTGCGAAGTGGCCGAACGTCGAGCTCAGGGTGCTGCCCTTCGATCTTGGGTTGCATGTCGGCACTGGGCCGTTCAGCCTGCTTGCCTTCCCTGACCATCTGCTGCCTGACGCGGCCTACCAGGAGTACGCCGTGGGCGGCCACATCATCGACGACCCATCAGTGGTCGCTCGGCTAGCTACGCTATTTGACGAGCTGCGCAGCCAGTCCCTCGATGCAGACGAGAGCCTGACCATGATCGCGCAGCTCGCCAGATAACACAGATGCGACTAACCCCGCGAGGAGGGGCATCGATGACAGATGACCTGACTCCCGCTACATGGCGGAAGTCTAGCTTCAGCAACAACACCGGCGCATGCGTTGAGGTCGCCGACCTACCCGCCGGTGGCCGTGGCGTCCGAGACTCCAAGGACCCGGGCGGCCCGGCGCTGTGGTTCACCGGGCCCGAGTGGGCCGCGTTCACCGCCGGTGTCCGATCCGGCGAGTTCGACTAACTGACTCAGCGAACACCGGAACGGCCCCGCCAGGCACTGCACCTTGTGCACCCTGGCGGGGCCGTTCCGTGCCGCCGCAGAGAACACTGCCACGGTCACAACGGCGTGGCGGCGTTGCTCGAAGCGATCTTGACCGACCAGCCGACGCTGGACGGGGCGAACTGCGCCGGACGTCACCCCGCGTTCGACCCGACAGAGGGGTAACGGCCACCTGGTCGAACGCCAGGAGCAGATCCGGGTAGCGAACGCTGCGCAGACGTGCGTCGGATGCCCCGCCCGGTCGCGTTGCCCGTGCCCACGGTCACCGACTCGACTACCGCCCTGGTGGTGAGCATGCGACGACGGTCCGCATCACACCCGGCGTTGGAGATGGCGGGGTCTACCCCCCACTACCGTGCTGGTCAGGGGCCATTACCTGGGGGGTCTAGGGGACGAGTATTGGTGTCCCGTCCCGGGCTCGGGTGTCGTGGGCGTGGCTTGTGTTCGGGGGTTGGGACGGCTGGGACACCCCCTCCGCACCCCGTCTCGGCCTCGCTTCGGTGAACCATTCCGCTGGTCAGCAGTCATTCGAACCCGTCCCACCGCAGGTGTGCCGCACGAGATCTGGCAGGACATGTGGGACGGTCTCGCGGGCCACTCCGGCGTGATCGCCGAGTCCGTGGGGAGATGTCCTCTTACGAGTGAACGCGGCATCAAGACCGTGACTCTCCGGCCGTCGACTCGTTATTGCACCTTGCCCGTTCAATGCTTGTGACTCGAAGGAGGTTGCCCCTGCCACCCCGGCCATAACCAGCCCGCCCAGCACCCCGACTGGGGGTAAGCACGACCACACCCCGGTGAGCACCGCACGCCTGGATGAGCGCGCTTATCACCTGGCCCGGGTGTGCGCCCGCTTTCCCCGCACGATCAGCGCCCAGGGCGCGCAACGGCTCGCGCGGCTGTTGCGCCCAGCGTCGCACGAGTCACTGTAACGGAGGTTTCGGCCTTGTTTTGTGACGGGTGTGACGGGTTTCGCGCTAACCCGTCACACCCGTCACACTAGGAGTTTCAGCAGTTCAGAGCCCGTATGGACCCGTCACAGACCACGGCGGTACCCGTCACAACGGTGTGACGGGTACCGCCGTGTTGTGACGGTGCTGCGACGGGTTGACCACGGGGTTGTGACGGGGCCCCAGATCCGGCGCGCCGGGATGATCGCGCTTATCACCTGGCCCGGGTGTGCGCCCGCTTTCCCCGCGCGATCAGCACCCAAGGCGCCCACCGGCTCGCGCGCCTGCTCCGCGTGAGCACCAAGTAGTCACCGTAACCGCCGTTTCGACCCGGTTTGTGACGGGTGTGACGGGTTGCGCCCCCGACCCGTCACACCACACGTTTCCCCAGTTCCCCGCACCATTCAACCCGTCACAGCACACCGCCCTTTTGCGGGGTTGTGACGGGGTGCGGGATGGCTGTGACCAGGGCCGGTGCACACCCATCACAGGGGGTTGGGTTCGATGTCGATGCGGCTGTAGTCAAACGTGCCGGACTTGCCCCGGTGCTCGTCGATGATCACGGCGGCGAACAGAAACCGCAGCACCGCATTGAGCCGTTGCCACTCGCCCTGGGCGGCGAGTTGGTCCCAGCAGGCCCGCGCGTGCGGGCCGACCAAGCCGGCCAGGACCTCGACGGTGGGGCGCACGATGGTCTTGCGGTGCAGGGTGGTGATCCGGTCCTCGACGGTCTTGCGCATCGCCCGGTACTCCCGAGTAGACAGCTCCCGCTGCGTCCACATGTCCTTCAGCTCGGCCAGTTCGTGCTCATCAGCGGCGATCGCGGCCTCATCCTGCGCAGACAGCGCCGTCGCCGCACTCGGGGCACCGGTCACATCGAGATGGGTCAGCAACTGAACGGCCGCGTCGGTGACGAACGCCTCGAGCATCGTGGCATGAATGCGCCGGGTACACCGCGTCGGACCGAGCTCGTTGCGACGAGTACACAAATACGAGGGCGCCCTGCCCCGGGATCCGGACATGTGCGTGCCGCACTTCTTACACACCACCAACCCACGCAACACATAAAACCGCGACGACCGATACGCATGCGCCGACGCCCGGTAAGCAGACCGGTCCTGAACTTCCGCCCAGGTGCCCCGGTCGATGATCGCCGGCCAGTCCCCCTCACCGAAGACCTCGCCCCGAAACACCCGGATTCCGGTCACATGCCGCGACCGCAACATCCGACGCACCGACCCGGGATGCCACAGACCCCCACCCGCCGCAAGCTGTCCCCGCGCGTTCAACGCCTCCGCGATCTCACGCGGTGTCGCACCGTCGAGATACCGCGCGAACATCTCCCGAAGGACCAGGACCTCCGCCTCGATGACGGTCCGCGCGTCGGCGGCGTAGCCGTACGGGCGTCGCGCGCTGGTGTGCGGGCGCCCATCTCGGGCCCGGTCCTCCAACGCATCACGCAACCGCCGCGAGGTGTCATCTGAGGAACGGCACGCGTGGGCCACCTCGATCCGCAGAAAAAACCGATCATCCGGATCCGACAGGTCCCGACGATTCGCCTGCCCATGCAACGTGATGTCCTGCTCATCCGACAGCGTCAGGAGTTCCTCCAGATCCCGGGGTTGGCGCATCAACCGATCCGGGTGATACACAATCACATGCCCCACCCCACCGGCCCGGATCACGGACAGCAACGCATCCCAGCCGGACGCCTCCGGCGCCGCTGCCACGCCGAACGATTGTTATCCACAAACACACACCCCGGCGCGATAACCAAACCCAGCCGGTCGGCCACCTGGCGGCACAACCGCTCTTGGCGATCCACTCCCGTCTGATCCTCATCCCGCGCACTCGACACCCGGCAATACACCGCCGCCGGTTGACCCACCCACCCCGACACCCCACTAACCTGCACACCCCGGCGAGCCACACCCTGTCTACGACGCTCCACACCATCCATGACACGTAGTGTACGAACAACCAATGGGCTCGGTGATCACCCGGACCTGCGCCGGACCGATCTGCCCGGCGGCCAGCGCCGCGGCGGTGTTCGGCAGCAACGGGGCGAGGACTTCACCGGTCAGCGCACGGCGCGACGCGAGTTGGGTAGCGTGCGCGACTCGGGCGCCGGCCTCAGTCGGTGAGAGCTGCAACATCCCGGCCAACAGCTGTTTGGTGTTCCGAAACCCGGCGGTGACCGCGACGTTGCGGGACTCCAACTCCGCGACCGCATCGAGCATCACCGAATACATCATCCGCGGCACCGATTCGATATCGCGGACGTTCTCCTGTAATCCCGCGTCGTCGCAGTCGACGATGGAGTGACGCCACTGGGCGAGGCAGGCGACCATGGCCTGCCTCGGGTTCAGCTGCGTCTCTATCACGTCACCATTGTCGCACCCACCCCTGACAACCTCAGGGCTCGCGACCCCTGCCGGCATCAACATTCCAGTGATGCGACGATCGGTCGAAACGTAGACTGACGGTGTGGCCTATTTGTCGCTGCTTACACTGCTCGGTGGGAAGAATTCGGGAAACAAAACCTGAAGCTGCGTGGTTCCCTTCAGGAGCGCAGTTTACGCTCCTGGTAGGACGTACGAGGAGGTCTCCGGCGTGGTCGACTACGACGTGGTGGTGGTCGGATCCGGGTTCGGGGGCAGCGTCGCGGCGCT
This sequence comes from Pseudonocardiales bacterium, assembly GCA_023252195.1. GTDB lineage: Bacteria > Actinomycetota > Actinomycetes > Mycobacteriales > Pseudonocardiaceae. The sequence continues at coordinate 62,319 of JAHEXI010000003.1, forward strand.
GCGGCTGACCGAGAAGGGCTACCGGGTCGGTGTGCTCGAAGCGGGGCGGCGCTTCGCTGACGACGAGCTGGCCAGCACGTCCTGGCAGCTGCGCAAGTTCCTCTGGGCGCCGGCGCTGGGTTGCTACGGCATCCAGCGCATCCACCTGCTGCGTGACCTCGTGGTGCTGGCCGGCGCCGGCGTCGGCGGCGGATCGCTGAACTACGCCAACACCCTCTACCGGCCACCGGACCCCTTCTTCGACGACCCGCAATGGGCGCACCTCGCCGACTGGCGCGTCGAGCTCGACCCCCACTACGACGAGGCAGAGCGGATGCTCGGGGTTACCACCTACGCCGGCCACACCGCTGCCGACGAGGTGATGGTGCAGGTCGCGCGGGATATGGGGGTTTCCGAGAGTTACCATCCGACGCCCGTCGGGGTGTTCTTCGGACCGCCGGGCGACGAGGTCGACGATCCCTACTTCGGCGGCGCCGGCCCCAGGCGGACCGGCTGCACCGAATGCGGTTGCTGTATGACCGGATGCCGGGTCGGCGCCAAGAACACGCTGGTGAAGAACTATCTCTACTTTGCGGAGCAGTCCGGGGCGACGGTGCACCCGATGACCACGGTGACCGCGGTGCGCCCGCAACCGGACGGGACCTGGCTGGTCGACACAGTGCGTACCGGCAAACTGCATATCGGGCCAGTGGGGCGCCGGACGATCCGGGCGAATCAGGTGGTGCTCGCCGCCGGCACCTGGGGCACCCAGCAGTTGCTGCACCGGATGCGCGACCAGCACGTGCTGCCCCGGCTCTCGCCCCGGCTGGGGCAGCTGACTCGGTCGAACTCCGAGGCGGTCGTCGGCGCCAGCCGAGCCACTGTGGACCCGGTGCGCGACTTCACCCGCGGGGTGGCCATCACCTCCTCCTTCCATCCCGACGAGCACACCCATATCGAGCCGGTCCGCTACGGGCGAGGCAGCAACGCGATGGCGCTGCTGCAAACCTTGGCTACCGACGGCGCGTCGGACACGCCACGATGGAAGCAGTTCCTGCGCTTCGCCAGCCGGCACCCCGCCCGGACGGCGCGGCTGCTGTTGGTACGACGCTGGAGTGAACGGTCGGTGATCCTGCTGGTGATGCAGAGCTTGGACAACTCGCTGACCACCTACCGCCGCCGCGGCCGGCTGACCTCGCGACCCGGTCACGGCGAGCCCAACCCCACTTTCATTCCCGCCGCTTACCAGGCCAGCCAGCTCGCCGCCCAGCACATCGGCGGGACCGCGGGCAGCACCTGGGGCGAGCTGTTCGGGGTCCCGTTGACGGCGCATTTCCTCGGTGGTTGCCCGATGGGCGCAACCGCCGCCGACGGCGTCATCGACGCCCACCACCGGGTGCACGGCTACCCGGGCCTATTCGTGGTGGATGGCTCGGCGGTGAGCGCGAACCTCGGCGTGAACCCCGCGCTGACCATCACCGCGCTCGCTGAGAGGGCCTTCGGCCTGTGGCCGAAGGCTCGTGAGTGCCATTAAGTGCTATAACACTGTTTCCCACTCACGACCGGTTCTGGTCGTCGACTTCGGGGCGCAGTACGCGCAGCTGATCGCTCGTCGGGTCCGTGAGGCGCAGGTGTACTCCGAGGTGGTGTCGCACACCACGTCGGTGAGCGAGATCCTGGCTCGCCAGCCTGCGGCCATTGTCCTGTCCGGCGGCCCGGCCAGCGTCTATGCGCAGGGTGCTCCCCGCGTCGACCCCGCACTGTTCGACGCCGATGTGCCGGTGCTGGGCATCTGCTACGGCTTCCAGGCGATGGCCGACGCGCTGGGCGGCAGGGTGGCACGGACCGGCACCCGGGAATACGGGCGCACCGACCTGCAGGTGCTCGACGGTGGCGGTGTGCTGCACCGAGAGCTGCCCGCGCGGGGTCCGGTGTGGATGAGCCACGGCGACGCCGTCACCGCCGCGCCGGAGGGGTTCGCGGTCACCGCGCGGTCGGCCGGTGCCCCGGTGGCGGCGTTCGAGGACCCCGGCCGGCGGCTGGCCGGGGTGCAGTACCACCCGGAGGTGATGCACTCCCCGCACGGTCAGGAGGTGCTGCGCCGGTTCCTGCACGAGGTCGCCGGTATCCGGCCCAGCTGGACCACCGCCAACGTCATCGACGAGACCGTGTCCGCGATCCAGGCTCAGACTCACGGCGGCAGGTTGATCTGTGGCCTGTCCGGCGGGGTGGACTCCGCCGTCGCCGCCGCGCTGGTGCACCGAGCCGTCGACGATGCGTTGACCTGCGTTTTCGTCGACCATGGGTTGCTGCGATCCGGTGAGCGGGCGCAGGTGGAACGCGACTACGTCGCCGCGACGGGCGTCAAGCTGGTCACCATCGACGCCCGGGAGCGGTTCCTGTCCGCCTTGGCCGGAGTGGCCGATCCCGAGCTGAAGCGAAAGATAATCGGCCGCGAGTTCATCCGGGTCTTCGAGACCGCAGCGCGAGACCTACAAGCTGAGGCGGACCGGCACGGCGAGGAGATCCGGTTTCTGGTGCAGGGCACCCTGTACCCGGACGTGGTGGAATCCGGCGGGGGATCGGGAACCGCGAACATCAAGAGCCACCACAATGTCGGCGGGCTGCCCGAGGACCTGAAATTCGAGCTGGTCGAGCCGCTGCGCGCCCTGTTCAAGGACGAGGTGCGCCGGGTGGGGCTGGAGCTGGGGCTGCCGGAGACGATCGTGCACCGCCAGCCGTTCCCGGGACCCGGTCTGGCGATCCGGATCATCGGCGAGGTGACCGCGGACCGCTTGGCGACGCTGCGCGCGGCGGACGCGATCGCCCGTGAAGAGCTCACCGCGGCCGGGATGGACCGTGACATCTGGCAGTGTCCGGTGGTGCTACTGGCCGACGTGCACAGCGTCGGCGTGCAAGGCGATGGGCGGTCCTACGGGCATCCTGTCGTGCTGCGCCCGGTGTCCAGCGAGGACGCGATGACCGCGGACTGGTCCCGGGTGCCCTACGACGTGCTGGCCCGCATCTCCGGCCGGATCACCAACGAGGTGCCCGAGATCAACCGGGTGGTGCTCGACGTGACCAGCAAACCCCCAGGCACCATCGAGTGGGAGTAGGGGCGCTGCGCGCCCCGTGAGTGGCGATGCGCGTCATGGCCCGTATTGCCACTCACGGCTTATCCACAACCGTAGTCGGGCGACGGTCAGGGGGTGAGGGTGTGCAGGAGGGCTCGCCAGGCGGTCACAGGGACGGCCAATGCGGGGCCCTCGGGGTTCTTGGAGTCGCGCACCAGTACGCCCTCCGGGGCGGGCGCGACCTGCACGCAGCCTCCGTTGGTGCCGCTGTAGGTGCTGGTGCGCCAGCCGACCTCGACGCAGCCTCCGTTGGAGACGCTGTAGCTGCTCTTCTGCCAGACAATCCCGTCCGGCTCAGGGGCGGTCATCATAGTCCTCTCGATCCGCGTAGAGCCCGTTTGCCAGGGTGGCAATCAGCTCCGTTGATTCTCTCTCGCCCAGCGCGGTCTGGGCCAGCAACCCCAGGATGCGCCGGTAGGCGGCGATCTCCTCGGGCTTCTCCAGGAACAGGCTCGCGGTCTCGGTTTCCAGGTAGGCCACCGGCCGGAACTCGGCGAACTCCATCAGCGTGAATGATCCCGTCGCCGCGGCGTACCCGCCGAGCGCGGCCGGCACCACCTGCAGGGTCAGGTAGGGACGGGTCGCCTTGCGCAGCAGGTGCTCCAGCTGCTCGAACATCACCGCTGGCCCACCCACCGGCAGCCGCAGCACGAACTCGTGGATAAAGAAGGTGAACCGGGCCGGGCGCTCCCGACCGAACAGGCTCTGGCGGCCTAGCCGAGCGGCCACCCGGTCCTCGATCTCCTCCGCTGGAATCATGCCCACCTCCCGGATCAGCGCGCGGGCGTAGTCGGTGGTCTGCAACAGGCCGGGCACGACCGTGGCCTGGAAGTCGTCGATCGTCACCGCCTTGTTCTCGTGGTCGATCAGGGTGCGCAGCTGCTGGGGCAGCCGGGTGCCGTGCTGTTGCAGCCAGCCCGGGATGTTCTGCTCCCGGCAGATCCCGAGCAGCCGGTCCCGTTCGGCGCCGGTCACCTCGACCACCGCGAGAAACGCCGAGACGTCCACCTCGGTGCCGCCGCGCTTGCCCGACAGCAGCCGCGACACCCGGCTCTGTGACCAGCCGAGTTTCTGGGCAGCGCCTTTCTGGTCCAGCCCCGCCTGCCGCATCGCCCGGTGCAGCCCCTCACCCAGTTCCCGGCTGCGTATCGTCGGTTCCCGATCGCGCATAGTGACCTCCCGAGCGCACCCTACGACCTGCCCGGCCGGGAGATCCAGCAACTTGTCCGGTCGCGTGTTGTATGTCCCTAGGCCATGCGGGTTATCTGATCACCGTCGAGGCAGCGAGCCTCGCGGTACCCGGACCCGGGGAGTTATCCGATGGACACGCTCGCACCGGCGGTCGCCGACGCGTTCAACCTGCTGCAGATGAATCTCTACCGGCATCTGGACGAGGCGGAGTTCGTGGCGCTGAAGTGCCAGAAGTGGACTGAAGAGGACATCGACACCGCCCGCACACTGATTCCCGATCTGGTGATCGTCATCCGTGGGCTGCTGTTCGACCACCAGGTGCGGCCGGGCGGCGAATGCCGAATCTGCACGTCGGCTTGGCCCTGCCCGGTGGTGACACTGGCACACGGCCTCATCAAGGACCCACACCGCCAGTTCGTCGCGCTCGTCCGCAAGGTGCACGATGCGGACTGACCACAGTCACCCGATGTCCTGAACCTCGATGGTTCTACGGCCGGCCCCTCGCGAGCGTCGATGTCGATGCTTCTTGACCAAAGTCGTGGCCGAGCGCTTGGACGGCATAGAATCTGGGAATCTGCGATCGACTGCTCCGGGGACAGTCAAGTCGGCATCAATGACGTCCAATGCGCACTTAACCTTGACAAACGCCCGCCTGCAATCCGGTGAGATCGAAGAGGCGGCGCGGGTGGTCGGCAACGCTGCCGTGCTTGCCGCCCAGACGCGATCGACGCGGTTGGTGAAAAAACTGCGCACCACCCTCGCCCGGATGCGGCCATGGCAGGACACTTCCGCTGCCATGGTGCTGGACGATCAATTGATGGCTTGGGGCCTCGCGTTGGGAAAAGTGATCTGGCGGGGTTGAAGCTGTCGGCCAACTCGACCCGACGGAGGTCGCGGCCACCGGGAAGCCACCCTTCCACGGCTGCAGTAGCAACGGCTCTGGTAGTGAGTGGGCAGCCGTGGACGATCTTGGGGCGCAGTACCGCGAGGCCGTAGTAGATGTCGTCGATACCGGCTATGACGTTGAGCCGGTATCGGTAGTTGGGGCCGTACCAACGCTGGAGGAACGCGGCAAGTAGGCCACGTCGTTGGTGTCCGCGGGTGGCCGACGCCGGAACGCACCGAGCGCGCTGGCACGATGAGGGCCATGGACGTTGAGGCAGAGGTCTCGCCAGAGGAAAACTCTGGTCCGGAGCCTGAAGCACGAGGTCTTGGACCAATCCGGCCTTCTGCGGAAGTTCGCACCGAGGTAGAGGCGCTCCTGGAGGCTGACGGGTCTCGCCTTGGAGACGTCTACCGCGGAGTGCGGCGCGGGCTCTCGGCCGAGGCCATTGCGGAAGATCTGAATGTGACTACTTGCAACTTCGTCTGGAACTACCGGCGAATTATCAAAGCTTTACTGGATGGAGCCTTGCCTACTGCGCCAACTGTGGCATTCCAGGTTGCTCGTAAGTTTAAGTCCATACTGAAGTCTCCCTTGTCCTCGGCTCTGCGTTCGTATCTTGAGTCCAATCTTGAGGAATTAGAACGTACGGCGAACAATGAAACTGCCCGTGCAGTGGAGGCAGAGCATCTACAAGAGGAAACTAAGCAGGCGGAGGCGCTCAACGAAATCGGTATCTACGTGTATTCGCTACCTCACTACTTGTTGCACCCGTTCGAACCGAAGAGTGGGCGGACATTGATGAAAGTAGGTCGCAGCGATAGTGACGTAATCGCGCGTTTCCGCAACCAGACGCGAACGACGGCGCTACCCGAAGAGCCAGTCCTTCTGCGAATTTATCGAACGGACGGGGCAGCAGGGTCGGGCGACGCCGAGAATGACTTCCATCGACTTCTCGAGGCTGCTGGGCATGATCGCAGCGTGGCGCGATCCGCTGGTCGGGAGTGGTTTGTAACACACACGAAATTCCTCGACGAAGTGGCTCGCGTGATGCGTCTTCATGTAAGAATTGTCAACGAGGTGGGAGTGCTCGAGTGAAAGTTGAACGGGACCAATCCAAAGCCGCGAACCGGACCCGCCGGCTTCTTGACTGTCCAGTTGGTGGAGGGATCCGGCCGGACGGACCAGCCCTGCAGTGGGCATCCGCCTAGCCTGGGCGGGCGGGGGCGAGGCGGCGGACTAGTCGCGAAATCGCAGGCCCTGTGCGGTGGTGACGAGGTGAGCCCGCTCGCCTGACCTCGCACTCCCGGCAGGCTTCTGGCCGCCTGTGCCGCGGCGCTCATGGCCGGGCGATCGCGCCGGGCATCGGGTGAACCTCGTAGGTGGCCAGTTCCGAGGTGATGGCGGGGTCGGAGTCGCCGAGGGCGCGGACGTCGGTGTCGGAGCCGGCTTCGACCACGGCGAGTCCCCATATGCCAGCGGGATCGGCGACCGCGCCGAAGACCACGGCGGTGCCGTCAGCCGCCAAGGTGGTCCAGTAGCCGACATGGTCCTGCATGATCGTTGACTCGGCTTCGGTCATGTCGACGGAGAAGGTCAGTCGGGGAGGCACGAGTTTGTAGAGGTAGTAGGTCATCGCATCTCCTCGAACGCTGTTGTGCGGCGGCGCCCGGAGCGTAACCGACGCCGCTCTTGTGGCTAGGACACAAATACGCCGCTGGGGATTTCGTGCTGGCACCCGGTTGTTCCGCGCCGGGGATCCCTCTTCACTAATGAGTGTGGTCCGCCTCACCGGCGAGGCCATGCGGTGTCAGGAGGCTGAGATGGTGCACGACCTCAACTGCCCGCATTGCGGATGCCCCCTACTGGCAACACAGGACACCGTCCGAGTACCTGGGGTAGAGGCCGTAGAGCTACTCCACCGGGAGATCGAGCACCTCCGTGCGACGGTCGCTCGGCTGCGCGGGGCGGGCTTCAACCGCCTCGCAGCGGGTCCCTGATGCCGACCCGGAAACATCTCGATCGGATCGGCGCCGCCCCCGAGCGGCGCCACGCGGGCTGGCCTACCCCGGTCACGCCCTCGGTGTCGGCACCAACTCTCTACCGGTTGCACTACCTGCTGGCACCGAACCCGGTGTACCGACGGTTGGCCGCCTGGCTGGAGCGCAACCCGACGGCGAACCGGCTGTTCACCGCGGCTGAGGAGCGGATCAAAGGGGCCATTTTCGGATGCCGGATGTGCGGTCAGTGCGCACTGCCCGCGACGGGTTACGCCTGCCCGATGACCTGTCCGAAGCAACTGCGCAACGGCCCGTGCGGTGGGGTGTCACCCACCGGCATGTGCGAGGTGAATCCCGACGTGCGGTGCGTGTGGTTGGTCGCTTTCGAGCGTGCTGAGGCCGAGGGCAGGGTCGAGGATCTCAGCCTGCTGCAGCGCCCGATCGATCACCGGCAGTGGGGGCGCAGCTCCTGGGTGAATTACTGGCAGGGCCGCGACGAGGGGATGTGGACCTCCGCCGATGGTCGGCGTCAGCTGCCTATCGTTCACCGCAACGATCCGGGTAAGCCGTGACCGCCGGTGCCGCGGGCAACGGCCAAGTCCCGGTCAGCGGACGGCTGCGCCGGGCCCTGGCCTCCGGCCGGTTCGTGGTGACCGCCGAGATCGGTCCGCCCCGTGGTGCCGACCCGGCCGCGATAGCCAAGAAGGCGGACTTATTAAGAGGCTGGGTCGACGCGGCCAACGTCACCGACAACCAGAGTGCCCATGTCCGGCTGTCCAGCTTCGCGGGCAGCCTGCTGGCGATGAACGCCGGAGTCGAGCCGGTGATGCAGCTGACCTGCCGGGACCGCAACCGGATCGCCCTGCAGTCCGACCTGATCTCGGCCGCGACCCTGGGCATCCCCAACATCCTGCTGCTCACCGGCGACCACCCCCGCTTCGGCGACCACCCCGACGCCAAGGCGGTCTTCGACATCGACGGCGTGCAGCTGGTGTGGACGGCGAGAACGATGCGCGACCAGGGGCGGCTGCTGTCCGGGCGGCGGGTCGATCCCGCGCCGCACTGGTTGATCGGCACGGTGGAGAACCCGTTCTCCCCGCCGATCAGCTTCCGGGCCCGCCGGCTGGCCAAGAAGGTCGCGGCCGGAGCCGAGTTCGCACAGACCCAGTTCGTCTTCGACCTCGACATCTTCGAGAGGTTCATGTCCGATGTCCGCGATCTGGGCATCGACCGTACGTGTGGGGTCATCGCGGGCGTGGGCCCGGTGCGGTCGCTGCGCGCGCTGGAGTACATCAGCACCAAGGTGCCGGGCATCCATGTGCCCGACGCCATGATCCGCCGGTTGCGCGGCGTACCGGCGGACCGGGTCGCCGATGAGGGCATGCAGATCTGCGTCGAGATCATCCAGCGGCTCACCGAGATCTCCGGGGTCGCCGGGGCGCACGTGATGGCCTTCGGCTACGAGCGGGGCATCCCGGAGATCCTCGAACGGGCCGGCGTTGGCCGCCGCCCGGACCACGCAGCAGCGAATGAGGGGAGTGGCCGTGCTGGTTGATTTCCGCCCCACCGGCAAGCTCCGCGGCAGCAAACCCGTGGACGTCACCGCCGCGCTCGGCCCGGTGGTCGACGCGCTCGCCGAGGATTCGGTGGATCTGTCCCGGGTCCGCGTGGTGTGCGACTGGGTCCAGTACCGCAGCAACTTCCGCGACGTCGTCGACATCCGGCCGATCCTCGCAGCCCACGGTCACGAGTCGGTGCTGGCTCCGGTGCCGCTGGCGGCGGTGGTGACCGAGGACGAGATGGAGGTCGCGATCGACGTCCGCCGCAGCGGCGACGTGCCACTGAAAAAGCTCACCGCCGAACTCATCCGGGCCCGCTTCGGCGATACCAACCCGTCCCGGATCCACCTTGAGCCATGGCTGCCCACGAGCGCCAGTGTGATCTGGGAGTTCAACGCGCTGTACTGGAAAGCGCTGGATCTGTGGGAGCAGGCCACCGGCCGCCGCTACGAGCAGGCCCTGCCGGGCGGGCAGAGCGACGCGCGCAACCGGGACGCGGTACGGGAGATGATCAGTAGCCTGTTCGTGCTGTGGGACTCGCTGGTGGCCCGCAACGCGCTACCCGAGGAGCTCTACGTCGTCGAACTCGGGGTGGGCAATGGCGGCCAGGCGAAGACCTGGCTCGACGAGTTCATCGAGCTGGACCGCGAGCACGGCAAGGACTACTACCGCCGGCTGCACTACCTCATGTGCGACTACTCACCGCATGTGCTGGAACTGGCCCGGACCGCGGTCGCTGACCACGAGCAGCACGTCAGCTCCTTCGTGCTGGACGCCACCCAACCCCGGACCGCGCTGGGCTTCCTGCGCTACAAGATCTTCCTGGTGTATATCTCCAATGTCTATGACAACCTGCCGACCGACGAGGTCGCGCAGATCGGTGGGCGCACTTACATCGTGCAGACCAGGGCCTACCTGACGAGGGAAGCGGCCGCCGAAATCGGGCAGCTGGTAGCAGCCCCACCCGATCAGGTACCGGAACTGATCCGCAAGCTGCTGAGGCTCGGCCCGGCCCTGCTCGCAGAGGCTGCGCCGGCGCACTTCCCGTCGATCGAGACGGCGGTGGATTTCTGGCGGCGCAGCTGGGAGGCACTGCGCTTGGAAGAGCAGTACCTGCCGCTGGCCGGCCTGGATCTCTATCAGATCGCGCCGACGGTCAGCGGGGAGATGCTACGGCCGTTGCTGGAGTCCGGCGCAGCCATCCGGATGCACGTCAACAACGGCGCGGTGGCGAGCTTTGTCGACACCGTCCCGCTGCTGCACCCCTACGGCCGGCTGGTCTGCCACGACTTGTTCGTCACCGATGTGCACGGCTATCGCACCGGTTTCCGCGGTCCCGGCAAGTACGACGGCTCGATCGTCAATTGGGTCAACGGGCCGCTGCTGGCGCATATCGGCCGCCGGAAGGGTTTCGACGTGGATTACCAGCGGTTCGCCCGCACGGGTACCAACATCGTCACCATGACTGCGCAGGTGCGGGACTGACATGCTGCCCTTGCTGCCCACGACTGTCGTCGGGTCGTACTCGGTCCCCGAGTGGCTCGAACGGCTCAAGACCGACTACTACCGCAACCGGATCAGCCGCAGCCATCTGCGGGAGATCCACGACATGGCGATCAAGGCGGCGCTGAAGGACCAGGAGACAGCCGGTATCGACGTCGTCTCCGACGGGGAATTGCGGCGGGACAACGACATCGACTATTTCCTGGCCCGGATCCCGGGTGTGCAGATCCCAGTCACCGTCAAGTCGTTCTACTACGACTACTACGACACCCTCGTGGTCGAGCCGCTGCCGACCGATCCGCCGTCGCTAGGCCTGGCCGACGACTACCGCTTCACCCGCCAGTACACCGACCGCCCGGTCAAGTTCTCGTTCACCGGACCGTTCTCGCTGTCGCACCGGATCCGGAACAAGGCCTACGCCAAGTCCGCCGATCTGGTCCGCGCGCTGGCTCAGGTGCTCAACGCCGAGGCACGGGCGTTGGCCGAGGCGGGTGCGAAGCTGCTCCAGATCGACGAACCGTACCTGGCCGGGTACCCCGAGGACGTGGCAGTGGCGGTCGAGGCGATCAACATCGTGACCCGAGGCGTCGACGTCGGATGGGGGTTGCACGTATGCTATGGCAACCGCTACGCCCGGCCGTCCTGGGAAGGGCATTACGACTTCCTGTTCCCTGCGGTGCTTGACGCGAACGTGGATCAGCTCATCCTCGAATTCGGCCGCAAGGGCTACGAGGACCTGCACATGATCCAGCGGCTTGGGTGGGACCGTGCGCTCGGGCTTGGCGTGGTGGACGTCAAGACCGAGCAGATCGAATCCGCGGAAGTGATCGCCCAGCGCATCCGCAAGGCACTGGAAACGTTCCCGGCCGATAAGTTGATTATCAATCCGGACTGCGGGTTGCGGCATCTTCCCGCCGATGTCGCCAGAGCGAAGCTCGCGGCGATGGTGCAAGGAACCATTGCCGTCCGCCGTACCCTGCCCGCCGCCCTAAGCCAGGAACCGCCGAGCCAGGAACCGACCATCGAGCAAGGAGCGTGATCCAATGACCCAAATGGAGAGCATCGAGTACCTGTTCACCTCCGAGTCGGTGACCGAGGGACACCCGGACAAGATGGCCGACCAGATCTCCGACGCGGTGCTCGACGCAGCGCTGACGATGGACCCGAACTCGCGGGTGGCCTGCGAGACGCTGATCACCACCGGCCTGGTCGTGCTGGCGGGGGAGATCACCACGCCGGGCACGCTGGACTACACCCAGATCGTGCGCGACACCATCTGCGGGATCGGCTATGACAACGGCAGCTTCGGCTTTGACGGGCACAGCTGCGCGGTGCTGACCGCGTTGGACAAGCAGTCACCCGACATCGCCCAAGGTGTCGATATGGCGGCTGAGCGGCGCGGCAAGCTGTCCGAGGACGAACTGGACAGCTCGGGTGCGGGTGATCAGGGGATGATGTTCGGCTACGCCACGCACGAGACCCCCGAGCTGATGCCGATGCCGATCGCGCTGGCGCACCGGCTGTCCAAGCGGTTGGCGACGGTGCGCAAGGACGGCACGCTGCCGTACCTGCGGCCCGACGGCAAGACGCAGGTCACCGTCCGCTACCGGGATCACGTTCCGATCGGGGTGGAGAAGGTGCTGATCTCCACCCAGCACGCCGAAGAGGTCAGCTCAGAGGAGATCCGGGCGGATTTGTGGAAGCACGTGGTGCTCGCGGTGCTGCCCGCCGACTTCTACAACGAGGCCGAGTTGGCGCGCAACCTGTTCATCAACCCGACCGGGCGGTTCGTGATCGGTGGGCCGGTCGGTGATGCCGGGTTGACCGGACGCAAGATCATTGTGGACACCTACGGCGGGTTCTCCCGGCACGGTGGCGGCGCGTTCTCCGGCAAGGACCCGTCCAAGGTGGACCGCTCCGCGGCGTACGCCGCCCGCTACGTGGCCAAGAACGTCGTGGCCGCCGGCCTGGCGGACCGGGTCGAGGTCCAGGTGGCCTACGCGATCGGCGTGGCCCGGCCGCTGTCGGTGTTCGTGGAGACCTTCGGCACCGAGCAGGTGCCCCGCACTACCATCGAAAAGCTGGTGGGCGAGCACTTCGATCTGCGCCCGGCGGCCTTCCGCGGTTACCTGGGACTGCACCGGCCGATCTATGCTAAGACCGCCGCTTACGGCCACTTCGGACGCAATGACCCCGACTTCACCTGGGAGCGGACCGACAAGGCGGCGGAACTGCGCGAGTCCGCCGGGTTGCCGGCGAGCGCGCTACCGGCAGCGGTCTGAAGGAGGCTAAAGTGAGCATCATCGTTACGGGGTCGATCGCCACCGACTATCTGATGGTCTTTCCGGGCCGGTTCGCCGAGCAGATCATGCCCGATCAGCTGGACAACATCTCACTGTCCTTCCTAGTGGAAGATCTGGCGATCCGTCGGGGTGGGGCCGGCGCCAACATCGCCTTCAACCTGGGCTGCCTCGGGCTGACGCCGGTGCTGGTGGGAGCGGTCGGTGCCGACTTCACCGAGTACGGGCGATGGTTGTCCGACCACGGGGTGGACATCAGCGCGGTGCACGTGTCGCAGACCAAGCACACCGCCCGGTTCCAGTGCACCACCGACTCCGACCAGAACCAGATCGCGTCGTTTTACGCCGGTGCGATGACCGAGTCCCGCGACATCGCGCTCAAACCGATCGTGGACCGCTTGGGCGGGACCGATCTCGTGGTAGTGGGCCCGAGCGACCCGGCGGCCATGCTGCGGCACAGCCAGGAATGCCGGGAGCACGGCTACCCGTTCGCCGCGGATCCCTCCCAGCAGCTCTCCTCGCTCGACGGCGAGGCGATCACGCAGCTGGTAGAAGGTGCTGCCTACCTGTTCACCAACACCTACGAGCGCGGCCTGCTCGAGCGCAAGACGGGCTGGGGTGACGAAGACATCCTGGCGCGGGTGGGCGTTTCGGTGATGACCCGGGGTGTCAAGGGCGTGACCGTGCAACGGCCAGGCGAACCGGTCATCTCGGTGACACCGCCCCAAGAGTTGACCAAGGCCGATCCCACCGGCGTGGGTGACGCTTTTCGGGCTGGCTTCCTCGCCGGCGTCCGCTGGGGCGTGGGTGACGAGCGAGCGGCCCAGCTTGGCTGCATGCTGGCTACCCTGGTGATCGAATCGGTCGGCACCCAGGAGCACAAGTTCGAACCCGCAACCTTCCTGGAGCGGTTCAGCGAAGCCTACGGGCCTGACAGCGCGGCCGAGGTGGCTGCGCACGTAAACGCGTGACATGACAATTCACTGACAGGGAGTGCATTTCGATGACTGTGGCGCCTGCCGCTGAGAAGAAGTTACAGAGCCGCGCTGGTATCGACTTCGCTGTGGCCGATCTGGGCTTGGCTGAGTTCGGCCGTAATGAGATCCGGTTGGCGCAGCACGAGATGCCGGGTCTGATGGCGTTGCGGCGGGAGTACGCGGACGTTTTCCCGCTGCGCGGGGCGCGGATTTCGGGATCGTTGCATATGACCGTGCAGACGGCGGTGCTGATCGAGACCCTGGTCAGTCTGGGCGCTGAGGTCCGGTGGGCCTCGTGCAATATCTTCTCCACTCAGGACCATTCCGCGGCGGCAGTAGTGGTGGGTTTGCATGGCACTGCAGAGCAACCTCAGGGAGTGCCGTGTTTCGCCTGGAAGGGCGAGACGCTGGAGGAGTACTGGTGGTGCACCGAACGCATGCTGACCTGGCCCGACGGCGATGGGCCGAACATGATCCTCGACGACGGTGGCGACGCCACCATGATGGTGCACAAAGCGACGACCTTTGAGAAGGCCGGCGTGGTGCCCGCCCCGGATGAGAACGACTCGGATGAGTGGAAGGTGTTTTTGAATGTGTTGCGGGCCTCGTTGGCCGCTACCCCGGGGAAGTGGACGGCGATCGGCGAGGGCATCCGCGGGGTGACCGAAGAAACCACCACCGGCGTGCACCGGTTGTATCAGTTGGCCGCGGCGGGGGAACTACTGTTTCCGGCGATCAACGTCAACGACTCGGTGACGAAGTCGAAGTTCGACAACAAGTACGGGTGCCGGCATTCGCTGGTGGACGGGATCAACCGGGCGGTCGATGTGCTGATCGCCGGGAAGCTTTGCGTGGTGTGTGGATATGGAGACGTAGGCAAGGGATGCTCGGAGTCGCTGCGCGGTCAAGGCGCCCGGGTGGTGGTGGCCGAGGTCGATCCGATCTGTGCGTTGCAGGCGATGATGGACGGTTTCACCGTCGACACCCTGGACAATGTGGTGAGTCGCGCGGACATCGTCATCACCGCCACCGGAAACAAGGACATCGTGACGGTCGATCACATGTCGCGGATGAAGCATCAGGCGATCCTCGGCAATATCGGCCACTTCGACAACGAGATTGACATGGCCGGGTTGGAGCGCCGTTCGGGGGCCCGCCGGTTGGTGATCAAGCCGCAGGTCGACGAGTGGACCTTCCCGGATGGGCATTCGATCATCCTGTTGTCCGAGGGGCGGCTGCTGAACCTGGGCAACGCGACCGGGCACCCCAGCTTTGTGATGTCGAACTCGTTCTCCAACCAGGTGATCGCGCAGATCGAGCTGTTCACCAAGCACAAGGAATACGACCGGGAAGTCTACACCCTGCCCAAGGTGCTCGACGAGAAGGTCGCCCGTATCCACGTCGAGGCCCTCGGCGGTGAGCTCACCAAGCTGACCAAAGAGCAGGCCGAGTACATCGACGTCGACGTCGAAGGCCCCTACAAGCCCGCCCACTATCGCTACTGACTCGTGAGTGGCGTTGAGTGCCATAACACTGTTTGCCACTCACGAGCGCCGGAGGCGCACATGGCTTTCCCTAGCGATCTGGAGATCGCCCGTGGCGCCACGCTGATGCCACTGGCGGAGGTGGGCGCCGCGATGGGGTTGGGGTCGCACCTGCTCGAGCCCTATGGCGAGCACGTCATGAAGGTCAAGACGGCGGCCATCGACGAGCTCGCGCAGGCCCCGCGGGCCAAGTACGTGGTCGTCACCGCCATCACGCCGACCCCGCTCGGCGAGGGCAAGACGACCACCACTGTCGGCCTGGGCCAGGGATTCGCGCATATCGGCAAGCGGGCCACGGTCGCGATCCGGCAGCCGTCGATGGGCCCCACCTTCGGCATCAAGGGTGGGGCAGCGGGTGGTGGCTACAGCCAGGTCGTGCCGATGGAGACGCTCAACCTGCACCTCACCGGAGACATGCATGCGGTGACCGCCGCGCACAACCTGCTGGCTGCGATGGTCGACAACCAGCTGCAGCAGCGCGACGGCGTCGACCTCGACCCGCACAGCATCACCTGGAACCGGGTGCTCGACGTCAACGACCGGGCATTGCGCAACATCGTGATCGGGCTCGGACATCGGGCCGATGGCACTCCCCGGCAGAGCGGGTTCGACATCACCGCGGCCAGCGAGGTGATGGCGGTGCTCGCGCTGTCCACGTCGCTGCAGGACATGCGATCGAGGCTGGGCCGGATCGTGGTCGGCCAGACACCCGGTGGAGAGCCGGTGACGGCGGAGGGCCTGCACGCTGCCGGGGCGATGACGGTGATCATGCGAGAGGCGATCAAGCCGAACCTGCTGCAGACGCTGGAGGGCACGCCGGTGCTGGTGCACGCCGGGCCGTTCGGCAACATCGCGCACGGTAACTCCTCGGTGATCGCCGACCTGATCGGCATCCACTGCGGTGACTACCTGGTCACTGAGGCTGGCTTCGGTGCCGACATGGGCGCCGAGCGCTTCTTCAACATCAAGTGCCGGGCCTCGGGGTTGCGGCCGGACGCGGCGGTGCTGGTGGCCACGGTCCGGGCACTCAAGGCGCACTCCGGCCGGTACAAGGTCACCGCCGGTCGCCCGCTGCCCGAGGGCATGCTGGCGGAGAACCCCGACGACGTGCACGCCGGCGCGGCCAACCTGCGCAAGCAGATCGAGAACGTCCGGATCCACGGTGTCTCACCAGTGGTGGCGATCAACGCCTTCCCCACTGATCACCCGTCCGAGCACGCCGCCATCCGCGAGATCGCCGACGGGGTGGGCGCCCGGTCGGCGTTGTGCACGCATTTCGCCGAGGGCGGCAAGGGCGCCGCCGAACTCGCTGCCGCGGTTGCCGAGGCCGCCGAGGAGCCGTCGCAGTTCGCTTTCCTCTATACGAACGATGCCACGCTGCGGGAGAAGATCCTGACCGTGGCGTTGCGGGTGTACGGCGCGCAGGGCGTCGAGTACGACTTCAAGGCGTCCCGGCAGCTGGAAAGCTACGAGCGCAACGGGTTCGGAAAACTACCGGTGTGTATCGCCAAGACACACCTGTCGATCTCGTCGGATCCGGCGCTGAAGGGCGCGCCCACCGGATGGGTGCTGCCAGTACGAGAGGCGCGGGCCTCGGTGGGCGCTGGGTTTATTTATCCTATCTGTGGCGATATGCGAACGATGCCGGGTTTGAGCGCCAATCCCGCGGCGACCCGCATCGACATCGATTCCCGAGGCGAGATCGTCGGCCTGTCGTGATCCCTGCTCGCAGTGCACCGCTGCTCGACTGCTCGGTCGCTGACCTGCTCGATCGCCTCGCCGCGAAAACGCCCGCGCCGGGAGGAGGCGGCGCCGCAGCGATCACCGCCGCGATGGCCGCTGGCCTGCTTGGGATGGCCGCGCGGTTCTCCACCGCGCAACTGGTCGACTCGCCGGGCCGGGCCGCCTACGCCGACCGGGTCCGCAACCAGGTCGCGGCTCTCGCCGAGCGCGACGCCGAGGCGTACGGGGCGGTGCTCGCCGCCTTCGCGCTACCCCGCGAGCCCGACCCGGAGGTGCGCCGCCGGCAGATCCGGCGCGCCCTGGAACGGGCCGCACGAGTGCCGACGGAGATCGCTGAGCTGGCCAGCGGTATCGCGGCTGAGGCTGTCGAGGTCGCCAAACTGGGCAACCCCAATCTGCGTGGCGACGCCTTCACCGCGGCAGCCCTGGCCGCAGCCGCCGCGCGGGCAGCCGCCGAGCTCGTCCGGCTCAACGTCGAACTCGGCAAGCTCGGCGGTGACCTAGCTGACCGCGCCGCGCACGCCGCCGACAAAGCGGTCGCCGCGCTCAATTACCAGAGCTGTTGCGGTCCGGACCGCGATTCGGCTCCGAATGGCGGTCCGAGACCCGTCTGAGATGGTCATTCGGCTCCGAATGGCGCAGTGTGGTGCGGGCGGCTGATGCCGTGATCGATCATGCACACCGTTCTAATGCGAAGCAGTTGGGTGTGAAGCAGATCGTGCGCGCATCGGGCGTGTCCCCGTCGGGGCCTATCCATCTCGGCAACCGTACCTTCCCGGCCAGCATCCACAGGCCGACTGCCACGAGCGCAATCATCGGGGTTTGAATCATGTGGAGGACGAACCACCAATGAGGACCGAAATATCCCAGGCCGTGGAATTGTGGGTTGTAGGGTTCCGGCCGCGAGAGGTACTGGTACATGCCGGGGTCCTGGGTGAACCCCGCCGGGTGGTATAGCTCGATGCCGAGGGGCGTTGCCGGGGCCACGAAAAGGCACAGCCACCACAACACTCTTCCTCTGACCTCGCTCAATGCTGTTATCTCCTGTCTTCCAAGGCGGCGCCTGAAAATCAGTGCTCGTGGGCGATGGGGACGCGCAGTCGCAGCACGGTTCCGCGGCCGGGGGCGCTGTCCGTGGTGAGCTGCCCTCCCAGCAGCTCCGCGCGCTGCTGTATGCCGGGCAGGCCGTAACCCACCGGTCCGGTTGGCTTGGTAGTGGTGGCCGGGTCGAAACCGACACCGTCGTCGGAGATCTCGAGCACGACCGCGCCGGGCGCCGCCGAAAGCCGCAGCTGCACATGCGCAGCCCGGGCGTGCTTCGTCACGTTCTGCAACGCCTCTTGAGCGATCCGGTAAATCGCGGTCTCAGCGTGTTCGGGAAGGTCGGTCATCACGGTGTCCACTGCGACGTTGGGAAGCGGGATGGAACGCGCAAGGCTCTCCAGGCTGGCGGCCAGCCCGAGGTCATCGAGCACCGGCGGGCGCAGTCCGGCGATGGCGTGCCGGGTCTCGTCCAGCGCTCCCGCGGCGAGCTCCTGAGCACGCGCGATCTGCTCGGCGGCGCTGGCTGAGTCCGAGGCGGCCACCGCGTCCGCCGCCGCGGAAAGGTGAAAGGACAGGCTGACGATGCGCTGGCTGATCCCGTCGTGGATCTCACCGGCGAGCCTGCGTCGCTCGGTTTCGCCCAGCAGCACGATCTGCTCGGCGAACCGCTCCATCGCCTCCTCCCGCGCAGCGAGCTTGCTTTGCAGGCTGGCGTTCTCGATGGCTCCGGCCATCAGACCCGCCACCGTGCTCAGCAGCTCGACGTCGGCCTTGGTGAATTCGCGACGGTCGCGGGTATGCACGTTGAGCACTCCAACGAGATCGCCTGGCCGAGTGATGATCGGCACCGAGGCCATCGACGTGAAGTCCTCGCCACGCAGCTCGGGGATGTAGAGGTAGCGCGGATCTGCGCGCTTGTTATCGGTGATCACCGCGGGTTCGCAGTGTGCGGCGACCCACCCGGACACCCCATCGCCCACCGGCACCTCGATCCGTCGGGCGAACTGATCGAACGGGGGGGTGGCGCCGCGCAGCTGCAACCGTCCCCCCGGCTCGTCGAGCAGGTGCACGAAGCAGACGTCGGTAGAAGTGGTCTCGGTGATCAGATCAGCCACTCGCTGGACGACCCGGTCGAGATCAAGGCCCGCCGACAAGATCTCGATCACGCGATGGAGCAGCTGGGCATCCGAATCGGCGTCAGCCAGGCCCAGCCGCGAGTGGATCATTGGAAGACTCCCTCGCGCAGCGCCGCGGCGACCGCGCCGGAACGGTCCGGGACGTTGAGCTTGCGATAGATGCCGCGAGCGTGGGTCTTGACGGTCTCCTCGCTGACGGTCAGGCGCCCGGCGATGGCGCGGTTGGACAGGCCGGCCACCATCAGTGCGAGTACCTCGCTCTCGCGCTGGGTCAGCCCGAGATGCGCCCCGGGCCAGAACTCTCCGCCGCGCAGATGAGCCACCGACATCGCGACCTTCGTCGCCAGGCTGGGATCGATCAGCACCTCGCCCTGGTAGATGCGCTGCAGGTGATCCACCAGCTCCGCGCCACGCACCCGCTTGAGCAGGAAGCCAGCCGCGCCCAGCCGTAGCGCCTGGTAGAGGTACTGTTCGTCGTCATAGACGGTGAGGAACACGACCTTGCAGCGCGGTTGCCGCTTGCGGATCTCCGCGCACAGATCCAGCCCGCTGGAGCCCCGCAACCGGACGTCGAGCAAGGTGATATCGGGTTCCTGCCCAGTGATGATCTTTAACGCGAGCTCCGGTTCGGTGGCCTCACCGACGATCTCCACCTGCCCGGAATACACAGCTAGCATCGCCCGAAGCCCGTCGAGCACCATCTGATGGTCATCCACAACAACCACTCGCAACGGGCCAGTCGGCCTGCTCATGGCAACAGCCTACGCACCGTCGGTAGCGGCGCGGGAATCAGCGAGGCGGCTGGCAACCGGTGCAGGAAGACATTGAGCGGCGTGCACCTTGGGTCGACAGCACTCGCATGGGCGTCAGATCGACTGCAAGCAGCAAACCCAGTGGCAAGTACAATGTGTAAATTGTCCTCCCGAGGGTTGGTCAAAGTGCCGCAGATACCCGATAAATCCGCTGCCGAGGTGGTCGTCGTCAGCGTGGATCCTGAGAGTGGTCGCGAGCGGGTGATGCGCGCGGCGTATGACCTGTTCAGCCGCCAGGGCACCCGCACTGTCGGGGTGGACGCGGTGATCAGTGAAGCGGGCGTCGCGAAGATGACGCTGTACCGGAACTTCGCCTCCAAAGATGATCTCATCCTCGCCTTCCTCGAGCGTCGCGAAACGCTGTGGACGACGGGTTGGGTGCGCGCGGAATCCCAACGCCGTGGCGACACGTCGGTGCAGCGCCTGTTGGCCATCTTCGAGATCTTCGGTGAGTGGTTCGCCCAGCCTGACTTCGAGGGCTGCTCCTTTATTACCACGCTTCTCGAGGTGGCCAACCGGGACAGCGTGGTTCGACAGGCCAGTGTCCTGCACCTGGCGAACATCCGTGGTTATCTATGTGAGCTCGCGGCCCAAGCCGGTGTGGCGGACCCTGATGCGTTCGCCCGCCAGTGGCACATTCTGATGAAGGGATCGATCATCGCCGGAGCTGAGGGTGACACCCAAGCCGCCGCACGTGCCCGCGAGCTCGGCGTTCTCCTGCTCAATAAGCACGGACTCGCTCCCGAATAACTGCCAAGGTTTGGCGACCAGGAGGCGAGACAGTGGATGCACAGCGGCCTCGCACGGTGCTGGCGGAGCTACTCGCCGGCCAGGTGGTGGTCTGCGATGGCGCGATGGGCACGATGCTGCATACCGCCGGGGTACCACTGGACCGCTCATTACCCGAGCTGAACCTATCGCGTCCGACTTTGGTGCGGGACCTGCATGCCGCGTATGTCAGCGCGGGCGCTCGAATTCTGCAGACGAATACCTTTGGCGCGAACCGCCTGCGACTCGCCGCAGCGGGGCTGGAGGACAGCGTCTCAGAGATCAACATCGCGGGCGCCCGGCTGGCCCGGGAGGCAGCCCAGCGCGCTGGGCACCCGGTGCTGGTCGCCGGGTCGGTCGGGCCGGCGGTCAGCGCTCCGGCGGTGCGCCGGGTACCCGCGAGCGTCCGCGCGGACACGCTACGTGAGCAGATCGCTGCTTTGGGTGACTGGGTTGACCTGCTGATCCTGGAGACTTTCGGCGATCTGGAGTCCCTGGTGCAGGCGGTCGAGGTAGCCGCGTCGGAGAGTGATCTGCCGGTGATCGCCCAGCTGACTTTCGGCGACGACGGCCGGACGCTGCGCGGCGAGGATCCCGCGGAGGCGGCTGCCGTGCTCGCCAAGCTGCCGGTGGCAGCACTGGGCGCGAACTGCACGGTCGGTCCCGCCGTCCTGGTGGGTGTGGTCGATGAGCTGGCCCGAGCCACCGACCTGCCGATCTCCGTTCAGCCCAATGCCGGCTTGCCCCAACGGCTCGGTAGCCAAATTCGTTATGCGCGCAACGCGGCGTACTTCGCTGACGCCGCACAGCGATTCGTCGCCGCCGGTGCCACCCTGGTGGGCGGATGCTGCGGGACGACACCCGCCCATGTACGGGCGATATCGCACGCGATCGCCGGGCTGGCTCCGGCCCGGCGGAGCCCGGCCACGCGCGCTGTGGCGCGGCCTTCCGCACCGACCGGGATCCCGCTGGCGCAGCCGGCTGCTGGCTGGCCCTGGGACGGCGAGCTGGTCGTCGCCGTCGGGTTGCAGGCTCCCAATGGCCCGCATTTACCGCAGTTCCTGCAGCGGGCCACCACGCTGCGCGCGGCCGGTGCGGGACTACTGGCCATCATCGAAGCGGCCCCGCCGGCGGCACGGATCAGCCCGGTTGGCGCCGCCGTGGTGGTCAGCGACCGGGTCGGCAGTGCGGTGTTGTTACCGGTGGAGGCCGCCGATCGCAACCTCGCCGCCCTGCAGGCCGACATGCTCGGCGCGCACGCCCTTGGGCTGCGGATGGTGGTGTGCCGAACCGGCAGTGTGCGGGTATCCGGCGACTACCCCAGCGCTGGATCCGGATCGCCCTGGGACGTCGACTCCGTCGGGCTGGTGTCCATGCTCGCCGCGCTCAACGACGGCATCGACTGGCGGGGTGTCGCCATTGCCGAGCGCACCCGGTTCGTCATCGGTGCCGCGCTGGGCACCGCGGTCAGTAATCTTGCCCATGAGCTGGACAGGGTCGAGGCGAAGCTGCGCGCCGGGGCGCATTTCCTGGTCACTGACGTGATCTACGACGTCGAGGAGGCGAGCCGGGCGCTCGGCGCACTACGGGCCCGCGGGGTGACCCTTCCGGTGCTCGCGACGCTGGCGCCTTTCGAAGACATCCAGACCCTGCAACGGCTGTCCTACGAGGTCCCGGAGGGGTCGATCCCGCTGTCTGTGCTAGCTGCCGCAAAGCGCAACCGGGACAACCCCACAGGGGCCGTCGAGCACGCGGTGGGCGCTGTGGAGAAGTTGCGAAACCTGATCTCCGGTGTCGTGGTGGTCGTACCGAGCGGGGCCGACGAGCTGGCGGCGCAGCTGGTCAGCGCCCTGACGGAGCTGCGGTCGCAGTTCGAGGCGAAGCCGTGACCAGCGCGGGGGCCTACGATCCGGTTCCCGATCGGGGCGCCGCCGCCGACCACAGCGGCCTGTCCCGGGAGAATTCGATCTACCGGCGGACCATGGCGGTCTGCGACGAGTTGGCTGACGCGGCGTTGAGCGGGGCAGACCCGGTCCGGCTCACCGAGGTGTTCGCCCGGTTGGTGGGCAAGCGAATCGTGTTGCTGGACACCGGATTCCGGCTGCGGGCCCAGGCCGGCGGGTCGGGTTCGTTGCAGGGACTGCGATGGAACCGCACCGATCCCAGCGTCGACCGGCTTCTGCGCGCCCTGGAAGCCGCGCGGCGGCCGCTGCGGATTCCGGCGATCCCCGGCTCGTTGCTGGACCAGGCCTGCTTGGTGACCCCCGTCGTCGTCCGCGAGACCATCCTGGGATACCTGCTGGTGCTCGATGAGGGGCCCGCGGCCAGCGGCTACGGGGTAGCGCCCGACGACGCGGAGTTCCTCACCAGCACCTACGCGGCCACCCTGTTCGCGTTGACGCTGGCCCACGAGCAGACCAGTGCCGAGTTGGACCTGCGCTACCGCAGTAGCGTGGTCGACGCCCTGGTCTCGGGCCATTTTCTGGACGCCCAGGATGCTCGGCGAAAGGCCCGCTCGCTGGGTCTGCGTGATGACGCCGTGATGCGCATCGCGATGCTGCGCCCGGCGCCGTCGGAGCTGGACTGGGCGCAGCGGATCGGGTCGATATTGCCGGGTGCGGCCGCCGCGCAGCGCGACGGCGCCCTGGTAATGATCGTCCCGGGTGATCCCAGTGCTACCGCATTCGCGGCACTGTGCCAGCTATTCCAGAACGCCACCTGCGGGGTGAGCGAGCAGGTGGACTCCCCGGAGCTGGTTCCTCGTGGGGTGCGCCAAGCCGAGCGGGCGATCGATCTCGGGCTGCGGCTGGGTCGGGCTGGGCAGCTCGTCCGCTACGACGAGCTGGGCATCTATCGGCTGCTGTGCACGATCGGCGATATGCAGCAGTTGATGGGTTTCGCTCGCGGCGTCCTCGGGTCGTTGCTGGACTACGACACCGAGCACCGCACCGAGTTGGTGCACACCCTGTCGGTGTACTTACATCACCACGGCAGCCACAAGCAGTCTGCCCGGATGCTGCATCTGCACACCAACACCGTCGCCTACCGTGTCGCCCGCATCGAGTCGATCACCGGACTTGCTCTAGGTGATCCGGATGACCGGCTGGTCGCTCACGTCGCAGTGAAAATCATCGAGTCCCAGGGTTCCGCAGTGCTCTGAGCCTCCCGAACAGTGGGTCTGGTCGATACGTGACGGGTGGGCCGATGCTCAGTGGTGTTGGGGGCGCAGGGAGCCGATTACCAGTAGCAGGCCGACGAGCAGTGCCAACGCGGCGAGGACCCAGCGGCCGTCCACGTCGGGCAGCCACGTGACGCCGCCGAGCAGCGCGGTCGTTGCGACCCCCAGCGAGCCCAGCCCGGCGACCAACGTGAGCAGGTCCGGCCCGCGCCGGGCGGTCAGTGTCGGTGCCTCGTCGTCGGGATGCGGTCCTGGGACAGTCTCGGGGTTGGTATCCTCATTCATGCTTCGCGCTCCACGTGTATTTCGCCGACGCCGGAGTGCACGTCGAGAATCACTTTGCCACCGCCGGGACCGTCGAGTCCGTTGTCGGTGATGTCCACCCGGTTAGTGCTGGTCTGGCCAAGGCAGTCGACCTGCCCGACCTGGGTCTGGCAGCTCACCTGGGCATCGATGTTCGGGGGCAGCAAAACGTGAGTCTCCCCGATCCCCACATTGACGCTGGTCCGCACGGTCTGGCCGGGGGCCAACCGTAGCCCGGTGAGATCCAGCCGGCCGTTGCCCACGGTGACCGCATAACGCGGCTGGAGCTCGGCGGAGGTGACCGGGTCCCAGTAGCTACCGCCGACCTTGAAGCCAGCGGCTGGTGCGGCGTGCAGCACCCAGGTGAGCAGAGCCAGCGGGATGGCGATAAGGACCAGTCCCCGACCGCTCTGCATGAAGGCGCCCACGACCAGGCCGAGCCCGACGACACCCAACAGCATTGCGGCGATCCCGGCGGCCGAGAGCCCAGGCGCGAATGCCAGGGCGATGCCGCCAGTCAGCAGCGCGAGCCCGAGCGTAATCGGAGTGACCTTGGATCGAACACCCTGCGGTGGGGCGGGCAGCGGCGGCGCGGCGGGTTCCGGTAGATCCCAGGCGAACGGTGCAGCGCCCAGCGGGTCCCACGCCGGTGGAGCAGGCTGATCGGTCGCTGTGCCGGTGACCGGTGGCGCCGCAGCTGTGGCCGTAGCTGGGGTCGCGGCCGTTGCGGGTTCGGCCGGGGCCAGCGCCGCGGAGGCTGTCGGCTGCGCCCCCGGAATCTCACCCAAGGCGGCCCGAGAGCGGTGCAGGAGCACCAGCGCGCCCAACGCAACGAGGAGTCCCAGCACACCGGACGCGCGGCCGCTGAGCACTGCCGTGGTCGCCAGAAGCAGAAGCAGAACGAGCACGACGGTCAGCGCTGCGGACATCGAGCTGCGCCCTCGTCGCAACATTCGCTCGGCGCCGGAGGCCGGGTCACCCTCGGCCGGCAGCAGCAGCCAGCCCAGCAGGTACAGCAGCACTCCGGAACCACCGAACACGGTGGCCACCACGAATGCCACCCGAACCAGCACCGGGTCGATGGCATACCGCCGGCCGATCGCCGCCGCGACGCCGGCGACCTTCCGATCGTCGGTTCGCCGGCGCGGCCTGGTGGCCCAGAGGTCCCGTACCGTGTCCTGCACCTTGATGTCGCTCACGTCGTTGAGCCTGACGTTGAGCGACGGTGAGCACCATCAGGGGTCACCCTGATCCGCCCCGGATTGGGGGGACACCGGGGTCGACCCTGATACCCCTGGCATCACCGCGCGTGTGACCATGACTACGTGAGCACACCAGCCGATCAGGTGACCGGCGACCGGCGGCGCGCGCAGCCGGTCGCCGGGCCGCCACGGTTATGCCGGCATCGGTCGGATCGGGTCATCGCTGGGGTGTCCAGCGGGATCGCCGAGCACCTCAGCGTGCCGGTGCTGTGGGTACGGGTAATCTTCGTGGCGCTCGCCGGTCTCGGCGGTGCTGGACTGATCGGTTACGCGCTGCTGTGGGGTTTCCTGCCGGCGACGGAGGCGGGTGCCCGGCGACCGAGCTCCACCCGGGACAGGCAGCAAGCGGTCGGTCTGGTCCTGCTCGGCGGGGGTCTGGCGCTGGCCGGGGCCGCGTGGGGTACCGCGTGGGGCGGTTGGGTGACCGGGCCGCTGGGGATCGCCCTGGTCGGTGCCGGCGTCGTCTGGCGGGAGGCCGACGCCAGCCAACGGACCCGCTGGCGCAGTGGCGCCGGGGTGCTGTCGGGCGCCTTCTTCGGGGGCGGGAGGATGGCGCTGCTCCGAGTGCTGGCCGGGATCGCGCTGGTCACCAGCGGAATCGCGGTGTTCCTGCTCAACCAGGGCAACCTAGGCCAGTTCCGGTTCGCGCTGCTCGCCGCCGCCGCGACCCTGGTCGGGGTGGCCGTGCTCACCGTGCCCTGGTGGTTGCGGCTGATGCGGGCCTTGGGTGAGGAACGTCGGGCCCGGATTCGCACTGAGGAGCGCGCCGAGATCGCCGCGCACCTGCACGACTCAGTACTACAGACGCTCGCGTTGATCCAGCAGCAGTCTGATTCAGCCCGGGAGGTCCGCCGGCTGGCCCGCGGCCAGGAACGGGAGCTCCGTTCCTGGCTCTACGGACCACAGGGCTACGGGACGGTGGCGCAGAGCGACACCGACGGCCACGCCGCGGCGCCGGCCTTCGCCGCCGCGCTGCATGCCGCTGCCGGCGAGGTGGAGGACACCTACGCGGTGACTATGCAGGTCGTCGCAGTGGGTGACTGCGCTCTTGAGCACCCGCTGCCCTCGCTGGTGCAGGCCAGCCGGGAGGCGATGGTCAATGCCGCCAAACATGCTGGAGTCGCCGAGGTCAGCGTCTATGCCGAGGTCGAGCCCGGGCAGGTGCATGTTTTCGTCCGAGATCGCGGCGCTGGGTTCGATCCGGCGGCCGTCGCCGCCGACCGGCACGGGTTGGCCGACTCGATTCGCGGCCGGATGCAACGCCACGGGGGTACGGTGACTCTGCGCACGTCGCCCGGTGAAGGCACTGAGGTCCAGCTGGCCGTCGCTCGCCGGAAGGGCGGAGAAGAGGCATGACTGCCGAGACGAGCGGGGACCGAGCGATCAGGGTCTTCCTGGTGGACGACCACGCGCTGTTTCGCACCGGGGTGAAGGCCGAGCTGACCCGCGCCGGTGCTGCCGACCCGGACGGGCCGCCGGTCGTGGTGGTCGGCGAAGGCGGATCAGTGCAAGAGGCGGTCACCGGGATCGGACACCTGCGCCCCGATGTCGTGCTCCTTGACGTCCATATGCCCGACGGTGGCGGCGCGGAGGTGCTGCGCCGGGTCCGCCCCGAAGCGCCTGACGTGGTGTTCCTCGCGCTGTCGGTGTCCGACGCGGCCGAGGACGTGATCGCGGTGATCCGGGCCGGAGCCCGCGGGTACGTGACCAAGACGATCTCCGGACGGGACTTGGCCACTGCGGTGCGCCGGGTGCACGCCGGCGACCCGGTGTTCTCCCCGCGGCTAGCCGGGTTCGTCCTCGACGCCTTCGCTCAACGCCCCGGGGCGGCGCCGGTCGGCGACCCTGAGGTGGATCTGCTCACCCCCCGAGAGCGCGACGTGCTGCGGCTGTTGGCCCGCGGCTACGCCTACAAGGAGATCGCCGCGGAGCTGTTCATCTCGATCAAGACAGTGGAGACGCACGTCTCGTCAGTACTGCGCAAGACCCAGCTGTCCAACCGCTATGAACTGTCCCGCTGGGCAACCGACCGCCGGCTCGTGTAGCTCACGAGTCGGGTTTCGCGGCAGCGGCGAGTGTGGACCCGCTGATCCGCGCGGCCGATTCAATCAGCACCCGACCGTCGGGTGAGTTACCCATGGTGAGCCGGTAACGCTCCAAGGTCCGATTCCGGTTCGTCGGTTCGAACACCAGATTCACCAGCACGGTGTTGCCCTGTACGGAAACTGGCCCGCGGATGCTGAGTCGGTTGATTCCGTTCCAGAATTCGGTGTAGTGCCCGAAGCCCTGAGCGCGTTCCGCGGTGCCGAGATACTGCCACGCCACGGTGGTGTCCTGGGGTAGCAAGCCGTAGTAGGTGCGGACCGTCTGCTCCAGCTGCGCTGGTTGAGCTTGAGCTGGTTGTGGCGGCGTGGCCGGCATGGGCAGGGCACTGGCGTCGGGCACCGGCGGAGTTGCGCGGGTGGCTACTGCCAGCTGGCCACCTCCGGCGGTAGGCACGGCCCCGTGCGAGGCCACGCCGAGGACGACGGCGAGCACGACAAGGCAGCCGGCGGCGGCGAACAACACCGCCGGCCGTCGCCAGCAGAGAACGCCATGGGCCGATGGTCTGCGCAGCGCTGTGGTGCCGCGAGGCTGGCTGGCGGGCAGGTCGACGGCGGTCAGCATCGTCGAGTCGCGGGCAGCGGGGGTGGGCGAGCGCAGCGGCTGCGATGTTGCCGCTCGGGGTACTGAGCGAGTGGCCACCGCGCCGAGCGCCGCCACTGCTTGCGCCATCGTGGGACGCGCCGCTGGATCGTCGGCCAGCAACTGCATCAGGACGGTGGACAACGGCCCGGCTTGCTGCGCGGGCCGTACCCGGCCTTCGGCGACGGTGCGCAACATTGCCAGGGTGTTGTCGTCCACCCCGAAGGGCGGTACGCCTTCCACCGTGACGTAGAGAGTGGAGCCCAGCGAGAATACGTCGCTCGCGGGTCCGGGCGCCTCGCCACGGGCCACCTCGGGAGCGAAGTAGGCGGGGGTGCCCGCCAGCACTCCGGTGCTCGTCACGGTGGCGTCCCAGGTCGCCCGGGAGATCCCGAAATCGGTGATCTTGGCGGTCCCATCTGCACCGAGCAGCACGTTTCCCGGCTTGACATCCCGGTGCACGATTCCCGCTTCGTGGGCCGCGGTGAGTGCAGCGGCGACCTGCTGGCCGATCCTGGCCGCCTCGTCCGGCGCCAGCGTCCCGTACTCGGCGAGCACCGCGGCGAGGCTGCGCGAGGGCAGGTACTCCATCACCAGCCAGGGCACCAGCTGGCTGCCGGCGCCGGTGCCCGTGTCGAGAGCCACGTCGTAGACGCAGATGGCGTGCGGGTGCTGCAACCGAGCTGCGATGCGGCCCTCGCGCATCGCCCGATCCGTGGCGGTCTGTGCTTCCGCCTGCGCCAGGCCGGGCGCGATCAGCAGCTCCTTGAGCGCTACCGTGCGGTTGAGCCGTTCGTCGTGCGCCCGCCAGACCGCGCCCATCGCACCAGTGGCGACGCGCTGCTCCAGACGGTAGCGACCGGCGACGAGCCGGTTATCGGGGTTCACCTATGGCGCTCCTCGCTCACCACCTCAGGCTAGGCCCATCGCTGCGTGACCAACCCGTCCTTCACCGAGGGCATCGGTGTTCGGTAGCTCCAGCAGGACGGGCGGTGCCCGCCGCTACCGCCCAGCCGGTCAGCCGCCGCTGCGGTATCGGGTCCGGGTGCCCTGGAGGGCCTGGTAGCCCACTATGCCGCTCCCGGCGCCGGCCAAGATGGCCAAGATGTCGGCAGCTGGACCGCCAGCGGCGAGCAACAGCGCGAGTAGCGCTACCCCGAGGGTGACCGCAGCTACCGGAACCCGGCTGCGGATGTATTGGTTGACCGGTTCGCCCCCGGACCGCCGGTTGGCGGCGGCCCCGAGCATCGCGAGATATCCGCCGTGCGCGACCGCCGCGAGCAAGCCGGCCAGCGCGGCGAGGACAGCAATCAGATTGAGCACCATGAAGCCAGTGTGCCTCGATGGGCGCGGCGGTGCTCAGGTGCTCAGTGGCCGAGCCGACCACGCCCGAGGCGCAGCAGCAGCATCGCCAGCTCATGGCCCTCGGTGCCGAGCTCGCGGTAGCGGTCGAGGACGGCCATCTCGCGGCCGTGCACCACCCGCGGACCTCCGGCGGCTCGGCGGGCGGCGCCGATCGCCTGGGATACCGCGGTGCGTCGCTGCACCAGGCGCAGGATCTCGGCGTCCAGGTAGTCGATCTCGGTGCGCAGCGCGGCGAGGTCGGTGAC
This sequence comes from Pseudonocardiales bacterium, assembly GCA_023252195.1. Taxonomy (GTDB): domain Bacteria; phylum Actinomycetota; class Actinomycetes; order Mycobacteriales; family Pseudonocardiaceae. Next base: position 91,930 of record JAHEXI010000003.1, read on the forward strand.
GGTGTCGTCGTCCCGGCCGTCGGTGTGACGGCCGTCGACCCGGGGGGCTGTCGCGCTGGTCGCGTGTTGCGACATCTCGGTGATCTCCCGATTCTGTCCCGGGCCCGCGTTCCCCGGCAGCAACGACGCCCCGGGTCCGTGGACTCCGGGGCGTCGTGGTGGTCTGTGTGTGAGCGTCACACCATCACGGGCACCGGATCCAGTACCCGTAGAAAAAGCGGTGACCACTCATCACGACCCGAAGTCTGCCACGTGGCGGGCTCCGCCGTCCACTTCTTATGGCGTGGGTCCGGGTGCCGGGCACATTGCCGAGAAATGCGCGTGCAGTGCACGCTGAGACTGACAGTGTCTCCCGGTACCGTTGTCGCCACGATGAGTGCTTCTACTGCTGCCCCGCCACAGGACCTGCTCGCCGGGCTGAACTCGCAGCAACGCGCGGCGGTGGAGCACGCCGGTTCCCCGCTGCTCATCATCGCGGGAGCGGGCTCGGGTAAGACCCGAGTGCTCGCCCACCGCATCGCCTACCTGCTCGCCCAGCGCGGTGTCACCCCCGGGCAGGTGTTGGCGATCACCTTCACGAACAAGGCAGCCGCGGAGATGAGGCAGCGGGTCACCGCCCTGGTCGGCCGGCACGCCGCGGTGATGTGGGTGTCGACGTTCCACTCGATGTGCGTGCGAATCCTGCGCCGGGAGGCGAGTCACCTCGCCGGGCTGACGTCGAACTTCTCCATCTACGACTCCGACGACACCCGTCGCCTGATCACGATGGTGGCCCGCGACCTGGATCTGGACCCGAAGCGCTACCCCGCCCGGACCCTGGCGGCGAAGATCTCCAATCTGAAGAACGATCTCGTCGATCCCGATTCGGCGGCCGGCGCAGCGGGAAACGACCTCGAGCGCCGGGTTGTGGAGGTCTACACCGGTTACCAGCAGCGGCTGAGTGTGTCCAACGCGCTGGACTTCGACGATCTGATCATGCGCACCGTCGAGCTGCTGCAGACCCTGCCCGACGTCGCCGAGCATTACCGGCGCCGGTTCCGCCACATCCTGGTCGACGAGTACCAGGACACCAACCACGCGCAGTACACCCTGGTCCGCGAACTGGTAGCGCCTGCGGCGCACGGCGAGGTGCCGAGCGAGCTGTGCGTCGTGGGCGATGCAGACCAGTCCATCTACGCCTTCCGGGGCGCCACCATCCGCAACATCGAGGAGTTCGAGCGGGACTTCCCGACTGCCCGAACGATCTTGTTGGAGCAGAACTACCGGTCCACTCAGACGATCCTGTCCGCAGCGAACGCGGTGATCGCGCGCAACTCCGGCCGGCGGGACAAGCGGTTGTGGTCGGCTGCCGGGGATGGTGAATTGATCGTCGGCTACGTGGCCGACAACGAGCATGACGAGGCGGCGTTCGTCGCATCGGAGATCGACCAGCTGGTCGACAGTGGCGCCGCACGGTTCGCTGACGTGGCCGTGTTCTATCGAACCAACAACTCATCCCGGGTTTTCGAGGAGATGTTCATCCGGCTCGGATTGCCCTACAAGGTGGTCGGTGGGGTGCGCTTCTATGAACGTCGCGAGGTTCGCGACGCGCTGGCCTACCTGCGGGTGTTGGCCAATCCTGAGGACACCGTGTCGCTGCGCCGGATTCTCAACACGCCCCGCCGGGGGATCGGCGACCGCGCGGAGGCAGTGCTGGCCACCTACGCCGAGCGCGAGCAGATCTCGTTCGCCGCGGCGCTGCGGGCCGCCGCGGCCGGCCACGAGATCCCGCTGCTCAACCCGAGATCCCGCAACGCGATCACGGCGTTCGTGGTGCTGATCGACAAGCTGCGAGAGAAAGTGGCGGCGGGCGAGGAGGTCGCGGAGGTCCTCGAGGCGGTGCTGGAGCGCACCGGCTACCGAGCCGAGCTCGACGCCTCCGAGGATCCGCAGGATGGCTCCCGGCTGGACAACCTCACCGAGCTGGTGACGGTGGCGCGGGAGTTCGCCAGTGAGCCTGCGCCGATCACCCCGGTTGACGACGGTGGCGCCGAGCCGGGGTCGCTCGCCGCGTTCCTGGAGCGGGTGGCGCTGGTCGCCGACGCCGATCAGATCCCGGACGACGACGGCGCCTCCGGTGGTGTAGTGACGTTGATGACCCTGCACACCGCCAAGGGCCTCGAGTTCCCGGTGGTGTTCCTCATCGGTTGGGAAGACGGGATGTTCCCGCACCTGCGCGCGCTGGGCGATCCCGCCGAGCTCGCCGAGGAGCGGCGGCTCGCCTACGTCGGGCTGACCAGGGCCCAGCACCGGCTCTACCTGTCGCGGGCTATCACCCGCTCCGCCTGGGGGCAACCGATGACCAACCCGGCGTCGCGCTTCCTGGCCGATGTGCCCGAGTCACTGGTGACCTGGCGGCGCGAGGAGCCCAGTCGCGCCGGCCCGGTGGGGCGCACGGTCTTCGGCCGTAACAGCGACGTCACCGGCGCTGACTCCGCGCAGGCCGGCGTTGCGGCTCAGGGTCTGCGTTCGACCCCGTTCCGGGGCTGGCAGAACACCCCCGCCCTGTCGCTGGACGTGGGCGACCGGGTCAGCCACGACAAGTACGGCCTGGGCACCGTGGTGGCCACCGACGGCAGCGGCCCCCGGGCCACCGCGACCATCGATTTCGGCTCGGCCGGGAAGGTCCGCCTGATGCTCATCGGCGGAGTTCCGCTAGCGAAGCTGTAGTTGCGGCTTCCCCAGTCCTGTGAAGAGATCGTCTTCGGGCGTGGATGTTCCTGTGGTGTCACGGGTCCGGATGTAGGCCTCTGTACCGAACGCGTAGCGATACTGGCTGGTGGGAAGCTTTCCGGCTAGTGAGGAACCGATCTGGCTGGCATGGGCATGCAGCGCGGTCCGCTTGCGGTCGACGACCTGACTGACGTCGACGATCGTCGTGATCCGCTGCTCGACGGTTTCCAGTATCCGCAGTGTTTCCCCGGACGGGGCGGCCCGTTGGATGCCGACTTCGGCCAATGCCTGGTTCAGCCGCTGCCAATAGCTGCTGCCGTGGGCCTTGTAGTACAGCTTTGCCACCAACTGCCCGGCATCGACTGCCAACGTCGTGGCGCGGGCGGCGTGAACGTGGTCCGGATGTCGGGTGCTGTCCGGATCGTAAGTGACCACCACCTGCGGCTGATAACGGTTGATGAGTAGCGCGATCCGGCTGGCAGCATGCTCGACGGGTACGCCGCAGAACGCGTTGTCGCGGTCCTGCAGGCCCCACCCCGCCATGCCGGAGTCGTGGTAGCCGAGCAATTCGAGGTCTGATACGCCCAGGTGTTCGCAGGCGCGGCGGAGCTCACCTTGCCGGACGGCCGCCACTTCCCGAGGGTCGTGGCCGTCCTGGCCTGGCTTGACGCCCCCCGGTCCGTCACCCAGATCTCCATCCGTACACGTGACGACGATGGTTCGCACGCCGCGCAACGCATAGTGCGCAAGGAGGCCGCCGGTTGAGGTGGATTCATCATCGGGATGTGCATGGACCGCCATCAACGTCAACGGTGCCGCCGCTGCGCTGCTCATCAGCGGAGCATCTCACTTCTGCGCACGTCAGTATGGCCGTGAACTCGACAGCACCGACGTTTTCGGCGACAGAAAGGTCGGCCCTGTCGAGTTCACGGCATCGATCGGTGCGCGGGAGCGGGCTGGCGCGCAGGGTGTCAGGGGTGCCCACTAGTTTTCGAACGTGTGTTCGACTAGGCTACGGGGGTGCGGGATGGACGAGCGGTTGAGGCGAGTCTTGGGGGAACGCGTGGAAGCGTACTTGCGCGACGTCGAGGGGCTGCTTCGCGGGCCGGCGCCAGCGGCGGCCTGGCCAGCGGTGCGAGTTCGACTGCTTGCCCTCGCTGTGGGCTGGCGGTCCCTCCTGGCGCAGCATGGCGCTGGCCTGCGCGGACGCTGCCGGCATTGCGATCGGTCGTTTCGCCCGGTTCGCCACCGCCGCCCGCTTTGCTCGGTGTGGCGCACAGCGCATGCCCACCTGATCGGCGGCTGGCCCTCGGATGGCGGCGGATGAGCTGGCGAGCAATGCCCTTAGAAGTCGATGCCGTGTTCGTGCAGCCAGATGATCGGGTTGATCTTCTTGCCAGCCGGGTTCCACACTTCGAAGTGCAGGTGCGGTCCGGTCGAGTTGCCCCGGTTGCCCATTTCGGCGATCTCCTGGCCCGCTCGGACCTTCTGGCCCGCCACCACGAGCGAGCGGTTGATGTGCCCGTAGACGGTGATCGTGCCATCGGAGTGTCGGATGCGTATCCACAGGCCGAATCCGCTCGCTGGTCCGGACTCCGCGACCACGCCGTCGGCTGCGGCGACGATCGGCGTCCCGATGGCGTTCGCGAGGTCGATGCCGTAGTGGAACGCCCCCCACCTGCCGCCGAATCCCGACGTGAAGATCCCTTTCGTGGGCATGACGAACCGAACCCTGGTGGCCTCGGCCTCCTGGGTGGCGCGCTCGTCCCCCAGGCGTTGCCCCTTGGCCATCGCCTGCACGGCCTCGACCGTGGCAGGGTCCGTGGGTCGAGTGACCGGGAGGTACTCAGGTGCAGGTGCGGGGCCGCCGAGACCTATCGCCGCCGAGGCCTCCTGCGCAGACGCCACCAACGTGGCGTCGTTGGAAATCGTGACGGCGGCGTGGTCGATCGTCTGGCTCGCGGCCACGAAGGCGCCAGCCGCAACGGCCGCCACCACCACCCGACCCCGCGCGGTCGGGGAGGGGGCCGTGATGCGGTGCGCCACCCGGGTACTTGAGGTGCCAGGGCCCAGCGCCGCCGCAACGACCAGAGTTGGTCGTTGGCCGCCTGGGGAGCGGTGTCGAGCCAAGACCTGCCTTCCCTGTCTCAGCGAGTCCGGACTGATGCCGGGCGGGGGATCCCGGGGAGCTGGTGTGGACCAGCCGCGATCGGTCGTGCTCGGACAGTGGCCGTGGACCGCGGGAACGTAACGGAGGGCGACCAGTGTGGGCAAGGCGCCGTTCCGCGATACGTCCGGCCTTATCGGCCAGCGTTGGTTCTTGCGCGCTGGGCGGTCGGTTGTTCCGGAATTACGAGGCGGAGCCGGCCGCCAAGCTGCTCACCACGGTGCGCACGGCGGTGGGGCCGACCGGCAGAGACAGGTGTCCCACGTCGTGGACCTGATGGTTAGTCACGAGGATCCGGATGATCTAGCCTGGCGCTGCGCTTGTGCGATAACGTCTCCAGCGCCGTGTGCGTCGATGCCGCCAACAGCTCCGCCGCCTGGGCGCCGCGAATGTTTAACTGGCGGGCCGCGGACTGAAGCTGGCCAGCGAGGTTCATGCCCTCACGGTAATCCGGTCACGAGCTACGCTTGGCGCAATGAGCGGACGTATCCGGGTGGTCGTCGCCAAGCCGGGACTTGACGGGCACGACCGTGGTGCCAAGGTCGTCGCGCGGGCCCTGCGCGACGCGGGTATGGAGGTCGTCTATACCGGGCTGCACCAGACGCCGGAGCAGATCGTGGAAACTGTGCTCCAGGAAGACGCTGACGCGGTGGGGCTATCGGTGCTTTCCGGTGCCCACATGACGCTGTTCGCCAGGGTCATCGAGCTGTTAGAGAGCAAGGGCGCGACGGACGTGCTGGTCTTCGGTGGCGGGATCATCCCCGAACAGGACATCCCGGCGCTCAGCAAGCTCGGGGTAGCCAAGGTCTTCACTCCGGGCGCCACCACCTACGAGATCGTCGACTGGGTGCGCGCCGCGCTGGCCGCTGCCCCAGTGGAATGATCCCAGTGGAATGAGTGATCTTCTTCACGGGTGCCGGTCGGCTGCTGGTGGGGAATAGCTGGATAGGGTCGACCCCGTGGATTTGTACGAATACCAGGCGCGGGATCTGTTCGGCGCCCACGGTGTCCCGGTGCTGGCCGGCGGCGTCGTCACGACGAGCGAGCAGGCCGGCGCCGCCGCTGCGGAACTCGACGGCACGGTCGTCGTCAAAGCGCAGGTCAAGGCCGGTGGCCGCGGCAAGGCTGGCGGCGTGCAGTTGGCCACCACGCCGCAGGAGGCGCGGCGTAAAGCGGCGGCGATCCTTGGCATGGACATCAAGGGTCACACCGTGCGCCGCGTGCTGGTGACTCCTGCTTGCGACATCGTTGCGGAGTACTACCTGTCGTTCATCCTCGACCGCACCCACCGCAGCTTCCTCGCGATGGCCAGCGTGCAGGGCGGGATGGACATCGAGGAGGTGGCGGCGACGGCACCGGAGGCGCTGGCCAAGGTGCCGGTGGACCCGGTCGCCGGCGTCGATGCCCGCAAGGCCGCTGAGATCGTTCAGGCCGCCGGGTTCCCCGCGGAGGTGGCGGGGGCGGTGGCTGACACGGTTCTGAAGCTGTGGGAGGTCTTCGTCGCCGAGGACGCGACCCTGGTCGAGGTCAACCCGCTCGTCCGCGACCGGCAGGGGGCGATCATCGCGCTGGACGGGAAGGTCACCCTCGACGACAACGCCGGGTTCCGCCACCCCGATCACGCGGAACTGGCCGACCCGGCCAATCAGGACCCGCTGGAGGTCCGGGCCAAAGCCCGTCACCTCAACTACGTCAAGCTCGACGGGCAGGTCGGCATCATCGGCAATGGTGCCGGCCTGGTCATGTCCACTCTGGATGTTGTCGCCTACGCAGGCCAGGCGCATGGCGGGATGAAGCCGGCCAACTTCCTCGATATCGGCGGCGGCGCGAACGCCCAGGTGATGGCCGACGGGTTGGACATCATCCTCGGTGATCCGGACGTGCACGCGGTGTTCGTCAATGTCTTCGGTGGGATCACCGCCTGCGACCAGGTGGCCACCGGCATCGTGCAGGCATTGAACATCCTGGGCGATGCCGCGGCGAAACCGCTGGTGGTCCGGCTGGATGGCAATAACGTCGCTGAGGGCCGCCGAATCCTTGCTGACGCGGCGCACCCACTCGTCACGATGGTCGACACGATGGACGCCGCGGCAGACAAAGCTGCCGAGCTCGCGGCACTGACTTTCGCCAAGGGAGCCTGACCGGTGGCAATCTTGCTGACCAAGGACTCGAAAATAATCGTCCAGGGGATGACCGGCTCGGAGGGCCGCAAACATACCCAGCGGATGCTCGATGCGGGTAGTCAGGTCGTCGGCGGGGTTACCCCGGGCAAGGCCGGTCAGGCTGTCGATTTCACCGGCGCGGCGCTGCCCGTGTTCGGCTCGGTAGCCGAGTCGATGGCCGCTACCGGGGCCGACGTCAGCGTGGTCTTCGTTCCACCACGTTTCGCCAAGGCCGCGGTGAGCGAAGCAATCGACGCCGGCATCGGGCTGGTCGTCGTCATCACCGAGGGAATCCCGGTGCATGACACCGTCGGCTTCTGCGCGCAGGCCGCCAGCTTCCCAGCTCGCACCCGTGTGGTCGGCCCGAACTGTCCCGGAGTGATCAGTCCGGGTGCCTCGAATGCCGGGATCATCCCTGCCGACATCACCGGCCCGGGCCGGATCGGGCTGGTGTCCAAATCCGGCACCCTGACCTACCAGATGATGTTCGAGCTGCGCGATATCGGTTTCTCCACGTGCGTGGGAATCGGTGGTGACCCGGTTATCGGCACTAGTCATATCGATGCGCTGCAGGCCTTTGAAGATGACCCCGACACTGCGGCGGTGGTGATGATCGGCGAGATCGGCGGGGATGCCGAAGAGCGCGCCGCCGACTACATCAAAGCCAACATCACCAAACCTGTCGTCGGTTACATCGCTGGCTTCACCGCCCCTGAAGGCAAGACCATGGGCCATGCTGGTGCCATTGTTTCGGGCTCCGCCGGTACTGCCGAAGCTAAGAAGGATGCCCTGGAGGCGGCGGGTGTTGCGGTCGGCAAGACACCCAGTGACACCGCGAAGCTGATGCGCGAGATCATTAAATCGCTGTCCTGATCCGTTCGGTGTCCGTGGGGGTACCCGCGCGCGCTAGCCCGATCCGGTTACTCGCGGGGCGAGTCGGCGAGGTGATCGCCGCAGCGAGGCGACACGGCTGCGAGGGTGGGGATCATGAGCCTCTTGCTGTCGCCGCTGGTGTCCGATGATGCGGCCCGTGACCCAGCAGGTGAAGGCACTCGACCTGGCCTGGGTGCGCTGATCGGCGCCGCCTGCCTGCCCGCCGTCGCCAGCTACCTAGTCGCCGCTGTTGCGCTCGCAATACTCACCGCGGCCGCCGGAGCAAACACTTCCGTGGCGGGGGTGGCTCGGCTGGGGGCGGCGGGCTGGTTGGCCGCGCACCACGTGCCCCTGACCATCCAGGGTGCGCCCCTCGGCGTCTTGCCGCTGCTGCCTACGCTGCTGCTCGGCGCACTGGTCGCCCGCGGCGCGACCGGGGTCGCGGACCGGTCCGGAATCACCCAGCCCGTCGATGCCGGGTGGGTGGCCGCGACGATCGCCGGTACCCACGGCGTCCTGGGTGCTGTCCTGGCGCTTGTCGCCACCCCGGTCACGATCACCGCGGATCCTGCGCAGGCCGCCGTCGGTTGCGCGCTGGTCGCCGGTACCGCTGCGGGTCTGGGTCTGGTGCGGCCCTGCGGGTTGCTGCCTGCGGCGCTACGACGCGCCCCCGGATGGGTGCGGCCCGGCCTGGAGGCCGGGTTGTGGGGGCTGGCGATTGCGCTGAGCGCCGGCTTCGTCACGGTGCTGTTGGCTCTGGTGGTGTCCGCGCCTGAGGTCGTTGAGATGTCGGGGCCTGACATCGCAAGCGCCTTCGGGCTGACCGTCGTGTCGATCGGATACCTACCGAACGCGGCGATCGCCGGACTGTCCTGGCTGGCCGGACCTGGCCTGTCGGTAGGCGCAGTGTCGATCAGCCCGGTCGCCGTGCACGCTGGGTCGGTGCCGGCGGTGCCACTGCTCGCCGCGCTGCCGCAGGGCCCGGGGCAACCCTGGTGGGGCGTAGTCCTTGCGGTACCACTGCTGATCGGGGCCGCGGTGGGGCGCCGTTGCGTCGCCGCCGGCCAGGACCGGTCAGAGCGGCTGCGGGTCCTCGCGGTGGCCGCCACGGCGCTCGCGGTCGGGATCGCCGTGCTTGGCGCGCTGGCTGGCGGGCGGCTCGGCGCAGCGGCGTTCGACCCGGTCGACATTCCGTTCGGAGCGCTCGCAGCAGTGGTGCTGGCCGCAACGCTGCTGGGTGGCGGCGCCGCCACCCAGCTGTGGGCGCCAGGCAGACCCCAAGCCCTCCCCGACACCGACCCGGAACCCGACGCTGGGGACCCAGGCTTCAACGACGCTGCGCCTCCCGAGCTCCACAGCAGCGCTGCCCCGGAGGGCGCGGACAGCTCTGCTGTGGAGCTTGGGAACGGTGGAGCGGAAGGAGACTGAGCTGGAGACCCGTACACTCGGCCGAACGGCACTGCGACATCAACGGCACTGCGGGATCGCGGCGAGGGAGCTCCGATGGCCAGGCGTGCGGGTTCCGGCGGCAACGACGCGGACGTAATCGTGGTGGGGGCGGGGCCGGCGGGTTCGACGGCCGCCGCGTACCTGGCGCGTTCCGGCCTGGACGTGTTGTTGCTGGAGAAGTCCACGTTTCCCCGGGAGAAGGTGTGCGGGGACGGGCTGACTCCCCGAGGCGTCAAGCAGCTGATCGATCTCGGCATCGATACCAGCGTCGAGGCCGGCTGGTTGCACAACCGGGGCCTGCGGGTGGTAGGTGGCGGAGTGACGATCGAACTGCCGTGGCCCGATCTGGCCAGCTTCCCGCCCTACGGCGCGGTGCGCACCCGGCTGGACTTCGACGAGATGCTGGCGCGCCACGCTGAGAAGGCCGGCGCACGGCTATATGAGCAGAACACGGTCACCGAGGCGATCACAGACGAACGTAGCGGTCGGGTCCTCGGTGTGAAGGGCAAGCAGGGTCCGGACAAACAGCCGATGCAATACCGTGCCCCGCTGACGTTGGCCTGCGATGGGGTCAGCGCCCGGCTCGCGCTGAGCTTGGGGATGGACAAGCGCGCCGACCGGCCGATGGGTGTCGCGGTGCGGCGCTATTACACCAGCCCCCGCACCCATGACGACTTCCTGGAAAGCCACCTCGAGCTCTGGGACCACACCATCCCGGAGCAGCCCAGGCTGCTGCCCGGCTATGGCTGGATCTTCGGAATGGGCGATGGGACGTCCAACGTCGGCCTGGGGATCCTGTCGACGTCGACGGCGTATGGCAAGACCGACTACCGGGCGCTGCTGCGGTCGTGGTTGGACAGCACCCCGGCGGAGTGGGGTTTCCGTGAGGACAACGCCGCTGGCAAGATCGCTGGGGCGGCCCTGCCGATGGGTTTCAACCGCACGCCGCACTACCGCAACGGCTTGTTGCTGGTCGGGGACGCCGGCGGCATGGTCAACTCGTTCAACGGTGAGGGCATCGCCTATGCGATGCAGTCCGCCCGGTTCGCCGCGGAGTGCACGATCCAGGCACTGGCCCGGCCCGAGGGGCTGGCCCGTGAGCACGCATTGCGGCGGTACCCCGCTGCGCTGCGCGAGGAGCTGGGTGGTTATTTCCGGTTGGGCAACGGATTCAGCCGGTTGATCGCGCATCCGGCCGTGATGCGCGCCGCGACCCGCCACGGCTTGCCGCGCCCGACCTTGATGCGCTTCCTGCTCAAGCTGCTGGCCAACCTCTACGACAGCCGGGAGGGCGACGCGATGGATCGGGTGATCACAGCCATGACCCGGCTGACTCCCAGCGTGTGATCGACACACCTGGCGTCGCCGGTAATGCCTGATCGGGGCCGGATTTTAGGTTAGCCTCAGGGCACCGCGTGACCGATCCGCACGTAGGGTAGGTGGGGACCTCATGAGACGCCGAAGGAGGGGACGCTAGTGCTGCAGCCCTATGTTCCCCTAGTTCTGCTGCTCCTGCTAGCCGGGGGTTTCGCGGTCTTCTCCATCGTCGCGGCGCCCCATATCGGTCCGCGCCGGTACAACAGGGCCAAGCTCGATGCCTACGAGTGCGGGATCGAGCCGTCCCCGCAACCGGTTGCGGGAGCCGGGCGGATGCCGGTGGCCTACTACCTCACCGCGATGCTGTTCATCCTGTTCGACATCGAGATGGTGTTCTTGTACCCGTTCGCGGTCGCCGCGGACTCGTTGGGCATCTTCGGCCTGGTGGAAATCGTTCTGTTCATCGTGACGCTCGGCTTCGCCTATGCCTACGTGTGGCGACGCGGCGGGCTGGACTGGAACTGATCATGGGTTTGGAAGAGAAACTCCCCAGCGGGATCCTGCTGACCAGTGTCGAGAAGCTGGTCAACTGGACCCGGAAGTCGTCGCTGTGGCCGGCCACGTTCGGGCTGGCCTGCTGCGCGATTGAAATGATGACGACCGGGGCGCCCCGCTATGACCTGGCCCGTTTCGGCATGGAGGTCTTCCGCGCCTCCCCGCGGCAGGCCGATCTGATGATCGTGGCGGGTCGGGTGAGCAACAAGATGGCTCCGGTCCTGCGGCAGATCTATGACCAGATGCCCGAGCCGCGCTGGGTGCTCTCGATGGGCGTCTGTGCCTCCACCGGGGGCATGTTCAACAACTACGCGATCGTGCAGGGCGTGGACCATATCGTCCCGGTGGACATGTACCTGCCCGGTTGCCCGCCGCGTCCGGAGATGCTCATCGACGCCATCCTCAAACTGCACGCCAAGATCATGGATGAGCCGCTCGGTCCGAAACGGGCAGCGGAGATGGCCGGCCACCACACCGAGATGGTGGCTTCCTCGATTCGCTACGGCCCGCAGAAGAACCCCAGACCATCGGGGAGCGGCCGGTCCAAGGTCATCGAAGCTCGGAAGCAGTGAGCAATGGTGACGGACAAGAATAATAACGGCCTGGCGCCCGGTCAGTACAGCTCGGCCGAGATGAGCTCAGCTCGGCAAGACGAGCACGAGGCGCACGGCGGGGTAGTCGCCGGCCGGGCCCGGCAGGGAATGTTCGGGGTTGCCGGCTCCGGAGATACCTCCGGCTACGGCGGACTGACGCTGCCGGCGTACGTGCCGCATCCCGCGCAGCGGCCCTACGGTGGCTGGTTCGACGAGGTCACCGACGAGCTGCTGGCCGCGATGCGCGAGCGCGGCATGCCCGCCGAGGCGATCCAACAGGTCACCGTGGATCGCGGTGAGATCACCTACTACGTGCACCGGGAGCACCTGCTGGCGCTGTGCCGCACCCTGCGAGATGATCCGGCGCTGCGCTTCGAGCTGTGCAGCTCGGTCTCCGGCGTTGACTACGGCACCGAGGTCGCCCAACGGCTGCACGCGGTCTACCACCTCACCTCGATGACCTACCGGCGGCGGATCCGGCTGGAGGTCGCCGTCGACATCGATGACGCTCACGTGCCCAGCGTGGTCGAGGTCTACCCGACCGCGGACTGGCAGGAGCGGGAAGCCTGGGACATGTTCGGCATCATCTTCGACGGCCACCCGGCGCTGACCCGGATTCTCATGCCCGACGACTGGGACGGCCACCCGCAGCGTAAGGACTACCCGCTGGGCGGGATCCCGGTGGAGTACAAGGGCGGCGCCGAGATCCCACCGCCGGACCAGCGGAGGGCGTACTCCTGATGACGCCACAGCAACAGGGGGATACGGAACCAGCACACACCGTCGGCAGCGGCACAGCCGACACAGCCAGCGACGCCACCAACTCGGCCGATCCCTACGCCGCCACGGCACGGGAGACCACCGAGGGCCGGGTGTACACCGTCACCGGCGGCGACTGGGACAGCCTGATCGAGGACTGGAAACACGACGAACGCATCGTCGTCAACATGGGGCCGCAGCATCCCTCCACGCACGGCGTGCTGCGGTTGGTCCTGGAGCTGGAAGGCGAAGTCGTCACGCAGGCCCGCTCTGTGATCGGCTACCTGCACACCGGTATCGAGAAGAACTGCGAGTACCGGACCTGGACCCAAGGCGTCACCTTCGTGACCCGGGCGGACTACCTGGCGCCGCTGTTCAACGAGGCGGCCTACTGCCTGGCCACCGAGAAGCTGCTCGGCATCACCGCACCGCGCCGCGCGCAGGTGATCCGGGTGCTGCTCATGGAGCTAAACCGGTGCAGCTCGCACCTGGTGGCGATCGCCACCGGCGGGATGGAGCTCGGTGCACTCACCGGCATGACCGCCGGGTTCCGCGAGCGCGAGGAAGTCCTGCATCTGCTGGAGTTCCTCACCGGCCTGCGGATGAACCACGCGTTCATCCGGCCCGGCGGCGTCGCCCAAGATCTGCCCGAAGGCTACGAGACCAAGATCCGGGATTTCCTGACGGTGATGGACTCCCGGCTGCCGGACTACGACAAGCTGCTCACCGGCCAGCCGATCTGGAAGCAGCGCCTGCAGAATGTGGGCTACCTGCCGCTGGACGGTTGCCTGCAGCTGGGTGTCACCGGCCCGATCCTGCGCTGCGCCGGTTTGGAATGGGACCTGCGCAAGGTGGAGCCCTACTGCGGCTATGAGGAGTACACCTTCGAGGTCCCCACCTCCACAGACGCGGACTGCTACGCCCGCTACCTGCTGCGCGTCGAAGAGATCCACCAGTCACTGAAGATCGTCGCTCAGTGCCTGGACAAGCTGGAACCCGGCCCGGTAATGGTGGAGGACCCCAAGGTCGCGTGGCCGGCGAAGCTGTCCGTCGGCGCCGACGGGCTGGGCAACTCGCTGGAACACGTCCGCAAGATCATGGGGCAGTCGATGGAGTCACTGATCCACCACTTCAAGCTGGTCACCGAGGGTTTCGCAGTGCCGCCCGGTCAGGTGTACTCGTCGGTGGAGTCGCCGCGCGGCGAGCTGGGCTATCACCTGGTCTCCGATGGGGGGACCCGGCCGATGCGGGTGCACGTCCGAGACCCCAGCTTCGTCAACCTGCAGTCGATGCCGGCGATGAGCGAGGGCGGCTTGGTGGCCGACGTCATCGCTGCGGTGGCGTCGATCGACCCGGTGATGGGAGGCGTGGATCGATGAGCCGCGCCAAAAAACGAACAGGCAACCCAGCGTTCACTGCGCGGCCGGTCGCGGCGGCGGGAGTGCCCGACCAGGCCGCGCCGACGACCCTGACCACGGTGCAGGACGTGCCGGTGGAGCGACCCGTGCGGGTGGACACCAGCGTGTTCGACGAACAGACCTGGCAGCGAGCTGGAGAGATCATCGCGCGCTACCCGCGATCTCGATCGGCGCTGCTGCCCATGCTGCACCTGGTGCAGAGCGTCCAAGGTCACGTCAGCCAGGCCGGAATCGTGTTCTGCGCCCAGCAGCTAAGCCTTACCACCGCCGAGGTGAGCGCTGTGGTCACCTTCTACACCATGTACAAGCGCCAACCCACCGGCGAGCACCTGGTCAGCGTGTGCACCAACACGCTGTGCGCGGCGCTGGGCGGCGACGACATCTACTCCCGGTTGCGCAAGCAGCTCGGGGTCGGCCATGAGGAGACCGCCGGCCGGCCGGGCTCGAAGGGCTCGATCACCCTCGAGCACGCCGAATGTCTGGCTGCCTGCGACCTGGCTCCGGTGCTGCAGGTGAACTACGAGTTCTACGACAACCAGACGCCGGAGTCGGCCGTGGCGTTGGTGGAGGCGCTGCGCCGTGGGGATCGGCCGGCGCCGACCCGCGGTGCGCCATTGACCGACTGGCGCAGCGCCGAGCTACAGCTAGCGGGCTTCTTCGGTGCGCCCTCGGAGTTGCGTGATGCGGTGGACGCGCCGTCGGCGGCGCCCGAGACGCTGGCCGGCAACCAGCTCGCGCAGGATAACGGCTGGCAGGCGCCGGCGACGCCCGACCAGGCCCCGCCGCTACCCGACGTTGCCGCCAAGAAGTGACCACTACAGCAGGAGGAGCCGTGACCGAGCGGACACTCACCCCGGTGTTGACCCGGCGGTGGCTGTCGCCGAAATCGTGGACGCTGGACACCTACACCGAATTTGACGGCTACACCGCGCTGCGCACCGCGCTGGCCGCGCAGCCCGATCAGTTGATCCAGCTCATGAAGGACTCCGGGCTGCGCGGTCGCGGCGGGGCGGGTTTCCCCACCGGCTTGAAGTGGAGTTTCATCCCGCAGGTCAAGCCAGGCGAGCAGGCCGGCGGGGCAGCGGCCAAACCCAAGTACCTGGTGATCAACGCAGATGAGGGCGAGCCGGGCACCTGCAAAGACGTGCCGCTGATGATGGCCGACCCGCACTCGCTGATCGAAGGCTGCATCATCACCAGCTACGCGATCCGCGCCCACGAGTGCTTCATCTACGTCCGCGGCGAGATGCTGCACTGCAATCGCCGGCTGCAGCAGGCGGTCAACGAGGCTTACCAGGCCGGCTACTTGGGCAAAGACATCCTCGGCTCGGGGTTTGACCTCGACATCGTGATTCATGCCGGTGCCGGCGCCTACATCTGTGGTGAGGAGACCGCGCTGCTCGACTCGCTGGAGGGCCGGCGTGGCCAGCCCCGGCTCAAGCCGCCGTTCCCGGCCACCTCCGGGCTCTACGAGGCACCCACCGTGGTGAACAACGTGGAGACCATCTGCAGCGTGCCGTACATCGTCAACGGCGGGGCGGACTGGTTTCGCACGATGGGCACCGAGAAGTCGCCCGGTCCGAAGATCTACTCGATCTCCGGGCATGTGCAGCGGCCCGGACAGTACGAGGCCCCGCTGGGTATCACGTTGCGGGAGTTGCTGGAGCTGTCCGGCGGGATGAAGGGCGGCCCGCTGAAGTTCTGGACGCCGGGCGGATCGTCCACCCCGATGCTGGCTGCCCAGCACATGGATGTGCCGCTGGACTTCGAGGGCGCCGCGGCGGCCGGCTCCATGCTGGGCACCACCGCCGTGATGGTCTTCAACACGTCGGTGAGTGTGCCGTGGGCGGTGATGAAGTGGACCGAGTTCTACAAGCACGAGTCCTGCGGTAAATGCACACCGTGCCGGGAGGGGACGTACTGGTTGACCCTGATCCTGCAACGGATGGTGCGCCACGAGGGCACCGCAGCCGACGTGGAGACCATGCTGGACGTCTGTGACAACATCCTGGGTCGGTCGTTCTGCGCACTCGGGGACGGCGCCGCCAGCCCCATCATGAGCGGCATCAAGTACTTCCGCCAGGAGTTCCTGGACCTGTGCGCCAAGCAACCCGGATACGGACGCCCGCAGCAGATCAATCCGGGGTCGGAGATCGGCCTGGCAGGGTCGCGCCGATGACGCTGGCACAGCAGACCGACAGCAGCCGCGCCGTCCCCGAGGGGCATGTCCGATTGACCATCGACGGCCGCGAGGTCGACGCACCCAAGGGTGAGCTGGTGATCCGGGCCTGCGAGCGGCTGGGCATCATCGTGCCGCGGTTCTGCGACCACCCGCTGCTCGACCCGGTCGCCGCCTGCCGGCAGTGCCTGGTCGAGGTGGAGATGGGCGGGCGCCCGATGCCCAAGCCGCAGGCCAGCTGCAGCCTCACGGTCGCTGACGGCATGGTTGTGAAGACCCAGCACACCTCGGCGGTGGCGGACAAGGCGCAGCAGGGCATCATGGAACTGCTGCTGATCAACCACCCGCTGGACTGCCCGATCTGCGACAAGGGCGGCGAGTGTCCGCTGCAGAACCAGGCTCTGTCCAACGGCCGGGCCGATTCTCGGTTCACCGAGGCCAAACGCACCTTCGCCAAACCGATTGCGATCTCCACACAGGTGTTGCTGGACCGCGAGCGCTGCGTGCTGTGCGCGCGCTGCACCCGGTTCTCCGAGCAGATCGCCGGCGACGAGTTCATCGACATGCTCGAACGCGGCGCTGACCAGCAGGTCGGGGTAGCCGCTGACAAGCCCTTCCAGTCCTACTTCTCCGGCAACACCATCCAGATCTGCCCGGTCGGCGCGCTGACCAGCGCCGCCTACCGGTTCCGGTCCCGACCATTCGACCTGGTCTCCACCCGCGGGGTGTGTGAGCACTGCGCGAGCGGCTGCGCGCAGCGCACCGATTGGCGCCGCGGCATTGTGTTGCGCCGGCTGGCCGGTCACGACCCGCAGGTCAACCAGGAATGGAACTGCGACAAGGGCCGCTTCGCCTTCGCCTACGCCAGTGCCGCGGATCGGCTCACCCGGCCGCTGGTCCGGGATTCCCTCGGTGGTGAGTTGCGGCCGGCGTCGTGGACCGAAGCCCTGCAGGCGGCGGCCACCGGGCTGCTGGCGGCCCGGGATTCCGGTGTCGGAGTACTCACCGGTGGCCGGTTGACCGTCGAGGACGCCTACGCCTACGGCAAGTTCGCTCGGGTCGCACTGGCCACCAACGACATCGACTTCCGGGCCCGCCCGCACTCGGCGGAGGAGCTGGACTTCCTTGCCGCTCATGTAGTCGGCGTCGGGCCATACACCGGTGGGGTGACCTACGACGACCTCAGCGCCGCACCCGCGGTGCTCTGCGTGGCCTTCGAGCCCGAGGAAGAGTCGCCGATCGTGTACCTGCGGCTGCGGCGTGCCGCCCGCGATCGGGAGATGCCAGTGTGGCACCTCGGCCAGTTCACCACCCCCGCGGTGCGCCGGACCCACGGCACGCTGCTGCGGGTGCGGCCCGGCGGTGAGCCCGATGCCTTGGACAGGCTGGACGGTCCAGCCCGCGACGCGTTGGGTGCGCCGGGAGCGGTGCTGCTGGTCGGTGAGCGCGCCGCCGAGGTGCCCGGGTTGTACTCCGCGGTGGCGCGGCTGGCCGCGAGTACCGGTGCCCGGCTGGCCTGGATCCCGCGGCGAGCCGGTGAGCGGGGTGCGCTGGAGGCCGGGGCGGCACCGACGTTGCTGCCTGGTGGCCGGCCGATCACCGACCCGGTGGCCCGCGCGGAGATCGAGAGCGCCTGGGGCGTGACGCTGTCGAGCCGGCCGGGTCGGGACACCGAAGGCATCATCGCGGCCGCCGCCGCGGGGCAACTGGGTGGGCTGGTCATCGGCGGTGTGGACCCCGCCGACCTGCCGGATCCGCGGCTGGCCGAGGAGGCGCTGAGTCGGACGGGGTTCGTGGTGAGCCTGGAGATACGGCCCTCGGCGGTGACCAGGGCGGCCAACGTGGTGCTGCCGATCGCGACGGCCCTCGAAAAGGCGGGCAGCTACCTGAACTGGGAGGGTCGCCGCCGGGAGTTCGGCACTACGATCAGCTCCGGGATAGGTCCGGCCCGGGGCGGCGGCGCGACCATGCCGGACTGCCGGGTACTGGACAGCCTGGCCGTCGAGATGGACGTCGACCTGTTCACCCAGACCCCGGCCGCGGCGTGGGCCGGGTTCGCCGCGCTGGGTACCTATGCCGGAGCCCGGTGGGACCCACCGCAGGTGGCCGCGGCGCCGGTCCCAGAGCTCGGCGAGGGCAAGGCGTTGCTGGCCACCTGGCGGCGGCTGCTGGACAACGGGTCGATGCAGGGCGGCGAGCCGCACCTGGCGGGCACCGCACGGACTGTCGTCGCGTTGATGTCCGAAGCCACCGCCACCGACCTCGGAGTGCACCTCGGCGGCCGGGCCACGGTATCCACCCAGCGGGGCTCGGTGACGCTACCGGCTGCGGCCGCTGACCTGCCCCCGGGCGTGGTGTGGGTCCCGGGTAACTCCGGACCCGCTACGGTCCGGAGCAGCCTCTGCGCCGGCCACGGCACCGTGGTCACCGTCCGCAGCGGTAACGGCGCCCCGGCCGGCACCGCGGGAGCAGCCAAGACGGCGTGGGGAGGCAGGTCATGACGCCCACCGAAGCCCTGCTCGTCGACGACCCGCTGTGGCTGATCATCGTGAAGGTCGTCGTGATCTTCGTGTTCCTGATGGTCATGACCTTGTTCATGATCTGGATGGAGCGCCGGGTGGTCGGGCGCATGCAGCAGCGGCCGGGCCCTAACCGGGTCGGGCCCTTCGGGTTGTTGCAGTCCCTGGCCGATGGGCTGAAGTTGGCGTTCAAAGAGGACATCATGCCGGCGATGGCGGATCGCTGGGTGTACATCCTGGCTCCGATCATCTCCGCTATCACGGCGTTCACGGCGTTCTCCGTGATCCCGCTCGGCGGCGAGGTGTCGATCTTCGGTGAGCACACCGTGTTGCAGATCACCGATCTGCCGGTCGGGGTGCTGGTGGTGCTGGCCTGCTCGTCGCTGGGGGTCTATGGGATCGTGCTGTCCGGCTGGGCGTCGGGCTCGCCGTACCCGCTGCTGGGCTCGCTGCGGTCGGCCGCCCAGGTGATCTCCTATGAGATCGCCCTAGGGATGTCGATCGTCGCGGTGGTGCTGTATTCGGGTTCGCTGTCCACGGCGGACATCGTGGCCGCGCAGTCGCGCCAGTGGTGGTTCGTCTTCCTGCTGTTCCCCAGCTTCGCGGTGTTCTGCGTGTCGATGGTGGGCGAGACCAACCGCGCGCCGTTCGACCTGCCCGAGGCGGAATCGGAACTGGTCGGTGGTTTCCACACCGAATACTCGTCATTGAAGTTCGCGCTGTTCTTCCTCGCCGAGTACGTCAACATGGTCACCGTCTCGGCGATGGCGACCACCCTGTTCCTCGGCGGCTGGCACGCCCCGTGGCCGCTCGCCGGCAGCGCGCTGGACCGCGGGTGGTGGGGCCCGCTGTGGTTCATCGGCAAGCTGCTGGCGTTCCTTTTCGTGTTCGTCTGGCTGCGCGGCACCCTGCCCCGGATGCGTTACGACCAGTTCATGGCGCTGGGCTGGAAGGTGCTGGTACCGGGCAGTCTGGTGTGGATCGTGCTGGTCTTCGCTGCCCGGGCGCTCCGCGGCTCCGCCGTCACGCCCGGCGAGATCCTCGTGGTGGGCGGCTTCTTGCTAGTCATCCTGCTGGTCGTCGCCTTCCTGCTGCCGCAACGCCAGCCAGTCGAGCGCACCCATAAGGTGACCACCGCCGGTTCGGACTACCCGTTGCCCCCGCTGGACCTGGTGGTGCCGCCATCGCCGCCTCGGCGCGCCGCAGTGGGTGCGGGCCTATCGGGCACTGCAGTGTCGGGCAATGGCGCCCCGCCACCGAGGCAGGAGGACGGCCATGGGACTACTTGATCCGGTCAAGGGTTTCGGAGTCACCTTCTCGACGATGTTCAGGAAGGTAGTGACCGAGGAGTACCCCGAGGTCAAGAAGATCACTGCACCGCGATTCCACGGTAAGCACCAGCTCAACCGGCACCCGGATGGGCTGGAGAAATGCGTGGGCTGCGAGCTGTGCGCCTGGGCCTGCCCCGCGGACGCGATCTACGTCGAGGGTGGGGACAACACCGAGGAGGCGCGCTACTCGCCCGGTGAGCGGTACGGCGAGATCTACCAGATCAACTACCTGCGGTGCATCGGGTGTGGCCTGTGCGTCGAGGCGTGCCCGACCCGTTCGTTGACCATGACCAACGAGTACGAGGTGGCCGACGACAACCGCCAGGACCTCATCTACACCAAGGAGGACCTGCTGGCGCCGCTGCTGGCCGGGATGGAACAACCCCCGCACCCAATGCGGCTGGGTGAAACCGAGGAGGACTACTACGTGCAGGGTCCGAGCCTGGAGCGCCGTTCGGGTGCGGTGGGGGAGGAGGAACAGTGATCGGTCTCGGGGAGACCATCGCGTTCTGGATCCTGGGCCCGCTCGCGCTCGCCGGTGCGCTGGGCATGGTGTTCGCCCGCAATGCGGTGCACTCGGCGCTGTGGTTGGCGCAGACCATGCTGTGCCTGGGTGCGCTGTACATGGTCCAGCAAGCGCCGTTCCTGGGTTTCGTGCAGATCATCGTCTACACCGGCGCGATCATGATGCTGTTCCTGTTCGTGCTGATGCTGGTGGGCAAGGAAAGCGTCGACTCGGTGGTTGAGGTACTGCGCGGTCAGCGGGTCGCGGCGGCACTAGCCGGAATCGGGTTGGCCGTACTGCTGGTGTCGACGCTGGGCCGGGCTTTCGCCGGGGTCACCGCGGTCGGGTTGGCGAAGGTCAACAGCACCGGCGGCGGCAATGTCGCCAACCTGGGCCGCAGCCTCTACACCGACTACCTCTTTCCCTTCGAGCTCACCTCGGCGCTGCTGATGACCGCGGCGGTCGGCGCGATGGTGTTGGCCTTCACCGAGCGCTCCAAGCAGGGCAGGTTGACTCAGCGCGAGCGGGTGGAGGCCCGGATCCGGGGTCAGCGTCCTTCCCCACTGCCAGGTCCTGGAGTGTTCGCCACGATGAACTCGGTGGCCACCCCAGCCCTGCTGCCCGACGGTTCGGTGGCCCCGGAGTCGCTGTCCGAACTGCTCGAGTCCACGGGCCGCGATCGTCTGGACGCCGAAGTCCGCAGCGTTGTCAGCGCCGGCGCGGACCCGGACGCCCACGCCCTGCGCGGGCCGGCGCGATCGACGCCCGCGGACCAGGAGGGGCAGGAGTAATGGCTCGACCCTGCGAGCAGGTCTCGCGATGACCCCGACGTACTATCTGCTGCTGTCGGCGCTGCTGTTCACCGTCGGCGCCGTCGGTGTGTTGGTGCGCCGCAACGCGGTGGTGGTCTTCATGTGCATCGAGCTCATGCTCAACGCGGTGAACCTGACCCTGATCACCTTCTCCAGGATCAACGGCACCCTGGACGGGCAGATCATGGCGTTCTTCGTGATGGTGGTCGCGGCCGCCGAGGTGGTGGTCGGGCTGGCCATCATCATGGCGATCTTCAAGACCCGCCGGTCGGCCTCGGTCGATGACGCGAACCTGCTGAAATATTGAAATCGGCGAGGGGGACGCGGTGACCGAGGTCTTGCCCTCCGTGGCTGCTGCCGAGGGGACGGCGCTCTACGCGTGGCTGCTCGTCGCGCTGCCGGCCTTCGGCGCGCTCGTGCTGCTGGCCGGTGGCCGCCGCACCAACGCCTGGGGGCACTTGTTGGGCTGCGCGACGGTACTCGCGGCGTTCGGCTACGGCGTGGTGCTCTTCTCCCAGACGCTGGGTTTCGACGCGGCGCAGCGGACCCGGGAGCTGGGCCTGGGAACCTTCTTCGCGGTCAACTCCCTGCAGGTCAACTACGGTCTCCGGCTTGATCCCTTGTCGCTGACTTTCGTGCTGTTGATCACCGGCGTCGGCGGACTGATCCACCTCTATGCGATCGGTTACATGGCCCACGACCCGGGGCGGCGCCGGTTCTTCGGATACTTCAACCTGTTCGTCGCGGCGATGCTCGTGCTGGTGCTGTCCAACAACTTCGTCACGCTCTACCTCGGTTGGGAAGGCGTGGGCCTGGCCTCCTACCTGCTCATCGGCTGGTACCAGGACCGCCCCAGTGCCGCGACGGCGGCGAAGAAAGCCTTCCTGATGAACCGGGTCGGCGACGTCGGGCTGGCCCTGGCGATCTTCCTGATCTGGCGGTCCCTGGGCACCGTGCAGTTCTCCGAGGTGTTTCCCCGCGCCGGTGAAATCGGCGGCCCCACCCTGCTGGCGATCACCCTGCTGCTGTTGCTGGGGGCCTGCGGAAAGTCCGGTCAGTTCCCGCTGCAGGCCTGGTTGCCCGACGCGATGGAGGGCCCGACGCCGGTCTCGGCATTGATCCACGCCGCGACGATGGTCACCGCCGGGGTGTACCTGGTCGCCCGGTGCAGCCCGCTGTACAACCTCAGCCCGAATGGCCGGCTGGCAGTCGCGGCGGTCGGCGTGATCACCCTGCTGATCGGGTCGATCATTGGCTGCGCCTACGACGACATCAAGAAGGTGCTGGCCTACTCCACGGTCAGCCAGATCGGGTACATGATCCTCGCGGTCGGGTTGGGACCGGCCGGTTACGCGCTGGGTATCGTGCACCTGCTCACCCACGGCTTCTTCAAGGCGGCGCTGTTCCTGGGCGCGGGCTCGGTCATGCACGGGATGCATGACGAGATCGACATGCGCCGGATGGGCGGGCTGGCGCGACACATGCCGATCACCTTCGTCATCTTCAGTACGGGCTATCTGGCTTTGATCGGGTTTCCGTTCCTGTCCGGCTACTACTCCAAGGACGCGATCATCGAGGCGGCCTACGCAGCGGGCGGTGCCGCCGCTGGGCTCTTCGGCACCATCGCGCTGCTCGCCGCAGGCCTGACCGCCTTCTACATGACCCGCCTGATGCTCATGACGTTCTTCGGTGAGGAGCGCTGGCGCAACCTGCGCAGCGCCGACGGCCACGAGTACCACCCGCACGAGTCCCCGCCGGTGATGTGGGTGCCGATGGTGCCGCTGGCGATCGGCTCGCTGGTCGCCGGATACTTCCTGGCTTCGGGCGGCCGGTTGGCTCGATGGCTAGAGCCTTCGGTGGGCTCGCTGGTGGCTGCGGAGGCGCCGTTCCCGCCGGTGCTGGTACCGATCTTCACCGTGCTGGTCTCCGCAGTAGGGGTGCTGGCCGCCTGGCTGTTCGTCGGTCGCAACCCAGTGCCGGTGGTCCGACCCAAGCGGGTCTCGCTGCCCGTGGCGGCCGCCAGGGCTGATCTTTACGCCAACGCGATCAACGAGACACTCATCGCGCGACCCGGCACCTGGTTGACCCGGGCGCTGGTGTTCGTGGACAACAAAGGCGTCGACGGGGTGGTCAATGGAACCGCGGCACTGTTGGGTGGCAGTTCGGGGCGGCTGCGCCGCTTGCAGACCGGTTTCGTTCGCAGCTACGCCCTGGGCATGCTCGGCGGCGCGATCGTGGTGATCGCCTTCCTGCTGGCGGTGAGCTACTCATGAGTAGCGAAGTGTCAAGTGGAGGCGGTCTGCTGCTGGCGATGTTGCTGCTACCCCTGGTGGGTAGCGTGGTCGTCGTCCCGATGCGTTCGGCGCCGACTGTCGCCAAGACAACCGCGATGGCCTTCGCGCTGGCCGAGCTGGTACTGGCCGCGCTGGCCTGGTCGGCCTACAACCCCAGCGGCGGGCGCTTGCAGCTGACCCTGTCCATCCCATGGATCCCGGCCTTCGGAACCCGCTTCGCGCTGGGTATCGACGGCATCGCGTTGGTGATGATCGCGCTGATCAGCGTGCTGGTGCCGATCGTGATGGGCTCGTCCTGGGCAGACAAGATGTCCGAGGACCGGACCCCGGCCGGCTTCTATGCCCTGCTGCTGTCCCTGCAGTCGTTGCTGATCGGCGTCTTCGTCTCCACCGATGTCTTCCTGTTCTACCTGTTCTTCGAGGTCATGCTGGTGCCGATGTACTTCCTGATCGGCCGCTTCGGCGGCCCGCGACGGCAGTACGCGGCCGTGAAGTTCTTCCTGTACTCGCTGCTCGGCGGTCTGGTGATGCTGGCCAGCGTGATCGGGCTGTTCGTGGTCAGCGGCAACCGGCTGGGTCACGGCACCTTTGACTGGGCGACACTGGTGCGCATCGCCGGTAGTGTCCCGCAGAGCACTCAGATCTGGTTGTTCCTCGGGTTCTTCGTGGCCTTCGCGATCAAGGCGCCGCTGGTGCCGCTGCACACCTGGCTGCCCGACGCCGGTGCGGAGGCTCCGATAGGCGTCGGCGTGCTGCTGGTCGGCGTGATGGACAAGGTCGGCATCTACGGTTTCCTGCGCTACTGCCTGCCGCTGTTCCCCGCCGCATCACGGGCGCTGGCCCCGCTTGTGCTGGTGCTCGCCGTCGTCGGGGTGCTCTACGGCGCGCTGCTCGCCGTCGGCCAGTCCGACATGAAGCGGTTCGTCGCCTACACCTCGGTGGCGCATTTCGGCTTCATCGCGCTGGGAGTCTTCGCCTTCTCCACCCAGGCGCAGGCCGGTGCGGTGCTCTACATGGTCAACCACGGCATCTCCACCGGCATGCTGTTCATCGTGGTCGGCATGCTGATCGCCCGCGGCGGCTCCAGGCTGATCAGTGACTACGGCGGGGTGGCGGTGCTGGCGCCGGTGCTGTCCGGGATGATGCTGCTGGCCGGACTGTCCTCGCTGGCGCTGCCGGGCACCAACTCGTTCGTCTCGGAGTTCCTGGTGCTGATCGGCTCCTTCCCGCGGCAGCCGGTGTTCACCATCCTGGCGACCAGCGGGATGATCCTGGCCGCGCTCTATGTGTTGTGGTTCTACCAGCGGCTCATGCACGGACCGGTACGGGGTGCGGCCGTGGTGGGCGCATTGGAGGGGCCGGGGTCCACGATGGCGCCCGAGGCTGCGGCGCAGCGCCAGCGTGCCCGGTTCCCCGACCTGTCAATCCGCGAGGTCGCGGTGCTGGTGCCGCTGGTGGTGCTCATCCTGCTGCTCGGGCTCTACCCGCAGCCGGTGTTGAATGTCATCAACCCGTCGGTTGGGGCCACGCTCACCGAGGTCGGTCTGTCCGACCCGGTCGTCGGGCAGGGAGGTCGCTGAGGTGCTCGGCGGTGAAGCTGGGGTGGGAGTCGTAGCGCAGGTACCGCACTTGCAGGCGCCTACGGTCGACTACGGGGCGATCGCCCCAGTCCTGATAGTGCTCGGAGCGGCGTGCCTTTCCGTGCTGGTGGAGGCCTTCGTGGCCCGTTCGGCGCGGTGGTCGTCGCAGGTCGCGTTGACGCTGCTCACGTTGGGAGCAGCGGGTGCGGCGCTGGGTGTGCACCTCTACTCGTTCGCTGCTGACGGGCGCAACGTGGTGACGCTGGCCGGGACGATCTCCGTCGACGGCCCCGCGCTGTTCTTATGGGGAACGTTGCTGGCCTTGGGTTTGGCGGCGGTGCTGCTCATCGCGGACCGATCGGTGGAGCCTGGGGGCGCGTTCAGCGCCGACGCCGCGGTTCGTCCGGGCACCGCTGCCGACCGTGCCCAAGCCGAGGGCGCAGTCCGCACCGCCGAGACGGTGATGCAGACCGAGGTGTTCCCGCTGTTCTTGTTCTCCCTCGGCGGCATGATGGTGTTTCTCGCGGCCAACGACCTGCTCACCATGTTCGTTGCGCTGGAGGTCCTCAGCCTGCCGCTGTACCTGATGTGCGGGTTGGCCCGCCGCCGCCGGCTGCTGGCCCAGGAGGCGGCGGTGAAGTACTTCCTCCTGGGAGCCTTCTCCTCAGCGTTTTTTCTTTACGGGGTCGCGCTGCTGTATGGCTACGCGGGTTCGGTCAGCCTGGCCCGGATTGCTGAGGCGTCGGCGGGCAGCAATCGGCCGGACATGCTGCTGTTCTGCGGGTTGGCGCTGCTGATGGTCGGGCTGCTGTTCAAGGGTTCGGTCGGGCCGTTCCACACCTGGACCCCCGACGTCTATCAGGGCGCCGCGACGCCGGTGACGGCGTTCATGGCGGCGTGTACCAAGGTCGCTGCCTTCGGTGCGATCCTGCGGGTGCTGACGGTGGCGTTCGAGGGCACCCGCTGGGAGTGGCGCGGTCTGCTGTGGGCCGTCGCGATCGCCTCGATGGTGATCGGCGCGGTGCTCGGCCTCACCCAGACCGACGTCAAGCGCATGATCGCCTACTCGTCGGTGGCGCACGCCGGGTTCCTGCTGGTCGGCGCCATTGCGTTGACCGCACAGGGGCTGTCCGGCACGATGTTCTACTTGCTCGCCTACGGCTTCACCACGCTCGCCGCGTTCGGGGTGGTCACCCTGGTGCGCAACGCCGACGGTGAGGCCACCCACCTGTCGCAGTGGGCCGGGTTGGCCAAGCGGTCCCCGTTGACCGCCGCGGTCTTCGCCTTCCTGCTCTTCGCACTCGCCGGTATCCCGCTGACCAGCGGGTTCACCGGAAAGTTCGCGGTGTTCAGCGCCGCGCTGGCCGACGGCATGGCCCCATTGGTGGTGATCGCGCTGGTGGCCAGCGCGGTGGCCGCGTTCTTCTACCTGCGGGTGGTGGTGTTGATGTACTTCAGCGAACCCGCCATCGACGGTCCGACGGTGAGCGTGCCCGGGGCCTTCACCACTGCCGCGATCACCCTGGGCGTAGTGGTCACTTTGCTGCTCGGCGTGGTGCCCACCTTCGCCCTGAACTGGGCCGCGCTCGGCGCGTTCGGTTCCTGATCCGGTGACCAGGTCGACATCCGAGCAGGTCGCCGGCGTGGAGCTGGCTGACCCCGCGCTGCGCGCCGCCCTGGAGCGCGGTTTGACCCAGGTCGAGGAGCTGCTGCATCGGGAGGTGCAAAGCGAGTTCCGCTTTCTCACTGAGGCCTCGCTGCACCTGGTCGACGCCGGTGGCAAGCGGTTCCGGCCGCTGTTCACCTTGCTCGCCGGCCAGTTCGGGCCGGACAACGGGCGGCCGCAGGATGTAGTGCGCGCGGCCGCGGTGGTGGAGCTGGTCCATCTGGCCACGCTCTACCACGACGACGTGATGGACGAGGCCACCATGCGCCGCGGGGCGGTGAGCGCCAACGCCCGGTGGGACAACACCGTCGCGATCCTCACCGGCGACTTCCTGTTCGCGCACGCCTCCCGGCTCGTCGCAGACCTCGGGCCGGACGCGGTGCGGATCATCGCCAGCACCTTCGCCGAGCTGGTCACCGGCCAGATGCGCGAAACCATGGGTCCCGCCGAGGGCACCGACCCGGTGGCGCACTACCTGGCGGTGATCGCGGAGAAGACCGGTTCGCTGATCGCCACCGCGGGCCGGTATGGCGCGATGTTCTCCGGTGCCCCCCAGGAGCGCATCGACGCGCTGCGCCGGTTCGGCGAGAAGATCGGCACCGTATTCCAGATCTCCGACGACATCATCGACATCGCCTCGCCATCCGCCGAGTCCGGCAAGACGCCGGGAACCGACCTGCGGGAGGGGGTCCGCACCCTGCCGATGCTCTACGCGCTCGCTGAGGACGGCCCCGGGGTCGATCGACTCCGGGTGCTGCTGGCCGCCCCGCTGACTGACGACACGCTCATCGCGGAGGCGTTGTGGTTGCTGCGTGAGTCACCCGGGCTGGATCGGGCGATGCGCACGCTGCGCTCCTACACCGACTCCGCTCGCGCTGAACTCACCGTGCTGCCTGACTGCCCCGCCCGTGACGCCCTAGCCTCGGTCACCGACTACCTAGCCGCCCGCACCGGCTGACCGGGCCTCGCCTCGCGGCCTGCCGCCGTCACTGTTCGTGACCGTCGAGGAAGGACTGTCGTCGCGTACGTATGTGCCACTAACGGCAACTTTCCGCCAAAGTTGCCGTGTGCGGCACGTTTGCAGCGGATCTACCCATCTATCCGTGGGGCTGGCGGGATTAATGAGGCCAGTGAGGCCAGCTGGGGGGCCGTCTCATAGGCCACCGCGTCGGCGTGTTCGGCCATCGTCGCGGTGGTCCGCAGGGCGGCCTTGGTGACGATAAGGAGGTCGCGGGGAGCCGCTGCGGCCCGGCGTGCGAGGCCCACGGCGGCGGCTACCACCGCCTCGTGTGCGGCGGGAGAGCGGGGGTCACCGTCGACTTCGACCAGGCGGAAGGCCAGGCCGGTCCGCACCGCCTCCTGGGCGTCGAGCGGCTCGCCGAACAGGGCCATCGCCGCGGCGATCTGGGGACCAACGGCGCGCTGCGCCAGCCACGTCATGCCACCGCCGGGATGGATGCCCAGCTGCAGGAAGCGCGCGTCGAACAACGCGCCCGGGCCGACCAGGCGCAGGTCGCAGGCCAACGCCAGGTTGAGCCCGGCGCCCACCGCAGGCCCGTTGACGGCGGCGATGGTGGGCACCGTGGCGTTCGCGACGGCGAGAAATCCGGCGTAGATGCGGTGCAGGTCAGCCTCGGAGCCCGACTGACCAGCAGCGGCCAGCGCACTCAGATCACCTCCGGCGCAGAATGCCGGCGGCGCGCCGGTGATCACGATGGCGTGCACGGAGTCGTCGTGGTCGCACGCCGCGACCGCCTGCGCCAGCAGGTCGGACAGCTCGAGGCTCAACGCGTTTCGCCGTTCCCGATCGACCACCATCACCACAGCCACCCCGCCGCGACGCTGCACCAAAACATCCATGTTGTTCAGTCTCTCGTGTCCGCGTTCTGGATGCAGACCGCCCTTATTCGTGCCCTGTTCAGCGCAGTCTGCATCCAGAACGCGCAACGACGGGCGACGGAACCCGACGGCCGGGCGGCGCGTTGAGCTGAGTGGAGCGGGAACACGCCGCGGGAGGCTGATGGACTGTGCACAACCACGTCAATGGGCTGAAGACCGCGCTGCTGCTCGGCGGGTTGTCGGCGCTGGTGGTGCTGATCGGTTGGTTCTTCGGGCGCAGCGGGGTATTCATCGCGCTGGTGTTCGTGGTCGGGATGAACGCCTACGCCTACTTCAACTCGGACAAGCTGGCGTTGCGCACCATGCACGCGCGCCCGGTGTCCGAGCCCGAGCAGCCGATGATGTACCGAATCGTGCGGGAGCTGGCCACTGACGCGCGCCAACCGATGCCGCGGCTGTACCTCAGCCCCACCCAGGCACCCAATGCCTTTGCCACCGGCCGCAACCCGCGGCACGCTGCGGTGTGCTGCACCGTCGGGATCCTCGAGCTGCTGAATGAGCGTGAATTGCGCGGCGTACTCGCCCACGAGCTGTCACACGTCTACAACCGAGACATCCTCATCTCCTCGGTTGCCGGGGCACTGGCCGGCATGGTGACGGCACTATCGAACCTGGCGATCTTCGCGGGTCTGTTCGGCGGCGGCAACAACGACCGTTCCAATCCCCTCGCCATGATCCTCATTGCGTTGCTCGGCCCGATCGCGGCCGGCATCGTGCAGATGGCGGTCAGCCGGTCGCGGGAATATCAGGCTGACGCCTCGGGCGCGGAGCGCACCGGGGACCCGCTGGCGCTGGCCAGCGCGCTGCGCAAACTGGAGCGCGGCACTGCGGCCGCGCCACTCGCCCCGGCGCCTGCCGTGGTCGCGCAGTCCCACTTGATGATCGCCAACCCGTTCCGGCCGGGCGACGGTGCGGCGCGGTTGTTCTCCACCCACCCGCCGATCGCCGACCGGGTGCACCGCTTGGAGGACATGGCACGGCGCCAGCTGCCCTGAGACGCTGCGTCAGCCAATGGTGCGGGCGATGTCCATCACGTACTGACCGTAACCGGATTTCGCCAACGACCGGCCCAGCGCGTAGCAGGCGTCGGCGTCGATGTAACCCATCCGCAGCGCGATCTCCTCCAGGCAGGCGATCCGCACGCCTTGGCGGTGTTCCAGTACCTGGACGAACTGGCCGGCCTCCAGCAGCGACTCATGGGTTCCGGTGTCCAGCCAGGCGAACCCGCGGCCCAGATCGAGCAAGGTCGCCCTACCTTGGCGCAGGTAGTGCGCGTTGATGTCGGTGATCTCCAGCTCGCCGCGCGCCGACGGGGTCAGCGAGCGAGCAACCTTCACCACGTCGTTGTCGTAGAAATACAGGCCGGTGATCGCTTTGTTCGAGCGGGGAGCTGCCGGCTTCTCTTCGATGGAGATCAACTTGCCGGTGCCGTCCACCTCGCCGACGCCGTAGCGCTGCGGGTCCTTGACCGGGTACCCGAACAGCACACACCCGTCCAAGCCGGCCACACACTGCCGGAGCCGGCTGGAGAAGCCGGGACCGTAGAAGATGTTGTCACCCAGCACGAGCGCGACCGGGTCGTTGGCGATGAACTCCGCGCCGATCACGAAAGCCTCGGCCAGGCCGTTGGGTTCGGCCTGCTCGGCGTAGCTCAGCCGCAGCCCCAGGGTGGCGCCGTCACCGAGCAGACGACGGAACAGGGGCAGGTCAGCTGGAGCAGAGATGATCAGGATCTGCCGGATCCCGGCCAGCATGAGCACTGAAAGGGGGTAGTACACCATCGGCTTGTCGTACACCGGCAGCAGCTGCTTGCAGACGGCCTGGGTGATCGGATACAGCCGGGTGCCGCTGCCGCCGGCCAACACGATGCCCTTCACTGGCACCAGTGTCCGGGACCGGTTTGGTTGCGGTCAGGCCGGGTAGACAACCAGTGGTCCGCACGAACACATCGGGAGGAATCATGGGAAAGCATCCGCGTATTGGCCTGTTGCTCGGTGCGGCCGCGTGCCTCCTGGCGGTGCTGTTCGACTGGATCATCGTGGAGCTCAAGGGCAACCCGGCTAAGGAACAATCAGTGCCGATCCCCTTGCCAGCGGCCGAACCCGCGACCGCAGCCCCGTATACCGCTTGAGGATCGGACCTCGCGGTACGGCTAGTCGTCCTCGGTCCTCTGGATTTCCACCACGACGATCGTGTCTTCTGTCACCACGATGCCGGGCTCCGTGGTGCCCATCGCGAGGTTTTCCAGGGCGCCAGCCAGGGTCTGCGCGAAACGTCGCACGTCATCCGCGGTCATCGTCATGCGCGAGCACACTTCACCCTCGACTGTCTTGACCGTGATCGTGTGCAGTCGGGTGTCTGGGCTGTGCTCGAAGTGCCAGACATGGCCGTCTGCCATCCGGAGCGGTTTGGGATCCACGCTGGCTAGTGTCCTTGTACCCCACCAACGGATGTCAAGGGCAGCACCGCACCGCAGCGCACCGCGGCCGCGACCGGTTGCGGCCCGAATGGTCCCTACCACGCTTCCCCGCGGCAGGGCAAACACAACCGCAGGAGCTGAACATGACCGAACCCGGGAATAAGGAGCAGCACGGCGAAGGCTCCCAGACCGCTGACGAAGGTGCGGAGGACGAGCGCATCAACGATCCGCTCACACGAACCGATGTGAAGGCCCCTCGTGTTCCCTTCGGATCCCAGCCGTCGCCGGAGGAGTCATAGATCTTGGCGCTGGGAAAGTCACCGGTAGTTGGTGAACTGCAGGGCGACGCCGAAGTCGCGGCCTTTCAACAGAGCGATGACGGCTTGCAGGTCGTCCTTCTTCTTGCCCGAGACGCGAAGCTGGTCACCTTGGATCTGGGCCTGCACGCCCTTGAGCTTCTCGTCCCGGACCGCCTTGGCGATCTCCTTGGCTTTGTCCTGGCTGATGCCCTGCAGGATACGTCCCGTGGTCCGGTAGACCTTGCCCGAGATGGCCGGCTCGTCGACCTCGAAGGACTTCAGCGAGATGCCCCGCTTGACCAGCTTGCCTTGGACGACGTCGATGGCGGCGCGGCAACGCTCCTCGGTCTCCGCCTCAATCGTGATCGCCTCGTCACCGGTCCAGGTCGCCTTCGCCCCGGTGCCTCGGAAGTCGAACCGGGTCGAGAGCTCCTTGACCGCCTGATTAAGCGCGTTGTCCACTTCCTGCCGATCGACCTTGCTGACCACATCGAACGACGGATCCGCCATCGCAGCCTCCTCCCGTTGAGCCGGTGCCGACCTTACCCGTCAGGCCCGTTCCGCATCGACGTCACGGGCTGTGTATCGTGACTACCGGCCGGTGCACCCGGCCTCCAGGCGGGTTGCCCGAGCGGCCAATGGGAGCGGACTGTAAATCCGTCGGCTGATGCCTTCCAAGGTTCGAATCCTTGACCCGCCACCCAGCAGGACTAGAACCCGACCAGCGCGAACACGGTCGTGGGCCGATCTTCGCTGTGTCCGGCGCTGTCTGCCTGTCGGAGAAGTCGCCACCTTGGATGCGAGGGAACGCGATCGGTCCTCGCCAGCCGGCAAGGGCGTCCGGGGCGCCAGGTAGGCCGTAGGCCCCCTGCCGGGTCCACACGTCGGTGTTGCTAAGCGCGGCGGCCGCGACCTGCACCAGCACCTCGCCGAGACCGGGGTGCGATACCGAGTAGATGTCGTTCGGCGGACTACCCACAGATCACGACCAGATCGCGAGGTGGAGTCAGAGTGCTGCCTTGCAAAGGTCCGGCCTGTAACACCCCGTGCGCTGGGAAGCGTTCTCATGCACGGTCAGTGAGATACTGTCCGCCATCACCCCTGGTTGTCCGTGAGTCCCCGTGCGAACGGGCACGCTAGGGGCACGGACCAAGACCATCGGCTCGCGGGGTTGTGCTCGTTCCGGCCGCGCGCAAGCCGACTCGGCCCTGTTTCAGTCACCGACGCAGTATCCTGGATTTCCCGGTCTGGGTCATGGCGCGGTGGTCAGCGGCGACTTTAACGGTGACGGCTCTCCCGACCTTGCGGTCGCCGATCTTGCGGCGGGCGGTGTGCGGGTACTGCTCAATCGGTGCGATGGCAGCTTCGCGCCCGCTGCGTTCTATCCGACGGGCGCGGGAGCGGCGGCGGTGACGGCGGCCGACTTTACTGGCCACGGCCACATCGACCTGGTCGTGGCCAACATGCTGGATTCCACCGTGGTCCTGCTGACCAATCGAGGAGATGGCACCTTCATCCGAGGAGCGACCAATCCCACTAGTCCTCTTCCGGGGCGAATCCTGACCGCCGACTTCAACGGCGACGGCCGACGCGACCTCCGCGCCGACGGACAACGTTGTGGTCCTTCTCAACCAGGGAGGCGGCCGATTCGTTCGGTCACAAACTCTCACGGTGGGCATCGGCCTCAACCTAATTGGCTTGGTCGCCTCGATGGACACCGCCGACGTGAACGGCGATCATCGACCGGACCTACTGGTCGTTGATCAACTTCGAGGGGTCGTCGTGCTCATCGGCCGCGGCAATGGGACCTTCACACGAGGCGCCATCCTGCCGATTCACCTGTTCGAAAGCCCAGCCGTGGGCGACCTCAACCACGATGGCATCGTCGATGTTGCGATACCGGATACCTTCCGAAACTCGGTCGCAGTCTTCCTGGGACGAGGCGACGGCACCTTCGCCCCGCCTATCGTCTCCACCGTCAATCTGCGTCCAGGGCTCGCACCGACGCTTACCCCCGAGGCTGCGATCGCTGACTTCAACGGCGACGGAGATCCGGACCTCATCGTTAGCGGTGGTACCGACAGAATGGTCCACATCATGCTCGGCGACGGTACGGGACAGTTCACCACCACCGAGAGTTACCCCGCGCAAATCGCCCGTACGATCGTGGTTGACGACTTCAACCACGACGGACGACCCGATCTCGCCATCACTCAGGCACTCGGCGGAACGGAAGTTCTGCTGCACAACTGACCACTGCCGGCCCCGCTCCGAATGCCCGGTCCAGGTAGGCCAGGTGGGACCGGGGAGCATCCGGCGTAGGACGATCCCCGGGGACGTCCGAGGGGACGGACAGATTCCCGCGAGCACTTCTGTGTGAACGCTGGCGCGTGCTGCGGATCTTCCAAGGGCGGACGTCAATCTGCCGGACCTCGTTGTTCGACGATGCAGTCAGGCCCGGGGTAAACGAGCGACTCGTGTCCGTCCGAGAACCGCACCAGGTACGGCGGCTCCCCTTCCGGACCGCGCACTTCTAGGACTTCGCCCACGTGTTCGTGCATGCCGACGCTGCGGCTCTTAATGTGGACCTTGTCACCAACGGTGGCGTACATGGCGCTCCTTCGCTCGAGCCAGACTCCGACGGACGCACGCCCTCATCGGTGAGCGTGCCGGACAAATCCGGGTGACAGCAAGATCCTCGCCGCAACAGCTCACTAATCCTTAGTGGGGCGGGTGGGCAGGCGTCTCCGGTCGGCGTGAATGGGCTTGGCTGCGGCGCGAGGCTAAGCGCGGCGGGCCAACACGACGTAGGTTCCGCCGTGTGCCTCGACGGTGCCGCCGAGTGTTTCGACCGCCGCGTGCAGGGCTCGCGCAACAGTGCGGAGACGCTCGGGTTCGAGACGTTGGTGATCGCTGAACGTCAACGCCTGTCCCACCCATTCGTCGGCGCTCAGGGTGCGTTCCCAGCGATAGGTTCTCGTCTCGACCGAGCAGAACGCCTCGTTCTCGCCGAAGGGGTCGATATAGCCGCTGTCGTCGGGTGCGCGACCGTGCGGATGCGCCTCCGGCGCATGCTCGCGGTAGACGGCCTCGAACATGGCCGCGACGGACTCGTCCAGCACGTGGTAGTTCCAGAACCGGGCGATTGTGCCGCCCGCACGCAATACGTGGGCCGCCTTGGCCATGCCCAGCTCGGGATCGATCCAATGCCACGCGGCCCCGCAGGTGATCAAGTCGAACCGCCGTCCAGCGTCGTCCCAGGTCTCGAAGGCCCCCACCTCCACCGGGATGCCGTGACCGCGGGCCACCTCGGCCATCCGCGGGTCCAGCTCGACACCGAGGACGGACAGGCCACGCCCGGCGAGGCCCACGGCGACCTTGCCGGTGCCGCAGCCGACGTCGAGCACCCGAGCTGGCCGCAACGTCGCAAGATCGTCGAGTAGAGCGGCGGGGTACGTCGGACGGTATCGCTCGTACTGCCGTGCCACCGCGCCGAACGACTCGGCTCGACCACGATCGAGGTGAAGCTCACCCGAGGACACCCGACGATGATACGAAGGCGTGCCTGTCCCTCTTTTGTCCCTGCTCGCCCTACACGTACATCACGTCTCCACGTTGAGCGGTGGGATGAGGCCGGTCAGCGCTCGGCACCGTGGCGCGGATCCGAAGCTGGCGCAGCTCGGCGAGGTAGTTGTGCAGTTGGGACAGCCGTGCGTCGGGCTGACCGCCGTTGGGGTTTTCGTGGGCGGCGCGTACCGCGTCTGCGGCGGTTCGCAGCCGCTGGTCGTTGATCTCGGTGAAATGGTCGCGCAACGCCCGGTGCATAGCCCGAAGTTGCGACCGCAACTCGTCGCTTACCCGGAAGTTCACGCTGTCCATCAGCTTGGACACCGCCATCTTGGCCTCGGCCTTGCCGCGCTCGTGGCCGTTTTTGCGGTCCTCCCAGAAGGTGAACAGTCCCAACAGCACGCCAGCCCCGACAGACCAGGTGCTGATCAGCGCTAAACCCGCGAGGCTGGTCAGCACACCGACCATGAGGACGCCGCCGTAGGACCCGCGCAGGCTGTTGACCACCCGCGCGAATACGCCGCCGCTGTTGGGTGGTTCCATCGGCTTGACTCGGCGCAACGCCTCGTCGGGCGTGACCACCCGCACTCGGGGCAGCGTCACGCCGGTATGCGAGCCGTCCGGGTTGCCGGCCAGCCTCGCGGCTACCTGCTCGGCCAGTTGCTGGGCGCGCTGCGCGGCCAGGCCGAAGTTGGCCAGCACGCTGTCCTCGACCTTGTCGCGCACCGACTTGTCGAACTGCTGCCACTGCCGCATCGGGTTCGTCGTGGTGATGTGCTCCTCGGCGTGTTCCATCACCTCGCGGAGCCGGTCGCGCAGGTCGAAATCCACCTGCGCCATCAGCTCGGTCGCGCCGTCGCTGAGCGCGAGCTGCCACTGCGCCGACAGTTGCTGGCGCCGGTCCAGTTCGGTCACCGCCCGCTGCTGCCGCTGCTGTGCTGAGTCGCCGGCGCCTGGCAGCGCATCCAGCTCACGGTTCCAGATCGTGCCCAGCTGGTCGGCGACGGCCCGCACCTCGCCGAGCACCCAGTCGCGCAGTGCCGGATCCACCTCGGTCCCGATCCGGTCGCGCAGGAACTCGAGCAGCTGCGGCACCCCGGAGGCGACCGACAGCGAGTCGTCGCCCCGCTGCCGGCCGCTGTCGCACAGCGCCGAGGACACCGGCACCAGCGGGATGGTCGGCGAGTCCAGGTTGGCTGCCTGCAGCCGCGACCGGTTAGTCCGCTGGACCTCAGCCCATCGAGGGTAGGCGTCGATCTTGGTGAGCACGCAGGCCAGCGTGGTGCCCTGCGCTCGGATCCGGGCCAGCGCGTCCAGCTCCGCCGAGCCGTATTCGTGACCCGCGTCGGAGACGAACAACACCACGTCCGCCGACCCCGGTTCCGGCACCACCGGCCGGTTCGATCCCGCAGGGCTGCCGGCGTCGACGAAGGTCGCCCCCGGCAGCCGATCGGCAGATGCGTGTTCCAGGACTTGGACCAACGAGGTGGCGCCCTGACCGGGCGCCCCGACCACCACTACACGTATCTGCCGACCGGCTATCCGGGCGTGAGCCCTGGCCAGCCGCTCAACCGGGTCGGGCCGACCGGTCGCACCGGCCAGCCGTTTGGTCGCGTCGAGCAGGCTGATCAGCTCGGCCGACTGCATCGTCACCGACACCGCTATGTCCTCCTTGTCCTGCCTGCGCCCCGGATCAGTGCGGGACTGCGGTGTGGTCCGGGCCGGGGTGTGTGGTGTCGTGCGGCGTCGGACTGGCGGCCGGCCCGCCGTCATGCGTGGTCAGGCCGCTGGACAGACCGTGCGACGGGGACGAGCCGACCCCGCTGCTCGGGTCGGACGGCGTGGCCGGCGCCGTGCTGTGCGTGGTCGGCGTGTTGTGCACGCTCGACGCGGAACCGCCCGGCGCCGTGTTGTGTGTAGTCGGCGTGCTTTGCGGGGTCGCGGTGGGGTGCACGCTCGGTGCCGGACCGTTCGACGTCGCTGGTGCAGTGGCGTGCGGGG
This sequence comes from Pseudonocardiales bacterium, assembly GCA_023252195.1. Taxonomy (GTDB): domain Bacteria; phylum Actinomycetota; class Actinomycetes; order Mycobacteriales; family Pseudonocardiaceae. The sequence goes on from JAHEXI010000003.1 coordinate 129,006, forward strand.
TCGGCGTCGAGACGTGCGACGGCTGGGACGTGGTGTCGACCGAATGAGGGCTCTGGCCCGAGACGGCGCCGGACGAAGCGGAGGGTCCCAGGTCGGCCTGAGGCGCGGCCGGGTGGGACGGCTGGCCGGGCGCGCTGCGCCCAGCGTCGGTCTGGGGGCCGGTGTCGGCCTGTGGCGCACCCCCGAAGCTGCCATGGCCACCGGTGAAGCCGCCACGCTGGCCACTGTCCAGCCCGCCGCCTTGCTGACCGTTGGTGGTAGCGCCGTGCGTGTTCTGCTGGCCGTCCTGGCCAGCGCTCCCGCCGCCGACGAACCCGCCGGAGTGGTGGCCCGAGCCCTGGCTGGAGTCCTGGCTCGAACTGCGGCTCGACTCCTCGCCGCGTGGTGAGCTGGACCGCGAGTCTCCGTCCGACTGGTGTGCCGCGGTGTTCACCGTGGCTGCCTGCTGGACGCTGTGGCTCAGCGGCTCGGAACTGACATGCGTCGAGGACTTCGGGTCCAACGGGGTGGCGTTCACCGGCGCCACCGACGCCGCGGCATTGGCGGTCGCTACGGCCGGCGCGCTCACACCGGAAGCCAGGTTCGGGCCAACCGAGGCGCCATTGGAAAACGACGGGCCATTGGAAAACGACGGGCCGTTGGAAAACGACGGGCCGTTGGAAAACGACGGCGCAGGCGAGGAGAAAGTCGATGCGACGGGCGCGACAGGGTTCGCTGGACCGTTCTGCAAGCCGCCGAGGGACTGACCGTGCTGGTAGCCTAGATCGCTGCGCTGTACGCCCTGACCGGTACGGTCGCTGTCGATCCCGCGCTGCACCTCGTGCTGCGCCTGGCTTCGTGAGTCCTGCCCGGCCTGATGCTGGGTGGTCCTAAGGTCGTGGAAGTCATGACCGCCCCTGACCTCATGCGGCACAGCCCGATTGTCCTGGCGTAGGCCGCTGTTCTGGTGCTCCAGGTCACGGTCCTCGTGCTGCACGTGGCGGTTGTCCTGCCGCTGGTCGCGGTTATCGCGGTCGTTATCGTTCCAGCTGCGCTGGTCGCGGTCGTGGTCGCTCTGACCGTGCTGGTCGCGGTTGTCGCCGTCGTGGTCGTTCCGGCCGTGCTGGTCGCGGTCGTGATCGTGGTCGTTCCACACCCGCTGGTCACGGTCATCGAGGTCGCGAACGTGGTCGTTCCAGCCGTGCCACTGGTTGTGCTCACCCCAGTGGTAGCTGTTTTCCCAGCCGCGCCAGTCGTGGTCGCTGCTGTAGTGGTTGTTGCACCACTCGCGGTAGTCGTTGTGCTCCCAGTAGCTGGGCTGGTGCCAGCCGGGGGGTGGTGCCCAGCCGTGCGGAGGTTCCCAGCCCTGCGGTGCCACCCAACCCTCACCGTTGACCCAGACCGGACCGAAATAGTCCGCACCCGGGACCCAGCCGTGCCAGTTGTCGTGGTTCTGGAAGTGCTCGCAATTTTCCCAGCCGCGCCAGTCGTGGTCGCTGCTGTAGTGGTTGTTGCACCACTGACGGTAGTCGTCGTGATCCCAGTAGGCGGGCTGGTCCCAGCCAGGCGGTGGGGCCCAGCCGTGCGGAGGTTCCCAGCCGTGCGGCGCCACCCAACCCACACTGTCGACCCAGACTGGACCGAAGTACTCGGCTCCGGGCACCCACAGGTGCGCGTCGTGCAGGACGTCAGCGAGGTCGTGCCGGACGGCGTCGCGAACATCGGCAGCTAGCCAGAGCTGGCTGATAGAACCTTCAGGCATTGCATGCTCCTTAAGTCAGGTTGAACTCGCGTTGCCATTTATGCCCCGGTGATGTGCGAGCAACCTGTACACAACCTCACAGTTAGCTGGGAGTCGGCCACGGACGGTGACGATCTGCGGTGACATTCAGGTCGTCCCCACCGGTTCGGTGGACCAAACCAATAGAGACCTACCTGGCCACGGCCTGCCTACCCCCGGTCCGGCCTACCTCGGCAGTGCGTCGACAACCGGAGAGCCCAAGCCGAAGCAGATCATCCAAGCCACTCGGTCAGGGTGTCGCGGACTGTCGTGGCCTGGCTCTCGTCGAAGCTGATCACGCAGCAGCCGGCAACATGTGGGTCCAACACGATCTCGCCGTTGACCTTCGTCATACGGAGGTTGCAGAACCCTCTGCAGCCGCGATGTGTCTGGCAGGTCGCCGGGACTGTGCGGCCGTTCTTGCCGGTCGGGTGGTCGTCGGCGGTCACCGAAACGGGATCACGAAGAAGGTTACGGATCCCGCTGTGATCGCAGCGTTCGCCCGCCTCGTCGCCGGCGATGAGCAGCTCGGCTACGTGCCGACCGATTTGATCCCGGAGGCATAACATGATGGACGCCGAGGCACTCGGGTGTTTCATCGACGCGCACTACCACCAGCCGGGCGACCGACTGTTCCGCTCGGAGGTTCTGCCGGAATACGACGTCGCCTCCGACGATGACGGCTTCCGGCGTTGGCTCGACGGAGCATCCGAGCCCACGTGGTCCCGAAAGCAACCATGGCTGGACACATTGCGCGAGGAACGCGAAAACGGACAGGTCTCCAGGCGTGTGCGCCTGCTGTCCGAGCAGCTCACCGACTACGAGCGGTACGCCTGCGACTTCGGCTACCGCTACAACGGCGAGTACGAAGACATCCGGATCCTGCACCGTAGCGAGCACGAGATTCCGCCCGGACTGATCGAACGCGATTTTTGGATCATCGGCGACTCGGTCGTCGTCAGGATGGACTACGGCGATTGTGGCCGTTTCGAAGGTGCAGACGTCGCAGATTCTGCGCAGCTGGCCGATTATCTGCGTACGCGTGATGTCGCGTGGCCCGCGGCCGAACCCTTCGCTCAGTGGTGGGACCGTCATCCTGAGCTTAACCGGAAGGCGGCGGCCTACTAGGTGAGCAGCGCAGCCGACGGTACGGAGCAGGACCCGAGGCGAGGCGCCGGGTTTAGATCCCTGCGCGAATTGCGCAAGGCCGCCGGTCTCAACCAGACCGAGGTCGTTGAGGGTGTCAAGCGCGCGCTGCCAAACGCTCGGTTCTCGCAGCCCGCGCTGTCGCGAGTCGAGCAGGGTACGGGCAGCCTGACCCCCGACATCGTGCGTGCACTCTGCCGAATCTACTGCGTCACCGGAGCCGAACGAGCTGCGCTGGTCCAACTGGCCGAGGACGCAGAGGCGGGTTATGTGGATGCCCGGGTTGTGTTGCAGGCCGGGAACACGATCAACCTGCAACAGCGGTTTGCCCGGCTGGAACGCGACGCAGCTGAGATCCGTTCCTACAACCCGGTAATGGTGATCGGCAGCCCGCAGACCCCGGCATACGCGGCGACGGTCTTCGGCACCAGTGAAGGCGATCCCATCGTGCGAGACCGGATGGGTCGGCAGGAGAAGATGATCGCAGACTCGCGGCGGCGATGGTTCTTCGTGCAGACCGAGGGCTCGCTGCGCTGGCAGGCGCGGTCGGCGGCCGTGATGGCAGAGCAGATGGAACACCTCCTCAAGCTCAGCCACGCTGCGAATGTGGACCTTGGAGTAATCGGATGGCAAACGCCGGTCGAGGTTTTTCAGAACACCGCATTTCACCTTTACGACGACACCGCGGTTGTTGTCGGTACCCGCGACGGCACTGCGATCATCACCGACCACCTGCGTGTGGCCGACTACCGCAGTGTGTTTGACGAGCTCGCGGCCCTTGCGCCATTCGGCGATACCAGCCGCGACGTTCTGCGGCGGATCGCGGACGATTACAGGAGTCTTCTGAGTGTCGGTGCTTGACTTGGGAGAGGCGACTCGTTGCGGACCGAGTGTACGCGAGGGCGCACTCGGTCACTAGCCGGCGGCCTTACGAGGGTGGGTGTCGCCAGCCGAGCCTGGCGATCTGCCCGTGTGGCCGTCTAGCTCACGTTGTGATCTTTCCAACCAGCCATACCCATGGCCATCTTCTTCGCACCTTCAGTGGCTAGCATGAGCGTCCGTATTAGCTCTTCGACTTTCGACGGATCCATGATGGCTTCCCAGGTGAATGGTGGCTGAATCGACATCCACACCTGCCCCTGCTTGACTGTAATTACTAACGTCGCCGAAACCCCACCGCTGCCTTTCACGGACACCTTGCGATGCACGAGCGACTCGGCGCTGGTATATCTGGCCTGCCCATTGGCGATGTCTCCAGGCTTAGCTTTCGGAACTAAGTCACTCATGGGCCGCATCGACCATCCCAGAGCACCGTATGCCTCCACCTAACTCCCGTAACTAAGCCGCCCAAGCGGACGTGTATCGGGAGCCTAAGCAGACAGACCCGAGCTGGCTAGGAGATTGCCGGACATTTCTCGGAACTCTGCAACTAAATCTGTTGGGAGAAATCACCCGACATCATCAGGTACCTCTGGCGCAAGATCGTCCGTGACCCGCGCGATGATCGCCCGTGCAGACTTGCCATAGCTCGCGACCCCCGCTAGCTGCTCGAATGCGTTGCCGTACAGCTCGATCTCTTGGGGCTGGCGGAGATCGAGTGCGGCGGACATGGTCTCCACGAGCACTTTCTCGTTGTCATACAACCAGAATCCATGCCAGGGAGCGGTGACGTATTGTGTCTCAAAGCTGATAATGCCAAGCCGTACATTGGGCAACTGTGACAAGGACACCAATCGGTCGAGCTGGCCGAGCATTACGTTTGGTGGACATAGACGAAACCGCAAGGCCGCTTCGGGTAGAACGAATTGGAATCGCTTATCTGAGCGATACAAGATTTCTTGCCTCTGCATGCGTCCTTGTACTGCCTCATTGATGTCGTTCGGCAGTTTAAGTCTGCGGATGCTTTCGGTGAAGCGCGCCCGCGCGTACTCGGGCGTTTGAAGCAAGCCTGGAACAACTGTTGCCTCGAATACGCGAAATAGTCGTGTCTTCTGATCTAGTTCAGCTATTTCGCTTTGGCGAGGCCGAAAACCGGTCCGAAAAATGCGTTGCCAATCGGCGTACTGTACCTCAAAAGTGTGCAAGGAAGTGAGAAGAGCCTCTGCTTGGTTCTCACTGTTTGTGGCACGCGTCCACGCTCGGATTTCGTCGTCGGTTGGTGTTTGGCGACCGTTCTCTAGCTTGGAAACCTTGGACGGCGGCCATGATAACGACTCCGCAAGCTGCCTGCCGTTGAATCCAGCTTGTTGGCGTAGCTCGCGGAGTCGTTTACCTAGCGCATTGCGTGCTTCAAGGACGTTCGATACGTCCGAAGCCCTGTTTTGCGGCAAAGTCACCCCGTTCAACGGCGTGGTGCCAAGCGGCATCGCGCCAGTAATTATGTTGCACAATATCGGCCGAGTCTCCGATGACCTCGCCGCCAAGAAAACGATCGTTCTCGTCAAAATGCACACGCACCAACCTACGCGAGTCGAACAACCAGTAATCGTGGTTGGGTAGTCCAATTTCCTGCGCTTGATTGCGGATCAGGTAGCGGATGTCCTCACCGGCGGCAACCGTAAATTGCGATGCCCACAAACTAAAGCGGCTATAGTCAGTAAAAGGTACACTTACCACTCGCGCCCGTGAGTACGTGCGTCCCTCAGCGCGTGCGAAACGGACCATGCTTAGCCAACTATCGGACCAGGAAAGATCATCCGGCTCACCAGCGAGAAATTTTCGTACTGACTCATTTTCGTAGGGCGCGTCGTAGCGGTCCCGCACCTCCAACCGAATCGAGCGTGCATCGTACCTCCCAGTGCGAAATTTCGTGAAAATTCTACCATGGGATGTACAGCGCTCAAAGGGTCAACAGGAGCAAGATGTAGCCCCCGCGATGACTGTGTGCCCGGCAGCCGACCTGCCAAGGCACTGGGACGGCGCTATGCGGCGGAAGTTGTTGCCGTATGCCCCGTTCGGGGAGTAGCGGCTAACGCAGCTGTGCTGATCTTGAACTGTTACGCAAACGGGTGCGCCGGCAGTCGTCCTGGCACGGTAGCGCGAGACCAGGCTGCGCAGGGCTGTCTCGCTTAGCCGATCACTGATCCGCCAACCGCATGGAGTCCGCGCGGAACGGACTCCATGCCTCGTTTCTGACTACTGGGCGTTCTTGACTGCAAACGTTCCATGTCTGAAGTGGTCGTATGTGGACGGCGCCCTAGGCGCTGGTGATCGCTGCCGCATCGAGCCGGGCAACAGCGCCGCCTACACTCGCGGGGTGACGGAGCGCCCTGGCCGTCTTGTCGGCAAGCTGTTCAAGCGAACTTCCACGACCGGGCCGCGGTTGCCGAGGTCTATGACCATAGCCGCGTGCACCGGCTGTTGCGGACCTGCCGCGTCGGACGGGATGATGGTCGGCCGGAACGTCGCTGATTACAGAAGACCTCGACTGGGCACAAGGCGAAGGAGCCATCCCGTGATCTTCATCGTCGTCAAGTTCACCATTCGTCCGGACAAGGCTGACGAGTGGTTGTCGCTCAACGACGACTTCACCCAGGCCACGCGAGCTGAGGCAGGCAACATCTTCTTCGAGTGGTCCAGGAGCGTCGACGTGCCTAACCAGTTCGTCCTCGTCGAGGCGTTCGCGGACGGCGCGGGCGAGGCGCACGTGAACTCCGACCATTTCAAGACCGTCATTGCATGGTGGCCAGAGGTGATCGCGAGAAAGCCGGAGATCATCAACGTTCACGTTCCGCAGGACGGCTGGGGTGAAATGGCGGAAGTGACGCCGGTCAACCCTCAGTAGGGTCGAGAGGCTGCCGCCTCACCGTCTTGCCCGCGTTTTCAAGATCGCCCATAGTAAGCGGTAACCGTGCAGGATCGCGCGGCCATCACTCAGTCGCGGCGATCATGGCAGGTCGCTGGGCCGACGGCAGGGCCCACTAGCGAATCCTCCCAGAACACGAGGTCCCACCACTGAGTCCCACGGGCAACCTCACATTGATTAGGCAATCGCCTCAGCAGGAACGGGTAGTCTCTGCTACCAACGCTGATCTCCGCCTCGCAGTAGTCGCAATAGTGAGACTGGCACCCGCCCTCCTGAGCTGCCCGGGAGTAGCGTGAGCGCGCTGGCCGCTGATGGTGGAGGTGCCCGATGAGCCAACAGCCGCACGCAGAGACCTTCAACCCCTGGAGCATCGTCAACCTGGTGTTCCATCACCTCGCTGAGCAGGGTCTGCATCCCGTGCTCGGAGTAACGGGCGACCCCGGTGAGCCGGCGGCACAACTGCTGCGAGCGCTTGGCATCGAGCCGGCCGCCGAAGGGAACCGGCAGGTATCCCAGGACGTCCGGCAGCACCTGGCCGAGATCCGAGCCGCTGTGCTCGGCGACAGCTGATCAACCGAGCTGGGGCGCGCGCATCCTCGGCACGTTGATGCCGTAGTACCGAATCTTGCGGTAAATGGTGGCCCGCGACATGCCGAGGTGAAGGGCCGCCTGGGCGCAGTTACCGCCGGTGTTGATCAGGGTCTCGACGACCGCGTCCCGCTCGATGGACTCCAGCGGGCTGAGCACCCGCCGGGCGGTCGCCATCGCATCGGCTGGCAAGTCCGCCAGCTTGATCACCCCGGTGCGCCGATGTGTCGCGACCTTGAGCAGCATCCCACGCAGCTGTTCGACGTTGCCCGGCCACTGGTTACGCATGAGCAGCCGCATCGCTTCCGGCGAGCAGGTCAGTTGGGCGCCCCGGGTCAGCCGAGCAATGAACAGGTGGACGAGCTCGGGGAGGTCTTCGATGTGGTGCCGTAACGGCGGGACCTGCACGGAGGACGGGAAGCAGCCGATCAGGTCGGCCAAGTCGTCGCTGCTCGGCGCGTCGCTGCTGCGGGTCGCCACGACCCAGCTCTGCGGCTGGTCGGTACTACGCCGCGTCTGATCGAGCAGCTCGGTCAGCGTGCGGAGAACCTCGGCGGGTAGCCGGTGGACGTGCCGCAGCACGAGCGTGCCCGTCCTGCGAGCCAGCTCGTCGGCTACCGCGCCGAGCCAACTACTGCGGTCTGCGCAGTCGTCGGCGTCCAGCACCCGCAGGTGCGCGCCCGGAGTGATCGCCAGATGCGCGCCCTGCACCACCGTCAGTTTGCCGACCCCGGCCTCACCCTCCAGATCCAGCCAGCCGCCGGACCGCAGGTGTGCCTGAACCTCCTGGCAGCACTTCACCCACAGCATGCTCGTGCCGACCACACCGGGCATGGACTGAGCGCGGGTGGGCGAACCGCCGTCCGTCGAGCGAGTCGGCGACTCGGTGGCGAGCAACTGCACCTGCACGACGCCGCCGATCGTCGCTGACTCGCTCCAGCTCGGCTTGCAGTGCACCCGCGCGAACGCACCGCTGGGCAGCGAGGTGGTGAACACCCGGATCTTGCCGGCGCCCAGAGCCGCTGTGGACTGCTCCAGCAACGCCACCTGGTCCTGCGGATCGATGAGCGCCCGGGCGCTGTCGTTCATCATCACCAGGTCGGTGCTGATCGCCAGGATGGAGCCCCGGTTGCGGCGGCAGGCCAGCAGATAGTCGTGCAACAGGGCAAGCTCGCGGCGGCCGACCTGCGCCAGCAGCGCCTCCTCGATCTGCTCGGCGGTGCTGGCGGCCGCCGCGATCATCGCCGGATTCGCGTCGTGTCGCCAGCAGGTCAGGTCCAGGATGCCCAGCACCTTGCCGGTGGTTGGGTGGCGGATCGGGGCGCCCGCACAGGCCAAGTCCTCCAGGTGCTCGACGTAGTGCTCGTGCCCGAATACATGCGCGGGTCCACGGCCCTCCAGCGTGGTGCCGATTCCGTTGGTCCCGGCGAACTGTTCGGCGTAGCTGAACCCCGGCGCCAGCCACACGTCGTCCAGTTTCTGCTGCAACCGCGAGTCGCCGGTGCGGCGATCCAAGACCACTCCCGCGGCATCGGTCAGGATGATGCTGATCGGTTCGTTGGCGTACTTCACACATGCAGCGCTGATCACCGCGTCCGCGCTATGGGCGAGCCGCGATTTGCGGTCGAGGTTGGGATCGAAGGGCAGTTCAAGGTTGACGGCGGCCACCTTGCACTCTCGGGATCGCCTCCACGACGCCAGGATGCTGTCTCTGACCACCCCAGGTCGGACCGCCTCTGAGGTCAGAAACAGCTCACGGGCATGCGCCAGCGTGCCGCCGATCCGCGTGTTCCGGTGACTGGCGGCTGCGGCCGGGCCGTCGGCTGGTGGTAGGCGTACGTCGGCCAAGGGGCGTTGCCTCCTTGGAGCTCCCTCTCGGTTTGTCCGCCGAGCGACATCGCGGTGGTGGCGACTAACCCGACGCTAGTCCTGCAGTCCAACTGAACGGTAGCCAGCCAGCCAGGTTCGCACTGTCTCAAGTTGAGACCGCCATATAGCTCTACACCCGGTGTGATCCGTACCACGGAGGTTTGGCGTCGCGCGAATGTCCTGCGGTCGCAGCGGCATCAAGTGCAGGTGCCCCGAACTTGATCAAGAAATGAAGGTCCACGACTGAAGGCAGCGTGTCTTAGCCGACCTAAGAGCCCCGGTAAGGAGTGACAATGAGTCGCCAGAGTGTGGCAAAGGCTCACCAGAAAATCCAGGAGCTTGCCTGGGAGCCGTTGTACCACGAGCCGGTGAAGCACTACGGCACCGACTACACCTTCAGCAAGGCGCAAAAGAAGGACCCGCTCAAGCAGGTCCTGAGATCTTATTTCCCCATGCAGGAGGAAAAAGATCACCGAGTTTACGGAGCCTCCGACGGCGCCATTCGCGGTAACATGTTCCGCCAGGTTCAGGAACGCTGGATGGAGTGGCAGAAACTCTTCCTGAGCATCATCCCGTTGCCGGAGATCTCGGCAGCCAGGGCGATGCCGCTGCTGTTCCGGACGGTGCCCAATCCGGAGTTGCACAACGGTCAAGCCATCCAGATGATCGACGAGGTCAGGCACTCCACGATCCAGCAGAACCTCAAGCGCCTGTACATGAACAACTATATCGACCCGGCCGGGTTCAACTCGAGCCTGCGGAACTTCCAGAACGACTACTGCGGCACGATCGGGCGGCAGTTCGCCGAGGGATTCATCACCGGCGACGCCATCACCGCGGCGAGTATCTATCTGACGATCGTGGCCGAGACCGCGTTCACCAACACACTGTTCGTGGCCATGCCCGCCGAGGCCGCCGCGAATGGTGACTACCTGCTGCCGACGGTGTTCCACTCGGTGCAGTCCGACGAGTCCCGGCACATCAGCAACGGCTACGCCACGCTGCTGATGGCGCTGGCCGACGAGGGTAACCACCAGCTACTCGAACGCGACCTGCGGTACGCCTGGTGGAACAACCATCGGGTGGTGGACGCGGCTATCGGCACGTTCATCGAGTACGGTACCAAGGATCGGCGCAAGGATCGGGAGAGCTACGCCGAGATGTGGCGGCGGTGGATCTACGACGACTACTACCGCAGTTACCTCGTCCCGCTGGAGAAGTACGGCCTGGTGATCCCGCATGACCTCATCGAGGAGGCGTGGAACCAGATTTGGAACAAGGGTTACGTCCACGAGGTGGCCCAGTTCTTCGCCACCGGCTGGTTGGCGAACTACTGGCGGATCGACCCGATGACCGACAAGGACTTCGAGTGGTTCGAGTACAAGTACCCGGGCTGGTACGACAGATACGGCAAGTGGTGGGAGAACTACAACCGACTGTCAATGCCGAACGGGCACCACCCGATCGTGCTTGAAGATGTCGACTACGTATACCCGCACCGCTGCTGGACCTGCATGGTCCCTTGTCTGGTACGCGAGGACATGGTCATGGCCGAGGTCAACGGGCAGTGGCGCACCTACTGCCACGAGGAATGCCGCTGGACCGACACGACGGCCTTCCGGCCGACCTACCAAGGCCGGGAAACCCCGAACATGGGTCAGCTGATCGGCAAGCGCGAGTGGGAGACGCTCTACCACGGCTGGAACTGGGCCGACGTGGTCTCCGACATGGGTTATGTGCGTGACGACGGCAAGACTTTGGTCGCACAACCGCATCTGAACCTGGATCCCAAGAAGATGTGGACCCTGGACCATTTGCGGCGCTGCCCGCCGCTGCAGAGCCCGAACGTGCTGCTCAATAAGATGACGCCGCAGGAGCGGGACGCATTCCACGCGAACTACATCCGCGGTGGCCCCGCTGGACGGTCCGCGCCTGCCGATGCCTGAGCTGTATTTGGGCATCGGCAGGGGGGAGGAGAGCCTGAGCTCCGACATCGGGCACTCCTCCCCAGCCGGGGTGGCCATATTCCATCCCTGAATGTACCGCACAGGTGTGAGGGAGTCATGGCTGACAAGCATGTCGTCCGCTTCGAGCCGGTCGGTATCGAAATTGAAGTGGGCGAAGACGAGACGATCCTGCATGCCGCATTTCAGCAGGGGATCATGCTGATGCATGGCTGCAAAGAGGGTCAGTGCTCCTCATGCAAGTCATTCATCCTCGATGGCGACGACATCGAGCTCGATCGGTACTCGACGTTCGCGCTGCCCGACTACGAAAAGGAGGAAGGCTTCACGCTGCTGTGCCGGGCGCACCCGTACGAGGACCTCACCATCGAGCTTTTGAACTTCGACGAGGACATGATCCGCTCGGGGCTGCCGATTCAGCAGGCGGTGGCCGAGGTTGTTTCCAACGAGCCGGTCACCCACGACATGCGCCACCTCGTAATCCGGTTGGTGGAGCCCCGGGAAATCAAATTCTTCCCGGGGCAGTATGTCGACATCGCCGTGCCTGGCACCGACGCAACCCGGTCGTTCTCGATGGCCAACACCTCCTGCCGGGACAGCGGCCAGCTCGAGTTCGTCATCAAGATCTATCCCGACGGGCTGTTCTCACATTTCCTCGATACCCGGCTGGCCGTGGGCGACACGCTGAACCTCACGGGTCCCTACGGAGTGTTCACCCTGCGGGAGGGCCACGACGCCGATCTGATCTTCGTCGGTGGTGGAGCCGGGATGGCGCCGATCCTGTCGCTGCTGCGCTCGATGTCCGAACGTGGTATCCAGCGCAAGGCCACGTACTACTACGGCGCCCGGCGCCGCCGTGACCTCTGTTTCGAAAAGGAGCTGCGCGCGCTCGAGGAGTCGGTGCCCGGCTTCCGGTTCGTGCCGGCGCTGTCCGAGCCGACCCCGGACGACGCCTGGAACGGCGAGGCCGGCCTGATCACCGACGTGGTGCAGCGGTTCGAGAGTGACCTCAAGGGCGCGCACGCCTACGTGTGCGGCCCGCCACCGATGGTGGAGGCGGCGATGCCGCTGCTCACCGTTCTCGGGGTGGCCGAGAAACGCATCTACTACGACAAGTTCACCACGACCGGTGACGCCGCCGAGAAGTGAGGAGGAGGAAAGACTGATGACAACCGCGCAAGAACGCAGCGTACCGAAGCCCGTCTTTACTGACGCTGAAGCCGGAGCCAAAGAATTCCCGGACTCGACCGTGCGCCGGTACAACTACTACATCCCGCAGAAGCGCAAGCAGACGCACTATGAAGACGTCACCGTCGAGGTCCAGCCAGACCCGCGACATTATCTCAGCCAGGGCTGGCTCTACGGATTCTCCGACGGCCGTGGCGGCTACCCGCTGGATTGGACGGCTCTGAAGGCGTGGGGCTCGGACCGGCCGGAACCGGAGCGGTTCCCCGGATCCGGGGGCAAGGGCTACGACTGGCCGGCACACGGTTGGCATGAGTTCCGCGACCCTAACGAGGAGTGGGAGCTCACTCTCTACCGGTACAACTCCAATGTCGTCCGGCAGCTCAACCAGAACATCGCGGCAGCCCGCCAGGCGAAGGCGTTCGAGCAGTGGAACCCGAACTGGGTGCGCTTCGTGGAAAGCCACGTCGGGGCCTGGATGCACGTCGATCACGGCCTTGGGTTGTACCTGTTCGCCAATGCGAACCGCAGGGCGCCGACGAACATGCACAACAACGCGATCTCGGTGAACAGCATGCACCGGATCAGGGCCGCTCAGGATCTGGCGCTGTACAACCTGACGCTGAGCGAGGAAATAGCCGGCTTTGATGGCGCGGTACACGTTGAGACCTGGAACGGCGACCCGGCGTGGCAGGGCGTCCGCAAGACCGCCGAAGCGCTCACCGCCATTGACGACTGGTGTGAGGCGATCTTCGCGGCGAACGTCGTCTTCGAGCCACTGGTCGGTGAGCTGTTCCGGAGCAACCTGGTGCAGCAGGCCTCGCCGGGCAACGGTGACTGGGTCACCCCCACGATCATCGGCGCGGAGGAATACGACTATGCCGAACGCGATCTGCGATACACGAAGGCCATGTTCGACCTGCTGACCAACGATCGCGAGTTCGCGGACCACAATAAGGCGATCATGCAGCAGTGGCTCTCGACATGGGTGCCGCGCTGTATCGCGGCGGCCCGGACACTACAACCGCTCTGGTCGCAGCCCGACTCGAAGCCGCCCCGTTTCGAGGATGGCCTGGACCGGGCGAAGAGCCGTTTCAGTGGCATCCTTTCCGAGCTGGGTCTGCAAACACCGAAGGAGTTGGCGCAGTGACCAGGTTCAAAACGGCGGAGAGCCCGTATAAGTCCGACAACACGGCGTCCAACATGTGTGGTTTCACCCTGATGAACAACCAGGTCGGCGAGGTGGTGGCCGCGGTCATGAGCACCAAGCCCGGTGTGCGCGTGACCCCGCTGCCGTCGATGATCCGAGTCGACGCGCTCAACCGGATGGAGGTCGTCTACGACGAGATCTCCGAAGCGCTCGGCGAGGAAGCCGGCTATTTCGACGCCGCGGAGTTCGAGGAGAACATGTCCACCCACTACGGGCGCATGGTTCATGAGGACGACCGGACAATCATGTTCGCGAATCCCGAGGATGCGGCGGAGTACCTCGGCTTCGACCTGATAGCCAGCGCGAAGTAACCGGGAGGCGCACATGTATGAGAAGGATGGCGAGAAATACTTCGTGGTCGATGGCCACACCCACTTCTGGGACGCCAGCCCGGAGAACTGGGTTCCCGGTCAGGAACAGTACGCCAAGGGCTGGATCGAGTGCTTCCACGCCTACCAATCGCTCGGGCCGCCGGAGACGCATTGGTCGATAGAGCAGTTTCAGAAGTATCCCGAAGACATGATGATGCGGCACCTCTTCGAGGAGGGTCACGTCGATGTAGCGATCTTCCAGCCGACCTATCTGAAACAGTGGTACCGCAACGGCTTCAACACCACCGAAGTCAACGCCGCCCTGGCCGAAAGACACCCGGGCAAGTTCGTCGTCAACACCAGATGGGACCCCCGGGCCGGCGACGAGGGCCTCAAGGAGTTGGCGGACAACGTCGCGCGTTGGGGCTGCAAAGGTGTGAAGCTCTACACCGCCGAATGGCGTGGGGACTCCCGGGGCTGGAGCCTGAAGAGCCCCGAGGCGGCTCGCTACCTGGAGAAATGCCAGGAGCTGGGGGTCAAGAACATCCACGTGCACAAGGGCCCGACGATCTGGCCGTTGGACAAGGACGCCTTCGACGTGGCGGACGTCGACTTCGCGGCGACGAACTTCCCCGAGCTGAACTTCATCGTCGAGCACGTCGGGCTGCCGCGGATCGAGGACTTCTGCTTCATGGCGACCCAGGAACCCAACGTGTACGCGGGCCTGGCGGTGGTCGTCGGTGGGCTGATGCACTCCCGCCCGCGGTTCTTCGCCAAGGTCATGGGCGAGCTGATGTTCTGGCTCGGCGAGGACAAGCTGCTTTTCGGCGCCGACTATGCGATCTGGGAGCCGCGCTGGCAGGTCGAGGGCTTCGTCGACTGGAACATGCCGACCGACGCCGAGTTCGCAGACTACGGGCAGCTGAGTACCCAGGCCAAGAAGAAGATCCTCGGCCTCAACGCGGCCCGGCTCTACGACATCAAGGTGCCGGCCGAGCTGGACCTGCCCGTGCCGGCCGGGCCAGAAGGAGCAGAACCGCTGGCCGCGCCGGCCTCGATATGACCGGCGTCGCGACCGACCAGGCCGCGGCCCTCACCGCCGCGGTCTGGTCGGCCCTGCACCAAGTGCGCGACCCGGAGCTGGACGAGGCCGTGACCGATCTCGGGTTCGTCGCCGGTTGCCAGGTATCGGATTCCGGCAAGGCCGTCGTGCGGCTGCGGCTGCCGACGTACTTCTGCGCGCCCAACTTCGCCTTCCTCATGGTGGCCGACGCCTTTGATGCAGTCGCCGCGGTGCCTGGCGTTCGCCGGGCAGAAGTGGTGCTAGAGGATCACTTCGCGTCGAACGAGATCAACGGCGGGATCGCCGCCCGGGCTGGGTTCGTCCAGTCCTTCGACGGGCAGGCCGTTGCCGAGTTGCACGAGCTGCGGGCCGACTTCCTGCGCAAGGCGGTCATGGCCGGCACCGACCGGGTGTGCCGCCCGCTGCTGTCCGCCGGCGCCACGGTCGAGGAGTTGGCCGGGCTCACCCTTGGCGAGGTTCCGCCGTCAGCCGATCGCGAACGGCTGAGATCCCGCCGCGCCGAGCTCGGCCTGCCTGCCAGCGACGACGATCCGTTGCTGGTCGACGCGGCGACCGGCGCGGCGATCGGAGCCCACGCGCTGCCGCTGCACCTGCGTCGGGCTCAGACCACCAGGGTCAGCGTGGACGCCAACGCCGGCGTGTGCCGGGGACTGCTGCAGGAGCGGTATCGCACTACAGAGGAGAAGGGTCAATGAGAGCCGTCCGGCTGCGCGAGTACCACCACCAACCGGTCGTCGAGCAAGCGCCGGAGCCTACTCTCTCCGGACCGCTCGATGTCATCGTCAAGATCGGCGGCGCGGGCGTGTGCCGGACCGATCTGCACATCATCGAGGGCCAATGGGCGCAGGCGATGGCTCCCGCGCTGCCTTACACGATCGGCCACGAGAACGCCGGCTGGGTCCACGAGGTCGGCGCGGCGGTCACCAACATCGAAGTCGGCGACACGGTGATCCTGCACCCCACGCCCACCTGCGGGCTGTGCCGAGCCTGCCGTGCCGGCGACGACATGCACTGCAGCGACAGCAGCTTTCCCGGCCTGAGCCATGACGGCGGCATGGCCGAGTACCTGCTCACCTCGGCGCGGGCCTGCGTCAAGCTCGAGCCGCAGACCAGACCGGAGGACGTCGCGGCACTGGCCGACGCCGGGATCACCGCCTATCACGCCGTGCGCAAGGCCATCCCGTTGCTCTACCCGGGAACCACCGCAGTGCTCATCGGCGCGGGTGGGCTGGGCCATATCGGCATCCAGTGCCTTGCCGCGCTGACCGCCGCCAAGATCATCGTGGTGGACCGCAATCCTGATGCGCTCAAGCTCGCCGAGCAGCTCGGCGCGCACCATACCGTCGTCGCCGACGGCGGTCAGATCGACACGGTCAAGGACCTCACCGGCGGGCATGGCGCCGAGGTGGTGCTCGACTTCGTCGCCGAGCAGGGCGCCGAGCACGATGGGTTCCAGATGACGGGCCGGGCCGGTTCGTACTTCGTCATCGGCTACGGCGGCACGGTGACCATCCCGACGCTCGACATCATCTCCACCGAGCGCAACATCGTCGGCAACATCGTCGGCACCTACAACGACCTTGCCGAGCTCATGGTGCTCGCCCAGGCCGGCAAGGTCACCCTGCACACCAGGACCTACCCCCTGGACGACGCCCTCGAGGCGATCGCCGATCTCGACGCTGGTCGCGTTCGCGGCCGGGCAATTCTCGTCCCCTGACCGAGTAGTCCAGCTCACGAGGAGATCTCATGGCCAAGGAACTGCGGTTCGACGCCGAAGCCCGCGACCTGCTGCGAGCCGGAGTCGACAAGCTGGCCGACGCTGTCAAGTCGACGCTCGGGCCCAAGGGCCGCAACGTCATCCTGGAGAAGATCACCGGATCGCCGGTCATCACCAACGACGGTGTGACCATCGCGCGGGAGATCCACCTCAAGGACCCGTTCGAGAACATGGGCGCCCAGCTGGTGAAGGAAGCGGCGATCAAGACCAACGACATCGTCGGAGACGGCACCACCACCGCCACCGTGCTAGCCCAGGCGATCGTCCGCGAGGGTCTCAAGGCGATCGGCGCCGGCGGCAACCCGGTACTGGTCAAACGCGGGATCGATCTGGCCGTCGCGGCCCTGGTGGAGCATCTGGAGAAGGTCGCGCATCCGGTGTCCACCGAGCAGGACTACGCGCGCGTCGCGGCGATTTCGGCCAACGACGACGACGCGGTCGGTGCGGTCATCGCGAAAGCGCTGCACACCGTCGGGGACGGCGGCATCGTCACGGTGGAGGAGTCGGCGACGCACGGGATGAGCGTCGAGTTCGTCGAGGGTTTCGAGTTCGACAACGGGTACGTCTCGCCGTACCTGGTGACCAACCCGGCCAGCCTGGAAGCGATCGTCTCGGACCCGT
The DNA here is from genome assembly GCA_023252195.1 of Pseudonocardiales bacterium. Taxonomy (GTDB): domain Bacteria; phylum Actinomycetota; class Actinomycetes; order Mycobacteriales; family Pseudonocardiaceae. The sequence continues at coordinate 146,325 of JAHEXI010000003.1, forward strand.
ACATCCTGCTGTGCAGCGAGAAGATCACGAAGGTCCAGCAGTTGATGCCGCTGCTCGACAAGATCATGCGAGCGCCGCGGCCGCTGGTCATCGTCGCCGAGAGCGTCGAGGGCACCGCGCTGAGCATGCTGGTGCACAACCACGTCAACCGGATCTTCCAGTGCGTCGCCGTGCGGGCCCCCGGTTTCGGCGACCGCCGGCTGCGCAAGCTGGAGGACCTGGCCGCGATCACCGGCGGCGCCGTGTACAGCAAGCACTCCGGTTTCACCCTGGAGACGATGACGATTGACCAGCTCGGCCGGGCGGCTCAGGTGCGGGTGACCGAGAACAACACGACCATCGTCGGGGGCGCCGGATCAGCCGCCGACGTGGAGTTCCGGGTCACCCAGCTGCGCGCCGAGCTCGACCGCGCGACGTTCGGCGTCGACGAGGACGTGCTCAGCGACCGGATCGGGGCGCTGACCGGCCGGGTCGCCGTGATCCGGGTGGGTGCACCGACGCCGGCGGAGCTGAAGGAGACCCAGCATCGGGTCGAGGACGCGCTGTCGGCTACCCGGGCCGCGATGGCAGAGGGAATCGTGGCCGGCGGCGGCGCGGCGCTGCTGCACGCCGAGCCCGCACTGGATGGCCTGGACGTCGACGGCGACTATGCCATCGGCGTGGAGATCGTCCGCCGGGCGCTCACCGAACCGGCGTTCCTGATCGCCGCCAACGCCGGCTATTCGGGTCAAGAGGTGGTCACCCGGACGGCGCAGCTGGGCATCGACGAGGGCTTCGACGCCTTGGCGGGACGGTACGGGGACATGGTCGCCATGGGCATCATCGACCCGTTGCGGGTCGCCCGGTCAGCGTTGCAGAACGGGGCGTCGGTGGCCGGGATGCTGCTGACCACGAACACGCTGGTCGCCGAGGAGCCGACGCCCTGGGGTGGCAGCCGGGCACTCATGACCGAGTACGGCGAGCTCGATGAGGGGCTGCGCCAGCCATCGCCGGACTCCAGCACGCCGCAGTCGCTCGGGCTCGGCCCGTCGGTCGGGTGAGCCTGGAGCAGGCTGACCGGGAGTCGGCTGACCCGCTGCCGCTGGGCTCACCAGCTGGCTTCCTGGCGGCAGCACAGTCGGGCGCGGTGCGCGAGCAGATCGCACAGTCGAGCGGTGTGCGCGAGGCAAATCAGTCGAGCGCGCTGCGCGAGCTGCGATCTCGCGGACGGCTGCGCGGCGTGGTGGCGCTGCTCGGCCCAGCCTTCGTTGCCGCGGTCGCGTATATCGACCCCGGCAACTTCGCCACGAATTTCTCGGCTGGCGCCCGGTACGGGTACGCGCTGCTCTGGGTGATCGTGATGGCCAACCTGATGGCCATGCTGGTGCAGTATCTGTCCGCGAAGACCGGCGTGGCCACCGGCCGTGACCTGCCCGAGCTGTGCCGTGAGCACCTTGCTCGCCCGGTGTCTGTCGGCCTGTGGGTGCAGGCCGAGCTGGTTGCGATGGCCACCGATCTGGCCGAGTTCGTCGGGGCCGCGGTCGGGTTGAACCTGTTGTTCCACGTGCCACTGTTCCCGTCCGGCCTGCTGACGGCCATCGTCGCGTTCGGGATCCTGGCGCTTGAGCAGCGCGGGTACCGACGCTTCGAGCTGGCGATCACCGGGCTGCTCGGGATCGTGTTTCTCGGGTTCTCCTACGACCTGCTGATGGTCGGCGCCGACCCTGCGGCCATCGCGTCCGGTCTGGTGCCTGGCTTCATCGGAAGCGACAGCGTGCCGCTGGCCGCCGGGATCATCGGCGCCACCGTGATGCCGCACGTGGTCTACCTGCACTCGGCGTTGACCAAGTCCCGGGTGGTGTGCCGCGACGATAGCGAGCGCCGCGAGGTGCTGCGCTTCCAGCGGCTCGACGTCCTGCTCGGGCTCGGCGTCGCCGGGCTGACCAACATGGCGATGCTGTTCATCGCGGCCTCGCTGTTCAACCGCACCGGTCACTCGGTGGTCGACTCGATCGAGGCGGCGCACGCCGGTCTCGGCCAGCTGGTCGGCGGCGGCGCGGCGCTGGCTTTCGCGGTCGCGCTGCTGGCCTCGGGGTTGTCGTCATCGAGCGTGGGCACCTACGCGGGACAGGTGGTCATGCAGGGTTTCATCCGCCGCCGGATCCCGCTGTTCCTGCGTCGTGGGTTGACGATGCTGCCCGCGCTCGTGGTGCTGGGGCTGGGGTTGCCCACCACCGACAGCCTGGTGGTGTCGCAAATCGTGCTGTCCTTCGGCATCCCGTTCGCCCTGGTGCCGATGGTGCTGCTCACTAGCCGCGCGGATGTCATGGGCCCGTTCGTCAACCGCCCGATTACCACAGCGGCGGCCAGCGGTATCGCTACCACAATCATCGCGCTGAACGTGTATCTGCTGTACAACGCCTTTTTCGGGTGAGAGGTCTCTATTAATGGCCTCGCTGGCACACGCTTTGGGCGCGGGGTGACGAATCGATGAGTGTTAATCGAGAATGTGTTCGCAGTGCTAGATCTACTGGAATCCACTGCTTACCGAAGTGGCACGGTCGACTACTGAGAGTCTGCACCCAGGATACCCTTGCAATCGCTGCGTCACCGGATAGAGTACGACCTTGAAAGAAGGGCTATAGGGATAAGGATCTACAACGACCGCAGCGTTCTTTAGAAACGATTTCAGGAGTAGCGGTGCGAGTTGATGAGTGCGACTGCTCTTGATCTACAACGCGGGTCGCGGGGATCGCCGGACGCATCGGAGATCATTTCCGGTGGGGACGCGAAACGGCGAAGTTCGACCGTGCCGCCAGGAGTGACCGTCCGTATGCTGACCGTACTTTCGATGTTGGTCATCGGTCGCTGGGCCGGAGCCGTTCGTGAGCCAAATGGTGGAGTAATGCTGTGTTCGGCCAACCACTTAACGTCAACTAGTTATTCACTCTTGAGACGGTGTATCAGAGAGCCGGGGGACCACCTCTGTTGTAGTGCACTGACCTGAGTCGAACTCGGATGGCGACAATATGATGGGTTCCGCGATCAATACCTCGCTCCGGGGCGGTATCAGACGATGCCCTAGCGATGCGACCGGCTCCATGCACCGCGCCGTTGCGCAGCTGGGAGCGGCTTCGTGAGAGGTTGCGTACAGGAGGGGCAGACGCAAGGGTCGGACTGGCCGCTGATCGGGCGCCGGGAAGAGTTGTCGATCATCGATCGTACCCTTGGCGGTGGTCGGCATCGCGGGTTGTTGTTGGCTGGGACACCGGGGGTAGGCAAGACCCGGCTAGCCAGGGAGGCGCTCGCGGCCGCAGAGGCTAAGGGGTGTTCGACAGGTTGGGCGGCGGCCTCGCGGGCCGTGGCCGCTATCCCGTTCGGTGCGATTGTCCATCTGCTTCCGGCAGAAAGCGACAATTCAACCCATCTGCAGGTGCTGCAGCGGACCGGGGAGTGGTTGACCTCCCAGGCCAGGGGGCGGCGGGTGGTGCTGGGTGTCGATGACGCGCACCTGCTGGACGACGCCTCGGCGGCGCTCGTGCATCACCTAGCGGTCACCGGCGTGGCTTTCGTCGTTGCCACCCTACGCACCGGTGAGCCTTGCCCTGAGCCAGTGACGGCGCTGTGGAAGGACGGCGCGGCCGAGCGGTTGGAGGTCCAGGGGCTGGCCCGCACCGAGGTCGCTGAGTTGATCGAAGCCGCGCTGGGCGCTCCGGTGGATGGGCTGACCGGGGAGCGGCTGTGGCAGCTCAGCCGCGGCAATATTCTCTATCTCCGCGAGCTGGTCCGGGGTGGTCGCCAGACGGGCGCCTTGGCCTACGCCGAGGGCATCTGGCAGTGGGCCGGACGGGTCAGCGCGCCCCCGCAGTTGGTCGAGCTGATCCAGGCCCGGATCGGGGGTCTGCCGGCGGCGGCGCGGGTTGTCGGGGAGATGGTGGCCTTCGGTGAACCGCTGGAGGTCGGTGTGCTTGCCCGGGCCGGGGTATCCGCGGCGGATGTGGAGGCCGCCGAGCGGGCTGGCTTGGTGGTCACCGAACCGGCCGGTCTTGACATCCGAGTGCGGCTGGGGCATCCACTGTTCGGCGAGGTCATTCGGGCCCAGACACCGCCGCTGCGCAGCCGCACGGTGCACTCGATGCTGGCCGAGGCGGTCGGCTCGTCCGACGGGCCTCGTTCCGAGGACGTACTGCGGATCGCTGTCTGGCACCTGGAGGCCGGCACGCTGCCGGAGCCGGGCCTGTTGGTGGCCGCGGCTGGTCGTGCACTCAGCGCGCTGGACTACCGGCTGGCCGAACGGTTGTGCCGGGTTGCTGGAGAAGCTGGTGCCGGCTGGTCGGCCGAACGGTTGCTGGCGCAGGCTCTGGTTGGACAGGGTCAAGCCGGGCCAGCCGAGGAGTTGCTGGCGGGTCAGCTGACGCAGGCGCGCACCGACGCCGATCGGGCCGAGGTGGCCGGCATCCGGGCGTTGAACCTGTACTGGGGCCTGGACCGGCCGGCGGCGGCTGAAGCGGTGCTCGACCATGCCTCGGCCCTGATCGAAGAGCCGGCCCACCGCGCCAGTCTGACTGTCGTTCGAGCCAGGTTCCTGTTGCACGCGGGCCACTGCCCGCAGGCGCTGGCCTTTGTCGACGCAGTGCGCAACGACCCGCATGCACCGAAGCCGGCAGTGCTGGAGGCGGTGGTGACGGCCACCATGGCCCTGGTGGCCGCTGGTCGCTACCACGAAGCCATCGCTACCGCGGCACGGGGACTGCAGCTAGGGCAACAGCTGATTGCCGGTGGTTGGCTGGTGAGGCTGGACGAGTTGGCTGCTACCCAAGCCAGTGCCCACGTGTGGAGTGGCCAGCTCGCCACGGCGAGTGTGCTGGCCGAAGCCGGCTATCAGCGGGCTCTGGATGCGCAGTCGCCACTGAGCGTCGCGGTATGGGCACTCGTGCGCGGCAGGGTCGCTGAGACCCGGGGTGCGATGGTCACTGCGTCGGGCTGGATGCGGGAGGCGGTGGGGGTTGTCGGTGGCCGGGCTCGGCTGCACCCCTACCAGGGTTACACCGCCAAAGTGGGCTTTTGCGCGCTGGCTCGGGTGGCGGCCCTGGCCGGGGATTTGAGCTCCGCTGAGGCTGCGCTGGCCCAGGCGGATGCGCTCGCCGGTCCGGCGATGCGTTTATTCGATACCTGGTCGGGGCCGGTCCATGCCTGGGTGGCCGCTGCTCGCGGCGAGGTCCGGGCCGCGATCGAGCTAGCGCTGGACAGGGCCGCGGAGGCCGGACGCTACGAGCAGGCGGGGTTCGAGCTGATCGCGCTACATGATGTGGCCCGGCTCGGCGCGCCGGCCCGAGTGGCGGCGCGGGTGGTCGAGCTCGCCGGTACCGTTCAGGGCGACCTGGCGCCGCTGTTCGGTGCTCATGTAGAGGCGCTGCTGGCATCTCACGGTACGGCCCTGGATGAGGTCGCCGCATCCTTCGCGGACCTGGGGGTCAACTTGCTCGCCGCGGAGGCGGCTGCGGCGGCTGCCACCGCGCACCGCTACGCCGGTCGTACCGGCAGCGCCGCAGCCTCCGCGGTTCGCGCTACCGCGCTGGTGGCAAGCTGCGAGGGCGCCCGCACTCCAGCCCTGGCTCGTCTCGACGAGCCTGTCGGCCTGACCCCACGCGAACTGGAGATCGCCCGGATGGCCGCAGGAGGACTTTCCAGCCGGGAGATCGCCGCCCGGCTCGTGGTGGCGATACGTACGGTCGACAATTCGCTGGGGCACGTGTACGCGAAGCTGGGCATCGGCGGGCGGGACGAGCTGGCGCCCATTTTCCAGTGTCACGGATGAATAGCGTGGGCGTTGAGTAGTCCTCGGAGGTCGGCTGAGCATGTTCCCAGCAGTTCGGCTGGCCGGCGCGGCCGGGCCGGGTAGCTGGACAGCCGAAGTCGAGTAGGCCGTTACTCCGGACGCCGCCGCCGGACCGCCCTAGCGTCAAAGCATGGACCTCACAGCTGCGATTAAGGAGCTCCCCGAGGTACATGCTGTGGCCCTGCGCCTGCACCGGGCCGGTACTGCGAATGCCGAGATCGCCGCCGAGCTGGGCATCGAGGTCGCAGCAGTGCCTCCACTTCTGCGACTGGCCAAGGCCAAGCTCGCCCGGTTGCTGGCGGCACCCGAACCCTGCGAGAAGGGCGCGACGCGGCACACCGACCACAGTTCATAAGAAGCGTCCGATTCGTTCACCCCGCTCACGATCATTGGAGCCCGCGCATGTCCACCTTTCAAGGCCACGTCTGCTTCTACGTCCCGCCGCACATCAATGATCACATCGCTCGGGTCGCTGACAAGGCGGCCGGTCGGAGCAGCGCCGCGCAACGCAGTGCATTGGCTTCACGCGTCCTGCGCGAACGGCGGCGCGAGACCCACCACGCCGCGCTTGCGACACTCACCCCTCCGGCACCCGGTAAGGCCGACCGTCAAATCTACGACGATCTGCACCAATGGAATGTCAACGTTGACCTCATCCGCGGCGAGGGCGACTCGCCCGTCGCAGGCCAAAACGCCAACCTCGCCTATGACTATCTCGGAGCTACCCGTGAGTTCTACAAGGAAGTACTGGGGCGAAATTCTCTCGACAACGCGGGACTGACCATCGTTGGAAATGTCAACTTCGGAGTCGATTACAACAACGCCTTTTTTGACGGCGCCGAGATGGTGTTCGGAAACGGAGACAACGTCATCTTCAAGGACTTCACCAACGACGTCGACGTGACCGGCCACGAGCTGACGCACGGTGTCACGCAATACACCGCCGGCTTGGAATACCATGACCAACCTGGTGCGCTGAACGAGGCGACGTCCGACATCATGGGCGTGTGTGTTGAACAGTACGCCGGAGGGCTTGACGCGGGCACGTTCAACTGGCTCATCGGTGAAGACGTGATGGCTGACGACCTCTTTGGTGAGGCGATCCGGTCGATGGCTCATCCGGGTACTGCCTACGATAATCCCCAGATGGGTAAGGACCCGCAGGCGGACAGCATGGCCGGATACGTGGACGGCGGTGACCCGCACGTCAATAGCGGCATCATCAACCGCGTGTTCTATCTCATCGCCACCGATCTCGGGAGCATGCCCGCCGCTAAACTGTGGTACGCAACCCTGCAAAACCTGTGGCCTGCCGCCCAATTCAGCGACGCCGCTTTGGTCTGCGGGCAGATGGCACGCATCCTGGCGCGGGACAAGACGATCGCTCGGCAGGGTCCGCAGACGGTGCGGGCCGCCTTCCGCGAGGTCGGCATCGTCTGAGCCGACCCGGGTGCCGGGCTGACTCTTCCAGCGTGGTTAGTCGCCGGCCTAGTGATCGTCAGTGACGGTCGCTAGACCGGCGACAACGCCGGGCCCGGACCAACTGACCTCGCATCGCGTGCACAACCACTGGAAGTGCCGGTGCAGTCGATTAGCCCAGGTGACGAGCTTGTGACAGGAGTCGTCGCAGCTCCAGCAGGCGGCCTCGAGAAGAACCTCGGTCTGACGAGCGGCGGCCGGGACGCTCGTGGAACGAGCGCCCTCGACATTCAGGATCTGGCTCACAGCTTGTCCTCCGGTGTGCGCCGAACTTGACGCGTGGCACCCTAACGGGTACCCACCCGGGGCCGGCTGCAATCCCTCTCGTAAACCTGGTGGCTCTCGTGGACGATCAGCACATGAAGGTCCAGCTCCATAGAACCGGCGGCTTCGCCGGGTTGGCCGGCGCGGCGTCGCTCGACAGCCGGGACCTCGACGAGGCCGCTGCCGCTGAGTTTCGCCAGCTGGTGACGAAACTGGACCTCACCGCGCTACCGACCCATGCCGACGCGGCGGTTGTCCCGGACGCCTTCACCTACGAAATCGACATCATTGTGGGGAAGGATCACCACCGCCTCGCTCTCACCGACCCCGACGTTCCTCCCGAGTGGCGGTCACTCCTGACGCACGTATGGAGCCACGGCCGGCATCCGCGCCGTTGATCCCGTATTCCCTGGGTTCAGTATTCCGGGCGGCACCTCGCATTGGAGGACGAGTAGCCATGACAATCGACGAAAAATCGTATGGGTTCTGGATCGTAATCGGCGGGCTCGTCGTGCTGCTGAGCATTTCTCTGGCGGCGGTGTTCCGTTACGGAGCGGTCGCGGATGCATCAGGCCCCATCACGGCCGCCGGCACGGTGATCGGAACGGTGGTCGGCACCTTCTTCGGCGTGCATGTCGGCGCTGCCGGGGCCGCCGCAGGTGCCCGACAGTCCGAGGCGGCGCGCCAACAGTCGGAGTCGGCGCGTCAGCAGGCCGAAGGTGTCAAGGACACCGTCGTCGGCGGGCTGTCGACGATTGCGGCGGCTGCCGAGCCAGGAAGCGCGCCTGCGAAGGCTGTCCAAGAGCTGATCGACTCGATCAAGCCGTGAACTGCCGAATCTCCCGGTGCGCAGCGATCACGCGAGTGCGGCGGCGAGGACGGCCCAGAGGATCTCAGGGTGCCGGATATCGCTGTGCGCACCGGAGAACGCGGACTGGTTCGCGGCGATGACGGCGTCACTTTTCAGCCGGTAGAAGCGGCCCTTGTCGAAGGTGTACGGCTTACCGGCCGGTTGCAGGACGATTTCCGTGGCGTCTTGCTCCTGGTAGCCGTCATGGCCCATCCCGCCCCATCGGTAGGTGAGGTCTTGGGCGCTCTCACTGTCGCTGTGGCTCAGCAGTGATGCTGCCGGATACCACCAGCCAACCGCCCGGTCCGCTGCCGAGAAGGTAGCCAGTAGCGGGCCATCGACGCCGTTTCGGTCCCCGGCGAGGGCGCCGTTGCGGGCGGCGTCGATCGGCATCGGCTGGGCGAAGCTGAAATGGGAGAAGGCACCCTGGATGAGAGTCAGCGACTTCACCGGGCTGTCCGGGCCCCGGCGGTCGCCTGGTAGGCCGGACAGCGCGAATGCGACCAGCCGGGCGCCGAAGCTGTGCCCGAGCAGGTGAATGCGCGGCTGCCCTCCGGCCGGGACGAGCTGGCTGACCAGCGGCCCGAGACCGGACCGGCCGATCACACCCGCACGGTTCTTCATCTCGTAGTAGCTGGCGGTCCGCAGCACCTCCCGGGCACCACCCCAGAGGCTGTTGAAGAAATCACCCACATCCTGGGCGTCGCCTTGGGTCTTGGACATGCCGGCGAAGTGACCGAAGACCGCCGCGGTCGGCTGGGTCAGCACCGCTTGCTCCCCGGCGTCCTCGGCCGCGCCGAGGTCTGGTGAAGTCACCAGGCTACGGATGAGGCTGTGGGCCTCCCGCAGTTTCCCGGAGTTCGCCGGCTTGGTATCCAGCAGCTCACCGATCTGAGCTAGCGCTTGTTGCTGTGGCGGTTGGAAGACCGGCGTTAGCGCGGCTGCGAGTTGCTGGCCGCTGCGCGCGGCGGCGGGCGGCGCGGTGGGGTCGTCTTCGGGGAAGACCAGGGCGGGCCAGAAGACGCCGACCGCGCCAGCCTGGCGACTGCCCGGCGCCGCGCCGATCTGTTCCGACAGCAAGGTGAACATCGCTTGGTAGAGGTCGCGGGCGCTGGCCACCGAATTGTTCCAACCGTGGCAGAAGATGAACAAGTCGGACAGCTGGTGGCCCGGAAGTTCGGCCGGCAGCTGACCGTCGTCGACCAGCGTGCCTTTCTCGTCGAAGTGGATTTCCCAGTAGGGCAGTCCACCGATCTGCATGGCCATTGCTACCACTGCCTTCCCGCATTGGACTTAGACATTCGATAAGACCCGCATCAAGTCGATGAGGCCGTGTCCTTCCAGGAAACGATCACGGCCCAGCGAGGTCGCGTTCGTGGTGAAGAGTTCCTTCACCTCGCGAGGCCGGCCCACGAACTCCTGCTGTACGGACAGAAAGGCCGCGATGGCGCCGGAGGCGTGCGCCGCGGCCATCGAGGTACCGCTGTCCTCGATGTAGGTGGCCGCGATGGCGTCGGCCTCGTCGACGAGGTCGGCCATCCTCTGCCGCAGGTGCCCGGTCGCGCAGGACGTGATGCGTTCCCCGGGCGCCAACAGGTCGGGCTTGAGCCGGCCGTCCAGGGTGGGGCCCTTGGAGGAGGTATAGGTGACTCCGTACCGGTGCGGGCTGTCCCGGTGGGTGGACCCGACCGTGATCGCCTCCTGCGCGTTGCCCGGATCGGTGATGCTCGAAAGCACCCCACGGGAGTCGGAGCTTTGGCTGACCGCGCCGGCGTAGCCGCTGTTACCAGCGCTGACGACCACCACTACGCCCGTTCCGACCAGCAGATCGATCTCCCGGCACAGCGGGCTCTGGCCGGCGGCGTAGTCGCTCGGGTCCCACCGACAGCCCAAGCTCAGATTCGCGCCGTGGATGATCAGTGCTCGACCGCCCGAGTTCACCGTTTCACGGATGTGATACAGCGCTGCGATCACCGCGCTCGACGAGGTCACCAGCCCGTCTTGACCGTCGGGCGTGAGGACCTTCAGGCTGACCAGCTTTGCCTGGGAGGCGATCCCGGTCAGCGACCGGCCGGGGTCGATCTGCCGGGCCACCCAGTCTCCGGGCAGACCGTCCTGCGAGGGCTGCTGGCTGGCGATGACCGGTGTCACCGTGGCGGGGACCGCGCCTGCGATGATGCCGGCTACGTGTGTGCCGTGCCCTTCGGGATCCAGCAGTGCTGCGTCCGGGTCCTTGGGCGGTTGCGCGTCGGGGGTCAGCAGATAGGTGAAATCGTGGTGCAGTTTGGCCACCGCGCCGGTGAGGGTGCCGTCGGCGAAATGAGGGTGATGTTGATCTATCCCACTGTCCAGGACAGCCCAGGTCACTCCCTCGCCGGTCGCAGCGTAGGAACGAACGGCGGCGTCGGATTTGATCGTGGACACCGACCGGTCCAGGTGCGGGTGCAGGGTGTAATCCGGCCAGACCCGAAACACGGTCCGGGCCGCGCCGGCCGCCCGATCGGCCGCCACCAGATCCTGGATCTCCTGGGGGCGCAGCATGCAGGAGACGTAGCAGTCCGCGACCGGGCGCGGATTCGGGGCGCCGGCGCGCCCCACCGAATGGTCATACAGTTCGAGGAACCGCTGCCGAGTGTCCTCGGTGTCCACATCGATGGTGAGATCCAACTCGACCAGCGCCGGGCTGCGCTGGTCCTGTCCCACCCGTACCACTCGTCGGCGTGCCTCCTCCGGGACGTCAGGCTGCAGCGCCGGACTGACCACGCTTCGGTGCAGCACCCGATGCGGCCTTGGTCGGCTCGATGCGGTATCGCCAGAGCTGGGGCCCATTGCGCTCTTCCTCGGTCGGCGGTAGTTACTTCACCGGGACGGTGACGTCGCCTTGTTCTTGCAGTAGCCGATCCCAGGTGTCAAAGGTCATGCAGAAGCGGCCACCGACGCCGAATTGGGTGCCCCAGCTGTTCCAGAACCAGACGAGTTGATTGTCGGCGTCGATGCCGTCGGCGACGATCTCGTGCCCACCGCGGACCGTGGCGGCTGCGGTGATCTCGACGAGCCCGGTCTGCGGATCGGGCCTGTCGAAACTGCTGTACCAGTTGATGCCGGTGATGACCGGGCGCTCCACGAGCGCTTCGAGGGCCTGCTGGATGCCGAAGGCGTGTTGGTATGAGGTGATCATTCCCAGCTGGACGGCTGCCTTGCAGACCATCAGACCGCTGCCGCCGGGATCATTGGGCGGGTAGGGCTTGCCCTCCAGCTTGGTCTCCAGCTCGTAGAGGGTGATGGCATCGGTTTCGGTGAGCGCCGCACCGCCGTTGGAATTCGGGACGGAATCCAACGCGCCACACAGCGCGTTGGCGGTGCAGGACCCGATGTGGCCTTGATCTAATGGCAATCCGGTCGCTTGATGGGTCACACTCACGATCTGTGGGGCCCGGGCGGCCTGGAATTGCCGGGAGCGCGGGTCGTGCTTGACGTGACGCCCCAGACGCTTGCCCGCAATGGGGTCTTCCGGCAGGTGGGCTGTGATGATGTCTGATCCTGGCATGGCCGTTCTCCCTTGGTGTGGCCGTTGTGCAGGTGGAGAGCACGCCGGACCAGCTCCTGATACCGCCTGTGTCAACAACGGCCCGAAATTGGGCCATTCGGCCCGACCAGCGCCGCATCGAGGCGACACGGCCGGATGGGAGTAGCGGGAGCGCAGGCTCGACGCCGAGCGCGCGGAGCGGCTGTGATCTATCTGGACTCCTCAGCGCGTCGAAGTGATCAGGGCGGCTCGTCGGGTCGGCGGTCCTGCCGTACTGGAAGCGCGGGCGGTGGTGAACGACATCGATCTGATCGTCCTAGACCGTGCGGTCCAGGATCTCGCCTCCGACATCGGTGACCCGTTGTTGCGTACCGTTGACGCGCTGCACCTAGCTTCCGCCGTACTGCTCGGCGACGACCTGGCGGTCTTCGTCGCCTACGACCACCGGCTCACCGACGCTGCCCAAACCGCCGGACTAGCCGTCGCCACACCCGGTCGGGCGTAGTGCTGGGTAGGACGTCGGCCACGACGCGGCGGTCAGATCGGGTAGCCGGCGCAGTCCAGTCGGGTAGCCGGCTCAGTGAAGTCGAGTAGGCCGTTACTCCCGACACCGCCACGGGGGCGACCTAATGTTGAGACATGGACCTGTGCCTCGCCGTCGTCAGCCATCATGTGCTCGGGGTCGGTGTAGAGGCCGACCAGTGCCACTTGTATTTATGAATTCTGGACCGGTCCCGGACCTTCATGGGCGCCGCTGTACCTCGGACGGCTCGGGCAACTATTCGGTCTTTACCCTCGACGGGAGAGGTGGACATGACTGATCCGCAAGCCAATATTGACGAGAGGGTTGCCTTCGGGGCGATGGACGCAGCCGCTGATCGGTACACCGCGGAAGCGCCATCCGACAGCTCGCAGCATGAGTGGCCGAGCAGGCTGTCGAGCAGCGGCACGTCTCATGAGCCGGCGCACTTGGACCGTCCGGCCCCGAGTAACGAACCGCTCAGGGTTCGTTTCGAGAAGGCGGAGTAGGGCTCATGTGGGTTGCCTTCCAGAACAATCACAACCAACAGGCCTGGGTTGCCATCATGCAACACGACACTGGCTCCTGCGGCGGAGAGGGTGGCGATTGGGCCACCGCCGGTTGGTGGACGCTGAATCCAGGTGAGTCGAAGACTGTGTTCTGGACCACCAACCAGTACTCTTTTTTCTACGCCGAGGCGGCGGATGGCGTGTATTGGGGTGATTCCAACGGTCCGGGCGTGTACGTCACAAACGACCGCTTCAATTCTTGTTACAATATCGGCACCTCTACGTGGCGCATCGTAAATATGAGTCGGATTGACGTCGGCTGGCCACCGGCACGACCCTTCACCCATACCGTTAACCTCAACGGTTAGGGCGTTGGATTGGCTGGCGAGAGCGTCCGCACTGTTTTGGTTCGCCGGAGTTCTTCCTCCGCGGCTATCGGTAGTTGAGCGGGTGGCCACCGACGCTGGCCTGGCCACGTGAGTAGGAGCTTCGGCGAAACGAGGCAGCCTGACGAGTGAGAAGGGAGAGTCGCCAATTGACCAGGCAGCCGAGCGTATGACCCTTGTCGCCGGTGTCGACTCCTCGACGCAGTCGTGCAAGGTGGTGATCCGGGACGCGGAGACCGGCGAGTTGGTCCGGCACGGACGCGGCACGCATCCGGAGGGCACCGAGGTACACCCCGACGCGTGGTGGGCGGCGCTGCAGACGGCGCTCAACGAGGCCGGTGGGCTGGACGACGTCGCCGCAGTGGCCGTGGGTGCACAGCAGCACGGGATGGTGTGCCTCGATGAGACCGGCCGGGTGGTGCGGCCGGCTTTGCTGTGGAACGACACCCGGTCCGCTGACGCTGCCCTCGACCTGATCGCTGAGCTGGGCGGCGGCGCGGCGTGGGCGCAGGCGGTGGGCGTCGTTCCGGTCGCCTCTTTCACCGTGACCAAGCTGCGCTGGCTCGCCCAGCACGAACCTGACGCGGCGGCCCAGACGGCGGCGGTCTGCCTGCCGCACGACTGGCTGACCTGGCGCCTCGGCGCCGATCCGGCTCTGGAGGCATTGCGGACCGACCGCGGGGACGCCAGCGGAACCGGCTACTGGTCCGCCGCGAGCGGCGCCTACCGCAGCGACCTGCTCATCCGCGCGCTCGGCCACGACGTCGCCGTCCCGCGGGTGCTCGGGCCGTCCGAGCCGGCTGGCACCATTCCCAAAGGTTCCCTGCTAGGCCCGGGCACCGGCGACAACGCCGCAGCGGCCCTCGGACTCGACACCCGCCCCGGCGACGTAATCGTCTCGATCGGCACCTCCGGCGTGGCCTGCTCGGTGAGCGACGCCCCCGCTGCCGACCCGTCGGGCACGATAGCCGGATTCGCCGATGCCACCGGCCGGTTCCTCCCGCTGGTGGCCACGCTCAACGCGGCCCGAGTCCTCGACGCCGTCGCCACAATGCTCCGCGTCGACCACGAGGAGCTGTCCCGGCTCGCGCTCTCGGCGCCGCCCGGTGCCGGCGGTGTCGTGGTCGTGCCGTATCTGGAAGGTGAGCGGACCCCGGACCGACCGGACGCCACCGGCGCCGTCCACGGGCTGCGCCTGTCGACGGCGACCGCGGCGCACCTGGCCCGCGCCGCGGTCGAGGGATTGCTCTGCGGCCTGGCGGACGGCATCGACGCCCTGGTCGCGACCGGCGACCGGGTCGAGCGGGTGTTCCTGATCGGTGGCGGCGCGCGGTCCGGCGCGGTCCGGCGAATCGCGCCCACCGTGCTGGGCCGTCCCGTGCTGGTGCCGCCGCCGGGGGAGTACGTCGCAGACGGGGCCGCGCGGCAGGCCGCGTGGGCTTTCAGTGGAAACACCGAGCCGCCGCGCTGGCCGCGGGCGGGGGTCGAGACCTACGACAGTGACGTCGTCGAGTCCATTCGGGCCCGGTACGCGCAGGCGCGTGAGCTCACCGTCACGAGGCAGCAGTAGCGCAGCGTCCGGGCAACCCTTCCCACCGGTTAACCACGGCACCGAGCTCGCCCAGGTCGGCGCCGGCGACACCGTGGCGGTGTTCGGCGTGGGCTCGGTCGGGCTGATGGCCGCGCACAGCACGGTGCCGCGCAGCGCCTCGCAGATTTCGTGGTCGACAAGGAGCCCTACCGGCTGGCGCTTGCCGAACGGTTCGGTGCAGCCGCGGTGAACGGGAGGCCGTCGGTTACCAGGCCCACGACCCGACCGGGCAGGAACATCCGGAGATGGTGCTCGACAAGCTCGTGGAAGTGGTCCGGGCCACCGGGCGCCTCGCGGTGGTCGGCGTGTACAACCCCTAGGATCCGGGCGCGTCGAACGAGAACGCGAAAGAAGGCCGCTACGCATTCCAGTACGGGCAGGTATTCGACAAGGGCATCAGCATGGGGCAGGTCCAGTGCCTGGTGAAGCGCTACAACCCCAGGCCCGGCTGCCTGAGAAGTCTGCCTGCCGGCGGACCTCGCCGCTCCCGTACTCCGCGCCAGAGCCATTCGGAGCCGAATCGCGACTCCCGCGAACCGGCTGACCGCTATTCGGTTCCGAATGGCGCTCGCTGTCCGAGCCGCGACTGCCGCAGGCAGAAGTCGGTGCCGGCGACCTTCGATTTCGGGAGCTGGGTGCCGTCAACCTCTATTGTGGTCGCCGGTGGCCCCGTCGATGAGCTCGCGCAGGATGTCCATGTGGCCGGCGTGGCGGGCGGTCTCTTCGATCATGTGAAGCAGCACCCATCGCATTGACACGGTGTCTCCGAACCAGGCGGTGCCTACATCGTCGAGATTGAGTTCGTGAATCACCTCGTCGGCTGCGGCTCGGGCCCTGCCGTAAAACGCCACGATGTCGGCGGTGGTCTCCTCCGGGATCACACGTAGGTCAGCGTTCTCGTCGTTCTCGTCGAACGGCAGCGGCTCTATCTTGCGGCCGAACGTTTGGCAGAACCATGCGTACTCGACAGCTGCCAGGTGTTTCGTGAGGCCCAATAGGTTGGTGCCTGACGGGGTCATCGGGCGTCGTAGCTGCTCGTCATTGAGATCGTCGAGCTTCCACAGCACCACGTCGCGGTGCCGATCGAGGCTGGCCTGCAGGCTCTCCTTCTCGCCACCCGTGAGCGGCACTCGTTGGCTCATGTCCGGAACATAACAGCCACCTCCGGCACCGCTGGGGCCTGATCAAGCCCTTCAGGTTGCGCTGGCGGCGTGGCACTCATCGTGCTCGTGGAAGGCGGCCTTCGACCGGGTCGAGGGTGAAGGGGTGGTGGGGCTCGGCTTGGTACCAGTAGGCCACTGAGGAGTAGTCGTCGCTGCGTTTGTTCGCGTGGCCGTGTTCGATGCTGACCCGGATGGACCGTTCGAACGGCACGGGATCTTCGATGTGGAAGCGGTACATGCTGACCTGCCCACTCCAGTTGTCCCCGCCGGGCAGGGTGATGCCGTGATAGGGCGCGTGGTAGCTCTGGGTCGGGCACCACGCGGTGTTGAAATAGTCTTCCGTGCCGGTGCCATGCAGGGTGGGTGGCCACACCTCGCCGTCGATGAAGATCATGTCGTCGCCCTCGCCGTACCAGTTCCACTCGGTGGTGTCGCGAAGGTTGTGGATGTTGAGCACGCACCCGACGTAGTGACCGTGCCCGGTCGCGTCCAGAATCGTGTAGTTACCCGTCCCGTCGAGATTTGTGCCGGTGAGCAAGAACTCGGCGTTGCTCTGCGACGAACGCTCGGACCCCGGACAGGGATTGCTGCGCCGCCACTGCGCGTGGAAGCGACCGATGCCGTCTTCGAGCTCGTCGAGCTCTTCGTAGTCGATGTAGTAGTAGAAGAAGATTTTCTCGTCGGTCAGTTCGCTGGTGACTTCCAGGCGAGCACCCGCGGCGAACGGCATGTGAAAAAAGCAGTTGAATCCCTTGCCGTCCTCGGGACTCATCTGCAGCGGGGCGGAGACGAAATTCGTGGTACGACCGTGCCCCGCCCCGAAGAAATCACCCAGCGGGACGGCTATGCTCGGATCCGCTTCGCCGTCCCAGTAGGCGCGGAGTACGAGCCGGCGCAGGTAGTCGGGCTCACGCATCCATGGGTCACGAAGCATCCGTTCGTTGGCGACGGTTACCCAGATGTGGTTGATGCTGCCGGCTCCCTCGATGTCCGCGAGGGTGGCGGTCTGCCCAGGTTCGAGGGTGAGGCGGTCGTCGTTACCACCGGTGCGGTCCCAGCTCGACGCCCGGCGCCGCCGGGTGCGGCGCAGCCGCGGCAGGTCTCGCAGGCTCGAACCGTACGGACCGTAGTTGACGGTCATGACCGGGTGCCTGTGCGAAACGCTTCTTCCAGCGACTCCAGGCTGCGTTCCTTCGTCTCCGGGACCATCCACCACACGACCGGGAAGAGCACGACACCGATCACGGCAAAGACGATAAATGCGGACCCTATGCCCGCGAATGCGACGAAGCTCGGAAACGTCAGTGAGATGACGAAGGCGGCCAGCCAGTTGAACAAGGTGGCGATGGCCATGGCCGCGCCCCGGACGGCGAGTGGGAAGATCTCGGCCAGCATCACCCACAACACCGGGCCCCAGGTCGCCGAGAACGTGTTGGTGAACACCACGAACGCTGCTGCCGCGATGGCGAACAGCGCGGTCGAGTTGGCCGGGAGGATCAGCACTGCCGCACCGACGGCGAACAAGCTGGCCGACATACCCACCAGACCGGCCAGCAGGACCGGTTTGCGGCCTCGCCGGTCGACCACTTTGGATCGGACGACCAACGCGATGGTCCCGATGTTCACCAGCCCGTTGAGGAAACCGAACAGCAACGCGGTGGTGTCGGACACCCCGAAGCCGGTGAGGATGGTCGGTGCGTAGTAGACGATCGCGTTGATCCCGGTGATCTGTTGGAAGATGGCAAGTAGCGCGCCCAGCAGTAGCAGCCGGCGCACCCAGGGAGCGGACAGCAGGGCCAGGGAGCGCGAGTCGTGTTGCTGGTGTTCCAGCGAGGTGATCTCGGCGAACTCTCGCTCGGTCTCTGCGGTGTCGCCCCGCAGGCCGACCAGGACCGCGCGTGCTTGGTCAGGCTGTCCACGCCGGATCAGTGATCGTGGGGTGTCGGGCATGGCGAGCATCCCGACCATCAGCACGAGTGCGGGGAACACGCCGATGAGGAACATCCACCGCCACGAGCCGGCGAAGGCAAGTGCATAGCCAAGAGCCGCCGCCAGCGCCGTTCCCACGATGATCATGTATTGGTTCAGCGAAGTGATCACACCGCGCTCCCGCGCGGGGGCCATCTCAGCCAGGTACAGCGGCACGATCACCGACGCGATACCGATGCCCAATCCCAGGATGAAGCGGAAGGCCACCAGCATGTTGACCGTCGCGGCGGCGCCGGCACCCAGGGCTCCGACGGTGAACACCACCCCGGCAGCCAGCAGGATCCGCTGCCGGCCCTGCCGATCGGCCGCCGGACCGCTGCCCAGCGCACCCAGCATCGCCCCGAATACCGTGGCGCTGACCACCGCACCTTTCTGCCAGGGGGTCAGCGGCAAGTCGCGCGGGATGAACAGCAGCGCCGCACCGATGATGCCGTTGTCGTAGCCGAACAGCACCGCAGCCAACGCACCCAGGGCATACACCTGCCGGGTGGTCACCCGGGTCCGGAACATGGACGCGACCATCAGCTACCTCCGATGCGTTGTTCTCGGGCTAGCGCGTGAGCGATCTTTCTGGTGTCCGGGTAGAGCTCCCGGTAAAGCGGGTAGAAGCGTTCGTAGGCTGCGGCGGGCCCCGGCTGCGGCTCGATCGTGGTGGAGATGGGGTTCCACTCCGGTGACTGCTCGATTTTGACGGCGCCGATTCCGATGGCGGCTAGCAGCGCGTCACCCAGGCAGGCGCCGATCGTCTGGCGCGGCAGCTGCTGCGGGGCGCCCAGGACGTCGGAGACGATCTGGGTCCACAGGCCGCCTTTGGTCCCGCCGCCCACCGCGACCAGGCGGCGAGCCTGCCCGCCGGCCTCGCGCATCGCTTCCAGGTTGTGCCGCACTCCGTAGGCGGTGGCCTCCAAGGCCGCCCGGTAGATGTCGCCCCTGGTGTGCCGCAGCGTCAGCCCGGCCAGCACGCCGCGAGCGTCCGGGTCGAACAGCGGCGTCCGCTCGCCGGCGAAGTAGGGCAACATCAGCAAGCCGTGGGATCCCGGCGGCGACTGCTGGGCTTCCGAGACGAGCGGCTCGAACGATGATGCCCCGGTCAACTTGCGGATCCATTCGGTGACCGCGCCCGAGGTCGCCATCCCGGCCGCGAAGTTGTGGGTGCCGGGAAACGTGCCTACGGTGCCCCACAGATCCGGGCTGCGGCGCGCACGGTCGAGCACCTCGACGAGGAACATGGTCGTCCCGTACATCAACATGACGTCGCCGGGCGCCGTGACGCCGACGCTGGTCGCCTCCGCCCAGGCATCGATCGTGCCCGCCACCATCGGCGTACCCGCCGGGATGCCGATCTGCTCAGCGACGCCTGGTTGTACCTCGCCGACCACATCGCTTGGCCAGCACAGCTGCGGCAGCTCAAGTCCGGGGGCGATGAGCTCGGTCCAGTCGCGGATCCAGCGGTGTTCGACCGGGTCGTACATCGGAGTGCACTGGCTGGCCGAGTGATGGTCGAGGATGTAGCTGCCGGTCAGCCGCCGCACGACGAAGCTGTGCGCCATCAGGAAACGGCGAGTCGCTGCCCAGGTCTGCGGTTCGTGAGCGCGCAACCACGCCAGCTTGGGCCCGACCGCTTGCGAGGTGAGCACCGAGCCGCAGCGGTCCAGGATGGTCTGCTTGCCCAGCGCCTGAGTCAGCTCATCGATCTCGACGGTGGCTCGGGTATCCACGCCGTAGAGGATCGCCGGTCGAAGGGGCCGGTCATCGATGTCCACCGGGAGCAGGCACGGACCGATGCCACTGACGCCGACCGCGGCGACCGGCTCAGGCGCTCGCGCTGTCAACTCCTGGCTGATCGCCGTGAAATCCGCCCACCACACCGTCTGCGCGTCATGCTCCACCCAGCCCGGGCGGGGCATGGACACCTCGTGAGCCCGGGTCGCGGTCGCGACGACGGTGCCGTCTGTGCGCACCAGCACGCCCTTGGAGCTGGCGGTGCCGATGTCGACACCGAGCAGCAAGCCCACTAGGCCCCACCTAGCCCAGCCCACTCGATGTCGAGCATCCGGCACACTGCGCGCAGCTCGGCGACGTGCTCACCGGGCACCGCATGGATGTGGTTGGCGCCGAAGCTGGACAAGAACTCGCCGGCCTCGACCTCCAGCCGGGTGAACGCGTGCGGCCACTCGAACGTTGACTGCCGGGCCAGCGCCTTGTTGGTCGCGTCGTCGTAGGACTCGAACGCGCCGCGGGCCACGTGCATCCGGTAGCGGCCTCCGCTCCGGGTCAACCGGGCGAACGTGGCGGCGCCGGGTGCGGCGAAGAACGACACCGAGGCGCCGCCGGCCGGGAAGTAGAAGATCTCCGGGTAGAAGTGCACCGAGCGCAGGTTTTCCGCCGGGTCGTCACTGCGTGCTGCGAACCAGGTGGCGTGCTGCCCGGAGTTGCACAGGTCCCAGATGTCGCGGTCGGCGTGGTAGTGCCGCACGTCGGCGAACAGCACCGGCGTGCCGGTGAGGCCCTTGAGCAGCTGCATCGTCAACGCACCGTCCATGTCGGACTCGGTGGCGCACACGTGGGTCTGCTTCGGTCCCTCCCAGTCATACGGGTCGTTGAGGAACGCCTCGGTGACGTCCATCGTGGTGAAATGCGTGGTCAGCTCGGGCTGACCCTTGATCCCGGAGAAGTCGAGGTTCCACTCGTCGATCAGCTCCCGGACGGCGTGATAGGAGCGGATCTGCCGTTCGAGCAGCTCCGGTGTCAGTTGCTTGCCGTCGTAATGGATCTTCGCTACGTGACGCTCCAGCCATTCCCGACCCGTGGTCACCCGCGACTGCTCGACGGCCGCCGAGCGGCGCACGATCTCCCACTGATCGATCTCCTCGACGTCTACCCCGAACGTGCTCATCCATTGATCGGTATCGGCCACCGCGGTGTACATCCCCATCGGACGGCCGCCGAAGCGGCCGAAGGTGCTGCCCGACAGCTTGGACACTGCCGCCGCGGCACGAACGGTCTCCAGGACGCGGTCTCGCACCTCCGAGTCAGCCACGTCTCCCCACACCCGGGTGTGTTGCCGACCGACCTGATCCAACCCACCACCCGCGGCCAGCATGCCGACCATTCCGGGGAACTGCGGGTCGATGTTGGAAAACAGCAGTAGCGGACCGGAGGTTGCCGCGGCGGCCAGCATCGAGAAGTGCGGGAATGCCCACACCGCGTAGTTGAAGATGGTGAGGTCTGGCCGCGCGTCAGCAACCCGGCGCGCCTCGGTGCTGGCCATCGTGTTGGTCCAGATCGGCTCCGCGGCGCGGATCACCTCGTGCCCGGCCGCTTCGAGCGCCTGCGCGATGCGACTCTCGACGTCCAGCGAGAACGTCTTGATGTCGGCGTGAACGAAGTCGCGTCCGTCGGAGAACGACAACAGTCCGACGCGTGCCATATCTGCTCCTGCCTGCGAGGACGATCAGTGTCATCGACACCCGCGACGATCACACCCCGATCGTGGTGGCTCACGCGGGCGGGCTTTCGTAGCTTGGCTGGAACCCTGTGTGACAAACCCTGTGTGACGAAGGTATCACCCAGCGGAAGCCTTACCAGGCCATCGGAGCCCTCAAGGCCTCGATTCACCGTGTCGACGGGCGCACGTTGCCCGCTTTAGCGGCATCACGATCACGGTGGACCAATTCCGAAGCCAACAAGCATATCTCCGTCCGCGCTCGTCGGGCTGGAGCGACACGCAGGTGGCAACCGGCGGTTCGTCGGGAAATGTGTGGAGGGGGATGGCGCCGAGGTGCTCACACTCACATCAAAAACAGGCACATCACCCGACCTGTTGGGTCGTTGCTCAGTCGGGACGACACGGCGGGAGTGTGAGTGTGGCAGGGGTAGGCGGGTCGAATGACCGGCGGCAAGGTCCGCCAAAGCGATTGGTGCGATGGGCGTTGGCAGTGGTCGTGGTGCTCGCTCCGTGCATCACGGTTTTATTCACCCCGGCAGCGCACGGCCAAGTGCCGATGCGGTCAGTGCAATCGGGACCACCGGTCTTGCCTGTCGTGTCGGCCCAAATCGTTACCGCACCGAGCGACGAGGCCACCGGGATCAACCCGACCGCGCCGGTGCGAGTTTCGGTCAGTCACGGCGTGCTAAACGCGGTGTCGCTGACCAATCCCGAAGGTAAGGCGGTAGTCGGTCACTTCTCCTCGGACAAGCTGAGTTGGACGACCACTGAGCCGCTGGGCTACGCCAAGACTTACACCTGGTCGGGCACTGCAACGGGAATCGACCACCTCCGGCGCGCGATCACCGGCTCGTTTCAGACGGTCATTCCCGAGCGTCTGGTCAGCGGGCGGTTCAACGTCGCCGACAACGCTACCTACGGCGTCGCCATGCCGATAGCACTGACCTTCAGCTCCAGGGTCATCGACAAGGCTGCCGTGCAAAAGGCCCTGTCGGTGCACCTCTCGGTGCCCACCGAAGGGTCCTGGGCATGGCTGGATGACACCACGGTGCACTGGCGGCCGAGGACCTACTTCGCCCCGGATACTCGGGTCAGCGTGACCGCGAAGCTCTACGGGATAGCCATGGGCAACGGGTCCTTCGGTCGCGAGGACATCACCTCCAGCTTCACCATCGGCCGGTCGTACGTGCTGCGAGGCGACACTCGCTCCCATCGGTTGGCCGTCTATGTCAACGGGATCCAAGTCGCCGACTATCCGGCCAGTTACGGGTTGGACTCCGACCCCGGCCGGGCGACCCACAGTGGCACCCACGTGGTGATGAGTAAGTTTCCGGTGTACTATATGAGTAACCCAAAGTATCATTACAAGAATGTCGAAGCGCGGTGGGCGGTGCGGATGTCCGACAATGGCGAGTTCATCCACGCGGCGCCGTGGTCGGTGGTTCAGCAGGGCAGGACCAACGTCTCTCATGGTTGCATCAACCTGTCCTCGGCTAATGCGCACGCAGTATTCGACGCGGTCTTGACTGGAGACCCTGTCGAAATCACCGGTTCGTCCCGGCCATTAGGGTCCAACGACGGCGACTATTACGACTGGACCATTCCCTGGGAGTCTTGGGCAGCTATGTCCGCTGTCCGGAACCAGAATTGAGAAGCGCGTAGCCGAACTCGCCTGCGAGGTGGCGGGCTGGCGTGCTTCCCGCGCAGCGCCACCTACCGATCGGGTGGTCCAGCGTCACGGGCGGATACTCGGGGGCTGTTAGGGGAATCCTGTGTGATCGATCAACACGGGCCCCGACGCACAGCCGGGCCTTGGGCTTAGGAGGATTCGCATGAGCAGCACGCCTGAGCGGGCCGAGCACTCCATCGATAAGTTGGACGAGGCGATCGGTCCCGACGTCGAGATCCCGGGGGTTTACCCCACCGGGAGCGCCCCGGACAGCACGGAAGCTGCTGAGGCTGATTCGCATCCGTCGGAGCCGACCACTACCCCGCGCGAGGGTGCGTCACTGGGTGATCTGACCAAAGACGTCAGTACGTCTGGGGTGCCGCAGGAGAGCGGTGGCATGGGCATCCCTCAATACGACGACGAGGAGCGCAAGGCGAGTAACCCGCCAAAGCCCTGATCAGAGCTGCAGTCGTGCTGGCGTGGACGTCGGGTCGTCGACGAAGGACACGTCGCCGTCGCCGACGTCGGCGTGGCTGGGGATGATGCGGCCGCGCAAGACCCGTTGGGCTGACGCCTGTTCGTGAACTTCACGCCGATGGGTAATTTTTCCTTTCAACGTTGGAAGGTGTACTTGTACTGATCTCGATCTAGCTTCGGCGGCCCGCCGCACCAGTCGGTACTCCTGCTGACTGACCCATCCTCACCTGCGGAGTAACGGAGAAATCTGCGGTCTTAGTAGATCCGAACGAGCCATCTCAGGGCGGTCGGCGAACAGCTCGGTGTACGCCGGTGGTTGCAGCGATGATCACGGATAGCAATCGCCAAACACTTGTGTGTCGCACGATCGAGCGAGTACCGTGCGTTGCCGTGGGGACGGTCAATGATCATCTGCGAGTCCGTTTTGAGCGCGGTGTCCAGTGGCTCCAGGAGCAGTACCGCAGCGACAGCACCCGGACGCTGGTGAACAAGGCGCGATTGGCGGCCGCGCAGTTGTTGGCGCCGCCGGACGCCGCGCCAGGATCGGTGCCCCCGCGAGAGTCCGGTACACCGGTCAACCGGCAAGAAGGAACGCACGATGTGCTGGCCGGGTTGTGTGGCGGCGTGGCGTTGCGCGATCTCAATCTGGTGGACTCCCTGCTTGCTCAGCTGGAGGCCATGGAGGCGAACGAGGGCGATCCGGACGCGTTGGCGCGGCTGTACCAGCTCGACCACGTCGCCGTCCGGCTGCGTCGCAACGCCGAGAATCTGCGGGTTCTCGCCGGGCATGACGCCGGTACTGCGGCCGATGCGGCCTCGCCTCTGGTCGACGTGATCCGGGCGGCGATGTCGTCCATCGAGCAGTATCCCCGGATCGAGATCGGGAGCGTGGTGCCACAGGCTGTGGTCGACTTCGTTGTCGATGACCTCAGCCGGCTGCTCGCGGAGCTGCTGGACAACGCCACCTCGCACTCGCCACCGATGTCGAACGTAGCGGTGAACGCGCACCTCACCGAGCAGGGCGGCGTGCTGCTGCACATCGAAGACGCTGGAATCGGCCTTCCGGCAGCCCGGCTGGAGGCGCTCAACGCCCGGCTTTCCGCGACACCGACGCTGGACAGCGGGTCGATCGAGCACATGGGCCTTGCCGTCGTTCGCCGGTTGGCCGGCAAGCACAATATCCGGGTCAGGTTGGAGAAGCGGGCCGTTCACGGCACCACGGCCGCGGTGACGTTGCCCGCGAATCTGGTGTGCAAAGCGCCAGCCACACCCTGGTTCGCCGGTGCGCCGACGCCGGCGACGAATATTCCCCGACCCCGATCGGCGCCGGCCCCGGTCCGCGACGAGGTGAGCCCGCCGACCTCACCTCGGTACTCCCCGTGGATGGAGCAGGGCAAGACGCCGGCCCCTGGAACGACACGCAACGGATTGCCCCGGCGCGTACCGCAGAGCATGCGGGAATTCGCTGGCTTTGCCTCGACCGGACCCCGCAGCCCGGAGCATCCCGACTCCGACCCTAGTGAAGGACGTGAGCAGTTGATGACTGATCTCGGCGACTTCTCCGAGGGTGAGCGAGCTGCCCGCAGAAGTGCGCGGCGCCGAACCGCGGATGGAGGCGGGGCGAAAGGATCGGGCGAATGACCGCCGACAACACTATCGACAACCCGGTGGGGTTCGGCTGGTTGATTAACGGTTTCGTCGAGCGTGTGCACGGGGTAACGCATGCCCTCGTGCTGTCCTCCGACGGATTGCCTTTGACCTCCTCCGAATCGGTGAGCAGCGACGATGCCGAACAACTCGCAGCGATCGCCAGCGGTCTGCTGGGTCTGGCTCGCAGCAGCGCGGCACTGTTCGGTAAGGGCAGCTGCGAGCTGATCATGATTCGGCTTTCCCGCGGATACTTCTTTTTCATGGGTATCGGTGACCATGCTGGGCTGGCTGTGCTGACTGCTCCAGGCTGCGACATGAAGGTTGTTGCGTACGAGATGACCCAGTTCGTGGACCGCGCTGGGCATGCATTGACACCGAAGGTCCGAGCCGATCTGCGGCGCGTTATCACCGCGCGACGAGCCGACTGACCCACCGAGGAGGGGAACGGTGGACACTATTTCGATGCGCAGCAACAGGATTCGACTTTATGCGCTCACCGGGGGACGTACAAGACCGCGCCACCACCTCCTGGTGGAGACCCTGATCTCGGTTCCGCATTACGATCCGCAATTTAGCGCAGGGCTGCTGCCGGAATCGCGGGCGCTCTACGAGCTTGCCCGCAAGACGATCTCCATGGCGGAGCTGTCCGCCCATCTGACCATCCCGCTGGCAGTGGTCCGCGTGCTGATCAGTGACTTGGCCGCGCAGGACATGGTGTTCATCCACCCCACCGGCTTCGTATATCAGTACGACCAGATCATCCTGGAGAGGATCCTCGATGGACTCAAGAAACTACCCGTTTGACGCCTCTTCGTTGACCATCTCAGCGAAGATCGTTGTCGCCGGTGGTTTCGGAGTGGGGAAGACCACTTTCGTGGGTTCGGTGTCCGAGGTGGAACCGATCAACACCGACGCGTGGATGACGGTGGCCGGCGAGAGTGTCGATGCGCACCCCGACAGCGCAAAGACCACCACCACGGTGGCCATGGACTTCGGACGTATCACACTGCATCCGGATCTCGTGTTGTACCTGTTCGGCACACCGGGCCAGCCCCGATTCTGGTTTCTCTGGGACGACCTGTGCCGGGGAGCGCTCGGTGCTGTCGTCCTGGTGGACACCAGGCGGATCCAGGAATCGTTCGCGGCCATCAACTACTTCGAAAACGACTCTGATATCCCGTTCGTCGTGGCCGTCAACATGTTCGACGGCGAGCTCGGCTACGAACTCGACGAGGTGCGCGAAGCACTTGCGCTCTCTCCGGAAGTGCTGCTGACCACCTGTGATGCCCGGGACCCGGGGTCGACCTCGAAGGCACTGCAGGATCTGGTGTCTTACACCATGAAGCACCTCACCGTCTCCTACGGCCCGGTTCCCCCGTGACCTGATAGGCCGAAGGCGAACCACTGCGAGGCAGCAGGGAGGAAGGTCTACAGAATGTGGAAAGTGTTGATTGTCGGTGCCGGCCAGGCTGGCTTGCAGCTTGGGCTGAGCCTGCATCGTCACGAATACGATGTCACCATTATGTCAGCCCGTACTCCTGATGAGATTCGCAGTGGGCGGGTCATGTCCACCCAATGCATGTTCGGTCCAGCCTTGCAGCACGAACGTGACTATGGCCTCAACCTGTGGGAGCGGCAAACACCGAAGATCGAAGGGTTGGGCCTGTCCATCGCCGATCCTGATCACGGACGTGCGCTGGACTGGGTCGGCAGGCTCGACGACTACGCACAGTCGGTGGACCAGCGGGTGAAGATGGCCGGCTGGCTGGAACTGTTCGAGGATCGGGGCGGCAAGGTCGTCTACCATGGCGTCACGACCTCCGATGTCGATTCGTTGACCTCCTTCTACGACCTGGTCATCATCGCCGCAGGTAAGGGCGAACTCGTTGAGCTGTTCGACCGGGACCTGAGCCGTTCGCCCTACACCAGCACACAACGCATACTGTCAGTGGTGTATGTGCACGGTATGACGCCGCGACCGGAGCACCCCACCATGCACGCGGTGCGCTTCAATGTCATTCCCGGAGTGGGTGAACTTTTCATCATGCCGTGCTTCACCCTCAGCGGGCCGTGCGACATCCTGTTCTTCGAAGGAATCCCCGGTGGCCCGTTGGACTGCTGGGACGATCGTCCAGGTCCGGCCGAGCACCTCAGACGCACGCTCGGGCTCATGCGCGAGTACGTGCCGTGGGAGTACGAGAGGTGCGCCAGCGTCGAGCTGACCGACGGCAGGGCCACGCTGACTGGTGGTTACCCCCCCGTGGTACGGCAACCGGTAGGTGAGCTGCCGTCGGGCGGACAGGTATTGGGTATGGCCGACGTCGTGGTCGCCAACGATCCGATCACCGGGCAGGGCTCGAACAGCGCGAGCAAGTGCGCCGCCTCGTACCTGGCGAGCATCCTGGAGCGCGGCAACGAGCCGTTCGACGGGGGATGGATGCAGCGAGCCTTCGACCGGTACTGGTCCGACGCCCAGCACACGACCATGTGGACGAACGCTCTGCTGGGTCCGCCTCCCGAGCACGTGATGAAGATTCTCGGGGCCGCAGGTGCCTACCCGGAAATCGCCCGTCGGTTCGTCAACGGGTTCGCCGATCCGGCCGATTACCAGCATTGGTTCATGGACCCGGATAAGGCGGAGATGTACCTCGCTACGGTCGCCTCCCGCCAGGACGGGGAGTGAGCCGACACCCCGGCCAGCGGGTGAGCGCGGAGGCCAGCCTCAGCGAGCGGGCCGATCAAGATAGTCGGGGGTGATGGGGGGTCGCGGTGTGGACGGTACGCCTATCTTCGACGAGCTTCGAGGCCTTTTCGACGAGTCACACGGCCGCGTCGACGCCCCTTCGAGATCCGGTTCCGGGCCGAGAACCGAGGCCGAGAATGCTGACCGGCCACCCGCGAAGATCGTCGTCACGGGTGGCCGCGGGGTAGGCAAGACCACCTTTGTAACCTCGGTCTCGGACACCGATCCGGTGACCGTCAAGGCGGCCACGGATGTCGGTCGGGTCACCCTTCACCGGGATCTCCTGCTGTACCTGTTGGGCACGGCGGAGCCGTCGCAGGCGGCGTTCGCCGGGGCGCTCGGTGCCGTGGTGCTGGTGGACCCTCGGCGCGTCGAGGACGCCTTCGCGATGATCACCTACTTCGAGCGCTCTGACGTCCCGTTCATCGTGGCCGTCAACATGTTCGATGGTGAGCTCCGCCACGAACTCGACGAGTATCGCGAAGCGCTCGCGCTGCACCCTGATGTGCCGCTGACGACCTGTGATGCCCGCAATCCGGAGTCCGCCGCGCGGACGCTGCAGGAATTGGTGTCGTACACCATGAACATCGGCGGTTCGGATCACAGCCCCCCGCCCGAGGTCCCTGTCTGACTACGTCTCCCAGGTCAGGTCGAACCCCGACAAGGCCCGGTACCGTTCGAGGAGCTCCTCGTCGGTCAGCTCCGAATGAGGGGTACGAAGTCCTTTGGGCTCGGGACCATAGACCTCTGCCGCCACCTCCATCTCCTGCTCGAGAGCCCAGCCCGTAGGCGTTTGCCGCATCTCATCGAGGGACTCGTCGTCCATGACACCTCCTGGCGAAGCTACCTATGGTTTCACGCTCAGGCTGGTGGCGCTGCCCGCCGAACGCAGGGCCGCGACGACGGGTCGGGTACTCGGCGCGGCACGGTCGGGTAGCTGGCTCAGAGAAGTCGAGTAGGCCGTTACTCCCGACATCGTCGCCAGCCTGACCTAGCTTCGAGATATGGACGAGTGGGCGCCGAAATGACAGGCCCCCTGGGGCTGGGCGGTCCGGCTGATCCCAGCCGCCCGGGTCGGATCATCGAACCGTTTCGCGCGGTACTGCAACCACCCGCTGCGATTACGCTGCCTGCCAACGAGGTAGTCGAGCTCGACCTCGCCGAGACGCAGTGGCGTATGCACCCCGATCTGCCGGCGGTGCCTGTCTGGGGCTTCGGTGCAGGAGGGGAGATCACCTTGCCCGGACCGCTGCTCGAGGTCACAGCGGGCCGGCAAGCGATCATCCGCTGGCGCAACAGGCTGCCAGGATCGGTCTACCCGAATGACCCAGGGCGGCCGGTGCCGCGGCTTTCGTTCGCGACATCCGTCGTGGCCGATCCGGAAGGTGACAAGGACTCCGTCCAAAATTGGCTTGGCGCCCAGGGCGGCACACCCGAGGACACCGCGGGCGCGCCGATCGGCTGGACGTCGGTGCATCTGCACGGCGGGCACTCGCGCGGGGACTCCGACGGCTGGCCGGACAATATGGCCCCGGCTGGCGGGGAGCAGCTCGACGCCTTCGACAACACCTACGACAACACCGACATCGGGCTGGGCAAAGTCGGAGCGCACCTCTGGTATCACGACCACGCGATGAACGGAACGCGCTACCACGTCTTCGCCGGTCTGGCCGGTGGCTACCTACTCCGCGACCCCCGTGAGGCCGACCTGGGCCTGCCGATCTGCGTCGAGGACGGCGAGATCCATCTGCTGCTGCAGGACCGCAACCTTGACGCCACCGATGGCACACTTCGACTGCTGCACAAGACGACGCCCGACACCGCGGAGTTCTTCGGCCCGCTCACCCTCGTAAATGGCCTGATCTGGCCCCGGCTGCGGCTGCGGCCGGACGTCTTCCGGCTGCGGCTGCTCAACGGCTCCAACGCGAGGGCCTACCGGCTCCACCTGGTGAGCGTGGTAGACGAAGGAAACGGGACGGGCAGCGTCACTCCGCATCACGACCGGCTGCTGGTGATCGGAGCCGACGGCGGGTTGCTCTGGCGCGCCTGGCAGCCCGGCGCGGACGACGCCCTCACCTTGGCCCCGGCTGAGCGCCTTGACGTGCTGCTGGACCTCACCGAGCTACCCGAGGGCAGCACGCTCTACCTGATCAACTCCGCGCAGGCGCCGTTCGGCGGGGACTCCCCGCCGCTGCTGGAGTCACTGCTGACCGACGGCGATCGGCCCGGGCGCAACCCTTACCCGTGGGTCGCTCGGATCGACGTCGAGGTGCACGCGCACTGCTCAGGTCAGCAGCGGTCGTTGCGTGACAAGATCGCCGCAGCCGAGCTGAACCCCGCGTTCCGCAGGCTCGTGCACGACGTGGTTGAGCCGCCGCCGGCCGGCGAGCCGCGTCAGCTCTCCATCGAGGGCCACGAGCACCGAATCATCCTGCTCGCCGAGACCGACCCGCCCGGGCATCTCTACCTGCAGGAGATCGTCGAGGACGAGGCCGGCAAGATCGCCCTGCAGTTGCCTGGAGATGGCGCCCCGATGACCTACCGCGTCGAAGGCTGGATGGCCGACGACCGGGCGCATTCGGACACCCGGGTGTCGTTCTATGACCGGATCGCGCTGCGTCCGCAGCTCGGACAGTGGCAGCTCTGGCGGTTTATCAACACCACTGGCGACACCCACCCGATCCACATCCACCAGTCGCAGTTCCAGCCGGTCGACGCGGCCGGCGTCCGGCTCGCTGTGGCCGACGGCTCGGGCACGAACCTCTACAACCCGACGTGCCGGACGACGTCGGCTCCGATCGTGCCGGACCCGACGACCCCGGCCCGCGCGTTCGAGCCGTTCGAGACGCGTGGTTGGAAGGACGTAATCCGGGTGGACCCGGGCAACGCGGTCAAGCTAGCCGTGCGGTTCGACGTGCCCGGCCGCTACGTCTACCACTGCCATGTTCTCGAACACGAGGACACCGAGATGATGCGCCCCTTCATCGTCACCGTGATGGACATGGACGACGGCGGTGGGATGGGTCACATGTAGCTGAGCAGCACTTCTTGCCTACGGAAGGAACCCTTGACATGACAGCCATTCCCGACACGTCCACGATCGTCTCATCCGTCCGAGACCCTGTCCGGATCGTCCCCTTACACGTACCGGACGACCTGGTGAAGCCGCTGGATGGCGCCGCGGCCAGCGCGCCGAAGCTCACCTACCGAGGTGGCCCGCTGCTGACCTCGGTGAAGGTGTTCACCGTCTACTGGGGTGACGCGTGGAGCACACCCCCGCTCTCGGACCTGGCCAGCAAGCTCGACAAGTTCTTCGACTTCGTGCTGACCAGCGAGCTGATGGACCAGATGGCGGAGTACAGCGTGGCCGGGAAGAAGATCGGCCACGGCAGCCACATCGGACGGGTCGTCGTCAGCGACCCGGCGCCCAAACAGGTCGTGAGCGATGCGACGATCCAGCACCTGCTGGAGCGCAAGCTCGGCGACACGAAGGCCGGCTTCCCGGCGGCCGACGGCAACACGTTGTACTTCATCTACCTGCCCCCCGGTAGCGTCGTCGTGCAGGGCGGATCGCGGTCCTGCCAAGCATTCTGCGGCTACCACAGCGACATCGACGGCAAGATCTTCTACGCCGCGATGCCCTACCCCGGCTGCCGCGGGTGCACCGGCGACCTCGCGCTCTTCGACGCCCTGACCTCCACCAGCTCCCACGAGCTGTGTGAGGCGATCACCGACCCGGTACCGGGTGGCGGCTGGTACGACGACGCCCATGGCGAGATCGGCGACATCTGTGCCTGGAAGACCCGCCAGCTGGGTGGCTACACCGTGCAGCTCGAGTGGTCCAACAACAAGAACAGCTGCGGCTGAACCAACGGGAGATGGTGCGTCATGGGAACCTGGACGGCTCTGACCAACCAGCCCACTTTCAACGCGAGCACCATGCTGCTGCTGACCGACGGCACGGTGATGTGCCAGGCCAAGGGCGCTGTCAGCTGGTGGCGCATGACACCGGACAGCACCGGCAGCTACGTGCGCGGCACGTGGTCAGCGCTCGCCGACATGCACAACTCGCGGCAGTACTTCGCCTCGGCGGTGCTGCGCGACGGCCGGGTAGTGGTGGCCGGCGGCGAGTACAGCGACGCGGGCAGTGATACGGACAAGGCTGAGATCTATGACCCGGTTGCGAACACCTGGACGAGTATCGGCAACCCCGGCTGGGGCCAACTCGGCGATGCGGCGGCCTGCCTACTCGCCGACGGCCGGCTGCTGGTGGGCAACCTGAGTGACGGTAAGACCGCGACCTACGACCCAGTGGCGAACACCTGGACTGCCACCGGCGATATGGCGGCGCGCTCCAACGAGGAGACCTGGACACTGCTTCCCGACGGTTCGGTCGTCACCGTCAGTTGCGCGAACCATCCTCACGCCGAGCGCTACATTCCCTCGACCGGTACCTGGATCAGCGCCGGGTCCACCCCGGTGGAGTTGGTCCAGGCGTCGTCCATCGAGATCGGCCCGGCGGTGTTGCTGCCCGATGGCCGGGTGTTCACCGTCGGCGCCACCGGTCGCACCGCGCTCTACACCCCACCGGGCAACAACACCGGCACGGGCACGTGGGTGGCTGGCCCGAGCTTTCCCGCCGACTCCTCCGGTCGGCTGCTGAAGGCCAAGGATGCACCTGGTTGCCTGCTACCCAACGGGCGGGTGCTGTGTGTCGCGGGGCCTGCAGGCGATGCAGCGGGCGACTGGCCCACACCGACGATGTTCTTCGAGTTCGACGGAACGAACCTCAATCGGGTGGCCGACCCACCGAATTCCAACACGGTCATCTATGACGGTCGGATGCTGCTGCTGCCGACCGGCGAGGTGCTCTACGACGCCGGCACGTCGGCGATGCACGCCTACCAGCCGGATCCCGGTGGCCTCCCGTCCTGGAAGCCGACCGTGACGGCATGCCCCACTGACCTGCACCCTGGCGTCAGCTACCTGCTGTCGGGGCGCCAGCTCAACGGTCTGTCTCAAGCGGTCAGCTACGGCGACGACGCGCAGATGGCCACCAACTACCCGCTGGTGCGGCTGCGCAACCCCTCGACCGGGTCGGTCTTCTACTGCCGCACCTCCGGCCACTCGACCATGGGCGTCGCCACCGGATCCGCGACGGTCAGCACCACGTTCACCGTTCCGGCCTCGGTGCCGCTGGCACGCTACCAACTCTCGGTCATCGCGAACGGCATCGCCTCGGACGAACTCACGGTCACGGTCGACCGTGGCAGCGGCAGAGCGCAATACCTGTTGGTCGACCGATACACCAGCGGGGATGCCACGCTGTGGGCCTACGTCGACGGAGAGTGGCTGGCTCGCTCGATCAGCCAGGGGGAGCTTGCCGGGATCGCGCAGGACGTCTTCGTCGCAAACCCCGTCGATGTCTCGTGGGACAACTTCGAGCTCAACATCGCCAGAGGGTGGAAATCCTACTGATAAGGAGCAATGTCATGACCGAGCCCAGCGCCACCGTCAAGGAGAAGCTTGCCCGTGCCACAGCTCGCCGCGCCGCCGAGATGGGCGTCCCCGGCGGCGCCATGCCCGAGCCGCCTGCTCCCCAGCAGCAAACGCTCAAGCAGCCGACCCTTCCTGACACCGAGAGCGCGAGCCCGAACGGTTCTCCGGCCGCGGGCAGCGGGACTGCAAAGTATCTCCTGGTGGACCACTACTTCGGTGGGTCCAACGGAACGTTCTGGACCTACGACGGCACAACCTGGCGGGGTGCTGGCACCGCCGAGCCGACCGATGAACAGGGCATCGCGCAAGTCGCCTTCGCCGCCAACAAGGTAGACATGTCGTGGGACGCGAATGACAGGCTGACACTCGTCCGCTGCTGGAAGTACCTGTAGCCGCTTGGTGACCGATCCGCACCGGGCCGGTCGGTTTGACGACCGACCCGGTGTATCCGCCAGCGTTGACGGCATGGACCGCTGTCTACGGTTGTCCGCTCCAGCCGGTAGCGCTGCCCGCCGAACGCAGGCCCGCGACCACCCGATTGACCCGCGGATCATGTTGCAGCTGCTCCAGGGTCACCGGCAGTGGCAGCCGCCAGTTGGGGTACTCATCGACCGTGCCCGGCAGGTTGGGTTGGCGTGTCTCGCCCACCACGTCGTAGGGCGAGACCAGCAGCAGATGGCAGGGCGTGCGGCCGAGCAACGCGTGCATCGCCACCACGATCTCATCCTCATCATCTGAGTGCAGCAGGCCCTCGGAACGCAACAGACCGACGAGTTCCGCGCGGTCGGTCCGTGCTTGAGCCCATTCGGCGACCTCGTCCTTGAGTAGCCCCAGTGCCGCGCGGGCCCGCACGTGCTCTCCGCGCAGGAAGCCGACCGCCGTGGGGAGGTCGTGGGTGGAGATGCTGGCCGCTGCGCACTGCGGCCAGCGCTTCGGGGCCAACAGCGGCGTTCCGGGAGCCTGCTCATCGCGGGCGAACCACAGCACCGCGCAGCCCAGCATCCGCTGGTCGGCCAGCGTCTCGGTGACCTCCGGCTCCACCGTTCCCAAGTCCTCGCCGATCACCACCGCACCGGCCCGGTGCGCTTCCAACGCCAGCGCCGCGAGCATCGCCTCAGCGTTGTAGTTCACATAGGTGCCTTGGTCCGGGGAGGCCCCCGGCGGCACCCACCACAGCCGCCACAGGCCGGCGACGTGGTCGATGCGCAGCCCATCAGCGTGCGCGAGGACTGCCCGCAACATGTCCCGGTACGCGGCGTACCCGGTGGCAGCGAGCCGGTCCGGGCGCCATGGCGGCAAACCCCAGTCCTGGCCCTGTTGGTTGAACGTATCCGGTGGGGCGCCGACTGTCGTCCCGATGGCGAGCAGGTCCTGCAGCGCCCACGCGTCGGCGCCCTCGGGGTCCACGCCGACGGCAAGGTCGTGCACCACCCCGATCGCCATCCCACTGGCGGCTTTCTTGGCTGCAACCAACTGCTCGTCGCACTGCTGCTGCATCCAGGCGTGAAAGGCCACCCGCTGCGGGTCCGCGCTCGCCGTCGCCGGGTGCTGCAGCTCGCGGGGCCAGCGTGACCACCGCGGGCCGTGGCGCTCCGCGAGCGCACAGAACGTCGCGAAGTCCCGCAACCCGTCCGGCAGCACCAGACGCGGGGCGCCCTCGGCCTGCCAGAGCAGCTCCAACGCGGCGCCCTTGGCCCGCCAGACGGTGTCGCGGTCGATCCGTTCGTCCCCCGAATCGACACCCCTCGACTCGATCCACAAGGCGTCGACCTCGGCCCGTAACGCCGGATCCCCGCGGCGGTAACCGCCGATGTCCGCGATCCGCAGGTACAGCGGGTTGACGAAGCGGCGACTCGACGGGCTGTACGGCGAGGGCTGCACAGGAACGGACGGGGTCACCGCGTGCAGCGGGTTAACCAGTACGACACCGCTGCCGTGCACAGCGGCCGTCCAGGCGATGAACTCGCGCAGGTCGGCGAGGTCCCCGATGCCCCACGACTGGGCCGAGCGCAGCGCATAGAGCTGCAGCATCCAGCCCCAGGTGTGCGGCGGCTCGGGCATCGTCGGCGGCGCCACCAGCACGGTGGTGGACCGCTCGCCGCCGGTCAGCGAGTACCAGCCAGGCGCAAGATCACCCGGCAGTGCGCCCCGGACCGGCATCTCCGCGCCATCCTCATCGGTGAGTACGCCGGAAGCACGGATATCCCGGCTCTGTCCCTGGCGCAGCACCATGGTGCCCGGCAGGCCAGGTTCTCGAGCCGCTCCCAGTGCATCCTGGACCTGCGCCGGGGTGTCTGCGCCGACGCCGAGCAACCCGAGCACCCGACGCACCACGTCAGGCTCGACGTCGACCCGCCGCCGCCGCGCATCCCGGTACCACGTCGCGACGCCGTGGGCCTCGGCGAGCTTCTCCAGCGCGGTGTCCATGCACGCCATGCTGCCAGTCCGCCGTGGAAACAGACGCCACGACCGAGCGACGTCAATATGACGCCTCGGCGTTGCGCCCAACGATCTGCCATGATCGCCGAAAGTGTGCGATGGCGGTGCGATCCTGCACGGTTACTACTCACTTTTGGCGATCTTGAGGACGCGGGCAATGCGATGAGGCGACGCGCCTCCCTGACCACTATCTGGTCCCTGCACTCCGGGGTCGCTTCCGGTACCGGGGTCACCGCGTCGGTTCGACGGCGACCAGGTGCTCGGGGACCTCGGCGGCTGCCGCGGCGTGCTCGTCGGGCATCTGCGCGGGTGCGGGCGTGCTGTTGAAGGAGAACGCCAGGCAGACGACCGCCGCGAAGAGGTAGCCGAGCGCGATGCCAGGACTGGCCGCCCAGCCGACCTGTTCGCCGTGGATCAGTCCGATGAACGACAGCACCGCTCCCGCTGCGCAGTACCCAGCCGCCCAGTAGTAGCGCTTGTCGATCATGAATGCCACGATCGCGCCGAGCACCATGCCGGCCAGAATCGCCCCACCGCCGAGGCTTTTCAGGCCGTCGTAGACGACCCCAGCCTTGGCCAGCGCGTCATTACCGACCTTCGTAGCGCTGGTGCCGGCGGCGCTCAAGACGTCGTCGATCTGACCAGTAGCCCACGATGCGACGTTCGGGATTATCGCCACGACGACGGCCACTGCATGCGCCTTGGGTACCGAGGCGAATGCCTGCGCGCCGATCAGTAGCCCGATGTAGAGCAGGATCGGGACGATCGCCGGCAGCGGGATCAGTGCGCTGAGCAAACCGAACAGCCCCAGAAAGCACATCAGCGCGATCACCACGCCGGACGCCAGCGAGTACGTGGTGCGCCCACCGGCCTCCTTCCAACCTGGGTGCCCGATGTAGACCGCGGGTGGGAACGGGCTGCCCAGCGCGGCGCCGACTACAGCGCCGGTGCCGTCGGCGAGCAGCACGCTGCGCAGGTTGTAGCTGTCCCCGGCGACCGCCGCGCTCTCGACGTTGGTCATGCCCTCGCAGAAGTTGTAGATGCCCAGCGGGATCGCGGTGGCCAGCAGCGGAGCCACCGCCGAGAGGCCCTTGCGCAGCAGCGAGATGTTGAAGGTCGGCAGGCCGATGGCGACGTCCTTGACTGCGGTGACCACGTCTGGTGCGGACATGTAGCCGCCGATCCAGCCGATCGCGGTGCCGACCAGGAGCGCGGCCAGCCCGATCGGGATGTTGCCGGGCAGCTTGCGGCCGGTGAAGAAGCCGATCACGATGATCGCGAACACCGGCAGGGCAATCCATAGGGCTTGCCACATCTGCGCGGCCGGGCGCATCGAGATGAACGCGATCGAAATACCGGCCAGCGTGCCCAGCAGCGCTGCCCGCGGGGTGAACCGGCGGATGTAAGGACCCACGAACGCACCGGCCAAAACGATCAGCCCGATGATGAACGACCACGCCAGCCCGGCCTCCCAGGCCCGGATCGGATCCTTCGTGGCCAGGTAGGTCGGCAGCATGATCACGAAGGTGACGATGAACATGTGCGGCACGCTCGGGCCGTAGGGCATCGCGCATACGTCGGTGCGGTTCTCCCGGCGAGCCAGCCGGCGCGCCAGGAAGGCGTAGTACCCGTTGCCGATCAGCAGCTGGATCGCCAGTGCAGGCAGGATGATCCCGAACACGTCGCCCTTCGGGATCTGCACGACGCCCACGCACAGCGAGGCCAGCACCAGCACGTTGACCAGCACGTTGAACCCGAGGCCGAATGCCGCGTTGAGGTCACCGCTGACCCACCAGGGCAGTCGCGCAGTGGTCGCCCCGTTGTCCTTGACCCGGGTACTCATGTCGATCAACTCCGTTCTGGGCCGGTGGCCGCACCGACCGCGGCCGGACTCACCGCACTCAGCGCATCGAGGTAGGCCACCGACGGCGCGACCCAACCGAAAATGCCGCCCTGGGCGGCGATCATCGCCAGCCCGGCCTGCTGGAATTCGGGAAAGTAGGAGCCGACGCAGTCGGCGAGCACGAGGCACTCGTAGCCCCGGTCATTGGCCTCCCGGACCGTGGTGTGCACGCACACTTCGGTGGTGACGCCGGTGACGATCAGGCTGGTGATGCCGACGATCTCCAACAGTTCCTGCAGGTCGGTGGCGTAGAAAGCTCCCTTGCCCGGCTTGTCGATCACGACCTCCCCGGGCAGTGGTGCGAGCTCGTCGACGATGTCGTGGCCGTACTCGCCGCGGATCAGGATCCGGCCCTTCGGCCCGAGGTCGCCGATCCGCATCGTCGGAGTGCCGCGGTTGAGCTTGGCCGGTGGGCAGTCACTGA
The DNA here is from genome assembly GCA_023252195.1 of Pseudonocardiales bacterium. Classification (GTDB taxonomy): domain Bacteria; phylum Actinomycetota; class Actinomycetes; order Mycobacteriales; family Pseudonocardiaceae. Next base: position 184,672 of record JAHEXI010000003.1, read on the forward strand.
GGTCGCCGCGGTGACCCTCGCGGGTGTGCAGGACGGTCATTCCGGCCGCCCGGGTGGCGGCCAGCACCTTGCGCAGCGGCGGGATCACCGCCGCAAGCAGGCTGACGTCGTTTCCCAACGATTCCCCGAAACCGCCTGGCTCCACGAAATCCCGCTGCATATCGATCAGCAGTAATGCGGTGCGGGAAGGTACGAAGCCGAACGGGCCGGGATCGGCGGGTACCGTGACTTGGTCAGCGGGAAGCGGCTCAGCCGGCATGATGATCTCCTGTGGTGGTGGCGGCCAGCACCGCGTCGGATGTCGCGACACAACCGAAGACCCCGCCCTGCATGGTCACCATTCGCAGTGCCGCGACGTGATTGCCCAGCTCAGTAGCGCCGGTGCAGTCGGACAGGACCAGGCACTCGTAGCCCCGGTCGTTGGCCTCACGCATGGTGGTGTGCACGCAGACATCGGTGGTGATCCCGGTCAGCACCAGGTGGGTGATGCCCTTGGTGCGCAGCACCAGGTCCAGCTGGGTCGCGTAGAACGCGCCCTTCCCGGGCTTGTCGATCAGAACTTCTCCCGGCTGCGGCGCCACTTCTGGGAGGATCTCCCAGCCCGGCTCGCCGCGGACCAGGATCCGGCCCTGCGGCCCAGGGCCGCCGATCTCCGCACCGATCTGCGCCGAGCGCCACCGCTTGTTGGCCGGCAGGTCGGACAGATCAGCGCAGTGGCCCTCCCTGGTGTGGATCACCAGCATGCCGATGGCCCGGGCGTGGGCCAACATCCGCGCCGCTGCGGGCAGCCCAGCGCGGGTCAGACCGATGTCGTAACCCATCCGGTCGACGTAGCCGCCGGGACCGCAGAAGTCGACCTGCCAGTCGATGCACATCAGGGCGGCTTGGTCGGCTGCGACGGTGCCGTCGTAGGGCCACGGATAGGGGTCAGCGGCGACCGGCCCCAATCTAGGGTGGCGCAGTGGGTCGAGGCGGTTGACGGTGCAGGTCATGCCGTACTCCGACAGGTCGTCCACCGGGTTCCGTTGGACAGCAGCAGAGGCTCAGACGGTCCGAGGTAGAGCAACTCACCCGCTGTCTGCTTCATTGCGTAACCGAACTGTAGCCAGCGGTTCTCGATAGAGTGATCCGACGCGGCGATGACGGGTGAATTGACGCCCATTTTATCGATTGTCGGCCGAATGATGTCACCCGATCGTCGGGTTTGTTACGTCCGTGTTACGAGCCCAAAGGTCGATCAGCGCGCCCGACAGCCCAAGTGACTCCCCCGACGCATGAACGTGTACACAACAGGCTAACCTGGAGAGTGTGGTTGCACCTGAGATCTTGAGTGTCCGGGAGTTTCGGGCTGGGCTGGCCGGGGTCTTGAAGCAGGTCAATGAGCCGGGTGGTGGCCCGGTGTTGGTCGGGCCTCATCGGAAGCCGGAGGCCGTGGTCATGTCCGTGTCGCAGTACGAGGCGTTGCGGGAGGCCGCCGAACGTCGGCGCGCCGTCGAGTCCGCGCTGGGATCGCTGCGGGCCGAGGGGCTGGAGCCGACTCTGGAGGGCCAGGAGTTGCTTGAGGGCATCGTCGAGGGGCGGCTGACGACGGCCGAGGCTCGGAAGCGAATTTTGGCGCGCTACGGTACGTGACCGGCGATCCGTACGTCGATCCGCAGACGGGTGTCCTGCGCAACCGGCTCGGTGTCACCGACGCCGACGAGCTCACCCGTGTCGAGTCCGACCTCACTGTCGTGCAGCTGGTGGACCTGGAGCGACGACACCTGCCCGGCGGATACGACCTACCCCACCTGCAGGAGTTCCACCGGTTCCTGTTCGGTGATGTCTATGACTGGGCTGGCGAGCTGCGCACCGTGACTATCGCCAAAGGGGACCTGTTCTGCCTGCCGGAGAACATCGCCTCGTTTTCGCAGGATGTCTTTCGAGCGCTGGACCGCGAGGACTTCCTCCGGGGCCGCGAGCGCGCCGAGTTCGTCGTGGGGCTGGCCGAGCATCTAGCCAACGTCAACGCGGTCCATCCCTTTCGCGATGGCAACGGTCGAACCCAACGGGCGTTCTTCGGTCAGCTGGCCCGCGATGCCGGGTACCGGATCGACTGGTCAACGATGGACCGGGAGACCAACCTCGCAGCCTCAAGGGCATCAATTCGAGGAAACGAAGCCCAACTGCGCGCGATGCTGGACCAGCTCGTAGATCAGCCTGGTGAGTAGAGGAATCGCAGCCAGGCGGACAGCATCCGGCCCAGCGCTGTGCCGTCGGTCGTGGATGCTGTGCTGCGGTTTCCCATCGTTGGCTCAGCAGCGTAGTGGGTTGTGTAGTGGGGTGCGGGTGGGGTCGATGATTGCGGGTGGGATGAATTCGACGTGGCCGTGGTCGATGAGGATGTCCCAGCCGGTGTGGTGCACGTGCCGGTGATGCGTTTCACAGAGCAGAACGCAATTTTCGACGCTGGTTTCACCATTGTCGATCCAGTGTCGACAGTGATGCGCCTGACATCTTCCCGGGGGTTGATCGCAGCCGGGGAAAGCGCATCCGCGGTCTCGGGCGACGAGCGCGCGGCGGATGGCTAGCGGGACGGTCCGCATAGCGCGACCGACGTCGAGTGGCTCGGATTTCCCACCCAGGACGACCGGGATGATTTTCGCGTCACACGCCCACCGCCGGGCCTCCGCGGCGCTGAGCAGCGGGGGCGGGTTGTGGCTGGTCGCGGGGTTCGGGGCCGTCGGGGTCGAGGTGCGCGAGGATGTGTTGGCCGATCCGGTGCAGTGACGTGGAGTTAAACGACCGGGCATGGCGAGCGAGCTCAGTCTCGGCGGCGTCGCGGTCGGTGGCGCTGACGTCGGTGGGGATCGCGCCCATCGTCTCGGTGATCACCCGTACTTGCGCCGGACCGATTTCCCCAGCGGCCAGCGCCGCAGCGGTGTTTGGCAGCAACGGGGCGAGGACCTCACCGATCAACGCACGGCGCGGAGCGAGCTGGGTGGCGTGGGTGACTCGGGTGCCGGCCTCGGTCGGTGACAGGTTCAACATCCCGGCGAGGAGTTGTTTGGTGTTGCGGAACCCGGTGGTGACCGCAATGTTGCGGCATTCTAGTTCCGCGACGGTATCCAGCATCACCGAATACACCATCCGTGACACCGATTCAATATCTCGAACGTGCGCCGGCAACCCCGCGTCGTCGCAGTCGACGATGACGCGACGCCACTGGTCGAGGCAAGCGGCGATTGCCTGCTTCGTATCCAGTCGGGTCACTATCACGGAACCATTGTCGCACCCACCCCTGACAATCTTGCGGCTCAACCACGGCCGCCTGCATGAGGATTCCGGTCTTCGTGTAGCCGCTGTTGGATGCTGATTGTTCGGATACTCCCGGGTGTTTCCCAGCGGGACGGCGTTCTCCGGCCCACACCCGCGTGGCGGACAGATCGGAGTGCAGCCACACGTGCTCGGTACGCATGCGAGCGTGGCTTCGGTCGCAGCGGCCTTTGGCTGATCAGTGCGCGCGTGGCCGATACCTCGAACCAAGCCTGCGTAGGGTGAGCCTCATCAGGACGTCGCAAAACGCTGCCAACGGTCGCAAGCGAGCACGCGGCTCACTCGCCCCGACGATCATCCTGCGGGACCGGCTGAGCCCGTGCGACGTCGGGGACAGGACCGCATTGGTGGTGAAGCGCAGCAACCGAACGGCAGACATTTTCCACGGAAGGGATCATGAAAATGGATACTGAGCTGCCCGAGGATCTAAACCCGTCGCGTATCATGCAGGTCGGCATGGGATTTTACGCGTCGAAGACGCTGTTGTCCGCAGTGGAGCTGCAGCTGTTCACCAAACTCGGTACTGAGGCGATGACCGGCGAGCAGATCGGCGAACTCCTCAAGCTACATCCGCGTGCGATCTACGACTTTCTCGATACGCTCGTTGCACTCGGGTTCCTGCACCGCAACGGGGACGGCCGCGACGGACACTATCGCAATACTGCCGAGACTGCGGCGTTTCTGGACAAGCGCAGCCGCACCTACATCGGTGGCATCCTAGAGATGGCGAACGTCCGACTGTACCGCTATTGGGGCGATCTCACCGAGGCGCTGCAGTCCGGTCAACCCCAGAACGAAACCAAGTACACCGGCAAGTCGATGTTCGACGAGCTCTACGGTGATCCGGCCAAATTAGAGCAGTTCATGGCGGCGATGGACGCCGTCCAGTTCGGCAACGCCCACGCGCTGGCCGAAAAGTTCGACTTCTCACGTTATGACACCATCTGCGACGTCGGTGGAGCCACTGGGCAGCTCTGCACGGTCCTCGCCGCACGCCACCCGCACCTTCATTGCATCAGCTTCGACCTCCCCGCTGTCGCACCGATTGCTACGAAGACTATCGCCGCCGCGGGTCTGGCGCACCGCGTGGAAACCGCCTCGGGTGATTTCTTCACCGATCCTCTGCCCCGGGCAGACGTCATCACGATGGGAAACATCTTGCACGACTGGAATCTGGGCCGAAAGCTGGATCTCATCCGGTCGGCCTATACGGCCCTGCCCGAGGGTGGCGCATTCATCGTCATCGAGGAGATCATTGACGACGCCCGGCGCGACAATGCCCGCGGCCTGATGATATCCCTCAATATGCTCATCGAGTTCGGCGATGCTTTCAACTTCACCGGCGACGACTTCGCCGGATGGTGCCGGGGAGTGGGCTTCCGACGAGTTGACCTGCTGCCGCTGGCTGGTTCCTCCAGCGCCGGCATCGCCTACAAGTAGCCGCCACGGACACAGCTTGCCCGCGGGCGAGTCGACGTCCGCCAGTGGCGAGCCGTCGCACGGCCGGCCGGTTGCGATGAGCGGCGGCGCGGGACTTCGGCGCCGCCGATACCGCTACACCGGGATAGCGATCGCTGACAGTCCGCAATTAGTCGTTTGCCGCTGCGCCTGCAGATCGACCGTTGGTCGCTGATCGGATCTAGTGCGGTGGCGATGCAACACTAAAGCGGATATCCTACACCCAAGTGAGTTAAGTACGTCTCACTGATTGTTACCGCACAAGCCGGGTTGGAGGTGAAGATGACCCCCGTTTGCATCATCGCGCCCGCTACCGCGGGCTTTCCCCGCGGTGTAGAGATCGGCCAGCGCAGGTCGGGCTGCTGCCGGCCAACAACCGGCTGACGTCGCCCGACCAATCGGACGGTACCCCGTTGATCGACCGCTCGGCGGGACGTACCAGCCGTTGAGCCACCGCTGGAGGTCCGCGTGCATGCTAGATGGCGTCCGTCGGGCGCCTTACTAACGGGCGGACGAGCCTTAGCATCGAATGCCTTCGTGGCTACCCTCGCGCTCGCCGCGGGGGTAGCGGGGGCTGCCGTGGTGGCGACAGTTCCCCTCCAACCAAATGCCGGCACCCTGCTCGGCGGCCTCGGGTTAGCGGCGGCGTTCGGAATCGCACGATTCTTGGCGATCGAGGTCGACGTCCACCGCGATACCGCGCGGATAACTCCCACCGAGATCCCGCTGGTCTTCGGTCTGCTGTACCTACCTGGCCCGGTGGTGCTGGCGTCTTACGTCGGTGTGGTGCTAGCAGCCCGGCTGCTCCGCCGGGATACCTGGTCCAAGCTGCTGTTCAACGTCTCCTATGCCACCCTCACCATCGCGATCACCGAGCTGCTGGCCAGCTTGGCCTTCGAGCCGACCTGGCCGTGGTTGCCGCGGTGGCTCGCGGTGCTCGCCGGATTCGTCATCGCTCACGCCATCACGTCGTCGTTGACGTGGGCGTTCATCGTGCTGCTGGACCACCGACGTCCGGGCGAGAGCGCGCGCCCGGTGATGCACCTCTACCTCACCGGCCTGCTCAACGCCGCGCTCGGGGTCACCGCCGCGGAAACAGTGCGGATGGTGCCGTGGGGCACGCTACTGGTCGGCCTGCTGACGGTGACGGTGGCCGTGGTGTACCGCGCCTACTACGGGCTGCTCCGCGACCACCGCGACCTCGGCGTGCTCAACGATCTCAGCCTGCGAGTGACTGTGGTCGGACGAGGCGGAGTCGGGCAGGGTGGCGATGACGATGAGCCGGAACTGGATAAGGATGCCTGGAGCAGCGCCATGGAGCTGGCCCGCGTGCAGCTCAACGCCACCCGCGTAGTGCTGCACCGGATGCCCGCCCAGGGCGGCCTGCACACCGTGGTGGCTGGTCTGCCGCTGCCCCGTCCGCTATCGCAGCACGACCTCAACGCTGTACTGCGAGCCGAGCCTTCGACCGGTACCGGGCAGCTGCGGCGTCTGGCCGACACCAGTTCGGATCCGGTTATCGCCGCAGCCTTGACCGCGAGGGCAGCCTCGGAGGTGCTCGTGGCACCGCTGCGCGGTGCTGGGCAATTGCTCGGCGTGATCGAGGTGCATGACCGGCAGAGTCGGTTGCGTCGCTTCGGGGCAGCCGATGAGCGGCTGGTCCAAACGATGGCCAGCCATCTGGCTACCGCGCTGGACAACTGCCGGCTGCTCGCCCAGCTACGCCACGACGCCTACCACGACAGCCTCACCAACCTGCGTAATCGGCTCGGTTTCCGGGAGGCCGCCGCTGAGGTGCTCCGGCGGGATGTGACGCCGTGCGCGGTGATCGTCGTCGAACTCGGGTTGCTGTCGTCGGTCAATGACGCACTGGGTCACGTCTGGGGCGATCGTGTCGTGCTGGGGGCGGGGGAGCGGCTTCGCCGCATCCTGCCGGCCCAGGTGATCATCGCCCGGCTGGAGCGGGACACGTTTGCCGCGCTACTGGTCAATGTCGGGGCACCGGGCGCGGTGGCGATGGCCGAACAGGTACAGGCAGCGCTCAGCGCGCCGTACCCGGTCGACAAGCTCGCCGTGGAATGCACTGCCGTGGTGGGAGTGGCGTGCACCGGGATCGAACCCACCCGGGACGCCGACACCCTGCTCCAACGGGCCGACGTGGCGTTGCATGCTGCACGCGGTGGAGACGCAACGGTGCGCAACTACCTACCCAGCATGGGTCAGGTCCTGCTGCGCCGATTCCAGCTAGTCACGCAGTTCCGGCAGGCGCTGGACACCGGGCAGGTCGACGTGCACTTCCAGCCGCAGCTGGCGCTGCCCACCCGTCAGGTGATCGGGGTGGAGGCGCTGGTGCGCTGGCACCATCCGGAGTTCGGGATGGTCGACCCGGGGGAGTTCGTCACCCTCGTCGAGACCACCGGTCTGATCGATCCACTCACCGACTACGTGCTCGACCGCTCCCTGGCGCAGTGTCGAAGCTGGCTCGACCGTGGGCTGTCACTGTCGGTCGCAGTCAACCTCTCGGTGCGTAACCTGGCCGACACCGAGTTCCCGCGCCGGGTGACCGACGCTCTGACCCGGCACCGAGTGCCTCCGGCACTGCTGAGTTTCGAGCTCACCGAGTCGGCGGTGATGGGCGATCCGGAGCGGGCTTTGCCGGTGTTGCGCGGGCTGCACGGTCTGGGTGTGCGCATCGCGGTGGATGACTTCGGTACCGGGTACTCGTCGCTGGCCTACCTGCGTCGCTTGCCGGTCGACGAGGTCAAGATCGACAAGAGTTTTGTCATGGGGCTGTCCAGTGATCTGGGTGACCTCGCGGTGGTCCGCGCCATCGTCGATCTCGGCCACTCGCTCGGATTGATCGTCGTCGCGGAGGGCGTCGAGCAGGACGCCACCCGGGACCAGCTGGTGGAGATGGGCTGCGACGTCGCGCAGGGCTTCCTGATCTCCCGCCCGCTCGGGGCGGACCGCTTCGACGCCTGGTTGGCCGCCCGGACCGTCCGTGCCCTCGGAGCGCGTGAGGAGACTGTCCTCACCCTGGTCGGGTAGCCTGCTGACGTTGTGTAGACTTATCGTCGCTCGTTCACTCGGGCGCTGCTGGACTGTGCCGGTTGGTTGACTGTGTTGGTTTGACTGTGTTGGTTTGAAAACCTGTGGTGTTGCCCCAATAGCTCAGACGGCAGAGCGTCTCCATGGTAAGGAGAAGGTCTACGGTTCGATTCCGTATTGGGGCTCGTGGGAGGCTCGCCTGGCGAAGGCGGCGTTAGCTGCAGGCGGGGGACCTCTTGAAGGCGGTGTAGCTCAGTCGGAAGAGCAAGCGGCTCATAATCGCTGTGTCGCCGGTTCGAGTCCGGCCACCGCTACAATCAGTTCGGCGCGGCAGTGCTGGCCGCAGCGGACCCCACTGCAGATGTTCGATGACAGCTCGGCGAGAGAGAGGCACCCGTGGCCGCCACTGATGTTCGGCCCAAGATCACCTTGGCGTGCGAGGAGTGCAAGCACCGCAACTACATCACCAAGAAGAACCGGCGCAACGATCCGGACCGGCTCACGATTCGCAAGTACTGCCCGAACTGCAACAAGCACCGGGCCCACCGCGAGACTCGCTGAGCCAGCTGCCTGCACAGATGGCACTGGATCCGTCATTCGTCGGCCGGTGCTTCCCCGTAGCGGGTACCTATCAGGTGGCCCGCGAGAAGATTCGCGAATTTGCCGACGCCATCGGGGACAACGACGAGATCTACCGGGATCCCAGCGTGGCCCGAGGCTGTGGCTACTGCGATGTGATCGCCCCACCCACATTTGCGATCATCCTGGCTTTTCGAGGCCAGCAAGCGTTGGTCTGCGACCCCGAACTCGGCTTGGACTACCACCGGATGGTGCACGGTAACCAGTCGTTCACGCACCACCGCCCGATCCGGGCCGGCGACGAACTGGTTGCGACGCTCCATGTCGACGGTGTCCGCACTATGGGGGGCAACGACATGCTCACGGTGCGCTGCGAGATCACTGACAGTGCCGGCGACCCGGTGACGACGGCACTGTCCATGCTGGTCTTCCGTCACTCGGACGCGGAGCAGGACCGGTGAGCCGTCGCCGCCGCGGCGAGGTCGTCGAGGGCGATGAACTGCCCGGCTTGCAGGTTCGGGTCACCCGGGCGGACCTAGTCCGCTATGCCGGGGCCTCCGGTGACTTCAACCCAATTCACTGGAACGAACGAGCCGCTCAGGAGGTTGGACTACCCGACGTCATCGCGCACGGAATGCTCACCATGGCCCTGGCCAGCCGGCTGGTGACGACCTGGGCCGGTGACCCCGGGGCGGTGGTGAACTACTCAGTGCGCTTCATCCGCCCGATCGTCGTACCCGACGATGCTAAGGGGGCGCTCGTCGAATTTTCCGGCAAGGTGGTGCGACGCGTCGACGAGGGCACCGTCGTGGTCGCCATCACAGCGCGCTGCGCCGCCCAGTCCGTACTCGGCCAAGCCACCGCCACCGTCGCGCTGGCCTGAACGTCGAGCGGCGCGTTGCCGCGTGGCCAACGGGGTAGTTGGAGCGCACGGACTTCGGTGGCCTACACTCTGGTGCCGGGGATGCCAGCGGATCTCCCGTGCCCGGTGATGGCCGTGGCCCGGGCTATTATGGTGGTGCCCGTAGTACGGCGTCTGCATAGACGTCCGGTAAAGGGGTGTAGCTCAACTGGCAGAGCAGCGGTCTCCAAAACCGCAGGTTGCAGGTTCAAGTCCTGTCGCCCCTGCGTAGGCCCAAACCCGGCGAAGACCCAACCCGGCGAAGCGGAGGATCACCAGCGTGAGCGACGATCGCGCCCACGAGACGGCGGACCGGCTGGAGCCCGAGGCGTCACCCAACGTCTCGGAGCCTGCCGCTGCCGTTCGCCGGGCGCGCTCCGCCGAGGCGCACGGGTCCGGGATCGCGGGCAAGGACCATCCGACCCGGGCCCGCGGCGCAACCGAGGCCAAGACGGCTGCACCTGCTCGGCTGATCCGGTTCTTGCGCGAGGTCGTCTCCGAGCTCAGCAAGGTCATCTGGCCGAGCCGTCGGGAGCTGGTGGTTTACACAGGGGTCGTGCTGGTCTTCGTCAGCTTCATGGTGGCGTTCGTTGCATTGCTCGACATGGGACTGGGCAGGGCCGTGCTGACCGTGTTCGGCTGATGCCGGATACCCGGGCGCCGGTTGACGACCAGTACGGCACGACGCACGCAAAGAAAGCGAGACCGACTGTGACTTTCCCAGGAGGGAGCTCCGCTCAAGGAACTTCCACAGGAGGCACTTCCACCGACGAGGCTTCCACCGGCGACAGCCAGGAGCTGACCGGACTTTTGGACGCCGATACAACCGATACAACCGATGCCGATACGCCCGAGGTCGATGCACTGGAAGCCGATACGCCCGAGACCGATGCACCCGACGTCGAATTCTTCGATGTCGCCGAGACCGCGGACGACCCCGATCAGCCCGCAGCGACAGCTGAGGTCGAGTCGCCGGAGCCTGCGGACCCGGTCGAAGAGCTCCGATCCGCGCTGGCCACCGCCCCCGGCGAGTGGTACGTGGTGCACTCCTACGCCGGCTACGAGAACAAGGTCAAGGCGAATCTGGAAACCCGCATCCAGACCCTGGATGTAGAGGACTACATCTTCCAGGTGGAAGTGCCCACCGAAGAGGTCACCGAGATCAAAAACGGCCAGCGCAAGCAGGTGCAGCGCAAGGTGCTGCCCGGTTACATCCTGGTCCGGATGGATCTCAACGACGCCTCATGGAGCGCTGTGCGCAACACGCCGGGGGTCACCGGGTTCGTCGGGGCCACCTCGCGGCCCTCACCGCTGACCCTGGACGACGTGCTGAAGTTCCTCGCTCCGCGAGTAGCGCAGGCCAAGGTGCCGGTCGGTGCCGGCAAGCATGCGGGAGGCCTCGGCGGCGCCAAGCCTGTGATCGAGGTCGACTTCGAGGTCGGCGAGTCGGTCACCGTGATGGATGGCCCGTTCGCCACGTTGCCGGCGACGATCAACGAGGTCAACGTCGACGCACAGAAACTCAAGGTGTTGGTGTCGATCTTCGGTCGGGAGACTCCGGTCGAGCTATCGTTTAGCCAGGTCGCCAAGATCTGACCGGCACGGCGCCGGTTGGCATACACCAAGTACGAGGAAGAAATCATGCCCCCGAAGAAGAAGCGCAAGAGGCTCACGGCGACCGTGAAGCTCGCACTAGAGGCCGGCACCGCGAACCCGGCCTCGGTTGGGCAGGCGCTGGGCCCGCACGGCCTGAACATCATGGAGTTCTGCAAGGCCTACAACGCCGCGACGCAGAACAACCGTGGCGAGGTGGTACCTGCGGTGATCTCGGTATTCGAGGACCGCTCCTTCGACTTCGTGCTCAAGACACCGCCTGCCTCGGTGCTGCTACTCAAAGCGGCGGGGGTGGCCAAGGGCTCGGCGGAACCGCACAAGACCAAGGTCGCCAGAGTCGGCCGGGAGCAGGTCCGAGCCATCGCCGAGCGTAAACTCGAAGACCTCAACGCCAACGACATCGAGGCCGCTATCAAAATCATTTCAGGGACTGCCCGCTCGATGGGTATCACCGTAGTCGACTAGGGTGCTCGCAGCGATACTCCCGAATTGTAGGGCCGTCGCACGGTCGCAGACCTGATTTCAGCAATACCGAGTACGTGTGGGAGGGCCAGCGCTGGCCCGTACCACGACTGATCCAGCGAAGAAGGACAGTGAAATGAAGCGCAGCAAGGCCTACCGCCAAGCGGCCGAGAAGGTCGACCGGAGCCGGTTCTACAGCCCCCTGGAGGCTGCGGCGCTGGCTAAGGAGACGTCCCCAAGTAAGATCGATGCCACCGTTGAGGTGGCCATGCAGCTAGGCGTTGACCCCCGCAAAGCCGACCAGATGGTGCGCGGCACGGTCAATCTGCCGCACGGCACCGGCAAGACCGTCCGCGTCATCGTCTTCGCTACCGGGGACCGGGCTGCCGAGGCGGCTGCCGCGGGTGCTGACGTGGTTGGTTCTGACGATCTCATCGAGCGCATCCAGGGTGGCTGGCTGGACTTCGATGCCGCGATCGCAGCCCCGGACCAGATGGCCAAGGTCGGTCGGATCGCCAGGATCCTCGGTCCTCGGGGCCTGATGCCAAACCCCAAGACCGGGACCGTCACCCCCGACGTCGCCAAGGCGATCGCGGACATCAAGGGCGGCAAGATTAACTTCCGGGTGGACAAGCAGGCCAACCTCCACCTGATCATCGGCAAGGTGTCCTTCGACACCGATAAACTGGTGGAGAACTATGCCGCTGCGCTGGACGAGGTGCTGCGAGGCAAGCCATCGGCCGCGAAGGGCCGCTACCTGAAAAAGATCAACTTCTCCACCACTATGGGCCCAGGTATCCCGGTCGATCCCAACCGCACCCGCAACCTGCTGACCGACGAGCCGACCTCCTGAGTCAAGCCCCGCTCGCCCGTCAATGGAACCTTTTGCTGGTTTCATGCAGCTCAAAATCGCCACGTGGAACCTTTTGCAGATTAGTTGGCTGGGGGCGGTGTAGGAGCAGTGGTGTGGTTGGCATAGATTGGTAACAGTTCCACCGTAGACCGCTGGTCTCCGCGCCATTGGTGCGGACGAAGGTCCCGCGATTGTGGGCGGCCCGCGCAGGAGGACGTGGTCATGCCGTCACGCTGCGCCGTTGCGCGCCGCTGGCTACGCCCCGCGCCTACTGCGTCGGGGCGTTCGTCGTTTCGGGCCCCGGTACGGGCAGTCCAACCACCGCCGGCGCAGCCGGCAGTCAACCGAGGAGGCGATCCATGGCTAGACCGGACAAGGTCGACGCCGTTGCCGATATCGCGGATCAATTCCGCAGTGCCACCGCTGCGGTCGTCACCGAGTACCGCGGCCTGTCCGTGACACAATTGACTGACCTACGGCGGTCCCTCGGTAGCTCGACCACCTACCGGGTCGCGAAGAACACCTTGGTTTCGCGTGCCGCCCGAGATGCTGGTGTGGACGGTCTGGATGAGCTGTTCATCGGCCCGACAGCGATCGCATTCGTCCATGGCGAGCCGGTCCTCGCGGCGAAGACGCTGCGTGATTTCGCCAGAGAGCACACCGCTCTGGTGATCAAGGGTGGTTACCTGGACGGCCGTGCGTTGACGGTCGCCGAGGTCGGCCAGATGGCGGACCTGGAGTCTCGCGAGGTGCTGCTGGCCAAGCTGGCTGGCGCGATGAAGGCCAATCTTTCCAAGGCGGCAAGACTGTTCGCGGAGCCGGCCTCCCAGGTTGCCCGGTTGGCTGCCGCCCTGCGCGACAAGCAGCAAGACCAGCAGCCGACCGACGAGCCCGCCACTGATTGATCGACCCGCACTGATCGACCCCGGCTTCATTTGACGACAGAAGAAGACAGAAGGAGAGACGCCATCATGGCGAAGATGAGCACCGACGAGCTGCTCGATGCATTCAAGGACATGACTTTGCTCGAGCTGAGCGACTTCGTGAAGAAGTTCGAGGACACCTTTGATGTCACCGCCGCGGCGCCTGTCGCGGTGGCGATGGGTCCAGCGGGCGGAGCGGCGGAGGCTCCGGTCGTGGAGGAGAAAGACGAGTTCAACGTCGTCCTCGAGGCGATCGGCGAGAAGAAGATCCAGGTCATCAAGGTGGTTCGAGAGGTCGTCTCCGGGCTGGGCCTCAAGGAGGCGAAGGACCTCGTCGAGAGCGCTCCGAAGCCAGTGCTGGAGGGCGTGCCGAAGGACCAGGCCGACGCCGCCAAGGCCAAGTTGGAGGAAGCCGGCGCCAAGGTCAGCCTGACCTGAGACCGCCTACAACCGCATTCAGCGGGCGCAGCGGGGCTATCGGGGCCTCGACGGCCCCGCTCAGCCCGCTGAATGCGGAGCGGATCTGGCTGGGAGGTGTTGGTCTAGCCAGCGGAGCAAGTCGGTGAGGATCTGCTCGCGCTCGGGCTCGTTGAACACTTCGTGGTACAGGCCTTGGTATCGGTGCAGAGTCTTATCTGCCGACGACACGGTGTCGTGCACCATCGTCGAGCCGGTCAGCGCGCATATCCGGTCGTCGGTGCCGTGCAGCAACAGCAGCGGCATGGCCAGTCGCGGCAGCCGGGTGGGCAAGCCCTCCATCGTCGCCAGAATCTCGGCTCCGGTTCGAGCCTTGATCTTGCCTCGGTACACCAGCGGATCCTGCTGGTAAGCCCGCACTACCGCCGGGTCTCGGCTGATCTGCTCGGTGCCGAGGGCCGCGACCCCCAAATTGGGAACCAGCGCCGAGAGCAGTCCCGCAAGCCGTCGCTGCAGCGCCGAGCCGGCCGTCACCTCCACCGCCGGCCCCGACACAACCAGCCCAGCCAGCACGATGCGCGGTTCGGTGGCGTGGTGTTGTGTGGCGTGGTGTTGGGTGGCGTGGGGTTCAGTGGCATAGTGCAGCGCGATGAGGCCGCCGAGCGAGTGACCGACCATGAACACAGGCACACCGGGATGTCGCTTCGCGGCGAAAAGCACAAAGGAGCTCAGGTCGTCGACGATCAAGGTCATCCGTTCGATATTGCCTCGTCGTCCGCCCGACCGGCCGTGTCCACGATGGTCGGCGGCATAGACCGCGAAGCCCGCGGCGGCCAGCCGGGTGCCCACGTGCGCGTAGCGCGACGAGTGCTCATGAATACCGTGCACGATGATGACGACCGCCCGGGCCGGGTCCAGGGGAAGCCAGGCTTGCCAGTATGTGGACTGGTTCGCCGCGATCTTCCGGTGTCCCTCCTCATGTCTGGTGCTCATCGAGGACCTCCTTGGCGGGTGCGCGACGGTAGCCGTCCGCGGTCACCATCACTTCTACCTCTCCACTCTGGATGACCATGACCAGCATCGCCAGCACTGACACCTCCCTGGGGCGCCGTTTCCTCGGCGGTCCATTGCGGACCGCGATTCTGGCGGTCGCGGTGGTCGCCGTGGTCGCCTTCGCCGCCATGGGTTGGTTCGGCGTCTCCTGGTACCGGGCCGCGCATGGCAGGTCCCTAGCTGTGGGTATGGACCGAGACGCCCTGCTGGGGGATGCGCAACGGGCCATGGTCACCCTCAACACGCTCGACTATCGGCGCGTGCAGGACGGCTTGACACTGTGGGAACAGTCCACGACGGGGTCGCTACTCAGCCAGCTGCGCGCCAACCGCGACGCCTACGCCCGTGCCATCACCGCTTCGGCAGCGGTCACCAGCGCGAGGGTTCTCGACGCCGCGGTCGCCTCCCTCAACGACAGCGCCGGCACCGCGGAGGTGCTGGTAGGGGTGGATGTCACGTCTCAGTCCGAACAGGGTGACCCGAGCTGCGCGCACCGGCGCGTCCAACTCGACATGGTCCGTGCCGGCAGTGCTTGGAAGGTCGGCACGTTGGCACCGGTCGGCGACGCTTACTCGGAGCCTGGGCCGTGTTCCCCGGGCACCTCCCCCAGGTAGACCCGACGTGGGCAGCCGAGATATCAGGCTCCGGAAGAGGGAGAAAGCCCCAACATGACCACCCCGACCGCAGCACAACTTGCGCCCACCGAGACGGTCGCGAAGCCGCCCCGGCGGGTGACCGCGGTGGCGACGCTGGTGGCACTGGTCATTGTGGTGGTAATGGCGCTAGGTCTCGCTGCCTGGTTCCGCGGCGAGGCCAATCAACTGACGGGGTCCGCGGCGGCAAGCAACGATGCGCTGGTGGATGCTGACGCCAACGCCCAGGTCTCCGCCCAGGTGCGCGAAGCGGTGCAACGCATCTACTCCTATGACTACGCCCGGTTGGATGACAACGAGCGAGCCGCCTCCGCGGTCATCACCGGCCCGTACGTGCAAAGTTTTCATCAGGATTTCGCTCGGGTGCGGGACCTCGCGCCAGCCCAACAGGCTGTGGTGGTGGCGACGGTGCCGGCTCTCGCGGTCAAGGCGCTCGACGGTGACCGGGCCATCGTGTTGGTGTTTCTCGACCAACAAGCCCACCAGGGAGACCAGGCCAAGCCACTTGTCGCCTCGGGCAGGCTCTCGGTCACGGCGCAGCTGGTGGACGGCCGCTGGAAGATAGCCGACGCGGAACCGTTCTGAGTTTCTCGCCAGGCATCCTCAGCTCGCCTAGATCGGCTGCACCGATCAGCTAAATAGCCGCTGATCGTGCACATCCGACCACTGATCGGACGATGCACTCTTGACGGGGGGCGTCTGGCAGGTCACCCTAGGACCACGCTCGCGCCGTCTCAGTACGGCGCTGGACAGTCGCCGTCCTAGCGGTTAGACTGCTTCTTTGCGCTGCCCTCTCCTCGCTTCCCTGCGCACAGTGTTCGAGCGGACCCCGAATTCATCGGATCCGAGGTCGTTGGACACAGGGTTCATCGGACATGGTGTCCAGTGAGCACAGGGTGCCCTCGGCAGAGGGTTCCCCCTGCGTGCAGGGCTCGTTGGGCTGCGCCAATGGTATCACCCTGAGGTAACAACCTGAGGCTAACAACCGCAAACGACACTAACAACTACATCAGCAACTGCACCAACACCGCGCCGGGAGTGTGGTCCGAGGAGACCACGAGGTCCTGCGCTCGGCAGCGCTAGTGTTCGGAAGGACGCAATCTTGGCAGTCTCCCGCCCGACCAAGACCTCTGCTGCGAACAACTCCGTTTCCCGCCTCCCAGGAGCTCCGGCCCGGCCGTCTTTCGCGAAGATCCGCGAGCCGCTCCAGGTGCCCGATCTGCTGGACCTCCAGCTCCAATCGTTCGAGTGGTTGATCGGCGCCGACCAGTGGTATCAGCGCCGCATCGAGGCTGGTGACGAGGCACCCATCGGTGGTCTCGCCGAGGTGCTCGAGGAGATCTCCCCGATCGAGGATTTCTCCGGCTCGATGTCGCTGTCCTTCTCCGACCCTCGCTTCGATGAGGTCAAGGCCTCGGTCGAGGAGTGCCGGGACAAGGACATGACCTACGCCGCGCCGCTGTTCGTCACCGCCGAGTTCACCAACAACAACACCGGTGAGATCAAGTCACAGACGGTGTTCATGGGTGACTTCCCGATGATGACCAACAAGGGCACTTTCATCATCAACGGCACCGAGCGCGTCGTGGTGTCCCAGCTCGTTCGCTCTCCCGGTGTGTACTTCGACCACGCCGTGGACAAGACCACCGATAAGGACGTCTACAGCGTAAAGATCATTCCCAGTCGTGGCGCATGGCTGGAGTTCGACGTCGACAAGCGCGACACGGTCGGAGTGCGAATCGACCGCAAGCGTCGCCAACCGGTGACCGTGCTGCTCAAGGCGCTGGGCTGGACGACCGAGCGGATCGCTGCGCGCTTTGCGCACTCCGAGACGCTGCTCGCCACCCTGGAGAAAGACCATACCGCCGGGCCAGACGAGGCGCTGCTGGACATCTACCGCAAGCTGCGTCCGGGTGAGCCGCCCACCAAGGAGAGCGCTCAGGCGTTGCTGGAGAACCTCTTCTTCAAGGTCAAGCGGTACGACTTGGCCAAGGTCGGCCGCTACAAGGCCAACAAGAAGCTGGGGCTGGCCTTGGCGCACCGCAATGGTGTGCTCAGCGAGGACGACATCGTCACCACCATCGACTATCTCGTCCGGCTGCATGCCGGCGAGACAACGATGCCGACCGCAAACGGAGCGCCGGGCGACGTGGTGCCGGTGGAGACCGACGACATCGACCACTTCGGCAACCGCCGGTTGCGCACCGTGGGCGAGCTGATCCAGAACCAGATCCGGGTCGGGCTGTCGCGCATGGAGCGGGTCGTCCGGGAGCGGATGACCACTCAGGACGTCGAGGCCATCACGCCGCAGACCCTGATCAACATCCGTCCCGTGGTGGCGGCGATCAAGGAGTTCTTCGGAACCTCCCAGCTGTCGCAGTTCATGGACCAGACCAACCCGCTGGCCGGGTTGACCCACAAGCGGCGGCTGTCCGCACTGGGTCCCGGCGGTCTGTCTCGGGAACGGGCCGGCTTCGAGGTTCGTGACGTGCACGCATCGCACTACGGCCGGATGTGCCCGATCGAGACGCCGGAGGGTCCGAACATCGGGCTGATCGGATCGTTGTCGTCCTACGCCCGGGTCAACCCGTTCGGCTTCATCGAGACGCCGTACCGCAAGGTGGTCGACGGTCAGGTCACCGAGCAGATCGACTACCTGACCGCCGACGAAGAGGACCGGTACGTCAAAGCGCAGGCCAACGCAGTGTTGGCCGAGGATGGGCACTTCGCCGAGGACCGCGTGCTAGTCCGACGCAAGGGCGGCGACGTCGACTACATCGACCCGCTGGGCGTCGACTACATGGACGTCTCGCCCCAGCAGATGGTCTCGGTGGCCACCGCGATGATCCCGTTCGTCGAGCACGACGACGCCAACCGGGCTCTCATGGGCGCCAACATGCAGCGTCAGGCAGTGCCCCTGCTGCGTAGCGAAGCACCGCTGGTCGGAACCGGTATGGAGCTCCGGGCCGCGGTGGACGCAGGCGATGTCGTGGTGGTCGAGAAGGCCGGCGTGGTCGAGGAGTTGTGCGCCGACTACGTCACCGTCATGGCTGATGACGGCACCCGACAGACCTACCGGATGTACAAGTTCCATCGGTCCAACCAGGGCACCTGCAACAACCAGCGGCCCGTCGTGGCCGAGGGTGATCGGGTGGAAGTCGGCCAGGTGATCGCCGACGGGCCGTGCACCGACAAAGGTGAGATGGCCCTGGGCAAGAACCTGCTGGTGGCGATCATGCCATGGGAGGGCCACAACTACGAAGACGCGATCATCCTGAGTCAGCGCATTGTCCAGGACGACGTGCTCACCTCGATCCATATCGACGAGCATGAGATCGATGCCCGGGATACCAAGCTCGGCGCTGAGGAGATTACCCGGGACATCCCGAACGTCTCCGAGGAAGTGTTGGCCGACCTCGACGAACGCGGCATCATCCGGATCGGCGCCGAGGTCCAGGCCGGAGACATCCTGGTCGGAAAGGTGACACCGAAGGGCGAGACCGAGCTGACCCCCGAGGAGCGCCTGCTGCGCGCTATCTTCGGAGAGAAGGCTCGCGAGGTCCGCGACACCAGCCTCAAGGTGCCGCACGGCGAGACCGGCAAGGTCATCGGGATCCGGGTGTTCTCCCGCGAGGACGACGATGAGCTGTCGCCCGGCGTCAACGAGCTGGTCCGGGTGTACGTCGCGCAGAAGCGCAAGATCCAGGACGGTGACAAGCTCGCCGGTCGGCACGGTAACAAGGGCGTCATCGGCAAGATCCTGCCGGTGGAGGACATGCCGTTCCTGCCGGATGGGACGCCGGTGGACATCATCCTCAACACCCACGGTGTCCCGCGCCGGATGAACATCGGGCAGATCCTGGAGACCCACCTCGGCTGGATCGCCAAGCGTGGCTGGCAGATCAACGGTGATCCGGACTGGGCTTCCCGACTGCCCGAGGAGCTGCACCAGGCTGAGCCCGGGACCGTGGTCGCCACCCCGGTGTTCGACGGGGCCAAAGAAGAGGAGATCACCGGTCTGCTCAGCTCCACGCTGCCCAACCGGGACGGCGACCAGATGGTCGGACCAGACGGCAAGGCGCAGCTCTACGACGGCCGCACCGGTGAGCCGTATCCCTTCCCGGTCGCAGTCGGCTACATGTACATCATCAAGCTGCTACACCTGGTCGACGACAAGATCCACGCTCGTTCCACCGGTCCCTACTCGATGATTACTCAGCAACCGCTGGGCGGAAAGGCACAGTTCGGTGGTCAGCGCTTCGGCGAAATGGAGTGCTGGGCGATGCAGGCCTACGGGGCGGCGTACACCCTGCAGGAACTGCTGACGATCAAGTCCGACGATGTGCTTGGCCGGGTAAAGGTGTATGAGGCCATTGTCAAGGGCGAGAACATTCCTGAGCCTGGAATTCCCGAGTCGTTCAAGGTGTTGCTTAAAGAGCTGCAGTCTCTGTGCCTCAACGTCGAAGTGCTCTCCAGCGACGGGGCGGCGATCGAGATGCGGGACTCCGATGATGAGGACTTGGAACGTGCGGCTGCCAACCTCGGCATCAACCTGTCTCGCAACGAGTCTCCGTCGGTAGACGACGTCGTGCAGTAACCGGCTCCCAGACCGCGTCCGGCGCGGGGGTGGACCTCCCGCCCACCCTCGCGCCGGACGCACCATACATCAAAGTTTTCTATAACCAGTGTGTTCTATAACACAGGGGAGAAGGAACGACACGTGCTTGACGTCAACTTCTTCGACGAGCTCCGCATCGGTCTTGCGACCGCAGAGGACATTCGCCAGTGGTCCTTCGGCGAGGTCAAGAAGCCGGAGACCATCAACTATCGCACGCTCAAGCCGGAGAAGGACGGACTCTTCTGCGAAAAAATCTTCGGTCCTACTCGGGACTGGGAGTGTTACTGCGGCAAGTACAAGCGCGTTCGCTTTAAGGGCATCATCTGCGAGCGCTGCGGCGTTGAGGTGACCCGCGCCAAGGTACGCCGCGAACGGATGGGCCATATCGAGTTGGCCGCACCGGTGACGCACATCTGGTACTTCAAGGGTGTCCCCAGCAGGCTGGGCTACTTGCTCGACCTGGCACCCAAGGATCTTGAGAAAATCATCTACTTCGCGGCCTACGCCATCACCGCGGTGAACAAAGACGAGCGACACAACGATCTCTCCACCTTGGAGAGCGAGATCGGTGTCCAGCGCAAACGACTTCAGGACCGCCGCGACGCGGATATCGAAGTACGCGCGCAGAAGCTCGAAGCCGACCTGGCGGAGCTGGAAGCCGAAGGCGCCAAAAGCGATGTGCGCCGCAAGGTCAAAGAGGGCGGCGAGCGTGAGATGCGCCAGCTCCGCGACCGTGCCCAACGCGAGGTCGACCGGCTCGATGAGATCTGGGAGACGTTCACCAAGCTCGACGTCGGCCAACTCATTATCGATGAGCTGCTCTACCGCGAGCTCTACGACCGCTATGGCGACTACTTCACCGGCGCCATGGGTGCCGAAGCGATCCAGAAACTGATGGAGAACTTCGACATCGACGCCGAGTCGGAGAACCTGCGTGAAACCATTCGCAGCGGAAAGGGGCAGAAGAAGCTCCGCGCGCTCAAGCGCCTCAAGGTCGTCGCGGCCTTCCAGATCACCCGCAACAACCCGATGGGAATGGTGCTGGACTGCGTGCCGGTGATCCCGCCGGACCTGCGCCCCATGGTGCAGCTCGACGGTGGCCGGTTTGCGACGTCTGACCTCAACGATCTCTACCGCCGGGTGATCAACCGGAACAATCGGCTCAAGCGGCTCATCGACCTGGGTGCGCCGGAGATCATCGTCAACAACGAGAAGCGGATGCTGCAGGAGGCCGTTGACGCGCTGTTCGACAACGGTCGCCGTGGCCGTCCGGTGACCGGCCCCGGAAACCGTCCGCTGAAGTCGCTGTCTGACTTGCTCAAGGGAAAGCAGGGCCGGTTCCGGCAGAACCTGCTCGGCAAGCGGGTCGACTACTCCGGCCGCTCGGTCATCGTGGTCGGTCCGCAGCTCAAACTGCACCAGTGTGGTCTGCCCAAGCAAATGGCGCTGGAGCTGTTCAAGCCGTTCGTGATGAAGCGCCTGGTCGACCTCAACCATGCGCAGAACATCAAGTCGGCCAAGCGGATGGTGGAGCGGCAGCGTCCGCAGGTGTGGGACGTGCTTGAAGAGGTCATCACCGAGCACCCGGTGCTGCTGAACCGCGCGCCGACCCTGCACCGTTTGGGTATCCAGGCCTTCGAGCCGCAACTGGTCGAGGGTAAGGCGATCCAGCTGCATCCACTGGTCTGCGAGGCGTTCAACGCGGACTTCGACGGTGACCAGATGGCGGTGCACTTGCCGCTGTCGGCCGAAGCGCAGGCCGAGGCGCGGATCTTGATGCTGTCCAGCAACAACATCCTGTCCCCGGCCTCGGGTCGTCCGCTGGCCATGCCCCGGCTGGACATGGTGACCGGGCTGTATCACCTCACCAAGCTCCGCGAAGGGGACACCGGTGAGGGCCGCTCGTTCTCCTCGCCTGCCGAGGCGTTGATGGCGCTGGACCGCGGCACGATCGCGCTGCAGGCCAAAATCCGAGTCCGGCTGCGCAACGTGGTCCCGCCCGTCGCCGAGCAGGCGCACCTCCGGGAGAGCCAGGACTGGGAACCAGGACGCCCATGGATCGCGGATACCACCGTGGGCCGGGTGCTGTTCAACGATCTCTTGCCCGACGATTACCCGTACATCAACGACATTCTGCCCAAGAAGCGCCAGGCGGCGATCGTCAATGATCTCGCCGAGCGGTACCCGATGGTCGCTGTCGCCCAGACGCTGGACCGGCTCAAGGATGCCGGCTTCCACTGGGCCACCCGCTCCGGTGTGACGCTGTCCAGCTCTGACGTGGTGGTGCCGGCGGCTAAGCAGCAGATCCTCGACAGGTACGAGGCCAAGGCCGACCAGGTCGAGAAGCGCTACCAGCGTGGCGTGCTCTCGCACGACGAGCGCAACGGTGAGCTGGTGAAGATCTGGTCGCAGGCCACCGACGAGGTCGCCAAGGCGATGGAGGCCAACTTCCCGGAGGACAACCCGGTCTTCACGATCGTGTCCTCTGGGGCGGCCGGGAACATGACGCAGGTCCGGTCCTTGGCCGGGATGCGCGGTCTGGTCTCCAACCCCAAGGGCGAGTACATCCCGCGGCCGATCAAGCACAACTTCCGCGAGGGCCTGTCCGTGCTGGAGTACTTCATCGCCACGCACGGCGCCCGCAAGGGACTGGCCGACACCGCGTTGCGGACTGCCGACTCCGGGTACCTGACCCGGCGTCTGGTGGACGTCTCGCAGGACGTCATCGTGCGGGAGCACGACTGCGGCACCGAGCGCGGCATCCAGATGCCGGTCACCGAGGTGGGCTCGGGTAGTCGGGCCATTCGGCATCGCTATGTGCAGACCAGCGTGTACGCGCGCTGCGCCGCGGAGGACGTGCTGGATGACTCCGGCTCGGTGGTCATGCCTCGGGGGGCGGACCTCGGCGATCCGGCAATCGACACGCTGTTGGCCGCCGGTGTGCGGCGGATCAAGGTGCGCTCGGTGCTGACCTGCGAGTCCGCCAACGGCGTGTGCGCGATGTGCTACGGCCGGTCGATGGCGACCGGCAAGCTTGTCGACGTGGGTGAGGCGGTTGGCATCGTGGCCGCCCAGTCCATCGGTGAGCCCGGCACGCAGCTGACCATGCGTACCTTCCACCAGGGCGGGATCGCGGGTGAGGACATCACCACCGGTCTACCTCGGGTACAGGAGTTGTTCGAGGCCCGGGTGCCCAAGGGGATGGCACCGATCGCAGATGCCGATGGCAGGGTGCGCGTCGAGGACGGCGAGAAGTTCTGGAAGATCACCATCATTCCGGACGACGGCAGTGAGGAGATCGTCTACGAGAAGCTGTCCAAGCGGCAGCGGCTCGCGGTGATCACTGTCGACGGCACCGAGCGGCCGCTGACCGACGACGACCACGTCACGGTCGGGCAGAAGCTGCTCGAGGGTGTCGTCGACCCGCACGAGGTACTCCGGGTGATGGGACCGCGGGAGGTACAGCTGCACCTGGTTCGCGAGGTTCAGCAGGTGTACCGGTCGCAGGGGGTGGACATCCACGACAAGCACATCGAGGTCATCGTCCGGCAGATGCTGCGCCGGGTGACGATCATCGACTCGGGCGCCACCGAGTTCCTGCCCGGTGGGCTGGCCGAGCGTGGCGAGTTCGAGTCGGAGAACCGCCGAGTGGTCGCCGAGGGCAGCGAGCCCGCCTCCGGCCGTCCGGTCCTGATGGGGATCACCAAGGCGTCGCTGGCTACCGAGTCGTGGTTGTCCGCGGCATCGTTCCAGGAGACGACGAAGATCCTCACCGATGCGGCCATCCAGGGCAAGAGCGACAAGCTGCTGGGCTTGAAGGAGAATGTGATCATCGGCAAGTTGATTCCGGCCGGCACCGGAATCAACCGGTACCGCAACATCGAGGTGCAGCCGACCGAGGAGGCCCGGGCCGCGGCGTACGCGATCCCGTCCTACGACGACGGCTACTACTCACCGGACGTGTTCGGTACTGGAACCGGCGCAGCCGTCCCCTTGGACGACTACGACTTCGGTCGCGACTACCGCTGACCTCGTGAGTGCGTAACAGTATTAGAACACTGTTACGCACTCACGACGTCCCAGTCGGCGAGGACGTCGGCGGTGTCGGCGCCGGGCTTCGGTGGTGGTGTCGGGAGGTCGGGACGGGTGCGCGAGAACCGTGGCGCGGGGGCAGCCTGGGGCACCCCATCGACGGTGATGACGGTGCCGCGAGCCGCGATGTGCGGGTGCGTCGGCACCTCGGCGAACGACAGTACCGGTGCCACGCAGGCGTCGGTGCCTTCGAACGCGGCCACCCACTCCTCACGGCTACGGGTGGCGAACACCTCAGTGAACCGCTGGCGCAACACCGGCCAACCGGCCGGGTCGAGCTGTGCGGGCAGATCCTCGCCGATCAGCCCTAAGCCTTCCAGCAGCGCCGCATAGAACTGCGGTTCCAGCGCTCCGACAGCGACGTATCGGCCGTCGGCGCAGGCGTAGGTGTCATAAAACGGAGTGCCCGAGTCGAGCAGGTTGCTGCCCCGCTCATCGCTCCACAATCCGCATGCGCGCAACGACCAGAACATCTGGGCCAGTGCGCTGACCCCGTCCACCATCGCGGCGTCGACGACTTGGCCGGCGCCGGAGCGGTCCCGTTCCCACAGTGCGGCCAGCACTCCGAGCACCAGGAACATCGAGCCACCGCCGAAGTCCCCGACCAGGTTCAGTGGCGGTACCGGCTTACCGCCGGCAGTCCCGATGGCGTGCAGCGTGCCGGTCAACGCGATGTAGGTGATGTCGTGGCCGGCCTGGTCGGCCAGCGGTCCGTCCTGCCCCCATCCGGTCATCCGGGAGTACACCAGCCGAGGGTTGCGGGCGTGGCAGTCGGCGGGACCGATACCCAGCCGTTCGGTGACACCGGGACGCAAACCCTCGATCAGCACGTCGGCCCGCTCCACCAGCCGCAGCATGGTTTCTCGTCCGGCGGGGTCCTTCAGGTCGAGCATTACCGAGCGCCGGCCACGGAGCATCTGATCGTCGACGGTGGGGGCGAGCTGCAGGATCTGCTTACCTTCGGAGGGCCGTTCGACCCTTATCACGTCGGCTCCCAGATCCGCTAGCAGCATCGCCGCATGGGGACCTGGGCCGATTCCGGCCAGCTCGATCACGCGCAGCCCGACCAGCGGACCCGGCATCGCTGCCTCCTCGCCTTCGCTGGTCATCAACGGCCGCCGATGCCATGGAATGCATGAACCAGGGTAGGCGTTGAGACAGTTACCGGCAGGTCTTGGTTCAACTGCGAGGTAGTTTTCTTGACCCCGTTTTGACCCTCGGTAAGCCGCCCAGGTATCCTTGCTGTCGGTCCCGACTCCGGTCGGGCCGCTCTGTATGCCTGTTGGTGGTGCACCGCTGGTGGTATGGGGTCGAAAGACCTCCGCCTCCGGATCTGGCGCCGGTGCCGCCCAGCTCCCGTCGGGTTTGTACCCGACCGAGCGGCTGGGCTCACAGCGACACGCCCGACCTCGGGATACGGAGTTACCGGCCGCGGAGCATGTCGTGACCGGTCCGGTAACGCAGCATCAGATAACGCAGTAACACAGCACCGAAGCAGCACCACATGACAGAGAGCAAGCCGGAAGACGACGAAAGCTGGTTCATGCCTACCATCCAGCAGCTGGTCCGCAAGGGCCGCGAGGACAAGCTCGCGAAGACCAAGACTGCAGCGCTGAAGGGAAGCCCGCAGCGGCGCGGGGTGTGCACTCGCGTTTACACGACGACCCCGAAGAAGCCGAACTCGGCGCTGCGCAAGGTCGCCCGTGTGCGCCTGACCAGCCAGGTCGAGGTGACGGCTTACATTCCGGGTGAGGGTCACAACCTCCAGGAACACTCCATCGTCCTGGTCCGTGGTGGTCGGGTGAAGGATCTTCCCGGTGTCCGCTACAAAATCATTCGCGGGTCGCTGGATACTCAAGGTGTAAAGGGCCGCAAGCAGGCCCGTAGTCGCTACGGCGCGAAGAAGGAGAAGGGCTGATGCCTCGCAAGGGTCCCGCCCCGAAGCGACCGCTGCACTCCGACCCGGTCTACGGAGCGCCGATCGTCACTCAGCTCGTCAACAAGGTCCTCGTCCGAGGCAAGCGCTCGGTGGCCGAGAAGATCGTGTACCAAGCACTGGAGGGTTGCCGGGACAAGACCGGCACCGACCCGGTGGTGACGCTCAAGCGCGCGCTGGACAACGTCAAGCCTGCGATCGAGGTGAAGAGTCGCCGGGTCGGTGGCGCTACCTACCAGGTTCCCATCGAAGTACGGCCGGTGCGCTCCACCACGCTCGCGCTTCGCTGGCTGATCACGTTTTCCCGGCAGCGGCGGGAGAAGACCATGGTGGATCGGCTGATGAATGAACTTCTCGATGCCAGCAACGGCCTCGGGGCGAGTGTGAAGCGCCGCGAGGACACCCACAAGATGGCCGAATCGAACAAGGCCTTCGCGCACTACCGCTGGTGACGAACCACGGTTAAGACCGACACAGTCAAGACAAGCTAGGGATGAATTCTCGTGGCACGTGAAGTGCTGACTGACCTCGCCAGGGTCCGCAACATCGGGATCATGGCGCATATCGACGCCGGTAAAACCACCACTACCGAGCGGGTCCTGTTCTACACCGGGATCAACTACAAGATCGGTGAGGTGCACGACGGCGCCGCAACGATGGACTGGATGGAGGAGGAGCAGAAGCGGGGCATCACCATCACCTCCGCCGCGACCACCACCTTCTGGGCCGATCACCAGATCAACATCATCGACACCCCGGGCCACGTCGACTTCACCGTCGAGGTGGAGCGCTCGCTTCGGGTGCTCGACGGCGCCGTCGCGGTCTTCGACGGTAAAGAGGGCGTCGAGCCCCAGTCCGAGACAGTGTGGCGGCAAGCCGACAAGTACGACGTCCCCCGCATCTGTTTCGTCAACAAGATGGACAAGCTGGGCGCGGACTTCTACTTCACCGTGCGGACCATCCGCGAGCGGCTGGGCGCTACCCCGCTGGTCATCCAGCTGCCGATCGGCTCCGAGTCCGAGTTCGAGGGTGTCGTCGATCTGGTCGGGATGCGGGCGCTGACCTGGCGTGGTGAGGTCCAGAAGGGCGAGGACTACACCGTCGAGGCGATCCCGGCGAACCTGCTCGAGACGGCGCGGGAGTACCGGGAGAAGCTGGTGGAGGCCGTCGCCGAGGCTGACGACGAGCTTATGGAGCTCTACCTCGCCAGCCAGGAGATCAGCGCGGCACAGATCAAGGCGGGCATCCGCAAGCTCACGGTGCACAGCAAGGCCTACCCGGTGCTGTGCGGCTCGGCGTTTAAGAACAAAGGCGTGCAGCCGATGCTGGACGCGGTGATCGACTATCTGCCTTCGCCGCTGGACGTGCCACCGGTGGTGGGTTTGCTGCCCGACGGCACATCTGCGGTCCGCAAGCCCTCGACTGAGGAACCGTTCTCGGCGCTGGCCTTCAAGATCGCCGCGCACCCGTTCTTCGGCAAGCTGACCTACATCCGGGTCTACTCCGGTCGGATCGCCGCGGGCTCGCAGGTGATCAACTCGACCAAGGAGCGCAAGGAGCGCATCGGCAAGCTTTTCCAGATGCACTCCAACAAGGAGAACCCGGTCGACGACGCCCGCGCAGGTCACATCTACGCGGTGATCGGCCTGAAGGAGACGACCACCGGGGACACCCTGTGCGACCCACAGGCGCCGGTCATCCTGGAGTCGATGACCTTCCCGGAACCGGTCATCCAGGTCGCCATCGAGCCTAAGACCAAGAGTGACCAGGAGAAGCTGGGTATCGCTATCCAGAAGCTGGCCGAGGAGGATCCCACCTTCCAGGTCAAGCAGGATGACGAAACCGGTCAGACGATCATCGCTGGGATGGGCGAGCTACACCTCGAAGTACTGGTCAACCGGATGCGCAGCGACTACAAGGTCGAGGCGAACATCGGCAAGCCGCAGGTGGCTTACCGGGAGACGATCCGCAAGACGGTGGACAAGCTCGAGTACACCCACCGCAAGCAGACTGGTGGCTCCGGCCAGTTCGCTCGGGTGATCATCAAGCTGGAGCCGCTACAGAGCACCGATGGCGCGCTTTACGAGTTCGACAACAAGGTCAGCGGTGGGCGGATCCCCAGGGAGTACATCCCGTCGGTGGATGCCGGAGCGCAGGACGCGATGCAGTACGGCGTGCTCGCCGGCTATCCGCTGGTCGGCTTGAAGGTCACTCTCCTCGACGGCGCGTACCACGAGGTGGACTCCTCCGAGATGGCCTTCAAGATTGCCGGATCGATGGCCTTCAAGGAGGCCGCACGCCGGGCCGGTCCGGTGATTCTGGAGCCGATGATGGCGGTCGAGGTGACTACTCCCGAGGACTACATGGGCGACGTCATCGGTGACCTCAACTCCCGGCGGGGCCATATTCGGCATATGGACGAGCGCAGCGGTTCCCGCATCATCAAAGCGCTGGTACCGCTGTCGGAGATGTTCGGATACGTCGGCGACCTGCGGTCGCGGACTCAGGGCCGGGCGAATTACACCATGCAGTTCGACTCCTACGCGGAGGTCCCAGCCAGCGTGTCCAAGGAGATCATCGCGAAGGCGACCGGCGAGTGAGCATCGCAGCGATGAGCATCATCACCTGACAGCATGCCGCTACATCTCCGACCGGTGACGGTCCCGCAGATCAAGCGGATCCAAGAGAACGAGTCCAGGAGGACGAGACCAGTGGCGAAGGCGAAGTTCCAGCGGACCAAGCCGCACGTCAACATCGGAACCATCGGTCATATCGACCACGGCAAGACCACGCTGACTGCGGCGATCACCAAGGTCTTGCACGACAAGTTCCCGGACGTGAACGATGTGTCGGCGTTCGACAGCATCGATAAGGCTCCCGAGGAGAGGCAGCGGGGCATCACCATCTCGATCGCGCACGTCGAGTACCAGACCGAGAAGCGGCACTACGCCCACGTCGACTGCCCCGGGCACGCGGACTACATCAAGAACATGATCACCGGCGCGGCCCAGATGGATGGCGCCATCCTGGTGGTGGCCGCTACCGACGGCCCGATGCCGCAGACCCGCGAGCACGTGCTGCTGGCCCGCCAGGTCGGCGTGCCCTACATCGTCGTCGCGCTGAACAAGGCTGACATGGTCGACGACGAGGAGATCATGGAGCTCGTCGAGCTCGAGGTCCGGGAACTGCTATCCAGCCAGGAATATCCAGGCGACGACCTGCCGATCGTCCGGGTGTCGGCGCTCAAGGCGCTTGAGGGCGACGCCGAGTGGAGTTCGAAGGTCTTGGAATTGATGGATGCCGTGGATGACAACATCCCGGAGCCGGTGCGCGAGATTGAGAAGCCGTTCCTCATGCCGATCGAGGACGTCTTCACCATCACCGGTCGCGGCACTGTGGTCACCGGCCGGGTGGAGCGCGGCATCGTCAAGGTGAGCGAGGAGGTGGAGATCATCGGCATCAAGGAGAAGTCGGCGAAGACCACCGTCACCGGCGTGGAGATGTTCCGCAAGCTGCTCGACGAGGGTCGGGCCGGCGACAACGTGGGCCTGCTGCTTCGCGGTATCAAGCGCGAGGATGTCGAGCGCGGCCAGGTTGTCATCAAGCCGGGCACCAACACCCCGCACACTCAGTTCGAGGCTCAGGTCTACATCCTATCCAAGGACGAGGGCGGCCGGCACACGCCGTTCTTCAACAACTACCGGCCGCAGTTCTACTTCCGTACTACCGACGTGACCGGTGTCGTGACGCTTCCTGAGGGCACCGAGATGGTCATGCCGGGCGACAACACCGAGATGGTGGTGCAGCTCATCCAGCCCGTCGCGATGGACGAGAACCTGAAGTTCGCGATCCGCGAGGGTGGCCGCACAGTCGGCGCCGGCCGGGTAACGAAGATTCTGACGTGAGGCAGTGAGGACCCGCCGACCGGGTGTCGGCGGGTCCTCCCCGGATTTGGTCGGCGATCACCTATCGCCTATCATGAACCGGTTGCTCGGTACGACCAGCCGGCTCAGCGGATCCAGGTTCGCTGCGATGCGCGCACCTTCCGCGGATAGCACGGCTAGCAACCATCAGGGGCACTGATCTGCGGCACAGATTTGGGCGCCGAGCGCGACACACCCGACCTCGGGGACCGGTGCGGGGTAGGGCTGAGACTGGGTTGCAATGCCAGTCTAGGCCTGGCCAGTACGACGAGATCCGCGGCACGAGACTGACAGGACGGCAAGCCACCATGGCGGGACAGAAGATCCGCATCCGGCTCAAAGCCTACGACCACGAGGCAATCGACGCTTCCGCGCGCAAAATCGTCGAAACTGTGACGCGCACCGGCGCGCGAGTGGTCGGACCGGTGCCGCTGCCGACCGAGAAGAACGTGTACTGCGTCATCCGCTCCCCGCACAAGTACAAGGATTCCCGGGAGCACTTCGAGATGCGCACGCACAAGCGGCTGATCGACATTCTCGACCCGACGCCCAAGACGGTGGACGCGCTGATGCGCATCGACCTGCCGGCCAGCGTCGACGTCAACATCCAGTAAGGCCGGGCAATGACAGCGACTGATTCGGAGCAGGTCGGTAGGACCGTGACGGGGATACTGGGCACCAAGCTCGGGATGACTCAGGTCTTCGACGACAACAATAGGATCGTGCCGGTCACCGTGGTGGCCGCCGGACCATGCGTAGTGATCGGGATCCGTACCCTCGAAAAGGACGGTTATCCCGCGGTGCAGCTGGCCTACGGCGCCATCGACCCGCGCAAGGTCACCAAGCCGGTGGCCGGGCAGTACGCCGCGGCGAGTGTCACACCGCGCCGGCACCTGGTGGAGCTGCGTACCGTCGACGCGGCGGAGTATCAGATCGGCCAGGAAGTCACCGCCGAGGTGTTCGCCGCTGGGGCCGTGGTTGACGTGGTCGGCACCAGCAAGGGCAAGGGCACCGCCGGGGTGATGAAGCGGCATGGATTCAAGGGCCTTGGAGCCAGCCACGGCACCCAGCGCAAGCACCGCTCGCCGGGTTCGATCGGCGGCTGTGCCACCCCGAGCCGGGTGTTCAAGGGAACCCGGATGGCTGGCCGGATGGGTCACGTCCGGGTGACCACCCAGAACCTCACTGTGCACCGCGTCGAAGCGGAGTCGGGGCTGCTGCTGATCAAGGGCGCGGTGCCGGGTCCCAAGGGCGGCTTGGTCCTGGTCAAGACGGCAGCGAAGGGCGGTGTGCAGCAGTGAGCCCAAAAACGACCGCAGAAGCGAGAACGGTCGAGGTGCGAACCCCCAGCGGTGCCACCGCGGGCACCGCTGAGCTGCCCGCCGAGATCTTCGATGCGCCGGCGAACATCCCGTTGATGCATCAGGTGGTGGTCGCCCAGCTGGCGGCGGCGCGGCAGGGCACGCACAGTACCAAGACCCGAGGCGAGGTCAGCGGTGGTGGCACCAAGCCCTACCGGCAGAAGGGCACCGGACGCGCCCGCCAGGGTTCGATCCGCGCACCGCAGTTCACCGGTGGTGGCATCGTGCACGGTCCACAGCCGCGCGACTACAGCCAGCGGACCCCGAAGAAGATGAAAGCGGCCGCGCTTCGCGGTGCGCTGTCGGACCGGGCCCGCGACGGGCGGGTGCACGTGATCTCCGCCCTCGTCACGGGTGACGCGCCGTCGACTAAGACCGCTCGCACCGTCCTCGAGGCGCTGGCCGGGCAAAGCACGAAACTGCTGGTGGTGATCACCCGCGCCGACGAGGTGAGCCGCCGCAGCCTGCGCAACCTGCCCTCGGTGCACGTGCTGACCTTCGACCAGCTCAACACTTACGACGTGCTGAGCAACGACGAGGTGGTGTTCACCGTGGACGCCCTGCAGGCCTTCCTGGCTGGGCGCAGCGGGCGCACCACGGTTGCCGGCAGCTCGGTTGCAGCTAACACCGTGCAGGAGGCAGCGCGATGATCCCCGATCCCCGTGACGTGATCCGCAGACCGGTCATCTCGGAGAAGAGCTACGGCCTGCTGGATCAGCACAAGTACACCTTTCTGGTCGCTCCGCACGCGAACAAGACCGAGATCAAGATCGCGGTCGAGAAGGTTTTCGGGGTGAAGGTGCTCAGCGTGAACACCCTCAACCGCGCGGGCAAGCGCAAGCGGACCAAGTTCGGGTACGGCAAGCGCAAGGATACCAAGCGGGCGATCGTGACGCTGTCACCGGAGAGCAAGCCGATCGAGATCTTCGGCGGGCCGGCCGCGTGAGCGAGGACGGATAGACATGGGCATCCGCAAGTACAAGCCGACGACCGCGGGCCGTCGCGGTTCCAGCGTCGCCGACTTCGCCGAGATCACCCGGGACCACCCGGAGAAATCGTTGGTCCGGCCGCTGCACAGCAAGGGCGGTCGGAACTCCTACGGTCGGATCACGACCCGGCACCAGGGCGGCGGGCACAAGCGTGCGTACCGCCTGATCGATTTCCGGCGGGCGGACAAGGACGGCGTGCCAGCGAAGGTCGCGCATATCGAGTACGACCCGAACCGCACCGCCCGGATCGCCCTGCTGCACTACGCCGACGGTGAAAAGCGCTACATCATCGCGCCGGAAAAACTGCGCCAGGGCGATACGGTGGAGAACGGTCCGAAGGCTGACATCAAGCCGGGCAACAGCCTGCCGTTGCGCAATATCCCGGTCGGCACGGTGGTACACGCGATCGAGCTCCGGCCCGGCGGCGGAGCGAAGATCGCCCGCTCGGCTGGCGCGCGAGTCCAGCTGGTGGCCAAGGACGGTCCCTATGGCCAGCTGCGGATGCCCTCAGGGGAGATCCGTAACGTCGACGTCCGGTGCCGTGCCACGGTAGGTGAGGTCGGCAACTCCGAACAGGGCAACATCAACTGGGGCAAAGCCGGCCGGATGCGCTGGAAGGGCAAGCGTCCGACGGTTCGCGGGGTCGTGATGAACCCGGTTGATCACCCTCACGGTGGTGGTGAGGGTAAGACCTCTGGTGGCCGCCACCCGGTGAACCCAGCCGGTAAGCCCGAAGGTCGCACCCGGCGTCACAAGGCCAGCGACACGTTGATCGTCCGCCGCCGCCGTACCGGCAAGAAGCGCTGAGCAGGAGGGGTGCAAGCATGCCACGTAGCCTGAAGAAGGGCCCGTTCATCGACGACCACCTGCTCAAGAAGGTGGACGCGGCTAACGAGGCCGGCAGCAAGCAGGTGATCAGAACCTGGTCGCGCCGTTCCACGATCATTCCCGACATGATCGGCCACACCATCGCGGTACACGACGGGCGCAAACACGTGCCGATCTTCATCAGCGAGGCGATGGTCGGCCACAAGCTTGGTGAGTTCGCGCCCACCCGCACGTTCCGGGGTCATATCAAAGACGACCGACGAGCGCGGCGGCGCTGAGCCGGTGAGCAGGCCCGACATGCCGGATGACCAAGCGGCCCGAAGCGACGAAAAGACGAAGAGGTAGCAGCGCATGGACGCCCGTAACGAGGCCGGTGCGACAGCCGCGCAGGAGCCATCCCGCGCGGTGGCGCGGGCTCGGTATGTCCGCGTGACGCCCATGAAGGCGCGCCGGGTGGTCGAGCTCATCCAGGGCCGCAGCGCGCAGGAGGCGCTCGCAGTGCTCCAGTTCGCACCGCAGGCCGCCTCCGAGCTGGTGTCGAAGGTGCTGGCCAGCGCGATTGCCAACGCGCAGAACAATCTCCAGCTCAATCCCGACACGCTGGTGGTGTGCCGGGCGTTCGTCGATGAGGGGCCGACGCTCAAGCGGTTCCGACCCCGTGCGCAGGGTCGGGCCTACCGGATTCGTAAGCGCACCAGCCACATAACGGTGGAGGTCGAGTCTGTGCCCCGACTTCAGACAGCGCAGCGCCGTGTCGGCGGCCGGTCCCGTGGCGGACAGGCCGGTACCGGCAAGAAGGCCACCCAGACAAGGAGTGCCCGCTAGTGGGTCAGAAGATCAACCCGCACGGCTTTCGGCTCGGCATCTCGACCGACTGGAAGTCCCGCTGGTACGCGGACAAGCAGTACGCCGAGTACGTCAAAGAGGACGTCGCGATCCGCAGGCTGTTGGCCAAGGGCATGGAGCGGGCGGGCATCGCGAAGGTCGAGATCGAGCGCACCCGCGACCGGGTCCGGGTGGACATCCACACCGCTCGCCCGGGAATCGTGATCGGTCGCCGCGGTGCGGAGGCCGACCGGATCCGGGGAGAGCTGGAGAAGCTGTCGGGCAAGCAGGTGCAGCTCAACATCCTCGAGGTCAAGAATCCCGAGGCGGAGGCTCAGCTCGTCGCTCAGGGAGTCGCCGAGCAGCTGTCCAACCGGGTCGCGTTCCGCCGTGCGATGCGTAAGGCGATCCAATCGGCGATGCGTTCACCGCAGGTGAAAGGCATCCGGGTGCAGTGCTCCGGCCGGCTGGGCGGCGCTGAGATGTCCCGCTCGGAGTTCTACCGCGAGGGCCGTGTTCCCCTGCACACGCTGCGGGCCGACATCGACTACGGGCTGTTCGAGGCGCGCACCACGTTCGGTCGGATCGGCGTGAAGGTCTGGATATACAAGGGCGATGTGGTCGGTGGGCGACGTGAGCGTGACGTAGAAAGCGCTGCCAGAGCGGCAGACGCCGCGGCCCGCGCGCCGCGGCGGGAACGTCCTGCCCGGCGTCGCTCCGGGGCTACCGGGACGACCGGTACCTCCACCGAGGCGGGTCGCGCCGCGGCGGCGGAGCTTGCCGGTGCGCAGTCCACGCAGGCCACTGAGAGCACGTCGAGCGAGCCGATCACGAGCTCAGCGCCGGACCCGATTAGTCCACAACGTCCGGCTGGTACTGACGATGCGGCCACCGCAGGGCCCGGGGAGGGCTGAGACGTGCTAGTTCCACGCAAGATCAAGCATCGCAAGCAGCACTCACCAGGTCGGTCGGGTATGGCCACCGGCGGTACCCAGGTCACCTTCGGGGACTTCGGGATCCAGGCTCTGGAACCGGCCTACGTGACCAACCGGCAGATCGAGTCCGCCCGTATCGCGATCAACCGGCATATCCGCCGCGGCGGCAAGGTCTGGATCACTATTTTCCCGGACCGGCCACTGACCAAGAAACCGGCGGAAACCCGGATGGGATCCGGCAAGGGCTCACCCGAGTTCTGGGTAGCCAATGTCAAGCCAGGTCGGATCATGTTCGAGATGGCTTACCCGAATGAATCGGTCGCCCGCGAGGCGTTGCGCCGCGCGATGCACAAGCTGCCGATGAAGTGCCGGATCGTGACCCGCGAGGGGGTGGACTTCTGATGGCAACCACCACCGCCGCGAGCGAGCTGCGCGAGCTCACCGACGACGAACTGGTATTGCGGCTTCGCGAGTCCAAGGAAGAGCTGTTCAACTTGCGTTTCCAGATGGCCACCGGACAGATGGACAACAACCGACGACTGCGCACGGTCCGACGTGATATTGCCCGCATCTATACCGTGATGCACGAGCGTGAGCTGGGTCTGTCGGTGTCTCCGGACGCCGTTGCCGGAAGTGAGGGTGCGGCATGAACGATGAGCAGCGGAATAAAAGAAAGGTCCGGGAGGGTTACGTCGTCTCGGACAAGATGGATAAGACGGTCGTCGTGGCGTTGGAGGACCGCAAGAAGCATCCGCTGTACGGCAAGGTGCTGCGCTCCACCACAAAGGTCAAAGCGCACGACGAGGCCAACGTCGCGGGGGTCGGTGACCGGGTGCAGCTGATGGAGACCCGTCCGCTGTCGGCGACCAAGCGCTGGCGGCTGGTCCAGATCCTCGAGAAGGCCAAGTGAACCAGGTGGGCGGCGAGAAGGACCACGAGAAGGAGTTGACGTGATCCAGCAGGAATCGCGACTGCGGGTTGCCGACAACACGGGTGCCAAGGAGATTCTGTGCATTCGGGTGCTCGGCGGTAGCTCGCGGCGCTACGCCGGCATCGGGGACATCATCGTGGCGACCGTCAAGGAAGCCATTCCCGGAGCCAACGTCAAGCGCGGCGATGTGGTGAAGGCCGTCATCGTACGCACCGTCAAGGAGAAGCGCCGACCGGACGGTTCCTACATCCGGTTCGACGAGAACGCCGCTGTACTGATCAAGCCCGACGGTGAGCCGCGCGGCACCCGGATCTTCGGTCCGGTCGGTCGGGAGCTCCGGGACAAGCGGTTCATGAAAATCATCTCGCTGGCCCCGGAGGTGCTCTGACCATGAGAATCCGCAAAGGCGACACGGTTGTAGTTATTGCCGGCAAGGACAAAGGCGCCAAGGGCAAGGTGATCCAGGCCTACCCGGATGCTGGGCGGGTGCTGGTAGAAGGCGTAAACCGAATCAAGAAGCACACCCGGATCAGTCGCACCCAGCGCGGTGCGCAAAGTGGCGGAATTGTCACGCAGGAGGCCTCCATCGACGTGTCGAACGTCATGGTCGTCGACTCCAGCGGCAAGCCGGCCCGGGTGGGTTACCGCAATGATGACGAGGGTAAGCGCGTGCGCGTGTCGCGGCGCACCGGCAAGGATGTCTGAGATGACTGTGACTTCTACGACTTCTACGGTAGGAAGCGAACGTGCGGTGACGATGCCGAGGCTCAAGGCCCGGTACCGCGACGAGATCGTCGGCGCGTTGCGCGAGCAGTTCAACTACGCCAACGCGATGCAGGTACCCGGGATGGTCAAGGTCGTAGTGAACATGGGCGTTGGCGAGGCCGCTCGGGACGCCAAGCTGATGGACGGCGCCGTGCGGGATCTCGCTACGATCACTGGCCAGAAGCCGCAGGTGAAGCGGGCTCGCAAGTCGGTCGCGCAGTTCAAGTTGCGCGAGGGGATGCCGATCGGCGCCAAGGTGACTCTGCGCGGCGTCCGGATGTGGGAGTTTCTGGACCGGCTGCTGTCGATCGCACTGCCCCGTATCCGCGATTTCCGTGGTCTGTCGCCGACCCAGTTCGACGGTCACGGTAACTACACCTTCGGGCTCAACGAACAGTCGATGTTCCGCGAGATAAACCCGGACAACATCGACCGCCCGCGCGGCATGGATATCACTGTGGTCACTTCCGCGACCACCGACGAAGAAGGCCGGGCGCTGCTGCGTCGTCTGGGCTTCCCCTTCAAGGAGAGCTGATGGCGAAGAAGGCGCTGGTCATCAAAGCCGCGCGCAAGCCCAAGTTCGCGGTGCGGGGTTACACCCGTTGCCAGCGCTGCGGGCGACCCAAGGCGGTCTACCGAAAGTTCGGGCTATGTCGGATCTGCCTGCGCCAGATGGCCCACCGGGGCGAGCTCCCCGGCGTGAGCAAGTCCTCATGGTAGAGCGCTTCGCGCCCCACCAGGTGAGTGGTCGCCACTCACCGGACGCAGCTAATAGTCGCCGTAGGCCCGGACGGGAACCGCGGCGGGAAGGGATCACGAGCTCGCCATGACGATGACCGATCCGATCGCAGACATGTTGACCCGGCTGCGGAACGCGAACTCGGCCTATCACGACCGGGTCGTGATGCCGCACTCCAAGATCAAGGTCAACATTGCCGAGATCCTCCAACGGGAGGGTTACATCTCGGGCTTCCACGCTGAGGACGCACCCGTAGGGAAGTCTTTGGTAGTGGAACTGAAGTTCGGTCCAAACCGGGAGCGCAGCATTGCTGGCCTGCGCCGGGTGTCGAAGCCTGGCCTGCGGGTATACGCCAAGTCGACCTCGCTGCCCAAGGTGCTCGGCGGCCTCGGTGTGGCGATCATCTCCACATCCACAGGGCTGCTCACCGACCGGCAGGCCGCTAAGAAGCGCGTGGGCGGGGAAGTCCTCGCCTTCGTCTGGTGAGAGGGGAGCAGCGGAGATGTCTCGCATCGGGAAGCAGCCGATCATCGTTCCGACCGGCGTCGATGTGGTCATCGACGGGCGCACCGTGACAGTGCAGGGCCCCAAGGGCGTCCTGTCGCACACCGTGCCCGAGCCGATCACCGTAGCGTGGGAGCAGGACGGTACCCTGCTGGTCCAGCGGCCGAATGATGAACGGCGCAGCAAGTCACTGCACGGGCTGTCTCGGACTTTGGTGAACAACATGGTTCTCGGGGTCAGCCAGGGATACGAGAAGCGCATGGAGATCCACGGCGTCGGCTACCGCGTGGTGGCCAAAGGCTCGGATCTGGAGTTCTCGTTGGGCTATAGCCACCCGGTGCCGATCAAGGCGCCCGATGGCATCAGGTTCACGGTGGAAAGCCCAACGCGATTCTCCGTGGCCGGGATTCACAAGCAGGCGGTCGGCGAGATCGCTGCGACCATCCGTAGGTTGCGGCGTCCTGACCCTTACAAGGGCAAAGGCGTCCGCTACGCGGGCGAGAAGATCCGACGCAAGGTCGGGAAGACGGGTAAGTGATCATGGCTGAGGCAGCAACTGCCAGTACTACGAAGCGGCCGAGCGTCGGCACGGACGTTTCGACCCGACGCCGGCTGGCGAGGGCGCGGCGGCATTTCCGGCTGCGCAAGAAGGTCAGCGGTTCCCCGGAGCGCCCACGCCTGGTGGTCAACCGCTCGTCTCGGCACATCGCCGTGCAGCTCGTGGACGATCTGGCCGGACATACCTTGGCTGCGGCGTCGAGCATCGAGCCGGACGTCCGCGCCATCGACGGGGACAAGAAGGCCAGGGCGGTCAAGGTCGGCGAGCTGATCGCGGCCCGGGCCAAGGCGGTGGGTGTGGAGCGGGTGGTCTTCGACCGCGGCGGCTATGACTACCACGGTCGGATCGCGGTGTTGGCCGACGCCGCCCGCGAAGCCGGCCTGGAGTTCTGATGTTCGACACCACGATGTTCGATCGGCACCCAAGACAACAACGGCACCTGACCAACGGAAGGAACGCCTGATGCCTGGACGCGTGCGGCGGGAAGGCGGAGGCGGACCCGGAGGCGAGCGTAGCGATCGTCGGGACCGTCGCGACGGTGGCCGCGGCGGGGCGGCCCAGCCGGAGAAGAGCCCGCATCTCGAGCGGGTGGTCGCGATCAACCGGGTAGCCAAGGTGGTCAAGGGCGGCCGACGCTTCAGCTTCACCGCGTTGGTCGTGGTCGGTGACGGCGACGGGATGGTCGGCGTCGGTTACGGAAAAGCCAAAGAGGTGCCGGCGGCGATCCAGAAGGGTGTGGAGGAAGCCAAGAAGAACTTCTTCCGGGTTCCCCGGATTGGCAGCACCATCCCGCACCCGATCACCGGCGAGGCAGCGGCCGGTGTTGTGCTGCTCCGTCCCGCGTCTCCAGGTACAGGGGTCATCGCAGGCGGTCCGGTTCGCGCGGTGTTGGAGTGCGCCGGTGTGCACGATATCCTGTCGAAGTCTTTGGGCAGTGATAACGCGATCAACGTTGTGCACGCCACGGTGGCTGCGCTGAAGGGGTTGCAGCGCCCTGAGGAAGTGGCTGCCCGCCGCGGTCTGCCGCTGGAAGACGTGGCGCCGGCCGGCATGTTGCGTGCACGGGCTGCCGGAATGGGGGCGTGAGGTGGCTGATCTGAAGATCACCCAGGTTCGCAGCAGCATCGGTAGCTTGCGCAATCACCGTGAGACGCTGCGCTCGCTGGGACTGCGCAAGATCCGGCAGTCCGTGGTCAAAGAGGATAACTCACAGGTCCGCGGCATGATTGCCACCGTGCGTCACCTGGTAGCGGTGGAGGAAGTCTCGAACGAGGTGGCTGCGAAGTGAGCATTAAGATTCATCACCTGCGCCCGGCTGCAGGGGCGAAGACTGCCAAGATGCGAGTCGGCCGTGGTGGCGGTTCAAAAGGTAAAACTGCGGGTCGCGGTACCAAAGGAACCAAGGCTCGCAAGAACGTGCCGGCCACTTTCGAGGGCGGCCAGATGCCGATCCACATGCGGCTGCCTAAACTCAAGGGTTTCCGCAACCGGTTCCGTACCGAGTATCAGGTGGTCAACGTCGGCGACCTGGCTCGACTGTTCCCCGCCGGTGGCACCGTGGGGCCCGACCAGCTCGTAGCCGTTGGCGCGGTGCGCAAGGGTCTGCCGGTCAAGGTGCTCGGCGACGGCGACATCGCAGGAGTGCCGTTGCAGGTCAGTGCCCAGCGTTTCTCTGGTTCCGCGCGGGAAAAAATCGCCGCGGCGGGTGGTAGCAGCATCGAGCTGTAGACGCCAGCCGCCCCTGCGGGCACTCGTCATGACAGTCCGGCCCGGCTGTTAGAGTCGGGCTCAATGCGTGGGCGAGCCAGTTGGCATCCGCTGTCAGGTCCGCCTGCACCGCTCGGTCGCCGCCTCCGGCTATGCGACCGCCGGTCCATGATCGACGGCCTCATCATGGCCGTGCCCAGGAGGTAGGAGTGCTCGGCGCCTTCCGCTCGGCCCTTGCGACACCGGATCTGCGCCGCAAGATCCTGTTCGCGCTCAGCATGGTGGTGATCTACCGGGCCGGTGCCACGTTGCCGTCGCCCGGAGTCTCCTACGTCAATATCAATCAGTGTCTGGACCGGGTGCAGCACGGCGACAATCAGAACGTCTACTCGCTGATCAATCTTTTCAGCGGCGGAGCATTGTTGCGGCTGTCGGTGTTCGCGTTGGGGATCATGCCCTACATCACCGCGAGCATCATCATTCAGCTGCTCACGGTGGTGATTCCGCGCTTCGAAGTGCTGAAGAAGGAGGGTCAGTCCGGGCAGAACAAGCTCACGCAGTACACCCGGTACCTGACGATCGCACTGGCTATCCTGCAGTCCACCGGCATCGTGGCGCTGGCCGTACGCGGTCAGCTGTTCTCCGGCTGCCCGCTGCCGCCGATTCCAGATCAGTCGGTATTCAACCTGGTGGTCATCGTCGTGGTGATGACCGCGGGTACCGGGGTGATCATGTGGTTGGGCGAGCTGATCACTGAACGGGGCATCGGCAACGGCATGTCGCTGCTGATCTTCACCTCGATCGCCGCGCGCATCCCCGCTGAGGGCAAGAACATCCTGGACTCGCAGGGCCTGCTGGTATTCCTGCTGGTGTGCTTGTTCGGTCTAGCGATCATCGCCAGTGTCGTGTTCGTCGAGCAGGGTCAGCGACGGATTCCGGTGCAGTACGCCAAGCGGATGATCGGCCGCCGAATGTACGGCGGCACCTCCACCTACCTGCCGCTGAAGGTGAACCAAGCCGGCGTCATCCCGGTCATCTTCGCATCGTCGCTGCTCTATCTGCCCGATCTGGTCGCGCGGCTTACCAGCTCGCCCACCAGCAAGCCGGGCTGGTTCCAGACGTTCATCACCCGCTACCTGTCCGACCAGTCCAGCTGGATACATATCGGACTGTACTTTCTAATGATCATTTTCTTCACTTATTTCTACGTGGCGATCACGTTCAATCCCGAAGAACGTGCTGAGGAGATGAAGAAGTTCGGCGGTTTCATCCCGGGCATCCGGCCCGGCCGCCCCACCTCCGAATACCTGAGCTTTGTACTCAGTCGTATCACCTTGCCTGGCTCGCTGTATTTGGGCATTGTGGCAGTACTGCCCAACTTGTTCCTCGACCTGACCGGTAACGGGCAGAACCAGAACTTCCCCTTCGGCGGTACCGCGGTACTGATCATGGTCGGGGTCGGCCTGGATACCGTGAAGCAGATCGAAAGCCAGCTGATGCAGCGCAACTATGAAGGGTTCCTGCGCTAGTGCGGATCCTCATCGTCGGTCCTCCAGGCGCGGGCAAAGGGACTCAGGCCACCCTGCTGAGCGCGGAGCTCGGTGTGGCGCACATCTCCACTGGAGATCTGTTCCGGGCTCATGTCGACCGCCGATCCGAGCTAGGTCAGAAGGTCAAGCAGTACCTGGATGCCGGTGCGTTGGTGCCCGACGAGGTCACCAACGCGATGGTCGCCCAACGGATTACCGATGACGTGTGCCGGGCAGGATTTCTGCTCGACGGATTTCCCCGTACCGTCGGCCAGGCCGAGGTGCTGGAGAATCTGCTGCGCGAGCGTGACTGCGAGATCGACACGGTGCTGGAGTTCGACGTACCCGAGGACCAGGTGGTGGCGCGGCTGCTGGCCCGCGGGCGCGGCGACGACACCGAGGACGTGATCCGGCACCGCCAGCAGCTTTATCGCGAGGAGACCGCGCCGCTGCTGAGCTTCTACGCCGAGCGGTTGGTCACCGTCCCGGCAGTCGGTTCGGTGCCCGAGGTAACGGCTCGGGCGCTGCACGCGTTGCGAACGCGGGCGTGACGAGCGTGCGATGACCGGGGGCGGGGTGCGTGCTGTGGTACGACGGTTACGGGGCAAGGCCAGCATCGAGCTGAAGTCTCCAGGCGAAATCGAGGCGATGCGCGCCGCCGGAGCGGTGGTGGCCCGGACGCTGCGCTTGCTCGAATGTCATGCCCGCGCCGGGGTGAGTACCGGTGAGCTGGATGAGCTGGCGGAGCAGTCGATCCGGGACGCTGGGGCGATACCGTCGTTCAAGGGCTATCACGGGTTCCCCGGGTCGATCTGCAGTTCGGTCAACGAACAGGTCGTGCACGGCATCCCCAGCAGCGAGCAGGTGCTCGCCGACGGCGATCTGCTGTCCCTGGACTGCGGTGCGATCCTCGAGGGCTGGCACGGCGATGCCGCGGTGACGGTGCATGTGGGGACCATTGTGCGGGCCGATAAAAAACTATCGATGGCCTGCCGGGCGGCGCTGGAAGCCGGAATCGTGGCGGCGCGACCGGGTGGCAGGCTGACCGACATCTCTCACGCAGTGGAGTCCACGGCGCTGGCCGCCAGCGCTGCGCATGGCACGTCGTACGGGATCATCGCCGACTACGGTGGCCACGGGATCGGTACCGCCATGCACATGGACCCGTTCCTGCCCAACGTGGGCCGCCCCGGCCGCGGCCCACGGTTGGTGCCCGGCATGGCGTTGGCGATCGAGCCGATGCTCACCGCGGGCGGTGACAAGACCGAGGAACTCGGCGACGGCTGGACCGTGGTGACCGTGGACGGCTGCCGCGCCGCGCACTGGGAGCACTCGGTCGCCATCACCGAGGACGGCCCGCTGATTCTCACGGTTGAATAGCTCACCGGACCCGTTGGGCCGATCGGCCCTCGCCCGCTCGGCGAACGGCGGCAACCCTTCATGGAGCCTTGACCTGCCCCGGTGCCGTTGCCACCGCAGACTGATGGCAACCGCCGGTCCATCAGGTCCGGTCACCCCGAAGGGCAGGCACCGATGGGCGTTCTCGACGGCAAGGCGATCGTTATCACCGGAGCCGGTCGCGGTCTAGGCGAGGCTTATGCGCGCCACGCCGCGCGGTCTGGGGCCTGCGTCGTGGTCAACGACGTCGATGGCGAACAGGCCGAGAAGGTCGCA
The DNA here is from genome assembly GCA_023252195.1 of Pseudonocardiales bacterium. Taxonomy (GTDB): domain Bacteria; phylum Actinomycetota; class Actinomycetes; order Mycobacteriales; family Pseudonocardiaceae. Next base: position 227,863 of record JAHEXI010000003.1, read on the forward strand.
GACCGGATCGTCGAGCTGGGCGGCCGGGCGGTGGCCAACGCGGCGTCGGTTCGCGATCCAGGTCAGGCCAGCGAGATCGTGGCGCAGTGCCTGGAGCAGTTCGGCAGAGTCGACGGACTGGTGAACAACGCCGCGCTCGGTCCCCACGAGGTACTACCGTGGGAGGAAGACGTTCACTGCGCCCGCGACGTCATCGAAGTCAACGTCCTGGGCACGCTTTATTGTGGCCTCGCAGCCGCGAAGGTCATGCGCGCCCAAGGCGCCGGATCCATCGTCAACATCTCGTCGGGCTCGTCGTTCGGTCAACGTCGCGCAGGTGCCTACTCCGCATCCAAGGGCGCTGTCGCGTCGCTGACCTACGCCTGGGCGCTGGATCTGGAGGAGGTGGGGATCCGGGTCAATAGCGTCTGCCCGTTGGCCTGGACCCGGCTGGTGGAGCGCTCCCCGGCCGCTCAGTCGCGCTGTACCCGCGAGCGCACCCCTGACCGGGTGGCGCCGCTGGTCACCTACCTGCTGTCAGATCTCGCCGACGGGATCACCGGCCAGCTCATCCGGTGCACCGGGGATCAATTGCACATCGTGCGCCAGCCAGCGATCAAGGAGCCGGTTCTGCGTTGTGCGGGCTGGGACACCGAGGACATCGCCGCGGCTTTCGACGGCGTCCTGTACCACCACTACGAACCGTTCGGTCTGGAAAAGCGGATCACCCCGAGGCTGCGAGCAGCGACGTGCTGCTCCACCGAGTAGGCCATCAGCCGCAGCCGGCTATCCCAACGTGGTGACGGTGTTGGCCGGGTCATTTAGCCAAACCCATTGACGTTCGCGGCCCGCCGGAGATCGAGGCCCACGAGTCGGCGGCCAGCAGCCACAATGTTTCGCTGTCGGCCTCGGCGTTGGTTTCGAAGACCGCGCGACACTGCCCCAGGTGCAGCGCCACAGCGAGGGTGGAGTGGTTACCCAGCACATCGTGTGGATCGAGGTCTGTGCTCGATCGTGTCGCGATATCCGGGAAGTCATCCGGCTCGTCGGTCACATTCCAGCGCTGGGCGCGCAGCCGCATGAACCCGGCCGAGCCCACGATCGTGCCTAATGCACTGTCCTGGCCGACCTCAAGGCGTAACAAATGATCGTTAGCTATAGGCGGCCCCCACGGTGTGACGATCACACCGCTGGGTCGGATCTGTTCCACCCACGGCCACGGTATGGTCTCGACCGAGCAAGTGGCGATCAGCCGATCGTATGGGGCGCGGGGCGGGTAGCCAGCTGCGCCGTCTCCGGTGCTGACAGTGACGTCGCGGTCCGCCTTTGCCAAGTTGGCCCTCGCCTGCTGTGCGACCTGGGGGTCGATCTCAATACTCGCCACGTTGCCAGCACCCAGCCGATGGGCCAGCAGCGCCGCGTTGTAACCGGTGCCGGTGCCGATCTCCAACACTTTCTGCCCCTCATGCACATCGGGACCGCCGCGACGGGCGCCTGGGCCTGGAGGGATACCTCGAACCTGAGCACCGTGCCGCCTTCCGATCACTGATCGAACAACTCGCGGCGCCCCATCCCGTCGCCGACGCCATCCCCGACGAGCGCACCGCTACAGCGCAACGCGGATGCCCTGCTGGAAATCTGCGGGCTGGCCCGCGCGGCCCAAGACTGCCCAACCAGCGCCGGGGAACCCCCACACCTCACCGTCACCATCGACTGGACGCCCTGCGCACCAATCTGGGCACCGCGACGCTGGACTACGGGACACATATCAGCGCATCGGAGGCCCGGCGGTGGGCGTGCGACGCCAAAGTAATCCCCATTGTTCTCGGCGGGAAATCCGAGACCCTCGACGTCGGACGGGCGATGCGAACCGTTCCGCTGTCCATCCGCAGGGCGCTTGTCGCGCGAGATCGAGGATGTGCGTCTCTGGGCTGCGATCGGCCACCGGGAATATGTCAGGCGCACCATTGCCGACACGGGATCGATGAGGGCGAAACCAGTGTTGAAAACTGCGTTCTCCTGTGTGAAACCCATCATCGGACCGGCTGGGAAATCCTCATCCACCCTGGCCACGTCGAATTCATCCCACCCGCGATCATAGACCCGACCCGCACTCCACTGCGCAACCCGCTCCGTTGCTAGCATCGATTGTTGGACTGGCCGTCCCTGGCTCAGCCGCCGCAGGCGGCGGGCCAGGTCGGCAGTCACCGCAGTTGTTTACTCGCCTTCATCATTCGCTAGCTGCTTGGCGACGCTGACGCACGTCCGCGTCCCGGTGCACCCCATCCCAAGATCGACAGCAGATTTTCCGGCCTCGCGTGCATAACTCCCCGGTTGGGTTTGGAAAGGTCAGCGCGCTCAGCGGCAGCTCACCCATTCGGGTGGCGCTTGATTACGAGTCGCGGGTCGATTGGCCGCATTCGCGGAAATTTTCCCTCCGACGATGCGCAGTTGCGGGCCCCGGTGGCGAACCGGTCACCGGTGGCCTGAGCTGCGGTTTTCTCGCCTGCTGCTGCCGTTGCGGCGGTGTGGCATGCGCGGTGGGATGGGTGACAGCCGTCACATCGACGTGGCGGTTTCCCGGTGACTTGACTGCCGGGATCGCCCATCACATGCGGTCGGCGGCCCCGACCGGACGAGGAGTTGACCCGTGACACGCATCACTGTCATGGTTGACGGCGTCTCCTACGTCGACGACGTCGAAGCACGAACTCTCCTGGTGTATTACCTGCGGGAAAAGCTGGGAAAGATTGGAACCGTGGTCGGCTGCGACACCAGCAACTGTGGCGCATGTACCGTGCACCTCAACGGTCGGAGCGTGAAGTCGTGCTCGATTTTCGCGATCCAGGCCGACGGTAGCGAGATCACCACCATCGAAGGCCTGGCTCGCGATGGACAGCTACACCCGATGCAGCAGGCTTTCCACGACAATCATGCGCTCCAGTGTGGTTTCTGCACGCCCGGCATGATCATGCAGGCGATCGACCTGCTCGGCGACGATCCCGATCCGGACGAGCAGAGGGTGCGCGAGGGGCTGGAGGGAAACCTCTGCCGCTGCACCGGTTATCAGAACATCGTGCGGGCCGTGCTCGACGCGGCGCAGAAGATGAAGCCCGCCGCAAGCGCGCCCGACGAGATGTCCACACGGCAACCCAGCGCCGTCGCCGGAGGGGGTAACTGATGACAACCACCGCGCAGCCCGCGACCTCGGAGTTCGGTCGGGCCCGCAAGCGCAAAGAGGACGCTCGGCTGATCACCGGCCGGACCCGCTGGACGGACAACATCACGCTACCGGGGATGCTGCACCTCGCTATGGTGCGCAGCCCGTTCGCCAGCGCCACGATCACCGGGATTGATATCGAGGCGGCCAAGCAGCTGCCCGGCGTCATCGCCGTTTACACCGGCGCTGACCTAGACGCCGAGCAGTCCGGTCTGCCGTGTGTCTTCCCCATCAATGCCGATGCCACACCGCCGCGGCATGTGTCGATTGCGAGCGATACGGTCCGCTTCGCCGGTGAGATCGTGGTCGTGGTGGTTGCCCGTAGCGCGGCCGCTGCCAAGGACGCTGCCGATGCCATCCAGGTCGACTATGACCCCCTGGAGCCGGTGCTGGACATGGCGGCGGCGTTGACCGACTCAACGGTGGTGCATCCGGACTACGGCAGCAACAAGTGGGCCTTCTTCTCATTGGATTCAGCCGCGGCCGACACCGGTGGCAACGCCGATGAGGCGATCGCCGCGGCCGAGGCCGACCCTGATTCGATCGTCGTTAAGCGCCGGTTCCGTCAGCAGCGACTGATTCCCGCATTCATGGAGCCACGCTCCATCGTGGTCGACCCGACCGGCGAGCAGCTGACAATGTGGTCGTCCACCCAGGTGCCACACATCGTCAAGACGATGACCGCGCTGTGCCTGGGGCTGCCCGAGCACAAGATCCGGGTCATCGCACCGGACGTTGGCGGTGGGTTCGGCGGCAAGCTCCAGGTGATACCGGAGGAGTTCCTCAGCGTGCTGGTCGCTCGGCGGATAGGCAAGCCGGTGAAGTGGACTGAGACGCGGTCGGAGTCCATGGTGTCCGGGCACCACGGTCGTGACCAGATCCAGGACATCACGATCGCGGCCAAGAAGGATGGCATGGTGACCGCGCTGAAGGGCGAGCTGACCGCCGACATGGGTGCCTACTTGGGGCTGCTCAGCCCGGCGTGCCCGCCATTCGGTGGCTTTATCTTACCGGCTATCTACAAGATCCCGGCATACAAGTTCACCTGCACCGACGTGTTTACGAACAAGACGTGGACCGATGCATACCGGGGAGCCGGGCGGCCAGAAGCCACGTTCGCCATCGAACGGATCATGGATGAACTCGCCGTCGAGCTGGGCCGGGATCCTCTGGAGCTGCGTGAGCAGAACTGGATCCAGAATGACGAGTTCCCCTACACCAACGCAGCCGGGCTGATTTACGACTCCGGCAACTACGAGGCGGCCACTGCGCGCGCCAAGGAGCTATTCGACTATGACGGCCTGCGCGCCGAGCAGCGGCGCCGCCGGGAGGTAAACGACTCGCTGCAGCTGGGTATCGGCATCTCGACCTACACCGAGGTGTGTGGCCTTGCACCGTCTCGCCTGCTCGGCGCGCTGGGCGCATCTGCCGGTGGCTGGGAGCACGCCAGCATCCGGATGCTGGCCACCGGGAAGGTCGAGGTAGTCACCGGCACCTCCCCCCACGGTCAAGGCCACGAGACGGCCTGGAGCCAGCTCATTGCCCACAAACTGGGCGTTCCCTTCGAGGACGTCGAAGTGCTGCACGGCGATACCCAGAGCTCGTCTAAGGGATTGGACACCTACGGTTCCCGGTCGCTGGTCGTCGGCGGCATCGCAGTGGTCAATGCAGCGGATAAGGTGATCGAGAAGGCCCGCAAGGTCGCCGCTCATCTTCTCGAGTGCTCTGAGCAAGATCTCCAGTTCCATAGTGGCAAGTTCATCATCAAGGGAACTGACCGATCCACCACCATTCAGGAGGTGGCGTTCGCGACGTTCACTTCACACAACTTCCCCGAGGGGATGGAGCCGTCACTGGATTCCGACGCCACCTTCGACCCGGAGAACTTCTCCTTCCCGCACGGCACCCATTTCTGCGCGGCCGAGGTGGACACCGAGACCGGCTGGGTGAAGATCCGCAGCTACGTCTGTGTGGACGATGTCGGAACCGTGGTGAACCCGCTGATTGTCGAGGGGCAGATTCACGGGGGCCTAGCCCAGGGCATCGCGCAGGCATTGTTCGAGGAGGCCGTGCACGATGAGAACGGCACCCTGGTCACCGGCACGCTGGCCGACTACCTGGTGCCCTCTGCTGCGGACCTGCCCAGTTTCACCACCGACCGGACCGTAACCCCCGCAACCTCAAATCCGCTGGGTGTCAAGGGTGTCGGGGAGGCCGGCACCATCGCCTCCACTCCCGCGGTGGTCAACGCCGTGTTGGATGCGGTGCGTCACCTCGGCGTCACCAACATCGATATGCCGTGCTCGCCGCAACGGGTATGGCGAGCGGTGCAGTCAGCTCGCGGAGCCGTCAAATCCACGTCGGAGCACGCCACCGAGGCCGCTGCCGGTGGCGGGTTGGGCTCCATCGATGCGCAGCAGGGAGGTGCCGAGTGATCCCGTCAGCGTTCGACTACGTCGCCGCATCGTCGGTGCAGGAAGCGGTGCAGGTGCTGTCCCAGGCCGGCGAGGACGCCAAGGTTCTCGCCGGGGGCCAGAGCCTGGTTCCGGTGCTCCGATTGCGGCTGGCCACCCCGACGACCTTGGTGGATCTGAACAAGATCAGCGAATTGCGCGGGGTACGTGAAGACGGCGATGCCATCGTGGTCGGGGCGATGACCACGCACCACGATGTGATCAACAACGAGCTGATCGCTGAACATGCGGCGCTGCTAGCGCTGGCCACCCTGACGGTGGGTGATCCGCAGATCCGGCACCGGGGCACCTTCGGCGGCGCCCTGGTGCACGCCGACCCCGCCGGTGACCTGCTGGCCCCTGCGGTGGCGCTGGACTGCGAGATGGTCATCGTCGGACCCTCGGGACGGCGCACCGTGCCGGCTGGGGAGTTCTTCGTGGATCTGTTCACCACGGCGGTGGGCCCCGATGAGCTGCTTGTCGAGGTGCGGATTCCGAAGAAGACCGGCTGGGGCGCGCACTACGAGAAGTTCAACCGGGTGGCGCAGGCCTGGTCGATCGTAGGGGTCGCCGCGGTGGTGTGGACCGAGGGCGGATCGATCGCGCAAGCCCGGGTCGCGCTGACCAACATGGGTGCTACTCCGGTCCGGGCAGTCGGGGTGGAGCAGGCGCTGATTGGTCAGCCGGCCAGCGCGGCGACGATTCGCGCGGCGGCCGAGCATGCGGCCGACGGCACCAGCCCGACGTCGGACGGTAGTGCCGACGCCGACTACCGCGAGCACCTCGCCCGGGTGCTCACCGGGAGAGCTGTGGCGGCCGCAGCAGGAGTGGGAGGCTGGCGTGCATGAAGCTTGAGCACAAGTTCACGGTTCCGGCGCCCATCGACACGGTCTGGCGGGCGCTGCTGGATCCTGAGCGGGTCGCCCCGTGCTTCCCGGGAGCCAGCATCACGTCGGCTAGTGGCGATGAGTTTGCCGGGATCGTGAAGGTGCGGCTGGGTCCGATCTCTTTGCAGTATCGCGGATCAGGCCGTTTCACTGATACCGATGAGGCTGCGCACCGGACCGTGATCCAGGCGACGGGTACAGCATCCGGGGGCCAGGGCACCGTAACGGCGACGGTGGCTGCGAGCCTCGTTGAAAACGGTCAGGGCACCGCGGTCACAGTGGCCACCGACATGATCGTCACGGGCAGACCGGCCCAGTTTGGCCGAGGTCTGATCGAGGACGTCGGCAATAAGATCATCAGTCAGTTCGCGGACTGCCTCAGTAGAAGCCTCGGGCACCAGGACGCACCCGCACCGGTGGCCGAGTCGCCACCTGCCCCGTCGCCGCAGGCATCACCGCAGCCAGGTCCGCCGCAGCCGGCAGTCGCCCAGCCAGCGGTGGCGCCGCCAGACCGAGTGCAGGCAGCTCGAGTGCTGCCACCCCCTGTGCTGCCACCCCCTGTGCGGCCGGCGCCTCCGCCGATGCTCGAGGAGATCAACCTGCTCGAAGCCGCCGGTGGGGCCGTCGCCAAGCGCGCCATACCAGCAGTCACTGCACTTATCCTGCTGGCCCTGCTCATCCGCCGGCTGCGTAGGCGGCGCCAGCGAATCGGGCGTGTCGTGAACTCGACAGGAACGACCTCAGCGCCGCTGGAAACGTCGGTGCAGTCGAGTTCACGACACGGACCCCCGGCGACGGTGCTAGTCGACTTGGGGGATGGCGGGGCCTAGGAGGTCGTCGGCGTCGATGATGCGGTAGGCGTAGCCCTGCTCGGCGAGGAAGCGCTGGCGGTGGGCGGCGTAGTCGGTGTCCAGGGTGTCTCGGGCGACCACCGAGTAGAAGTGCGCCTGCCTGCCATCGCCCTTGGGGCGTAACAGGCGGCCGAGACGCTGGGCCTCCTCCTGCCGGGAACCGAACGTGCCGGAGACCTGCACCGCCACCGAGGCCTCCGGCAGGTCGATGGAGAAGTTGGCCACCTTGGACACGACCAGCGTGCGTACTTCGCCTCGGCGAAACGCCTCGTAGAGGGTCTCCCGCTCAGAGTTGCGGGTCGAGCCTTGCACCACCGGAGCGTCCAGGGCCTCGCCGAGCTCGGCAAGTTGCTCCAGGTACGCGCCGATCACCAGCGTTGGCTCGTCCGGGTGCCGCGCCATGACGGCCGACACGACGGCTAGCTTGCTGCGCGCGGTGGAGCAGACCCGGTAGCGCTCGTCGGCCTCCGCGGTGGCATAGCGCAGCCGCTCGGCGTCGGTCAGCGTGACGCGTACCTCCACGCAGTCTGCCGGGGCGATCCAGCCCTGGGACTCGATGTCGCGCCACGGTGCGTCGTAGCGCTTGGGGCCGATCAGGGAGAACACATCGCCCTCCCTGCCGTCTTCGCGCACCAGGGTGGCGGTCAGCCCGAGCCGGCGGCGGGACTGCAGATCGGCGGTCATCCGGAAGACCGGCGCGGGCAGCAGGTGCACCTCGTCGTAGATGATCAATCCCCAGTCCCGGGAATCGAACAGATCCAGATGTCGGTATTCACCTTTCGACTTGCGGGTCATGACCTGGTAGGTCGCGATCGTCACCGGGCGGATCTCCTTGCGCTCACCGGAGTACTCGCCGACCTCGTCGTCGGACAGCGAGGTACGCGCGACCAGCTCGCGCTTCCATTGCCGGCCGGCAACGGTGTTGGTGACCAGGATCAGCGTGGTCGCTTGCGCTTGCGCCATCGCGGCGATCCCGACCAGGGTCTTCCCCGCCCCACAGGGCAGCACCACGACCCCGGACCCGCCCGCCCAGAACCCGGTCACCGCATCGCTCTGGTAAGTGCGCAGCGACCAGCCATCCTCGACCAGCGCGATCGCGTGCGCTTCACCGTCGACGTAGCCGGCGAGATCCTCGGCCGGCCAACCGGCCTTGAGCAGGCCCTGCTTGAGCCGGCCGCGCTCGGAGGGATGGACCAGCACGGTGTCGTCGTCGACCCGGGCTCCCAGCATCGGAGCGATCTTGCGGTGCCGCAGCACTTCCTCGAGTACCGCGCGGTCCAGTGCGACCAGCGCCAGCCCGTGCGTCGGATGCGCAACTAGCTGCAACCGTCCGTAGCGGCCCATCGTGTCCACGACGTCGACCAGCAGCGGCTGTGGCACGGCGTACCGGGAGAAGCGCACCAGCGCATCGACGACCTGTTCGGCGTCGTGACCCGCGGCTCGCGCGTTCCACAGCGCCAGCGGGGTCACCCGGTAGGTGTGCACGTGTTCCGGCGCGCGCTCGAGCTCCGCGAACGGCGCAATCGCGGCGCGGGCCAGCCCCGCAGCCGGATGCTCGACCTCCAGTAGCAGCGTCTTGTCGGACTGCACGATGAGCGGTCCGGCCTCGGGCGAAGAGCTCAACGAGTTCCTCCGGTTGGCGAGCACCGCGGGCGGGTGATCGGCTTGGTCTGCAACCAGTGTCCCAGGTGCGTCCGGGCCCACTCCGTCGAGGCATTGGAGGTGTGGCAAGTGGATCGTCCGGGTTGCACACAATTACTTTGTGTGGTGCAGGCGATCCATCAGGGTAAGAAAAGTTACGCCGCGCGGGTATTGTCCGGCCAAGACACTGGCGCGGTCAGCGGTCAAATAGGACGGTAAGCGGTCGAATAGGACGGTAACGAGACCCGCAGGACGGTCCAGCTCGGCGCGTCGTATCGTCCGTCCCCTACATCGGGCGTATCCGGCTCGCTGCTCGCGACGTTTACCTCCGTGCGGTGGGGGTGACCCACAACCGCGGTTAACAGTGGTGCGCCGGATGCCCGGCCACCGTCGACCCCTGGGAGGGACCTCACCGTGCCAGCGAGTAGCTCGCGACGCCCGGCTTCCGCGGTGGCGGCGCGATGACCGCCGTACTCAGTCCTCCTGCAAAGGCGGGGGCGCCGATCGGCCCGACGACTCCGCGGTCGCGGTGGTACTGGCGCAACTGGCCAGTGGTGGTCAAGCTGGGTGCAGTCCTGCTGGTGCCGACCATCGTCGCCCTGGTCGCCGGGGTACTGCGGATCGTGGACGAGGCGGGCGCTGCGCCGGGCTACGCCCGGATCTCCCAGATCGTGCACGTGCAGCAACAGCTGTCCGACCTGATCAGCGGGGTAGAGCGGGAACGCGACATGGCTACGGCGTTTGTCGCCACGGGCCGCGCCGGCGACCGCCGACCGCTGGACGCGCAGTTCCACGCCGTCGACAGCAGTGTGCAGGTGGTCGCCGGGTCCGCCGACCAGGTGAGCGGATTGGACTTCACCCGATCCCCGCTGGCCGCCCTGGGTGCGCTCGGGCCACTGCGGGCGAGCGTGACCACGGGATTCGGCCCTGTCGAGGTGGTGGTCACCGAGTACAGCGACGCCATCGACCCGCTGATCGAGTTGGATTCCGCGCTGACCCGCCAGCTCGATGACGTCGCCGTCACCAACGACGCTGCCGCTGTGCATTCCCTGGTCTCCGGTCGCGAGCAGATCAGCCGGCAGCACGCGATCATCTCGGCAGCGCTGTTCACCAACCGGCTCGGCCCCGGTCAGATCGAAGATCTGCGCACCGCGGCCGTCCGGCAGGTCACCGATCAGGACGCGCTGCGGGCTGCTCTGGGGCCGGCTGAGCGGGCCAGCGCGGTCGCTGGAGTCGGTCCGGACGCTGAGCTGTCCCGGCAGCGGCTGTTGCAGCTGGTGCTCAACCGTGGTCTCGCGGGCCAACCGCTGGGTGCCTCGCCGCAGGACTGGGATCAACGCAACACGGTGGTCATCGACAACATCGACACCGTCGAGAAGAACCTGCGCCAGCGGATCGAAAAGACTGCGCAGACGCTGCTTGACCAGGTGCGAACCGCCGCTGGGCTGAACTCGGTCATCCTGTTCTTCGCGCTAGGGCTGGGCGTGCTGGTCGGCATCTTCGTCACCCGGGCGCTGCTGCGACCGCTGGGAATTCTCAAGCGCACCGCCCTGGACGTCGCCGACCGGCGGCTGCCTGAGGCAATGGCCCGGATCCGCGACGGCGAACTGCCCGAGACCGAGGTCGAGCCGGTACCGGTGGGCACTCGCGAGGAGATCGGTCAGGTCGCCAGGGCGTTCGACGAGGTGCACAGTCAGGCCGTCCGGCTCGCCGGCGAGCAGGCCCAGCTCCGTGCCAACGTCAACGACATCTTCGTCAACCTGTCGCGCCGCACGCAGGGTCTGGTCGAGCGTCAGCTCAAGCTCATCGACCGGCTGGAAAGCGGAGAGCAGGACCCGCAGCAGCTGGACAACCTGTTCCAGCTCGACCACCTCGCCACCCGGATGCGGCGCAACAGTGAGAACCTGCTGGTTCTCGCGGGCACCGATGCGGCCAACCGGTCCGGTCGTCCAGTTCGATTGGTCGACGTCCTGCGCGCCGCGGTCTCCGAGGTGGAGCAGTACCAACGGCTCGTGCTCCAGCAGCCACCCGCGGTGCTGGTGCTCGGCCGTACGGCGAGCGACCTGGTGCACCTGCTGGCCGAGCTGCTGGACAACGCGACTCAGTTCTCCCCACCGGAGAGCCACGTGATGGTCTCCAGTGACTTCGCCGCGGACGGTTCGGTCTCGATTGAGGTCGCTGACCGCGGCGTCGGGATGACCGAGGCGGAGCTCGTTGAAGCCAACTACCGGTTGGCCACCCCACCGGTGGTAGACGCTTCGGTGTCTCGCCGGATGGGGCTCTACGTCGTCGGCCGGTTGGCCGGTCGGCACGGCATCGTGGTGCAGCTGCGCCGCGGTGACGGCGATGTGGGTGTCTGGGCTTCTGTGATCATGCCCTCCCGGCTGGTGCGGGTGGCATCCGAGACGGTCGAGCCCAGCCCGGCAGTCTTCGCCGAGCTGACCGGATCCAGCGGCTCAGGCCGGGACGACGCCACGGCGCCGGTAGCCGCCAGCGCCAACAACGCGATCCCGGTTCCTCGACCAGACGTATCTTCGGACATCGAAGCGGATGTCAAGCCCGACGTCGAACCGGACGTTAAGCCTGATGTCGAGGCGGACCTCAAGTCCGATGTCGACGCGGATGTTGAGCCGGACGTTGACGCCGACGTCAAGTCCGATGTCGACGCGGATGCCGTAGGCGCCCCGGAGACCGTGGTGGAGACCCCGGCGGCGATCGGCCACAAGGCAAGCGGCGATCCCGAGCTGCCGCAGCGCGTCAGCAAGCGGTCACCGTCGATGTCGGGTCCCGCGCAGCCGCCACCGGCTCCGCCTGGACCGCCGGCCAGCTCACCGGTCGACAGTCCAATAGACAGCACGGTTGACAACACGGTGCAGAACCCGGTGGATGACCCCGGCGCCGGATCCGGCGTGGATCTGTTCCGGCCGGCGCGGGCGACTGTGGCGGGACCGGTTGGCCCGGTTGGACCGGGTCAGCGGGTGACGCTGCAGCACTCCACGCCGATCTTCGACGACGTGGCGTCAGCGTGGTTCAAGGAACACGAGGCCGTCCCGGTGCGCTGGACTGCGCCAGCGACGCGCGGCCCGGCGGGAGCGCCGACGCGGGGATCCGCGTCGCCAGATGCGCCGTTGCCGGATGCTCCGGCCGCCGATACGGCGCGCGCGGATGCCGCCGCTACGAAGGTGCCAGCGTCGGCCACCGCCGGCTCTTCTCCGCTGATGCGTCGCCAGCCTGGACGTACCTTGGTCGAATCCGAATCCGGCGACGCCGGCAAGCCCCGCTTGGGCCAGCCGATCCCCGCATCGGGTGCGACCCGTCCAGCCGGTGCTCCGGCGCAGGACTGGGGCGCCGCGGATGACGGCTGGCGGGCGGCCGAGGCACTGGCGATGCCGGTCAGTGCGCAAACCACCGCCATGGGGTTGCCGCGACGCCAGCCTCGGGCCCTGCTGGTGCCAGGCGCCGCGGGTGGGGCTGAGCCCGCGAGCGCGCCGGTGCGTAGCGCAGAGTCGATTCGTGGCCGGCTGGCCAGCTACCAGCAGGGAATTCGCGAAGGGCGCCTGACCCGCCGAAACCTCGAGCAGCAGACTGACGGATCGACGCCGGAGCACCAGGGTGCAGAAGGGCAGACGAAGTGACCGTTCCGCAGCCGAAACAGAGCCGCTTCGGGTGGTTGGTCGACGACTTTGTCAACCGGGTGGCCGGGGTGGCGCACGCATTAGTGGTGTCGGCCGAAGGCATGCCCATGTCGGCTTCGGCGCACCTGCCCAGGGACCGGGCCGATCAGCTCGCCGCAGTGGCGTCCGGGCTGGTCAGTTTGGCTCAGGGCGCGGCCCGCTGCTTCGACGCCGGCCAGGTCGTGCAGACGGTGGTGGAACTCGAACGCGGGATCATGCTGTTGATGTCGATCAGCGGTGGATCCAGTCTCGCGGTGCTCGCGGCCCCGAACTGCGATATCGGGTTGGTGGGGTATGAGATGACGTTGCTGGTAGACCGGGTCGGCCAGCAGCTCACCCCGCACTCGCGTACCGAGCTGCATGGCGCGCTAGGTCGTTGAGGCCCGCGGTGAGCAAACCCAGCGACGACGACGGTGATGAGTCGTTCGCCGGTTTGGTGAACGGCCTCAGCGGTGGCCCCTGGCGCTCCGGCGGGCGTCGCAAGAGGTCGGCGACGTCATCGGTCGCTCCGCAGCCGGTTGCGGCAGACCAGCAGGGCCCAGCGCAGGAGCAGACGTCGGCGGCGGTGGGAATTTTCGAGTGGAGCCAACCGGCGGCCGCAGCGTCGGTGGTACGTCCATACACCTGGACCGGGGGCCGGACGGCGCCAGTATTCGATCTTGCGGTGGAAACGCTGGTATCGACCAGCGAGCACGGTCACGACGTGGCGGTGCTGACCAGGGAGGAACACCGGGCGGTGGCCGAGCTGTGTCGTGACCCCCGATCGGTGGCCGAAGTGGCCGCTCTACTATCGCTGCCGCTGGGAGTGGTTCGAGTTCTGCTAGCTGACATGGCCGACATCGGCCTGGTCGTGGTGCACCGCAGCGCGAACGGATCCAGCAACACGCCGGATATGGCCTTGATGGAAAGGGTGTTGAGTGGACTTCGTCGACTCTGATCGGTCACGGTCCTACGGGGGTGCGTCGGCGGCAGCGGTCAAGCCCGACCCGGCTCGGTCCAGTCCGCCCGCCGCGCGGCCAGGCGCGGATAGCCAGCCTAGCGTGATATCCGCGAAAATCGTCGTAGGCGGCGGGTTCGGCGCTGGCAAAACGACGTTCGTCGGCACCGTGTCCGAGATCGCGCCGCTGACCACCGAGGCGGTCCTCACTGACGCGAGTACGTCGGTCGATGACCTCGCCGCCACTCCGGATAAGTCGACCACCACCGTCGCGATGGACTTCGGCCGGCTGTCACTGGATGCGGAGCTGATCCTCTACCTGTTCGGCACCCCGGGGCAGCATCGCTTCTGGTTCATGTGGGATGACCTCGTGCGGGGTGCGATCGGCGCGGTTGTCCTGGTGGACACCCGCCGGCTGGCCGACTGCTTCGCGGCGGTGGACTTCTTCGAAGACCGCGGGCTGCCCTACGTCGTCGGGGTGAATTGCTTTGACGGCGTGCTCAGCCACAGCGTTGAGGACGTCCGGGAAGCGCTGGCCATCGGGCCTGCGGTACCGATCGTCCCGTGCGATGCCCGTGACCGGGAATCGACCAAGAGCACCCTTATCGCGTTGGTCGAGCACGCCATGCGGAAGTCGGTGGCGACTCCCGCGTGACCGTCGAGTGGGGAGAGTGCGCAGCGTGACCGGCCATGAAGTTCGGGCTAGACCACCTTCTGGCCGTCCCGACGGCTCTTCTGACGTTACTATACGTCACGCCTTGACTACGCAGAGCTTCGCTGCTGGTCCTGGGTTCGGCATGTTCGGGGCCGGCGGGGCGGCGCTGCGACATCGCGGCGGTCGATGGCGCCTGAAGGACTGGCGGCTGCGCACCAAACTCACCGCGGTGTTGTTGGTGCCGCTGCTGCTGGCCGGTGTCCTCGGGACACTGCGGGTCACCGAGCTGGTAGGCAAAGCACGGGGTTTCGCTGCGCTGAGCGACCAGATCAGGTTCGCCCAGCAGCTGGGCGTCGTGGTGTACGAATTGCAGGGCGAGCGATACCGGGTGGCCGCGCTCCAGGCCAGCGGCGGCACTGCGGATCGCGCCGGAGTGGCGGCGCAGGGTCGGCGGGTGGATTCCGCGGTCGGCTCGCTGCGCGCGGCGCCGGCGACCGGCGACACGTCCACGGCCGCCGCACTGAGCCGGCTATCCGGGCTTCCCGCGCTGCGAAGGGCCACCTCGCGGACCGACGTTGCGCCAGGTAATGTCGCCGCACGCGATGCCGTCTTCGGGTATTCCGCGCTCATCGCGACGTTGCTCGAACTCGACCGTCGAGCGCTGGACGGGACACCGGACTCGGTAGCTCGCCAAGCCGATGGTGTCAAGGTGCTCGCGGTCGCCCAGGAAAAAGCTGCCTACGAGCATGCGGCATTACTGGCGGGGATCTTCTCCGGTGGCCTGTTCGTCGATCAGCAGGCGATGCTGCGCGCCGCCGACGCCCGGTTTGACGCCGCAGCCGAGGAGTTCGGCCAAGCCGTGTCTCCCGGGCAGCAGCAGCTCTACTTCGGCGCTCGGTCAGTCCTGGATCGCAAGCGGTTGCTGGCTACCGCGCTGGACCGGGCGCAGCGTGGCGCGCCGCTGGAGACGGTTGCCGGTGACTGGAACTCCGCGGCGGTGGGGACCGTCGAAGACATCCGCCAAGGACAGATCACCCTGCTCGGCAAGCTGCGGCAGGACACCGTGGCGCGCAGCGACCGAGCGTGGCACGAGGCGTTCTGGGATGGCGCCGCCGTCATCGCGCTGCTGCTGCTCGCTGTCGCGCTGCTCATCGTCGTGGTGCGGTCGCTGTTGCAACCGCTGCGCGCCTTGCGCACCGCCGCCTTCGAGGTCGCCGACCGGAGGCTGCCGGAGGCTGCCGAGCAGCTCCGCAGCGCCGATTCCCCCGGCCAGACGACCGTGGATCCGGTGCCGGTGCACTCCAGGGAGGAAGTGGGCCAGGTCGCCAGGGCGTTCGACACCATGCACGTCCAGGCCGTCCGATTGGCCGCCGAGCAGGCTCAGCGACGCTGCAGCCTCAGCGACGTCTTCGTCAACCTCTCCGGTCGTACCCAGCAGCTGCTCCAGCGGCAGCTGCAGCTGATCGACGAGGTACGCAGCCAAACACACGACCCGGCAGTGACGAGTAACTTGGTGGCGCTCGATCGCCTTGCCGCTCGGATGCGCCGGCACAGTGAGAACCTACTTGTACTGGCCGGTGGGACGGTGCGCCGTGGCGCCGAAGGGCCGACGGCGGTGCTCGATGTGCTGACCAATGCCCTCTCGGAGATCGATTCGTATCAGCGGGTGACGGTGTGCCCGTCGCCCCCGGCCATGGTGACCGGCCCGATCGCCAACGACCTGGTTCATCTCATCGCGGAGCTGCTCGACAACGCGACCAGCGTCGCACCGCAGGGCACCATGGTGACCCTGGCGAGCGCGCTGACCGAAGAACAGAGCCTGCTGGTGGAGATCACCGACTCCGGGCCCGGTATCGCTCTCGACGAACTGCAGGAGATCAACGCACGGCTGGCCTCCGCACCAGCGACCGATGTATCGGTCCCCGGCCAGATGGGTCTGTTGGTGGTGCGTGAGTTGGCCGCGCAGCATGGCATCTCGGTGCGGTTGCGCCAGCGCCTCGGGGGCGACGGGATCACCGCGACCGTGCTGTTGCCTCCCTCCCTGGTCACAGTCGACCTCCGGGTGCCGATGGATGGCGCCCCAACCAGCACATCTGAGCGCGAATCCTGGTCGCCTGGCTGGAGCGGGCCCGAAGGACAGCTGCCGCTGCAGGTGTCGGTGATCGACGAGGCCACCGAGGGTGAGTTGTTCAGCCCAGCCTCGATCAACCCAGCTTCGCTCGGCGTGGGCACCTCGCAGCGCAGCCAGCCGCGTACGGCGCAGCAGGACTGGCTCGAGCTCTTCGGCAGTAGCGACCAGGCGGGTGACCAGGTGCAGGTTGCGACGGCCACCGATGCCCTGAACAGCGCCGCGCCGCTGGCCGGTTCGCTGCCCCCGCCTGCGGGCGCTGCGACGAGCGGGCCGGCAGAGGAGGTTCGCGAAGAGATTTTCGAGATGGTGTCCGCCTGGTTCCGCGAGCAGCAGTCCGCACCGGTGGACGACGCGCCAGCGACCGCTGCTACCGAGTGGTGGTCCCCCTTTGACGAGGGGTGGCAGGCGGCGCAAGCGCTGCGCGCCCCGGTTGATCACGACTTCACCACAGCCGGCTTGCCCAAGCGGCAGCCGCGCGCGCATCTGGTGCCCGGTGCGGACGGCGATGTGCTGCCGACGCCGGTATCCGCCGCGCCGGCCCGTACCCCGGACGCTGTGCGCGGCCGGTTGAGCAGATACCAGCGCGGGTTGAACGTCGGCAGGCACGCCCATATCAGTCCTGACGAGCAGCTCAGCTGGACCGACACGCTGCAGCGACCGTTCGTCGAGCGAACTTTCGAGGAGAATCAGTAGTGACGACAGCAGCGCCCCGATATCCGGGCCAGCCCAGCCAGTTCGGTTGGCTGGTGGACAGTTTCGTCCAGCAGGTGCCGGGGGTGGCGCATGCGGTCGTCGTCTCCGCCGACGGGTTGCTGCTGGTCCCGTCCTCGGGGCTGCCTCGAGACCGTGCCGATCAGCTTGCCGCGGTCACCTCGGGCCTGGTGAGCCTCACCCAGGGCGCGGCTCGCTGCTTCGAGGCGGGCGGGGTCGTGCAGACCGTCGTGGAGATGGAGCGCGGCATCGTGTTGACCATGGCGATCAGTGACGGATCCAGTCTCGCGGTGCTGGCCTCGCCGAGCTGCGACATCGGCCTGATCGGCTACGAGATGACATTGCTGGTAGACCGAGCAGGCAAGCTACTGACCCCCGAGCTGCGTGCCCAGCTACAGAACGCCGCCCGCCCGTAGCGGGTCAGTCGGGTAGGACTGCGGCTGAGGTGATGCGGTGCAGCGGGAAGCGGCGCAGCTCATCAGCTGAGCGGTCGAACCCTTCTAGGACGCCGCCGCCGACGCTCACTGGGCGCACGATGCGCCGGCGGGCCACCCCGTGGGAGTCGACGTAGCCGATGCAGACGTTGCTGCCGGCGTGCGCGGCATCCTGCAGCAGCTCCAGTGTCTCACCGGTGGACACCGCACCGTTTCTCAGCCCGCGCGGGGTGGCGGCCGCGGCATCCCCGGTCCGTACTGCCGCCACCATGGCGGCAAGCTGCTCCGCCGAGGGGGTAGGGGGCACGATGGCCCGCCGGGTCGGCTGGGTTCGGGCCTTGGCCCGGCGTGCACCGGCGCGCAGATCGACCACTTGGCCATCGGGTCCCTCAGCGACCGGAATGAAGCCGGCGCCGTGTACTTCCTCGAGAAGTGCGGCCAGCACCAACGGGCTGACCAGCACCGTAGGGGCGAGTCGGCGCAGCCCGCAGCGCGCGGCGACCGGGTGCGCCAGCAGCTCACTGAGCAGCGCCGCATCGTCGCAGCGCAGGAACGCGGCGACGGCGCCACCACGTAACCGCCCGTGCCGCCGGGCCACATCGTCGATGAGGTAGCTCACCGACTGCGGCACCGGGGTGACCGAGCGGCTCCGGAACAGCTCGTGCAGGTCGGCAGCGCTGCGGCCGGCGTCCAAGGCCCGGCGCACGGTGGCCTCGGTGACCCGGTAGACGGTAGCGCCACCGGCCGACTCCACGTCGGCGACCAGGCCGATCTCCTTAGCCAGTTCGGGCTCCAGCGGTCCCGGTGCCACCACGGTGCGGTCGGCCTGGACCAGGACGTGGGTCACCGGCTCAGGCAGCGCGGTATGGAGAACGGCCGATGCGGCTGCGGCGCCGTCGCGCAGCAACGCACGGCCGGCGCGGGACACCGCGCCCAGCGCGAGCACACCCAAAACGGTGGCCTCCTGGACGGTCCAGGCGACCACCTGCTCGCGGCGCCGGCTGTCCCGCCGGGGTGCCCGCCATGCCAGTAACTCCGCGAGGTCCTCAGGTCGTTGGATACCGCAGCCGGCGGGCAGCTCGGCGATCGCCTCAAGGATTCGGCGCCGCTGAGCCGCGGCACGTGGCTGGTGCAGCTCGTCGGACAAGGCGGCCAGCGGTCGATCTTTGTCATCGCGGGTCCGGACCAATCCGGGCAGCCGCGGTAGCTCGAGCCACCCAGGCAGCAGCATGGCCCAGCGCCGCTGCGGTGGCGCGACGAGCCAGGAATCGGCGACGGCGGTGGGCAACCACAGCGGTGCGCCAGTTCCCTCGTCGGTCCAGGTGATCAGTCCAGCAGCGATGGCCAACTCGGCAAGCAGCGCGACGCTGGGCTCGTCGACGTCGAGCAGCCGCGCGGTTCGTCGCATGTCCCGCACGCCCAGGCCCCCCGCGCGCAACATCGGCGGGGGAGCCGCTGACCATTCGCCGAGCAGCTGCTCGGTGTGGCGCAGCAGCTCGAGCACCGCGCCGGCGGCCGTCGAGTCGACCACGGACGGGTCATGCTGGCGAGTGGGCAGCGCCGGCTCGTCGAGCTCAATGGGGCCGAGCGGCTGATCTGCGCGCAGCGCCAGACCCACTTGTGCGGGTAACTCGACGGTGCCGGCGTCGATCCGCCGTAGCAGCCCGCGGGCTAGCAGGCGTTGCACCGGCGTGCGGGCTCGATCCAGTGGGACGAGCTCGGCGGCGTCCCGGCTGGTACCGACCGGGGATCCGGCGGCCAGCGCCCGCACCACTCCCAGCTCGTCTTCGCCGAGATCGGCGAGAACAGCGTTGAGGTCGACACCGACGAGGTCCACGGCGGGGCGACCCAAGCCACCAGGATGCGGTCCGAGGACCTGGCGGGCTGCCGGCGCCACCGCAAGCGCCGAATCATCACCCCAAACCAATGCCCGGCACCGCAGCGCGTCCATCGCCCGAGCAACTCGTCCGTCAGTAACCCCCGAACCGAGCAGCTTCCCGACCACCTGGCGGCTCACCGGTGCGGTGTCCGCTCCGGCCACCAGTAGCGCTGTCAGCACCGCCACGGTGAACCGATCGAGGTCTTCGCAGGCCCGGGCGACCGATGCCGGGATTACCGCTCGGGCAGCCAGCACCATCGAATCGGCCGGCGGCGGCACGGCGAGGTCCGGGCGGGTGCGCAGCAACTCGACTAGCGTGTCGTCGTCCCGGGAGCGTAGCCAGTCAGCAAGCGCGGTGCTGGGCATCTGGTCCAGCGTAGCGAGAGCGCTCGTGGCGCGTCGAGTGACACTCTGCCGGTCAGCGGCGAAATTGATCGCACGGTCGTCGGGCACAATAGACGGTGTGCAGGCCGCCTGGCGGGTTGCTGAGCACGCCAATGGGACGACCGAATGAGGAGAAGCTGTGGCCAAGCGCACCGACCGCATCGACCCGACCTGGCCGAGCTGGTCGGAGGAGGACCATCCGGTCACCGAACTCGCCGCTCCACTGCAGGGCGCGCTGTCCCCGTTCGGTGAGGTCACCTTCCCGCTGCCGCCTGACCAGGTGCCCTACCAGCACCCGCATACTGAGATCAACCGGAGCGATACCGAGTAGCGGGGTCCTGTCGGGCGGGTGTTTCGGGTCCGTTAGGGTGCCGTCACCGCTCAGCCCGAGCGCACGCAACAGCGTCGTCGGGTCGAGCGGGATCGCCCGATCGGGGAGGGCGAGCCCCCTAGTTCTGCTCGTCCGACACCACAAGAGGTCATGGCTCAACGTCCTCCCGGATCCGTCCGGCTACTCGACCGTCCATACCTGATCGCCTGCGCGATTGGCGGCGTCCTACTGGTCGTGGTGGCGATCATCGCGGTCGTCATGGTGGCCCCGTTCGGGGCTGGCCAGGCGACCAAGGCCGCGCCACCGCCGCCCGTGGTGGCCGCGCCGACCACCACGATCCCGCCGGCCATCGTTCCAGCAGATCTCACCAAGTTGCCGCAGAGCACCACATACACCGCGATCCAAGGGGCGCCGCTCGATCCCGGCCCGGTGGTGGCCACCGACGGTACTGTGGTGCATCCACGGCGCGAGGTCGTGGTCTACACCTCGCCCGGCGGCGCTCCGATCGCCAGACTTGATCCCCAGCAGATCGGCGACACCTGGCTGCCGGCGATCGCCCAGCAACCCGGATGGGTGGAGGTGCTGCTGCCCTCGCGACCCAACAGTTCCGCGGGCTGGGTAACCGATACTGCACTCGATCGGGCGGTAACCCCGTATCTCATCAGGGTGCACCTTCGTTCCCTCAATATGGAGCTGTTCAAGGGGGACCAGCGCCTGGGTAGCTGGACGGTGGGCACCGGCACGGATGCCCACCCGACTCCACCTGGGCGCACGTTTCTACTCGGTTCGTTCAGTGACTCCGCGCAGCGGTACTCGCCAGTGATCTTGCCGTTGGGCACCCATAGTGCGACTCTCGACAGCTTCGGCGGCGGCCCGGGAACCGTCGCGATCCATACCTGGCCAACGGCCAATGTCTTCGGTACCCGATCCAGCGATGGCTGCATCCGGGTGCCGTCTGACGCGCTCCACCAGTTGATCCAAGTTCCCCTGGGGACGCTCGTGCTCATCGACGGGAACTGAACGAATGAAAGGACAGCATGTGAACAGTAGGAAGCTCGCCGGCGTCAGTGCTGCCAGCGTCGGTGCTGCCACCGCCGTCGCGGCCCTGCTGCTGGGGACCCTGTCCGGCTCCGCTAGCGAAGAGCCCACCGCCTCGGCATTCGGGATCGCCGCGCGCGGTTTGCTGCCCATCGACCCGACTCCGCGGGTCGAAGCTCCGCCCGACGACCAAAAGGCTCTCCTTGAGGTGCCTGGCCGGAACTCCAATGGCATCTATATCGCGCTTCTCAAGGTCGAGGCCGAGCACAACCGGGCCAAGGCGACGGCTGTCAAGGTGAACATCCTCGGGCTGCGCCTGAGGGTCCTGGAGGCGACCTGCGACAACGGTCACGGTGAATCCTCGATCATCGGCACCGATGGCGACAGCGAGGGAACGTCGAAGCCGTATGCAGGTCAGGAGCTGGACCTGTCGCCGGTGGTGAAGGTCGAGTTCAACCGGCAGCGTCGGGACCATGACAAGCTCACGGTCGACGCCGCGGTGGTGTCGCTGCTGCCCGGCGACAAGCACAAGGCGGTGCTCTCGCAGAAGGACCTTGATATTTTCAAGAGCCTCGCGTCGAGCAACCTGAAGGTTCCGACCATGGACCAACTGCAGGCTGCTCACGCCAAGTCGGCGACACCGGCAGGACCTGTCACTGTCACGGACCTGCTTGGCGCGCTCAAGATCAGCAACCCGGGTCTCACCGCCAGGGGTGACGGTGACGCGCTGGAGGAGATCGTGATCTCGTCCGCTAGCTGCCGTGAAGAGCACCACGAAAACAACCAGGGGCCGAAGGAAGAAGCCCCGCCGCCACAGCCTGTCCAGACACACCTGCCGGTCACCCACTGATTCCGACCGACACATTCCGGAGGGGCTGGCACGTATCCGTGCCAGCCCCTCCGGCATTGGATGCTCGCCGTAGGATCGACTGTGTGAGCCCCGAAAACCGACTGACCCATGTGGACGACCGTGGCGCGGCTCGGATGGTCGACGTCTCTGACAAGCAGGCCTCCGCCCGGGAGGCAGTCGCCTCCGGTGTGTTTCGCACCACCGAGGAGGTAGTGCGGTTGCTGCGCGCCGAACAATTACCCAAAGGCGACGCACTCGCCGCTGCGCGCATCGCAGGGATCATGGCGGCCAAGCGAACGTCTGAGCTGATTCCGTTGTGCCATCCGCTGGCGCTGACCGGGGTAACCGTGGACCTGCACACCACTGGTTGCGAGGTTCAGATCACCGCCACGGTACGCACCACCGACCGTACGGGCGTGGAGATGGAGGCGCTCACCGCAGTCGCGGTTGCAGGGCTTGCGCTACACGACATGGTGAAGGCAGTCGACCCCGCCGCCGTACTCGACGGAGTGCGGGTGGAACGCAAAACGGGTGGCAAGACGGGGCTGTGGAGGCGACCGACGGCTGAGCCGTCGAATGGATCGCCGACGGCTGAGCCGTCGAATTAGTTCAGGAGGATCGGTGACAACAACAACCCGTCGCGCCGTCGTGGTGGTGGCATCTAACCGCGCGGCCGCCGGGGTGTACGCCGACCGCACCGGGCCAGTCATCGTCGATTGGCTGTGTGAGCGTGGTTATCAGACCCCGGATCCCGTAGTAGTGCCTGATGGTTCGCCTGTGCGCGACGCGGTGGCTGCGGCAGTGGCGGACGCGGTCGACGTTGTGCTGACCACCGGCGGCACCGGCATCAGCCCCACCGACCGCACGCCGGAAGCCACCGAACCGCTGCTGGACCGGCGGCTGCCTGGATTGGCGGACGCCATCCGGTCAGCCGGGCTGCCTCAGGTACCCACGGCGGTGCTCTCCCGCGGGCTGGCAGGAGTGGCCGGGCGCACCCTGGTGGTCAACCTGCCGGGCTCCACCGGCGGGGTCCGGGACGGTCTAGTGGTCCTCGAGCGGGTGCTCGATCACGCCATCGAGCAGCTGCACGGCGCAGACCACGTCGGCAGTGGAACCGGGCAGCCTTCAGTCGCCGGAACCGGGCACGGGCACGGAGATGTGCACGGGCACGGAAAAGGAGTAGCCGCGCCCGCGGCCTCGGCTGTCGTGCTTCGCGCTGTGATCACCGAGGAACCGCTCGACGTCGAGGAGCACGCCCGCATGGTCTCCCGCTCGAGTGCCGGAGCAGTGGTGAGCTTCTCCGGTTTGGTCCGCGACCACGACGGTGGCCGGGGGGTACG
The DNA here is from genome assembly GCA_023252195.1 of Pseudonocardiales bacterium. Lineage (GTDB taxonomy): Bacteria > Actinomycetota > Actinomycetes > Mycobacteriales > Pseudonocardiaceae. Next base: position 251,258 of record JAHEXI010000003.1, read on the forward strand.
CGGGTTGGAGTACTCGAGCCATCCCAATGCCGCCGACGTGATCGCGCGGGTGGCTGCACAGGTCGCGGCGATGCACTCACAGGTGTACGCGTTAGCTGTCAGTCACCGCATCGGGTCGCTGGCAATCGGCGACTCAGCAATCGTCTGTGCTGTGTCGGCGGCTCACCGCGCGGAAGCTTTCGCAGCGTGTGCGGCCCTGGTGGACGAGGTGAAGCTGCAGCTGCCGATCTGGAAGCGGCAGGACCTGTCCGACGGCTCGGAGGAATGGGTCAACAGTCCGTGAAGGCGTGCCCCCATCGTGGCGGGCTTCTGGTCGCGGGCGGTCAGCCTCCGGCGAAGGGCGGCAGCACATCCAGCTCGGCACCGGGTCGCAGGGGCATAGCGCGATCGCGCACCGCGACCGAATCGACCAGGAAGCTGCACGCACCCAACACTTTGTGCAGCTCTACTCCGTGCCGGGCGGCGATCGCGTCTAGCGCATCGGCCACTGTGGCGTCATCGCCGATATCGACACGCTCGCTGGGCAGCCCGGCCGCGGCGCGCGCCGCGGCGAAATACCGCACGGTCACCACGGTGAGCCTCCGATCCTTCTCGACGGGCAGGTCGGCTGGTCGAAGCGTGCACAGTCAATCCCGCGACCGACTCCAATGCGCATTCGTCCCCCGCAATCTGTAAGACAACCGATGAAATCATAGCTCAGGATCCCGCCGTCGGCTCGGCTGCGACAACGACTCCCGGTCGGTGAAACCGGACTTTCCGGGCTGATACTAGCTATGCACCGCACAGCATCTGCTGTGCGGTGCATAGCTCAGTCCAAGGATACTGGGGTCGCCCTTTCCAAGCCCGTTGTTCCGCAAACGCGGTAAACTATCCCTGAAGTCATCCGCAACTGCGACTTTGGAGATATCGGAATGCTTCCAGGTGGCAGCGGCACACTGCGCGCAACGCCCGGGCCGCTTCTGCGCATAAGTCGGGGCGTGCCCTGGTCAGCGGCACAATCCGTCGGTGTAGTTTCGTTTCCGTACCTGCGGAGGTATCCTTTCCAACGTGCCGCACTATCGGATGTCAGAAATCGCCGAGCTCTTCGGAGTAAGCGACGATACCGTTCGGCGGTGGGCGGATTCGGGGCAACTGACCGCGATCCGGGACGCCGGCGGCCGCAAAGCTGTAGATGGGGTGGAGCTCGCGGCGTTCGCCAAGTCGCAGGCGCACGCCACCCCAGACCCGTCAGTGGTGGACCGATCGGCACGCAATCGTTTCGTCGGACTGGTCACCGAGGTGATCTCCGACCGGGTGATGGCGCAGGTGGAGATCCAGTGCGGACCGCACCGGGTCGTCTCACTGATGAGCAGTGAGGCAGCACGGGAGCTGGGGCTGGTGCCGGGGGTGCTCGCGGTCGCCGTCGTGAAGTCGACCCAGGTCATGGTCGAGACCCCGGTAGGACGTGCATGATGGCAGCCCTAAGCGATCGGCCCTGGCGCGGGCGGTTGAGGTCGCCGTTTACACCACGTACGCCACAGCGGTGTCGTCGTCGCGCTCCGTGATCGGATGCGTAGTCGCAGCGTCGCCATCAGGTGGCATGATGAAGATGGCGGTTCCGCCGGGATCGCGCCGGAACCAGTTGACCCGGAGAGAGTGCGTTGTTGCTGTGCTGCGGTCCGCAATGTCTTGCGCGGTCATCAGGGCCTGTCCCTTCGTCCGCCTGTTCACGTTGCCACGAGGAAGATCATCCTAGCAACGCTCTGCTACGGGCTACCACCCGCCTATCTCGTATCTTTAACGAGCACTGATACCTAGAGAATCGGGAGCGACACCGTCGAATTGCCGTCACAGACCATCACCCGCAGCAGTGCAGATGCCCGGCCGGACTCGTCCGTTGTTATGCCGTCGGCCCGATCCGTTCCGGCCTCCACCCTGTTGGGCGCTCCCGGTATGGCAATGGATTCAGTCGTTGCCCCCGACCTGCCACGACGGATGAGTCGCGCCATGAGACCGATCGTTCCGGCGCCGCTGGCGGCTGTAACCACTGCAGAGATGATCGAGAGGGTCGGGGACTCGGCGAGGAGCAGGATCACGAGGCCGATGACAGTGACGAACGGGCACAGCAGTGTGAGGGCGCCTAGCGTGCAACTCGTGTCGCTCACCAGCCGGTAAAACAAGCCTACGGCGGTTGTCGGGTCTGATCGGTCACCGTGGCCTTCGCCTGGGGATGTACCGTCGGCTGTCCCGCGATATCCCTGCCGTGCTGTGTCACGGGTCCTGATGAGAACCGCGACGCTTGGTGGCGCACGGGACGCAGTGATAGCCGTGGGTGGTGGCGATCATCGTCGCGCTGGGTGCCAGCAGGTTCGCGCCGGAACCAGTCGACAGGCACTGCACGCTTCGTTGATGCACTGTCCTCAACTAAGTCTTGCGAGCCATCGAGTCTGTCCCCTCGTCCACCGTCGGTCGAACGAGGAAGTTCATGCTAAGGAAGCGGTGTTACGGACTACCACCCCGCGTGTCACCTAGCTTTACCAGTCCTGATACCTAGAGAACCGGGAGCCACGCGGTCAGTAGCGTCGAATTGCTGTTCGTTCTACCAACGCTCAGCTACGGCCAACCCCGGACGTGTCTCTTACCTTGATAAGTCCAGTTACGTAGAGGTCCGAGATCAACCCGCTCAGCCGGTCAGTCGCTTCGAGCTGCTGAATGCGCCACCGTTGGGCGAAGGTGTGTGCGACGTCGTCGAGAGATTCGTGGGCGAGTAGCTCCAGCACCATTGCCGCGTCATCAGTTACCCAGTAAAGCTGCGGTGGTTGCGAGGCGCGCCCCACCAGCACCCGGTCTGGCGCCCCGCAACGGCGAAATTCCAGTGGGGTGTCAATGATGTAGTCCGCTGCCACCGCACTCAATCGGTTCGCCGCGGTCCGCGAGGTGCTCGGCCGTCGGCCGATGAGACCGTCCAGCAACAGGTGGGCGTCGACGCCGAGGTAGTCACCCTGGTCCAGCAGCCAGTGACCGAGGATCTTGCATCGCTGCCATGCCACCGGAAGCAACGACTCGGGGCTTAGCGGACAGCTTCCCGCGGCGACGCCGGCCTCGTCACCGAACCGAGCGAGACAGGCATAGGCGTGGCACGCAGCCAGGGTCTGCTCTAGTGGCCAGCGGCGCTGCTGCGGTGCCCACGGCGGGTGAAACGGCGGGCACCGGTCAGAGTCAGCGGAGAGCAGGTCGTGGGTGATGGCCAGATCGAAAAGTTTCTGATGCGCGCCTTCGTGCACGAGGGCCTCGGCCACCGCGATGCTCGACCGCGGGGTCTTCAGCAGGACGAGTCCGGGGTAGGCGCGCGGGGATGCGGAAACCAGCCGTCCAGTGAACTCCGGGTCGAGCACGCCGACCAGCGCGATATGCGCGAGAAGGTCATCGATCAACTCACTCACCGACCGAGCGAGGGCTACCCCGTTGCGTAGCATGGCCAGCGCCGAAGTGAAGCGTTCGCCGTCGGCCTCGGTAAGCAGTGCGGGTCGGCAGAACGCGGGTTCCAGCTCCGCCCCGACGGCCCGCAATGCCGCAGCGAGCAGAGTGTTGGCTTCGGGCCGAGACACCACCCGCAGATCGTGCGCGGCGCTGCTTGACGCTGCCAGTGCGTTGATACCGACCAACATCGAGCTCACGAAATTCGCGTGACCGGCAAGCGCGTCGCCGATGCGATGGCGAGCTAGCGGACTGTCGATGACATCGAGGGTGAGCACCGGTGGATCGCCGTGCTCCAGCAGCTCTGCGGCAAGTTGATACAGGGCTCGGCGCTCGCGCTGGAGGACGCTGGGGGTAGCGATCGCGGCGTGTGTGGTTCGGCGCCCACACCGCCCAGCACGCCCGCGACGACATCACGGTTGGCCTCGCTGTCGCCGTAGATCTCCGATAGGAAGGTAGTCATCACCTGCTGCGGCAGCAATGCTCGAACAATCGATGGACCCGAGAGCCGGAGTAGCTCCTCGATCAAGCGGCGGCGCAGGACTCGCTGGTAGGCCACCACGAGCAGCGCTGCGGATACCGAAATCGTGAGAAAAGCTGCCAGCAACGCCGAAAGTGCCACGCCCACCGTCACTGGAGGACCGCCCCTCTGCGCCGTCGCTCACAACATCCTGACGGCACAGTGCCGGGCGCGCCAGCCCGCCGGTCCGCGGTTCAGCGGGGCTGCCACTCCGGTTCGTCCTCTACACCCACAAACGTGCTCAGATGCGCCGGCCGTTGAACCCCGTCCTGGTCGTCGGCCGCCTGAATCTCGTGGTAAAGACCGAGCAGGTGAGTCATCATCGCGGCGCGGGCGCCGGCCGAGTCACCGCGTTTGAGGAAGTTGACGACATTGTCGTGTTCCGTGCCGGAGCGGGCCGCCACTCCACGGCCCGCGTAACTGCGCCGGCGCCACTCCGTGAGCTCGGGAATCAGCATGCGATACGTTGCGAGCAGCAACTCGTTGCGACTCGCACGGAAGATGGCGTCGTGGAAAGCCTCATCATTGCTGATCAGCTCGTCGACGTCCGGGAACGCCGCGAGGTGGTCCTTGCTGAGCTTCGCGATGTCATCGATCTCGCCTTCGGTCGCGCGCACGGCGGCCAGGCTTACGGCCATCCCCTCGAGCGCCATTCTGACCTCGAGCCGTTCACCTATCCGGAAGCGTCGTTCAGCGAGCCACTCCATGAAGTCACCCGGTAGGTAATCCGCCGGTTTGCGTCGGACGAACCAACCCCGCCCCCGCCGCACCTCCACTACCCGGAGCACTTCAAGGCGCTGCAATGCGGTTCGCACCGAGCTGCGCGCCACCCCCATCCGCCTTGCGAGCTCTGGCTCGTTGGGCAGACGCTCTCCGGCAGGCAGCACACCGCTCTCGATGAGCTCTCGCAGCTTCTCCTCAATCACCTCCGGTAGCGGCCGACGTTGGTCCAACCGCAGTTCCCACTGGGTGTCCCGGGAGGTGCGGTCGTTGCCGTCGCGCCCGCTGCTCATGTCAGCGCCACTCCTGTCCTGGTGTCTCGGCTGAGTGCTCTTCCCGCTGCGACGCTGAGCCGTGGGCATGACCTGTTGCGCGGCGGACCGGGCGGCAGTCGATGTATGACGACTCGTTTCAGTAGTTGTCCGACCGAAGCGTACACCGGTATGGCATCTGACTACATGGATCGGTAGACAGACATCTGATGTCAGTCTACATTGTCGTTATCGAACTGTGATGTTGTCTGGTCAGCAGCGCGCCGTACGCACCCGGATCCTCGAGGAAGGGGTAGTGATCATGCCGCAGTCTCAGTGGAGCGCGACACGCTTCCCCACCGCCCGGCTGCACAGCCGTGGCCTGGGGACGCACTGTCGTGGCGGAATATCCCGTGCAGCGCCGTGACAGTGCACGTGCTGAGCGCGATCCTGCTGGCCTGTCTTGGGGTGCTGCTCGGTGCAACCTGGACCATCCAGGCGTCACAGCCGCAGCTTTGGCGGCAGGCCGAGGAGCGACGCCGGCTCAATCAGCAGTGGTTTGCGGTGCGCGCTGCCCGTCGGCAGCGGCATGAATGCCCGCGTTGTGGCGGCCCGCTGACCGAACGCGACTGGTACCGGGCACCGGCGATCGTCGACGACCCCCTAGATGACGACTAACTGCGCCATTCCGGGTGATGGGAAGCGCCCGGAAGTGGTGAAAGGTCGTAGGCTGGGGGACGCGCGTCCCGGGTGCGTTCGGGGCGCGTTCGTCTTGCTGGTCGTGCGGTCCAGGCAGGCGGTACTCCACGAGGGAACGGTGAGGTCAGTGCCGACCGGCAAGGTCAAGTGGTACGACGCAGGCAAGGGCTTCGGTTTTGTCACCCAGGACGGCGGTGCCGATGTCTATGTGCGGGCTGCCGCGCTGCCTACTGGGGTCACCGATCTCAAAACCGGCCAGCGAGTCGAGTTCGGAGTCGCCGACGGGCGACGCGGTCCGCAGGCACTATCGGTGCGATTGCTGGAGCCACCGCCGTCGGTGGCCGAGGCGCGGCGCCGGCCAGCGGAGGAGCTGCACGGCGTGATCGACGACATGATCAGGTTGTTGGAGTCGGCGGTCCAGCCTGACCTGCGCCGCGGGCGCTATCCCGATCGCCGCACGACCAAGCGGATCGGCGAGATGGTCCGGGCGGTCGCCCAGGAGTTGGACCCCTAAGCCAGCCCGAGCCTTATCGAGGCGAACCCAGCAGCCCCGGTGAGCTACCACGGCGGCGCGATCCGGGGATCAGCGATGCTCCCCGCCGGATCAACACTGTCTGCGCCAGGCCCAGGCTCAGCAGCACCGAGACCGAGGCGAAGCCGATCCAGTAGGTGGGTGGCAGCAGCACGCCCAGCGCGCCACCCATCACCCAGGCCGTCTGCAACACGGTTTCCGATCTGCCGAACGCCGAGGCGCGCGACGCCTCCGGCACGCTGCGCTGGATCACCGCGTCCAGGCAGACCTTGCCCACCGCGCTGCCCGTTGCCGCCACCAGAGCGGTGACCGCCGCGATGGCGATGCCCGACACCAGCGCGGTAAGCACCGCCATCGTCAGCCCAGCGATGACGCATCCGACGATGGCCTGATCGGGTCTCCCGAAATGCGTCCGGGCGCCCACCGCGTTGCCCAGGAAGCTGCCTGCCCCGGCCGCCGCGCCGACGATGCCGAGCAGCACCACCTGCCGTCCTGGTGAACCCTCCGTCTGGGCTTTGACCGCGAATGCCAGAAACAGCGTGAGGAATCCGGTGAGCACCCGCGCGGTCCCGTTGCCCCACAGCGCGACCACTACTTGCCGGCCCATCGGCTGACGGCGCCGCACGGAGCTGAGTGCGTCGCTGGCCTCGGTCCGCAGGGAGGCTGGAATCTCGCCCTCAGTGACTTCCACCCAGGACGGGATGCGTAGGCACAGGGCGCCTCCGGTCAGGCAGATCACCGCGGTGAACAGCAGCGCCCCCGGCGATCCGGTCAGCGCAGCCACCCCGGCGGCGGCCGCTCCAGACACTCCGGCAGCGACCAGCCCGAATGTGGTGAGCCGCGAGTTTGTCTTCACCAGAGTGATCTCCGGGGGCAACACCCGGGGTATCACCGCCGCCTGGAGCACGCCGTAGGACTTGGCCAGCACCAGGAAGCCGAGCGCCGCCGGGTACAGCAACCAGTCGTGAACGTGTGCCGCCATCACGATCAGCAGGAAGGCGCGTCCGGCGAACGACAGCGCCATCGCCACCCGCCGACCGTGCTGCAGCCGGTCCAGCAGCGGGCCGACCACCGGGGCGACCACCGCGAACGGCGCCACCGTGATCAGCAGGTAGAGCGCCACATTGGTCCGACTCTGGGCGGTGGCGACGGCGAAGAACAGCGTGTTGGCCAGTGCGACGGCGATCGCGGCGCTGGCCGCATAGTCCATCATCGCCGCGTAGGTCAGCGAGGACAGCCCGGACCGGCCGGCGCCGTCGGCCGTGGTGGCCTCGTGGAAGCGCCGCACGCCGTCGCCGACCAGCTGCCTGCTCCGCCAGGCCGCCACCCGGGTGACGGTGATCTTGCGGGGCGGCGGTGGCTGCCGATCGCGGGGCTGCGGGCTGCCCTCTTTCTGGTCCTCCCACGGATGCTGCGCTTCGTCCCACGGATGCTGCGCTGGGCCGCCCGGCTGCGGTGGGTCGGTCCGGCCCGGACCGGCGCGGTGGTCGTCGGGCACCCAGCGTCGCCCGCCGCGGGCCCGACGGCGCCCCGGGCCGCCGGAGTGCTCGGCGCCGGACGGAGATGCGGGCCGCTTCACGCGTTCATCCTGCACCACAAGTGCCATCTTGGCGCTCATCGCGGCGCCCCACGCGCCTTGATCACGGCTTATGTGACAGGGACGACTCGCCGTGTCGTTTTCGTCACACAAAACGTGATCACGCGGACGACTGGGGGACGAAGCGCACCCGGAACAACGACGGCCAGTGCTTGCCCGTGATCAGAAACTCGTCGGTGCCCGGGATCGATGCGATGCCGTTGAGCACGTCTCCAGGAGACTGCGGTTGCGTGCTGAGCAGGCCGGATGCGTCGACCACCCCGGTCACCGCACCGGTGCTGGGGTTGATCCGCACGATGCGGTCGGTCTGGAAGACGTTGGCCCAGATGACTCCGCCGGCGCATTCCAGTTCGTTGAGCTGGCGTACCGGCTCGCCGTCGAGGCGGACCTCCAGCCGGCCTGACGGTGCGAAGGTCTCCGGGTCGCGGAAGGTCAGCCGGTCCGAGCCGTCGCTCATCACCAGCCGGTGCCCGTCGTGGCACAGGCCCCAGCCTTGCCCCCGGTAGGTCACTCGGCGGCGCTGCGCCAGCGTCGCTGGATCCCGCTCGATCGCTATCCCGCTGGTCCAGGTGAGCTGCCACAACCGGTCGTCAGCGATAGTAAGGCCCTCGCCGAACAGGTCCGCGGGCAACGTCGCCTCCCGCAGCATGGCGCTGCTGGCCAGCGCGGTGGCGCGGACTCGGGACTGCCCGGCCAGCCCGCTGCCTTCGTAGAGCACCCCGTCGTGGATTTCCAGGCCCTCGGTGTACATCGTCGGATCGTGCGGGAGGACGGCCAGGATCTGTACGTGTAACTGTTGTGCGGCCGAGGCGGCGCAACCGGTCAGCATGGTAGCGGCCAGCGCGAGGGTCGAAATGCGGCGCCGCGCTGACCGGGTTAGGCCTGCACATTGCCGGTGAGGCACAATCGGAGTCGTGATTGCCGACACTACCGCGCCGGGCTCGCACCTCTATGAGGCCGTCGAGCTGGCCCGGCAGGCGGCGCAGGCCGAGGCTGGCGAGCACCTAGTGGGCCAGCCGGTCGAGAACCAGACCGAGGACGGCGGCGGGGTCACTCATCTCTTCGATGCCGACCTCCCCGGCTACCGAGGCTGGCGCTGGTCGGTCACGGTGGCGTCGGCGGGTCCGGGAACCCCGGTGACCGTCAGCGAAGTGGTGCTGTTGCCCGGTCCGGACGCGCTGGTCGCGCCCGCCTGGCTGCCGTGGACCCAGCGGCTGCGGGCAGGTGACCTCGGCGTCGGCGATCTGGTGCCGACCGATCCGGACGACCCGCGGCTGGTGCCCGGCTACCTCATTGACGACGACCCCGCGGTGGAGCCGCTGAGCCCTGAGCTGGGGCTTGGACGGCTGCGGGTACTCAGTCGGGAGGCCCGCCTGGAGCTGGTGCAACGCTGGCACGACAGCGACCGCGGTCCCGACTCGGAGATGGCCCGCAGTGCCCCCGACCGGTGTGTCACCTGCGGCTTCTACCTTCCGCTCGGTGGCCTGCTCGGGGCCGCCCTCGGGGTCTGCGGCAATGACCTGTCCCCGGCTGACGGACAGGTGGTGCACGCCGAGTTCGGCTGCGGGGCACATTCCGAGGTCCGGGTGGACACCAGCCCCAACGTGCCGGTGGCCGAACTGGTCTACGACGACGCCGAGCTGGAGCTGGTGCCGCGGACGCCGGCGGAGTGAGCACCGCCGCTCGCCAGGGTCGCGCTGAACACCGTCGAGCCGGGACCGCGGATCCGTTCGGCACTGCAGCGCTGCGGGCCGGGGTGCTAGCCGCCTGGCGGGGGTCCCCGACGCGGTTCCGGGAGGACGCCAATGCCGAGTCCGACCTCGCTCTGCTTGGTTACGCAGACCGGCTGTTCGTCGAGCTGGCGCAGAACGCTGCCGACGCCGCGCAACGTGCGGGCGTGCCGGGGCACCTGCGGGTCACCGTCCAGGACCGCGAACTGCGGGCGGCGAACACCGGCGCGCCGCTGGACGCCACCGGGGTGGCCGCGCTGGCCGCACTGCGCGCGTCGGCCAAGCGCGACGGTGACACCGTCGGTCGTTTCGGGGTCGGCTTCGCGGCGGTCCTCGGGGCCACCGACGCCCCGCAGGTACTCTCCCGCTCCGGCGGCGTCGAGTTCTCCGCGCAACGCACCGCCGACGCGGTGGCCGATGACCCGGCACTCTCGGCGGAGCTGACCCGGCGTGGTGGCCGGCCACCGGTGCTGCGGTTGGTGTGGCCAGCCGCCGGGGACCCGCCAGCCGGCTTCGAGACCGAGGTCCGCCTGCCGCTGCGCCTTGGGATCGATCCCGACGCGCTGCTCACGGCCTTCGTCGCGGAGGCCGGTGACCTGCTGCTGGCGCTGCCGTGGTTGCGCCGCATCGACATCGGTGACCGGGCGCTGCGCCGCGAGGGCGAGGACCCGGTAGTGGTCCATGACGGCTCCGAGCTGCGCCGCTGGCGGGTGGTACGCCAGACCGGCCTGCTACCCGGCACCGCCCTGACCGGGCTCGGGCCCGAGACAAGACCGCAGTGGAGCGTGTGCTGGGCATTGCCGGTCCGCCCCGACGGTGCGCCATTACCGCTGGCCGCCGACGTGCTGCATGCACCCACCCCGACCGCGGAGCGCCTCACCCTGCCCGCGCGGCTGATCGCCACGGTGCCCGTCGACTCATCACGGCGCCACGTCCATCCCGGGCCGGCCGCGGAGCTGGTGCTCGGCGCTGCGGCGCAGGCCTACCCGCAGCTCGCCGCCGCGCTGGCGCCGGATCAGCGCACGGCGCTGGTGCCGCCCCCGGGGTTTCCGGCCAGTGAAGTCGACGCGGGGTTGCGTGAGGCGGTACTCGAGGCGCTGCGCCACACGCCCTGGCTACCCAGCGCCGCCGGGCTTGACATCGCGCCAGCCGACGCCCTGGTGCTCGACGTGCCGTTGCCTGACCTGGCCGAACTGCTCGCCGACGGCACACCAGACCTGCTCGACGCCGACCTGGCCGGGCCTTCGCACACCGCCGCACTTGCTGCGCTCGGAGTGACCCGGTTGCGTCCGGCGGCCATCGCCGAGCTGCTGGCCGGGCTGGACCGGCCACCGTCGTGGTGGCGGCGCTGTTATGCGGCGCTGATCGGCCTGCTCGACGCCGACCCGTCGGCTCGCGAAGAGCTCGGCGCGCTGCCGGTTCCGCTGGCTGACGGGCGCATCGTCACCGGCCCGCGTGGGGTGTTGCTGGGTGACCTGGTCGATATTGCCGGCGGTGTGCCGACTGAGCTTCGGCTGGTCCATCCCGCTGCCGCCCATCCGCTGCTGGAACGGCTCGGAGCTCGGCCGGTGGGCCCTGCCGAACTGCTCGACGCGCTGTGCCCGGCGATCGAACGCAGCGTCGATGACGCCGAGGAAGGCCTGGACGTCACCGGACTCGCCCGGGCGGTGCTGTCGCTGGCGGCCACCGCGGCATGCGACAACGTGGGCCGGCCGTGGCTGGGTGCGCTGGCGCTGCCTGATGACACCGGGACACCGCGACGCGCCGACGAGCTGGTGCTGCCCGGTGGGGCCGTGCGGGAGCTGCTCGCCCCGGACGCGCCGCTGGGCGTGCTGGATCCCGCCGTCGCTGCCGACCAACCAGTCGACGCGCTGCGAGCGGTGGGGGTGCTGGACTCGTTCGCGGTGCTCGACGAACCGCACCCGGACGGCCCGGATCACGATCTAGATGATGAACAGCAGTGGTGGGCCCAGGCGCACAGCGCAGCCGGTGAGCCGCCGGCCCGCCTGCTCGCCGTCCGGGATCTGGACCTCGTCGACGATCAGTGCTGGCCGGTCGCGCTGCGCCGGATAGCAGCCGACCCCGTTGGTCTGGCCGCGCTGCGCCAGCCGGGTGGCTACACCGGCTGGTGGCTGGCCCGGCACGCCCGGCTGGGTGGCCACCCACCGCCGTACTGGCGGCTCGCCGGGGCCGTCGGGCTGGCGGGTCTCTACGACGTGGTCCCGGTCTGCGACAGTGGCGAGGCGCTGCTCGCTGCCGCCGGGGTGCGCACCGGGTTGAGCATCGGTGGAGCCGCCGACGCGGCCGACCTGCTGGCCCGGTTGGGTGACCCGGCCCGCACGGTCACCCCCGCGGTGGTGCACGCCGCCCACACCGCACTGGCCGGCGCGGACCTCGACCCCGCCGATGTGGAGCCCCCGGCCCGGGTGCGGGCGGTGACCGGCGAAGTAATCGAGGCCGACCGCGCGGTGGTGCTCGACTCGCCGTGGCTGGCCGGGGTGCTCCCGGCCGGCGAACTGGTCTCCGGTGGCGACGCTGGTGCCCTGGCTGACTTGCTGGACCTCCCGCTGGCCACTGAGCAGGTGTCGCCCGCGCTGCTCGACGGCGCTGGGGGGGCAACGGTGCGGTGGGCCGATCTGGTGGAGGTGGTGGCAGTGTGCGCTGCCGCCGGGCTCGCCGTTCCGGAAGGGACGCTACAGCTGCACGAGCAGCTACTGGTACGGCACGACGGCGTCGAGCATTCGGTCCCGTTCTGGGTTACCCCGAATGGCACCGTGCACGCTGCTGACCCAGTACGCGCCGCGCTGCTCCTGCATTCGTGGATGGCGACATCTTCGCTACCGTGAGCGGCCGACCTTCGATACCTCGTGCGGTGGCCTGCGCCGCGCGGTCCGGTTCCCTGGTTGCGGCCCGGCTCCCCTTCTCCCCTCGGGGGGCCGGGCCCTCCGTTTGCCGATTGGTTAGCGCCGTTTGCCATCCGTTCAGACCCACTTCCGTAGTCAGTCATGTCTAGCAAGTACTCCTTCGAGTGGGGGCAACGCGGTTGACCACCCGATCGAGAGGTAACAAGGTGACCACACGCAGTTCCTGGCTTGGCATCATCCGCATCCGCCCCGACTGGCCTCACCGCCGACGGGCGGCCGCGCCTGCGGTGCATCGCGACAGCCCGGCACAACCCACAGTCAGCCGCCACGAGATCCGGCTGGATGACGGTCTCCGCGATCTCCTGGCGGATGCGCTGATCGCGAGGCACCGCGCGCGGATCCCCGAGGCGCCGGAACTGATGCTCCTGCGGGAAACGTGGGACGGCGGGTGGGCACGCGCGGAAGTCGACCAACTGATGGCTTACCTCCGGACCGCAATGGGTGACGGGATGGTGGGTCACGAAGGAGACGGCCAGCGCATTCTTCAGGAGGCTGCAACGTGACCAACCGAAGCGCGGACCCAGCGATGTCAGTGGCTGCCTCATGGAGGGTAGAAGCACCGATGACTGTCCAGCCAGCACCAGCGGAGGCACTCGACACCGAGGCGGATATCGGATTATTTGATGATCGTGGCGTCGATGAACTCGTCACTCGGGTACTGTGCGGCCTGCACAGACTGAACGGCCATTTCGTACGCATGAACGCCGCTCTCGGCGATGACGGGTACGTCGCTGTCGACGTCACCCGCGTGTATTTCAATGGCGAGGACACCACAGTGCGCGTGTTGTTGCACCTCGCTACGCCGGTGGCCGTGACAGCCCCGTCACCCGCTGGACTTGACCACGGACCGAGTGCGGCATGAGACCGTAAGCATCGTGGAGCCAACCGCGGTGGAAGTTCGGGAGCTGGTCAAGCGCTATCCGAAAGCGCAGACCAATGCGGTCGACGGGCTCACCTTCGCGGTGGCGGGTGGCGAGATCTTCGGGTTGCTCGGCCCCAACGGAGCTGGCAAGTCCACCACGATCGGGATACTTACCACCCGGGTTCGGCCCACCGCCGGGCAGGCACTGATCGCGAACGTGGACGTGATGGTCGCGCCGCGGACCGTGCGCAGCCTGCTCGGCGTGGTCCCGCAGCGCAACAACCTCGATCGGTCGCTGTCGGTGCGGCAGAACCTGTTGTTCCACGCCGCTTACCATGGAGTACCCAAGGCCGTCCGCGCGCGGCGGGCCGAGGCGCTGCTGGAGCAGTTCGCGCTCACTGACCGGGCCAACGAGAAGCCAGAGCTGTTCTCCGGCGGTCAGAACCAGCGGATGATGATCGCCCGGACGCTGATGCACGATCCGAGCGTGCTGTTCCTCGACGAGCCCACCACTGGACTGGATCCGGCCGCCCGGCTGTTCGTCTGGGACCGCATCCGGGAGTTGCGCGAGGCCGGCGTGACGATCGTGCTGACGACGCACGACATGGACGAGGCAGCGGCGCTGGCCGACCGGGTCGGGATCGTCGATTCCGGCCGGCTGCTGGCGCTTGACACTCCGGCCGCCCTGGTCCGCGGCCTGGCCACGGGAGCGAGCCTGCAGATCGCGGTCGAGCTGGCGGACGAGCGCGGATTGGCGGGACTGCTCGACCGGCTAGGTACGCTGGCTGGGGTGCAGCGGTGTGAGCAGGTCGGCGCCGAGGCGCTCGGGCACACCATCCGGCTCTATCTGACCGGGGAGCCCGCTGCGATGGTCGGCCCGGTCGCCGCCGCGGTGGCGGAGGTCGGCGCTCGGCTAATTGGGGTGGAGATCGGCGAGGCCAGCCTGGAGGATGTGTTCATCGACCTGACCGGTAGGAGCCTGCGCTGACGACAACCACCGCACCGGCACGCACGGACCGCTCCGCGCAGGTGGTGCGCGGGCCATCCTTTGCGCTGATGCTGCGCTCGTTCGGCTCGGTGCTGCGCCGCGACATCGTCGTCACCGGTAAGGATCTGGTGGCGTTTCTGGCCCAGGTGCTGCTGCAGCCGGTGTTCTTCCTTTTCGTCTTCGGCAAGCTGTTGACCAGCCTCGGTTACACCAGCAGTGGCTACTCCAACCTGCTGTTTCCCGGGCTTGTCGCACTCACCGCAACGGTGACCGCGATCCAGGCGATGGCGTTCCCGCTGGTCGCCGAGTTCAGCTGGACCAAAGAAATCGAGGACCGGTTGCTGGCCCCGCTTCCGCTGTGGGCGGTGGCCGGGGAAAAGGTGGTCTTCGCCACGCTGCGGGCCTTGGTCGCCTCGGCGGTGATGTTTCCGATCGGCATCGGCGTCCTCGGGTCGATCCCGTACCGGGCGGACGGCCTCGGGTTGTTGATCGGCGTATTGCTGCTCGGCAGTCTGGTCGGGGCGTGTATCGGAATGACGGTCGGCACGTTCGTACCGCCAACTAAGATCAACATTGCCTTCGCGCTGATCTTCACGCCGCTGCTGTTCACCGGCGCCACCCAGTACCCGTGGCCGTCTCTTGGGCAGCACCTGCGATGGTTTCAGGTGCTCAGCGCGGTCAACCCGATCACCTACGTCAGTGAAGGGATGCGAGCCGCGCTGGTGCCGAACATCCCGCACATCCCGGGTTGGATCTGCCTGCTCGCGCTCGCGGGCTCGCTGGCGATCTTCGGCACGCTGGGCATGATCGGCTTTCGACACCGCGCCATCGACTAGCCGGCTCCGAGCGCTGATCTGAACTCTCAAATACTCAACCGAGCGGCGATCAGTACCGCTGATGCGGTTGATATGGGCTTTTTTCGATGCTTGTGCGCATACGTCGTGCGTGCGATGCTGGGCTACCGGGATGGATTGTGCGGTTGTCCGCCCAGGCGTGCATGCCCGGACCGTCTAGGTCGTGTGGTTGGGAGAGCGTGGGATGTCCTTAGCCGGAGCGGCCGCTGCCCCTTCGACGATGAACGGCGTCGTGTGCTGCCCGACGTGCGGGCGCCCCGCCATCGTCGAGGGTAGGTTCCGGATCCGCGGTGCCGGCGGTCCCATCGGGCGTTTGCGTATCTCTTGTGTCGACGGGCACGGCTGGTTGCTGCTGGCCGACCGGGTCAAGCAGATCGAGCCATGGGAGGGTTTCGACGATCAGCCTGACCACGACACCGCGATCGCGGCGCAGCGGTCAGAACAAGTCACGCGGGGCACCGCGGGCTCCCCGCTGGGAGGCGCGACCTTGCCAGTGGATCATCGCAAAGCCGGTCAGACCGAGTAGGCCTCCCGCCAGACAAGCCCATATCCACACCGGCGATCGACCGGCGACCAGCAATACCACTGCAGCGGCGAACCAGATCACGGTGCCGACGCCAACGACCGGTCGCGGATCGGCGAGGCTGCGAGGCAGGCTTGGCATGCGCAGCACGCTACGCGTGCTGCGCATGCTCGTGAGTGGGAAACAGTGCCATAACACTGTTTCCCACTCACGACTACATACAGCTAGTTATGCTAACAATATGACCACGCTGGGCGGAGCGCAGGACATCAACGAGCCGGGGCTGGCCAGTCGGCTTCGGCTCGCGGTGGTCCGGCTCAACCGGCGGTTGCGCGCGCAGCGCGATGTCGAGGCGGTGGCTACCCTCACTCAGCTTTCCGCGATGGCCTCGCTGCACCGGCACGGCCCGATGAGCCCGCGCGAACTGGCGGAGCGCGAGCGGGTACAACCGCCATCGATGACTCGGGTCATCGCCGCGTTGGTCGAAAGCGGCTTCATCGATCGCAGCCCGCATCCGACCGACGGTCGGCAGACCGTGGTGGCGCTGACTGAGACCGGCCGCCGCTATGTCGATGCTCAGGTCAGCGCTCGGGAGCGCTGGCTAGACGCCCGCCTCGCCGAGCTCACCGCCGACGAGCGCGCCGTCCTGTGTCGCGCGGCCGAGATCATCGACCGGATGGCAAGCACCTGAGGCTGCTGAATGCGGGTTTACGTAGCCGGAGTTGACAGCGAAGGAAGGGTAGCCTAACTTGAGCGGTGCCGGCTTCGTGGTGGGAGTACTGGCAAACGCAGTTGGGACACGTCGGGCCCGACCTGGAGCTCCCAGGTGGGGCCCGACGGCTGTTGCGCTGCTAGGCCGGTGGCCAGGTGTGCACCGGCTGGTTGGAGTGCATGTGCTCGATGTAGCCGCGCAGCATGCCGGCCAATGCGGTCGGTCGGTCAGCGCCCCGGTCGGTCAGCGCCTGTACGGTCTTACGCTGCCAGCCCGCGCCGGTGCATCGCGTCGCGCACCGTTGCTCGATCACCGTGAGGTAGCGCTCCCGGGCGGCGTCGGACATCCCGCAGCTGCGCAGCCCCTGATGTGCCAGCGGCAACAGCGTGCCCAACACCAGCTGATCGGGCCGGGCCCAGCCGACGCCGGGCCAGTACAGGTGTGAGTCCATGCCCAGCCGTGCCCCTGCGTAAAGGTTTTCCTGCGCGGCGGGGAAGGACAGCTGGCTCCACACCGGCCGATCGAGCTCGGCGAGCCCGCGCATCGCGCCGAAGAAGAACGCGGCGTTGGCCAGCACGTCGAGGACGGTCGGCCCGGCGGGCAGCACCCGGTTCTCGATGCGCAGGTGCGGCACGCCGTCGCCGACGTCATAGATCGGCCGGTTCCACCGCCAGATAGTGCTGTTGTGCAGCCGTAGCTCCGACAGCGATGGTGCACCGCCCGCGGCGAGGACCGCCATCGGATCCTCGTCCTGGGTCTCGGGCAGCAAGGGCGAGAAGTAGCGCACGTTCTCTTCGAACAGGTCGAAGATCGAGGTGATCCAACGCTCCCCGAACCACACCCTCGGGCGCACTCCTTGATTGCGTAGCTCCGGCAAGCGGATGTCGGTGGCTTGCTCGAACAGGGGGATCCGCGTTTCGTGCCACAGCGCCTGACCGAGCAGGAACGGTGAGTTCGCGGCCACCGCGACCTGGACTCCGGCCAGCGCTTGCGCGGCGTTCCAGTGCGCGGCGAAGTCACTCGGGGCGATCTGCAGGTGCAGCTGCACCGATGTGCACCCGGATTCCGGCAGGATCGAGTCGGTGACGCAGTGCAACCGTTCCGCCTGCCCACCGTCGAGCGGCACTCCCTCCATGTCGAGCTCGAAGTCCTCACGCCGGGCCGCCAGGATCTGCTCATTGAGCAAGGCGTAGCGGGACTTGGGGGACATCCATCGGCGGTCGAAGTGCTCTGGTCGCAGCGTCGGCAGGATGCCGATCATGACCAGGCCCACACCGGCGGCGCGGGCCGCGTCGTTGGCGGTGTTGAGGCCGTCTCGCAGCTCGCGTTCCAGCTCCAAGGCCTCATCAGCGACCAACGGCCGGGGCGCGACGTTGATCTCGATGTTGTGCTGGCCGAGCTCCGTTTGGAAGGCCGGGTCGTCGATATGCTCCAGCACGGTCTGGTTGGCCATCGCGGGATCGACGTTGTCGTCGATGAGGTTCAGCTCGAGCTCGAGTCCCATCCGCTCGGGACCAGGGGAGAAGTAGTCCCCGGCGAGCATCAGGGCCAGCGCGTTGAGGCAGCGCTGCGTCTTTTCCCGGTACCGCGCCAAATCGTGTTTGGTGTACACCGCGTCGATCGCACCCTCGCCCATCTCCACCTCCGAGTAGCCGGCGCGCGCTCACCGTGGCACAGCGCGGTGAACCGTGACCAGCCACCGACCTGCTTGTGTCCTTTGCGAGACTGACAGTGTGGGTGACATCGTCGAGGTGCGCGATGTGGACGACCCACGGCTAGCCGATTTCCGTGATCTCACCGTGGCCGACCGTCGCCCGGACCGTCCCGGCGGCCGTGGTCTGGTGATTGCTGAGGGAGTCATCGTGGTCCGCCGGCTGCTGGACTCGCGGTACCCAGCACGGGCCCTGTTCGGCGTGCCGGCGAAGATCTCCGAGCTCGCCGCCGACATCTCGGCGCCGTGCTACGCCGGGTCGGCCGAACTGATGGCGCAGGTGGTCGGCTTCCACCTCAACCGCGGGGTGCTCGCGACCGCTGACCGGGCGCCGGTGCCGTCCGCGCCCGAGCTGATCGCTGGGTCCCAGCACCTGGTCGTGCTCGAGGGCGTCAACGACCACGAGAACCTGGGTGCGCTGTTTCGCAACGCGGCGGCCCTGGGGGTGGACGCGGTGCTGCTCGGCCCCGGTTGCGCCGACCCGCTGTATCGACGCAGCGTGCGAGTGTCGATGGGGCATGTGCTTCGGGTCCCGTTCGCCCCGCTGCGGCCCTGGCTCGCAGGCCTTGATGCCCTTCGGGCGGCCGGGTTCCGGGTCGTGGCGTTGTCCCCGGCGCCCGACGCGCTGCCGCTTGTGCAGGCGGGGTTGGGCGCCGACCGGGTGGCCTGGCTACTGGGGGCCGAGGGCCCGGGGTTGTCGGTTGAAGCCCTCGCCGCGGCGGACCTGGTAGTGCGCATCCCGATGGCGCCTGGAGTGGACTCGCTCAATATCGCCACCGCCGCCGCGATCGCCTTCGCCAGTGCGCGCCGCGTTTAGCGTGATCGACGTGACCGGTGATGCGGCAGGCAAGCAGCCAGGCGAGCAGCCAGGCGAGCAGCCAGGCGAGCAGCCAGGCGAGCAGCCAGGCGAGCAGCCAGGCGAGCAGCCAGGCGAGCAGCCAGGCGAGCAGCCAGGCGAGCAGCCAGGCGAGCAGCCAGGCGAGCCGACGCCGTGGGCGACCGGCCTCATCGTCAGCGCGATGGCAGCGACGGTCGTCGGCGTCGCGTTGCTCAGTCTGTCCCAGGATCTGGCGTCCAACGGTGCCTGGCTCGTCGTCCTGGCGAACCTCCTAGTGGCGGTCGGCCTGGCACCGTCGATCTGGCTGGGCCGGGCGACCCCGATCTGGCGCTGGGTCGCGTACGGTACCGCCGCAGGCATCCTGTTGACCTGGCTCGTCCTCCTTCTCTCCCTACTCGGCTAATCACCCGCGTTCTGGATGCAGACTGCGCCAAAAGGAGCCTGGTTTGCAGCAGTCTGCATCCAGAACGCGGCGGCGCCGGGACGGGGGGTTACGTGAGCGAGGTGTGCCAGGCGGTGTGGAGGGTGGCGAAGGGGCCGGCATCGTCGATCAGCCGGGTTGGGGGGCCGTCTTCGATCACCACGCCGTCGGCGAGTACTAGGACGCGGTCGGCGATCAGCACGGTGGACAGCCGGTGGGCGATGATCAGCGCGGTGCGGCCGGCCAGCACCGTTGCCAGCGCGGCCTGCACGGCCTGCTCGGAGGGGATGTCCAGCGACGAGGTGGCTTCGTCGAGTATCAGCACCGCGGGATCGGCGAGCAGCGCTCGCGCGAAGGACACCAATTGGCGCTGCCCGGCGGACAGCCGCGCGCCGCGTTTGCGCACGTCGGTGTCGTAGCCGTCGGGCAATACGGTGATGAACTCGTCCGCCCCCACCGCTCGGGCGGCCGCCACCACCTCGGATCGGGACGCGCCGGGCGCCCCCAGCGCGATGTTGTCGGCCACCGAGCCGGCGAACAGGAACGACTCCTGGGTCACCATCACCACCGCCCGGCGCAGGTCGGCGTCCGCTACCGAGCGCAGGTCAACCCCGTCCAATCGGACGGTGCCGGCAACCGGGTCGTAGAGCCTCGCGACGAGTTTGGCCACCGTCGACTTGCCCGCCCCGGTTGCGCCGACCAGCGCGACGGTGTGGCCGGCGGGTATCACCAGGTCCAGCTGCGGCAGGATCTCTGGGCCGCCATAGGAGAAGCGCACGCCGTCAAAGACCACCTCGCCGCGCACCGGAACGGGCAGCTTCACCGGCGCGGCGGGGTCGCCGACCGCGGGACGCTCGTCAAGCAGCCCGGAGATCTTCTCCAGCGCCGCCGCCGACGAAGCGTAGGAGTTGGCGAACATGGCCAGCTCGTCGAGCGGGTCGTAGAACCGGCGCAGGTACAGCACAAAGGCCGCCAGCACGCCCAGCGTGAGGCTGCCTTGAAGTACCCGCAGCCCGCCGAGCAGCAACGTCAGTACGACACAGACAGAACCGACCAGCCGCAGGATCGAGGTGAACCGGGCGACCAAGTAGAACGCTTCGGTTTCGGCGTCGGCGAACTCGCCGCTCAGCCCGTCCATGATTGAGGCGTTGCGCGGCTCGCGGCGATACGCCTGCACCGCGCGGATCCCGTTCATGGTCTCGACGAACTGCACGATCACCCGGGCGATCCAGGTGCGGGTGGCGCGGTAGGTGTGCTGCGAGCGCCGCCGGTACCAGCGGGTGAGCAGACCGAGCGGCACGAAGCCGGCCAGCGCCACCAGCCCCAGGGGGACGTCTAGCACCAGCAGCATCGCACCGATGCCGACGATGGACAGCAGCGAGATGAAGAACCCGTCCAGCCCCTTGTCCAGCATCTCCTGCAAGGAGTCCAGGTCGCTGGTCAGCCGGGAGATCACCCGGCCCGACGTGTAGCGCTCGTGGAAAGCCAACGACAACCGCTGGACGTGCGCGAACACCCGCTCGCGTAGATCAAGCAGCACGTCCTGCCCGATCCGTCCAGACAGTCGCAGAAACGCGCTGACGGTCAGGGCGTCGGCCAATCCGGTCACCGCGTAGCCGGCGATGCACCAGATCAGCGGGCCGGTCCGACCGCCGAGTGCTGCCGGGATGCCACGGTCGATCGCCACGGCGATCAGTAGTGGCCCGGCTAGCAGCGCGACCTGGTCGGCGAGGAGCAGCCCCACCGCGGCGCTGATCCCGCGCAGTTGCGGGCGCAGCAGCGAGCCGAGCAGCCGCCGCGACCGGGTGGCTAACCGCAACCCGGTGGCGGTGTCGATCGTGTCGAGGTCCTCGGCGGCGACGCCCTGCCACTGCTGTGTCATCGAGTCACCGCCTGGGCATCTACAGTGGACAGCAGCCGGCGGTACTCGGGCACCTCGGCGAGCAGCTCGGAGTGGGTGCCCACGGCCTCGATCCGGCCATCGACGAGCAGCGCCACCCGGTCGGCGAGTTGCACGGTGGATGGCCGGTGGGCCACCACCAGCGCGGTCACGCCGTGTAGCACCCGGCGCAGCGCCGCCTCGACCTCGGCCTCGGTGTGGACGTCCAGCGCGGACAGCGGGTCGTCGAGCACGAGCACCGCTGGCTGCCCGATCACCGCGCGGGCCAGCGCTAGCCGCTGCCGTTGCCCGCCGGACAGCGTCAGGCCCTGCTCGCCGATCCGAGTGTCCAGGCCCCAGGGCAGCGCGTCGACGAACGCCTCGGCGTGGGCGATCCGCAGCGCGCGGCGCACGTCGTCGTCGCAGGCCTGCGGTGCGCCCAGCGCCACGTTCTCCCGGACCGACGCGGAGAACAGCACCGGGTCCTCGAACGCGATCGCCACGAGTGTGCGCAGCTCGGCCAGCGCCAGGTCCCGCACGTCTACCCCGTCGATCAAGACGCGGCCGCTGGTGACGTCGGCCAGCCGGGGTACCAGCGCGGTCAGGGTGGTCTTGCCGCTGCCGGTCGCGCCCACCAGCGCCATCGTCTCGCCCGGTCGGACGTCGAGGTCCACCCCCCGCAGCACGTCGCTGGCGGCCCCCGGAAACCGGAAGTGCACCGCCTCCAGCCGTAACCGGCCGCGCACCGGTTGCGCCGGGGCCCGGGGCTGCGGCGGGTCAGCCACCACAACGGCGGTGTCGAACACTTCCCAATACCGGATGGTCGCCGCGGCGGCGTTACCGGCGTCAGCCAGCAACCAGCCCAGCGACTCCAGCGGCCAGCGCAGGTAGGTGAGGATGGTGATCGCCCCGATGACGGTGCCCAGGGACAGCGATCCGGTCGCCACCTCATATCCGCCCAGTGCCAGCATCGCGGCTAGCGTGAGCTCCGGCAGCGCGATGATCAACGCCCAGAGGGTGGCGAGCACCCCCACCTTGGTCAGCTCGGTCCGGCGCAGCTCGCGGGCCTGCGCCAGGAAGGTCTGGGTGGCCCGGCGACCCTGGCCGAAAGACTTCAGCACCCGGATGCCCGAAGCGGCTTCCCCCACGGTGGTCGCCAGGTCTCCCACCTGGTCCTGCGCCCGCCGAGCGGCTGACCGGTAGTGCCGCTCGTAGCGCCCGCACAGCACCACCAGCGGTATCGCCATGATCACGGCGAGCGCCCCGAGCGCCGGTGCGATCATCAGCAGAGCAGCCATCCCGATCAGCACGGTCAGCATGTTGACTACCAGGAACAGCCCCGAGAAGGCGACGAACCGGCGGATCGTGCTCAGGTCACTGATCGCGCGGGACAGCAGCTGCCCGGACTGCCAGCGGTCGTGGAATGCCACCGGAAGCTGCTGCAGGTGGTGGTAGAGATCGGCCCGCATCCGTTTCTCGATCTCCGTGGTCGGGCGCGCTCCCACCGCCCGGCGTAGATAGATCAGGCCGGCCTCGACTACCCCGAGCGCGAGCACCACGAGTGATAGCAGCACTAGCGAGGATCGGTCCCGGTGAGCGAGCGGGCCGTCGACGATCCGCTGGATCAGCAGCGGGATGCCCAACCCGGCCAGCATCGCTCCCAGCGCCGCGGCGCCCGAGCCCAGCAACCGCCCGCGTACCGGCCGTGCGTAGGGCGCCAACCGGCGCAGCACAGCCAGAGAGGATTGTGGAGGGGGGCTCATAACCCCCCAAACGCTAACCGCACCCCTTGGCCGGGGCACCCCATTTTCGTGTCACCGCATCGCGTTCTGGATGCAGAGTGCGGTCTCGCGCGCCGTGTTTAGCGCGTTCTGCATCCAGAACGCGGTCTAGCTAGGGGGAGCGGACGCCGAGCAGGACGTCTTCCCAGGAGGGGATGGCGGCGCGGTTCTTGCGGGGGCGTTTGGGTGGCTGGGTGGGGGCGTCGTCGGGGACTGCCAGCGCTGGGCGGGTCTCGTCGGTCACCGGGCCAACCGTGCGCAGTTGCGCGGCCGGTTGCGGATCGATCAGGTCGGTGGCGTGATCGTCGACCGCGGTGACGGTGCCGCCGTGCGCACCTGGATGCAACGTCCACTGCGCCCGGTTCTCCGACCGGCCAGCCCGCCAGCGCAGCTGCACGGCCCATTCGCCGTCCTCTCCGCGCCAAGAATCCCAGGTCACCGCGTTGAGATCGTGACCACGGCGGTGGAAAGTGTCGGCAACGACCTGCTCCAGAGTGCGCACATCGGGGCCGTCGGCGCGCACTGGGTGGGCTTGCTGAGCCAGCTGCGTCATGCGGGATCGCTCCAACAGCACCGGGTAGGCAAACCGCTCGATCCGCTCGCTGGACACGCCGGCGGCGGTGGCCAGCTGTTCGACGGACGCTCCAGCCCTGACCCGGGCCTGAATCTCCCGGGGCCGCATCTCACTCGCCGGATCGATCTCGGTCGGATCCAGCCGCGGAAGATCGCCCCGGACCGCCGCGTGCAGCGTGTCGTCCACCACCAGGGTGAACCGGTCGCGTCGATCCCCGGTCTCCAGGATGATCGTGCAGCCGTCGGTCCCCAGACCGGCAATTCGCAGCGCACGCATCCGAGGACCTCCACATCAAGTACTCGCCACCGTAGGGCGGTCAGCGGCGATGCCGGGGGAGGCGCGCCGCTGACCGCCGAGTCTCACATGCAGCTCAATTACTCAGCCGCTCGACCACCCAGTCGATACACCCGGTGAGCGCGGCGACGTCGTCCGGATCGACGGCCGGGAACATCCCGACCCGCAGCTGGTTGCGGCCGAGCTTGCGGTAGGGCTCGGTGTCGACGATGCCGTTGGCCCGCAACACGGCGGCGACCGCGGCGGCGTCGACGCTGTCGACGAAATCCACCGTGCCGACCACCAGCGAGCGCTTGGCGGGGTCGACGACGAACGGTGTCGTGTACGGCGTGGACTCCGCCCAGGAGTACAGCCGGGAGGACGAAGCGGTGGTGCGCGCGACACACCAGTCCAGCCCGCCACCGGCGTGCATCCACTCGATCTGGTCGACCAGCAGCAGCAGCGTGGCAATCGCTGGGGTGTTGTAGGTCTGATCTTTGAGGGTGTTGTCCAAGGCGGTGGGCAGCGAGAGAAACTCAGGCACCCACCGGTCCGACGAGCCGATCTCGGCGACCCGCTCCAGCGCGGCCGGGCTGAGCAGCGCGATCCACAGCCCGCCGTCGGAGGCGAAACACTTCTGCGGCGCGAAGTAGTAGACGTCGACGTCGGCGGCGTGGACCGGCAGGCCACCGGCACCGCTGGTCGCGTCGATCGCCACCAGCGCGCCCTGCGAACCGGCCGGCCGGCACACCGGAACCATCACTCCGGTAGACGTCTCGTTGTGCGCCCAACCGATCAGGTCACAGGACGGGTCCGCGACCGGCGCCGGGGCGTCGCCCGGCGGGGCGGAGATCACCACCGGATCGGTCAGGAACGGGGCGCGCGTCGTGACGGCGGCGAACTTCGCGGAGAACTCGCCGTAGGTGAGGTGCAGCGAGCGGTTCCGGACCAGGCCCAAGGCGGCGACATCCCAGAACGCGTTGGTGCCGCCGTTGCCGAGTACGACCTGGTATCCCTCGGGTAGCGAGAACAGCTCGCTCAATCCGGCACGGATCCGTCCGACCAGGGACTTCACCGGTTTCTGCCGATGCGAGGTGCCCATCCGCGAGGCGCCGCTGGTGGCTAGCGCGGCCAGCTGCTCGGGACGCACCTTCGACGGCCCGCAACCGAAGCGGCCGTCAGCGGGTTTCAGTCCGGCGGGGATGGTCAGCTGCGCGGTCTGTGTCATGCCATCAGATTACGACGACGGCCAGGTGGCCCCGGTGATGCGCTCATAGGCTTCGATGTAGCGCCGCCGCGTTTCGGCCACGATCGAGGACGCAATGACAGGTCCGGGAGGCTCGCGGTCCCATCCCGTGCCGACCGCCCAGTCCCGAACGAACTGCTTGTCCAGCGCGGGTGGCTGCTCACCTGGTCGCCAGCTCTCCGCGAGCCAGAACCGGGATGAATCCGACGTGATTGCTTCGTCTCCGAGCGTCAATTGCCCGGCGGTGTCCCAGCCGAACTCGAACTTCGTGTCCGCGATGATGACACCATTGTTCACCGCGTGCTCCGCAGCTGTTGTGTAAAGCTCCAGGGTCCGGCTACGGAGGCGTTGCGCAGTAGCTTCTCCGATGTCGAGAACTACGTCGTCGAAGGTGATGAACTCATCGTGGCCGGTTGTCGATTTGGTGGTCGGCGTGAAGATCGGCTCGGGTAATCGGCTGCCAGCGACCAGCCCGGCAGGCAACGCCACACCCGACACCGTGCCGGTCTTCTCGTACTCGCGCAGCCCCAGGCCGGCGAGGTAGCCGCGGGCGATGCACTCCACCGGAATCATCCGCAGCGGGATGCAGCGCATCGCGCGCGTCCCGAACTCCGGCGGCACATCAGTGCTGGAGATCAGGTGGTTGGGCGTGACATCCCTGAGTCGGTGAAACCACCATACCGATAGTTGGGTCAGCAGCGCGCCCTTGTCCGGAATGGCCGTCGGAAGCACCACGTCATATATCGAGATTCGATCCGAGGCGACAAGCAGGACGTCGCCGTCGAATGAATACAGGTCCCGCACCTTACCCGCCGCTATGTGCTGCACCCGTTCACGGTACCCACTGCCCTGAACAACGCTGCGTCTCCCGAGCTCCACACCAGTGTCGTGCTGGGCGAGCCGAACAGCTCTGGTGTGGAGTTCGGGAGACGCAGAGCTGGCGGTGCGAGTGCGCCCGGGGCGCCGGTAGGTTGATCTGTCGTGGACGTTCACGGTGTTTTCGGGGAGCTGGCGAGAAAGCTCGACTACCCGATGTTCATCGTCACGGTCCGGGTCGGCGCGCAGCGCGCTGGTTGCCTGGTCGGATTCGGTTGCCAGGCCAGCATTGCACCGCAACGCTTCCTGATCTGCCTGTCCCGCAAGAACCACACCTACCGGTTGGCCGCCGGCGCCGAGCTGATCGCTGTGCACGTCGTGCCGCAGGATGCTGACCCGTTGGCCCAGCTGTTCGGGAGCGGCTGCAGCGAGGAGATAGACAAGTTCGCCCGCTGCGCCTGGCTACCCGGTCCGGGGGAGGTGCCGATCCTGCAGGACTGCGGGAACTGGTTCGTCGGGCGAGTGCTCAACCAGTTCGACTTCGGCGACCATGTCGGCTTCCTGCTCGACCCGATCGCGGCCCAGCAAGCCCGCGAGCCGTACTTCACGTTCGACCAGGCGAAAGGTATCGAACCGGGACATCCGGCGTGACCGAGCTGGTGTTGCGGCGGTTGCTGCCCCAGCCCGGAATCGTCACCGCCGTCGAGGCGTTGGAGGGACTCGTGCTGGCTGAGATGGCCGCCGAGCACCGCCCCTATCTGGTGCTCAACATGGTGGCCACCGCTGATGGCGCGGCGGCGGTGGCGCAGCGCACCGCCCCGATCAGCAACCCGGCCGACCGGCAGCTGTTCCATGAGTTGCGAACTCACGTCGATGCGGTCATGGTCGGTGCCGGGACGGTACGCACCGAGCGGTACGGGCGGCTGGTCCGCGATCCGCAACGCCGGGCGCGCCGGGTAGCCCGCGGGTTGGCGCCAGACCCGCTGGCCATCGTGGTGAGCCGCCGGCTCACCTTGACCGCGGACCTGCCGCTGCTGGCCGACCCGCATTCCCGGGTGGTCGTGCTCACCGCCAGCGCCGCTGAGCTACCGGAATGCGTGGCTGACGTCAGTTACCTGCGCCCGGCGCCCGGCGAGGACGTCGACCTGCCGGCGATGCTCACCCGGCTGCGCACCGAGCACAACGTGCGCTCGGTGTTGTGCGAGGGCGGCCCGCAGCTCAACGCTTCGCTGTTGCCTGCCGGCCTGGTTGACGAGCTGTTCCTGTCCATCGCACCCGCCCTTGCAGGTAGCGCCGGGTCGCTGTCCATCGTCGACCGGGCGCTGCTGGCCGAACCGGTCGGGCTGGACCTGGTGTGGCTGCTGGAGGCGCAGGGCCAGCTGTTCGCCCGGTACGCACTCCGGCGACCCGAGCGACCGGTCAGGGGCGGCTGATCTCGTCCCAGCCCGCCACATCCTCGGGACGCCGTGACGCCGGCCCGACGTACTGTGCCACTGGACGGACCAGCCGGCTGGTGCGCTTCTGCTCCATGATGTGCGCGCACCAACCCGCGGTCCGTGCGCAGGTGAACATTCCCGGCATCATGTGCGGCGGCACCTGCGCGAAGTCGAGGATCACCGCGGCCCAGAACTCGACGTTGGTCTCGATCACCCGGTCCGGCCGCCGGTCAGCCAGCTCGGCCAACGCGGCCTGTTCCAGCGCCACCGCCACGTCGTGGCGTGGTGCGCCGAGTTCCTTGCAGAGCCGGCGCAGTACTCGGGCTCGCGGATCCTTGGCACGGTAGACCCGGTGGCCGAAACCCATCAGCCGCTCACCGCGATCCAGCACCTTACGGACCACCGCGGTGGCGTTGTCAGTGCGCTCCACCTCCTCGATCATCGGCAGTACCCGCGCCGGCGCGCCACCGTGTAGCGGCCCGGACATCGCGCCGATCGCCCCGGACAGGCACGCTGCGGCGTCGGCACCGGTGGAAGCGATCACCCGAGCGGTGAAGGTCGAGGCGTTGAGCCCGTGCTCGGCGGCGGAGACCCAGTAGCCGTCCACGGCCCGGACGTGTGCCGGATCCGGATCGCCGCGCCACCGGGTCATGAAACGCTCGGTGATGGTGGAACACTCATCGATCCGGCGTTGCGGCACGGCCGGCTGGTGGATTCCCCGGGCGGACTGCGCCACGTACGACAGCGCCATCACCGACGCCCTGGCGAGATCCGTCCGGGCCTGCGCGTCGGAGGTGTCCAGCAGCGGGCGATAATCCCAGATGGGAGCGAGCATCGCCAGCGCGGCTTGCACGTCGACCCGGACGTCACCGGTGTGCACCGGCAGCGGAAAGGGCTCGGCGGGGGGCAGCCCGTGCCCGAAGCGTCCGTCGGTCAGCAACGCCCACACGTCGCCGAACGTCACATGATCGACGAGATCCTCGATGTCGACGCCACG
The DNA here is from genome assembly GCA_023252195.1 of Pseudonocardiales bacterium. GTDB lineage: Bacteria > Actinomycetota > Actinomycetes > Mycobacteriales > Pseudonocardiaceae. The sequence continues at coordinate 279,598 of JAHEXI010000003.1, forward strand.
GTAGCGTAACGCGCCGCCGCCCCGGTCCGGTTCGGCGATCTCAGTGTGGAAGGCGACCACGCCCTCCAGCCCCGGCTTGAAACCGGTGGTGTCCGCTGGCCCATTCACTTTTGCCAACCCATTCATCAGAGTCACGCCGACCTCCTTGCGCGGTGGGGCCCCTGCTTGGACACACGCGGGCCGCTGATCGGCCAGCGGGGTGGGCGCACGCCACAGCGCGGCGCCGCGCGGGTTGACTAACAGTGCACCCGATGGCCATCTGGTGGCAATCCTAGGGCCGATTGGCCCAATGTGGTTCCGGCATAGACGGCATTGACGGCATAGACAAGGAGCGTGCGGAGTGGCGGCTGGGTGGACGGACCGGGGCCAGCGGATCGATGACCTGGCCCGGATGCGGGTGGCCTACCCGGCTGTGGCGCTGGAGGAAGCCGACCTGGCCGGCAGCTGGCACGAACAGCTTGCGAGTTGGCTCGGCGACGCCGTGACGGCGGGCCTTCCTGAGCCGAACGCCATGGTGCTGGCTACCGCGGACGCCGGCGGGCTGCCCAGCTCCCGCACCGTGCTGGCCAAGGGTCTCGACTCGCGCGGTGTGGTGTTCTACACCAACTTCACCTCCGCCAAGATGGGCGACCTCGACGTCACCGCGTTCGCCGCGGCGACGTTTCCGTGGATTGCGCTGCACCGTCAGGTGCACCTGCGAGGGCCGATCCAGGTGCTCACACCCGAGGCGAGCACAACGTATTGGCAGACCCGCCCCCGGGGTGCTCAGCTCGGGGCGTGGGCGTCGGCTCAGTCCACCGTGGTACCCGACCGGCACGCGCTGGACGTCGCCTTGGAGCAGGTCACGGCGAGATTCGCCGACGTTGAGGCGGTGCCGTTGCCGCCGCATTGGGGCGGGGTGCGGATCATTCCGGTGAGCGTGGAGTTCTGGCAGGGCAGGCCCAACCGGATGCACGACCGGTTGCGTTACAACGTCGCCGAGGACGGCAACTGGACTGTTCAGCGGCTCGCCCCGTGACGCTACCGTGGTGTTCTATCTCCACAAGGCGTGACAAGCTACCTTGGGTAGGTGCCTGGCGAACCAGCTGTGACCTTGGGCTACCCGGACGGCGTACACCAGATGTCGATCACTCGGGCGGCCCAAGGGGCGTCCGGGATCAACCTCGGCACGCTGCTGGCCGATACGGGTATGGTCGCTCTCGACCCGGGATTCGTCAACACCGCTGGGTGCACGTCGCAGATCACCTACATCGACGGTGACGCTGGCGTGCTGCGCTACCGGGGTTACCCGATCGAAGTGTTGGCGCAGCGCTCAACGTTCCTGGAGACCAGCTATCTGCTGATCTACGGGGATCTGCCTACCAGCGGACAGCTGGAGAACTTCACCGAGCTGATCCGGGTCCACACCCTGTTGCATGAGGACCTCAGGCGGTTCTTTGACGGTTTCCCGCGCGACGCCCATCCGATGCCGGTGTTGTCCAGCGCGGTATCGGCACTGTCGACCTTCTACCAGGACAGCCTCAACCCGTTCGACCACGACCAGGTGGAGATCTCCACCGCGAGGTTGTTGGCCAAGCTGCCCACGATCGCGGCCTACGCCTACAAGAAGTCGATCGGCCAGCCGTTCCTCTACCCGGACAACTCGTTGAGCTTGGTGCACAACTTCGTGCGGATGACCTTCGGGCTGCCCACCGAACCTTTCGAGGTCGATCCGGTGGTGGCCAACGCGCTGGACCTGTTGTTCATGCTGCACGCTGATCACGAGCAGAACTGTTCGACCTCCACCGTCCGGATGGTCGGCTCGTCGCAGGCCAACCTGTTCGCGTCGATCTCTGCGGGGATCAATGCGCTGTTCGGCCCGCTGCACGGCGGGGCGAACCAGTTGGTGCTGGAGATGCTCGAATGCATCCGGGCCGACGGGGGTGACGTTGACGCGTTCGTCACGAAGGTGAAGAAACACGAGCACGGTGTGCGGCTGATGGGTTTCGGGCACCGGGTATATAAGAACTACGACCCCCGAGCGAAGATCGTCAAGAAGACAGCGGACGAAATTCTGCACAAGTTGGGGGTCAATGATCCGTTGCTCGACATCGCCCTGGAGCTGGAGGCCAAGGCGCTGGCCGACGACTACTTCGTCGAGCGCAAGCTGTACCCCAACGTCGATTTCTACACCGGCCTGATCTACCGGGCGATGGGTTTTCCGACCAAGATGTTCACGGTGCTTTTCGCGCTGGGACGGCTGCCGGGCTGGATCGCGAACTGGCGCGAGATGATCAGCGACCCGGAAACCAAGATCGGCAGGCCGCGCCAGGTCTACACCGGTTACTCCGAACGTGCGTACACCGCGATTACCCAACGCTGACATCTACGCCGCGCGGCATCATCCGTTGGGCGGTGCTCGACCTGCTTGCCAACGCGTAGGTTGCCCGCAGACCGAACCGGGAGAAGCCAGGTACCTATGCGCCGCACCATCGAGTGGATCGACGGACACGTCGATGTGGTTGACCAGACCGCGCTGCCGCAACAGCGGCGAGTCGCTTTACACACTGTGAGCGACGTGGTGGACGCGATCCATCGGTTGGTCGTGCGTGGCGCGCCCGCGCTGGGCGCGATGGGCGCTTTAGGCGTTGCGCTCGCCGCGGCGCGATCGGCGGAGCAGGGCTACGATCCCGAAGCCGTGCGGGCCGACGCCCGTCGCATCGCCGTCGCCCGCCCCACCGCGGCGCATCTGAGGTGGGCGGTGCAGCAGGTGCTGCCCGCGGTGTCCCACGGTCCCGCCGCGGTGCTGGATGCCGCGGCCGCACTGGTGGAGGCCGATGTTCGGGCCTGTGCCACGTTGTCTCGGCTCGGCGCCGCCCTCCTGCGCAGCTATGTTGGCGACCGTCCGATGGTGCTGCACACGCACTGCAACGCGGGCGCCCTGGCCTGCGTGGAATGGGGTACCGCGCTCGGTATCGTTCGGGCCCTGCACGCCGACTCGTTGATCTCGATGGTGGTCGTCGGCGAGACTCGCCCGCTGCTGCAGGGCACTCGGATCACCGCCTTCGAACTCGCCCAGCTGGGGGTGCCGCATCAGATCATGATCGACGCCGCCGGACCGGGTCTGATCGCCAGTGGACAGGTAGACGCGGTCATCGTCGGAGCGGACCGGATCGCGGCCAACTACGATGTGGTGAACAAGGTGGGGACCTACCCGCTCGCGCTGGCCGCGGCCAGGGCCGGTATCCCCTTCGTGGTAGCCGCCCCGACCGCCACCATCGACCCGGACACGCCCACCGGCGCTGACGTGACTATCGAGTACCGGGATCCCGATGAGGTGCTGCTGGTGGGGGGTTGGCGGATGGCGCCGGCCGAGTCCACCGCGTTCAACCCGGCCTTCGATGTGACCCCTGCCGACCTGGTCACCGCCATCGTCACCGAGTCTCGGGTGATCGAGCCGTCTCGAGTGGCCGAACCCGCGGGCGTGGTGCAACCGGTGACAGTCCCAGCAATGCGGCTGGTCGGTGCTTACTGACTTGCCGTTCAGTCTCCGGCAGCCGGACCGGAGACACTGACAGGACCGACCACGAACGCCAGTTGACCGACGTCCATGGTGGGTAGTTTGAAGACGCACTGGTAGGTGTAACCCTCACCAGGCACGAGCTTCTTGCGTACCGAAGTCATGGTCATCGGGACGGTTGTGTCGTTGAAACGCGGATCCTGTGGTCCCAGGGCACCGGTGTCGACAGTGATCGGGATGCCACTGGTGTTGGCCAGCGCGATGGTGAACCGCACTCCGCCGTGGACTTTTTCCGGGCGCAGGACAGTCACCGACATCCCGACGGCGTCGGTGGCGGGTGCGGCGAACGCGACCGGATCGACCAGAGGTGCGACCTCCGATGGTCGCGGCGACGGGGTGTGGGATGATGCAACGTGAGCCGATGCCCTCGGGTGCGGGGTCGGCTGGTGAACTGACGACGTTGCGCTGGCTAAGGTCACACCGCCGACCCCGAGCGCAGCCCCCACCGCGACCGACGCCATAACTGGCAGCCATCCGACTGGCGACGGTCTACGATGGCGTGGTGCAGTAGTCACGACTCCCCCGTCGCAACAGCCTGTCGATAATCAATCCACGGTACGGCGGCGGCGCGCAGATGTATAGAGCCTCACCCTCAGTGCCCACCCGAGATCCACTCCGCGACGTGCTCGGCCTCGTTGCCGATGGTCGTGGAGTCGCCGTGGCCGGTCCGCACCTCCGTCGCGGCGGGCAGCGTGAGTAACCGGCTCCGGATCGAGGCGACGATTTCATCGAAGTTTGAGTAGGACCGACCGGTGGCGCCCGGGCCGCCTTGGAACAGCGTGTCCCCGCTGAACACCACGCCCAGGTCGGGGGCGTACAGGCAACACGAGCCGGGGGAGTGCCCGGGGGTATGTAATACCCGCAGTGCGGTACCCGCGACGGGCAGCACGTCGCCGTCGACGAGCTCGGCGTCCGGTGGCGGTGTGTCGGGGTGCGCGAGCCGCCACAGCACATGCTCTTGGGGATGCAACAGCACCGGTGCAGCGAGGATGCGAGACAGCTCCGGCGCGGCGTTGACGTGATCATCATGGGCGTGCGTGCACACGATGGCCAGTACCCGTCGGTCGCCGACGGCCGCGGCGATCGCTTCGGCGTCGTGCGCCGCGTCAACGACGATCACCTCGCGCTCATCACCGATCAGCCAAACGTTGTTGTCAACCGCCCAGGTGCCGCCGTCCAGGCTGAAGGTGCCCGACGTGACCACCCGCTCCAGCACCTGCGCTCCCTTCGGGAGCAGCTCGTGAGTGCGTAACAGTGTTAGAACACTGTTACGCACTCACGAGCTGCGTAGCAGCATGACGCTGCGCAGTACCTCGCCGCGCTCCATCTTCTCGAAGGCGGCTTCCACCTCGTCCAGAGTGATCGTTTCGGAGACGAACTTCTCCAGCGGTAGCCGTCCCTGCAGGTGCAGGTCGACCAGCATCGGGAAGTCTCGCTCGGGTAGGCAATCGCCATACCACGACGACTTCAGCGATCCGCCTCGGCCAAAGATCTCCAGCAGGGGGATCTCCGGCACCATCAGATCCGGCGTCGGCACCCCGACCAGGACCACGGTGCCGGCGAAGTCGCGGGCGAAGAATGCCTGTCGCCAGGTTTCCGGGCGACCCACCGCGTCGATCACGACGTCGGCCCCGAAGCCTCCGGTGTAGGACCGCACCGCCTCGGCGACGTCGGACTCCCGGGCGTTGACCGTGTGCGTCGCGCCGAAGTCGGTGGCCCACCGTAGTTTGCCGGGGTCGACGTCGACGCCGATGATCGTGGTCGCACCCGCTAGTGCGGCCCCGGCGATGGCCGCATTGCCGACGCCTCCGCAGCCGATCACCGCCACCGAGTCGCCGCGGGTGATGCCGCCGGTGTTGATCGCCGCACCGAGCCCGGCCATCACTCCGCAGCCGAGCAGCCCGGCGATCTCGGGCGCGATCGCCGGGCTGACCTTGGTGCACTGACCGCTGTGAACCAGCGTCTTCTCGACGAACGCGCCGATGCCCAACGCGGGCGCCAGCGCGGTGCCGTCGGACAAGGTCATCGATTGTGCGGCGTTGTGGGTGTCGAAGCAGTACCAGGGCTTGCCTCGCCGGCACGCCCGGCAGCGGCCGCATACCGCACGCCAGTTGAGGATGACGAAGTCACCGGGCGCCACGGTGTCGACCCCGTCACCGACGGCTTCCACCACGCCAGCGGCCTCGTGGCCCAGGAGGAAGGGGAACTCGTCGTTGATCCCGCCTTGCCGGTAGTGCAGGTCGGTGCGGCACACGCCGCACGCCTGCACCGCGACCAATGCCTCACCCGGGCCAGGGTCCGGGACCAGCACCGTTTCTACCGTGACCGGTGCACCCTTGCTCAGCGCCACCACGCCACGGACCTCGTGGATCACGGCGACCTCCGTGCTCAGCGCGCCCTGCGCGCCCGGCGCTTGGCGGCGATCCTCTTAGCGATCTTCCTCGCGCGCTTGCTCCGTTTGCCGCGGGGAGCGGTGGCCGCCAGCAACAGCCCACCGAGCAGACCGCAGTTGGACAGGAAACGCTCTTGGCGGCCCTTGCGGGCGTCCGGGGAACCGCCGGAGCCGAACGGCTGCTCGGCCAGGGTGGTCGGGATCAGGTCCACGGCGAGAACGGTCGCGGCGAGCCGCGGGGCCCATCCCAGACCCATCAGCAACCCAGCGGCAATCTTCGTGGCAGCACCTGCTTGCACCACCAACGCCGGGCTGACGGGTGCGGGCAGTACTCCCTGCCCCTTAGCCAGTAGCGGGGTGACCGCCTCGATCTTTGGCTTCGGGTTCATCAGAGTTTCCACACCATTGGCGACGGACACGGCGGCAAGCAGCGGGCGGGCAACGCGGCTAAGCAACACGGCGGCTCCTCTCTGAGCTGTTCGCTTTCGCACCGTAGTCGCTCTGCGCCGTCAGAAGCGTGAAGCCACCCATCCGGGGCACGTCGGGTGGCAGGGATTCCTGACACCTGACACCGTTGTCCACTCACGAGGCTGGAGGGCCAGCGTGACGCAACCCCGGGATCCTGTCGCGGACCTACGGCGGATCGCCTTTCTGCTCGAGCGCGCCGCCGCGCAGACCTACCGGGTTCGGGCCTTCCGGACGGCCGCGTCGGTGCTTTCGGCGCGCGACGACGTGGCCCAGCGCGCCAGCGCCGGCGCCCTGACCGCATTGAGCGGCGTCGGTGAGGTCACGGCCCGCTGCGTCACCGAATCCCTCGCCGGGCAGGAGCCGGAATACCTGCGCCGGCTGGAGACGGAGCTGACCGGCCCAACTGATGCGAGTGCGGCCGGTGCGGCGCTGCGGGCGGCACTACGCGGCGATTGCCACACGCATTCCGACTGGTCCGACGGCGGCTCACCCATTGAGGAGATGGCGGTCACTGCCCGTGACCTCGGCCACCAATATCTTGTCCTGACCGACCATTCACCGCGGCTCACCGTGGCCAACGGGCTATCACCGGAGCGGCTACGCCGCCAGCTGGAGGTCGTCGCCGGGTTCAACGAGACGCTCGCCCCGTTTCGCATCCTCACTGGGATCGAGGTCGACATCCTCGCCGACGGTGCGCTGGATCAGACCGAAGAGTTACTAGCACTACTAGATGTTGTGGTCGCCTCAGTGCACTCGCAACTGCGGATGCCGGCCGCGGAGATGACCAAGCGGATGCTCCGGGCGGTGGCCAACCCGCACGTCGACGTGCTCGGGCACTGCACCGGCCGGTTGGTCGCCGGTTCTCGGCAACGCCCCGAGTCGCAGTTCGATCCCGATGCGGTCTTCGCGGCCTGCGCCGAGCATGGCGTCGCGGTGGAAGTCAACTGCCGTCCGGAGCGGCTGGACCCGCCGAAACGGCTACTGCGGCTCGCGGTGGCAGCGGGCTGCCTGTTCGCCATCGACTCCGACGCGCACGCCCCTGGACAGCTCGACTGGCTGCCCTACGGCTGCGAACGCGCCCTCGCCTGCGCGGTGCCCGCCGAGCGGGTGGTGAACACCTGGTACGCCGACGACTTGCGAGCTTGGACGGCGTCTCGGTAAGCGGGATCAGCGGCGCAGCGCCGTCGCGGCGGCGAGGAGCAGCGCCGCCCGGTCCGCGATTTTGATGCGGGTACGTCCTGCCGCGGCTCCCAGCGCCTGCTCGGCAGCGTCGATGGCCTCCCAGCCGGCCCAGCTGACCACCCCAACACCCCGCTGGTTGAGCTGCTCAATGATCGCGTCGGGGTCCCGGTGGGATGCGCGGGGCAGCGCGTCGAGGTCATCGAGCAGCTGCTCCACGGTCTCCTTGGCGTCGCCTTTGTTGGTTCCGATCACCCCGGTGGGTCCGCGCTTGATCCAGCCGACCACGTATTCGCCGATGACGACTGAACCGTTGTGCTGCACCCGGCCCGCCACGTTCGGGATCACCCCGGATCGCTCGTCGAACGGCACGCCGGGCAACGGCAGCCCGCGGTATCCCACCGAGCGCAGCAACAGCTGGGCGGGCAGGGTCTCCGTTATGCCAGTGCCTGTGACGCCGCCGCAGCCATCGAGCTCGTTGCGCTCACACCGCACCGCTTCCACCCGGCCGGAACCGAGCACAGCCACCGGGGCGAGCAGGAACCGCAGGTGGATCCGCCGAGCCCGGCCCTGCTGGATGCGGGTAGACCATTCCTGCAATGTATCGACGTTGCGTCGGACGGCCTTGTTGTTTTCCACCAGCTCCTTGCCGGCCTGATCAAGCACCAGTTCGGCAGGGTCTACCACCACATCGGCATGAGCCTGTTCACCCAGCTCGCGCAGCTCCTTGGTGGTGAATTTCGCCTGCGCCGGCCCACGCCTGCCAATAATATAAATGTCGCTGACGGCACTCGCGTCGAGCACTTTGAGCACATGATCGGGCATGTCGGTGATGTCCAGCTCGCCAGCCGTCTTCGCCAGAATGCGCGCGACGTCCACCGCGACGTTGCCTACCCCGACCACCACGGCGCTACGCGCATGCAAAGTGAACGCATCCACTGCCGCGTCAGGGTGGCCGCAGTACCAGGCCACGAATTCGGTGGCCGAGAAGCTGCCCGGCAGTTCTTCGCCGGGAATGGATAGTCGACGGTCGACCGGCGACCCGGTTGCGTATATCACCGCGTCGTAGTATTCCCGCAACTCCGCCACGCTGATACCGGAACCGAGCTCGATCCCGCCGAGAAACCGCACGGTGGGCCGCTCGAGGATCTTGCGCAGCGTGATCTCCAGCGACTTCATCTTCAGATGGTCCGGTGCCACGCCATAACGCAACAGCCCGTAAGGGCATGGCAGCCGATCTATGACATCGACGGACACCGCATCGTGCTTGCTTAGCTCATCGGCCGCATACAGTCCGGCAGGACCGGATCCGATCACCGCCACCCGAACCGATCCGGACACGGCTGATGCACCTCCTGCGCACTGAAAACTTCGTTCCAACTTCGTCTACAAGCATCGCTAGCGCGTTCGACGCTACGCCACCACTCTGACGAAGCGCCGCAATGCCGCGACGGTCAGTCCGTCAGCCAATTGCGGATCGCCCCGGAGTACCGAGACTCCACCAGGCCGGGCCAGGTCATCGAGCACTGCCACGGCACCCGACATGTCCTGATCACGGGTGTACCCGTTGACCACCGCCACACACCGCAGCCCCGCAGAGACTGCGGCTTGAACGCCGTTGGCAGAGTCCTCCACGGCTACTGCGTCGGCGGCGGTCAGGTTCAGGCGGACCAGCGTCTCCAGATAGACGGCCGGGTCGGGCTTGAGGTCAGTAACGTCTGATCCGGTGACGACGACGTCAAATGCATCGATACCGAACAGTATGTCGAGCAGCGGCCGCACCCAGTCGGAGGTGCCGGTCGTCGCGATCGCTACGGCCACCCCCTCGGTGCGCAGTGCGTTGATCAACTCGGCAGTGCCCGGCCGTTCCTGCATCGCGCCGGTGCGGACCAGCGCGACAAATCGGCGCGTTTTGTCCGCGTGCAGTTTCGCCGCCAGCTCAGCAGCTTCGGTGGGGGAGTGCCCGTGGGATTGGAGGTAGCGTTCGATGCGCCGGCGACCACCGGTCGTGGCCAGCAGCGCACCGTATTCCTCGACGCTCCAGCGGTAGCCCAGACCGGCCGCCTCGAAGGCTGCATTGAACGCCACCCGATGCCCGTCTCGCTCTGTGTCGGCGAGGGTGCCGTCCACATCGAAGATCACCGCTCGCAGTGGATCCACTCGCTCGATCGACATGAGAGTCAGGCTACGACCGCGCCGGGCGCACCAGCGTCGGTGCAGCGGGGTGCAACCCCCGCGGATCGCCAGTGATATCCCCGTCGATCCGCGCTAGTCAGCCGGTCTCCCGGTCGGTCGAGATCGTCGGCCACGGGCCCCGTGGAACTCGGACCGGACTGGTTTCGAGTCTCGGGGCCGGCCGGCCGACCGATCCGGGTCCCATTTGGCATCATTTTCCACCAATCGTGAAGATCGTCTGTGCAGGTCATCGCGCGTGTCAGAAGTCAATTGACGGTCTCCGTGTTTCCCGGCGCTCTCAGCCGCGTTCGGGCCGGGACGTGCATGCCCGGTCGGCTCGGGGCGGTCCTGCCAGCCGTCGGTGAGGGCGCTCATGGCGTCGATGAGGTTGCGCACCGAGGCGAAGGTTCCCCGGCGGATGGCCTGCTGGGTGATGATGCCCAGGGAAACCTCGACGAGCTTGAGCCACGGATCAGGCTGACCTGGGGCCAGTCCCGCGGGAGTGCCGGCCGGCCCTGGCCGGTGCAATGCCGCAGCGCGCTGGGATAGGTTGAGATAGAGCCCGCTGATGTCGCGGACCTGGGCTTGGCGGGTGAGATCAGTACTGAAGGTGAACGTCTCGACGTGATCCGGCTGGATACCCCACTTTCGCCAGATCCGAGCGACGGTGGCGAACGAGATGCCGAGCTGTTGACCCAATAGTCGGGACGACCAGTGGCTGGCCCCCAGATGGGCCGGAGGGCGGCCGCCGTCAGCGAGGGTGGTGGCCACCACCTCGAGCTCATCGACAACCGGTGGGCGGCCGGCGCGGGGAAGATCACCCAGTGCGCTGATTCCGGCCGCGGCATAGCGGTTACGCCAGTTGATCACAGTCGGGCGGGTGGCTCCGGTCCGGCGGGCGATCTCGGTGTTCGTCAAACCCTCTGCAGACATCAGCACTATCCGCGCGCGCTGCACCAGGCTCGGCCGCGCCGAAGCTGAACGGACCAGCGCCTGCAGGCGAGCATGGTCGCCTGCCTGAAGGATCAACGGAGCCGCGGTAGCCATGCCTCCATCCTCTCCCATGTCCAACTGTAAAACAACTATCAACACATAGCTCTGCCTGGGGCATCTGCGGCGGATTTGACCCCCCTTGGGGGCGCGTAGATCCTCTTGACACCGCCTACCTAATCCGTGTGGACTAGTGCTCCGCGTCACAGGAACATCGACGCGGGCAGCGGGCGACCCCATGAGACGCCGGCACGGGAGCGAAAGGGGCCACAGACGATGGCGATCGAATCTGACGGACACAGTCGAGGTAACCCCCGGATCTTTGAGCTGATCGAGAACGCGCCGAAGACCGGGAAGAGCCCAACTATCTTTGCCTGGCCAGAGGTGGTGGACTGGCTTCGGATAGCCGGTCAGCCGGTACCAGGGCCGTGGCCGCCCCACCAGCAGCCGCGACCCAACCCAGAGGACGAAAGCGTCCCGACGGCCGTGGTCGAGCCTGAGCGCCGGGAGTCACCGCGTCGAGCGGCCGCGCCACAACCCGCTCCGCGTCCGGCGGCTGCGCCACAGCCAGCACCGCGACCGGCGGCTGCGCAGCGCGACGACGACTCCTCTTCGCACCGTGGAGTTGGCTCGCTAGACGACAGCCCGCCGCGTCATGGACTCGGGCTGCTGGACTCCTGATCCAGTCCTTCAGTGGGCTCGATAAGCGGTTGACTCAAGCGGTTGGCGATAGACAGTCGTTGTCGTGGCATCCGAATAGGGATACCTGATGGGCGGCCCCAAAGGTGTACAGCTTTTCCGCGGACTGTTCAGGGACTAGGGAGGATCTGGATGTACCCGTCTCGTTTTCACTACGAGGCTCCACGTTCGCTTGACGAAGCGTTCGGCGTTTTGCAGGCCTACGGTGACGAGGCGAAGATCCTCGCTGGAGGGCAAAGCCTCATCCCCCTCATCAAGCTGCGCTTCGCCGCGCCGGCCTGCATTGTCGATATCAACAATATTCCCGGTCTGGACTTCCACGAGGAGGACTCTGACGGATCGCTGAATATCGGTGCTCTGTGCCGGCACAGAACTCTGGAACGGTCCCCGTTGCTCCGGAGTAAGTACCCCACCATGTCGGCGACGGCGCCGCTCATCGCAGATCCCATGGTTCGTAACCGCGGCACCCTCGTCGGTTCCGTGTGCCACGCAGACCCACAGGGTGACTGGGCGTCGGTGATGTTGGCTATGGGCGGGGAGATCATCGCCCGGCGCGCTGATGGTAGCGAGCGCGCCATTCCGGTCTCACAGTTTGTGGTCGGTCCCTTCCAGAACGCCCTCGCGCAGGGCGAGATCGCGGTCCGGGCGCGGGTGCCGGCGGCGAGAGGCACGCGTACGGGTACGTACCTCAAGCTCGAGCGTCGGGTGGGCGACTTCGCGACTGTTGGTCTGGCCGTTGCACTGGAGGTCTCCGGCGGCACGATCAACCGGGCAGGCCTTGCGCTTACCGGTGTCGGGCCGAACAACATCCAATGCACCGCGGCTGAGCAGTCACTCGCGGGCAAGTCGCTCAACGCCAGCACGATCGAGCAGGCAGCGCGACTGGCGGCGGAAGCGGCTCAGCCCAAGACCGACGTACGCGGCAGCGCAGAGTACAAGCGGCACGTGGTCTACACCTTCGTCACGCGTGCGTTGAGCAACCGACAGGCTTCAGCGGCCTGAACCAGCTGGCATTCGATTCGACTATTTTCAGAAGCATTGGTGACGTCAAGGAGGCGGCGTGGAAGAACGACGGATAAACGTCGTGGTAAACGAGGAACCGAAATCTGTCGATGTCGAGCCTCGGTTACTCCTGGCCCACTTCCTGCGTGAAGTGCTAGGGCTGACCGGGACGCATATCGGCTGCGATACCACGAACTGTGGTGTCTGCACCGTATTGGTAGACGGATTGCCCATGAAGTCGTGCACGATGTTCGCGGTCATGGTGGACGGGAAATCTGTTACGACCGTGGAGGGCCTCGGTCTGCCCAGTGAGCTGCACCCCATTCAGGAGGGGTTCAGAGAAGAGCACGGGCTGCAGTGTGGTTTCTGCACGCCTGGGATGATGATGGCTTCGAAAGCACTTCTCGAAGAAAATCCCAATCCCACTGAGGAAGACATACGCTGGGGGCTTTCGGGCAACCTCTGTCGTTGCACCGGTTACCAAAATATCGTGAAGTCGGTGCTCTGGGCCGCGGAGAAACTGCGGTCCGAAGCAGGCGCGATTAGTCGCTGACAGGCTAGAGTCGACGACAAAGGGAGATGTGACGTGGCGCAGGCATTAGACGAGATCAAGATCGGTGGCTTGGGTTCGAGCCGCAAGCGGGTTGAGGATGACCGCTTCCTTCGCGGTAAGGGCAACTACACCGATGACTTCAAGTTGCCCGGTATGGTCCACATGGAGATCCTCCGTAGCCCCCTGGCCCACGCGCGGATCAAGTCGATCGACACTAGTAAGGCTTGGCAGATTCCTGGCGTGCACATGGTGCTCACCGGGGAGATGGCCGCTCAGCACAACCTGGCCTGGATGCCGACGCTGTCTTATGACACCCAGGCGGTGCTTGCCACCGACAAGGTGCGGTTCCAGGGCCAGGAAATCGCTTGCGTGTGTGCCGACGACCCGTACATCGCCAAGGATGGCTGTGAGGCGATCGTCGTCGAGTACGAGCCGCTGCCGCCGATCGTCAACCCGTGGCAGTCCCAAGCAGAGGGCGCCCCGATCATTCGGGACGACAAGGAAGGCCAGACGGACAACATCTGTTACCGCTGGGAGGTCGGTGACCGAGAGGGCACCGAACGCGCCTTCGCTCAGGCCGACCTGGTCTCGAAGTTGGAGCTGCACTACCCGCGTTCCCACCCTTCGCCCATCGAGTGCTGCGGATCGATCGCGGACTACAACTCGGCGACCGCGAAGCTGACCGTCTACATGACCACCCAGGCGCCACACATCATCCGGGCGGCGGTGGCGATCGTCGCGGAACTTCCGGAGCACATGATCCGGATCATTTCTCCGGACATCGGTGGCGGCTTCGGCAACAAGGTCCCGGTCTACCCGGGGTACGTCTGCTCCATCCTTTGTTCGATCCTGCTGGCCCGGCCGGTGAAGTGGATCGAGGACAAGACCGGCAACCTCATTTCGACCCACTATGCCCGGGACATCTACTACAAGGGCGAACTCGCGCTCCGCAAGGATGGCAAGATTCTTGCTGTTCGATTCCACTGCGACAGCGACAACGGGGCCTTCTTCTCGGACGCTCAACCCACGAAGTTCAAGATCGGGTTGATCCACTCCGCGTTCGCCGCCTACGACATTCCCTACGGGTACATGACCGCGCAGGGCGCGTACACGAACAAAGCGCCAGGTGGTGTCGCCTATCGATGCTCCTTCCGGGTCACCGAAGCGATGTTCTTCCAGGAACGCGCGATCCAGGCCGCTGCTAGCGATCTCGGTATGGATCAGGCCGCGTTCCGGCGGCTCAACCTGGTGAAGGACGATCAGTTCCCGTTCCGCACGCCCTACGGCTTCCTACTGGATTCGGGACAATTCCACAAGTGTCTCGACGTGGCCCTCAACGCCATCGGTTACGACGATTTCCTGCGCGAGAAGGAAGCAGCTCGCGCGCAGGGTCGCCGGCTCGGAATCGGTATCTCCACCATGACCGAGCCGCTGGGAGCGGGTAACAGCCGCGAGTACGACATCCTGGGCATCAAGATGTTCGATGCCGCGGAGCTGCGGGTGCACCCGAGCGGGAAGGCGATCCTGAAGATCGGATCGCAGACCCAGGGTCAGGGCCATGAGACGACCTTCGCTCAGATCGTCACCCATGAGCTCGGGATTCCTGCCGCTGACATCCTGGTTCAGCACGGTGACACCGACAACACCCCGTTCGGCATGGGGACCTATGCGTCCCGCAGCACGCCGGTCGCGGGGGCGGCCACCGCCATGGTGGCCCGCAAGGTTCGGGCCAAGGCCCGGAAGTTGGCGGCACACCTTCTCGAGGTGTCCGAAGAGGACGTCGAGTGGGAGCTCGGTCGGTTCCACGTGCGGGGTGCTCCTAGCAATGGCGTGAGCATTCAAGAGTGCGCGATGGCGGCCTACGGCAACATGCCCGACGGCATGGAGCCGGGGCTTGAGAACAACGCGTACTACGACCCGCCGAACATGACGTGGCCGTTCGCGGCGTACATCGTGACTGTTGAGGTTGACCCGGAGACGGGTGTGTGGGATGTGTTGCGGATGGTCGCCGTCGATGACTGCGGTGTGCGTATCAATCCCATGATCGTCGAAGGTCAGATCATGGGTGGTATGACCGAGGCTTACGCGATGGCGAACATGCAGTTCATTACCTACGACGCTGAGGGTAACTGCGTGGGATCGAACTACATGGATTACCTGTTGCCGACGGCGTGGGAAACTCCTGGCTTCGAGCTCCACGAGGTTGTGACGCCGTCACCGCATCATCCCATCGGCGCTAAGGGCATCGGTGAATGTGCGGCGGTCGGTGGGCCGGCGGCATTCGTCAACGCGGTAATGAACGCCGTCGACGACACCGGGGTGCGGAATATTGACATGCCGCTGCTTCCGGACCGCGTGTGGGAGGCCATGAAGTACAAGCGTGACGTTTCCGGAGCACCGCCGGTTAAGTCCGACAGCTGATCAGACTGGATGGTTGGGTAGATGACCATGGACGGGTGGGACGTCCTCGAGCATGCCCGCGAGTTGTCGAAGCGGGGTGAGGCGTTTGCGCTGGCTACCGTTGTGTGGCGGCGTGGCCCGTCCTCGGGCAAGGAGGGTTGCCGGGCTGTCATCACAGCCTCGGGGCAGGTGTTCGGTTTCATCGGTGGCGCCTGCGCCGAACCGGTCGTTGTTCGCGAGGCTCGGCACATTCTCGCGGAGGGTGTGCCGCGCCTCGTGTTCCTCGGGTCAGCCGAGGAACTCGGGGAGATGGTAGTGCGGGAGGGCATCAGCTACGTACCGATGTCCTGCCAAAGCGAGGGAGCCTTGGAGATCTACATTGAGCCGGTAGAGCCCAAGACACACCTGGTTGTCGTCGGACGGTCACCGATGGTGGAAGCCCTCGTGCAGATGGGCCAAGCGATCGGGTGGCGAACGGTCCTGGTGGACCCTGATGGCGGCTCTGCAGAGAGTCACCCCATGGCGCAGTGCGTCGTCAGCGAACTGGACTTCAAGCTTGCTGGTGTCGATGAACGCTCGCTGGTCGTGGTTGCCACTCAAGGTCATCATGATGAGGAAGCAGTAGAGCAGGCGTTGATAGCGGGTCCAGCCTACGTTGGGCTGGTGGGGTCTCGGCCGCGAGCCAAGTCGGTGTTGGAGTACTTGGAAGGCCGGGGGTTGTCTCGGGAGACGCTGGACCGAGTGAAGGTGCCAGCCGGTTTGGATCTAGGAAAAGTCGCGCACCGCGAGATCGCGGTGGGGGTGCTGGCCGAGTTGGTGAAACTAAGGGCAGCTGGTGCTCTCGGCAAGGGTGTGCGACCGGAGATGCCGGAGGTTGCCGAGGCGATCGACCCGGTGTGCGGCATGACCGTGGAGGTTGGCTCCGCGCGTCACAAGGTGGACCATGACGGTAGGACGTACTATTTCTGCTGTCCGGGATGCCTCAAGGCGTTCTCGGCGAACCCCGCCGCGTTCATGGGGTCGGAAGCAAAGTCGTGAACCGCAAAGTTGGGACCCCACAGGCTGTTGGTAAGGAGAGCGAGTAGTCGATGCTGATCGAGAGCGAGTTCGAGGTTGCCGCGCCGCTCGAGCAGGTGTGGAAGCACATGCAAGACGTGCCGCGGATCGCACCTTGCCTACCAGGCGCCGAGCTCACTGATGTCAACGGCGACGTGTACAAGGGTCGCGTCACGACCAAGATGGGCCCGGTAAAGATGCAGTTCGCCGGCACCGCCCAGATCGTTGAGCGCAACGAGTCCGCCAAGCGGATTGTGATGGATGCGTCCGGGTCGGAGGAGAAGGGTAAGGGCCAGGCCACCATGAAGGTGACCTCGACGATGGTTCCAGCTGGAAGTGGAACACGCGTCAAGGTGACCCAGGATCTCCAGCTCTCCGGCGCGGCTGCCCAGTTCGGCAGAGGCATGGTTCAGGACGTCACGAGCGTAATCATGCGAAGCTTCGCCAAGTGCATCGCGGACGACATTGGGCGGGCCCACCGGGGAGAGGCACCGCTAGCGCGTGGGGCGGCCGTTCCAGTAAAGGGTTTCAGCATCGGCATGCAGGCTATGATGACGGCCCTTAAGCGTTTCTTCGGCGGACTCTTCGGCCGAGGAAAGTCGTGATAACGATCCGTGAAGGAAAGAGAGGCCGGGCATGTTCTTGTGGTGGATTGGTAACCTGATCCTACTCGTCGTCGCGTTCGTCGTCTTCGGGTTGATGCAACGGATCGTCAAGCCGGTAGATCGAATCCGGGAGACAGTGGACGGCATCCTGTTTAACGGCGTCATCCTGACTGGAGAGCTCGACAACGTCCCAGATCTGTTGGCTGAGACGGACAGCACAGTGAAGGAAGTGTCCATTGGCGCGACTCGTTACGTGAAACGAGTCGGTCATCTGCTGGGCGCATTGGGAGTCTAGCTAGCAGACCTGAGGGTTCGAACGAGGAAGAGGAGGTAGCCGTGCCTTTAGTCGCATGGGTCACGCTTGTGCTCGTCGCGGTGGTCGTGGCCATTGTTGGTCTTTCGCTCTTGAAGGTAATTTCGCAACTGAAGCACGTTGCCTGGACACTTGGGGCGATCATCGTAGGCGTTAACGCGATCGCGTACCAGACAAGGACGGTTCCCGAGGTTTTGCCGTCGGTCAACGCCAACCTCGCACCTGTTCGATCCATGGCAGAGCAAGTTTAAAACTCCAGCAACGGCTAATCACGTCGGAGTTGGGATCAGATTAAGGGGCATGATATGCACGAGTTCAACTGCGGTCACCAGGAATGCGCCTCTCAGTTCACGTCGTCCGACAAGGACAATCTGATGCGGCAGGTTGCGGACCATCTGAAGGAGGTTCACAACGTGCAGACAGCGACCCAGACGTTGTTGGGCTACTTGGAGACTACTTGCGTGACCACCACACAGGATCGTTAGATCTTGTGATGCCGGCCTGAGGACAAGAAAACTGCTACCGAAAGGAGGGCTGCGGGATGATGTTGCTTTTGGAACAGGCGCCCGGGCCCGGTGAGGCGCATCTGTTCGGCTGGTACCTGGGCTTCGCGATCGCTGTCGTGGTGATCACAGTGGTGGTCGCACTGGTAGCCCCGATCCTCGTCCTTGCCGCTCGGATCGCCCGTCAGGCACCTCAAATCAATGCTGCGCTGCAGCAATCATATCGGAACACGCTGCCGTTGGCAGACCTGCGACAGACGATTGACCACGCTGAGGTTATCATCGGCGGTCTGGAACGTGGCCGTGCTCGGCTGGGAGGTTAGCGATGCCATTCATATTGGGCTATGCAGGCGCGCCTGATGGCTATGCTCCTGAAGAGGCCACCTTCTGGTGGATCGCGATACTCATGGCCGTCGGCGTCGTGATCGTGGTGATCTTATTGCTGAGCTCGCTTGTGTCGATGGTGAAGTCCATCGATCGCAGCGTGGTAGGCGTGCGGGACACCCTCCGGGCTATCCCGGAGAATACCGCCAATTGCGCGCTCATTCCTATCACCGCTGACAGGGTCGACGCGGTACTGGCAGAGGGTCTGACGCATCACTTGTTCCTGACCAGGGTTCTGACTGGTTCAGGAACGCCAGTTGGAAAGGGCTAGCCATGACTCTTATTGTCCTGACCGTAGTCGTCATCTTGGTGTTGACCGCTGTTCTGGCGATCTTTCTCTTCATCATCGGCGTGCTGCTCAATCGAATCGCAGATAATCTCGATGACTGCTTGGGAAACGTGAAGACGATCGCCACGCAGGCCGAGACGATTATCCCTGGCGTGGAGCACATCAACCGCACTGGTGGAGTCGTTGCAGGTGCGCTACCGCTGCTGTACGGAGGTGCTGAGAAAATCGCAGCCAAGTTGGCTCCTCCCGTCCCAGCTCCGGTTAACGGTCACACCAACGTCCCATCTTCGGGTCGGCGCCGTTCCCGTCTGATGGATACGGTAGGCATCCACGACCGTCACCATTAGAGATCTCTCTCAGTCCTCCGTCGGTAGCAGAGGATAGGTAACAAATAGTGGGCAGTGACCACATGGTCACTGCCCACTATCACGTTCGACCCGAGGTTGCTTACCTGGATGCTTCTTCGCCGGGAGTACTGCCAGTGACAGCATTGCCACCTGACCCACCGGTACCGACGGCGTTCTGACTCGGGCCACCTCCGGGCCCTCGTTGGGCGAGCGGTCCAGTCAACTCGGACTTATACGAACCGATCCACTCGTCCTTCCATGCCGTGTCGTACTTCTGCTCGTTGCAGTACGGGTTGTAGACGGCAGTGAGTTCCTGGGCGATCTGCTCCCGGTGCGAGCGCGCCCAGCCGGCGACCTCGTAGGTGCAGATGTGCAGCTTCCAGCGCGTGCCGGCCCGGTTGATCCAGCAGCTCGACCGCGGATGCTTGAATGGGAAGCCAGCCTCGGCCATGTTGTCTGCGTGGCCGACGTAGATGACCGCATAGCGATCGGGCTTGCCCTCGGCATCGGGTTTGTACATGATCGCGAAAACAGCGGGTCTCGCGGGTGGTGTCCAGCCGCCGAGGATCCGCGGGCCTTCGAACGAGTAGCCGGCTAGTGATCCAAGGCGGATCATTTCCAGACCTGCGTGTTCATCGAAATCGTCCTCGTTGTTTGTGAGCCGCTCAGCAGCTTGGGGGTGTGATGAGACAACTATGGGATGGCACTCTACGGCTTTGCATCACAAGTCGTCCGCCTCGTCTTCGTCCTCGCTAGTTGCCTCGACGCGCACGATCGGGTAGATGGGCAACCCAGCTTTCTGCACTGCACTGGCGAAATGTTCCTTGCCCTTAGCAATCGCGTCCTCGCGGTTATCCGCGAACACGATAACCTGGGCACCGTAGCGGTTGGTGCCGATCCCAGTCGCGATGCCGTTCATGGGCGCGACTGCGTCGGCCAACTCGACGACCTCTTCGAGCTTCATCACGCGGTCACCCTGCGCCTCGATACCGACGCTCCATCTGATCAACATAGACTTCGGTCTCCTAGCCGAGCTTCGGAAGTAGGACGGCGAGTTCTTCAAGGCTGCTGAGGTCGTGGCCCGACAGAATCACGTCAATGTGTGGTGCCGCCGCCATCATGCCCACGGTCTGTGGTTGATAGTCGGCGTTGTCGCCCTTGTGCGGGTTCATCCACACAATGTTGTGACACAACCTGGAGAGCCGCTCCATAGAATCAGAGAGCAGTTCGGGATCACCCCGGTCGAGGCCATCGGAGCAGATCACCACGACGCCGCCGCGGCACATTCCTCGACGGCCCCACTTGCGGACAAATAGGTCGATCGCCTCGCCGATTCGCGTGCCACCTTCCCAGTCGACCACCAGCTTGGCGGCGCGCTCGAGCGCCTCGTCGGGCTTACGGCTCTGGAGCGGCTTGGTGACGTGGGACAAACGAGTTCCGAAGCAGAAGACCTCGACCTTTTGGGAAGCTCGCTTGGCGGAGTAGGCGAACTGCAGCAAGGCTCGAGAGTAGTTCGACATCGACCCGGACACGTCGAGGACAAGAACAAGCGGACGCAGCCGGACTCGACGGCGCCGCCAGTAGAGGTTGACCATTTCGCCGTTGGTGCGCAGCGACTCACGGATCGTGCGGCGCATATCGGGCCTTCGGCCGTCAGTTGAAGTCTTGGTGCGGCGGGTGCGACGTTTGGGCGGGGTGAACTTGATGCGCGCCATGATGCGTCGTATGGCAGCGAGCTCCTCGTCGGTGCATTCGCCGAAGGAGCGGTGCTTGAGCGTCTCTACGTTCGATGCCATCAGTCCGAGGAGGACTTCCTCCTCTTGTTCCTTGCCTGGTTCCGTGGCCGGAATCTGGAACGTGGCCTCAGCTTCAGCAGCAGCCTGGGCCTTGACCTTCAGCATCTGTTGGACCGGGGCGTCGGACGCGAGGAAAAACGCTTTGAACACCTCGTCGTACACGGGTAGATCTTCACGACGCATGATCATGGTCGTTCGACCGGCCCAATAGAGGTCGACGAGATCTGTCGGATCGAGCGGAGCCATGGCGGCGCAGTAGGTCAGGATATCTCCCGACCCGACCGCTAATCCCTTGGAGCGTAGCGCGCGGCCGAAGTCGACCAGCACCGTGACAAAGCCATTGTCCCGTGCCATCGCCGTTAGACGGATCCGTGACGTGTCTTAGGCATTGGACGTCACATCCTTGAGGTTGTCTCGTACCAGCTCGAGGTCATCGCGATCCTTGATGATCGAACCAAGAGTGACATCAGCGGCGCTGGCCGTCAGGCCGGTTTCGCCCAGGAACGACAGCGTGCGAGCCCAGTCGATGGTCTCAGCCACGCCCGGCGGCTTAGCCAGATCCATCTCGCGGAGCCGATGGACTGCTGCCACTACCTTGCGGGCGAGCGCTTCGGATACCTCGGGGGCCTGCACAGTGACGATCTCGACCTCTCGGTCAGGATCCGGATAGCCGATCCAGTGGTACATGCAGCGGCGCTTCAAAGCGTCATGCAAGTCGCGCGTGCGGTTCGAAGTCAAGATCACCAGCGGTGGATTCTCCGCCTTGATGGTGCCTACCTCAGGGATGCTGATCTGGAAGTCGGACAGCACCTCCAGCAGGAAGGCCTCGAACTCGTCATCGGCGCGGTCGACCTCGTCGATCAGGAGTACGCACTGGTCGCCGGACTGGATGGCCTGCATCAGCGGCCGTTCGAGGAGGAACCGGGGACCGAACAGTTTTTCGATCGCCTCCTCCTCGCCGAGACCCTGATCCGACATCGCGCGAATGTAGAGCAGCTGACGGGCATAGTCCCACTCGTAAAGGGCTTGGTTGGTGTCGATGCCCTCGTAGCACTGCAGCCGGATGAGCTTGCGCCCGAACACCGAGGACATCACCTTGGCGATCTCAGTCTTGCCGACGCCCACCTCACCTTCGAGGAGAATCGGTCGTTGCAGGGACATCGCCACGAACATCGCCGTCGACAAGCCCCGGTCCGCTAGGTAGTCGCCCCGGCGCAACGTTTCGGTGAGTTCTGTGACGGTACTCGGATAGTTCATCGAGCGGTCTCCTTGACAACCCTGGCGGCGGAGCGGCGAGATCGGTCCGGTGAAGAACTAGCCACGCCCACCTGCGGACGCGGATCGATACAGTGCGGCTACCCATGGGGATCCAAGCCATCGCGGCTCAGATCCCCACAGGAACTTAGTTGATCGTTTCGTACCCGCGGCCATCGCGTTGCATGGCGTTTACGTAGGACGTCGTCCTGTTGACGTTGGTGGTCACCGGAGCGGCGTCCTGACCAATGCGGTATGACGTGGTGCGTTCCGACTCGGCGGGACCGTCGGCAGTCTTCGCTTCTGGTTTCTTGCGTCCGAACATCAGGTGTCCTTCCTTGGCATCCGACCCGCCGCTCGAACGACCGGGGGCTCCATGTGCTTTGTCCCGCTACTCTTTCTTGTCAGACGAGCCGAAGACGAGATCGCGCACGCTGCCGGCCTCGGAATTGAGCTTGCCCTCCCGCTCGAGCTTGGTCTTCCACGCGGAGCGCAGGTTGTTGCCCACCACCGCCTTGGTCTGGTCTGGTGGCTCCTCGTCGGCCAGCCCTCCGAAGCCGACCGTTTCCATGCTCTTGCATGCCTTCGTGTTGCCACACGCTTCATCGAGGTCAGCACTGGTCTGACCTTGAGCTTTCCAGATCCCGCGCAGCGCCGACAGCGCCGCTGCGCCCTCGTCGCTGTCGGTCAGCTTTGCGTTCTCTTGCTCTTGGCTCATGTTCGCGCACCCTCTCCGATACAACTAGTCAGGGGGATTGATGTGAAACCGTACCTGGGTTGGACGCTCACTGGCGAACGCCTGCCCCGTATCGCCGGGACCAGGTGGCTACGATCACGCAGCCTCCTCAAACCGCCGGCTTACTTCTTCCCAGTTCACGATATTCCAGAAGGCTTCGACGTAGTCAGCGCGTGCGGCCGGATAGCGGAGGTAGTAGGCATGCTCCCACAAGTCGAGGCCGAGGATCGGCGTCTCTTCCGCGGTGAGCGGGCTGTCCTCGTTGGGAAGGCTGTAGACGATCAGCCGGCGGCGTGCTTGAACCAACCATGCCCAACCGCTGCCGACGTGAGCGGTCGCCACGCGCGTGAACCGGTCGCGGAACGCAGTGAAAGAACCGAACTCCTCCGTGATCGCCTCGGCGAGGCGGCCGGAGGGCTTGCCGCCGCCATCCTTGCTCAAGACCGTCCAGAAGAAGGAATGGTTCGCGTGCCCGCCGCCGTAGTTGCGCACCGCACTGAGGGACTCCTCGGGAACCTTGCCGATGTTCCACAGCAAGCTGTCGATCGGCTGGTCACCCGCAGAGGGGCCGCCGCCGCGCGCGCTCAATGCCGCGTTCAGCTGGTCGACGTAGCGGCGGTGGTGCTGGTTGTGGTGAAACTCCATGGTGCGCGCGTCAAAGTAAGGCTCAAGAGCGTCATACCCATACGGCAGATCGGGAAGGCTGTAGGCGCTCATATGCCCCTTCCTGAGCTGGGACTCTTGCTGGTCCGTAGTCGCCCATCGTACACGGAAAATCAATGCGGGCACGCGCCCTGTGACCCCGAGCGGACCGACATAGTGATCATCTTCGGTGAGCCGAAGCGTGGTCACAAGCGGCATTGACGGGGACAGCGGGAACCCTTCGGTCCGCAGTCTCGCTGCGGAACATTCGCATGCCGGACGGGATCGGTTCGGTCGGCGGTCGATGGATGCCGACGACCGGCTTGGCTGAGAAGGGTGCACTGCAAATGGCGGCACCACTGCGAGCATTCGGACTAAAGCCCAGCTCTTCGTCGCGGAAACCGCACCTGTGGGCGCCGTCGGCTGCCGGCAGCCCTCAGGTCCGGGGCCGCTGACGACGGCGCGTCGTATGGTCCGCCGCGGCGACAGTGGTCTCCGCAGTGTCACCCGGCGCCAACCGTCCCTACCCGTGATGTCCCGGCGGTACGGCGCGGGCTCGGCCGGCCGCGCAGGTGGGTGCCGACCGCGGACGTCAGTGACCGCTAGTGGTCCCACCGGTGATCCCACTGGTGATCACTGTCCTGCTTACTATCTCGAGAGAGGTGGCGTTGGTGACTCCCCGCACACCACGCATGGTCCGCTGGAGCTTGTCTGCGGTCGCGGCCGTGCTGCCGATCGCGATGATCGCACCGTGGCCGGCTCAGGCGGGCCCCGACCCGGCTGCGCCGGTACAGGCTGCCGCGCCGGCGGTCGAGGTAGTGCCGGCGGGCCGCGCTCCGGCCACCCAGACCGTGCCGTCGACGGACCACGAATCCGCTGCCATGACCGAGGACGCAGACGCAGCCGACGAGCCAGATCCGAACCCGGATCCGGGTCATCGAGGCGGGAACAATGAGCGACACGGCAAGCAGGACGGTGGCGGGAAGGACAAGGCGCCCAACCCGAACTGCACGCTGATCGTGCCGCCGGCGCCACTGACCGCGCAGGGCTTGGCCACACCCTTCGAGCTGGTCTCGACCAATCGCCGCAACGGTCCGTGCCACGAGGCCAACGACAACCAGTCCGCGTTCGTCGAAGCCACGATCATCGACCCGGCGACGGGTAAATTGGCGATCTACCGGCCGTTGGTCGTGGATCGGGGAACCCAACCGGCGGCGAAGCCAGTCGTGCCCACGCTACCCGCCGGTTCCGTGGTGGGGATGTGGTTCGGGTTCCAGGGCACCACCTTGACGTTGGACGGCGCCACGGACGGTTGTGTTAACGGGTTGCGCGGCTCGCCGTTCGGGCAGTTCGCCTACTGTGGCGCCCCGGCGTTCTTCCGCGCGGCCAACGCCGCGATCGGCGCTGGCAAGCTGAAGGTTCCGCCCGCCGGCATGGCCCACGACGGCCGCCCCTGTCCCACCACGCGCGACTTCGCGGTAGTCGATCAGGACCAGAGCGACAACCTCACTACCCGCTACCTGGCATTGCGCAACGGGCGCACCGCGCAGGACAACATGGCGAATGTTGCGGCGCTGCCCGTGCGCACGGTGCTGAAGAACGCCAGCGACAACGGGCTGTTGACCGGGTTCATCAACCCCGCGCTGGGCTGTGCACCCTTCACCGCACCCGATCTCACCGCCGGCGGGACGCCCGCGCCATCGTCGGCGCTCAATGAGCTGCAGGCGGCGGCCACGAAGACCACGCCGATGGCACTCATCCCGCCCAATGACCCGATGGCGCAGGTCAACGGGAAACCAAGCCTGGCCAAAGCCAACCTGTACCGGGCCGGGGTGAACCAACCACCGCTGAGCCCAGCCACCGATACCGCGAAAAACTACTGCCGCAACCTGGTTACCGTCGCCGCAGCGCGGCTGACCCTCGATCGGGCCCTGCTCAGTGCTTCTCCGTCGCCGGACCCGGCTGCAGCGAAGAACCTCTTTGCCTTCCTGCAGCAGCGGCTGAAGACTTCGCTCACCGACCTGGCGTGCGCCCCAGTGCGTCGAAAGGGCTGACGACCGCCAAGCAGTGCCGTCAGCGTAGGAGTGGCAGAGCATGGAGAGGGGATGGACCGCCAGAAGCTCGGTGAAACGTCAACAAGTCGCAGTCCGCACTTGTCCCGGCTGGCTGAACTCCAGCCGCACCTTGTCACTGCGTGGGATCAAGATGGCCGCACCGTTGTCGTGTGTCCAACCGGCGGGTAGGAGAAGGTACTGATTGCCGGATTGCAGCGTGAGCTTGAGTCCGTCGTACCGGAATCGGTAGGCCGCGTCGGGATCTTGGCAGGTCACTTCTCGGACACCCGGTCCTTGCAGGCTCAGCCTTTTCTCGCTGTAGGCCACCACATCTGGGCGGGTGGCCAGCGAGGTCTCGAACTGTTCCGCATAGTCCACCCCGACGCCGATCGCGTAGGTCCCGACTGCCCAGAACAGTCCTACACTCACCAGGATGAAGACCGCGCCCCACTCGGCCACGGCCACCGCTCCCGGCGCCCGCTGCCGTGCCCGCATTGGTCGTTGCGCTGCAATGAGCGGGCGCAACAGGTGGGCGGCGTAGCTCAGCAGCAGGACGCCGATCGAGAGACTGAGCCCACGGCCTTCGGGGAATGAAGCGGGAAACACCGAATTCGTGACGAGGTCGCCCATCGCGAGACTCACCAGAACTGCCCCGGCAATAGCCGCGATCGGTATCAGCGCTCGCAACACGATCCGGCGGGTCGCCGTAGGCAGCGCTTCCACCAGTAACTGGTGAAGCCAGAGCGCGAGTAGCGTAGCCCCCGCGGCGGCGATCAATGGGGGGATGAAGCCAGCCACACTGTTGTTCAGATAATCTTGCAACGTCAGATCTAGCACAGTGACGTCGGCGCCGAAGTACCATAAGAGTCCCGCGTACGCCTGCCGCCCGAAGTAATACATCAATGCCGTCAGCAAGGTCGTGGGGGCCACCACCGACCCGAGGATCTTCACGACCTGGGACAGCGCGGCGGCGTCGGACACCCGTGGCTCGGCGCCAGCCTCGGTCGGCCCGTGCACCCGAGCCGCGGGCATGCCGTTTACCGCAGACGCTCGAGCCTGCGGTGGCGCTTCGGGCGAACTTGCCACCGGCGACGCTGGCTCGGCGGACGGTTCCGCGGAGCCGTCCTCGGACGCCTTAGCGCCGGTCGTCATGGGCCTTGCTGATCCGTCTTATTGTTCGAATCGGACTTATCGTTTTTCTTTGACCCGCCAGTTCCGTTTTTTTGAGGGCACTCGATGTTCAATGTGACCGGTGTGCTGGTCGTCACTTTCTTGCCTATATCCGGAGACTGCGAGTCGACTGTGCATTTATCGGGAGGGTGGGGCCCCTTCTTAGGGTTGAAGTTTTTATTGAGGTTGAGGCACCCTGGCTGGTAGTGCGCGTCTTGACACGCGCTGTCCATACCACTCAGCCATTGTCTAAGCGGGACTTGTCCACCTGGCAGGGTGACCCGTTCGGTCCCGGGCGGGGCGCCTCCCGGCCGCCTCGGTGGCGCCGGTGGCGCGACCGCGGGCGGCGGTAGCTCTGCTGGTGCCGGTGGAGGCGCGGCCCGGGGTGCCGGTGGGGTTAGCGCTTCTGGTGCTAGTGGGGGCGGCGCTGCCTGCACCGGCGCAGGCGGAGCCGCTTCCTGAAGACCGCCCTGCGGTTGCTGCAGACTGACCTGGGGTGCGGCCGCCGGTACGGGTGCGACCACGTATACCGGGGGACCTCCGCACGAGATCACCAGTACGCCGAGAAAAGCCGAGCAGATCAGCGGTATCCGTAGTCCCCGAGCAGACATGTCGACCCCGTCCTGCCATGCGGTGGTCCCCTCACAGAGTAGAGGCCGCTGAGGTCGTCCTGATACCGAAAATTTCGCTTAGTTTTCTGCTGCCCTTCATCTGGCGCACTGGTAGCGGACGGGGTGCCCGGGTAGGCGCAGGACTGCCCGCCCCAGCGTTCACCCCTCCGGCAACCAACGATAGCGAGTCCGACTGTGGCGCCGGGTACCCACCGTCACCGGTCAGACCGCTAACCAGAGGCTCAGCCGGCACCCTGCTTTGATCAGCACAATGTGCGCCGCCGCGCTCGCGATGGTGTTTCTCAGGGCGCAACCGCACCGTCAATGGGAACGATAGTAACTACTGGGAACGAGGCCCTGAATTCCGTTCCATATCCCACTGAGAGCTTCACCGGCCTT
This sequence comes from Pseudonocardiales bacterium, assembly GCA_023252195.1. Taxonomy (GTDB): domain Bacteria; phylum Actinomycetota; class Actinomycetes; order Mycobacteriales; family Pseudonocardiaceae. The sequence goes on from JAHEXI010000003.1 coordinate 307,174, forward strand.
GTCAAGGGCTTGCGGAGCCGAGTGGGCGATGAAGGGCCCCACCAGGTTCAACAGCACGATGATCAAGATTATGACTACGAAGAAGTTCACCACCCTGAGGACCGAATGACCCACGTTTGGCGCTGCCATCAGATTACCTTCCTCTGTGTGTGGTGCGATCGTATAGCGGCCATGTCCGAGGCCTGAGGGCGTGCTGACCGCCCGGGCGCAGAGACCGGACGGAGGGCGCCGAGCGCCGCCGCGAGGCGCGGTGTCGGGTCGCCGTGCGTAATCACAGGGACTAGGGTACGTGCTGCGTCTAGACCCCCACGCACCGCAACGGATTACATCGCCCAGAAGGGCGAAGCCTCCGCCGCGCGGTGGCCCTACCGGGCGGTTGTCCGAGCGTGCTCGGGGGTGTCGGTGGGGTTGTGCAGATGTGAGTAGATCAGGGTGAGCAGCAGGTCGGTGTCTACGGGCTTGGTGACATAGTCGTTCGCGCCGGACGCCAAGCTCTTCGCGCGGTCCTCCTTCATCGCCTTCGCGGTCACCGCGATGATGGGCAGGTCGGCGTAGCGGCTCAGGTTGCGGATCGCGGCGATGGTCGCGTTACCGTCCAGCTCGGGCATCATCACGTCCATCAGAACCAGCGCGATGTCCTCGTTGCGCTCCAGCGCGCGGACTCCGGCCACTCCGTTGTCGGCGAACACGACGTGCAGGCCGTGCGCCTCGAGCATGCTGCTCAACGCGAAGACGTTGCGCAGGTCGTCGTCGACAATAAGGATCTTCTCCCCGTGGAACCGTGACGGCGCCTCATCGCCAGCCCAGGGTGCAGAACCGGAGTGCAGCTGCGGCAGCGACCGGGCGGTCGACACCAGCTCCTGAGGGATGAGCTCGTCGGGGGTGGCGTCCTGCGCCGTACCGTCAGGCACCGCCAGGTGTGATGCCTCGGCGACCTCGGGCAGATAAAGGGTGAACACACTGCCCACCCCAGGCTCGCTGCTGACCGCGAGTTCACCCCCGAGCAGCTGGGTCAGCTGGCGGCTGATCGACAAGCCGAGTCCGGTGCCGCCGTAGCGACGGCTGGTGGTGCCGTCGGCCTGCTGGAAAGCCTCGAAGATCACCGACAGCTTCTCAGCGGGGATCCCGATGCCGGTGTCGTGCACCTCGAAAGCCACCCGGGAGGCTGCGGCGCGCAGCGCTGTGCCCACAACCTCGTCAGCAGACGCGGGCCGGATCCGCAGCGCCACGCCGCCCTCATCGGTGAACTTCACCGCGTTGGACATCAAGTTTCGCAGCACCTGCTGTAGGCGCTGCTCGTCGGTGTGCAGCAGCGCCGGCAGCGTCGGATCGAGCTCCACGGTGAAGTGCAGCGCCTTCTCTGCGGCCAGCGGCTCGCACAGGGTCTTGACGTAGTTCACCACGCCGGTCATCGCCACATCGGACAGCGACGGATCCATCCGGCCGGCTTCGACCTTGGCCAGGTCAAGGATGTCGTTGATCAGCTGCAGCAGGTCGCTACCGGCGGAGTGGATGGTTCTGGCGAATTCCACCTGCTTGTCCGACAGGTTGCCGTCGAGGTTGTCGGCCAGCAGCTTGGCCAACACCAGCGCGCTGTTAAGCGGGGTACGCAACTCATGAGACATGTTCGCCATGAAGTCCGACTTGTAGCGTGATGCGGCAGCGAGCTGGGCGGCCCGGTCCTCGATCTCCTGGCGGGCCAGCTCGATCTCAGCGTTCTTGATCTCGATGTCGCGGTTCTGGGTGGCCAGCAGAGCGGCTTTCTCGGCCAGCTCGGTGTTGGACTTCTGCAGCTCGTGCTGCTGAGCCTGCAGCCGCCGCGAACCCAAGGTCAGCTCCTGGGCCAACCGCTGCGACTCGGCCAGCAGCGCTTCGGTGCGGGAGTTGGCCAGGATGGTGTTGACGTTGACGCCGATCGCCTCGCGAAGTAGTTCGAGGAGGTCCCGGTGCACCGTGGTGAATTCGTTGACCGAGGCAAGCTCGATCACACCCAACGCCTGGTCCTCGAACAGCAACGGCAGCACGAGCACGTTGGTCGGTGCGGCGGAGCCTAGACCGGAGCTGATCGCGGCGTACTGCGGCGGCGCCTCGGTGACCAGGATCGTCCGCTTGTCCAACGCCGCCTGGCCGACCAGCGACTCGCCGAGGGCGAAGCGGCGGATCGTCAAGGGATCTTGGATGCCATAACCAGCGGCGAACTCCAGAACAGTCGGTCCGTCGTCATCAGTGCGGACCATGAAGAAGGCCCCTTGTTGCGCCGCTACCAAGGGGGCGAGCTCGCTGAGCACCAGTGAGGCAACGGTAGCCAGGTCGCGGTGGCCCTGCATGAGGCCGGACAGCCGCGCGAGGTTGGTCTTGAGCCAGTCCTGTTCCTGGTTGGTCAGGGTGGCCACCTTGAGGTTGGCGACCATCTGGTTGATGTTGTCCTTGAGCTCGGCGACCTCGCCGGAGGCGTCGACGGTGATCTGGCGGGTCAAATCGCCGGCAGTCACCGCGGTGGCGACCGCAGCGATCGCGCGCACCTGGGTCGTGAGGTTGCCGGCCAGGCGGTTGACGTTCTCGGTCAGCCGCTCCCAGGTGCCGGACACTCCGATCACCTCGGCCTGCCCGCCGAGCTTGCCCTCGGTGCCCACCTCGCGGGCCACCCGGGTGACCTCGGAAGCGAATGCCGATAGCCGGTCGACCATGGTATTGATCGTGGTCTTAAGCTCGAGGATCTCGCCCCGAGCGTCCACATCGATCTTCTTGGACAGGTCGCCGCTGGCCACGGCGGTCGTCACCTGGGCGATGTTACGAACCTGACTGGTCAGGTTGTTGGCCATGAAGTTGACGCTGTCGGTGAGGTCCTTCCAGGTTCCGGCGACGTTGGGTACCCGGGCCTGACCGCCGAGGGTCCCTTCGGTGCCCACCTCGCGGGCCACTCGGGTGACCTCGTCGGCGAACGCACGCAGGGTGTCGACCATCCGGTTGATCGTCTCGGCCAGCGCGGCCACCTCACCGCGAGCCTCGACCGTGATCTTCTTGGACAGGTCGCCGCCGGCCACCGCGGTGGCCACCGTGGCAATGCCTTGCACCTGGCTGGTCAGGTTCTCCGCCATGCCGTTGACGTTGTCGGTGAGTGCCTTCCAGGTGCCGGCGACCCCACGGACTCGTGCCTGGCCACCGAGCTTGCCCTCGCTGCCCACCTCGTGCGCCACCCGGGTGACCTCGTCGGCGAAGGCGGACAGCTGGTCGACCATGGTGTTGAGGGTGTTCTTCAACTCCAGGATCTCACCCCGGGCGTCGACGGTGATCTTGCGGCTGAGGTCGCCGCGGGCCACCGCGGTGGCGACATGGGCGATGCTGCGCACCTGGCCGGTGAGGTTGCCGGCCATGACATTGACCGAGTCGGTGAGGTCGCGCCACGTCCCGGCTACGCCGGGCACTTCCGCCTGACCGCCCAGCCGGCCTTCGCTGCCGACCTCGCGAGCCACCCGGGTGACTTCGGCAGCGAAGGCGGAGAGTTGGTCGACCATGGTGTTGAGGGTGTCTTTGAGCTCCAGCAGTTCCCCAGAAACCTCCACAGTGATCTTGCGGCTGAGGTCGCCGCGGGCCACGGCGGTGGCGACTTGGGCGATGTCGCGCACCTGGGCGGTGAGGTTGCCGGCCATGACGTTGACCGAGTCGGTGAGGTCGCGCCAGGTCCCCGCCACTCCTGGGACCTGCGCCTGGCCGCCCAACCGGCCCTCGGTGCCGACCTCGCGGGCTACCCTGGTGACCTCAGCGGCGAACAGCGACAACTGATCGAGCAAGCCGTTGACGGTGTGGCCCAACCGGGCGAAATCGCCCCGCAGCGGCTGCTCCGACACCCGTGACGACAGGTCACCTTCAGATACCGCGGCCAGCACCCTCGCCAGCTCGGTGGTCGGCCGGGTCAGGTCATCGATCAGACCGTTGATTGCAGCGGCGGCCAGCGACCACCCCCCGCCGCTGCCGTCGGCGAGCCGTTCGCCCGTCCGCCCGTCCTGGCCGACCGCTCCGCGCACCCGGACTAGCTCACCGACCAGGGACTGGTTGCGTTGAGCGATTTGGTTGATCACCGTCGCGATCCGGCCGGCCAGGTTGGTGTCGGTGACCGCCAGGCGCCGCCGGAAGTTGCCGTCGCGAAGCTCCTCCAAGGCCAGCAGGATTCGTTCGAGCGTGGCGGGATCGAGTGGATCCAGCCGCCCGGTAAGTGATTCTGCAGCCGACGCGGGGTGCGCGCTCACGATGAGCCTCCTAAGACATCAATGCTTAACGCCCGCAGCGTGCCACGATTGGTCTCGGGTTTCGACCCCGAGCACACCAGTCGGGGACTACCCTCACTGCGACGCGGTCGGATCTGGGAGGAGATGCCGTGGCATCTGACCGGCGCCCGGTTGCCGAGCTGCTGGTACCGGGGCTGCCCCGGCTACTTGATGATGTCGACCAAGCAGTGATCGTGGAAGACGGGTCGGGCCGGATCCAACTGCTCAACGCGGCGGCCCGCCGGCTGTTTCCGCACCTGGTCCTCGGCGATGAGTTCGAACGCAGTGGCGAGTTCGTCCTCGCGGGACCCGGCGGTCGCCGGGTCGGCGGACGGCTTCGGCCCCTCGCCGATGGCTGGCATGCCTGGGTGGTCAATGCCAGCGTCACTGATGAGCAGTTCATTCAGAAGGCAAACCGAGTGCTGGCGGCCGCGGTGGCCCACAATGTGACGGCGGGCGCGCTGGTTGCGCTGGCCGTTCCGACTGTGGGGCAGCAGGCCGCGGTGCTGCTGCCGGCGCCGCGCGCGCGGATGTCGTGGTGGCACTGCGGCGGTGCCGGACTCGAGCCCGCTCAAGGCGTGACCCGGGCACCGGTCCCGCGGGCGGCCCCGGTCTTGGCCGGTGCGCTGCGCGGGGATCTGGCGGACATCACGGCGGTGCCGGCAAGCGAGTTGGGTGAGCTGGCCGCGGTACTCGGGTCCGACGTCGCCGAGGGGACGCCGGTCGTGGTGGCACCCCTGCTGGGACCGGACCGGACCGAGGGTCTGTTGGTCGTGGTCGGTCCTCCCGCGGATGCCTTGCTCAAGCAGCTGGCGGCGGTGGCCGGACCGATAATCGGCGCCAGTCGCCGACGGCGCGAGCAGACCGAAGCGCTATCGCTGTTGCAGGCCCCGCTGCTGCCATTGCAGCCCGGTGAGCTCCCGGAGCTGGCCGGGGTGCAGCTCGGTGTGGCGTACCGGGTCGCCGGTGAGCTCGCGGTAGGCGGTGACTTCTACTTCGTCCGACCCACTCTTGGCGGGGGAGCCTTGCTCGGGCTCGGTGATGTGTGCGGCAACGGAGCTGAGGCCCTTGCCGAAAGTGCCCGGGTGCAGCACTCGCTGGGTGCCCTGATGGTCGTCGAGCAGGACCCGACCCGGTTGCTGTATCTGCTCAACCGGGCGCTGCTGGCAGCTGGGCGGACGGTCTTCACCACGATGGTGCTCGGCGCGCTGCAGCCGGCCGCGGTGGGATGCACCCTCACGTTCGCCACCGGGGGACATCCCGCACCGATGGTGCTGCGCGGCAGCGGCCAGGTAGAGGACGTCGGGGTGCCCGGCACGGTGGTCGGAATCCTGCCCGAAGCACGTTTCGGCCGGACCTCGATCACCTTGGCTCCGGGCGACACCTGCCTGCTCTACAGCGACGGTGTCACCGAGGCCGATCGCCGTACCGGAGGTGACCAGGAGCAGTTCGGACCTACCCGGTTGGCCGCCTGCCTGCGCGACTGCGCCGGGATGACAGCGCAGGCGGTGGCAACCCGAGTCGAGCACACCGTGCAGGACTGGCTTGGTCGCGACGACGGCGACGACCTTGCCTTGCTCGCGGTTCGCGCCGTCGCACCCGTAGGTCGCTGAACCCGCCCATGGGCGGTGCAACCCGTATTGGGCCTGCGCAGACGTGCCCTATAGGGTGAGACGGGTGGACAACGACTTCCCCGCGGACATCATCGGCTTGCAGGTTGCCGAGCATGGACCCGACGCACGCGTGGTTACCGTGACCGGGGAGATCGATACGCTGACAGCGCCGAAACTCGCCAGCTTCCTCAACGAACAGCTATCCGCCGCTCAGGTCGTCGTGGTGGACCTTGACGGCGTTGAGTTCCTGGGCTCTGCCGGTCTGTCCGCTCTGTTCGAGGCCAACGAGCTCGCCAGCCGCGAGCGCCGCGCCCTGCGGATGGTGTGCCACTCCCGCATCGCCAACCGGGCTCTGGAGGCGACCGAACTGCGGGGCCAGTTCACCTTCGCCGACACGGTTCCGGAGGCCTTGAAGCACTCAACCTGACGAGGCTGGCGAGCCGCAACCGAGAAAGTAAAGGAGTCGACGATGGCTGCTGCAGCCGGGCGCGTCGCACTAACCGGGGCTACCTCGGATGCGGCTCGATCGCGGTGACCTACCTGGACAGCGGCACCTCGATGCCTAACCACGGGGCGGACTCCGACTCGGATGAGTCGGTGCTGTCGCTTGAGCTGCGCACGACGGCCAGCACCGTCTCGATCCCTACGATCCGGACCGTTGCAGCGGATCTCGCCGCCCGGGCGGACTTCGACCTCGACTCGATCGACGATCTCCGGATGGCGGTCGACGATCTATGCGCCATGCTGGTGCGGATCGCCGCCGCCGACGCGACGCTGTACTGCACGTTCACCGTCCGGCCTGAGCGGATCGAGGTGGCCGCCGAAACGGACGTCGACGATCTGGCGGATCCACTGCCCACCGGCTCGTTCGCGTGGCGGGTGCTGCAGTGCCTTGCCGACGAGGTCGGCGCCACATCGGTGCCCGCTGAACCTGGCCGGCGTGGCCGGGTACGCATCACCCTGGCCAAAGACGCATTGACAGCGCCTCAGCCGTGAGCCGTCCGTGACCCCGTCCGTGTCCTCGGTCGGGACCGAACACGGCGAATATGCACACCTGGTCCCGCTGCAGCGCCGGTACGCCGAGCTTGCTCCCGGTGACCCGGAACGGCAGCAGTTGCGCGAGCAACTGATCAGTGGCTATCTGCCGGTGGCCGAACACATCGCGCGCCGATTCGCCGGCCGCGGTGAGCCGCTGGAAGATCTCATCCAGGTCGCCACCGTGGGATTGATCAACGCGGTGGACCGCTTCGAACCGGTCCGTGGTTCGGACTTCTTCTCCTTTGCGGTACCGACGATCACCGGAGAGGTGCGTCGGTACTTCCGCGACCACGGCTGGTCGACGCGGGTGCCCCGGCGGTTGAAGGATCTGCACATCGTGATCAGGGGCACGCTGGCGGAGCTGTCCCAGCAGCTCGGCCGCGCACCGAGACCCAGCGAGATTGCCGACCGACTGGGGCTACCGATCGCTGAGGTGATCGAGGGGCTGCAAGCCGGGGAGGCATACCGGAGCTCATCGCTGGATGAGATGCTCGGCTCCGGAGAGGGCAAGGCGACGCTGGGCGAATTCATCGGCGGCCTGGATGGCGAGCTGGCCTTAATCGATGATCGCGAGGCGTTGCGCCCGCTGCTGGCCGAGCTCGCTCCCCGGGAACGGACGATTCTCGCCTTGCGGTTTTTCCGCCAGCTGACTCAAACGCAGATCGCCGAGCAAGTAGGTATCTCGCAGATGCATGTCTCGCGAGTGCTCCGCCAGACATTGGAATCCCTCCAGGAGCGCATCGCCAACGCGGATTGAGCGCATCCGGCGGTAGCTCAGCTGCCGATGGCGAACCGGACGGCGGCGGCGGCCAGCCGCTGGCTGCGCGCCCGGTGCCCCCGCAGGGCGGCTCGCGCGGCGTTCGCACCGCATGCTCCGTGCACGGCACCCCCGGGATGGGCCGAGGACGACGCCAGGTACAGGCCGGTAACGGGGGTCTCCGGGCGGCCGAGCCCCGGCGTGGGTCGGAATACCAGTTGCTGGTGTATCGCGGTGGTGCCGCCGTTGATGGCCCCGCCGACGAGGTTGGCGTTGTGCTCGGCGATTTGCGGCGGCGCGGCCACCGTCCGGCTGATGATCTGGTCCCGGAAGCCCGGGGCGAACCGCTCGATCTGCGCTTCGACGCGGTTGGCGATGGCCTCCCGGTCCCGCTCGTCCCAGGCGCCGGTGATGTCGTCGCCGCCGGCGTCGCCGCGAACCTGGCGGGGCACGTGGGTGTACGCCCACAGCGATTCGGTGCCGGCCGGTGAGCGGCACGGGTCGGCCGTCGTCATCTGTCCCACCAGCAGGAACGGGTGGGCGGGCACGAGTCCCATGGCGATGTGCGCGGTGTACTCGGTCATCTCGTCCATGCCGGCCGAGACGTGCACGGTGCCCGCGCCCGCGGTCTCGCCCGCCGCCCACGGCACCGGCGCGCGCAGCGCCCAGTCGAGCTTGACGGTGGCGTAATCCCACTGGAACCGCCGGATGTCATCGCGCAGCCGGGGCGGTAGGTGCGTCCAATCGACGAGGCCGCCATAAAGGTGAGTGGCCGGGATCGCGGCCAGCACCGCGCGGCGGGCCAGGATCTCGTCGCCGTCGGCGGTGCGCACACCGACCGCGCGGCCCCCGCGCACCACCACCTGACGAACCGGCGCGTCGCACCGCAGCCTCCCACCCTGTTTCTCCAACCTGCGGACCAGCGCGGCGGTGAGCTGGCCGGCGCCACCTTCCGGGACCGGAAAGCCGTACTGCTGGCCCAGCATCGACAGCAGCCAGCCGAACATGGCCCCGCCGTTGGACTCGGGCATCAGGTCGGCGTGCAGCGCACACCCGGCCAATAGCAGCGAGCCGGGCCCGGTGAACTCCTCCTCGGCGAGCCGGCGCACCGGCAGCAGCCCGAAACGGGTGAACCTCAGCAGGCCGGTCGGTCCGAGCGCCGCCACCAACCGGGCGCCGGCGCGCACCGGCGGGAACGGCACGAACAATGCGTCGATCAATAAGGGTCCGAGTCGCTGCCAGTTGCCGTAGAGCCGGGTCCACGCCGCACCGTCACCCGCGCCGAGGGCGTCAAGCCCCGCGGCCGTTTTCTCCAGGTCCCGCGACAGCACGGCGGTGCGACCGTCGAGCAGCGGGTGCGCAAGGACCGTGGGCGAGTGCACCCAGCGCAGTCCGTGGCGCTCGAGCTCCAGCGCGGCGATGACCGGGGAGGCCGCGGCGAGCGGATAGAAGGCGCTGCAAAGATCGGTGATGAAGCCCGGTGCGGGACCTGGCTCGCTGCGGACTGCCCCGCCGGGCTCGGGCTGCTCCTCCAGGACGACGACGTCCCACCCAGCGTCGGCGAGGACGTTCGCTGCGACGAGCCCGTTGGGCCCGGCACCGACCACCACGGCATCGACCACGCGGCCCGACATACCCGGTCAGCTTTGCTGGCAAACGGCTCGATTATCCACCGTTTCATCGCACGCTTGCCGGGTACCTACACGCCATGAGTACCTCATACCACACCGACTGACGGGATCATGTTCCTTACTGAGCAGCACAATGAAGTGAACGACATGTTCGCCCAGCTGGAACAAATAGTACGGAGCCACCGACGCCGAAGGCTTGCCCGCCAGCCGATCAGCAGGAGGACCCAGTGCGCGACGAGGAATTCATCAGCGAGGTCCAGGCCCGGGCCGGCTTGGATACCCGAAACGACGCCGAGCGCGCGATTCGTGCAACTCTGACGATTCTGCGTGAACAACTACCGGACGAGGTGGCCCGCTCGGTCGCAGCCGCCCTGCCGGAGCGACTCAGGGAGCAGCTGCGGCGACGGCGAGCCTGTTCCAGAGTGGCCGCAGCGCAGGCCGGCCGGCTGAGCCGCGGGCTCGCCGAAGGAGAAGGCAGCTGGCCCGGCGACGACACCGTAGCCGATGCTGATATCGACGACGGTCGGATCCATCAAAGCTGATTATCACGCGTCTTTGGCCAGGGCAACGCCATTCTCGGTGGGCCGCAGGCTGCCCTGCTGGCGCATGCCCGGGGTGCGGAGGTACAGACCCGAGCGCCGCTTGCTCCAAACAGAGTGGTGATCGGCGGTGGGGTTTCCGGCCGCCGGCGGTGTCAGGAGGCTGACCGGCGATCACGGCAGGTCGTTGAGCCTCTCAGCGCCTCGGCGAGCCCTGGTTCACGGCGGATTCCCGGCCAGCGGTCGACTCCGCGTGTGGGATTGGCGCGTGTGCGATCGGCCCGTCCGCGGAGATCGACCCGTGGGTCGAGGCCGACTTCTGGCTGAAGGTTGAAATCTGCGGTGAGGATGGTTGGTTAACGCCCGCGGTCGCACCGCTGCCACTCTTGCGTTCGTCGCCATTCGCAGTGCCGGAAGCGACCGGTTTGCCTCCGCCGTCTGGCTTGTTGTCCGAGACTGCTGGCTTGCCTGGCTCGGTCGGGACAGCGGAATCTTCGGCGTCAACCATGGGCGCCAGCGTGCCGGCGGGACCTTGCTTGCCGGCATCAGGCAGTTGGATCGGCGCGATCGGAAGGTCGGGCTGCCGCGTGTCCGCATAGTGCGGTGCGACGGGGTGGGCGGGGGCCGCATCCCGTCTGGGGCTGCTGCTGGGGCCATCGGCGGCGATGTGCCCACTGGGTGCGGCTACAGCGGGCACCGGGATAGGCTGCGGCACTCGGCGGTTGGCGACCATGGACTGGGTGACGGTCGGCGCTGGGAAGACCACCGGATGCGGTTGGATCTCCGCCACAGGACCGCCAGCCGCTGCGCGACCGAGTCCAGTGTCCTGGCTCAGGACGGGCGACGGGCTGCTCGCCGGCGGCGCGACGAGGCCGTCGTTGACGATTGCGGTGATACCCAGGATCCCCCCACCGACCAATGCAAAGCAGGCAGCGACAGCCGCTTTGGCGGCGCGGGTGTGGGGTGGCAGCGACGCAACGGTCCGGCGCCGGTGGCTCGCGGCGACGCTGCGCAAGTGGGGGTCTGCGCTTACCCATGCGATCAAGGCGTTGGCGGGAGGTCCGGAACCGGCCTTACGACGATGGCGAGCAGTCAGTTCGTGCACTTTGGGTCTCCGAGTGCGTCAACCCCGCCTCACCTACATTGATACGCCGCCTTGACTTCGAGAGGGCAGCGCGGTCCTGTCGGCGAGGTGAACGCTGCGTGCCGCCGGTGGGTTTAGCGGCGTAACCGCGCGGGTACTCCGGCTCCACGCAGTAAGCTGCATCCTTTCGAAGGAGTGCTTTCCGATGGGTTTGCAAGACAAGGTCGCGAACCGGGCCGAGGTACTGAAAGGCAAGGCCAAGGAAGCTGCCGGCAAGATCACTGGCAACCCCCGGCTGGAGGTCGAGGGTAAGCTGGACCAGGGCAAGGGCAACCTCAAACAGGCTGGTGAGAAGGTCAAGGACGCCGGCAACAGTGTCTTCGGCAGATAACGTGCTCGGTCCCAACTGGCCAGCACCGAGACGAAGCGCGACTCTTGTGGAGTTACTGAATGGACGCTAGCAGTTATGTGATGTTTCTCCTGATCGGGATTCTGCTTGTCCTGATCGACGGGCAGATCCTGTATCGGGGCGGCCTGGGTTATCTGCAGAAGGTGTACCCGGCAGACAACGCCCGCTCGGTGATGCAGCTGGTGACAGTGCTTTTCCATCTCGTGGTACTCGGCCTTCTGGCGCTGATCTCGACGCTCGACGTCGCTACCGGGATGCCCATTCGCGACCTCGTAGTCAAATGGGGAGTGGTCCTGTTAGGGCTCGCCGCCGCACATGGCCTGACCATGGCGATCCTGGTGGGGATGCGCAGCCGACGCCGCGAAGAGCGGCTCGAGGATGAGATGGCCGGGGAACAGACCGGTACAGGTCCGCGGGACGCCACCGTCTATCCGGTAGCTGACATCGAAACGAGGTCCGGCCGATCATCTTACCCTGCGTAAGCGTTAGCCGGCGGTAGCGCACCGCCGAGCGATCGCCTTCTCACCCTCGGTCACCTCCGCGGATCGGTCCTCTCTGCACCTTGTGGGGCAGGAGTGACCGATGTGCCAATGTGCGATAGTTGGGTGGAGAAGGTGAGGTCATGTGCGCCACATTCCACGCCCAGCTAGATGAGCTGATCATCGACCTTGTGCGGATGACCCGCTTGGCCAGCCAGATGATGACCAACGCCGCGATTGCGCTGCACCAGGCTGACGCGCCGCTCGCTGCCGTGGTGATCGCTAAGTGTGACCAGCTGAACGCGATGCATGATGACACCGAGCAGCGCTGCATAGTCGTGCTCGCGCGGCGAGAGCCGGTTGCGGGCGACCCACGAGCCGTGGTTGCCGTTCTGCGCGCGGTGGGTCACCTGAAGCGGATGGGTAACCTTGCCCGGCACATCGCCCTCATTGCCCGGTTCAAACACCCGAACCCGATGATCGCGGACGAGGTCCGCCCGGTGCTTGCCCGGATGAGCCTGCTCGCCAGCCAGTTCGCCGAGGACGCCGCGGGCGCTATCCAACGCCGTGATTGCGTGTCGGCCGGCCAGCTGGCCGAGGCGGACCACGAGGTGAACGCGCTACGCCGGCACCTGTTCGGCATCCTGTTCGCCGCGGACTGGTCGCACGGTGTGGAACACGCCGTGGACGCCGCCCTGATCGGCCGCTATTACGAGCGTTTCGCCGACCATGCGGTGGCCGTCGCAGCGGAGGCCCGCTATCTCGCCAGCTGCGGGCTACCCGAGTCCCATGGCTTGGAGACAGGCAGTCGGCTGCGCTGAGTGGACGGTGTTGTCGCGCTCGAGCTGACCATGGCGATTCGCTGAGGCACAGCTTGCTCTTTTGTCGCGCAGCGTGTTCATGATCTGCCGCAGGGTGCTACTGCGGCCTGTTCTTCATTTCTCCGTACTTGCATTCACGATTAGGTTAGCCTACCCTAATATCTAACTACTCCGCAACTGCCGGATCAGTCAGTAAGAATTTACGCAAATACGGAAACGATCACTTGCGGTTCAGGAGTGACTGGTGTTCTCATGTGGGATACCTGGGACGGAAGGTGAGTGTCATGCGGGTCACGTTCCACGCCGAGCTGAACGAACTGGTGGCCGACGTCGCGCGGATGGCCCGGTTCGCCGGTCAGATGATGACCAATGCATCGATCGCACTCCACCAGATTGACTTGACGCTCGCTGGACTGGTCATTGCTGACTGTGACCAGATGAATGCAATCCACGGCGATATGGAGCGGCGCTGCATCTCCCTCCTGGCGCTGCAGGCGCCGGTCGCCGGGGACTTGCGGATAGTGGTCGCGGCTTTGCATTCAATTGGTCATCTGAGGCGGATGGGCAACCTCGCTCGGCACATCGCCATCATCGCCCGGTTCAAGCACCCGAACCCGATGATCTCGGGCAAAGTCCGTCCGGTGCTGGCCCGAATGAGCCTGCTCGTCAGCCAACTCGCCGACGATGCCGCGACCGCCGTCGAATACCAGGACCCGCTGTCCGCCTGCCGGCTAGCCATAGCGGACGACGAGGTCGACGCGCTGTTGCTCCACCTGCTCGGCATCCTGTTCGCCGAGGATTGGTCAGACGGCGTGGAGCAGGCCGTGGACGCGGCTCTGATCGGCCGCTATTACGAGCGTTTCGGCGACCATGCGGTGGCTATCGCAAAGCAGGTCTGTTACCTGGCCACCGGGCTGATAGCCGTGCCGGACGCTATGCGGACCACCGGACCCGCCCCCTGCACGTCGTGATGGTGACGACAACGAGATGTGAACGCGGGATGCCGCGCGCGCAAACCCCGCCCGACAAGACTCATCCTGTGACAGGTCAGGAGCGGTGCGCGGTGGTCGACAACGGCCGTCCGCACCTTGCGGGAAAAGCCGGGATTACCGGGGTGGTTGGGTGGCGGACAGGTCATACAGATCTGGCACGGTGAAATCCGCGGTGCGCCGCTGACCAGGCCGGGCGCTGGCCGGCGTCGGGACATTGCGGCCCGGCCAGACGATCACCGACGCACGCGGGAGCGTGAGCCGGCACCGGGCACCAAGTGCCGGGTGATCGCCGGCCGGGGTCTGCGCGGTCAACTCGAGGCCGCCGTCGAGGGCTACCAGCACCTCGTCGACCGCGCCGAGACACACTACGTCGCTGACCGTGCCGGGATGCCCAGCCGAGTTCTCTTCGACGATGTCGTGCAACCTCAGGTGCTCAGGGCGGATACACCAGGTCAGCTCCGCGTCCACGGCGGTATCAGCCGGCAGGACGCCGGGCCCGAAGCCGATCCCTACCTGTCCCGCCAAAAGCTCCCGTGGGCCGGTCCGCTGGCCGATGTGCAGATTGCGGATGCCCAGTAGCCGGGCGGCGGTGGGGCTGGCCGGGTGCGCGAAGACCGCCGGCTGCGGGCCGACCTGTTCGACCTGGCCCAGCTCCAGGATCAGCACCTCGTCGGCGAGCAACGCGGCCTCGACCGGGTCGTGCGTCACGATGACCGTGGTGATCGCGGTATCGCGCTGCAGCCGGCGCAGCTCATGGCGCAACTCGTCACGGACCGGGGCGTCCAGGCCGGTGAACGGCTCGTCCAGCAACAGCAGTCGCGGGTTGCGGGCCAGTGCGCGGGCGATCGCGACCCGGCGTCGCTGGCCGCCGGACAGCTGGGACGGCAACCGGCCCTCCAGCCCGGTCAGCCCCAGCCGTCTGATCCAGTATGCGGACAGCCCAGGCTCGGTGCCGACCCCGAACATGACTTGTTGCCACACCGGCAGATGCGGGAGCAGCGCTGCATCCTGCGGGACGTAGCCGAATCCGCGGTCCTCCGGCGGCACCGCGGTGACATCAACATCGTCCAGGCACACCTGCCCGCCGGTGGGACGGATCAACCCGGCCAGCATTCGCAGCGTCAGGCTCTTGCCGGACCCGGACGCCCCAAGGATGGCCAGGTGTCGCCCGGTACCGGTGGTATGCGCGACGTCGACCAGGAACGAACCCAGCCGCCCGGCCAGGTCGAAGGTCAGCCGCGGACTGGCCGACGAGGTGGGGGCGTTCGGCGCCGGCAATGGGTCCGGCACCGGGTGCCGGCGGCGCAGCCGGGGTAGGTATGCGGCGAGCAGCAGCACCACCGCGGCTGCGCCCAGGCTGGCGCCGACCGCAGTCAGCGTCGAGTTGATCCCGGTCCCGCCGAACTGCACGTAGGTGAACACCGGTACCGAGAACGGATGGTAGGCGAGCACCACAGTGGCGCCGAACTCGCCGAAGGCGCGTAGCCACGCCAGCAGCAGGCCGGCGGCGATGCCGGGTGCGGCGGCCGGGGCCGCCACCCGAGCGAACCGCGACCACCGGCCGTGCCCGAGCGTGGCGGCGACGTCGTCCAAGGCTGGGTCCAGCGCGGCGAAGGCCGAGCGGGCGGCCACGATCAAAAACGGTGCTGCCACGAACGTCTGGGCCAGCACAATGCCGACCCGGGTGTCAGTCAGCGCGCCGTGGAAGAGCTGCCCGAGGGGCGTGTACGGGCCGACCAGATAGATCAGCAGGATGCCGCTCATCAGCGGCGGCAGGGCCAGCGGCAGCTGCACCGCGACCCCGACCACCGTCGAACTGCGCCCGCGGCCGCGGGAGAGAAGGTAGCCGAGCGGGATGCCCAGGACGGCGATGATCACTGTCGAGATGCTCGCCGTCTCCACCGACACGGCCAGCGCCGAACCGAGCCCGGGGGTGGCGAGTGCGCTGACCGGGGTATCGGCCACCCGGATCAGGTAGGCGAGGATCGGGACCAGCAGGTATAGCGTCAGCAGCCCGGCCAGCCACGGCAGCGGGGTACGGAATATGAGCGCCGCCCCCCCGGCTGACCTGGCGGTCACCGGCCGCCGGGCGTTGTGGTGGGAGTGGCCGGGGCGCTGGCAGCCGTCGGTAGCGTCGACTTCAGCGCTGGCGGCACCGCGGCCGGGTCACCGTAGAGGGCCAGCGGCAGGACCGTCAGGCCATCCTGCTTCAACAGATCCTTGCCCGCGGGCGAGACCAGGTACTGCACGAAGTCCGCGGCTGGTGCGGGATCCGGGGCCATGTTCAACACGGCCACGGTGTAGGTCGCCGACAGGTGCACCTTGTCGAGGCTGGCGGTCTGGATTTTCTGCTCACCCGCCTCGTTGCTGTAGAAGAAGCCGGCGTCGAGTTGGCCCGACTCCAACCGACCGACCAGCTCGGTCTCCGGCAGCACGGTGATGTTCTGCTGCGCGGCGGCCGGCAGCCCTGGATCGTTGTAGATCTTGGCGCCGTCGGTGAGCGCCTGCTGGGCGAGCTTGCCTTTGGGGTCGACCTTGGGATCAGTGCTGCCCAGCTTGAAGCCGGGCTCGGTGATCACCTGGTACCACGGCTTGGACTTCAGGTCGGCAGCGAACTTCGAGTTCGGGTTGTAGCCGATCACCAGCGGCGCCGAGGCGAACTTCACGTACCAGGGCACCCAGTCGCCGTTGGCCGGCCCTTGCAGGTCCGCGTTGACCGACGGGCTGGCGCTGATGAACACGTCACCTTGGCGCACCTTGCCCTTGATCTGGGTGGCCAGCGCGCTGGACCCGGCGCTGAAACCCTGGAAGGTGTCCCCGCTGGCCTGCTCGAACTTCGGGCCAAGGCTGTGCTCCATCAGGTTGACCAGCGAACCGGCGTAGAGCACCTTCACCGGACCCTTCGGCCCGGCCGATGTGCTTGGCGTGGTGCCGGTGCCCGAACCACCGCACGCCGTCACCGCGACCAGCATCGCGGTCAGTACCCCAGCCACACCTGCGACCCGCATCGGTTTGTCTCCTCTAAGCCTTGGACTGCTGCTTTGCCAGGCTCGCCCTGACGAGGCCGTCGCGGGGTGGCTGGGGCAGCGTGACGACGACGCTGGTGGACTTCACCGAGGCCACGGCCAGTACGCCGGGCTCCAGCCCGAGTTCGTCCACTGCCTCAGCGGACATCAGCGACACGATCCGGTGCGGTCCGACCTGGATCTCGACCTTGGCCATCACCTGGTCCCGGATGACTCGGGTGACCAGGCCGGGTAACTGGTTGCGCGCGGAGGCGGGCAGGTGCGGTACCGCTTCCTCGGTGTCTGCGGCCAGCGAGGTGGCGAACCGGGCCAGCTCAGCCCCGTCCACACCGCGCCGGCCGGACTCGGTAGTCGTGGACGCGAAGCGCCCGGCGTCGGCCCAGCGCCGCAGCGTGTCGTCGCTGACCCCGAGCAGGCGGGCCGCCTCACCGATCCGGAACACGGGCATCGTGTCACCCTAGCCGCAGAAGCGGAGTCAAGACAGAGCTGTAGACGTAATTGAGAACTTCGCTCTCAGTGAAGCCCGCAGGTGCATGACGGGGCTGCCATGGATTCGCACTGGCGGGGCGAAAGGCGCATCTGATCCGCTGATGCGCCACGAACTGGTTTATGTCTGCGCTTGTACGGAAGCGATCTCTGTGCGATGATCTGCCCGCGGGGGGGTCGGGTTGTGCGGCCGCCCGCATGGGCGATGCGCGGCCGCACAACCCACGTAACGCGAAGACCACTCTTCTGGATGACAACGCCGGGGTAGCGGATCACGTCGCGACCTTGCACCCGCCCACGCGGTGCGCTTTACCCGACCATCCCCGCAGGTCCGTGCTGGTGCTGCGCAGTCGCCCTCTGCCCGGCGCGCGCCATCGCGTCTAAAGTCGGTGATCAGTCCGGGTAATACGGGGAGGGTCACATGGCAACAGACGTCGCGAGTAGAGCTTCGCTGGAATCGTTATTGATGAGTCGGCCGTTGAGCGATCCGGAACTCATGCGGGCAAGTGATATGGCGCCCGATTACGCCATTTTGCCTGATGTGAGTGTGATTAAAATTGGTGGTCAGAGCCTGATCGACCGTGGTAGGGCAGCGGTGTATCCGGTGGTGGATGAGTTGGTGGCGGTCAAACGTAGCCATCAGATCCTCATCGGTACCGGTGCCGGCACCCGGGCTCGACACCTCTATTCCCTGGCGGCCGAGCTCGGCCTGCCGACCGGCGTGCTGACCGATGTCGGGTCCGCGGTCGCCGACCAGAACGCGCAGATGCTGGGGTATCTGATGGCCCGCCACGGGGTGCCGGTGGTGGGTGGTTCGGCGTTCGGTGCGCTGCCGCTGTACCTGGCTGAGTGCGGTGCGGCGATCTTCTCGGGAATGCCTCCCTACGATATGTGGCAGCGTGTGCCCAACGAGGGAGTGATACCGCCCTACCGCACCGATGCCGGATGCTATCTCGTGGCGGAGGTTTACGGCTGCGCCAATATGATTTACGTCAAGGATGAGGATGGGCTGTACACGGCCAATCCGAAGACCGACCCGAGCGCCAAGCTGATCCCGGAGATCACCGTCGAGGAGCTGATCGCCGCCGATCTGCCGGATCTCGTTATCGAGCGCCCGGTGTTGGAATTGATGCGTCGCGCCCGGCACGTACGGACGGTTCAGATCATCAACGGGCTGCGCCCTGGTTTGCTCAGGCGCGCGCTGGCCGGCGAGCACGTCGGCACGATCATCTCGGC
Source organism: Pseudonocardiales bacterium (assembly GCA_023252195.1). GTDB lineage: Bacteria > Actinomycetota > Actinomycetes > Mycobacteriales > Pseudonocardiaceae. The sequence goes on from JAHEXI010000003.1 coordinate 325,550, forward strand.
AGCCTGAGGGCTGTTGCGCTGCCGGCTGAGCCGGCAATCGGACCGCCGTCGCCCCGTCAGCCACTTTGGAGAACGTCATGACGAAAACCCTCTCTCAATCCGAGTCCTCCTTCGCCGCCAAGGACGTGCCCTCGCCGTTGATGCGCCAGACCTTGCTCGACCGCGAACTCGTACGGCCCCTGGACCGGCCGGTGATCCCGTTGCTGCCGTGGCTCAACGTGGTCGTGATCGGCGGTCGCTCGATCATGGACAAGGGCCGTGACGCGGTCGTACCGGTCGTCGACGAGCTGCGTGCCGCACTGCCAGACCATCGGCTGCTGATCCTCACCGGCCCGGGCATCCGCGGCCGTCACGTGCTGGGCGTCGGGCTTGATCTCGGTCTTCCCACCGGAGTGCTGGCTGCGTTGACCTCCGCGGAGGCTGAGCAGAACGGGCATCTCATCGCCGCGTTGCTCGCCGAGCAGGGCGTGTCCTACCTGTCGCACGCGACGATCGCGCACCAGCTGGCCGTGCACCTCGCCGCCAGCCGGGCCGCGGTGTCCAACGGATATCCGCCCTACGGGATCTACGAGTTCCCTCCCGACGTGGGCAAGATCCCCCCGCACCGCACCGACACCGGTGCGTTCTTGCTCGCTGATGCCTACGGCGCCGCTCGGCTCATCTACGTCAAAGACGTCGACGGTGTGTGCACCAGCGATCCAGCGACCACCAACGGCAGCCCAGCCGAACTCATCCCGCGGATCGGCGCCGCTGCGCTGTTGGCCCGCAAACTCGACACCCTGCCCGTCGACGCGCTGGTGCTGCAGCTCATGGCACACGCCAAAAACCAGAAGGAGATCCAGATCGTCAATGGCCTCACCCCCGGCAACATCACCAAGGCCCTCCAGGGAGAGCACGTAGGCACCCTCATCCACGCGGACTAGCGCCGCGCAACCCTCCTTCTCCCGAACTCCACAGCAGCGCTGCCTCAGGTCGGCTGAACAGCTCTGCTGTGGAGTTCGGGAACTTGAGCGCACTGGCGTGACGTCAGCGGTTATAAGGAAATTCTTAGTCCGCATTGGTATCCTTGCGACGCAGGGATGCTCGGACTGCTGTCCGGATTCAGTGACAGGCGAACCAGTGGCATGCCGACCACGTCGTCACTGATGTCTCGCACGCAGGGAGTGAGCAGGTTTGGTGATCGGGAGCGGACACTCCCGATCACCATCTAAGACAGACACCTCCGCAGTCCCGCCATCTCAGGCGGAGAACGAGCAGGCGCCGACCGGCGATGCTATCGAGGTCCGCGCACCGACGCCCACTTGCCGCGAGGCCGTCGGCGCTCGCCGCTAGAGACAGCTGTGTCGGATTCTTGCGCAGCGCTAATGTGTTGAGATTGCAGTTGCTGAACGTGCACCCAGATTCCTGTGGCTATGCGCATTTTTCCCTGCCGGAGCTCCGCATAAGCGGCTAACTGGCAGCTGACTCGACCCGAGCATCGGCGGTCAGCGTCAACTGCCGGGACGGCAGCACGCGAGTTCGCAACCCTCACGCGAATGTGTACATCTGATCACTTATCGTAATTCCGACTGGATGCATGCTGTACGCGAAGAGCCACAGAAAGTGATTCACCGGAATGCCGCCTACGGCGAGCGGCGAAAACGTCGTGTACCGATGCAAGAACTGATGCAATCTATTATCGTCGGGCGCATCGGTTCGGGCGTTATGACCGCTCTGGTGGCCTGCTGGCCGCCTGGAGCCTATGGGAGGTGGAAGATGCCGCCGGTGACGAGCGGTGTACCGGCCCCGCTACCGCGGGGAGTCAGGTGGACGAAGAGTAGCCACAGTAACCCCAATGGGAACTGTGTGGAGTTGGCGCAGCTGCCCGAAGGCATCATCGCCGTCCGCAACTCGCGGCGACCAGCTGGCCCCGCCCTGTTGTGGGCCCGTGCTGAGATGGCCGTGTTCGTGCGAGCCGTGCGGGACGGTGAGTTCGACGGGCGGGCAGGATGACCGCATCGGTCGGCGGTGCGCACGGGCAGACCGGGGTTTCCGGTGGGACAGCTGCGGTCTATGGTGAGACGATCCGTAGTGATTCACCCCGTAGGAGGAATGGTGAGGACGGCTCGGTCGGGTAACGATTCGATCAGCAGTCACGCTCAGGCACGCTCGCAGGGGCCGACCGCGCTGCGTATCGTGTTGGGCAACCAGCTACGTCAGCTCCGCGAAGCAAGCGGAATTACCACCGGAGCGGCTGGCCACGTGATTCGGGCATCCCATGCCAAGATTAGCCGCATGGAGCTCGGACGGGTCAGCTTCAAGGAGCGTGACGTGGCGGATTTGCTCACCCTTTACGGCATTATCGACGAAAACGAGCGAGGTGCGTTCCTGGCGCTGGCCCGGCGGGCCAACGTGCCCGGCTGGTGGCACCATTACGGCGATATCCTGCCGGGCTGGTTCGAGATGTACCTCGGGTTGGAGCAGGCAGCCGCTGTCATTCGCACCTATGAGCCTCAGCTCATACCCGGCTTGTTGCAGACCGCGGAGGGCGCTCGCGCAGTGATCCAGATGGGCTTCCCCAATGCATCCGTCGACGATATCGAGCGTCGGGTAGCACTGCGGATGAAACGTCAGAAAGTGCTCACCCAGCCCGGAGCGCCCAACTTGTGGGCAGTGGTCGACGAGGCGGCTTTATGGCGACTGGATGGGCGTGCGGCTATGCAGGAGCAGATCCGGCACTTGATCGAGATGGCCGAGCTTCCCAATATCACCCTGCAGGTGATGCCATTTTATTCCGGTGCACACGCCGCAGTAGGTGGACCGTTCACGATGCTGCGCTTCTCCGAGCCCGATCTGCCGGATCTCGTATACCTTGAACAGTTGACCAGCGCCCTGTACCTGGATAAGAGCGAGGATGTTCAGCACTACCTGGTGGTCATGGACCGATTGTGTGTGCAGGCGAAGTCTCCCACCGAGACCGTCAGGTTCCTGACTAGTACGCTCAAAGAGTCCTGAGCCTGACTGTCGATCAAGGTTTTCGGGCCACCGCGCCGTATTGGTGCACTGCGGCCTGGGTACCTAAGTCGCTAGGCGCGGGGCGCCACAGCGAACACGAGACAACACCGGGTTCGAGCAGCTCCAGCCCGTCGAAGAAGCGGAGGAGCTCCTCGCGGCTGCGGGTTCTAATCGGGGCTGCGCCGCTTTCGTTCCAGCGCCGCATAGACGCTTCCACCGCTGCACCGTGTATCTCCGCAGTGGGATGCGACAGCGCCAGATAACTGCCTGGAGGCAACGCATCCAGCAGCCGGTCGACCACAGCATGTGCTCGGACCGTATCCGGAATGTAGTTGATGATTCCGAGCAGCATGAGCGCGACCGGCCGGGTGAAGTCCAATGTCCGGGTAGCTGCTTGCAGGATTGCGTCCGGGTCGCGCACATCGGCATTGAGGTACTCGGTGGTGCCCTCCGGCGTGCTGGTGAGCAGCGCGCGCGCATGAACCAGCACCAGCGGGTCATTGTCGACATAGACGATGCGGCACTCCGGCGCCGTCGCCTGGGCGACCTGGTGGGTGTTGTTGGCGGTGGGCAGCCCGGTGCCGATGTCGAGCAGCTGGCGAATCCCTGCCTCGCCTACCAGGTACCTGACAGCCCGCACCAGGAACCCCCGGTCGGCGCGAGCGGCATCGCGCAGATCGGGGTCGATACGCAGCACTTGGTCACCGACCTCGCGGTCGACCGGGTAGTTGTCCTTGCCGCCCAGCAAGTAGTCCCAGAACCGAGCCGAATGCGGAACCGTGGTGTCGATTGTCGGAATCGGCTCCGGCGCGGCCGCGGGCGAGCTGTCTTGCACGAGTCGTCTCCCTCCGTTGCACTGTGCTCTGGACCCGACCCGCGCCACTGTAGCCTCCGCACGGCGGGCCGCCGGCTCGTCGACGCGCCACAACGACGGAGCGGATGCATCATGTCGACCAGCCTCGAGTGCCGGCTGCTCTGCGCAAGCATGACGGCTTATTCCCTCACCAACGACGGCCCGATCACTGCACAACAGCCGTATTTCGACGCAGCACAATTTCTCGATGACCCAGTCGGCTTTGTCGGCGGCAACGAGGCAATCAATGCATGCCTTGTCGGCACGATTGCCGACGGCGTCGTGGTCGCCTTTCGCGGTACCTTACCGCTGGACAGTCCGGATTGGGAACAGAAGATTCGCGACTGGATCAACGATCTGGACGCCGAGCTGGTGCGAGGCGCTGGCCTGCCGGGGCTGGTGCACGCGGGCTTCTGGGGATCGCTGGACAGCCTGTGGGCCAAACTCTTGCCCGAAGTGCAACGGCGCCTCACGCAAAGCGGACCGACCAGTCAGCTCTACGTCACCGGCCACAGCAAGGGCGGCGCGATCGCGGACCTCGCGGCGATGCGTTTCTTGATCGAGCGCGGCCTTGGTGCGAAGGCGTTCACCTATGCCGCGCCGCATCCCGGCAACGAGGATTTCGCCGCCGCGTACGGCGGGCACATCGCGAGCGTCCGCTATGAATACGCCGATGACATCGTGCCGTTGTTGCCGCCGAGCCTCGCGTTTCGTCATATGTTTGCACTGGTGCCGTTCGCGAAGCCGTATGTGCATCGGCTCGACCTGGATTACTCGGCAGTGGGCACACTGCGTTACATCACTCGAGCGGGAGCGATCGTTCCTGATTCGCCGATGCTGCGCTTCCAGCGCTACACGAGATTGGCCGAGCTGATGGTCACCGGCGGCTTCGAGGAGATCGCCCAAGACCACCGCGGCGTGTGCGGAGGAGGTTACATGGGCGCCGTGTGCCCGCAGGGCGTCTGCCCGTGATTGCGCTGCACGGCGAGCGGCGTGAGCCTCGTCATGCATCGGCGGGGATTCGTCCTGTTCAGTGATCTGTCGAGGCCCCGGGGTCGGATGTTCGAGCCATCGACGCGGTGGCCGGTGCCACGGCAGTGGCGACGCATGGGGTCCCACCCCGTGCATCGCTGTGGTGGACCCACTCCGGTCCCGGGTGCCATCCAGATTGGTCGAGCACACTAGCGAGGGGCCTAGGGACGCGGGAACGAGACAGTCAGCTCGAAAGGCTCTGAGCCGGCAGCCGTACCTCGGACTGTGGCAGTGAAAGGTAGTGGTGGGGCTTCCGCAACGGTGGTTGTGACACTGTGCAGCGAGGACACGTGTGGGTATCCATCCAGCCGCCGTTCACCTGGGCAGCCATTATGGACCCAGAGAAGGTGGGGGAGCTGATACGAACCCTTGTTCAGGCTCAAGAGGAGGTCGCGAGGCAACAATCGCGACGTTCACCCGACGTGGCATCACTTCCTGCATCCCCACGACGGACTGGAGCAGGCCCCGGCGGCATCGAACGGAGATCGATCGGCACCGTCCGTGAGCGCCGGTGGTCCGGCGAGTTCGCGACGTCACCTTCATCTGCTGGGGCCATGTCGCATTCTCGCTAGCTCGGCAAGCCGCGACCGGCGATGCTGGGGACGTGCATGAGGACACCGAGCGGTGCGTGCGGGCGGTGCAGTCCAAGGACGCGCGGTTCGACGGCTGGTTTTTCGTCGCAGTGGTCACCACTGGCATCTATTGCCGGCCGAGCTGCCCGGTAGTACCGCCCAAGGCGGTCAACATGCGCTTCTATCCGAGCGCGGCCGCGGCCCAGACGGCCGGGTTTCGGGCCTGCAAGCGATGCCGGCCGGACGCCAGCCCGGGATCTCCGCACTGGAACGTACGCGCTGACCTGGTGGCCAGAGCGATGCGGTTGATCGCCGATGGGGTGGTCGATCGCGACGGTGTCCCTGGCCTGGCCTCGCGGCTGGGATACAGCGTCCGGCAGGTCCAGCGGCAAGTCCTCGCCGAGTTGGGGGCCGGCCCGCTGGCGTTGGCGCGAGCGCAGCGCGCCCAGACCGCGCGGCTGCTGATCGAGACCAGCGCCCTGCCGATGAGCGACGTCGCCTTCGCCGCGGGTTTTGCCAGCGTGCGGGCATTCAACGACACCGTCCGGGAGATCTTCGCGTTGGCGCCGACCGACCTGCGAGCGCGTGCCGCGCGCAGACACCCGCCGACGACGTCCGGATCGCTGGTCTTGCGCCTGCCGTTCCGGGTGCCGCTGTGCCCGGACAACCTGTTCGGGCATCTCGCGGCGACCGCGGTGCCCGGGGTGGAGGAGTGGCGTGACGGGGGCTATCGCCGCACCTTGCGCCTGCCGCACGGCCATGGTGTCGCAACCTTGCGCCCGCTGCCCGATCACATCGAGTGCCGGTTGACCTTGACCGACCTGCGGGACCTGTCCACCGCGATCACCCGGTGCCGGTGGCTGCTCGACCTCGACGCGGACCCGGTGGCCGTCGACGATCTGCTGCGCACCGACCCGATGCTCGCTGTCATGGTGGACAAGAATCCCGGCCGTCGGGTGCCGCGCACCGTCGACGCGTCGGAGTTCGCGGTGCGAGCCGTGCTCGGGCAGCAGGTATCCACCAAGGCGGCCTGCACCCACGCCGCCCGATTGGTGGCCGCACACGGCGAACCGGTGGCCGACCCGGCCGGCGGCCTGACCCATCTGTTCCCGGACACAACGCGGCTGGCCTCGCTCGATCCGGCGTCGCTCGCTCTGCCGCAGGCGCGCCGCAACACGCTCACCACCCTGGTCGGTGCGCTGGCCGGCGGCGAAATCGGCCTCGGCACCGGCAGCGACTGGCAACAGGCGCGCGCCCAGCTCGCCGCGCTGCCCGGCTTCGGACCCTGGACCATCGAGACGATCGCGATGCGCGCGCTCGGTGACCCGGATGCTTTCGTGCCGACGGACCTAGGTATCCGGCGGGCCGCCCGAGATGTGGGTCTTCCCTCGACCGCCGCGGGCCTGACCGGCCACGCCAGCGCCTGGCGCCCCTGGCGTGCTTATGCCGTGCAGTACCTGTGGGCCACCGGTGACCACGCCATCAACCGGCTACCGACCTGATGAAAGGATCACGCGTGCTAGTTCACACTGTGCAGGACAGCCCAGTCGGCCGGCTCACCCTGGTCGCGCTGGACGAGATTCTCACCGGCTTGTACATGAACCTGCAGCGACACCGACCGCCAGAAGCGACGTTCGGCCAGCCGGACCGCACTCCGTTCACTGAGGTGATCAGGCAACTGGATGAGTATTTCGGCGGCCAACGCACCGAGTTCGACCTGCCGATGAATCTCGTCGGTACCCCGTTTCAGCGCACCGTGTGGGCCGCTCTGCGGAAGATCCCTTACGGCGAAACATGGTCCTACGGCCAGCTCGCCGAGCGGATCGGACGCCCCGGCGCTGCCCGGGCGGTCGGCCTGGCCAATGGACGCAACCCGATCGGCATCATCGTGCCCTGCCACCGCGTCGTCGGAGCCTCTGGTGACCTCACCGGCTACGGCGGCGGCCTGGAACGCAAGCAGCACCTGCTCGACTTCGAGCGCCGGCAGCATGGATCCGCTCACGAAGGCACGCTGTTCGAGGTGGCGGCCATCATGCACACGCCGACCGAGTCTGATAGTCGTTCGCCTCAGAACGGGGGGATGTCGTTGCGGGGATCAGGTTCTGGTGGTGGTTCGGGTTCGAGTTCAGGCGGCGGTTCGGTCCAGATCTCTGAGCTTTCCCAGTCGGCATCGACCGGGAGCGGCAACCGCATCGGAGGTCGGTCCGGGAGGGGGTCGGGTAGTGGTTCGAGGATGGGGGGCGGCGGCCTGTGGTAGCTATGGCCAAGTCGGCTGGTCCAGCGGAAGTGGCCGGGTTCGGGCTGATGCAGCCGCCAGCCGCCCTCGTGCTTGAGCCGATGATGATGTCGACAAGCGGCGCCGAGGTTGTCGTCAGTGGTGGGTCCGCCGTGGCCGTGGTCGCGGGTGTGGTCTTTGTCTGCAGCGCCGGCCGGGGCGCGGCAGCCGATCATGATGCAGGACCGGTCACGGGCTTCCAGATACCGACCTAGAGCGGCGCCGGGGCTGCGCCGATGGGTATCGCGGTCGTGGTCGGCGCTGTTTCGGTCGAGCTGGTGGAGGAGGTCGGTCACGACTGGGGTCCAGGTGCCCAGCTCGGTGGGCCGCTCGGCTAAGGCGCGCAGGGTGGCGATGGGGACCGCCAATTCCACGATCGCTCGACAGCTCGCCATCCGGATGGGCGTGTCAGTGGGTCGGATTCGGGTGATTCCGCAGTGGGTCAGTTGCCCGTGTTCGTCGGTGATCGCAAAGCGCCATTGCGCGCCGCCCAGGGTGGTAGTGAGGTCGCGGGCCAGCTCGGCGTGCACGGGGCCCCAGCCAGCGAGTTCAGCGGGATACTGATCGTGCCCGAGCAGGGTGGACAGCCGGACCCGCAACTCCATTCCCGCACCCGCCGGGCTGCGCTGTGCCGGCTCATCTGCTGGGCACCCGTCCTGAGCGGCCCTGCCGCGGTCTCCGGATCCGCAGTCCTCATCGGCGGATCCGTAGCTCCCGTCGTCGGGCTCATCCTCGTTTTCCCGGGTGGTGCGGAGGTGATCGAGGATTGCCTTATCGTCCAGGCCGGTGTAGCTGCCATCAGTCATCCCGAGAAACAGATCCGCCCTGATGTGATCGATCGGACGGAGGTCGCCGCCGTGCTTGGCGGCCTTGGCCAGCGCGTCGATATGCCCGGACGCCGCTGCGACCCGATCCACCGGCAGGTTCACTCCGGACAGGTTCGCCGACCCGTCGGTATTGCGATACCCCACCACTTTCCGGTCAGCGATGGCTTGCTCGTAGCGACGTCGGGCCCAGTCTGGATCCAGGGCGATGGCCAGCTTCTTGATCTGCTCGATGAGCTGCCCGGTGGTCAACCGTGGCGCCCGCGGCAGCAACTCCGTGCACACTGCCCGGGCCGCCTCCAGATCAAGCCCGGTGGTCCAGTCCGACAACACCCGCGCGCGCGGCTCATCCAGCACGCCGGCGTCCATCGCGGCATGCACCGCCGGCAACCGGGACGTCAGGTCATGCGCCAACCAGAACTGCGCATCCGCGGCCCGGCGGGTCCACACCAACGCGGCCCGGACCTCATCCGCGGCGAACTCATCGGGCACCACCGTCCGGGGCAGCTCGTCATCCGGGCCGATCCCGCACAAGCCGACCTCGACCATCGTCGCCATCAACCGGGCCCGTTCATGATTGAGCTGCCGGTACCGTGCCTTGAGCACCTCAACACAGTCATAACCTGACAACCGCGACAGCTCAATCCCGGCCAGCACACCAGCCAACTCCGGACCCGGCGCAACCGCCGCCAAGCCCTCAGGAATCAACTGTCGAACCACCATGAACCGCACGCTACAACCCGACACCGACAGCGTCCGGCGGTCGACCAACTCCGGGATGATCGTGCTATCCGTCAGGTGGTGAAGCTGCCGCGCAGGGGGACCTCCCTGATGGCCCAGGCGGCGATGAGCGCGACCACGGCGATCGCCGCGCCCCCCAGGAAAACCTGGTGGATGCCGCTGGTGATCGCAGCCTGGTAGGCCTCGCGCAGCGGTGCGGGTAGTGCTTCGAGCATGCCGGGGGTGAGTGGACTCCCGGCCGGGGCGCCGCCAGCCCGGTCAGGCAGCGCGGACTGCACCTGCTGGGCGAACAAGGTGCCCAGCAGCGACACCCCGATCGAGCCGCCGATGGTGCGGAACAGGGTGGCGGCGCCACTGGCGACGCCGACGTCGCGCTGGGCGACGCTGTTCTGCACCACCAGCATGGTGGTCTGCATCAGCAGGCCCATCCCGACGCCCAGCACGACCATGTACACCGAGGTGGTGACCTGCCCGGTGGTCACGCTCATGGTGGCCAGCAGGGCCAGTCCGGCGGTCATGAGCACCGATCCGGCGATCAGCATGCCTCGGTAGCGGCCGGTGCGGGTGACCAGCTGCCCACCGAGCAGGGAAGTGGCCAGCATGCCGCCCATCAGCGGCAGCAGCTGCAGCCCGCTGCTGGTGGCCGAGGCGCCCTGCACGTTCTGCTGGAACTGCGGCAGGAACGTCACCGCGCCGAACATGGCGAAGCCGGTGAGGAAGGTCAGGGTCGTGGCGGCGGTGAAGTTGCGGCTGCGGAACAGCGCCAGCGACAGCACCGGTTCAGTGACCCGGCGCTCGACCGCGACGAACGCCGCCAGCGCCGCCACCGTGACCATGCCGAGCGCGATGATCGGCGCGGAGGTCCACGGGTACTGGCTGCCGCCCCAACTGCACAGCAGGGTCAGCGCCGCCAGCCCGGCAGCGAGCAGCCCAGCGCCCCGCCAGTCGATCACGACCCGTTCGGTGCGGCGTCCCGGCAGGTGCATGGTCAACGCCACCACGACCAAGGCGAGCACACCGAGCGGCAGGTTGATGTAGAACGCCCACCGCCAGCTGAAGTTGTCGGTGAGGAAGCCGCCGAGCAGTGGACCGCCGACGAACGCCAGCGGCATGACCGCGGCCATCATCCCCTGGTAGCGACCCCGCTCGCGCAGTGGCACCAGGTCGGCGATGATCGCCATCGCGCCGACCATCAACCCACCAGCGCCCAGGCCCTGCACGCCGCGAAAGCCGATCAGCTCACCCATGTTCTGGGCCAGCCCGGTCAGCGCGGACCCGACCAGGAACACCGCGATCGATGCCATGAACACGCCCTTGCGACCGTAGAGATCACCGAGCTTCGCCCACACCGGGGTGGATACCGCGGTCGCCAGCGCATAGGCGGTGACCACCCAGGACAGGTGCGCCAGGCCGCCCAGCTCACCCACGATGGTCGGCATCGCGGTGCCCACCACGAGGTTGTCCAGCATCGCGAGCAGCATGGCGATCATCAGACCGCTCATCACCGTGTAGATCTCCCGTTTGGAGCGGGGCAGGTCCACGGCGAGAGCCGGCCGCGCAGTGGTCGTCGTCATCTCATCCTCCGTCACTCGATCCGCTTACTTGACGGCCGACTAGCGGCTCCCAGGAGTACGCTATCACTTACTAGCCGGTCGTCAAGTAAGTTCGGCCGGCAAATTCGGGGAGGCTGGGCACGATGGACGAACGGCGTACCGATACTCGGGAGGCGATCCGGTCGGTGGCTCTGGAGTTGTTCGCCGAGCAGGGCTACGACAAGACCTCGCTGCGGGAGATTTCCGAGCGGCTGGGGGTGACCAAGGCCGCGGTCTACTACCACTTCAAGACCAAAGAGGAGATCCTGCTCAGCCTGATCGAGGACTTCCTCGCCCAGGTCGACGACGTGGTGGACTGGGCCCAATCCCAACCTGCCACTGCGGCGATCCGCCATGAGGTGTTGCGCCGCTACAGCGACCTGCTGGGCGGGCGGACGACGCAGCTCGCCCGCTTCATGCAAGAAGGCCAGGCAGCCATCCGCGACCTGGCCGCGGGGACGGAGATGCGCAAGCGGATAGATCGGCTGGTCGGCATTCTCGCCACTCCCGGCCAGCCGCTGCCCACCCAGCTCCGCGCCAGAGTCGCTCTGATGGCGCTACACGTAGGTGCCTTCGCCGGCCGTGACATCGACGCTACCGACGAGCAACGCCGCCACGCTGCTTTACAACTCGCGCAAGAAATCGTGGGTCCGGCGTCGTGAACTCGACCACACCGACATTTTCGTCGCTGAAAACGTCGCTCCTGTCGAGTTCACGACGATGCCCGACGGATGGGGCTTCGTCGTGGACGTAGCGGGGGCCGCGGAAGAGGGACGTTAGCGCGCCGAGTAGGGAGATGGCGATTGCAGTGAGGAACACGATGACCAGTCCGTGGTGGAATGAATCGGCGACCAGTTGCGGGAAGAACTGCTTGCCGACCACCGTCGCGGCGTTGGCCGGGGGGAGTTGGGCTAGCACCTGCGGGCCGAGGATCTTCTGCATCGGGTTGTAGCCGAGGAACGCGGCGAACAACGTGCCGACCGGTGGCAGGTTCGCGACGTTGGTGGCCACGTTGGCCGGGACGTTCTGCTGAGTCAGGCCGGAGAACAAGGCTGCGGGCATGGTGGCGGCGAGGCCGGCGATCAGCGTGGAGAAGAAGACGCCGATCGACAGCGCCATTCCGGAGTTCTGCAAGGTGCTCAGCATGCCGCTGCCCGCCCCGCGCTGGTCCGGGGGCAGGCTGTTCATCACGCCGGTCATGTTGGGGGAGGCGAACAGGCCGGCGCCGATGCCGCTGACGAACAGGATCACCGCGAACTGCCAGTAGACGAAGTCGGTCGGCAACGCCAGCAGCGCGCCGAAGGTGACGGCGACGATCACCAGGCCGCCGGTCGCGAACATGCGCGCGCCGAACCGGTCGGACAGCCAGCCCGCCACCGGCGCGGCGCCGAGGAATCCGACGGTCAGCGGGACCATGTAGATCGCCGACCATAGCGGCGTCTCGGAATAGTCGTAGCCGTGCAGCGGTAGCCAGATGCCCTGCAACCAGATGATGAGCATGAACTGCAGGCCGCCGCGGCTCAGCGAGCTCATCAGGGTCGCCACATTGCCGAACGCGAACGCCGGGATGCGGAACAGTCGAAGGTTGAACATCGGCTGGTCAACCCGGGTCTCGATAATGCAGAATGCGCCGAGCGTCAGCACGCCGAGAATGAGGCAACCAAGCACGAACGGGTTCGTCCATCCCTCGGCGTGCCCGCCGTAGGGCTGGATGACGTAGATGATCCCGACCAGCAGCAGGATCAGCCCGATGGCGAAGGTGATGTTGCCCGGCCAGTCGATCTTGTGCGCCCGGCGGATGTTCGTGCTGTGCAGGCTGAGGTAAGCCCAGATCGTGCCGATGACGCCGAAGGGGACGCTGATCCAGAAAACCAGCCGCCAGTCGACCTCGGAGAGCACACCGCCGACGAGCAGGCCGATGAACGAACCGCCGATCGCCGCCACGGCGTTGATGCCCACCGCGAGACCCCGCCGATCAGCGGAAAAGGCGTCGGTGAGGATCGCCGTGGCGTTGGCCATCAGCATCGCGCCACCGATGCCCTGCAGGACCCGAACGATGATCAGCCACATCGCGCCGCCGCCGCCATCCAGCGGGTCCACCGCCAGCAGGATCGAAGCGACGGTGAACACGGCGAACCCGGCGTTGTAGATCTTCGCGCGCCCATACATGTCACCGAGGCGGCCGAGGGTGACCACCAGCACCGCGGTGACCAGCATGTAGCCCATGATCATCCACAGCAGGTAGCTGATGTTGCCCGGCTGGAGCGGGTCGATGTGGATCCCGCGGAAGATCGCCGGCAGCGAGATGAGCACGATCGAGGAGTTCATCGTCGCCATCAGCACGCCGAGGGTGGTGTTCGACAGCGCGACCCACTTGTAGCTGGGCGAGTCCGGGCCGGCCCATCTGCGGCGCAGGCCGGGTGCCTCAGGTCCGGCGGTGCTCGTCTCGATCGGGGGCATCGGTTGCGCTCCTCTCGGAAGCGGTGGCGGGGCGGGAGTGGCTAGAGCGCTGAGAGTGGCGCCTACACCAACATAAGCAGAGAAGTTGTATGGCGCAACTAAGCTTTGCGGCCTGAGCAGGTTGCTACGTCACCGACGTCAGCGGGCCAACCGGCCGAGCAGGGCGGAGGCGATACTGATCATCACCATTGAGGCCAGGATCAGGACGCCGAAGTCCAGTCCCAGTCCAGCAGCGTCGTGATCATGCGGATCGTGGTGGTCTTGCCGGCACCGTTGGGTCCCAGCAGCCCGAACACCGCTCCAGCGACGACTGCCAGGTCAACCCCGTCCACCGCGACCGTGTCACCGAAACGGTGCCGGATCGCGGTACCGCGCACGGCAAGCGGGGCAGTCATCGCAGGTCCCCTCCGATCCGGGTTGCAGTGCCGGCGGGGTCAAGCTTATGTTAGTTGCGTGAAGCAACCAAACACGTTCATGCCGTGGGCGGGTATCTACTGCACAACCAGGCTGACGTTCCGATGACGATCGACGCGGAGCGCGAGGTCAGCATTCCTCCCGCGGCGCGGCCGGCTGGGGGTGTGGCTGCCCGGCAGGGTGCCGGGGCGGGCTGGGGATTGCCACTGCTGGTGCTGATCATTGGATCGTTCATGTCGATCCTGGACACCAGCATCGTCAACGTCGCCATCCTCACCATTCAGAACGAGTTCGGAGCGACCACCGACGACGTGCAGTGGGTGGTCACGGGCTACACGTTGGCGCTGGGCGTAGTAGTACCGACCAGCGCGTGGTTGGGGGATCGCTTCGGGTTGAGCCGGATGTACAAGGTGGCGATGCTGGCGTTCGCCGCTGGGTCGGCGCTGTGCGGGCTGGCCTGGGACCTCAACAGTCTGGTGATCTTCCGGATCGTGCAGGCGATTCCGGGCGGGCTCCTCCCGGTGCTGGCACTGTCGATCTTGTACCGGATCGTGCCGCGGGAGAAGATCGGCGCCGCGATGGGTTTGTATGGCCTAGGGGTCGTGGTCGCCCCGGCGATCGGGCCCACCATCGGGGGGTATCTGGTCGAGTACGTCAACTGGCGGCTGATCTTCTACATCAACGTGCCGATCGGGATCCTGGGCGCGGTGGCCGCGGCGCTGGTGTTGCCACGATTCTCCAGGGTGGCGGGGCGCCGTTTCGACGTGCAGGGTTTTGTCACCGTGGCGGGCGGCTTGTTTTCGCTGCTGCTGGCGCTGTCGGAAGGTGCGTCCTGGGGGTGGTATTCCTACCGAGTCTTGGTTTTGCTCACTGTCAGCGTGCTGAGCTTGGCGTTGTTCGTGGTGATCGAGATGGAGGTCGCCGAGCCGCTGCTGGATATCCGGGTGTTCCGGTACTGGCCATTCACCAACTCACTGCTGTTGATCGCGGTGTTGATGATCGGACTGTTCGGAGTGCTGTTCTACATCCCGTTGTTCCTGCAGGAGGTTCAGGGTCTGGGCGCCTTCGACGCCGGACTCACGTTGTTGCCCCAGGCCGTGGTGATGGGGGTGCTGATGCCGATCGCCGGGCGGGTCTATGACCGCATCGGGCCCCGCTGGCCGGCCTTCATCGGACTGACGATCGTGGCCGCAGCTACCTACCTGATGCACAACTTGGCTGTCGACACTTCCCGTGAGCAGCTGGTGTTGTGGCTGATGCTGCGGGCCGCCGGTTTGGGTCTGGCGATGATGCCGATCATGGCTGGGGGCATCGCGGTCATCCCCGCAGCCCAGGTCAGTGCCGCGAGCGCGTTTAACAACGTGGCGCAACGAACCGCAGGCGCGCTGGGTATCGCGGTGCTCACCGCCATCCTGACCACCCAACAGGCTCAGCAGTTGGCCGGGCGGGCGGCCCTGTTGCCCGCCGACACGGTCACCCCGCACCTGGGCGGCCCGGCTGTCCCTGATTGGGTCGGTGCTTACGCCCTCTACCAGCAGACTCAGTTGCAGGTGTTCGTTGCAGGGCTGGATGACCTCTTCCTGATCGCCGCCGGTCTCAGCGCCCTGGGCGCGCTGGGGGCGCTGCTGCTGCGGTCCGGGCCCGCTCCCGCGACCCCAGCCACTCTCGTCCCGCGCCAACAGGCAACCACGGCACCCGCCAAGGGCGATCCGGGCGCGAACGGTGCAGTGGCGAACGGTGCAGTGGCGAACGGCGCGGTTGGGAACGGCGCGGTTGGGAACGGCGCGGTTGGGAACGGCGCGGTTGGGAACGGCGCGGTTGGGAACGGCGCGGTTGCGAACGGGCGCAACCGGATCCGCCCTCATACGGCCAACGGCGCGGACAGCCACAGCCGAACCCGGCAGGCCGACGAGCCGCTCGACGTCGAACGCGGCGCTCGTCCCCGGGACACCTGACCGGGGCGAGCTGAGCTCGAGTACATCCTCGCAAGCCTCGGCGGTGAGCTTCGCTCCCTGACAGATCTGCCTGCGTCGAGTTCGACACGAACTTGTGAGCCCTTAGCGACGTGCCGTAGATGTAACTTTGGCCGAAATGCGGGGCGTGGGTTTCACCACAGCATGAGATCTAAACCGGTTCCTATTCGTCACAGAACGTGACATGAATCGTCACGCACTAGTGGCTAAGGCGTCCACCGTTTGCCCGGTCCAGAACCCCACATCGCACTATGAAACGCAAAAGATCGGAGTAAGATGTGATGAATGTTACAGTCCCCGCCTGGGGGTCGGCTGGACCTCGTGCACCGTATCGGAGCGGCGGTGCTGGGTGCCGGGTTGTGCCTATTCGGCATCCTGGGTTTCGTCGACCGGCTTAAGTTCCTCGCTCTTCACGGCAAAGTCGTGCTCGGGCTGGCCTCGAACGGCTTGCTGTCAACGATCTCGGTCGTCGTCGGCGTGGTTCTCATCGGTGCCGCGTTGCGCGGTGGTCGGGTCTCCTCGACGATCACGGTGGTAGTGGGGTTGCTGTTCCTGCTCTCCGGCATCGTGAACCTGGCCGTGCTGGACACCAAGTTCAACCTGCTGGCGTTCCGGCTGTCGAACGTGGTTTTCAGCGTCATCGCCGGGATGCTCCTGTTGTTCCTTGGCGCCTACGGTCGGTTCAGCGGCGGCTTGTCGGCGGATAATCCCTACTACCAGCGTCGGCATCACGAGGACGCGGATTCTTGGAAAGATCACGACCACGACGATGAGGATGACCGGTTGCTGACCGCGGAGTTGGCGGTCGCGGCAGGTCATGCCACGCCGCAGCAGGAGCTGCTGGTGCATGAAGACGCGCAGCGCCGCGTGAACGAGGCGCACCGCCGCGCCTGGGAGCTCTATGAAAGTCGCCTGATCAGCGACAATGGCGTGAAGCGAATACCCTGACCGCCCAGCACCGTCGGTGCGTCTAAGGGCGAGCGGGCGTCCGATGCTCCCTACTTAGGGTCGTCCTCAGCGCAGTGGCGCACCAGCTACGTGAGCATGGCGCGTATTTCGTTCGCGGGTGGCAATCACGAAATCTGGCGTTGCGGCTGCGGCCAGCATCAGAGCGCGGTGCCTCGCCATGGCGACGGGTCATCGTATGTCCCGACGCATGGCGTCTGGCAGTGGAGGCGCGCACTGTGCAGGCACAGGTCGACGAGCTGATTCGCAGCGCGGCGGCTACTCGAAGGCAGGCCGCACGGCGGCTCGTGGGTACCGACGAGGACGAGCCGCTGCTACTGGCTGCACTGTGTAAGGTGGGGCGGACGTCGAGATCGTGGCTTGGGACGACCCCATCGCCGACTGGAGCGCGTTCGACCTGGCGGTGGTGCGCTCGACCTGGGACTACGCCCTGCGCTGTGACGCGTTCCTTGCCTGAGCCACAGCAGCAGGCGGACGGACCCGGTTGCGCAACGGCCCCGACGTGCTCGCGTGGAACTCCGACAAGACGTATCTGCGAGAGCTGGCCGTCGCCGGTGTGCCGGTGGTACCGACCACGTTCCTGACACCGGACGACGAAAGCGCGGCTCCCGGCGGTCGATGGCGGCTCCGTGGTGAAGCCTTCGGTGTCGGCGGGCAGCCGGGACACGGCCCGCTACGCCGCCAGCGAGATGGCTGCCGCGCGAGACCACGCCCAACGGTTGCTCGAGGCGGGGCGCACGGTGCTGGTGCAGCCGTATCAGGACAGCGTCGACATCCGAGGTGAGACCGCGCTGATGTTCGTCAACGGGCGGTTCAGCCACGCCGCTCGCAAGGCTGCCCTGCTCGCAGTGGGGCGGCCACCGACAACGGAGCAGGTGTTTGTGACCGGGACGATGACCGCGGCGGACCCGACCACCGCGGAATGGAACGTGGCTGAGGCCGTCCTGGCGGCCACGCCCTTCGCGCCAGCCGAGCTGCTCTACGCCCGGGTCGACCTGATCGAGGGTTCGGACGGGAGGCCGCTGCTGTTGGAGCTCGAGCTCGTCGAACCCTCGATGTTCCTTTCCTACGCGCCGGCACAAGCCGGGTCCCAGTTCGCAGCGGCGATCACAGCAGCGGCCGTCGCATGAGCAACCCCACATCTGGCTACCTAACGGAGTGTGTCTGTGAGTAACCATGACGATGTGGTGATCCGTCGCGCCACCGCATCGGATTTAGCAGCTATCGTCGCGCTGCTGGTGGACGACGAGATCGGCGCCGGTCGCGAGTCGTCAGATGACCTCACGCCGTATCAGCGTACGTTCGATGTCATCGAGGCGGATAAGCACGAGTTGCTCGTCGTCGCCGAACGCAACGGCGAGGTCATCGGCACGTTGCAGCTGTCGCTACTGCTCGGCCTATCCAGGAGAGGGGCTTTCCGCGCACCGGTTCTACGAGAAGGCCGGATTCACGGCAACGCACGAAGGGCTCAAGCTGACGCAACGATTGATCAGCCAGTCGCAACGTGCAGAACGAAGTTGGCGTCGGTTTGATTTGTAGCTTGCACGCTGGCATCGCCGTGGGCATTAGCATAGGCTCCTGAACCGCCCGTGATCGGATACGTGAGGGTTTGGCCACCGCCACCGAACAGGGCGGCACCGTCGAGCAGGCCTTGGGTCGTGATCTGTCCACGACTGAGGACGAAGATGGCGGTGCAGAGGACCTCGCCAGTCGTCGTGGCGTTCCCACCGACCGTGGTGCAGTGACCTCCGGCTCGCCCGACCTTCGGTCCGCCCGCATGGTCGAACAAGTCGCCCGAGAAGATGAACTCGTCTCCCGGGCCCTGTCCTTGAGCACCGAGATCCAAGGTCGCCTGCTGCGTGTCGTGTTCGAAGAACCGGAGCGTCGTGACGCTGGCCGCGCTCCGGCCGGGTGCCTGTCCCTGACCGCAGGCCATCAGCGTGGGCAGCACCAGAGTAGAAAGAAAGGAGGCAACTCCAGCTTTTCTCAGCCACAGCGCTCTCTTTCGATCCGCACCTGAGTCGGATGACATCAGCCACCTCCCGAAATCCAGTCAAGACAGTCGGCACAGCCAATCAGACTAGCCACCGATCAGAGCCGATGGTGACCGCAACGGGCCCCGACTACCCGGCAGCGGCAAGTGCAGCAACCAGGGACCGGGCGTGCAGGCGCAGCACGCCGGTGGCAACGTTGACGGTTCCAGTAAAGCCGAACATCGTGTGGGCGAGATCGCTGAGCTCGGGGACCGCGGTCTGCATGGTGAGCACACCGTGCAGGTTCAGCTCGACGTCGGGCCACTGAAAGTCCGGGTCCGTCAGGGTTTGCAGGGGCGGCATCTCGAAGGGTGCAGTGATGTAGCCCTGGGCGTGTGCAGCAATGATGTTTCCCACTGGGGTGGTGATCCGCTCGTGGGCGTCGATCACGCTGACCCCGTCGTGACGGACGAGCAGGTAGTCGACTCCAGTGATCGACGCGCCACTCAACTCACCTTCCACGACGGTGCCCTTGAAGGCGACGTCGAGCCGAAGGCCTTCGGTGACGAGGCCGATGGGCAGGATCGAGGTGAGGGTGGCATCGAACCCGTAACTGTCCAGCATGGGATCTCCCGGTGGCTGTGTTGATCGCCGCATAACCGTGGACGATTGGCTACTCGGAGGCGAATGGATTGTCGATGACGAAAAGCCAGCGCCCGTCTGACTGGCGACGAAGGACGCCCGAACAAGTGCCTCCAAGCGCCATCGGATTGCCCTCAGGATCGTTGCACTCCATCTTCCATGTAGAGGATTCGAGTGCGAGGTCCCCGACCTGATGGAGGCTGGTCATCTTGAGTTCGAAGCTTGGCTTCGTGGCCAGGAAACTGGCGAACACCTCCCGGAGAGAATCGGTACCGGTAGCCACCTGCCCGGGCGACGGAACGAACACCGCATCGGACTCGTACAGACTGACCAGCCCCTCGAGGTCGGTTCGCGTTGAACGCATCCTGAAACACTCTGTCGTATTCATAGAGGTCATCGATTTGGATGGCACTCGGTGCGGTGACGCTACTGGTCGTTGCCATGTCACACTTCCCTATCGTTGCCGGGCGCACTTTCGGTGCCACTGAGTAGGTTCTGATCGTGGCTCGGCGGCGCGGGGCGTACATCAGCCATCCGACCTATATCCGCGGCAGCGCAGGTCAGGGTGTGGCGGTTCGCTACTGAGCGGTATCGAGCGTGCGCCGGGTGGCCTCCGCAGCCAGCTCCGAACGTGACGCGGTGCCCAGCTTGGCGAAGATGTGCGAGAGGTGGGCTTTGACAGTCCCGAGAGAGATGAACATGCGCTCGCCGATCTGGCGGTTGGTGAGCCCGGTAGCGATGTGGCGTACGACGTCGAGCTCGGTCGGGGTCAGGCTGTCCCAGCCGCGGGACGGGCGCTTCCGTTCGCCGCGGGTCCGACGGACGTAGGCGACCGCCTCGCCGGTGTCCAGTGCGGCGCCGGCGGCGAAGGCGGCGTGGTAGCTGTCGGGTCCGAGCGCTTCAGTGGTGGCGCCCTCGACGGAGGTCCAGAACTCCGGTTCGGCCGGGAAACGGACGATGCCCAGCCGCTGTCGGCCGGCCGCCGCAGCGCCCAGCAGCCGAGCCGCGTGCTCGAACCTACCCTGCACGGCGGCAATGGCGGCGAGCACATCGAGGCACTCCGGTATGTCGATCGCGAAGCCCTTGGCGCTCAGGCGGCCCAGCGCGTGCTGGATGTATTGCTCCGCGTCGGCGGTCTTGCCCGCGGCCAGGGCGAGACGGCCCAGCAGCCGCTCAGCGTTGGCTTGCATCCATCCGCTGCCCAGCTGCCGGGCCATCTCCAGCGCCTCCTCGCCACGAGCCGCAGCCGCATCGAGGTTCCCGGCGACCCGCTCCAGAGTGCCCAGGGCGGCAAGATGCCAGGTCAGCAGGTACACGAATCCTGAGCGGCGCTCCACCTCTACCGCGGTCTCAAGGTGCCCGCGCGCCGCGGGGAACTCGCCCACGACCATCTCGGCTCTGCCGAGCATCTGGTTGGCGATGCCGAGGGTGAAGCCCGCGCCGGCCTCCAGCGCCTGCGCGAGCGTGGTGCCGGCAAGCGAGTACGCGAGCTCAGTGTCGCCGCACGCAAGATGCGTGTAGGCCAGGTAGCCGCTGGCGAGGCCGTTCGGGGCCGGGTCACCGACCTCGTCGCTGGCGGCGATGGCACGCGCGAGCAACCGCCGAGCCTCGGGCAGCCGCCCGTGGTACATCGATTCCCAGCCCAAGCAGAACCAGTGCCACGCGAATCCTCGCCGGTAGCCAAGCCGCGTTGCGGTCGCGTAGGCGTCATGGAGCAGCGGCCGGGCCGTGTCGAACTCGTCCTGGTAATGCCAGGCAATCGCCAGGGTCTGCGATGCACTGGTCTGGCACCAAGCATCACCGGCCTGCGTCGCCAGCGCCAGGCTGCGCTGGAGCAGCGCCCGCCCGCCGGCCGGGTCGCCAATGGACACCATCAGCCCCAGGATGTCCAGGGCTCGGCCTTGGGTCCAGAGGTCACCGCAGGCCTCGCCGACCGCCAGCGCCAGCTGCGCCCACCCGTGTGCGGCCTGGTACGCGCCGCCGTAGAGGCCGAGGTTCGCGCGGCCGGCCAATACCCGTCCGCGCAGCGGTGTCGGCTCCTCGCCTGCTGCGGCCAGACTGCGCGCGTAGGCAGCATCACCTTCCTGATACCTGCCGGTGAACAGCCAGAACAGGGTCAGCGCGGCCACCAGACGCAGGCCGGCCTCGGGGTCGGTCACCGCTGCCCGATCCAGGGCGGCCCGCAGGTTCGGTAGCTCGACGGCGACAGTGCTGAGAACGCGGTCGTCTCGCCCAGCGCCGAGCACCTGTGGCTCCGCGACTTCGGCGAGCGCAAGGTGGTAGGCCAGGTGGCGATCGCGTAGGCCGTCGACTTCGCCGGCGTCGACCAAGCGCGCTGCGGCGTACTGGCGGACGGTCTCTGGCAGGCGATAGCGCATCTCGGAGCCGTGTGCGTCGGTGCTGACCAGGGACTGGTCCACCAGGCCGGTCACCAGGTCGAGCACCGCGTCGCGGTCGATGCCCTCGCCGGGGCACACCTGCTCAACCGCGTCCAGCGTCGCGCCGCCGGCGAAGACCGCGAGTCGCCGCAACAGCACGCGTTCACCGTCGCTGAGTAGCTCGTGGCTCCACTCCAGTGAGGCATGCAGGGTTTGCTGGCGTGGCATCGCCGTGCGGGCGCCGCCGGTGAGCAGGTGGAAGCGGTCGCTCAGACGGCGAGCGATCTGCTCGGGCGACAGCATCCGGATCCGCGCGGCGGCCAGCTCGATGGCCAGCGGAATGCCGTCGAGGTCGTGACAGATCTGCGCGATGATGGGTGCGTTGGGCCCGGTGATGGTGAAATCCCGGCGCACCTGCGTGGCGCGCGCAATGAACAGGGATCCCGCGTCGGACTGGCGCAGCGCCGCACTCCGGGGTGCAGCTGGCAACGACATCGAGGGCACGCGCCACGCCGTCTCGCCCAACACACCCAGCGGTGCCCGGCTCGTTGCCAGCAACGTCACTGAAGGGCATGTCCGTACCAGCGCGTCGACGAGCTGCGCGCAGGCCGCGAGCAGGTGTTCGCAGTTGTCGAGAATCAGCAGCGTGCGGCGGGCATGCAGGTAACGGACGAGCGTTTCGAGGAGTTCGCTACCGGGCATCTCGCGCAGGCCGATAGCGCCGATCACGGCGGCTGGCAGCAGCACGGCGTCCTTGAGTCGCGCAACCTCGACCCACCACACGCCGTCAGGGTGTCCGTCGATCGCACCAGCCGCGGCCTGCAACGCCAGGCGCGTCTTACCGCAGCCGCCGGCGCCGGTCAGCGTCAACAACCGCACGCCGCCCAGCAGCTCGCCGACCTGCGTCAGCTCAGAGCGCCGCCCGACGAAGCTGGTCAGCTCACTGGGCAGATTGGTGGAGGTGCCGCCGGCATCCACTGGGGATTCTTCCCAACATCAGAGGCCTGCCTATCCGGCCGGGCCCTGGCGATTGTCTCATCCTCAGGCCTCGGCGGGTACGTTTCTCCAGTCCCCGAAAGGTCAGCGCAGACCGTGCGGATCGTCGGCGCTTGCGGTCCGGATCTGCCGACCGTGCGTCAGGGGATCATCCAGGCCGCCGCCGTGAAGGGAGCCCAACCCGATGAGCGCCGCGACGAGCGGTCCGCCGACGGTCGCCGCCCGGATGGACCGCCTGCCGATCACCCGCACGCACCTGCTCGCCACGGTGGCGATTGGATTGGGATTGTTCTTCGATCTTTACGAGATCTTTGTGACCGGCGTGCTCGCCGCCGTGCTGACGAACAGCGTGTGGGACCGATCATGCTCATGGCCACTCGGTTCTTTGCTGGGCTCGGGATCGGCGCCGAACTACTACACCGCATGGGCGTACACCGTGTCGTTCATCGCCGTCCCAGCCGTGGGTTTTCTCGCCCACGGGCTGGCGCTGAGGCACCGTTGGGCTTCGAGGGGTGGAGGTGGCTGCTCGTCCTGGGCTCGCTCGGTTCGGTCGTGGTGTACCTCCTGCGCCGTGGTCTACTCGAGTCGCCACGTTGGCTGGAGGCGGTCGGTCGGCAGAGTGCGGCCGAGCAGGTCATGGCCCGGTTCGAGGTGCAGGCCCGCAGCCGAGTCGGCACGGTAGTGCCACCGCCGGTGGAATCCGTGGAGTTAGCGCGGCCCCAGACGGTTCGCGTCCGCACGCTGCTGCACGCGCCGTTCGGGCGCCGCACCGCCATGCTCGTGATCTTTCATCTGCTGCAGACCTTCGGCTACTACGGGTTCGGCACTCTGGTGCCGATCGTGCTCACCGCCAAGGGGTACTCGGTGGCATCGTCGCTAGCTGTTCAGCGCGGTGAGCTTCATCGGCTATCCGATCGGCTCGGCGCTGTCGGTGCCGATCATCGAACGCATCGAACGTAAGTACCTCATCATCGTCACCGCGGTCGGCATGGCGATGTTCGGCCTCGCGTTCGGTCACGCTGAGTCAACCACGACGATCCTGGTCTTTGGTTTCCTCTATACCGCTATCAGCAACGTCTTCTCCAACGCGGTCCACGTCTACCAGGCGGAGATCTTTCCCACCCAGGTGCGCTCGACGGCGGCGACCTGGACCTACTCACTAAGCCGCCTATCCACCGCGGCGATGCCGTTTCTACTCGTCCCGCTCCTGCGCAGCGCCGGGCCAGCGGCCCTGTTCACCAATGGTCGCCACCGCCATGGTCGTGGTCGCCCTAGACGTCGGGTTGCTCGGCCCGCGCAGCACCGGCCGGGCGCTCGAGCAGGTCAACCCGGTGACCACCAAGAGCAGCTGATCCCCTTGCCGGGTAACGGCGAACGGTCGCATCCGATACATGGATGGGGGCGCTTGCTGCTCGGCGAGCACGGTTCACCGACAACTCAACTTGGGGGGACATTATGCGGGGAGTCATCATTCGTTCTCTGGCGACCACGGCCGTGGTCAGCGGGGTTATTCTCGCTGGGGCCGGCGTGGCCGCTGCTGACACGGGAAATCCGACCGGCGGTACCGGCTCAGACCAACCAACCTGCCAACCCGGTAATATTAACCTTACGCCGGAGTGCTTCCTCGCTCCGCGCGGCGGCCAACTTTTCCCGTAGCGACGCGACGCTGACAAACGGCCCTGCCCGCACGTAGCAGGCGGGGCCGTTTCTGCGCCCCGAGGCACCGTTGGGTGCACTTCGGGCCGTACGCTGCGGGGCCGGGCTAGGTCTGGGAGGGCGTGCAGTGGCAAACGACGACGAACGCATCGCCCTGTTTCTCGACTACGAGAACCTCGCGATCGGTGCGCGCGACGGGCTGGGCGTGTCGCCTTTCGACTTCGGTCCAGTGGCCGACGCGCTCGCCGAGCGAGGGCGCGTGGTGGTGCGCCGGGCCTACGCCGACTGGTCGTACTTCGACGCCGACCGCCGGCTACTCGCCCGGGCGCAGGTCGAGCTCATCGAGATCCCCCAGCGCATCGGGGGCTCGCGGAAAAATGCCGCGGACATCAAGATGGCCGTCGACGCCATTGAGCTGGCCTACGAGCGCGGCTTCATCACGACGTTCGCCATCGGTACGGGTGACTCCGACTTCACCCCGCTCGTGCACAAGCTGCGCGAGCTCGACAAGCGGGTCATCGGCATCGGCGTGCAGTCCTCGACGTCCGCCCTGCTACCGCCCGCCTGCGACGAGTTCTTGTTTTACGATCGCCTGCCCGGGGTCGAGCCGTCGCAAGAGCCGAGGCGAGGCAAAGGGCGCGGACGTCAGCCAGGCGCAACACCACCGACGGTGTCGCCGCCGGTGGCGATCCTGACGCCCTCGGGCGCCACCGCGAGGGTCGACGATGGTGGCGCCGACCAGGTAGTCGCCGACGTCCCGGCCGACGAGGCGGTTGCGGCGGCCGAGGAGCGCGACGTCGGGCTGCTCGTCGCGCGCACGCTGTCTGGTCTGCAGCGCCATGCCAGCGGCCCGGTGCTCGCCTCGACGCTCAAGCGGGCGATCCTGCGCAAGGATCCCACTTTCGACGAGGCCGAGCAGGGATTCCGCGGGTTCGGCGAGCTGCTGCGCCACCTGGAGAGCCAGCGCGTAGTGGAGCTGCGCCGGGGATCGGCGCAGGGCGACCCCGAGGTGACGTTTCCGGAGGACGACTCGGCTGACGATGACGCGTTCCGGCTGCTGGTGGATGTCGTTCGGGAGCTGTCGGTGTCGGACGTGCCGCCGCAGCTCAGCGGGCTGAAAAACCAGCTGCGCAAGCGGCTACCCGACTTCAGCGAGAAGCGCTACGGCTTCAACAGCTTCCTGTCCTTCGTCAAGGCGGCCCGCGCGCGAAACCTGATCGCCATGGAGTGGGATGACGACGCCGGCGACTACCTGCTGCGCGTACCCGGCTAAGCCCCATCACCGCGCGACAGCCGCGAATGCCCTAGCCAGTTGCCGTCTAGCGGACGCGCTGCGGGTGCTCCCCGCGCGTGCGCGCCTCGCTACGCCGGCGCTGGGGCGGGCATAGCACCTAGCTGTTCGAGGAGCTCCAGGCGATCGAAGTGATGTCGCACTGCGACGATCACGCCGCCCTGAACCTCGAAATCCTGTGAGAACGTTAAGTTCACGGGTCGATCCGTTGGAGGAATGTCCCCACCAGGGGTGTGGAACGTTCCCTTATGTGTGCCTTCAGCTCTGCCCTGGACAGCGACGGCCGAACCTTCCTCGACAACGCGGGTAACGGTCAGCTTGATGTCGGGGAATGCTTCCCATAAAACAGAGCAGAACGCGATCACCTGATCGCCTCCTCGAAGCAGGCCGCCGGGGACCGCCCACTCAACGTCAGAACCTAATAACGTCAGGAGCCGCTCGGTGTCCTGAGCGTTGAACGCTGCCATCTTCTGGTGCGCCACATTCGCTGCCTGTCCCATATCTGACTCCTTTTTGTTGTACCGGAACTGGAATTCTGTCCGAGCGTCACGCCGGCCCGCTGTCAGGTGTGTGACATCGGCAGTGTCAGCTTGCCGACACCTGTGCCAGTCACGACCATCATCGCCCGGTGCGTGCGGTCACGTCGTCGGCGGGAGGCTGGCAGATCGGAGTTGATCATGCCGACCACGTCCTTCCGTGACCCTTCGGCTTGCTTCTTCCAGACGTCGACGAACTTGCCCTGTCGATCGCGGGGTTAGCGAATGCGTAGGTGCCTACGGCGTAGGCCAAGTCGCCGCAGCGCTGGCCGGGGAGTTGTCAGCCGCCTTGGAGCAGGCCAGCATGGACGCGACCAAGCCTACGCAGCCGGTCAAAAGTGCAATCGCTCGGAATGCTTTCTTTCTCATTCGTACCATCAGCGCCTCCTATCTGGTCGGCAGCGCTCGCGCATGCGTATTGTCTGCGCTCGTCACGTCGGCCTGCTGTCAGCTACTCGACACGGACAATGTCAGCTTGCGGACAGTATGCGGGACCTTGGGCGAGGCCGAGGCCGAGGGCGAAGCGCTGGAGCGATCGGCGAAATCAGGGACCGAGACGCCGTCGGCGGTGCCTGCGTGGCCGAGATCGGACGGTGGCCGCTGGCCATCACAGATGGCGAGGCTTAGGCTTTGGCGCACGGTCGCTGCGGAAGCTGGGGTTGTCGATGAAAGCCGAGCAAGCGGCATCCCTGCTGGCAAAGACGCCGCTGTTCGCAGGTCTCGACGAATCTGAGCTTCTCGGACTCGGTGCTTGCGCGCATCGACGCAGCTACCGCAAGGGCGAGTACATATTCCATCAGGGTGACACCGGAAGCGCCGTGTTCGTGCTGACGGAGGGCAGGGTCAAGGTCATCTTCGCCTCGGAGGACGGGGACGAAATGATCCTCGCCACGCTGCAGCCACCCGACGTCTTCGGGGAACTGGCTCTCATCGACGGTGGGCCCCGTTCGGCGTCGATCCAGACTCTCGAGCCCACGACTGTGCTGACGGTCACGCGGGCGACGCTGTTGGACCTGATGTCCAGACAGCCTGGAGTAACCGACGTCGTTCTGCGCTCCCTTGGCAGGTTGGTGCGCCGGATGATCGCGCAGGCCGGAGACCTGGTGTTCATGGACCTTCACGGCCGGGTCGCCAAGCTGTTGCTGCGCCTGATTGAGGACTCGACTGACCACCCGGGTGACGGTTTGTCGCTCGACCTCAAGATGACCCAGTCGGACCTCGCCGCCATGGTGGGGGGATCGCGCCAGAGCGTGAACCAAATTCTGCACCAGTTCGAGCGCAGAGGTTATCTACGCCTTGAGGGACACCGGCTGATGGTGGAAGATGTCGACGCCTTACGGCGCCGTGCCGGCTTCCCCGCTTCCTAGCTCGGCGAATCGTCCAGTTTGTCGAAGGGAGAACGAGATGGGAACGCTCCGCAGAAGCGACGGTCTAGTCGTCTTCAAGCAGGAGGGAGTGGGGAAACCCGGAGGGTCGAGTCCGGGGACGTCACAGCGGAGTTTGGGCGCGCCGACCGGGCACTTGATTCCACCCCGCTGTTCCGGGGGCTGCCCGACGACATGTGCCAGTGTCGACACCAGGGCTATGTGGTCACGGGACAGCTCACCTTCAAGACAACGGACGGGTCCTTCGACGTTGCCGCGGGCGAGGCCTTCGACGTCCCTCCCGGACACATTCCGCTATTCTCGGCGGGCTGCGAATGGGTACAGTTCACGGCAACCGCGGGGCAGCGCAAGACCGATAAGGCGGTCCAGCGCAACACGGCTGCCGCAGCGGGCACCGGCGACCACCCAACCGGGCAGACATAGCCCGGATCTGCTCGACAAGCGCGGTGAAGGCGGCCGAGCTGGATGGGTGTGATGTTGTCGTGCTAGGAGAAGAACGCATCGTGGGCGTAGGGGCTCAGGGAGATCTGCCATGCTTCCACGATCCTGCCGTCGCGGAAGTGGAAAACAACGAGCCCGTTCTCGTCGTAGGTGTTGCCGTTGCGTCTGGCGAAGCTATGGTCGACGCTGATCACGTGCTCGTCGTCGCCGACGGCGACGTGCAGCTCGGTCTGGTACGTGCCGTTGGTGAGCTTATGGAGGCGATCAAAGTAGGCGCAGGTCGTCTCCCGACCCTGGTAGTCACCGGCGATTGAGCTACGTCCTGGAACGTGCCAGACCACGTTCTCGGCGATGAGTTCGGCCAGGGTATCGGTATCGCCGTTGTTGACGGCGTCGTAGCCTTGCCGCACGATCTCGACGTGAGGATGTTCGGGCATCGCTTCTCCTCCTATCCACGACCCCGTTGCCAGCCGAATTCCGGTCGTGAACGAGCGTGCGCCCGCGAGGTTGCATGAGGCGTTACCACTGGGTTACCGCCTCGGATGGACATAGGCTGAAGGGTCGACCCCGCGCCGAAGGGGGAGGGGTGCAGCCCGGTGGAGTTCCGCATCCTCGGTCCTCTTGAGGTCGCCGCTGAGGGGCGGCCGGTGGCGCTTCCCGGGAGCCGCGAGCGGACCGTCCTCGTCCTGCTGCTGCTGTCCGCCAATCGGGTCGTTCCAGCCGAGCGCCTGGTGGAGGATCTCTGGGGCGCACAGGCGCAGAAGGGAGCCGCCGGAGCGCTCCGAGTCTTCGTCTCCCGGTTGCGCAAGGCGCTCCGAGAAGGCGGCGGCGACGCCGTCGTGGTCACCAAGCCGCCCGGCTACCTCGTGCGGATCGAGCGTGCTGCTCTCGACGCTGCCCAATTCGAGGATCTCCTGGCCGAAGGACGCGAGCACGCCGCCCGAAGCGACCCCGAAGGGGCCGCGGCGCGGCTGCGCCAGGCGCTGTCGCTCTGGAGAGGGCCAGCCTTGGCCGACCTGGCCGACGTTCCGGTGGCTCGGGCCGAGGCGGCCCGACTGGAAGAAGCGCGGCTGGCCGCCCTCGAGGAGCGGGTCGAGGCCGACCTCGGCTGCGGGCGCCATGCCGAGGTGGTACCCGAACTCGCCCATCTGACTAAGGCTCATCCGCTAAGGGAGCGGCTGTGGGGGCAGCGGATGGTGGCCTTGTACCGCTCGGGACGCCAGGCCGACGCGTTGCGCGTGTATCAGGACCTTCGCCGGCTCTTGGCCGAGGAGCTGGGTCTGGAGCCCAGTCTTGAAGTCGCCGGCCTGGAGAACGCCATCCTTCGCCAGGCGCCCGAACTGCAAGCGCCCGGGCTGGCAGCGCGCTGCGCTCCCACACCGTCGCGAGTGTCGGGGAAGCCGACCACGTTCCTCTTCAGCGATATCGAGGCCAGCACCCGGCGGTGGGAAGGCGATCCGGAAGCGATGACGGTCGACCTGGCACGGCACGACGAGTTGCTCCGCGCCTCCATCGAAGCCGCAGGAGGGGAGATCTTCAGCCACACCGGAGATGGGATGACGGCGGCGTTCAGCGCTGCCCCCGACGCCGTCGCCGCCGCGGTGGCGGCCCAACGGGCGCTGGCGTCCGCCGCTTGGGCCGCCCCCGGGCCGCTTCGGGTGCGGATGGCGATCCACGCGGGGGTGGCGCAGCGCCGCGAAGCGAACTACTTCGGGCCTGCACTGAACCGGGCGGCCCGCCTCCTGGGTACCGCCTCCGGGGGCCAGGTGCTCTGCTCCCATACGGCCGCCGAGCTGATCGGCGCTGATCTTCCGGCTGATGTGGCTCTCCTCGACTTGGGGGAGCATCGCCTCGCCGACCTCGCTCGCGTCGAGCGGGTGTTCCAGGTGGCCCATCCTGCGCTGTCGTCGCAGTTCCCGCCTCTGCGCAGCATCGCCGCGCATCGCCATAACCTGCCCGTGCCCCTCACTGCTTTCATCGGGCGGGCCCGGGAACTCCACGAGCTGAGCACGCTGCTCGCCGGATCCCGCCTCCTCACGCTCACGGGGGTCGGAGGGGCGGGGAAGACCCGGCTGGCCGTGCAAGGCGCCGCGGCTGCACTGCCGGCCTACCCTGACGGCGTCTGGATAGCCGAGCTCGCCCCGCTCCGCGAGGGCTCGCAGGTGGCTTCGGCGGTGGCCGCGGCGCTCACCTTCGAGACCAGCGCCTTCGACAGCCCGGAGGCTGTGGAAGATCGCCTCATCCGCCATCTGGCGACGCGGCAGGCGCTTCTCCTGCTCGACAATTGCGAGCATCTCATCGAGGCGGTCGCCCGTCTCGTCCATGCCTGCCTGATCCGGTGCCCCAGCGTGACCGTGCTCGCCACGAGCCGCGAGCGGCTCGGCGTCCCCGGCGAGGTGGCGTGGAAGGTGCCGCCGATGTCAATGGCGCCTCCCGGCGCCGCCCTTGACGAGCTCACCGGCAGTGACGCGGTGGCCTTCTTCTGCGAGCGGGCCCGGGCCGCCCGATCCACGTTCGAGCTCGATATCACCAACGCCGCCGCTGTCGCCAGGGTCTGCCGTCGTCTCGACGGCATTCCCCTCGCGCTGGAGCTGGCTGCCGCCCGGGTCCAGGTGCTCAGTCCGGCGCAGGTCGCCGACCGCCTGGATGACCGCTTCCGGCTCTTGACCGGCCGGGAGCGCATCGTCGTGCCCCATCAACAGACCCTGCGAGCGACCGTCGACTGGAGCTACGAACTTCTCTCGCCGGCGGAGCAGCGCGCGCTGGCCCGGCTGGCGATCTTTCCCGACACTTTCGATCTGCCGGCGGCCGAGGCAGTGATGTCAGGCGGGGACGGGGGAGTGGCCTACGAGGACGCCCTCGACGTGCTCTGCCGGCTCGTCGACAAGTCGCTCATCGTCGTGCATAGCGAGGGCACTGCACCTCGTTACCGACTGCTCGAGACCATCCGGCAGTACGGGGCCGAGAAGCTGGCCGAGGCCGGCGAGGAGGCCACCGCCCGGCGGCGGCACCGCGACGCCTTCGTCGCACGCGTTAAAGCGTGGAGAGGTACGCCGCTGGGGGCGGATTTCCTCTGGGGAGCGTTCGCTGATGCGGAGAACTTCCGGGCCGCGCTTGAGTGGTCATGGGCGCAACGCGACGCCGACGCCGTGCTGAGTCTCATCGGGGCGCTATGGGTGCCATGGCTGTGGTTCGGCAACCCCGACGGCCAGATCTGGATAGAGCGCATCTTCTCCGAGCCCGAGTTCTCCGAGCCCGAGCTCGCCGACCACCCTGGGCATGTCGACGCCCTAGCCATCCGGGCGATCCTCCTTCCTGAGGATGACCGCGATCGCTGCGACGAGCTCTTAGACGAAGCGGCGGCGCTGGCCCGGCGGATCGGCGACGACCGCCGCGCGGCCTACCTGGATTGGGGGCGCGCCGAGTACAAGCTGCTATCGGGGAAGGCTGCCGAGGCACGCCCGCTCCTCGAGGTCGCGCTCGCCGGCTACGAGCGTCTCGGCCTGCCGGACGGAGTCGGCTGGTGCCACCACCACCTCGGCTGGGCCGCGATCATCGACGGGGATTACCACCGGGCCCGAGACCATTTCGAACGGGCCGTAGAAGTCGCCCGCAGCGATCCCCTCGGCGAATGGATCGAGCCGCACGCGCTGGCGGCTCTCGGCCCACCCGTCGCACTGTCCGGTGACGGCGAGCGGGCCCTTCGCCTGGCGGAACAGGCGGTCGGCGCCGCTCGGCGACTGAAAGCCCCACCGGTTCTCGCCATGGCGCTGACCCGCGCCGCCGAGACGGCCGTCCTGGCCAGCCACCCACGCCGCGCCGCGGGCATTCTCGTGGAGCTGCTGGGTCTCCTGGCCGACCTGGGAACCCGGCGGTGGGTGGCCGACGCGCTGGAGACCGCCGCTCTCATTCTGGAGATCGATGACACCGAACGGGCGTCGGCGATCCTCGGGGCATCCGACCGGCTGCGGGAGGCCATCGAAGTGCGGGTCATCACCGAAGAGGTGCGGCACGCTCGGGACCGGCTCGCCGACGCCCTGGGTGCCGAGCGCTTCGCCCTGCATGAGGCTCGGGGCCGGCTGCTTTCGCACGACGCGGCCATCACCCTCACCATTGCTGGGCTCGCGGCCAGTGGATATGACGTTGATCATCTCTAAGTTGCGGGACGCGTCTGAGGCGCTGGCGACGTTCATGGTGGACGGCATGCCAGATGCGGCCAGGGTCTCGGCAAAGTTGATCTCGCTGTTATGTGAGTAGCGGCAGGATGCGGTTGGGGTGGCGGTTGACGTGGCGGCAGGCGGCGGCGATGTTGGTTGCGCCGGTAAGCCGGTGGAGGCTGACGGCGAGGTTGCGTAGGGTGGCCATGACGGCGGGCGCGTTTTGGGTGCGGATCTGGGAATGGTCCTCGGCGAAGACGACGTCGCGGATCCAGTGCAGCCGATTCTCAATGCCCCAGTGGCCACGGATCGCCTCGGCGATCTGGTCGGCCCGGATCTGGTTCCAGGTCAGGTCGGTGATTGCGTAGACGGTCTCGGTGTGCCACTTGTGGCTAGTCAGCGACCGGCGCCGGCGGATGAGCTGGATCGCTAGGCGGGCATGGGGGAATCCGATGCCGGCGGTGACTGCGGCGAGTTTCAGGGTGCGGGACTCGACCCGGCCGTGGCCCTTGTCGCGGGTGACGTCCACCGCGGGGGTCTGGGCCCACGGCAGAGCCAAGACACCCATTGCGCCGGTCTGGACCGCCAATAGGGACCATTTGCGGCATCCGGTTGGCCCGCGGACCGCCAAATGGAACCGTTTCGCAGTTCCAAGGACTCCAGGGTCGGCTAATGGAACCATCTGCAGCTCGAGATCTTGACCTAACCGACGATCTTGAAACGACCGTGGGGTGGGGGTGGCTTGCCGCTGACGGTGACGATGTCGTGGGCGATGTCGCGCAGCTTGAGGTTGCGGTGCGAGGCAGCGGCCCGCAGGCGCGATGGACATAGCACGCCGGCCGCGCTGGAGGTACTCTTACAGTTAGTCTCGGCCTGTTGGATCGGAGGGCCGTTCCGGTGCGAATAGCTGATGTACTACGCGCCAAAGCGGCGGTAGTCGCAACTGTGAGGCCGGACGCGCCGGTCGCCGTCTTGCTCGCCGCAATGGTCAATCACCGGGTCGGGGCCGTGGTCGTCGTCGACGACCACGCGGTGGTGGGGATGGTGTGGGAGCGCGACCTCATCCGCCTCCTGCACGAGCGCGGAGCGTCGCTCGTGCACGACTCGGTCTCGGACATCATGAATGTCGACGTGATCACCTGCATGCTTACCGACGAGGTCGATGACATCCTGCGGATCATGACCGACCGGCGGATCCGGCACCTGCCGGTGATGGTCGACGATAAGCTCCACGGTGTTGTCAGCATGGGGGATCTAGTCAAGGCGCGAATCGGTGAGCTGGAGGCCCATCGGGCATACCTGCAGTCCTACATCGGCGCTGGCTGATAAACGTCTCGGCGACGAACAGCTCTGCCTGGCCCTGCCAGCAGCGGTAGCCACCCCACACACCACCTGAAAGTGTCGGCAAGCTGACAACGTCCAAGTCGGGTACCTGACAGCCGAACCTCATGGCGGACCACATCCTGATCTGGACGATTCAGGTAGGCCCTGGCGTCGCAGCGCGATCGCGGCGAGGCCTGGGAGCAGTGACCAAAAGGAGTGAGTGGCTATGACGACGGCGTACTCGGCGAACGAATGTGGCGCGATCGAGGATGCAGTTCGACTTTATATCGACGGCGTATCAAAGGGTGACGCAGATAAGCTCAAGACGGCATTCCACAGTGAAGCCTGGATGTTTGGCTCTGTCGGCGGTCAGCGCTATGACATCCCGATCAGTCATTTGATTGAAATGGCCATCAGCCAGCCGTTCGACAGCGCGGGCAGCTACACCGCCCGGATTACCTCGGTCCAGCAGGCCGGTGACGCGGCAATCGCGATCGTTGAAGAGGAAGGCGCCTGGGGCAGCTTGTCGTTCGTTGACTTCTTCACGCTGGCGAAGATCGACGGTTCTTGGAAGATCGTCAACAAGACGTTCGCCCACACCGGCGGCGAGATGCCGGCCGGCTGACCTCGGAATCGCTGGCAGTGAGCCGGCCGGATCGCGTCAGGTCCGCCACTCGATGGGGGTATGCGGATCGGGCTGGTATGAGCAGAAGTAGCCGGCTCGCACCGTCGTCGCCAGATGTGCCCCCAGCGCTGGGTGAGCCTGCTCGATCCGTCGCAGGCAGGAACGCAGCGACTTGCTGACGTTCGCCCGCGCCCGCTCGGCCGGCGAGTTGGTTTCCGCTGCGAGGTCGAGAACGTGAAATTGTTGGCCAGGAGCGGCCAGTAACTTCCGCAGATATTGCAGGCCCTTGGTGTCCCTGAGGCGAATGACGACGCGCTGGAAGCCGATAGTCCAGTACTCCCCCTCGTGCCGGAAGACGGCGGCGGACGGGTCGAGCTGCGACTCCGTGACGACCGGGTCCGGGAGCAAACCCGCCTGGGCCGCGACGACCTCGTCGTAAAGCTGGTTCATTCCCAACTTCTTGGCCGCCTGCAGCGCGTCTGCGAGCAGCTGTCTGGCTCGCTGACGATCCAAGGTGGCACCCCGGCGGGCGAGCATGGCGCCGTAGGCGCCCTGTGCCAGGGCGAGATAGGGCCGAGCGCCGATCCGCGTCGCGGCCATGATGGCCACCTCGAAGTGGCGGGCGGCTGCGTCGAAGCGGGACAGCGCCGCGGCGAGCATCCCGAGGTAGTAGGCGATGGGTCCCCCCGCGGCGACGGCGTCGCGCCCGGCCAACGCCCAGCGGTGTTCGTACGGGCGAACGAGGTCGTAGATGACGGCCCCCTCGTGGGTGGCTCCGGCGTGGGCAGCCAGCGACGTAATACACATGCCAGTCATGGATAGCCAGAATGGGGGCGGGATCCGGTCTCGGGCCCGCCAGATCACGGGGAAGGCTTCCTTGATGCCAGTCCGGTCCCCGGCGAGACAGCGAAAGGCCGTGCCCACCAGCGTCGCGAGTTCGGGCGGATGTTCGCGTGCCGCGGGCTCGAAGTAGGCGGTGCATTCCTCAGGTCGGCCCTGCAAAGCCCGTAACACCGCCATCTGGACGTGGTGCGAGGTCCGCACGTTGACGTCCCCGACCTGCTCGCCGAGCGCCAGCGAACGCAGGGCGAAGGCCTCAGCGTCGGTGAACTCACCACGCAACATCGCCTGCGTCGCACGGAACATCAGCGAGTGGGCGATGAAGTGCGGGTACCCGGCTCGGTGGGCCAGCGCCTCGTGTATCTCGATCTCGCGATCGGCTCCCGGTATGTCGCCCATCTCGAACAGGTCTGAGAGATGCCAGACATGTCCGGCTAGCTCCAGGGAGAAATCGCCGGCTTGCTGTGCGAGCTCGACGATCTCGACCGACAGGCTCTCGCGCTCCTCGACGTTGTCCGGACCCCACACCGCGAGGTGACGGGCGTGCAGGGCGTAGGCCAGGGTCGGGCCGTCGCCCAGGCGGCGGGCTAACTCCACGGACGCTCGGCTCAACGCGTCGCGCCTCGGCAGCGAGTCGAACGGCGAGAGGTACAGGGAGGTGGCCAGCCGGGCCAGCACGCGGACCTTAAGGAGGGCCTCTTGGTCACCCAGCGCCGTCAGCGCCTCATCGAGGAGCTCCACTTTGACCGGGTCGAACGTCCAGGCCTCCATGTATGCCCCGCCGTACCCGACCTCGCCCACCCGCAGCGCTGCTTCGGCCAGTCGATGAGGATCCTGGAACTGCCGAGCGAGGAAGGTGGCGGACTGAAACGTCGCGCTCGCCTCGGAGACGTGGCCGGCCCACCACTGGGCATCGCCCAGCGCAAGGAGCAAGCCGAAACGCTTCGCAGCGGTGGCCGGGTCGATCGTCGCGGCCCGTTCCAGGGCCGCGCGCAGGTTCGGCAGCTCGGTGGCGAGCCGGCGTAGCACAGGGTCGTCTCGCCCGGCGCTGAGTACCTCCGGTTCGGCCCGCTCGGCCAGTCCGACGTAGTAGGTGAGGTGGCGCTTGCCCACCGCGTCGAGTTCATCAGCCTCGGTCAGCTGCGCGGCGGCATACTGGCGGACGGTTTCCAGCAGCCCGTAACGCACCTCAGCATCCTGTTCCCCGGTGGTGACCAACGACTGGTCAACCAACCCAGTCAACAGATCGAACACTGCATAGCGGTCGATCCCGTCGCCGCCACACACCTGCTCGGCGGCGTCTAACGTCCACCCTCCGGTGAATACCGACAGCCGCCGCAGCAGCGTGCGCTCGCCCTTGCTGAGCAGCTCATGGCTCCAGTCGATGGACGCCTGCAGGGTCTGGTGGCGGGGCATCGCCGTGCGGCTGCCGCCGGTGAGGAGGTGGAAGCGGTCGCCCAGCCGGTGGGCGATCTGTTGGGACGCCAGCATCCGCACCCGCGCGGCGGCCAGCTCGATAGCAAGGGGAATGCCGTCGAGCTCCTGACAGATGTGCGCGATGGCGGGCGCGTTGGCCATGGTGATCCGGAAATCGGGGCGCACCTGCGTGGCGCGGTCGAGGAACAGGCGCACCGCGTCCGATTCTCGCAGCGCCTCGACCGGCTCGCGCTGGACATCGGCGGGAAGAGACATCGAGGGCACCCGCCACGCCGTCTCGCCCGGCACTCCCAGCGGCGCCCTGCTGGTCGCCAACACGGTGAGCGACGGGCACGCACGCAGCAGCGCCTCGGCGAGCTGTGCGCAGGCGGCCAGCACATGCTCACAGTTGTCGAGCACGAGCAGCGCCCGGCGGGACCGCAAATACCCGACCAGAGTATCCAGCGGCCCCCAACTGGGCACCTCTCGCAGGCCGATGGCGCCGATCACCGCGGCCGGCACCTGGGTGGCGCTCTCCAGCCGCGCGAGGTCGACCCACCACACCCCGTCGAGGTGGCCGTCCATCGCGCCGGCGGCTGCCTGCAGCGCCAAGCGCGTCTTACCGCAACCTCCCGCGCCGGTCAGCGTCAGCAGCCGCACCTGCCCTAGCAGCTCTCCGACCTCCGCCAGCTCCGCACCCCGGCCGATGAAGTTCGTCAACTCACCCGGCAGATTGTTGGACAGCGAACCCAGCGACCGCAGCGGCGGGAACTCGACCGGTAGATCGGGGTGCAACAGCCCGAACACGTGCTCCGACCGGCCAAGATCACGAAGCCGGTGCACGCCCAGATCTACCAGTTCGACTCCGTCAGGAAGCTGCTCGCAGACCAGATCCCGCGTCGTCTTGGACAGCACCACCTGTCCGCCGTGCGCAACGGCACGCAACCGGGCACAGCGGTTCACCGCCTGCCCGAAGTAGTTCAACTCATCTCGCAGCTGCGCCGGCGCGGTGTGCAATGCGATGCGCACCTTCAGCGACGCACCTTCTGGCCAGCGTTCGGCGCAAAAGGCACGCTGAACATCCAGCGCAGCGGCTAGCGCCTTCGACGCAGACTGGAACGCCGCCACCACGCTGTCGCCTTCGCCCTGTTCCTGGGGCCGTACCCCGCCGTGCAGCGCGACCGCCGCGTCCAGCAGCTGATAGTGCCGGCGGATCGCGGCACCCATCGCCTCCGCGGCGGACTCCCACAGCAACGTCGAGCCCTCGACGTCAGTCAGCATGAACGTCACCGTGCCGACCGGCAGATGAACGGCCGTCTCCTCGATACTGCTCATGTCCACCGGGGATTCCCCCCACCGCCGCGGCCCACCCGTCCAGCCCAGGCACTCCCGACAGTGTCGCACCGCGAGCGCCTTCCTCGCACACGTCTTTCCCCCGATCGAAATGCGCAGTCTGGATGCGGGTTACGGTAAAAGTGACCCGAATTACCCCAGTCTGCATCCAGACTGCGCTGTTGTGATCGACTCGCAGATCACCCTGTT
This sequence comes from Pseudonocardiales bacterium, assembly GCA_023252195.1. Lineage (GTDB taxonomy): Bacteria > Actinomycetota > Actinomycetes > Mycobacteriales > Pseudonocardiaceae. Next base: position 363,447 of record JAHEXI010000003.1, read on the forward strand.
CGCTATTCCTGCCGGGCATTACAGTTCGGGACGAGTCTCTTCCTACTCACACGGCTCCGCTCCAGCTACGTTGCCGAGGAGGCGTGGCCGCCAATGCGCACGGAGTTGGTTGGTCGCGAACGGGAGCTGGCCGCGCTCGCGGAGCACTTCGAGTCGGCTCTCGCCGCACATCCGCGCGTCGTGCTGTGCCGGGGTGAGCCGGGGATCGGCAAGACCCGGATGGCCGAGGAGGTGACCGGGCTGGCGGTGATCCGGGACGTTCCGGTGGCGTGGGGGCCGGCGGCGGAGTCGAGCGGCGCGCCCCCGTACTGGCCGTGGCGGCAGGTGCTGCGCGTTGTGTCCGCCAGTGTCGACGTCGTCAAGATCGCCGATGAGCTCGGGGTGCTGCCCGACCTGGTGCGGTTGGCACCCGAGGTGTTCGGTGCTCCGGGCGGTGATCGGAGTGGCAGCGGCTCGAGCGAGGACCGGTTTCGGCTGTTCGACGCGGTGGCCCGGCTGCTGAGCGATATCACCGCGAGCGGACCCTGGGTCGTCGTGTTCGACGACGCGCACCGCGCGGACTTCGGCTCATTGCTGCTGCTGCACCACGTGGTGCGCACGCTGACCCGCGAGCGGCTACTGGTGATGGTGAACTACCGGGATACCGAACCCGTGCACGATGTCCTCGTCACGGGACTCGCTCGAGAGCCGGTCACTCGTCGGATCGACCTCCGCGGCTTGGCCGCTCCGGCCGTCGGTAAGCAGCTCGCCGTGCTAGTCGGGCGCGCCGTCGTACCGGCGCAGGTCGAGCGGGTGCACGCGGTCACGGGCGGCAACCCGTTCTTCGTCGGTGAGATGGGCTGGGCGTTGGCCGACGCAGGTCCTGCCGCGTCAGCGGTGAAGGTCCCGCCGAGCGTGCTGCAGACGATCAACGAACGGCTGGAACGGCTCCCACCGAAGTCCGTGTGGCTGCTCCGCGCGGCGTCGATCGTCGGCCGAGAGTTCTCCGTCGAGGTACTTGCCCGGATGGTAGGCGAGCCCGTGCTCGGCTGCCTGGGCCAGCTCGACGAGGCAGCGGCCGCCCGCCTGGTCGAGTCCACCGCGACGCCCGGCGAGCACCGATTCGTGCACGTCTTGATTCGGGACGCGATCGAGGCCGGCTTGGGCGCCGCCGAGCGGGTACAGCTGCACCGGTCGGCGGCCGAGGCCGTGGAGGAGATGTACGCCGGCCATCTCGAGCCGCGTCTGTCGGATCTCGCCCGGCATTGGGCGGCGGCTGCGGTACTCGGCGAGCGGGGCCGCGCTACCGGTTGGATCCGGCGGGCCGCGAGCGAGGCGGTGAGCCGGCTCTCCTACGAGGAGGGCGTCCGGCTTTACCGGCTCGCACTCGACGTCGGCGGCCGTGAGCTCGACGATCTCGACCGCTGCCAACTGCTGCTCGCGCTCGGCGCCGCGCAGAGCCTGACCGGGGATCACCCGGGTCGGCTGCACACCTGCCGGAGTGCGGCCGACCTCGCGCGTTCGATGGCGCGACCCGACCTCATCGCCGAGGCAGCCCTGATCTTGGAGGGGGGCGACGGCGCCGAGGCCGATTGGCTGGTCAGGCGGCTGTGTGAGGAGGTCCTGCGGGAGCTGGATCCGAAGTCCTGCTCGCTGCGTGCCAGGGTCGCGGCCGGGCTGGCCCGCGCGTGCATATACCTCGATGACATCGACGCCGCCGCGCGGGCCAGCGAGCAGGCACTGGCCGCGGCGAACCAGTGCGACGATCGGGGCGCAGTAGTGGCGACGTTAAGAGCCCGCCAGCTCGTGCGCTCCGATCCGGACGGGATCGATGAACGGTCCGACCTGGCCGCGAAGCTGCTCGAAATCGGCCGGGAGACCTCGGACCCCGAGACCCAGATGTGGGCCCACCTCTGGCGGATCGACGTGATGTTGCAGCGCGGCGACCTCGGCGGCGTCGGCCGGGAGCTCGATCCGCTGGCCCGGTGCGTCAACGAGATGGGCGGGCCGGTCGCGCGCTGGCACCTGCTCCGCTGCCGGGCAGCACACGCCCAGGCGCAGGCACGCTTCGCTGACGCCATCCGGCTAGCCAACGAGGGCTTCACCGAGCTGATCCCGCTCTCGACGTGGGTCCGGGACGGCGTGTTGGCGATGACGGGCCACCACATCGGTCCCGAGGCGAGCGGTGGGACGAGGGCCTACGGCCTCGATGGACGTGTCGGTGCTCGAGACTTCTGCCCGGCCTTCGGCGTCATCTACTCGCTTGCGCCGGCTGTTGTGCTGATCTCAGCCGGTCGGCGCGGCGAGGCGGCCGAGCTCTACCGAGCGCTGGGGCCGGTCGCCCAGTGGCAGCCGACCACCCACGGGGCAACCATCAGCTTCGCGCTCGGCATCGTGGTCGCCGCGGCGATGGACGCTGCCGAGGATGTCGCGGCGCTACGCGGGCTGCTGGCCCGTTACCGCGGCCACCATGTCGCGGGCGGTGCGGGCCCCGCGATCTACCTCGGGCCGGTTGAGCTCTACCTGGGCATCGCGGCCCGGTACCTGGGACTGTTCGATGACGCCATCGCCGAACTCGACCACGCACGGCAGGTGTGCGCGGCGAACGGGGCGGCCGGTTACCACGTCGAGGCGCTGTTCGAACTGGCCGTGGCGCTGGGCTGCCGGACCGGGCACGGTGATGCGGCACGGGCCCGTTCGTTGGCCACCGACTGCGCCGGTCGAGCCAAGACCCTCGGCATGGCGCCATTCGCGACGCGCGCCCAGGAGCTGGCCGACCGGCTCGGTCAGGCGCCGGCCGAGGCATTGACGCCGAGGGAGCGCGAGGTCGCCGCGCTGGTGGCGCAGGGGCGGACCAACCGGGAAATCGCCGCCCGGCTCTACCTCTCCGAGCGCACCGCGCAGAACCACGTGCAGCACATCCTCACCAAGCTCGACCTGTCGAACCGCAGCCAGATCGCGGTCTGGATCACCAGCCGCAGGTAAGTGTGCAGGCCCGTTTTCGCTGTGCGGACCGCCCACAGGCGAAGCGGGATGAGCTACTGGTTCAAGCAGGATGAGATCCACGCGCACACGCACGTGCACGGCTGCCCGGCATTCCTACCGTGGCACCGGGAACTGATCAATCGGTTCGAGGAGCTGATCCAGGAAATCGCTTCGCAAGGCGGCTCGGTGCAGCCGCCATCACCATTTGTTTTGAGGAGGTAACCAGACAACCAGACGTGTACGTCACCGCTATTCATCAGATCACCGATCCGGAGAAGTTTCGGCAGGGGGTGCGGGCGGCCACCCCTCCAGCGAGCGAGTTCCCGGCCGGCATCGTCCTGCACAGCATGTTCTCGAATCCCGATGACACCAAGGCCGTCTGCCTTTGGGAGGCGGAGACCGTGGACGCGGTGCGGGATCTCGTCGCCTCGGTAGTCGGCCAGTTTAGCCAAAACGAGTACTTCGAGGTGAACAAGGAGACCGCACTCGGCCTGCCGGACTGATCGCCAGACGCCTTCGGCCCTGCGATCGGGCGGGATTCCTCGGCTGGCCGGGCAGTTGGGCCGGCCGGTGGCTTGACCGTGCTTCATCAGCAGGACGAGACTTCTGGTTCTCCGGGTTGAGAGGGGGCCGTCCCATGGCCTGGTCCATCCGCGGTCGCTATTTTGAAAACTGTTCCTGCGATATGCCCTGCCCGTGCACAGTCACGTTTGACGCCGGCGCCGACACGGAGCGCTGCAATGCCGTGCTCATCTTCCATGTTGACACCGGTGAGGTCGACGACGTGGACGTGAGCGACCGGACGGTCGTGGTGGTGGTAGACGCTCCTCAAGTGATGACCGACGGCAACTGGAAGCTCGCGCTCGTGGTGGACGAGAGGGCCTCCGACGAGCAGCTCCAGAAACTGGGCGCGGTGTTCGGCGGCGAGCTGGGGGGTCCGATGGAGGCACTCGCCCCGCTGGTGGGCGAGATGCTCGGCGTGGAACGAATGCGCATCGAGGTCACCGAGAGCAACGGGAACCACAAGCTGAGCGCCGGTGACGCACTCGAGGTCGAGGTCGATGACGTCGTGCCGTTCGGTGTGGACACCGGCCGCCCCGCCCGGCTCGTCGATGTCTTTCACCCGGCCAACAGCGAGCTGACCGTGGCGAAGGGCCGCTCCCGGGTCGGAGTCCTCGGACTGGAATGGTCCCAAGCAGGCACTTCGGGGTTTTCCGCCCCCTTCGCCTGGACGGGATGAATGACAAGGGTCGGCGTCCCAGTCAGGCCCGGCCCGCTGCTGACGATCGGTCCGCTGCTGGCCCTCGCCGTCGTCTGCTGGGCTGTGGTGGTGCAGCGGATGGGAGGCGAAGACGGGGGTCCGGGTGCGGATCCGGGCCCGCTCGGCTTCTTCACCGGTATGTGGACGCTGATGATGGCAGCGATGATGCTCCCGTCGGTGTGGCCCACGGTGCTCGTGTACCAGCGGCTGCAGGCCGCGCGGCGCGAACGCGGGAAGAACGCTGTGCGGATGGGACCGGCCTTGCTCCTGGTCGGCTACCTGGCAGCGTGGACCATCGTTGGGCTCATCGGCTTCGCTATCCTCAAGGCTGGCCGAGCCCTTGAGATCGACGCCTTGAGCTGGAGCCGGGGCGGACCGCTGCTAGCGGGCGGAGTGATCATCGCGGCGGCGGCCTACCAGCTCACGCCGCTCAAGGACGTGTGCTTGCGGCACTGCCGTGGCCCGTTCAGCTTCCTGTTCGAGCACTGGCGTCCAGGCGCGCTGGGCGCGGTTCGGCTGGGCGCCCGCCACGGCATCTGGTGCATCGGCTGTTGCTGGGCACTGATGACCGCGCTGTTCGCCCTCGGTGTCATGAGCATCGCGTGGACGGCACTGATCGCCGTCTTCATCGCCGCTGAGAAGCTGCTGCCCTGGCGCCGAGCCGCCACCACGTTCGTGAGCCTCGCGCTGCTGGTGCTCGGCCTTGCCGTGGCCCTGGTTCCCGAGCGGGTGCCAGGGCTGATGATAGCCGACGCCCCGATGCACAAGATGAGCATGCCCCGCATTCCCTCGTGATCCTTTCCCGACACCATTCCCGCATTCCCGGTGCCCACACGAGACAACACGAGGTGCATGAATCTGGACCACCTGTGCTGGCGGCCTGCCTCGCAGACATCAGGCGCAGCACTCGACGTCGACATCTCCTCGCGGACGACCAACCGGGAGATCGCCGCCCGGCTCTACCTCTCCGAGCGCACCGCGCAGAACCACGCGCAGTACATCCTCACCAAGCTCGACCTGTCGAACCGGGGCCAGATCCCGGTCTGAGTTGAGTATGCGGGCTGAGTAATTCGGCGGACGCCGCCACGGCGCCCCCTCACTACCGTATTTCAGGTATACGGAAGCGACGGGAAACCGGAATGTTCGGTTCCGTGCGGGGAGGAGAGTGGTTTTTATGACAGCGACGGTAGGCGAGGGTATTGAAGCTCTCCGCGCAGTGATGTCGGGTCCTGTGTTTATTCCGGCTGACGCCGACTATGAGAGCGCTCGTTTGATCTGGAACGGCGACATCGACCGTCATCCCGCGGTCATCGCGCGATACCAGACGCAGCAGGACGTGGTCACGGCAGTCGGGTTTGCGCAGCGCGAGGGAATGGAGATCGCGGTCCGCGGTGGTGGGCACGGGATCAGCGGGTCGGCCGTTTGCGAGGGCGGCCTGATGATCGACCTGAGCGGAATGCGGAACGTGATGGTAGATCCCGAGCGCAGGCGGGCCGTCGTCGGTGGCGGGGCGAGTCTAGCCGAGCTGGACGCCGCCACCCAGGCGCACGGCCTTGCCGTCACCGGTGGGGTCGTCAGCCACACCGGCGTCGCCGGGCTCACCCTTGGCGGAGGCATGGGCTGGCTGACCCGCAAGCTGGGTCTCAGTATCGACAACCTCGAAGCGGTCGAGGTGGTGCTGGCCGATGGCCGGTGTGTGCGGGCCTACGCCGACTCGCATCCGGACCTGTTCTGGGCAATGCGCGGGGGCGGCGGCAACTTCGGAATCGTCACCTCGTTCGAATTTCGGCTGCACCCGGTCGGCCCGGAGATTCACCTCGCCCTGCTGTTCTGGGGCCTCGACCAGGGGCACGACGCGCTGCGGACCGCCCGTGACGGCATACCGGCGCTGCCCGAGGACATCTACCCGCTGCTCTGCGTCGCGTTGAACGCACCGCCCGCCCCATTCGTCCCGGAACAGCACCATTTCGCACCTGGGTACGCGCTCCTGCTGGTCGGGTTTGGCTCGGCCGACGAACACGCTCAAGCCGTGGCACCGATCCGTGCCGCCTGCCCGCCGTTGTTCGAGTTCATCACCCCGATCCCCTATACGGCGCTTCAGCAGCTGTTCGATGACAATCCTTTCCCGTGGGGAATCCGGGCCTACGAGAAAGCGCTTTATCTCGACGAACTCTCCGACGAGGCGATCAACGTGCTGGTCGAGCGAGCCACCGACAGAACCTCACCAATGTCGTTCATGCCGATCTTCCGGCTCGACGCCGCCTTCGCGCGGGTCGGCGAGCAGGACACCGCTTTCGGCGGAACGCGCACCCCGCAGTACGCCGTGAACATCATCGCCATCAGCCCGGACGCAGCTGCGTTGGCGGCCGATCGCAAGTGGGTGCGATCGGTGTGGGACGCCCTGCGCCCGCTCGCTGCCAGTGCTAGCGGTTACGTCAACTTCGACGCAGAACACGACGACGACCGCGTCCGAGCCACCTACGGGTCAACGAAATACGACCGATTGGCCCAGATCAAGGCCCAGTACGACCCAGGCAACGTCTTTCACCGCAACGCAAACATCTCGCCGGCCTAACCCGCCAGACAGAGCCGTCACACGCCACTGGTTGAGTCAAGCGCTACACCAGCACACAACATACCAACTAGGTGCGGGGAATCGTGTTCGAAATGGTCGATGACGGAGGAGCCACCATGGAGAAAGCAACGGGTGTGATTCGTATCGAGCACCTAGAAGACTTTTCCAAAGTATTTCAGGAGACGTATAATACCGGTGACCTGGACGGACTGATCAGTCTCTTCGAGCCCGAGAGCCTCTGGCCTCGCCAGTCGCAGTTGAGTATGCGGCTGAGTAGTTCGGCGGTTGCCGCTCCAGCGCGCGTCTCACTACCGTTCAAGACCAATGATTCAGGTGGCCTGAAGGCGGCTCGGCGCCGCCGCGGAGGTTTCCGATGCTTGACATACAGATTGCAGTCTCGCAGACAGTCGACCAGTATGCTCCTCAGCGGATGGCCGCAGCCGCCGCCGCGAAGGCCAAGCGGTTGTGGCCGGGAATAATCGGCGAAGTGCTCGCCGACGAGATCATGGCGGTGCTGGATCTGCCGTCGTGGATGCAATCGCAGACCCGTACGATGCGGCTTATCGGCGCGATTTCGAACATTACGGAGGAGGTAGGAGCATCCTGGGATTAGTCCGCCGCCCATCGACCGGGCAAGCATGCCGTGAAACTCGGCTCGGGCATCGCCGTCCAGGTCGTCGAGGATCCAGCGGAAGATCCGGTCCAGCGGACCGTAAGTAAAGTAATGGTCACCGAGTCGCCCTACGGGCTGGGCCCAGTAGAGTGCGCTTGAGCTTCACCTCCTGGCGCCCCACGGTCAGATGTATCCCCTACTTCCTTTGCCGGTCATACGCGTCGACTAAGCTAAAATTCAGCTGGATTGGAGTCGGTAGGCAGTCGTGACTCGAGCGACTCGGCAGTCCGGAGGGCGGCAGTGTTAGCCCCAGCTCCTGCACGCGATACCACGCTCGCAAAGCAGACCAGAGATTACGGTCCGCGGTGGTGGGAACGGGATGAGGGGACCGGCCGTTTGCGAGGGCGGCCTGATGATCGACCAGAGCGGGATGCGGGCGTTGTGGTGTCGCTAGCGGTACGTATCGCCCGATTCGAGACTACAGTCATCGCTGCGCCAACCCACGCTGACCGACGTATCAAGGGGGTTGACATGGTCGCGAGCGTATCGGCAGCTCAGTGGCAGCAGAGTCAGGATGCACTCCGCGATGAGGTTCGGCGGGTGACGACCCTGATGCGGTCCATCAGTGATCCGGGGGTTCCCGCGGTGGGCCAGTGGAACATCGCTGAGGTTGCCATGCATCTTTCGCAGAACTGGATGCTGGTACCTGGGATGGCACGGCAAGACCTCTCCCGATATAAGGCAGTGGTGCCCGGCATTGTTGGGTTGGCCGGCGACTCGATGATCCCGGACATGTGGGACAACGCTGACATGAACGCGCTCGGGTTGAAGTGCGACGCCGAGCGCGATCTGGCTGTTCTGGCCGACCGCATCGAGGAGCGGGCGGAGGAGTACCTCGGCGAGTGCGCGGGGCACTCGCCCGATGAGCCGCGCCCGTGGACGGTCGAAGGCACCTCGGTGCCCCTGTCGGCCTTGACCTGCAACTTGCTGAACGAAACGCTCACGCACGGTTACGACATCGCGAAGGCCGCCGGACGCAAGTGGAGGATCGAGCCGGCACATGCGGCCATGGTGGTGCGGCAGTTCTTCGTCCCGGTGATGCAAACGTGCGATCCTCGGACGTTTGTCAACGCTGGGAAGGCGGCTGGCCTCCAGGCCACCTACCAGGTGCATCTGCGGGGATGCGGTCGGATCGTTTTTGTTTTCGACGATGGGTCGCTCAGGGTCGACGAGCCGTCCGTCCGCCGGGTCGACTGCCATATCCTGGCCGATCCCGCAGCGTTTTTCATGGTGTTCTGGCAGCGCCAGAGCCAGTGGAATGCGATCGCCAAGGGTCAGCTCATAGCCTGGGGTCGCAAGCCGTGGCTGGGGTTGAAGTTCAGGTCCCTAATACGCAATCCCTGACAGGCCTTATGAGAAACCGTGAGCACCAGCGGGTGCAGCGCGCCAAGCAGGTGGTGACGCAGCGCGTGCACCAGCAGGATGGTCATCGCGGTGCTGACCGAGGCGGCGGCCAGCACCGCTGCCAGCGCTCGTCCACGGGAGCTGATCGCCGCCTCAGCGAGGTGCTGAAGGCGGACCGTGTCCTCAGGCCGCATAGCGGGGACGCGCTGTCGCGGCGACCTTGTCACGGAAGTAGCGACGACATAGATCTGGTCACCCACTTCGAATCCAAGGCGGCCCTCGATGCAGCCGCGATCCCTGATTCTCGCCGCGCTCGCTGGTGACGTGGCCGAGTTGACCACCGAGACAAACCCTTAGTCCCGCACATTTTGCCAAGGGTCGGTGTCGAGCTATTCTGGGAGCTGGCGAGCGTCTGGTTCGGTCTCCTGCCATCCGCGTAACCTGTTGATCGCACCCATCAGATCGATCCAACCATGGAAGGGCTGCGCCCCGGTTCCTTCAGCGGGAGCGATAGTGCCGCGGGGGGGCTCGGTGCCACCCAAGCGCAGACTCAACAGAAAGCTACCCGTGCTCGGGGACTCGGTCCCGGGTTCGTCGCCGGCCATATCACCTCAGATCTGGTAGTGGCTGTTCCCTGAAACTGTCGCTGTCATCCAGTAAGATATCGAGACGGCTGGCGTCGCGGTTCTCTCCGAGCCTGCAATGCCCATGATCACTCCTGCGCTTGGGCTGGCGCGACAATGCTAAGACGGCTGCGGTAGCGGTTGCCTCCGGAATAACCCTAAGCGTTAGCTAAGCACACTGGTGGTCCTTCGCTTCGACAGGCTCGGCACGGGTCTGTCGTCCTGTCTGCCGCACTCCGAAGGGAGCCGCTCATGACCGACATCGGTCCTGAGGTACGGACAGCTAGTGGCACGGTGCGCGGACGGCGAGCGGACGGGCTCGTGGTCTTTCGGGGCATTCCATTCGCGCAGCCGCCGGTCGGTGCGCTGCGGTTCGCCGCTCCGCAGCCGCCTCGGCCCTGGGATGGGGTACGGGACGCGGTTGAGTTCGGCCCGGCACCGCCGCAGTCCGGACCGCTCCGCTCAGCCGGGACCGCCGGTACGGAGTGGCTGACCGTCAACGTCTGGTCCCCGGATTTGGGTACTGCCCGGTTGCCGGTGCTGGTGTGGATCTATGGCGGGGCCTACATGTCCGGGTCCTCCGGTGACCCGGTGTATGACGCGGGGTTGATCGCCCGTCAGGGTCTGGTCGTGGTGAGTTTCAACAGCGAGCCCGTGGGCGTGGAAGACCAGGGCGGCGACATCGGCGGGCGGGGCGCGCTGGATGGTGACCCCGACGGTGCCCGGCGGGACGGTCATCCCAGTGAGGTGGGACGCGTGGATGGTCAGCCAGTGGCCGGCGGCGTGCGGGTCCGCACTCTGGCGGCAGCCGGCGCAGCGGTGGGGGTTGCGCCGGAAGGTCCGGTCAGGGAACGCAAACGGGCGGCCACCGAAAGGACCGGCGTAGGGGCGGGAAAGAGCGCCTCGGCGGGGATGGCGTATGAACGGAGCAGGGCCAGCCACTGGTCCGCCTCCGCGGTGGTGGCTTGGATTGCATTGTGGGCGTCGAGGATCAGGATGCCGGGGCCGGGCGGCACATCGGTCGTCGGTGCGCTGACGCAGGTCAGCGCGGCCCGCAGGGCTTTGGCCATGGGCACAGCTAGCCGGAGCAGGAACTCGGCTTCCTCGGTGGTGAAGTGTCCACCGGTGCAGTCGCGGAGCAGCTCCAGGTAACCCCAGCAGTATCCGTCGACGAACAGCGCATGACGCAGTTCGTCGCCGATGCCATGAGGGTGATACAGCTCTCGCCAACGGGTGCTGCGGCGTAGGTCACCGGCGGTCGTCTGGCTGAGCACACCGATGGCCGTACCAGCACCGTCGGCCAACGTGAGTAGCCGGTCCGCCTACGCCAGACGCCGTCGCCGACTCTATTCCCAGCCTGTCAAAGAAGCCCTAGGACCTGGGCAGTCGCCGACGCCGAGCTAAGCGGCGAATCGGTCGGTGGCGTCTGAAAACGAGCGAGTTCTCGCTCGTTCGGGTGGTGTTGGGACGTTCTGGCTCAACTCAGTATCTTTTGTCGTGCTGGCTCCCTGTGATAGCGGTAAATACGGGGCACGATCGGCGGAGGTGCGGCCGCGGTGGATGGTGGGCAGCCGTTGGAGCGCGAGGCGCTGCTGGCCGCAATCACCGGGCTTCTGGATGGAGTACGGGCTGGGCGCGGTGCGGCATTGTTTGTGGTGGGGGAGGCCGGCCTGGGTAAGACAACCAGCCTGTCCCAGGCCAGGATGCTGGCGGCTCCCGCGGTGCGGGTGGGGTTGGGTCGCGGCGATGTGATGGAAACCTCACTGCCATTCGGCGTGCTGGCCGCGGCACTGGGTGCGGCGGGCAACCACGATCTAGTCGCGTCCCCGCCGGGGGACGTGGGGGTTAATGAAGTGCGCGCGGCCCGTTTCTATGCGGTGCTGCGTTGGTTGGAGCACACCACCGGTCCGGTGCTATTGGCCTTGGATGACCTGCATTGGGCCGATCCGGACTCACTGGCCTTGCTGTCGTTTCTGTGCCGTCGACTAGATGGCTTGCCGGTGGCGGTGATGGGCACGTTGCGGCCATGGCCGCCGGCTGCGCACGACCTGGTCAGCGCCCTAGCCCACGACGGTGATGCGAGAGTGCAGGGGTTGGCACCGCTGAGCGCGGAGGCTTCGGCGGTGGTGCTGGCGACCCGACTGGGTCGGCCGGTGACCCACACCGTGGCCGACGGGGCGGCGGCGCTGTGTGCGGGAAACCCGCTGCTGTTGGAACAGGTTGCGGCGGCTGTCAGCGCCCCCGGGTCCCAGGCGGGGGCCCTGATGGGGGCTGGTGCGGCGGTCGGCGCGGAGGGGATCCTGTTGGCCCGCTTCGCGGGACTACCACCGGAGGCGCTGGGGGTGGCTCGGGCGGCCAGCGTTTTGGGTACCCGGTTTCGTCCGGCTCTGGCCACGGAGGTGGCTGGACTAAACGAGCGGCAGGCCGAGGCGGCGCTATCGGCGCTGTGCCGTAGCGGGCTGGTGCGCGCGGAGACGGAGACCACTGCGGCGTTTGTGCATCCACTGTTCGGTCAGAGCCTCTACCATGACTTGGCGGCCCCGGTGCGGGTCCGGCAGCACGCCCGGGCGTTCAGCGTGCTGTGTGCGCATGGGTTAGAGGCTGAAGCCGTGGAGCATGCCATCCGGGCTGACCTGCTCGGCGACCCCGCTGCGATCACGGTGATAGAGCGGGCTGGTCGGGCCGCGCTTACTCTCGGGGCGCTGGGCACCGCGGTCGAACACCTGCGCGCTGCAGCCCGGCTGGCCGGGGATCGGGCCAGCCCGGCGCTGTTGTTCGCGCTGGGCGACGCGCTTCAGGTCACAGGTCGGCCGGGTAAGGCGATCCAGGTGTATGAGCGGCTACGTACCCAGGCTGAGCTGGGTCCGGCTGAGCGGGTGCAGACGCTACGGATGCTGGGTCGGGCGCTGTTCGCCACCGGCGCACATGACCAAGCCATCCAACGATTCGCTGAAGCCGCTACCCTGGCCGACACTTGTTGCGACGAGACCACGATCGCCGAGGTACTGATCGATGACGCCGTCACCTCCTATTTAACTGTCGGTCCGACCCATTCGCTACCGCTCGCGGCCCGGGCCTATGAGCTGACCCGCACTGTCGTGGGGCCGCTACGCTGCCAGGCCACCGCAGCGTGGGGGTATCTTGCCTTGCTGAGCGGGGACTCTGCGGGCTTGGCGGCCTGCCAAGCCGCCGCCGACGAGCTGATGGCGGGATCGGCTGAGCTGACCGATCTGCTCTGGGGCTTCGGACCGCTGGGTCTCCCAGCGCTCGCCGCCCTGCACACCGAGCGCTTCGCCGACGCCGAACGCCTCCTCGCCCGTGCCCTGGCCCCGGCCGACCGGGTCGGCGCCCCATGGGCTACAGCCGTGTATCTAGGACTCAGGGCGGCGTTCGCGACGAGGCAGGGCCGACTGTCGGAAGCCCAGGCCATAGCAGATCAAGTCACCGCATCGGCCGAGATGATGCCCTACCACGTAGGATTCACCAGCCTCGCCCACGCCCCGATCCTGCTGCTGACGGGACGGCTGGCCGAATGCGCGGACTTGTGTCAGCGCGCCGAGGAGCTCGCGACCGCCCGAGGCCAGTCCTATCCGCTGTTGCACGTGTGGCACGTGCGCGCCCAGCTCCTGCACGATGCCGGGGACCAGGCCGGTGCTTGTGAGCTGTACGCGCGGATCGAGCAGGTGACCACCCGGCTGGGGATAGCCGAGCCGTGCGCGGTGCCCTGGGGTCGCCACGCCGTGGTCGCCTACCTGGCCAGCGACCGGCCGACCGACGCCCGTCGGGTGATCGACTGGCTGGAGTGCGGCGCCGCGCGGCTACCGTGCCGCTGGCCTCGGATCGCCGCCGCCGCGGGTCGGGCGATGCTGGCCGAGGCCGACGGCGACCCCGAGACGGCCGAGAAGCATCACCAGGCCGCGCTCGAGCTGCACAAGCAGGTCGAGTTGCCGCTGGAACACGTCGAGACCCTGCTGAGCTACGGCTCTTTCCTGCGCCGCCGCGGGCAACGCGCCCGAGCCCGCCCTCACCTGGCCCAAGCATTGAAGATCGCGGAGAACTGCGGGGCGACCTGGCTGGCCGACCAGGCCCACGGCGAACTCACCGTCGCCGGCGGCCGTCGCGGCCGTACCTGCGAAGACCCCACCCGGTTGACTGCCCAAGAGCAACGAGTCGCCCGGCGGGCCGCGGCGGGTCACTCCAACAACGCCATCGCCGCCCAGCTATCCCTGTCGAGCAAGACCATCGAATACCACCTCGCGCAGGTCTACCTCAAACTCGGCATCAACTCCCGCCGCCAGCTCATGACCGGCCACCACGACATCTGACGGGAGGCGACACAGTCTTTTTATGGCGTCCTGCGCTGGGTGGAGGAGACGACCAGCCCGCTGCTGTTGGCACTGGATGATCTGCATTGGCTGATCCGGACTCGCTGGCCTTGCTGTCGTTTCTGTGCCATCGGCTGGCCGGGTTGCCGGTGGCGGTGTTGGGCACGCTGCGGCCGTGGCCCCCGGCCGCGCGCGCTGTACGTGCAGATCGAGCGGGTGACCATCCGGCTGGGGATAGCCGAGCCGTGCGCGGTGCCCTGGGGTCGCCACGCCGTGGTCGCCTACCTGGCCAGCGACCGCCCACGCATTGGAGATCGCCGAGAACTGTGGGGCGACCTGGCTGGCCGACCAGGCCCGCGGTGAACTCACCATCGCTGGCGGGCGTCGCCGCCGCGCCCGCGAAGACCCCACCCGGCTGACCGCCCAAGAACTACGGGTCGCCCGGTTAGCCGCCGCGGGTCACTCCAACAAGGCCATCGCTGCTCAGCTGTTCCTGTCGAGCAAGACCATCGAATACCACCTCGCGCAGGTCTACCTCAAACTCGGCATCAACTCCCGCCGCCGACTCATGACCGGCCACCACAACCTCTGACTAGCGCCGTCACCCAACCCCGGACCTATCGAGACCGAGGCCAGGAGTATTTCCCTAACGCCTAGGGTTGTTCCGGAGGTAACCACAGCTGGCACGGTTTAGCGTATGTCCACACGCTGACGCTGGGAGTGTGCTCACCAAGCCATTACGAATGACAACGACATCTAGGAGACCATGAGCGAGACCGCCCTCACCATTTTTCGCGACGCACGCAAAGCCCGCTACGAAGGCCCGGCGGGAATCGCGCGGCGCCAGTGCACGCGGTTGACCGACCAGATCGCCTACGTGCGCGCCCATTCGCGGTACTACCGCGAGCTCTACCAGCACCTGCCTGAGCGGATCGAGGACGTGACGCTGCTGCCCGTCACCAACAAGCAGAAGCTGATGGAGCGTTTCGACGACTGGGTCACCGACCCGGAACTGACGCTGCAGAAGATTCGGGCGCACGCGGCCGACCCTGATCGCGTTGGAGAGAAGCTCCTCGGCAAATACACGGTGACCACCAGCTCAGGTACCACTGGAAGGCAGGCCTTCTTCGTGCTGTCGGACGCGACCAGGACCACCGCCTTCACCGTGGCGTTGCGCGGGATGTCTAGCGTGCTGACCCCGGCCACGATCCGCAAGCTCATGGCCGGTCGCTGGCGGACCGCGATGATCGTGCCCACCGGTGGACACTTCGCGAGTCACGTCGTGGCCGTCCAGCAGCGAGACGCAGGCTCGATAGTTGCAAAACGGATCTTTCCGGTGACTATGTCAATGCCGGAGCTTGTCGAGCAGCTCAACGGCTTCCGTCCCGTTTACGTCGAATGCTACCCGACCATCGGCGCGCTGCTCGCCAGTGAACAGGAAGCGGGCCGCCTCCGCATTCGGCCAGCGCTCCTGCGGCTCGGTGGCGAAGGATTGACCGATGCGGAATACGAGCGGATCCGCACCGCGTTCGGCGTGAAAATCCTTGACCTGTACGGCGCCAATGAGTTCCCCGCCCTGATGGTCAAGTGCTCGCGCGGTTGGTATCATACCCATGACGATTGGATGGTGTTCGAGCCGGTCGATGCCAACTACCAGCCGACGCCGCCCGGGGAGCGGTCCCACACCGTCCTGGTCAGCGTGCTCTATCGGCGAGAGCAGCCGATCCTGCGCTACGACGTCGGCGACAGCGTCCTGATGCGGCCGGATCCATGCCCTTGTGGCAGCCCTTTCAGGGCCGTCAAAGTGCGCGGTCGGGTTCCCATCCTGTTAAATTTCCGCACTGCAGATGACCGAACCGTGATCCTTTCTTCGTTCGTGGTGAGCCTCCAAGTCGCGTGTGCAGTGGGTGTCGAGCTGTTCCAAATCATCCAAACCACGCCGAGCAGGCTGAGCGTCCGTCTGCAATCGTGCGCATGGGCTAATCCCGATCACGTATGGTATGAGGTCCACGCTAAGCTCGCCCGATTGTTCTCCGACCACGGACTCAGCCAGGTCGTCGTTGACCGGGGAACCGAACCTCCCAAACTGTCCCCGGGCGGTAAGCTTCGGTCGGTCATCCCCCTTGTTGCGCACGAGACGTAGTGGTTCTTCATTTTCCCTTTGTCATCGTTGGGCGCGCTTTCCTCCGCCGGCACGGGCAACCGGGTGACGTCGTTGTCGTTACCAGCAACAGCCCGCGCAGCGAGGTGCGTCACACCGTAAAAGGCTAGGGAAACTTCTGATGCCCGGACCCCACCTGTGGTCAGACACTAGATCCTGATAGCCATGCTGGCGTTGCTGTAGCGCACGGCTGGGTGCGGAGAGGGTGGCCGAGATCGATGAATATTCGGGCGGAGATCATGATTGTCGGGCTTCGAGCATTCCGCATAGTGTTACCAGGTAGTACCGATGTTTTTTACCAACCCTACACGCCCATAAAGTATTTGCCATGAACGCCTGCGTGGGCACTCCGGCTGCGTCGTTGCGGGAGCGCCTGGTCCGTCTGTCAGAGCCTGAGCGGGCAAACGTTCTCCTTACTTTCATCCGCGCTGAGGTAGCCGCTGTGGTGGGCGAGAAGACACCTTTGATCAACGCGGAGTCCCCGTGGCGGCGGCTGGGAATTTACCGGGAGTCCGCCACAGAACTGCGCGGACGCCTCGCTGCCGCGGCGGGCCTGCGGATACCGGCCACCGTCTTCTTCGACTACCCGACACCCGCCGCGCTGATGGGTTATCTGCGCGCTGAGCTCCTCGGTGAACGGATCGCTCTAGCACCGCCAACGCCGGAGGGGACCAGACCCGGCGACGATCCGATCGCCATCGTGGGAATGGCGTGCAGATTCCCGGGGGGCGTGCGATCGCCGGACCAGCTGTGGCAGTTCGTGGCCGCGGGCGGGGACGCGATCTCCTGCTTCCCAGAGGGTCGCGGATGGGATCTCGACGCGCTCCAGCACCCCGACGTCGAGCGGTCGGGTAGTACCTATGTGCGCGGCGGTGGCTTCCTCCCTGACGCGGACCAGTTCGACCCCGGGTTCTTCGGGATCAGTCCCCGGGAAGCGACCGCGCTCGACCCGCAGCAACGGTTGTTGCTAGAGACGTCGTGGGAAGCCCTGGAGCACGCTGGAATCGATCCGTTTTCGCTCAAAGGCACCAGGACCGGCGTCTATGTCGGTATTGCCTACCGGGACTATGGCCCCAACTGGCATGAGCCACCCAAAGGCTACGCAGGCCAGCTGCTCACGGGTGCCTTGACCAGTGTGGCGTCGGGACGCATCTCGTACACGTTCGGGCTGGAAGGTCCCGCCATCACGGTCGATACGGCGTGCTCCTCGTCGCTGGCCGCGCTCCACCTAGGCATTCAGGCGCTGCGCGCGGGGGAGTGCTCACTCGCGCTGACCGGCGGGGCGACCGTGATGGCTACCCCGGGGCTTCTCCTGGAGTTCAGCCGCAAGCGCGGCCTGGCTCCGGACGGTCGCTGCAAATCTTTCTCGGCCGACGCCGACGGCACTGGCTGGGGTGAAGGCGCCGGCATGCTCGTCGTGGAGCGGCTTTCCGACGCCCACCGCAACGGTCACCGCGTCCTCGCACTGGTCCGCGGCTCGGCTCTTAACCAGGACGGGGCGAGCAATGGCCTGACCGCGCCCAACGGACTCGCCCAGCAAAAGGTCATCCGGCAGGCGTTGGCGAACGCCGGATTATCGCCCCACGAGGTTGACGCCGTCGAAGCCCACGGCACCGGCACGACGCTCGGCGACCCGATCGAGGCCCAAGCGCTGATCGCCACCTATGGGCAAGGTCGTCCGCACGGTCAGCCGCTGTGGCTGGGGTCGTTGAAGTCGAACATCGGCCACTGCCAAGCCGCGGCGGCCGTAGGCGGTGTCATCAAGATGGTGATGGCGATCCGACACGGGATCTTGCCCAAAACCCTGCACATCACCGAGCCGTCCCCGCACGTGGATTGGTCGGCGGGCGCAGTGTCGGTGCTCACCGAAAACCGACCATGGCCACAGACCGGGCATCTGCGCCGCGCCGGTGTGTCGTCGTTCGGTGTCAGCGGCACCAACGGGCATGTCGTCCTCGAACAGGCGCCGCCCACCGAGCACGCCACAAAGACGGCGGATCAGACCGCGGGGATGGTCCTTCCATTGGTCGTATCCGCCAGATCAGCGGCGGCATTACGAGGCCAGGCTGATCGACTGCGCGCGCACCTGGAGAGTCATCCTGAACTGCAGCCGGTGGACGTCGGGTACTCACTCGCGGCCAAAGCCCGATTCGAACACCGGGCCGTGCTGATCGCGGCCGACCGGGAGGAGTTTCTCCACGGTCTCACAGCGTTGGCGAGTGACGCGACGGTTTCGGGGCTCGTCCGAGGCACCGTCCGTGCCGACGCGAAGGTGGCGTTCCTCTTCTCCGGACAGGGTAGCCAGCGGCCGGGCATGGGCCGCGAACTCTATGCAGCGTTTCCGCCGTTCGCCCGAGCGTGGGATGAGGTGTGCACCCGTTTCGACAATCACTTGGGCCGGTCTCTCCGGGACGTGATGTGGGCACCCGAAGGCTCCTCCGATGCTGAGCTGTTGAATCAGACCGCCTACACCCAGCCAGCGCTTTTCACCCTCGAGGTGGCCCTGTTTCGGCTGGTCGAGCACGGCGGGCTCAGCGCGGACGTACTTCTCGGGCACTCGGTCGGCGAGCTGGCCGCTGCACACGTGGCCGGCGCGCTTTCGCTGGATGATGCGTGCGCCTTGGTCGCGGCCCGCGGTCAGGGAATGCAGGCGTGCCGATCTGGCGGCGCCATGGTAGCGATCCAGGCGGGCGAGGACGAGGTCCGGTCCTCCCTTGACGATCAGGAAGGCAGGGCGGAAGTCGCGCTGATCAACGGCGCTACGGCAACAGTGGTCGCCGGCGACGAGGACGCCGTACTCACGGTGGCCGCGCGGTGGGAGGCCAAGGGCCGCAAGACCAAGCGGCTGCGAGTCAGCCACGCATTCCACTCCTTCCACCTGGACCCGATGCTCGACCGGTTCCAATGCATCGCCGAATCCCTGCGCTTCCGGCGTCCCAACATCCCGATCGTCTCCACCCTCACCGGGAAAATGGCCACCGCGGGCGAGCTGTGTTCGCCGGAGTATTGGGTGCGCCACGTTCGCGAACCGGTCCGGTTCCTTGATGGCATGCGAACGCTCGAGACCGAGGACGTCACCGCCTTCCTCGAACTGGGACCTGATGCGACCTTGACCACGATAAGCCGGGACTGCCTCACCGAGGAGCGGCCGCTCCTAGTGCCGGCATTACGTGCCGGCCGCTTTGAGCCGCACAGCCTCACCACGGCCCTGGCAGAGCTACACGTGCGAGGCGTCCCCGTCGACTGGCGGGCGTTTTTCGACGGTCGCGGCGCTCGCCGGATCGAATTGCCGACTTATGCCTTCCAATGTCAGCGGTACTGGCTGGACGCACCCCGGCTGATCGACGACCGCGAGTCCCACCAAGCAGACGCCGCCGGCTGGCGATACCGGGTGGCTTGGAAGCCTGTCACCCTGCCGGCCAGGAGCATCACCGGCACCTGGCTGGTGGTCGCCGGCGGCTCTAACGCCGACTACGAACTAGCGGCCCTGTTCACCGCGGTACTGGTCAGCCAGGGTGCGCGGGTGGTTCCAGTCGCGTTTGACGGCGCTGACCTGGACCGGGACCAGGTCGCCAGCAGGCTGAACAAGGTGCTTGCCGACGGCTCCACCGTCGATGGAGTTCTGTCACTGCTCGCTTTCGATGAGACCTCGCAGCTGGGATACCCCGCAATGACAAAGGGGGTTATCCGCACGATCGCGCTGGCCCAGGCCTGGGCCGAGGCAGGGGTGGACGCGCCTTTGTGGTGCGCTACCCGCGGCGCCGTTTCGGTGAGCGACTCCGACCCGCTGCGCAGTCCCGCGCAGTCGATGGTCTGGGGTCTGGGCCGCAGCGTCTGCCTTGAACACCCCCGACGTTGGGGTGGCCTGATCGACCTTCCCGACGTGCTGGACGAGGCGGCGCTGCGCCGCGCCTGCGCCGCCGTCGCGGGGCTAGCCGGTGAGGATCAGCTGGCCGTGCGAGACAGCGGCGTTCTCCTTCGCCGCATCGTGCGTGGCGATCATGTGGAGTCGCCACCCAGCACGTGGCGCCCCCGCGGCAGCGTCCTGATCACCGGTGGCACCGGTGCAGTAGGAGCGCACGCAGCCCGGTGGCTGGCCCGCAACGGCGCCGAACACCTGATTCTGGTCAGCCGCCGCGGGCGTAACGCCCCGGGTGCGGCCGAGCTGCGCGACCAACTGACCATGCTCGGTACGCAGGTCACCGTCGCCGCGTGCGACGTGACCGATAAGGAAAGCCTGGCCGGGCTGCTCAGCTCGCTTCCCACCGAGCACCGGCTGACCGCGGTGGTGCACGCCGCGGGGATCAGCGGCCGGTTCGCTCCAGTGACCGAGGTGGACGCAGCCGAGTTCGCTGAGGTGGTCGCTGCCAAGGTCGCCGGCGCTGTCCACCTGGACACCCTGCTGGAGGGGCAATCACTGGATGCCTTCGTGTTGATCTCCTCCATCGCGGGTGTGTGGGGCAGCGGCGGCCAGGTCGCTTACGCAGCGGGCAATGCCTTCCTCGACGCGCTCGCCCACCAGCGCCGCGCCCGCGGGCTGGTCGCCACCTCCGTGGCGTGCGGCCCGTGGGCCGAGGGTGGTATGGCCGCCGATCCCACGATCAGCACGCATCTACTCCAGCGCGGCCTGCCGACGATGCCGCCGCAGGTCGCCACCGTGGCCCTGTGGCAGGCGGTCGCCGCGGGTGACACCGCATCCATCGTCGTCGACGTGGACTGGCAACGCTTTCTGCCCACCTTCACCGCCGCCCG
Organism: Pseudonocardiales bacterium; assembly: GCA_023252195.1. Lineage (GTDB taxonomy): Bacteria > Actinomycetota > Actinomycetes > Mycobacteriales > Pseudonocardiaceae. Next base: position 384,125 of record JAHEXI010000003.1, read on the forward strand.
CGCCAGCCACTTCTTCGAGGACATGTCCGAGACCGGCGGCGCATCCGGCCCGACCGACGTGAACCCCGACGAGAACGTGTGGAGGACACGGCTCGCCGGTGCCTCCGAGCCCGAACGTGGACAGATCCTGTTGGAGCTGGTTCGTGCGGAAGCGGCCGAGATCCTCGCACACGCCGCGTCCACGGACATCGATGCCGAACGCCAGTTTCTCGACCTGGGATTCGATTCGCTCGCCGCTGTCGAGCTGCGCACACGCCTGGCCCAGGCGACCGGTTTGACGTTGCCGGCCACGGTGGTCTTCGACCACCCCACGGCCAACGCGCTCGCCGGCTACCTCGCCACGGAGCTTGCCGGTGACGCAGTCCCCGCACGCGTCGAGGACAACCCGGCGCCCGGCGCGGAGTTGGAGACGGTTCGTTTTCTCTACCGACACGCCTGCGCGCTCAACATGTTCGACGCGGGCCTCGATCTGCTGACGGCCGCTGCCAAGCTCCGCCCGGTCTTCCACAGCGCAGCCGAGTTCGGCAACGGGGTGGAACTGGTGCAGCTCGCCGGCGGGCCGGCCACCCCCGCCCTGGTATGTTGCCCGCCGTATGTCGCGCCCTGCGGGCCGCACAACTACGCGCGGCTGGCCCTGAGCCTGCATCAGCTCCGCGACGTCTACTCACTGACCCACCCCGGCTTCGGTACCGGCGAATCCGTTCCCGCCACCGCCGAGCTGGTCGTTGCGATGCAGGCGGACGCCGTGCGCCGCCGTTTGGGCGACACTGCGTTCGCGATGATCGGATACTCCTCCGGAGGTTGGTTCGCACACGCCATCACCGCCCATCTTGAGACCCTGGGGGTTTTCCCGACCGCTGTGATACTGCTCGATTCCCTCGCCCTGCGAGACGACGCCTGGGGCCTGGTCCGTCCGCCGCTGAAAACCATAGCGCTCAACGACCAGGCGTTCGCGTTGATGACCGGCGACCAATTGACCGCCATGGCCGCATACTTTCGTCTGTTCCAGAAGTGGAAACCGGTCACCATCACCACCCCGGTACTCCTTCTGCGCGCTACCGAATGCGTCCCAGAATGGGTCGGTGAGCCGATCAGCAAGGAGTACTGGCGCGCCTCCTGGGACTTATCCCACGAGATCTTGGACCTGCGCGGCGACCACCTCTCGATCATGAAGGAAAACGTCTCCTCAACGGCCCTTGCGCTACATCGCTGGCTCGAAAATCAGGAGCGATCATCGTGGACCGCGGCCCATGCCTTATCTCCGAACTTATCGACGGACCGCGATAGCCACGCGATCCCGATGCCGAGAATACCGGTCTTGGTTAGCCGGCACTCAGCTTCGCTCGCTGCGGAGCCGGTCAAGGCCGAGAGCTTTCCGCGGCGCCCTAATTCCTAGGGTTGTTCCCGAGGCAATCACAACGGAAAGGTCTTAGCTTAATGTAGTAGCCATACACCACATGGGGGAGTGATCATGGACGTGAAGGGCTCGTCGGGGACCGTCACACTTGCCTGGCGATCCGCTCGCAGTAGCCTCGGGCAGCGTGAACCCGCGCTGACCGCCACCCTAACGGGTGATCGCGTCATTGATCGCGTATCAAGCGCCGCGACCCGCGGCTCTTAAATTGGATGTCGTCGTACTTACGGATGAGATGTCGTCGTGCTCACGGCGGAGGAGGAGCTATGGCGGTAAAAGCGGCATTGGGCGCGATTCAGATCAAGGACCCAGAAGACGGTCCGAAGACGGGTCAGGATACGTTCAACGCAGGTGACCTCGACGGACTGGTCGGGCTGTACGAGACCGAGGCAGTAGTTGTCTTGGGTCCTGGTCAGGTGGCTTCCGGTTCCGGTGCTATTCGGGAAATGTTTGCCGGTCTCTTGGCGACCGGTGCACGGCTCGAATTCAAATATGGGCAGAACAGTCTCCACCAGGTGGGAGACCTTGCACTGAGGACCCTAGAATGGACGCTCGAGGATACTGGCGGTAATCCCTTGACGCTCCGTGGTGTCGCGGCAGTCGTCCTCCGCCGGCAGGCGGACGGGTCCTGGCGTCTCGTCATCGACAATGCGTGCCCCTTCGAGGAAACACCCACACGATGACTGACATGAAGGAGACCCCGGTGGTAGCCCCGTTCCATATCACCGACGGGCCCCGGCGCCACGCCAGGTACGCCCAGCTCGCGGCGGCTGGACCGGTACACCGCATCACGTTGCCGACCGGTGAGTTGGCTTGGCTGATCACCGGCTATGACGAGGTGCGTCAGGCACTGCACGATCCGCGGCTGGTCAAAAGCGACCTGACGCTGGCCAACCTGGGTCGTGATCTGCTCCCGCCGGAGATGTTCGCAGCGGTGACTAGTCACATGCTCAACCGCAATCCGCCGGACCACACCCGGCTGCGCCGGCTGGTCACCACTGCGTTCACCCGCCGCCGGGTCGAGCAGCTCGCGCCGCGGATCCAGCAGATCACCGACGAGCTGCTCGACGGGATGGTCAACGCGGCGCAGGTTGACCTGATCGCCTCGTTCGCGGTGCCCCTGCCGATCACTGTGATCTGCGAGCTGCTTGGCGTGCCGGAGGATCGCCGCGCGGAATTCCATGACTGGTCAACCACCTGGGTGACCGGAGTGCTGGCCGGCCCGGATGCGCTCGTCGCTGCGGTCACCGCGCTGGTGAGCTACTTGCGGGAACTGGTAGACACCAAGCGCAGAGACGGCACCGACGACCTGCTGTCGGCACTGGTGGCCGCCCGCGACGGCCAGGATCGACTCTCCGAGGACGAGCTCACCTCGATGGTGTTCCTGCTGCTCGTCGCAGGTCACGAGACCACTGTGAACCTGATCGGCAACGCGGTCCACGCGCTGCTTACCCACCCCGAGCAGCTGGCGCTGCTCCGTGCCCAGCCACACCGGCTACCCGACGCGATCGACGAGACGCTGCGCTTCGACCCGCCTGGGCAAGTGGCAACGTTTCGCTGGAGCGCCGAAGCGGTCGACATCGGTGGGGTCACCATCCCAGCCGGCGAGATCGTGCTCGCCGGACTGCTGGCCGCTAACCGGGACCCGGCGTGCCTCGCGCAGCCGGACGAGCTGGACATCACCCGCACCGACAACCCGCACCTGGCCTTCGGCCACGGCATCCACCACTGCCTTGGCGCACCGCTAGCCCGGCTGGAAGGCCGTATCGCGCTGGGGACCCTGCTCGCCCGATTCCCCCGGCTGCGGCTGGCGGTGTCCGCGCAGCAGCTGACCTGGCGGGAAGGTGTGATCATGAACGGCCTGGCAGCGCTACCTGTGGCGATGTATTGAAACAACGGCCATCCGATCAGATCGTGAAGGAAGACCCATGCAGCTTTCTTGGAGTAACCATTCTTCCATACCGTGGCGACGGTTTATGGCTATTGTGGTCGGTGCCGTCGTGGTCGTTACGCCGCTTGGCTGCGCCTATCGGGGGGTCGGCATGGTCGCGTCAGCCGCTGCTTACACAAGCCCGAAGCCGGCGAGCCTGCTGTTTAGCAGCGACACGCTCACAATGCCGGGTCCAGCCTCGAAAGCTGTCACCTACAACCGTGAGCTGGCGCCGATCGGTGCGGCTATGACGGTCGCCGTCACCCCGTCGTCGGAGGGCGTCACGCGGGCGGAGTTCGCGGTCTCCGGCCTGCTACCCAACCGGGGCTACGCGGTGCACGCGCACACCAAGGCCTGTGGTGCCACTGCCGACGCGGCCGGACCGCACTTCCAGAATCGCATTGATCCCGCAGCGACACCCCAAGCGCCATCAAGCAACCCCGAGTACGCCAACCCGAGCAATGAGATCTGGCTTGATGTTCGGACTGACGCTACCGGCGCTGGCACGTCGCGTACCACGGTGCCCTTCGTCCTCACCGACCGCGCACCAGGCTCGATCGTGGTGCACGAAGCGATGCAGACCGCCACGGATCCGGGGCAGGCAGGAAAAGCCGGCGCCCGACTCGCCTGCCTCACTCTCGCGGGACGGTGATGGTTGCCGTGCAGCGGACACAACCTGCGCTGGCCGGCTCGGTGGCCCTGGTCACTGGCGGAGGGCGCGGTATCGGACAGGTGTTAGCGCTGGCCTTGGCCGGCGCCGGCGCCGCGGTGGGTCTGATCGCTCGCTCGTCCGACCAGCTGGCCGAGTCGATGCAACTGGTCGAGGCAGCGGGTGGCGTCGCCGCTGCGGCCAGCGCGGACCTCAGCGACCCTGGGGCCGCCGCAACCGCCGTCGACAAGCTGCGCCACGAGCTCGGCCCCGTCGACGTACTGGTCAACAACGCCGGCATCAGCGGACCGGCCGGACCGGCCTGGGAGGTCCCGGAGCAGGACTGGTGGCGCACTGTCGAGGTCAACCTGCGCAGCGTTGAGCTCTGCAGCCGGCTCGTGCTGCCGGAGATGGTCGCCCGCCGAGGCGGCCGGATCGTGAACGTCACCAGCCAGGCCGGTGTGTTCCGCTGGCCGCTGGCATCCGCCTACTCGGTGTCCAAGGCTGCCGTGGTCAAGTTCACCGAGAATCTCGGCGTCGAGACCAGGCGACACGGGATCAGCGTCTTCAGCGTCCATCCGGGCATCCTGGCGATCGGGCTTGGCGAATCGGCGTTGACAAGCAGCGCGCCGGCCGACTCGCCGCAAGGCCGGTTGCGGGAATGGGGCCGCCAGGAGACCGCCGCCGGTCGGGGGGCGCAGCCACGCCAGGTAGCCGAACTGCTGCTGCGGATAGCCACCGGCGAGGTCGACCGGCTCAGCGGGCGTCACCTGTCCGTGCACGACGATCTTGACATGCTGCTCAGCCGTACCGAGGACGTCCTGCGCGACGACCTCTACGTGCTACGGCTACACGGCTTGGCGAAGACCAGTCTCTCAGCGTCGACGGGCACTTTCGTTAATTCGGGCCCAGGCACACTGCAAACAAGGCCCGAGTAACTGGGGAAAGGATAAGGAGTCCCTGATGTACCTTACGCAGTTCCTGCACCGGGCCGTGCAGCAGAATCCCGACGGTATCGCGACGATTTTCGGTGATCGGGTGCGAAGCTTTGCCGACGAGGCTGATCGGGTGGCTCGGCTGGCCGGCGCCCTGCGGCGACTCGGCGTCGAGCCCGGTGACCGGGTGGCCTACCTAGGATTGAACTCCGATCGGTTCATCGAGTACTACCTCGCGGTGCCGTGGGCGGACGCGGTGCTCAATCCCGTTAACATCCGCTGGTCGCCGGCGGAGATCGGCTACTCGTTGCAGGATTCGCAGACTCGGGTGCTGCTGGTGGACGACACCTTCATCCCGCTGCTGCCCGCCATTCGCGACCGTTACGTCGGGCTGGACACCCTCATTCACGTGGGGGATGCTGGACCGCCGCCCGGCATGCTGGGCTATGAGGAACTGGTCGCCGCGGGACCGGCGGTCGAGGACGTCCGCAGAGGCGGGGATGCCCTGGCGGCGCTGTTCTACACCGGCGGCACCACCGGCTTTCCCAAAGGTGTCATGCTTTCTCACGCCAATCTGCTTACGTCGGCACTGGGCTCGTTGGCGACCGGAGGGTTCGGCTCCTGGGAACGATTCCTGCACGCCGTGCCGATGTTCCATGGCGCGGGCCTAGGAGCCTTCATCGGAGTGGGCCTCACCGGCGGAACCCTGGTCATCGTGCCAAGGTTCGAGCCGGTCGCGGTGCTGGCGGCGATCGAGCAGCACCGAGTCACTGACACCGTGCTGATTCCGATCATGATCCAACTGGTGGTTGACCATCCACAGCGCGTCGAGCATGACCTGTCCAGCCTGCAGCTGCTCAGCTACGCCGGCTCCCCGATCGCGCTGCCGGTACTTAACCGGGCCCGTAAGGCTTTTCCTGGGGCCGGCTTCACCCAGGCCTATGGCCTGACCGAAATCGCCGGGGTGGCCACCCTGCTGCTGCCTTCCGATCACGAGGACAACAGCCCTTACCCAGACCGGCTCGGCTCGGCCGGCCGGGCCGCCCCGCATGCTGAGGTGCGCGTCGTCGACTCCGAAGACCGGGAACTTCCGCGGGGTCAGGTCGGAGAGATCGTGGTCCGCGGCGGGCACGTGATGTTGGGGTACTGGGGCAAGCCGGAGGAGACCGCCACAGCGCTACGCGGGGGATGGATGCACACCGGCGACGCCGGCCGGATGGACGCCCACGGCTACGTCTACATCGTCGACCGGATCAAGGACATGATCATCACAGGTGGGGAGAACGTCTATTCCGCCGAGGTGGAAAACGCCGTCGCCACCCATCCCGCGGTGGCGAACTGTGCCGTGGTCGGGGTGCCCGACGAACAGTGGGGCGAGCGGGTGCACGCCGTGGTCGTGTGCAAGCCGGGCGGGTGGGTGAGCGAAGCGGAGATCCGGGCGCACACCAAAGCCCTCATCGCCGGCTACAAGGCGCCCCGCACCGTCGAGTTCGTCGAAACCCTGCCCGTGACCCCCACCGGGAAAGTCCTCAAACGAGAGCTCCGCGCGAAAGCACCGGACCGGCACCGAGCGCCCGTCAACGACGCCCTATCCACCGACCGGTGATCGGAGAACAAGGTTTCGCTGGTCGCATACTTTATAATCCGACTCCTGGCGGCGAGCGGATCGGAGTGGGACCGATGACAGAAACGTTGTTGCCCACGAGCGCGGCGGTTGCGCCCGGCGAGATCTCCGGAGCCTGGCTGGGCCGCTTCGGCGCCGCCCTCGAACGGCGGGACTCCAGCGCCGTCGCCAGCTCCACGTCGGGGCCATGAAGGTGCTCGCCGAGATGGACGCCGAGTTGCTCGCCGGCCTGGAGGCAGCTGGCTTCAATCTCGACTTCGGCGAGGACGGTAGCGGCCTTTTCATGAAATACCTTACCCGGGGCGGCGGCTACTACATCGACGTCGGCGCCTCCACGCTAATCGCCGAGGGCAAGATCAAAGTCAAGCAGGGAGTCGGGATCGAGCGCCTGGAGCCCGACGGGGTCGTCTTCACCGACGGGACCACCCTGCCCGCCGACATCGTGGTCCTGGCCACCGGCTACCAGAACATGCGCGAGAGCGCCCGGGCCATGCTCGGCGACGACGTGGCCAACCGCTGCCAGCCGGTATGGGGTCTCGACCACGAGGGCGAGCTGCGGACGATCTGGCGCCGTTCCGGGCACCCCGGCCTCTGGTTCATGGGCGGGAACCTCCGACAGGCCCGCACCTACTCGAAGTTCCTCGCCCTCCAGATCAAGGCGATCGAGGAGGGGCTGATTCCCCGGACCTGATACTCGACCGGGGTCAAGGCTTCAGCCCCGCCACCACCCGGGACGTAGCCGCGGCTTCGACGGCCACGTAGACCGGCTCGCAAGCGCTCGGCAGCCAGCGGTCGTAAGTGATCATCTCCTCGAGTTCGGCGCCGAGTTCAAGCGCAGCGGCGAGGTGGAGGGCGGGTCACGATTCAACTGCCGCCAGGGGTCAGTTTCGGGTGCCGTTGACAGCGCCCCGTTGACACAAGCCGTCAAGCTGTCCGCGAGCTGACAGTGTCAATGTCAGGTAGCTGACAGCCGGCGACATGACTGTTGCAGACAATCCCAATAGTCGGCAGGCGGAAGGAGCCACAGATGAGACAGGCGGTGTGATTGTCTCGGCGCGACTTCTTTTGATCGATCGGAACTCCTCGAACAGCTGGGCGTGGTGCCGGCTCCGGCACCTGCATTAACCGCTTCAGATTTCGCCTTCGGGAAGATACCTGGCTTTGCACGGCGAGGCACCTTTTCGGCGATTCCTCACAAGGGGCTGCGATGTCGATGACAACTACTCACACCGGTTACGCCCACACTGGCGCCACACCGAGGGTCGCGGATCTGCTGCGCCGAGCCGGAAATGGGGATCAGGCGGCCTGGGAAGAAATCCTCCTCCGGCACGGTAAGCGCGTCTTCGCAACGGTGCGCTCGTTTCGATTGCAGGAAGCGGACGCACTCGATGCGGTGCAGATGACCTGGTTGCGGCTGGCCGAACACGCCCATGAGATACGTGACCCGGAACAGCTGGGCGGGTGGCTGGCCACCACCGCACGCCGCGAATGTCTCAGCATCCTGCGCCATGCTCAGCGCACCCCGAGCGCATGTAAGGCGGCGCTCGAAGCGGTGGCTGATCCCTTCGTTGGTCCCGAACAGCGGGTCATCGACGCCGACATCACCCGGAGACTGTGGAACCTCGTCAGCGAGTTGTCGCCCCGCCGGCAGACCCTGTTGCGGGCACTGTTCACCGACCACCCCCGCCCCTACGCCGAGGTCGCTCGCAGCTGCGGAATCCCGCCCGGCGGGATCGGACCCACCAGGGCGCGAGCCCTGGCGCAGCTTCGGGACAAAGTTTGAGCAACATGGTTCCAGATGCCTTCACCTCCGTGCGGCTTGCCGTCTCGGCCGGCGAGCCGCTGCCGGGCGAGCTGTTCACGCGCTACCGCGATGAATTCCACATCGAGGTCATCGACGGCATCGGCTCCACGGAGATGGGCCATATCTTCATCTCGAACCGACCCGGCGCTGCCGTTGCAGGGGCGTCGGGTTTTGTGGTCACCGGCCACGAGGTGAGACTCCTCGACGACGATGGCGCCGACGTGGGAACTGGCGTGCCCGGTTACTTGTGGCTGCGGGGTCCGGCATCTGCCACCGGCTATTGGAACCGTGCGGATGCGACGGCACATACCTTCATCGATGGATGGGTCCGCACGGGTGATGTGTATGAGTGTTCCGAAGCTCGCGTACAAGATCATTAATTTGAACCTCACCAGTGTCATGAGGTTGTCCCAACGCGTCGGGCGGCACATGGTCGCCCGCGGCACCGGTTCGGTCATCAACGTCACCTCGCCAGCGACTCTGCGGCCGTGGCCGGCGATCACTGCCTACGGGGCAGCGAAAGCCGCGGTGCTCAACCTGAGCCAGGCGCTCGCGCAGGAGTGGGCTGCCGCCCACGTCCGAGTCAATGCCGTCAGTCCCGGATGGATCCGCACCGACATCAACCGGGCGTTCACCCAGAACGCCGCAGCCGAAGCGGCGACTGCTGTCGATGTTCCGCTGGGACGCTGGGGCGTGCCCGACGACGTCTGCGGTGCGCTGCTGTGGCTGGCCTCCGACGCATCCAGTTACGTCACCGGCGCCCACATCACCATCGACGGCGCCGTCCCGGAAGACTGGCGTGCGTTGCGGATCGATCGGACTTGGGCCGACTCCGAGTAGTCGTACGTGAGGTCGTGTCTTCGTTGTCGCGTCGGGTTGCTGGTGAGACGGCGCCTGGCTGCCTTAGTGTCGCCGTTGGCAGGTGTGACGACAGTCGGGCATAGTCCGCGGTGAGGAAGGGCGGCGTGTGTTGATCAGTATCGACACCAGCCATGGTGGCGAGTCGTTGACACACCAGGGGTTGTTGTACCGGTCGCAGGAGGAGTTCTTGGCTGGCACGGTTCCCTTCGTTCGGGCTGGCCTGGAGTATGGCGATCCGATCTGGGTTGTGACTACGGTCCGTAATGCGGGTTGGTTGCGGGTGGCGCTGGGCGGGGATGCCCGGCGGGTGGTGTTCGGCGATTGCAGCCAGTGGTACCAGCACCCGGGGCGTGCGCTAGCAGCTCTGTACCGCGCGGTGTCGGTGGCTGCGGACGGGAAGCGGCTCCGGATGATCGGAGAGCCATTGTGGACGGCGCGCATCGGACAGGAGGGTAGCGAGCGGGCTCGGTACGAGTCGCTGGTCAATGTTGCGCTCGCCTCGGCCAATGCCGCGTGCGTGTGCGCCTATGACACTCGTGTGGTGGATCCCAAGGTCGTCGCCCAGGTGGCTCGGACACATCCCGAGCTCGTCGTCGACGGCGGCGCCCGACCGAGCCCGAGCTACACCGATCCGGCGGTGTTCAACGCCGAATGCGACAAGTCACCCTTACCTGAACCCCCCCCAACGGCCCTGCGGCTGCCGTTTGACCGGCTGGGTCAGCTGGCATCTTTGCGCGCGTTCATGACCTCTTACGCCACCTGGGCAGGTGCGGTCCCGCACTCCGTTAGGCGGTTTGTGCAGGCGCTCGATGAGGTCGCGACCAACGCGATCGAACATGGCGATGGATCGCGCGTGGTGCGGATCTGGACAAGGCCGCGCTCGATGGTGTGCGAGGTCAGCGATACTGGGGCGGGACGGTGCGATCCCATGGCCGGGCATTTGCCCCCTCGGCCCGGCCGTGCGGGTGGCTGCGGGCTGTGGTTGGCCCGCCAGTTCTGCGACCTCGTCGAGATGCGTAGCGATGCGACAGGCACCGTCGTACGACTACATCTATACCTACCCTGACAGCGCCGCCGGTGGCATTGTCGTTCGCAGCACGTTTGGGTAGTCGGCAGTCGGGGAATCTTCGATGCCTCGGCAGGAGGGGTGTGGCAGTGAGGACTGGCGGCGTGCTGCGCGGTGTCGACACCAACGAGGGTGACGTGTCGTTCGCGCATCAGGCGTTGCTGTACAGATCGAAAGATGAGTTCTTGGCCTGCACTCTCCCGTTGGTTCGGGATGGGCTGGAGTGCGGCGACCCGGTTCGGCTCGTGACCACGGAGCGTAATACTGGGTGGCTGCGGGCGGCGCTAGGTGCGCAGGCCCGGCAGGTGGCGTTCTGCGACAACAGCGAGTGGGACGCAAATCCGGCGGGGGCGTTGGCGGCCCTGTGCCGCACCGTGCAGGCGGCGATCTCCGGCGGGCACCGGCTGCGGATGATCCAAGAGCCGTCGTGGACCGCCCGCACCGGGCAGGATAGCCGGGAGTGGTTTCGGCATGAGTCGCTGGTCAACGTGGCGCTCGCCTCGGCCAATGCAACCTTCATGTGCGCCTATGACACCCGCATTGTTGAGCTCGATGTCATGGCCAACGTCGCCCGGACCCACCCCCAGCTGGTTCGCAACGGCGGCCCCCAGGCTAGCCCTACCTATACCGACCCGGGAGTGTTCAACGCCGAATGCAACAGGTCCCCGTTGCCTGAGCTGCCGCCCCCGACCCTGTGGCTGAGGTTCCGCCAACTGGACCAACTGGCCACCTTGCGCACGTTTGTGACGTCCTATGCGACCCAGGCCGGAGCAGCCGCGGGGTCGGTTTCCAAATTCGTGCAGGCGGTTGACGAGGTGGCGACCAACGCGGTCGAGCACGGCGGTGGGTCGGCCGTGCTGCAGGTCTGGACCGGCCCGCACACCTTGGTGTGCGAGGTCAGCGACACCGGTGCTGGACTGCGTGATCCGTTAGCGGGGTACCTGCCACCAGAGCGCTTCGCTGCGGGCGGACACGGGCTGTGGTTAGCCCGGCAGTTCAGTGATCTCGTCGAGCTGCATAGCGCCCCGACGGGCACGATCGTACGGCTACATCTGACCCTGTCCTGACGCACAGGCGTTCAGAGTACGTTGTTCAGGGCGTCCGGCACGTTGTCGGCGACGGTGAACTGGTCTCGCAGCCCGCTGGTCTCCAGTACCAGCGTGACGGTCGGGGAGTTGGACACCAACCTCAAGCAGCGGTCTTGTCTGGTAGCAAGTTCATCTATCTCGAACAGCACCCGCAGCCCGGCGGACGCCATGAACTGCACCGCATCGAGGTTCACCACTACGATTCGGGCGACGGCCAGCTGCGCGGTCAGAACGTCGGCCAGCCTCGGCGCGGTCAGCGCGTCTACCTCCCCGGTCACGGTGACGACGCGTGCATCGGCACCGTGCTCGGCCACCTGTAGATGCAGGATATCTGCCGGAAACGCACTGTTCATGTTCCGCACGATATAACGGGAAGGTACAGCGAAGCACGTGGTGGCCGGACGAGTCTTGCTGATCGGTGCCATCTCGTCGGCGCGCGGCAGCATGGGCGGCTGTGGCAGATCGGGCCAGACGGTGGCAGACACAAGATCGGAATCTACTTGCGGATTGTGCTTACCAACGCCGTTTCTCCCGGTCAGAGGTGGTCCCGGTGGATCAGTGATCAGCATTGATCGGATCGTGGGATGACCTGAGGTTCCCGAACTCCACAGCAGTGCTGTTCGATTGACGTGGGACAGCACTGCTGTGGAGTTCGGGAACGCTAGGGCGCCCTTGAGCCGGTGGTGGCGGGGCGCCGGCGGGACCTTCTCACTCATCAGCGTCAGCTCGGGGAGCGACCCGCTCGCCGCGTTTGTGGCTCACGCGGCGGGTTCGTCGAACCGGTCCGATGTCGCCCTCGAGCAGATGGATCCGCCCAGCGAGATCAGGGTCGGCGTTAACCTCGGCGGAGGGTTGCCTGGCGGCGATGACCTGAACGACCGGCGCAGGGTTGTGGAGGGCGTCGGAGAACGGGATCTCGGGTGCGGACATACTCCAAAGGTCGCTCAGAGCCCAGCCTGGCACCGGCCGACTGGACCAGCTTCGACGAGACGGTCAAGGATGAAAGATCACCGGCCACTGGTCGGAACGTGGGTCACCGTGAGGTTGAACTGTGTTGTTGCGGCGCGCGCCAGGCGCGCGTCCGTCGTGACCAACGGGCATCGCAGGCTTCTTGCGAGGGCGGCGTAGAGCGCGTCGTAGCCGGACATCGCAGTGGCGAACGGGCGAGCCGTGGCGAGCAGCTCCCGGCAGGGAACCCGTTCGATCGGAGCGTCATAGAGCAGCGCCAGCCGCTCGTCGAGCTGTATCGGCTGAAGCGCGCCGTTCTGTTCGGCGCGGACTAGTCGATGGAACACTTCGGCATCGAGCAGGTCGGGGGCCATCGTGTCGTCGAGCAGCGTCTCCACGACCAACCCGGACGCCGAGCGCATGAGCACCTCAAGAAACGCGCTCGCGTCGATCACGATCACGGTTGGCGCTGTTGCGGCAACGGCTCGATGTCGCGCGCGGCACGATCCGCTTGGACGAGGTCGGCGGCGGGTGCACCGAGATCGAGCGGTTCGAGCCGGCGGAGGCGCGCCAGCCACTCCGTCGCCGGCGGGCGCTGCTGATCGTTTCGGATCAGGCGCAGCAGATAATCTCGAATGCTCAGCCCGTCCAGATCGGCACGACGTCGCAGCTCGCGGTGTAGGTCCCCCGGAACGTCCTTCACCTGCAAGGATGCCATAAGGATGATTCTAGCATGCTTATGGCAACTCGATCGCGGACGGCCCGATTCCCTACCTCATGGCCACCGAAATCGCTGCCTTGATCTCGTCGCCCACTCCGCACCGGCTGTCGGCACCGCCGGTCGTGCCACCGCATGGCATCACCTGCCTCACTACCATCGAACGCGGAGCCAGCACCGGCCCTGCTCTCGGCACACACCCCGCGCGCGATCCGGGATGCTCTTGTCGATGCGGAACGGGCGGAGTTCGAACGGTGCTACGCCGAGCAGATGGCTACGGCCGCCCGCACGCTGGACCTGGCTGGTGTCCTCACCGTGCTAAACACATATCGCAAGATCGCGGACATTACCGAACGCCAGGGCGTCGAGGTACATCGGCGCATGCTGGCCCAGGTCGCTCGCCTGCGGAACGGCCAGGACCTACCCACCGTGTCCGGGGCGGAGCACAAGGCGGAGATCAATATGAGGCTGGGCCGCTGAGTGGGTGTACTCCCATGAGATTGTCACACTCTCGAGCTTCGGGGCCGCCGATGTACGTGCAGCGTTGGGATGACATCCATACGTTTCACTACACCGGAATGAGCTTCGACCTGGCCTCCGGGGTGGCCTCGTTCGATTACCTGGCGCGGGGTGCAACCTCGGAGTACCCGTTCACCGAAGTGGTGACGTTCCCGCTACCCGAACGGCAGCCGGACGCGCAGACGTTGGTGGTGCTCGAGCGGGTCCTGGAGTTGCTTTGGCACTGTTGCATGGGCGCATCACGACGAGGGGCAGGCTGGGCTGATGCGTCGTCGCCGTGCCCGAGTATCCGCATCTAGGTCTGGCTTCGCTGGTTTCCGGTTCCCACCGGATGTGATCATGATCGCCGTGCGCTGGTACCTACGCTATGCCCTGTCTTACAGGGACGTCGAAGAGCTGCTGGCAGAGCGTGGCATCCAAGTTGACCACGTCACGATCTTCCGGTGGGTGCAGCACTTCACACCCTTGTTGATCGACGCAGCACGACCTTGTCGACATGCGCCAGGTGATCGCTGGTTCGTGGAGGAGACCTACGCCAAGATTTCCGGACGGTGGGTGTATCTATACCGCGCCATCGACCAGTTTGGGCAGGTCATAGACGTGTTGGTCTCCGAGAAGCGGGACCTGGCGGCCACCCGGCGATTCTTCACCCATGCCCTGGAACACGCGCCGTCCCCGACCGAGGTCACCACTGATCACGCAACCGCCTACCCGCGGGCGCTCGACGAGCTGGTGCCCGCCGCCTGCCATGTCACCGAGCAATACAGAAACAACCTGATCGAAGCCGATCACGGACGGCTGAAATCCCGACTGCGAGCCATGCGCGGGCTCAAACAACTCCACTGCGCACGAGTCATCACCGCCGGGCACGCCTTCATCCAGAACATCCGCCGCGGCCACTACGAACTTGGAGCCGAAGAAACAGTCAATCAACGGGTCCCGGCGGCCTTCGACGAGCTGGTCATGGCGATCTGACCAACCACGCTTTGAGGCTCTCAGCTGCTCTGACTGCGCGCAATGCAACAACCCCGACTCGACAGCTACCGAGGCTGGTCGTGTTCCCTGCGGCTAGGGAACACGACCCCAGAGTCTCCCCGTCCCACGCCTACGCGGTGTCGGATTGGCGACTGCTGAGCAGGCCACCACCGACTATCACGGTTACCAGAGCCACCACCAGATGCAGGAGGTTGTCCCCGTTAATCCCGGCTGGGATAGACAGCAAAGACATGTAGCCCAAAAAGCCCCAGATGGCGACCAGCAGTAAGGCGCCACCGAGCGCGATGTTCATCCCCTGATTGCCAGCAGGGGTAAGCGCGAACGCCCCCAGCAGCCAAAACAGCCCAAAAAGGATGTACACGACGGCGTGGTAGCCGTTCACCTGAAAGAGCCCCAAAATCGAATGGTCCGTCATCTCGGTAAAGTTGCGAAAGCCCGTCATGAGGAGCCCGACGATCCCAAGAACCAGCACGACAAGACCGATGATCAGGGAGTACATCTGATCGAGTGTCTTGGGCCCCGGCCTGCTCCCAATCTTAATCCCGAACTTAGCTTCTGGGCTAAGAGTCGCCATTTTTGTCCCCTTCCACTTGACAGTGCTGTACCCGACACCCACCGGCGCCGGCGCTACACAACGAACCTGGGGCGTCCAGCTGGTCCAGACCACCTGCGGCACCGACCGGCGATAGCTGCGCACGTATTGGCGGCGTTGGCCGGGATCGGGCGTCTCGGCAAGGCAGGAGGTCACTTCAGCCCACCACGCCCTGCCCTCCTCGCCGGGTAGCAAGCTGCGCACCCAACACAGCGATCTTGGTTCCCACGCGGGACCCGGACGAAGGCGTGCCGTTGCCTGCCGATCCCTGAGGCCGATGCCGCCGAGGATTTCAATGTCCCCGGCAACCAGTACGCGGTGTCCGCTCATGCCGGACCTACCTCGGTCGTGGGTATGGCAGGAAAGCGGGGGCGCGCGAGCAACCGGCTCAAGCCACTGCGGTCACGACCGTGTTGCAGGACGTGGACGGCACGGGCCCGGCCCTCCACGGTCAGCCGGTAGTACCGCCGGGAGGGCCGACCCTCGGTACGACCAGGCTCGGGATCCTCCCACCGGTCGCTGACCCAACCTGCGCCCCGCAGCCTTTGCAGGATCGGGTAGATCGTGCCCGGCTCCAATCCGCTGGCGCGCACGATCTCCAACCCATACAGCTCGGTGTCAGGACGATCGAGAAGTGCCCCCAACACCGCCAAGACACCCACCGTCATCCGCAAACCCGCCATAAGGGTTTACTCTACATAGCTAGTGTCCACCTTGTCGATAGCGAGTGTTCACCTTGTCGGGCTCATATTCGGCAGGTACGAATGGAGGGAAAGGGGGCGTGTCACTTCGCAGGGCGCTGTTG
Source organism: Pseudonocardiales bacterium (assembly GCA_023252195.1). Taxonomy (GTDB): domain Bacteria; phylum Actinomycetota; class Actinomycetes; order Mycobacteriales; family Pseudonocardiaceae. The sequence goes on from JAHEXI010000003.1 coordinate 400,074, forward strand.
CTTTAATGGAGGGGCGGTCCTCGGCGACGGCGGCCTGTGGGTGTTCAGATGGCGAGCGTGAGTTCGGTGAAGGCTGCTGAGATCCGGCGGTTCGGGTCGAGGTCGACGGCCAGTTCATAGTGACCGCGGCTCATAGTGACCGCGGCGCAGGTTCTGGACGAAGGCATGTCCTGCACTGATCACTCGCGCGGACCGCAGCCGTTGAAACTACGCGTCGGCTGCAACCGGGACTTCAAGCGGCCGTGATCAGCTTTGACCGTGTTGTTCGCATACTGCTCGGTGACGTGGCAGGCGGAGGGCAGCAGCTCGTTGAGCACTCGCGGATACGTGGAAGCCCGGTCGGTGCTCACCTCGGCCGGGCGTGGACTGTACTCGATCGAGTGTGCGGGTGACGAACCCGCGAGTGGCTGCTAGTACTCCGGCCGTAGATCGTGATCTTGCGGCGTGTCGGTCCCGAACGGAGGCGCGGATGCGTCGTGATGGGCAGCTCGCGGCGTCCCGGGCCAGTCGGGGCGTTCGCTGGCCGGCGCGTTCGCCGCGTCGGTTCGCCGGATCGGCATGACAGGCCGCCTCAGCCGGCATGGAGGCGGATCACCCGCTAGGTGTGTCTTAAGTGAAGAGTCGTGTTATCGATCCGGTTCCGCCCTTGATCCTGGATTCCGGACGTCGTCGGGGCGCCCCTTACGAAGCGATAGACATGGTTAGCGCTGGTAATCACGCGCGGTCAGCGGCATGTGCGGACGTTCCGCTGCGCCTTGTCTTCGGGAGGGCGGACGGGACCAGGCTTGCCCGCGACAACGCTGCGGACCACGCTATCGGGTGGGCTCACCACGAGCCGCCGGTGCGGCTCGTGGTGAGGGTATGGATCGCGAGTCAGCGGCGCCCACCGCAGCGCTGGGGCGACGTCAACGCGCCAAGACAGCCAGGTAACGAAGTGCTGATCTTTGAAGATCAGGTCATCCCCGCCGGCCCGCCGCCCGTCCGAGGAAGAATCCCAACGTCCCGCCGGCCAGCAGGCCAACCGCGAAGACCACGGCAAGGAAGGCCACTACAGCCCGGCGCAGAGTCTGGAGAAACCCCACCGCCATGAGGTGGTCGGTGGTGATCAGCAGCAGTTGATGGGCCAGCATCCGGACAGCATGGCAGACCACAGTGACCAGCGGCGGCCGGACTGCCGTCCTCGCGACGCGCTGGCGCGCGCACAGCATCAGCGGCATGACAGTGCGTTCCAGGGCAACGTCTTGACCTCGAGTAGGAGTCTCGCGACGTAGCCGGTGGCGGCAAGTCCAAATCTTGATGACGCCGGGGATGGCCGGTAGGGCTGTGGCCTGGGTAGCGGTTCTGAGGCCGTTGACACGCGGTAGATGTGGGTAGATGTAGTGGGTGGCCGCGCCGGGAAAGTTGTGCGCGGAGACGGCGTGCGGGGCTGCAGGAGGGCGACTGTTTGATGTCGGCGTTGAGAAATTCGTCGCAGGTGACGATCTAGCTTTGTTCCGGTGGTTCGTGGCGGCGCTACAGGTTCTCGGCGTTCTCGACGGTGACCGGTTCAATGCCGTCCTCCGGTGGCAGCTCGAACCCGAACACCTGGGCGTAGAAGCTCAATTCGGCATCAAGTGCGCGGCGGATGTTCTCCGCGCGCCGGAAGCCGTGCTGCTCGCCGTCGAAGAGCAGGTAGGCGACGGGCACCTTCCGGGCCCGTAGTGCGTTGACGATCATCTCCGACTGGTTGGGCGGGACGACCTCGTCCTGCATGCCCTGCAGCACGATGAGCGGCCGGGTGAGTTTTTCGACGTGGTGGATGGGGGAGCGCTCGAGGTACATGTCGCGCCGCTGCGGGTACGGTCCGATGAGGCCGTCGAGGTAGCGGCTCTCGAACTTGTGTGTTTCCGCGGCCAGCGCCTCCAGGTCGGCGACACCGAAATGGTCGGCGCCCGCGGCGAACGGGGTGTCGTCGCGGGCCAGCGCGGCCAGCGTGGTGTAGCCGCCCGCGGACGCGCCGCGGATCGCGAGCCGGGCCGGGTCGACTCGGCCCTGCTCGGCGAGCCAGCGGGCGGCGGCTATGCAGTCGGCTACGTCGATGACGCCCCAGGCGTCCTTGAGTAGGTCGCGGTAGGTTCGCCCGAATCCGGCGGATCCGCCGTAGTTGACGTCGACGACGGCGAACCCGCGGGTGGTCCAGTACTGCAACCCGATCGACAGCGAGGGCACTGCTGCCCCCGTGGGGCCGCCGTGGATCACCACGAGCAGCGGGGGCAGTTCGCCGTCCGGACCGGTGCGGCCAGGGCTGGCGGGCGGGTAGAACAACGCGTGCGCCGTCCGCGGGTTCCCGTCGCGGTCGACCGAGGGGAACGACACAGACTCGGGTACCGACATGTAACCGGTGGTGATGCCCAGCTCTCGCGGAGGGCGGAGGACCTCGATCTCTGGGCCCTCGGGCCGGACTCGGTACACCGCTGGTTCAGCGGTCGGGGTGCCTGCGACGACGACGTGGTCCGGGCCTGCCGCCCGAACCGCTGCTACGGCGGAGAAAGGCCAGTCGAGGTCGGTGACAGCGCGGTCGGTGCCGCGCACGGCCAGCCCGTCGTAGCCTGCGCGCCAGCGGGCGAACACGATTCGGCCGTCGGCGAGTAGGGCGT